>NZ_CM195539.1:4302500-5220837 GCF_043195145.2 Roseixanthobacter pseudopolyaromaticivorans
CTCAACGATCTCCTGTTCGAAGCGCAAAGCGTACACCGGCGCCATTTCGACCCGAACAAGGTCCAGATGAGCCGGCTGCTCTCCATTAAGACCGGAGGCTGTCCCGAGGATTGCGGCTATTGCAGCCAGTCGGCCCATGCGCCCACGGGGCTCAAGGCCTCCAAGCTGATGGAAGTGGAACGGGTGTTGGCTGAGGCGCGCAAGGCCAAGGAAGGCGGCGCCACGCGCTATTGCATGGGCGCGGCATGGCGCAGCCCGAAAGAGCGCGACATGGATATGGTGATCGCCATGGTGGAGGGCGTGAAGGCCCTGGGCATGGAAACCTGCATGACGCTCGGCATGCTCTCCCCGCCCCAGGCGGCCCAGCTCGCGGAAGCGGGGCTCGATTATTACAACCACAATATCGATACGTCCGAACGCTTCTATAAAGAGATCATCACCACCCGCACCTTCGCCGACCGGCTGGAAACCCTCTCCAACGTGCGCGATGCGGGCATCAAGGTGTGCGCGGGCGGCATCCTCGGCATGGGCGAGACCAATGACGACCGCATCGACATGCTGCTGACCCTCGCAAACATGGACGTGCCGCCGGAAAGCGTGCCGATCAACATGCTGATCCCCATTCCCGGCTCGAAGCTGGAAAATGCGGCGCCCGTGGACCCCATCGATTTCGTGCGCACCATCGCGCTCGCCCGCATCATGATGCCCACGTCCCATGTGCGCCTGTCGGCTGGCCGCACCGAGATGAGCGACGAATTGCAGGCCATGTGCTTCTTTGCGGGCGCCAATTCCATCTTCGTGGGCGACTGCCTTCTGACGGCCGAGAATCCCGGCGAGGATCACGACACGGCCCTGTTCCGCCGATTGGGGATTTCGCCCGAGGAGGCGGACGTCGCCCAATGAGCGGACGGCTCGCGCGGTTTGAAGCCACCCTCGCCGGCCTCAAGGCCAAGAGCCGGCGGCGGGCCTTGGAAGGCCGGGCGGGACACGATTTCGCCTCCAACGATTATATCGGCCTTGCCGCCTCCCCCCGTCTCGCGGCGGCGGTGGAGGCGGCGATCGCCCGCGGCGTGCCGGTGGGCGCAGCGGGATCGCGCCTGCTGCGCGGCAATCATCCCGAACATGAGGCCCTGGAGGCGGAGGCGGCCGCATTCTTCGGCGCCGGGCGGGCGCTGTTCTTCGGCGGCGGCTATAATGCCAATGTCGCTCTGCTCTCCGCTTTGCCCCAGCGCGGCGACCTCGTGGTTTATGATGCCCTCATCCACGCCAGCGTCCACGAGGGCATGAAGACCGGCAAGGCCGAGACGATCGCAGCCCTTCATAACGATGCCCAATCGGTGGAGGATGCGATCGCCGCTTGGCGCGCGCGCGGCGGGCGGGGAACGCCGTGGATCGTCGTTGAGACCATCTATTCCATGGATGGCGACGCCGCCCCGCTGGACGACCTCATCGCCATCGCCGAGCGGCACGACGGCTTCCTGATCGCCGACGAAGCCCATGCCACCGGCGTCTTCGGCCCGGAAGGGCGCGGGCGCGCGGCCCATCTGGAAGGGCGCGATGCGCTCATCACCCTGCACACCTGCGGCAAGGCGCTCGGCGCCTCCGGCGCGTTGGTGACGGGGCATGCCACGCTCATCGACTTCCTGGTAAATCGCGCACGCCCCTTCATCTATGCCACCGCCCCGTCCCCCCTGATGGCGGCGGCGGTGCGCGAGGGCTTGCACATATTGAAGGACGAGCCGGAACGCCGCGCCCGTCTATCCGCTCTGGTGGCACGCGCCGGCGAAAGTCTCGGCGCCATGGGCTGGCCGGCCAGCGGCTCGCAGATCGTGCCGGTCATCCTCGGCTCCAATGCGCGCGCGGCAGCAGTGGCGGCGCATGTGCGCGCCGCCGGCTTCGATTGCCGCGCCATCCGCCCGCCCACGGTGCCAGAAGGAACCGCGCGACTGCGCATTTCGCTCACATTGAACGTGGACGAGGCCATCGTGGACGGCCTCATGGGCGCCATCGCCGAGGCGCTGGAGCAGGTTGCGGCATGAGCCTTCCCCTGGTCGTGACGGGCACCGATACGGGTATCGGCAAAACCGTCTTTTCCGCCGCCCTCGCAGGCGCGCTCGGCGCGCATTACTGGAAGCCCGTACAATCCGGGCTGGAGGAAGAGACCGATAGCGAACTGGTGCGGCGGCTCGCTCGCCTGCCCGCCGCGCACATCCTTTCCGAGGCCTATCGCCTGAACACCCCGGCCTCGCCCCATCTGGCGGCGGAGCTGGACGGCGTCGCCATCGATCCCGCACGGCTTGTGCCGCCCGCCGTCGAAGGCCCGCTGGTGATCGAGGGGGCGGGTGGGCTCATGGTGCCGCTGACGCGCACGCTGCTCACCATCGACCAGTTCGCCCGCTGGGGTTTTCCGGTGGTGCTGTGCGCGCGCACGCAGCTCGGCACCATCAACCACACGCTGCTTTCGGTGGAAGCCCTGAAGAAGCGCGGCATCCCGCTGCTGGGCATCGCCTTCGTGGGCGACGAGATGAGGGACAGCCAGGAGACGATCGCCGCCTTCGCCGGCGCACGGATCCTCGGCCGCCTGCCGCGTCTCGATCCCTTGACCCCCGACGCGCTGGCCTTCGCCTTTTCGGCTGCCTTTAAACTCGCCGATTTTGCGCCGAAGCACGCGGGAACCCCACGATGAGCGCCTCCCCCGTCTGGCACCCCTTCTTCCAGCACGCGACCGAGCCGACGCCGCCGCTGATCGCGCGGACGCAGGGCGCCTATCTCGAAACGGCGGAGGGCAAGCGCATCCTCGACGCCATCTCCTCCTGGTGGGTGATCACCCACGGCCATCGCCACCCGCCCATCATGGAGGCGATCCGCGCAACGTCCCAGGACCTGGACCAGATCATCTTCGCCGGCTTCACCCACGCGCCGGCCGAAGCGCTGGCGCGCGAACTGGTGAAGCTCGCCCCGGCCGGGCTGGAGCATGTGTTCTATTCGGATTCCGGCTCCACCGCCGTGGAAGTCGCGCTGAAGATGGCTCTCGGCACCTTCCGCAATCGTGGCGAAGGGCGCAGCCGCATCGTGGTGATGGAGGACAGCTATCACGGCGATACCATCGGAACCATGAGTGTGGGCGCGCGCGGCGTGTTCAATGCGGCGTACGAGCCGCTGCTGTTCGAGGTGGACACCATCCCCTTCCCCGCGCCGGGCCGCGAGCAGGAAACGCTGGACGCCTTCGAAGGCTTCGCCCGCACCGGAAAGGCCGCCGCCATTATCGTCGAGCCGCTGATCCTCGGCTCCGGCGGCATGCGCATGTATGGGCCGCAGGTGCTCGTGGAGCTGAAGCGCATCGCGCAAGAGACCGGCACCCTGTTCATCGCCGATGAGGTGATGACCGGGTGGGGCCGCACGGGCACCTTGTTCGCCTGCGAGCAGGCCGGGATTTCGCCGGATATCCTCTGCACCTCCAAGGGCCTGACCGGCGGGGCTATCCCGCTCGCGGCGACCCTCGCCACGTCGGAGGTGTTCGACGCGCATTATTCCACCGACCGCGCCAAGACCTTCTTCCATTCCTCGTCTTATACGGCCAACCCCATCGCCTGCGCCGCCGGCCTCGCCAATGTGAAGGTGTGGCAAGAGGAGCCGGTGCGCGAACGGGTCGCGACGCTCTGTTCGCTCCAGGCCGAACGCATCGCGCGGTTCGCGGGCGACGGGCGGTTCGAAAACCCCCGGCGCTGCGGCACGATCGCGGCGCTGGATCTGAAGGTGGCGAAGGGCGGCTATCTCGCCGAAGTGGGCCCGAAGCTGCGGGCTTTCTTCCTAGAGCGCGGCTTCCTGGTTCGCCCGCTCGGCAATGTGCTCTATCTGATGCCACCTTATTGCATCACCCCCGCCGAGTTGGACGCGCTGTATGATGCGATCGGCGGGGCGGCGGACCTGTTCGGGACCCCTTCATGAGCGCGTTTTCCACCAGCCGGATCGTCGGCTTCGGCCATGCCGTGCCGGGGCGCGAGGTGCTGAATGCCGAGCTGGAAGCGCAATTGGCGCTGGAGCCCGGCTGGATCGCCCGCCGCACCGGCATCGAGTCGCGCCGCTGGGCACAGCCTGGCGACACGCTCTCGGGCCTTGCCCAGGGCGCGGCGGAAATGGCCCTTGCCGAGGCGGATCTTCCGCGCGCGGACATCGGCCTGACGCTGCTTGCCACCTCGACGCCGGACCAACTCCTGCCGCCCACCGCCCCGCTGCTGGCGCACCGGCTGGGGCTCTCCCGCTCCGGCGCGGCGGATCTCGCGGGCGCGTGCGCCGGGTTTCTCTATGCGCTGGTGCTGGCGGAAGGCTTCGTGCGGCTGCACCGCAAGCCGGCCCTGGTGGTGGCGGCGAACATCCTCAGCCGCCGCATCAATCCCGCCGAGCGGGGCAGCGCGGTGCTGTTCGCCGACGCGGCGGGCGCGGTCGTGCTGGCGCCATCCGCCGAGCCGGACACCGGCATTCTCGGGGTTTCGCTTGCCTCCGACGGTACGGGCTATGATCTCGTCGCGATTCCCGGCGGCGGCAGCAATCGCCCGTTCGGGCCGGACCTGCCGTTCGAAGAAACCCGCATGACCATCACCGACGGCCGAGAACTCTATGTCCAGGCGGTGCGGATGATGACCGATTCCGCCAAGACCGCCCTCGATATCGCCGGCCTCGCCCCCGGCGCAGTGGATTGGCTGGCACCCCACCAGGCCAATGCCCGCATGCTGGACATGGTGGCCCATCAGCTCGGCATAGCCCCGGAGAAGGTGGTGCGCAGCATTGCCCGCTATGGCAATTCTTCGGCCGCAACCATTCCTCTATCCCTTTCCCTTGCGCACCGGGGCCGTCCTTTCCGGCGTGGGGAAACACTCGTGCTCACCGCGGCCGGGGCGGGCTTGACCGGCGGCGCCTGCGTGCTTCGGATCTAAGAGGGACAATCATGCGCCTGCACAAGCTGACGTGCGACGAACACGCCGCCGAGGCAACGCCGGTCGCCGCGGAGGTGCTGATTTCTGGCACTCCGCAGACCCGCGTCTGGATCACCTACGATGCCCCTGGCGAACGCCTGTGCACGGGCGAATGGGAGGCGACGCCGGGAAAATGGCGGGTGAATTACGAGGAATGGGAATATTGCCTCGTGCTTTCCGGCCGCTGCGTCGTGATCGGCGACGATGGCATCCGCATCGAGGCGGGCCCGGGCGATGCCTTCGTGCTGGAGCCGGGCTTCGCCGGCACCTGGGAAGTTTTGGAGACCATGCGCAAGCACTGGGTCATCCGCACCCCCGCCTGAGCCTCACCGCAAGGTCGAGCGGCGCTGAATGAGATCATCGGTGGCGAACAATTCGGCCACCCAATCCACGAACACGCGCAGCCGCGCACTCAGGTGGCGGTTGGGCGGGTAGACCACATGAAGCGGAAACGGCTCCGTGCTCCATGCGGTCAGCACCGGCACAAGGTCGCCGCGCCCGAGGGCGGCATGGGCGAGGAAGCTCGGCGGCTGGATGATGCCGAGACCGGCAACGCCGGCGGCGAGGTAGGAATTCCCCTCGTTCACGGAGAGCGCGTAGCGGCCGTCGATTTCCAGCGTCTGGCCGTCGCGCACGAATTCCAGCGGGAAATACCGGCCGGTGCGGGCACTGAAATAACGCACGACCGGGAAATCGTTCTCAAGCTGGCTTGGGTGGGTGGGTGTGCCATGGCGCGCCAAATAAGCCGGCGCGGCGCAGGTGACCATCCCGAGTTCGCCGATCCGGCGAGCCACTAGCGAGGGGTCGGTGATCTCGCCGCCGCGGATCACGCAGTCCACATTCTCGCTCAGGAGGTCCACCGGCCGGTCGGTGACGCCAAGATCGATCTGGATATCGGGATGGCGGGCGTGGAAATCGGGCAATGAGGGAATGAGAACCAGCAGCGCAAGGCTGGGGCTGATGTCCACCCGCAGCCGCCCTTGCGGCGTGCCTTGCTGCTGGGTCATCGACCCGTCCAGTTCGTCGAGGTCGGCCAGCAGCGTGACGGCGCGCTCATAATAGGCCGCGCCGTCCGGCGTCACGGTGACCCGGCGGGTGGTGCGGTTGAGCAGGCGCGTGCGCAGATGCGCCTCAAGTTGCTGAATCTGCTTGGTCAGCGTCGGCTTCGGCACGCGCAGCAGATCGGCGGCGCGGGTGAATGTGCCGGCCTCGACCACGCCAACGAACGCGCGCATTGCAGCAAATTGATCCAAATCAACAGCGCTCCGATGCGATTTATCGCCTATTATTCACATAGGGAAATAATGTAGTCAAAAATTGCATCTTTATTCAAGCGACTTAGAGGCATATCCATGACGCATCGCAAAACGCCGATGAACGATTGGCGGATTTCGCGGCAATCTGGACCCCTACAATGCCCTTGCCTTGGAGCGAAGATCGGATCGTCATGTCGTGCGGCGACGCGGTGCCTGTGCGCGTTCTGCGCCGGCCGGGCGCCTCCCGCGCCGCGCCGCTCATTCTCCACCTGCATGGCGGCACCTTCATCACCGGCACGCTGGATGCCGGACGCACCATCGCGGGCCTTCTAGCCCAGGCCGGCGCCACCGTGGTGTCGCTGGACTATCCGCTGGCGTGCGAGAAACCCTTTCCCTATCCGCTCGACATCGCGTTCGCCGCCCTTGAAGGCCTCAACCGCGAGCGCGCCAAATGGAGCACCAAGCGCGCCCCGCTGCTGGTGGCCGGTGAAGAGGCGGGCGGCAATCTGGCCGCCGGCGTCGCGCTGATGGCGCGCGACCAGAAGGCTCCGCCGCTCGCGGGGCAGATCCTGATCTCGCCCATGCTCGACCCCTCGCTCGCCACCTGCTCGATCCGCGAGGCCGATGCCGGCCCGGTCGGCTGCAAATGGGCGGACGGCTGGCAGAAATATCTCGGCTCCGCCGACAAGGCCGCCCACCCCTACGCCGCGCCGGCCTCCGCCTCGCGCCTGTCCGGACTTGCGCCGGCGCTGGTGGTGACGGCCGAGGACGACCCCATGCGGGACGAAAGCGTCCGGTATGCCCACAAGCTGCGCAAGGCGCAGGTGTGCGTGCACACCCACGTGTTCGACAGCCCGACCGGCTGGCCCGCCTCCCTCTCGGAGGCTGCATCGCGCGAGGCCGACTGGGCCGAGCGCCTGCGCAGCCTCTTCTCCGCTTTTTTCGCCGAGCTTCGGGCCGCCGTGCGGCCCGGCCTGCCGGCACATCCCGCCCTTATCTGAACGCCAGGACGCTCCCATGACCCGGATCCTCACCACGCGCCGCCTCCTGATCGCCGCCGTTGCGGCGACCGCTTTGTCGAGCGGCCTCGCCATTCCCTATGTGATGCCCCACGGCGCTGCCCGGGCCAGCGACCCCGCGAAAGCCCCGGCCGGCGTGCCGGTTTCGGTCGCGGTCATCGAAAAGCGCGATGCCCCGGTGTGGGATGAATTCTCCGGCCGGCTCGAGGCCATCGAGCGCGTAGAGCTGCGCTCACGCGTCGCCGGCGCGATCCAGGCCGTGCATTTTCGCGAGGGTGCGTTGGTGAAGGAAGGCGCGCTGCTCATCACCATCGACCCCGCGCCCTACCAGGCGGAGGTGGATCGCACCCAGGCCCAGGTCACCGCCGCCGAGGCGCGCGTCGCCTTGACCAAGGCGGATCTGGAACGCGGCCAGCGCCTGTTCGAATCGCGCACGGTCGCCCAGCGAGATCTCGACGAGCGGCTGAATGCCCATCGCGAGGCCCAGGCCAATCTGCGCGCCGCCCAGGCGACGCTCCAATCGGCCGAGCTGAACCTCGGCTATACCGAAATCCGCGCGCCGGTTTCCGGCCGCGTGGGCAAGCTGGAAGTCACGGCGGGCAATCTCATCTCGGCCGGCCCCGGCTCCGTGGTGCTAACCACTTTGGTCTCTACCGATCCCATCTACGCCAGCTTCCATGCGGATGAAGAAGTGGTGCTGCGGGCGCTCGCCGGCCTTTCGCCGGAGAACGGCACCGACAAGCTGCCTTTGGAGCGCATCCCGGTGGAAATGCTCACCGTGACCAGCAACGGCACGCCAGTGCGCGGGCATCTGCAGCTCATCGACAATCAGGTGGACGCAAAAACCGGCACGGTGCGGGTGCGGGCGGTGTTCGACAATCCCGACGGCCGCCTCATTCCCGGCCAGTTCGCTCGCTTGCGCATGGGCCGCACCACCAATTCGGATGCTCTGTTGGTGAGCGAGCGCGCCGTAGGCACCGACCAGAACAAGAAGTTCGTGCTGGTGGTGGATGGCGAGGGCAAGGCCAATTATCGCGAAATCACCCTCGGCGAGCCGGTGGGCAATCTGCGCATCGTCACCAGCGGTCTTTCCGCCGGCGACCGCGTAGTGGTGAACGGGCTGCAGCGCATCCGGCCCGGCGCGCTCGTGGTGCCGCAGACTGTGCCCATGGACGTCACCAAAACCGCCCAGGCCGCCGCCCCCGAGGACGTCGCCCAACGCTGATCCTGCCGGCCCGTCCCCGGGGATCGTCCTCGGGGACGGGCCACGTCACCTGTAGCCGCGTTTTCTCCGCTCCCGGGCCGCCCGCCCGCGGGGCCCGACCGCTTATGCCCCTGCGGGGGAGGATGTCATGAATCTCTCCAAATTCTTCATCGACCGCCCGATCTTCGCAGGCGTGCTCTCGGTCCTGATCTTCCTCGGCGGTTTGCTGGCGCTGCGGGTGATGCCGATTTCCGAATATCCGGAGGTGGTGCCCCCGCAGATCGTGGTGCGCGCCAACTATCCGGGCGCCAATCCCAAGGTGATCGCGGAAACCGTCTCCACGCCCATCGAGGAACAGATCAACGGCGTGGAAGGCATGCTCTACATGAGCAGCCAGACCACCACCGACGGTCTGATGACCCTGACCGTCACCTTCAAGCTCGGCACCGACCCGGACAAGGCCCAGCAATTGGTGCAGAACCGCGTCTCCCAGGCCGAGCCGCGCTTGCCGGAAGACGTGCGCCGCCTCGGCATCACCACCATCAAGAGCTCGCCGGACCTGATGCTGGTGGTTCACCTGTTGTCGCCCAACGGGCGCTACGACATGACCTATCTGCGCAACTACGCGGTGCTGAACGTGAAGGACCGCCTCGCCCGCATCGCCGGCGTGGGCGACGTGCAATTGTTCGGCTCGGGCGATTATTCCATGCGCGTGTGGCTGGATCCGCAGAAGGTGGCCGAGCACGGGCTTTCCGCCAGCGATGTGGTGGCCGAGATCCAGGCGCAGAACGTGCAGGCCGCGGCCGGCACGGTGGGCGCCTCGCCCGGCGTGGACGGGCTCGACCTTCAGCTCTCCGTCAACGCCCAGGGCCGCCTCCAGACCGAGGAGGAGTTCGGCGACATCGTCGTGAAGAGCGGCGACAATGGCGAAGTGGTGCGCCTGCGCGACATCGCCCGCATCGAGCTCGGCGCCGCCGATTATGCGCTGCGTTCGCTGCTGAACAACAAGTCGGCCGTCGCGGTGCCGGTGTTCCAGGCGCCCGGATCGAACGCCATCCGCATCGCCGACGAAGTTCGCCGGGTCATGGCCGAAATCAAGGAGAACATGCCGGACGGGGTGGATTATTCCATCGTCTACGACACCACCCAGTTCGTGCGTGCCTCCATCGACGCGGTCATCCACACCCTGCTGGAAGCGGTGCTGCTGGTGGTGCTGGTGGTGATCCTGTTCCTGCAGACCTGGCGCGCCTCCATCATCCCGCTGCTGGCGGTGCCGGTCTCGATCGTCGGCACGTTCGGCGTGATGTATGTATTCGGCTTCTCCATCAATGCCTTGACTCTGTTCGGCCTGGTGCTCGCCATCGGCATCGTGGTCGATGACGCCATCGTCGTGGTGGAGAATGTGGAGCGCAACATCGAGCAGGGCCTCGCCCCGCGCGAAGCCACCTACCGCGCCATGAAGGAAGTGTCGGGCCCGATCATCGCGATCGCCCTGGTGCTGATCGCCGTGTTCGTGCCGCTCGCCTTCATCACCGGTTTGTCGGGTCAATTCTATAAGCAATTCGCCCTGACGATCGCGATTTCCACCGTGATTTCGGCGGTGAATTCGCTGACTCTCTCGCCAGCTCTGGCGGCCCTTCTTCTGCGCGGCCACGATGCGCCGAAGGACCGCCTGACCCGCATCATGGACCGCTCGCTCGGCTGGCTGTTCCGCGGCTTCAACTCCATCTTTACCCGCGGCTCCCGCGCCTATGGCAATGGGGTGAAGGGTGCGATCTCCCGCAAGGGCATCATGGTGGGCTTCTACCTGGTGCTGGTCGCCTGCACCGTGGTGCTGTTCCGCGCGGTTCCAGGCGGCTTCGTGCCGGCGCAGGACAAGCAATATCTTGTCGGCTTCGCCCAATTGCCCGACGGCGCCACGCTCGACCGGACGGAAGAGGTGATCCGCCGCATGAGCGACATCGCGCTCCAGCAGCCCGGCGTCGAATCGGCCATCGCCTTCCCCGGCCTTTCGATCAACGGCTTCACCAATTCCTCCAATTCCGGCATCGTGTTCGTCGGGCTGAAGGCGTTCGAGGAGCGCAAGACGCCGGAGCTGAATGGCGGCGCCATCGCCATGCAGCTGAACAAGAAGTTCGCCTCCATCAGCGAAGCCATCATCGCCATGTTCCCGCCGCCGCCGGTCCAGGGGCTTGGCACCATCGGCGGCTTCAAGCTGCAATTGGAGGATCGCGCGGGCTTCGGCTACGAGGCGCTCGACGAAGCCACGAAGGCGTTCATGGCCAAGGCCATGCAGCAGCCGGAGCTGATCGGCCTGTTCTCCTCCTATCAGGTGAACGTGCCCCAGCTCTATGCCGACATCGACCGCACGAAGGCGCGGCAGCTCGGCGTGGCGGTGACGGATGTCTTCAACACCATGCAGATCTATCTCGGCTCGTCCTATGTAAATGATTTCAACAAGTTCGGCCGCACGTACACGGTGCGCGTGCAGGCCGACGCGCCGTTCCGCGCCCGCCCGGAAGACGTGGGCCAGCTCAAGGTCCGCTCCAAGACCGGCGAGATGGTGCCGCTGTCTGCGCTGCTGAAGGTGCGCTCGGCGGCGGGACCGGAACGGGCCATGCGCTATAACGGCTTCCTTTCGGCGGACGTGAACGGCGGGCCGGCGCCCGGCTTCTCCTCCGGCGAGGCGCAGGCGGCCATCGAGCGGGTGGCGGCCGAAACCCTACCCAAGGGCTTCGGCTTCGAATGGACCGAGCTGACCTATCAGGACATCCTGGCGGGCAATTCGGCGGTGTGGGTGTTCCCGCTCTCGATCTTCCTGGTGTTCCTGGTGCTCGCCGCCCAGTACGAGAGCCTCACCTTGCCGCTGGCGATCATCATGATCGTGCCCATGGGCCTGCTCGCCGCCATGGCCGGCGTCTGGCTCAGCGCGGGGGACAACAACGTGTTCACCCAGATCGGCCTGATCGTGCTGGTGGGCCTGTCTGCGAAGAACGCGATCCTGATCGTGGAATTTGCCCGCGAGCTGGAATTCCAGGGGCGAAAGCCCGTCGAGGCCGCGATCGAGGCGAGCCGGCTGCGCCTGCGGCCGATCCTGATGACCTCGCTGGCCTTCATCATGGGCGTGGTGCCGCTGGTCACCTCCACCGGCGCGGGCGCGGAAATGCGCCATGCCATGGGCGTGGCGGTGTTCGCCGGCATGATCGGGGTGACGGTGTTCGGCATCTTCCTCACCCCGGTATTCTACGTGCTGCTGCGCCGGCTGGCGGGTAACCGACCCCTGGTGCAGCACGGCGAAGTCCTGCCGGACATCCACCCGACCTCTGGCGGCCACGGCACGGACGGCCACGGCGCCCCCCACCCCGCCCCGTCCCACGCCTCCTGAGGCAGGAGCCGGAGCGCGCGTAAAAAAGAAGCCGCCCGAAAGGGCGGCTTCTTCATTTGATATCGAAACGAACGATCGCTCAGGCCGTAGCCGGCACCTCGAGCGCCGCCACCACCGGCCCCGCGACGGCCTGTGCATCCGCCGCCACCGCGAGGAAAGGCTGGCACACCGCGATGGGGTCCGGCTCGAACCCGGCGCGGGCGCAGAAGGTGTTGAACAACGCCGCGAAAGCCGCGACACCCTCTGAAGTTTCGGTAGACACGGCCTCCAGCCGATCCGAACCGTAGCCCTTGCGGCTCTCGATCCGCGCGACGGCACCGGGCAGATCGTCGAGCCCGATGATTTCCCGATGCGGCGGCGTGAACAGAAGCTCGATCGCGGCGTGATTGGCGCCGATGGCAGCGAGCTGCTCGGGCGGCAGGCTGCTGCGCGAGAGAAGGCCCTTCAGGTTGAGCAGACCCTGCCGGCGCCGGCTCTCCTGAGTATCCAGGAGGCAGAAGGAATAACCGAAGATCTCAATCTCGATCATATCCTGCACCGTATGGATGAAGGATTCGAGCAGGCTTCCGTCCCAGCCGAGATCCACCAGCGCCACCCGCATATTTGGCCCGGCGCCGAGATCCAGCAATTCGCGGAACAGCCCCCGGCGATTGCGCCGCGCGACCTTGAGAATCTCCCACCGATACGCGCTGAGGAAGCGTCGCAGCAGCGGCTCGGTGGCGTGATCGATCACCACGTCGTCGCCGAGGCCGATGTCCGCCATCATGAACGGAGCGGGCACGGGAATATCGAACCGCTCGAGCACTTCAAAGGCGCGCATGCCGTGGCACCCGGCCATGAAAAGCTCAAGGCGCGCGTCGAAATTGCGATCGTGCGTCCCCGCCAGCAGGATCGCGGCGGGCCCCGTGGCGAAATAGCCGTGCCGCGGCAGGAGCGGCGGATAGGGCCCCTCGGCGATCCGAATCAAGGCCATGCCGGGGCCGGAGCAGAACAGCAGCAGGTCGATCTGATCGCGCCGCGCCTGCTCGCCGAGCCAGTGCACGAAACCGGTGAGAGCCGGCCCCGCGATCTCAAATCCGAGCGCGGCGCGGGCACCGCCCAGCCCATCCCCGCCGATCCGTCGCAATCCAAAGGCCAGCGAGGCAATTCCCTCGGTGACCGGACGCTCCGGCGGGTCCACCGGGTCGACATCACCGGCCCGCCCCGTGGCGAACGGGAGGATGCGATCCGGCCGGACATTCATATGGCGGGCGATCAGCTCCACTGGTGAGAGCGCGCGATCCGCCTCCCACTCGGCATCCGAAAGAATCACCGGAGCGGCCGGCAGATCGTGCAGCGCCAGCAATTCGTCGAAGAAGCCCGCCGGCAGGTGCGTGGTGCCGCTCAGCACCGCGCGGCCAGCGGCGGCCACCGCGCGAAAGCTCGCGACCGCATCGGGGACGGGCCGCCACAGGGCGAGTTCAAATCGGTATTCGGTTCTCCTGGCGAGGTCGCGCTGCGCTGGCGTCGCCTCGAGGCGCTCATAGATGCTGTCCAGCGTCACAGCCGCGCCGCGGGCCGCAGCTTCGCTGCGCGCCAGCGCTTCGGCGGCGATCCGGCGCCGTTTGAATTCGACAATGCCAACGCGCGCGCCCACGAGGTCGAAAAGGTGTTCCGGCTCCACCAATGGGCGGATGAATAAGGTCTCGCAGACATCGAACCAGACGATATCCGCTGCCTCCAAAGCCGCATTCATTGTCAAAACCGGACCCCTTTCGCCCTTCCCTCGGCACGGTCACACAAGACCGTTTCCGCCGACAGACACTCTACACCCCGAAGGTGCACCGCAATCGAGCACAGGCGTATGTCATCGCTTGCGCCCTTGGGACCTTACGCACCGCGTGCTCACGACGGAACGCGGAAGGTAAGGTCGTTGGGATGCAAATTAGGGGAGAAGAAGGGATCTCGCATGAAGAAAAGCGGGTGTGCCACGTCCAGCCGCCGCTTGTCGGCGCGCAGCCGCGCCATTTTTTCCGCGCTGACGTGATCGATGCCCCGACTCATGGATTCGTAGTGCAGCAGTTCCGCAGCCGGACACACCACATTGAACAGGCCGGCCTCCACCAGGCGGAAGCAGAGGTCGACATCGTTATAGGCAACCGGGAAGGCTTCGTCGAACCCGCCGACAGTCTCGAATTTGCTGCGTTCCACCATCAGGCACGCGCCGGTGACCGCGAGCCAGTTCGCATCGAGCATGTTGCGCGCGTAATAGCAGGGGTCCTTCGCATTCGCGCCGAGAAAGGCGTGGCTCGGACCATCGGCGATATAGATCACCCCGGCGTGCTGCACCCGCTGCGATTTGGGATAGAGCAGCTTGGCGCCGACCGCGCCGATATGGCTCTGCTGGGCATAGCCGACCATGCGGTCGAGCCAGTCGGGCGTGACCACCTCGGTATCGTCGTTGAGGAACAGCAGGATCTCTCCGGAGGAGGCGCGCACGCCCACATTGCAGAGCTCGGAGAAATTGAACGGGAAATCGTGCCGCACCACCCGCACACCGTCTTCGCCGGCGAGGCTGTCGAGATAGGCGAGGGTGTCCGCTTCGCTCGATCCGTTGTCGACAACGACGAGCTCGACATTCTTATAAACGCTCTTTTCCTGGATCGAGCGCAGGCATTGGCGCAGCACGGCCCAATTGTTCTTGGACGGGATGATGATCGAGACGCGCGGCGTATCTATAACGTCATACCTCACGCGCATATAGGCCTGCAGGCCCTCGACCGGCTCGCAGGCGCCGCTGACGCCCCGGCGCTGCATCGCGTCCAGGCGCAGCCGCACGGCCGCCGCAAGCGCCTCCGGCTTTGCGTCGAACTCCGCGGCCGCGGAGCCGGGAATGATGCGCCAATGATACAGGACCTTCGGGATATGCGAGATCTTCCGGGTATTCTCGGTGACGCGCAGCACGAAATCCCAGTCCTGCGATCCGTCATATTCCGAACGCAGCGGCCCCACCTTCAGCGCCAGGCTGCGCCGCACGCAGCTGACGTGGCAGGTGTACATGAGGCTCATCAGCGTATCGGGCGACCAGTCGGGCTTGAAGAACGGCTCAACGAGCGTGCCGTTGGTCGCGATCTTGTCTTCGTCGCTATAGATGAAATCGGGGTCGTCCCGATCGATGCATGCCGCGAGTTCGTAGAGGCAATCCTCGGTCAGCTCGTCGTCATGGTCGAGAAAAACCAGGAAATCTCCGCCCGCAAGCGCGATCGCTTCGTTGGTGGCGCCGGCGATGCCCTGATTTTCGCTCAGGGTCTTGATGACGACGCGCGGATCCTTGAGCGCGGCGAGGGCTTGCCGCACCTCCTCACGCGGGCTCCGGTCGTCCACCAGGATCAGCTCCCAGTGGGGGTACCATTGCGCTTCGACCGACGCCACCATGCGGCGGAACACATCCAGCGGCGTATTGTAGAGCGGCACCACGATGGAGAAGCGGGGCGTGGAGCGGAAGCGCGCGATGCGCGCGTCGAGATCCGCCGGGCGGCGCGGGGCGATATAAGTGTAGCCGGACGGCTGGCCGCGCCATTCGTAGGTTCCGGTGCGCGCTGCGGGAAGCACCTCCTGCACCCCGCCCCGGCCGGGCCGGAAGCTGAGATAGCGCCCATCGAGCGCCGCGAGGCCCGCCCGCAGCGCCGGAATCTTGGTCTTCGCCATCCGCGCGTAGCGATAGGAGCGCAGCTGGTTCATGCCCGCATCCCAGATCGCGCCGACCGCGCCCTTGAGGCCCGACCTGTCACGTTCCTGGTTCGCGTGCCGCGCCAGATAGTCCGCGAGCGGCGACTGCCACGGCTCCAGCTCCGGATGTTCCTCGCGATAGGCGTAGGGGCTGAACGAGGCGCTGGGAATGCGCCCCTCGGCCTCGCCATAGCTGATGTAATGCCACAGCGGATTCATGCCGGCGTTGCGCACGTCGGGATAGGTCGCGAAATAGAATTCCGAATCGAACACCGGATTGGGCCGGCACCCCTCGAATCCGCCGCGCAGCAGATAATCGACCACGGGCTCCACGAGAAGCGAATCGGGCAAGGGATATTGCCGTGTGTAGAAATTCCGGTCGAACAGCCCGGAATCCAGCAGCAGGCGACAATTGGCTTCCAGCTCCCCACCGCCGAACCGGCGGATCAGGCGGCCGAGCACGCCGCGTGCCCCGCGGCGGGCCGCAACGGGCCGCGAGCGGAAGAGCTTCGAAAGATTGTGCCGCCGGTTGCGCTCCAGCTCCACGCGGAGATGGGCGGCTTCCAGCCTGTAGCTGAGGCTTGCGAGTTCGCTTTCGTGCTGGCGCGCGCGGTCTTCGGCGCGAGCAACTTCTCGGTCGAGCGCGGCTTTCAGCCGATCGCGCTCCAGACCGAAATCACTCTGGACGATGCCTAGCAGCCGCGCGTGCTCGGCCGCCTCCTTCTCATAGGCCTGCTTGAACCGGGCGGCTTCGCTCGCCATGCGCGCATGCCGCTCGCGCTCGGCGTCCAACGCCGCACGCAATGCCTCCAATTCCTGAACCTGGCCCCTTTCCGTTTCCATCAACACGTTTGCCCCCAGCGGCCATGCATATGATGAGCCAGCTTCTTTCATTGTGACATCAGGCTCAGCCGCAACTGCTCAGGATGCCTGTTCCCTTCACACCTCAATGCGTCTCCGCCCTAAGCCCCCGCGCACGGTAATATCGTAATCGCCTTCCCAAAAAACACGAGAAACTTACCGCGCCGCGCAAAAAGCTGATCCCACGCCAAACAATACCCAGCTCCTCTGGCGTCGCAAGGAAAAGCGCAGGAACGTCACTTACTTCCCGCGCTGCAAAGTCTTGGCTCCGCACAACTCCGGCGGCCCGGCACGGCGATGATCGCAGCGCGAATCGCCGACGCCCGGCCGGAATATCGCTCCGCCTCGCCTGCATGCCACCGTGCGGATCGCGGACCCATAACATGAAAATGCCCGCTCAAAGAGCGGGCATCTTCAAAGGCACAACTGGCTGCGGCGTCATCAAGCCTGCGGCTGAGGCTCTATGCTGCCGGCCGGCCCGTCGGGACGGGGCCGGTTCTTGCCCGCCGT
Source organism: Roseixanthobacter pseudopolyaromaticivorans (assembly GCF_043195145.2). Taxonomy (NCBI): domain Bacteria; kingdom Pseudomonadati; phylum Pseudomonadota; class Alphaproteobacteria; order Hyphomicrobiales; family Xanthobacteraceae; genus Roseixanthobacter; species Roseixanthobacter pseudopolyaromaticivorans. The sequence goes on from NZ_CM195539.1 coordinate 4,319,417, forward strand.
GGGAACGACGGAGCCGCGCGGGTTGGCGGGCTCGATCACCGTGTCGCGCACCGGCGGCTTGCCGCCGAGCAAATCGATGATCTCGTCGCCGGAGAGGGTTTCATATTCCAGCAGGCCGCGCGCCAGAGCTTCCAGGCCGTCGCGGTTCTCGGTGAGGATGCGGGTTGCCTCCGCATAGCCCTCGTCCACCAGGCGGCGCACTTCCTTGTCGATGGTCTGGGCCGTCGCCTCGGAAATATTCTGGTGCCGCTGCATGGACATGCCGAGGAACACTTCGTCCTGGTTCTCGCCATAGGCCACCTGACCGAGCAGGTCGGAGAAGCCCCAGCGCGTCACCATCATCTTGGCGAGGCGGGTCGCCTGCTCGATGTCGGAAGCCGCGCCCGAGGTCACCTTGTCATGGCCGAAGATCAGCTCTTCCGCCACACGCCCGCCCATCATGATGGCGAGGCGCGAGGTCATCTGCTCGTAGGACATGGAGAGCTTGTCGCGCTCCGGCAGCTGCATGACCATGCCGAGCGCACGACCGCGGGGGATGATGGTCGCCTTGTGCACCGGATCCGTCGCCGGAACCTTCAGCGCCACGATGGCGTGGCCGCCCTCGTGATAGGCGGTCAGCATCTTCTCTTCCTCGGTCATGACCAGCGAGCGGCGTTCCGCGCCCATCATCACCTTGTCCTTGGCGTCCTCGAACTCGCTCATGGTGACCATGCGCTTGTTGCGACGGGCGGCCATGAGGGCGGCTTCGTTGCACAGGTTCGCAAGGTCGGCGCCCGAAAAGCCGGGTGTGCCGCGCGCGATCACCTTCAGGTTCACGTCCGGGGCGATCGGGATCTTGCGGGCATGCACCTTCAGGATCTGCTCGCGGCCGACCACGTCCGGATTGGGCACCACGACCTGGCGGTCGAAGCGGCCGGGACGCAGCAAGGCCGGGTCGAGCACGTCCGGGCGGTTGGTGGCGGCGATGAGGATGATGCCCTCGTTCGCCTCGAACCCGTCCATCTCCACCAGCAGCTGGTTGAGGGTCTGCTCGCGCTCGTCATTGCCGCCGCCGAGACCGGCGCCGCGATGACGGCCGACCGCATCGATTTCGTCGATGAAGATGATGCAGGGGGCGTTCTTCTTGGCCTGCTCGAACATGTCGCGCACGCGGCTCGCGCCGACGCCCACGAACATTTCCACGAAGTCCGAGCCGGAGATGGTGAAGAACGGCACGTTCGCTTCACCCGCGATGGAGCGGGCAAGCAAGGTCTTGCCGGTGCCCGGAGGGCCGACCAGCAGAACGCCGCGCGGAATGCGGCCGCCGAGGCGCTGGAACTTCTGCGGGTCGCGCAGGAATTCGACGATCTCGGTCAATTCGCTCTTGGCTTCGTCGATGCCCGCCACGTCCTCGAACGTGACGCGGCCGTGCGCTTCCGTCAGCAGCTTGGCGCGGCTCTTGCCGAAGCCCATGGCCTTGCCGCCGGCGCCCTGCATCTGGCGCGAGAGGAAGATCCACACGCCGATCAGGGCGATGAAGGGGAGCCAGGACACCAGCAAGCTGACGAACCAGGGCACATTGTCCTGGATCGGACGCGCCGTAATGGAAACGCCCTTTCCATACAGGCGCTGCACCAGCGTGGGGTCATTGGGGGCATAGGTCTGGAAGGCGCGGCCGTCGGTGAACGAGCCGGTAATGGTCGGCCCCTCGATCACGACGTCGCGCACCCGCCCCTGATCCACGTCGGAGAGCAGCTGCGAGAAGGAAATGTCGTTCGCGCTGGTGCGCTGTCCCGGGCTCTGGAAGAGCGAGAACAACGCCAGAAGCAGCAGAACGATAATGACCCACAGGGCGAAATTGCGAAGGTTGGCGTTCATAAATTCCTCACGAGGAGCGCAGCGACAGCGCTCCCGCATCGGGCTTCCAGTTGCCCGGAATGGCCATTCTGCGTCATCGCTCACCTTGCGTCCCACGCTAAAATAGGTCGCGGCCCGTGTCTTGCCAAGGAGAACAGCAGCCAGAAGACTCAATTATGCGCTATTGCCCACGCGGCGGGCACGGCGCGGCAAGGCTCGCGCAATCTCCAGCCGACCGGGCGCGAGGTGGATGCGCCCGCCCGCCAGGGTCGCGGAAACGCTGCGGCACTCGGCCTGCGCGGCGGTGATGCGAGCGAGCAGGCGCTCAAGCTTGGCCAGTTCCACCGGGCCTTCGTCGCCCACGGCATCCAGCGCGCGATGCAGCACCCGCAAGGCGATTTCCTCCGGCAAGGCGAAGAAGGCCGCCGGCGCAAGGCGGATCGGCCCGGCTGGGGGCCAGGGCTCCGGCGCCAGATCCGCGAGCGCGCGGGCGGTCGCCTGCTCCAGCGCCGCCTCGGCCCGCGCGACCCGGCGACCGAACCGGGAGAGCCCGGCCGCGTCCAGGCCCTCGGTCGCGAGAACCGGCATCAGGGCACGCAGGCGCACCCGTGTGAATTTCGGGCTCGCGTTCGAGGGGTCACTGACGAAGCCGATGTCCGCAGCCTCAAGCGTTGCGATCAGCCGCGCCTTGGGAAGGGCGAGCAAGGGGCGCAGCAGCGCCAAGCCCTCCCGCCGCGAAGAGGCGCGCATGCCGGCAAGACCGGAGAGGCCGGAGCCGCGGGCGAGGCGCATGAGGATCGTCTCGGCCTGGTCGTCCAGCGTATGCGCCGTCACAATGGCCTGCGCGCCTACCCGGCGAGCATGGGCCACCAACAGCGCATAGCGTGCGGCGCGCGCGGTTTCCTGGACGCGGCCGGTGATGCGCGGCCCGGCCCAGGTCAGGATTGCATGGGGAATCGCAAGGCGGTGGGCGTGAAGGGCGACCAGCCGCGCTTCCTCGGCGGCCTCGGGGCGCAAGCCGTGGTCCACCGTGGCGGCGTGCAGCCGGGGCGAGGCGGAAGAAAGGCGCGCCCATCGGGCGGCAAGTTCCATCAGGGCGGTGGAATCCGGGCCCCCGGAGCAGGCCAGAAGCACGATGGGATGGGCGGAAAGCGAAGAAAACAGCGCGGGGAGTTCGGCATCCCCGACGGGACACGACGCGGATGGCGGCGCGTCAGCAGCCGGCACGCTTCTGCTCGCGTTCCACCGCCTGGCGCACCGTCGAGGAGGCGCGGGGATATTTGCGATCCACTTCGCCGAAGGTGGCGCAGGCCGCTTCGCGCTCGTTCAGCGAGGCAAGCGATTGGCCGAGGCGCAGCAGCGATTCCGGCGCGCGGGTCGAATTGGGATATTTGGTCGAAACCTGGAGAAACAGCTCGGCCGCGTCCTTGAACGACTGGCGCTGGAACTGGCTCTCGCCGAGCATGTAGACCGCGTCCGGGGTCAGCCGGTCGGAGGGGTAGGTCTGGAGGAACTGGCGGAAGGTCTGCTCCGCCGCCGCATAATCCTGCCGCTGGATCTGCCCGTAGCCGGTGTCGAACATCTCGCGCGCGCTGCCGGCGGGCGTGAGGGCGGCCGTCTGCGCGGGCGCGCCGGCGCGCGAGGGCGCGGCCCCGCCGCCGCCCGGACCGATCTCCAACGGCACGCTCGGCCGCGCGAGTCCGGCGGAGGCACTCGCCGGCGACCCCAGGGGCTGGGGCGCGCCCGGGGCGACGGGATCTTCATTGGGGTCGAAGGCGTCGGACCGCTTGCCCGCGCCGGGCACCACCGGAGCGGCAACCGGTGGCACTGAAGAGGGCACAGCCCCCGGCGCGGCGCCGGGTGCGCCCACCGGACCGGCGACACCGGCCGCAGGCGGGGTGGGGCGCGGCCCCTTGCCGCCCGAAAGGCGGTATTCGATATCCTCCTGGAAGCGGCGCAATTGCTGCTCCAGCTGCTGGTTCCGATACTGCAATTCCTCGATCTGGCCGGTCATCGTGCGCAGCTGGTTTTCCAGCCGGTCGATGCGCAGCACGCTCTCGGATTGGGCGGCGGCCGCAGCCTGCTCGCTCTGCACCGCGCCGGGCGGCTTGAAGAGATCGCCGAAGGGATTGTTCTGCGCCTGCGCGCCACCGGCCGCCATGCTCAGGCAGGCGGCGAACAGAAGCGCTCGGGCACCGGAAAGCGGGCGCATCATGGTCCGAATCGCGAAAAGGGTTGAGGTCAGGGACATGGGTAAAAGCCCCGCATCTGTCGCAGCTTTGCCCAGGGATCGCGTCCAAAGTGTGACCCGGGCAAAGCCAGGAGGCGCCCACGCGATGGGTCGCGCGCGTGCCCGTGAAAACGACAGAGCCGGCGCCCGAAGGCACCGGCTCGGCCGAAGGGAGAACGAAGGCGAGGATCGCGGATCAGGCACCGCCGGTGTTCAGCACCGTCACCGCGCGGCGGTTCTGCGACCAGCAGGAGATGTCGTTGCACACCGCCACCGGGCGTTCCTTGCCGTAGGAGATGGTGCGCATGCGCGCCGGGTCTATGCCGCGCGAGGCGAGATAGTCGCGCACGTTCTGGGCACGGCGGGCGCCGAGCGCGATGTTGTATTCGCGCGTGCCGCGCTCGTCGGCGTGACCTTCGATGATGAAGGAATAGCGGCTGTACTGCTGGAGCCACTGGGCCTGACGATCCAGCGTGGCGCGCGCCTGGGGCGAGAGATCAGTCTGGTCGGTATCGAAGAACACGCGATCACCCACCGCCACCACGAATTCCTGCGGCGAACCGGGAGGCCCGCCGGCGCCGCCGGCACCACCCGCCGCATTCTGATCAGGATTATTGGCGCAGGCGGCCAGCGCCAGCGCGAACCCGAATAGAGCGGCGAACCGGAAGCCGCGAGCAAAACCAAAGAAACGCATTCCGGTGACTCCCTTCTCAACGCAAGCCGGAGACCTCGTGTAACAGCCGCTTTCTTAAGCGAAGGTTCCGCAGGCTCCGTCCGGTGTCCGCAGAGCGCGGCGGAGGCCCGTTCGCGGGCGCCTACCGTCTCTCGTGGTTAATGCTTGGTGAGCGACGTCGGCCACAGCAGGACGCCGGCTTGCGCACCCCGGCGTCCGGCAACGGCCGGCAGCCGGTCGCCCGAACCGCGTGCAGGCGTAGCCCCGCATGCGGCGAATGCAGCAGTGGTGCGGGGCCGTGGCATCATGATGGCGAAGATGAGGGCCGCAAAAGGCGGCCGCGCCACGCTTTTGGACGTTTTGCGAAAATCGGTGCCAAGCCCCTGAAATCAGGGCGTTATCCTTAACGCCGCCCGAAACCATGGCACCCGTTTGCGCCGAGGTGTGGCGCAAACGCAACAGGGTGGGATCAGGAGCGCAGCGGCGACCAGGCCGGATCCGAGGCATAGCTCGGGGTCGGCACGCGCTGCTCGTTATAGCCCGTCACATCGATCGTGAAGAGCTGCGGCCCGGCCGAGCCTGCAGGATCGCGGAAGAACATGATGACGCGGCCGTTGGGCGCAAAGGTCGGGCCTTCGTTATGGTATCCCTCGGTCAGCACGCGCTCGCCCGAGCCGTCGGTCTTCATGACGCCGATGCCGAACCGGCCTTCCGCCTGCCGGGTGAAGGCGATGATATCCCCGCGCGGCGACCAGACGGGCGTTGAATAGCGCGCATTGCCGAACGAGATGCGGCGCGCGCCGGAGCCGTCGGCGCCCATGATGTAGATCTGCGAGGTGCCGCCGCGATCGCTCTCGAAGCAGATCTGGCGGCCGTCCGGGGAATAGCAGGGCGCGGTGTCGATCGCCGCCACGTCGGTGAGGCGCGTGGTGGTCTTGGAGCGCAGGTCCATGACGAAGATGTTGGAATTGCCGCCCTGCTGCAGGCTCATGATCACCCGCTGCCCGTCCGGCGAGAAGCGTGGCGAGAAGCTCATGCCGGGAAAATTGCCGACGATCTCGCGCTGCCCGGTCTCGATATTCAGCAGATAGACCCGCGGATCCGACCTGCCGTAGGACATGTAGGTGATTTCCTGGCTGGTCGGCGAGAAGCGCGGGGTCAGCACCAGATCATCGCCGCGCGTGAGATAGGTCACGTTGGCGCCGTCCTGGTCCATGATGGCGAGCCGCTTGATGCGCCGCTCCTTCGAGCCGCTCTCGTCGATGAACACGATGCGGGTGTCGAAATAGCCTTTCTCGCCGGTCAGCCGCTCATAGATGGCGTCGGCGATAATGTGGGCCACCCGGCGCCAGTTCTCGGGCTGGGTGAAATATTGCTGGCCAAGCAATTGCTGGCCGGCGAACACGTCCCACAGGCGGAACTCGGCCTTCAGCCGTCCATCGCCCTGGCGCGTGACGCGGCCGGTGACGAGACCCTGGGCGTTGATCACCCGCCAGTCCTGGAACCGCGGTGCCTGGTCGGGATTGGTGATGTTCTCCACGAACGCTTTGGGCTCGATGGGCGCGAACAGGCCGGAGCGCTTGAGATCGGCGCTCACCACCTGGCTCACGCCGCGCCCCACTTCGCCCTCGCCGATGAAGTCGGTGACGGCGATGGGGATCGGCTGCGGCGTACCGGAGGTGATGTCCAGCTTCAGCGCGGCCCGCGCCGGCGCGGGGAACCCGCCAAGGGCCAGGGCGGCCGCGGCGCCGCCCCCCGCCGTTACCAGGGCGCGGCGGGACAGCAGGGTGCCGGAGGCCTCGAACGGTGCGGGTCGCTTCAGAAGGGTCATTCTTTTCTCGTTTCGGCAGATCGGGTGCGGAACGCCTCAGCCACGGAACATGTCGCGCGGCGTGAAGGTCATGTCGATGGTGCGCCAGACCTCGTATTTCGAGGGCGGCAGGAAGGAATAAGGCGAGCAGCGGCGGATGGCGCGGATCGCGCTCTCCGCGAATGCGGGTCCATAGGGCGTCGCGGACCCTTCAATGAGAACAGGGCTGCCGATGACCGACCCGTCCTGATTGAAGTTGACGCGGATCAGCACCTGCATGTCCTGCGCCTCGGCCGCGCCGACGGGCGGGTTCCAGCACTCGCGCAGGCGGGCGCGCAGAGCGTCCAACTCGTTCTGCGTCAGGGTCGCAGCCGCTCCCGCCGTCGCGCCGAGCGAGGCGGTGTGGGAAATGGCATCGGCCGCCGCCGCGTTACGCTGGGGCACGCGCTTGTCCAGCAGGGCGGCGATCTTGTCGACATCGAACTTCTGGTCGGTGGGCGTCTTGGCGTCGGCCACCTGCTTAGGCACTTCCTTCGGCGGATCGGGCTTCTTCGGCGGCATCGGCGGGGCCTTGGCCTCCTGCTTCTGCTCTTCCTTCTTCGGCTCGGCCTTCAGCGCCTCGTCGGCCTTCGGCTGCTCGGGCTTGGGCTCCGGCGGCTTCTCCGCCTTGGGCGGGGTCGGAGCGGGCTTCTGCTCTTCCACCTTGGGGGGCGGAGGCGGCGGCGGCGGAGGCACGGCGGCGCTCGGCTGCACTTCCGCCTTGTCGGTGACCTTCAGGTCGGGATTGTCGGCGGGCTTGGGCGCATCGACCTTCTCGGCCACCACTTTCGGCGGCTCGGCCTTCTTGCCCTTCTGGTTGCCCTTGGTGAGCTGCGACAGGTCGGACGCGGAGATCACGTCCACCGCCACCGTCTCGGGAGGCGCGTCGAAGGGTCTCGGGCCCGAAAAGGACACCAAGGCGAACACGAGGACAGCCCCGTGCGCTATGGATGATGCGGTTAAGCCGACGCGCATCCTGATCCTTCTCAACCCCCTTGTTCGACCTCGGTCACCAGCGCGACCCGCTTGAATCCGGCGCCCGAGAGGCGACCCATGACGCGCATCACCGTGCCGTAGTCCACCTTCTTGTCGCCGCGCACGAAGATGCGCTCGTCAAATCCGTTCTTGGCGATGGCCTGGAGCTTGGCCACCAGGTCATCCATCTTGATCTCGGTGTCCTGGATGAAGATCTGGCCCTTGTCGTTGACCGATATGGTCAGCGGGTCCTTGTCCTGGTCCATGGACTTGGCCTGGGTCTGCGGCAGGTCCACGGGCACGCCCACGGTCATCAGCGGCGCCGCCACCATGAACACGATCAGCAGCACCAGCATGACGTCCACCATGGGCGTCACGTTGATTTCCGCCATGACGGAGACCCGGCGCCGGCGCGAGCGCCGTCCCTGCCATCCCCCCGCGCCGCCTGCCGACATGCCCATGGCGCGTCCTCAGCCCCGTTCGTCGATCTGGCGCGACAGGATCGCCGAGAACTCGTCGGCAAAGCCTTCGAGACGCTGCGCCTGCCGGCCCGCCTGGGAGATGAACTTGTTGTAGAAAATGGTCGCGGGAATGGCCGCAACGAGGCCCATCGCTGTCGCGAACAAGGCTTCCGCGATGCCCGGCGCCACAACCGCGAGGCTGGTGTTCTTCGAGGCGGCGATGGATTGGAACGAGGTCATGATGCCCCACACCGTGCCGAACAGGCCGATGAAGGGGCCGGCGGAGCCCACCGTCGCCAGCACCAGCAGCCGGTTTTCCAGCCGCTCCATCTCGCGGGCGATGGTCACGTCCATCACCTTCTCGATGCGCTGATTGAGGCCGGCGAAGGAGCGCGCGCCGCCCTCATAGGTGCGCTTCCATTCCCGCATGGCCGCGACGAAGATCGCCGCCATGGCATGGTTGGGGCGCCCGGCCAGCGAGCGATAGAGGTCCTCCAGGCTCTGGCCGGACCAGAACGCCTGCTCGAACGTGTCCATGGCGCGGCGGTTGCGGCCGAACGCCAATGTCTTGTCGATGATGATCGCCCACACCCACACCGACGCCGCGACGAGGCCGAGCATGACCAGCTTGACGACGATATGAGCCTGCATGAACAGGCTGATCAGTGAGATGTTCACGCTCGGCGCGTCGAGCGCGCCGCTCGCCACGGGGGCGGCCAGAGGCGGAGCATTGCCCGTGCCCTGGGCCAAAGCGGTGGCGCAAGACAGGGCCAGCAGCGCCGCCGTCGCAAGGAGGAGCCGCTTCATCGGCCGCACCGCGCGTTCTCGCCAGACATCATCTCATATCCTCGGCTTCGCACCGCGTTGCAGCGCGAGTTGCAACGCATGCGCCTGCAGCTTCCGTTTTGAAGAGTGCGGGCTCTTTGACCGGCGGACTCTGTCCAAACTTTGACCGCGTTGGATTTTCGCCGCGCCGCGGCAGATCGCGCGACGCTGCGACAGAGAACACACGATCATGCTTAAGGAAGCGTTAGCGCTGCGCTGCAACGTCCTGCGCCGCGCGCTCCGCATCGGCCAGGGTCGCCAGGCGCAGGGCATCGGGGATGCGGCGCGCGCGCCCTTGGGAAACAAAGGCCACGCGCACATTCGCGGAGACCAGAAGCTCGCCGTTCCGCCGCACGCTCTGGCCCAGCATGATGGAGGCGCCGGCGACCTCCTTCGACAGCGTCACCACCTCCAGCACGTCGTCGATGCGGGCGGGTTTCAGGAAATCGAGCTGCATGGAGCGCACGACGAAGTGAAAACCGGGCGCTTCCGCCGCAGCCTCGGCGAACAAGGCGCCCTGGGCGACGCCCAGCAGGCGGATGTAGTCGGACCGGCCGCGCTCCATGAACTTCAGATAATTGGCGTGGTAGACGATGCCGGAGAAATCGGTGTCCTCGTAATAGACCCGCAGGGCCAGCGCATGGCCGCCGGGAATGAGGCGCCCCGAGAGATGGGGGTGCGTCTCCAGTTCGCCCGGTGCCGTCGCGCGTTCGCCGCTGATGTCGTTCTTCATGCCGTCTCTCTCGCCGTTGCGCCGATCAGCCCCTGCGCCCCGCCGCATGCGCGGGACGGCGACAAGACCTACTCTTCCTCGTCGAACAGAGGCAAGGCGGAGGATGGTCTCTGCGGCTCCGGCAGGCCGAGATGGCGATAGGCCCCGGAGGTGAGCATGCGGCCGCGCGGGGTGCGCTGGATGAAGCCCTTCTGCACCAGGAACGGCTCGACGATCTCCTCGATGGCGTCGCGCGGCTCCGAGAGCGCTGCCGCCAGCGTATCCACTCCCACCGGCCCACCGGCATAGAATTGCGCGATCACGTTCAGATAGCGCCGGTCCATGGCATCGAGGCCCGCGCTGTCCACCTCCAGCGCGGAGAGCGCCCGATCGGCGATGGCGCGGTCGATCTTCTCCACCTCCGCCACCAAGGCGAAATCGCGCACCCGCCGCAGCAGGCGGCCGGCGATGCGGGGCGTGCCGCGCGCCCGCATGGCGATCTCCCGCGCCCCGTCCGCCGCAATCCCGATGCCGAACACGCGCGCGCCGCGAGTGACGATGAATTCCAGTTCCTCGACCGTATAGAAGCCGAGCCGCACGGGAATGCCGAACCGGTCGCGCAGCGGCGTGGTCAGCAGGCCGGAGCGGGTGGTTGCGCCCACCAGGGTGAATTTCGGCAGCGAGATCTTCACCGAGCGCGCCGCCGGCCCCTCGCCGATGACGAGGTCCAGCTCATAATCCTCCATGGCCGGATAGAGGATTTCTTCCACTGCCGGCGACAGGCGGTGGATCTCGTCGATGAACAGGACGTCGCGCTCCTCCAGATTGGTGAGGATGGCGGCGAGGTCCCCCGCCTTGGCGATCACCGGGCCAGACGTGGAGCGGAAGCCCACCCCCATTTCCCGTGCCATGATCTGCGCGAGCGTGGTCTTGCCCAGGCCCGGCGGGCCCACGAACAGAACGTGGTCCAGCGCCTCCTGCCGGGCGCGCGCCGCCTTGATGAAGATTTCGAGATTCGCCCGCGCCTGCGCCTGGCCGACGAAATCAGCAAGCCGCTGCGGCCGCAGCGTCGTGTCGGCGGTATCGTCGTCGCGCTTTTCCGGCGTGAGGAGGCGTGGGTTCATGGAATCGGTCGAGACTCTTTCGGGCGTGGTCGCCAGACACTAGGAGGCCGCGGCGATCCTGCCTAGGTTTCTATCTCCTGCCCCTTGGTCAATTGGAGCCGGTCCGGCCTTGGACCGCGCTCGAAAAGGAGCCGCCATGAGCGTCGCCGTCCGTCCGTTCCTCATGTTCGAGGGCAAGGCCGAGGAAGCCATGACCTTCTATCTGTCGCTCTTTCCCGGCAGCACGCTCGGCGAGGTCCGCCGCTACGGGCCCGACGGTCCCGGCCCGGAAGGCTCGATCCTGACGGCGCTTTTCACGCTGGCCGGGCAAGAGGTGATGTGCACCGACAGCTTCGTGAAGCATGCCTTCACCTTCACGCCGTCCTTTTCCTTCTTCGTCACCTGCGAGAGCGCGGAGCAGATCGAAACCCTCGCCGCCGCCCTGCTGGAAGGCGGCTCGGCGCTGATGCCGCCGGATGATTACGGCTTCAGCCGGAAGTTCGCCTGGGTCAACGACCGCTATGGCGTGTCCTGGCAGCTCAACCTGCCCTGATTATTTCGCCAGTTCCCGCAATCCCAGCCGGATCAAAGTCTCCGTCGTCGCCCCCTCCCCCGCCCCGCGCGCGGCGGCGGCGATGGCGGCGGAGGCCTGGGGCGGGCCGTAGCCGAGGTTGGTCAAAGCCGAGATCGCATCCGCCACCGGCGCCGGCACCCGGTCCGCAGCCATCTCGCCGGCAAGCTGCGCCAGTACCGGGTCGACGCCGGAGAGCACGGGTGTCTTGTCCTTCAGCTCGGTCACGATGCGCGTCGCCACCCGCGGGCCGACGCCGGGCGCGCGCGCCACGGTGGCCTTGTCGCCCAGCGCGATCGCCTGCGCCAATTCGGCGGGGCGCAAGGTGGAGAGCACCGCCAGCGCGGTCTTGGTGCCGATGCCCTGCACGCCCTGCAGCAGGCGGAACCATTCGCGTTCCGCCTCGCTGACGAAGCCGAACAGGCGGATCTGGTCCTCCCGCACGAAGGTCTCGATGAACAGCACCGCCGCCTCCCCCGCCTGCGGCAGGCCCTGGAGCGTGCGGGTCGAGGCATGGACGAGATAGCCGACGCCATGCACATCGAGGATCACATGGTCCTCGCCATAGCTGTCGATGACGCCCTTAAGCTTGCCGATCATGTTGAAGCCTTCACGCGCCCTTGCCGCTCAGCGACGCCCAGAGAAAAACGAAGGTGGCCACGAGCCCGAGGCCGGTGCGCACCATATGCAATTGCCCCCAACAGGCGATCTGGCGCGCGCTTTCCGCTCCGGCAAAAGCTTCCTCGGTGGCCAGGAGCCGGCGGTTGGTGGGCATGATGGCGATAAGCGTGAAGGGCCAGTTCGCCAGCATCAGCACGGCTCCGGCCATCCAGCGCCATTGCCCGGATACGGCAAAGGCGACCGCGCCGAGAACGAAGCCCAGTAGGGCCAGGGTCGCCTGCATGGCGAAGCCGCGCTTGTAGGCCGGCTTCCACTGGCGCAGCTGCGCGGCCGGATCGAGCGTGGCCCGCGCCGGCTGCTCGGCAACGTTGATATACAAGGCGGCACCGGCAAACAGCGCCGCGTCCACCAGAGCAAGCTGCCCCCAAACCATGCTTATCCCCTGCCTCGCGGCCGCTTCAGCCCCGGCCCAGGCGGACACTCTACAGCGCCAGACGCCGCAGCGCAGCGGCGCCGCGATGATGGGCATGGGTGATCGCCACCGCCAGGGCGTCGGCTGCATCTTCCGTCTGCGGCGTCGCCTTGGGAAGCAGCACGCCGATCATCATGCGGATCTGCCCCTTTTCCGCGCGGCCGGCGCCGACCACGGTCTTCTTCACCAGAAGCGGGGCGTATTCGGCCACCTCCAGGCCGGCCTGGGCGGGCGCCAGCATCACCACGCCGCGCGCCTGCCCAAGCTTGAGGGTGGAAGACGGGTTCATGTTCACGAAGGTTTCTTCCACCGCCGCCTCGTCGGGCGCATGGGCGGCGACGACGGCGCATAATTCGCGGTGGAGCGTCGCCAGCCGCACCGCCATCGCGGCGCCCTCGGGCGGCAGGATGGTGCCGCAGGCGATGAAGGAGAGGCGCGAACCCTCGGCCTCGATCACCCCCCAGCCGGTACGGCGCAGGCCGGGATCGAGCCCGATGATCCGAATCGCGTGCTGTTTCATCCTCTCACCATGCGCGAGGCGAGGCCGCGCCGCGAGGGGGATCGCGCGAACGGGAGCGTGTGGCGCCCCCGCTCTCAGATCGCTGCCGTCAAAATCACCTTCCGGCAGGCAAGGCCTAGCTGCTGGATTTGGCGGAGACGGTGCGCGGCGCCGCGTCCTCCGGTCCCGGCTGGTTCCATTCCGGCTTGCTCGCGGTGGTGTTCGCGGCCTCGTCCATAATGCCCGGGGTGAAGGCAATCGCGGCGGCCTGCGCCCGGCGCAGGGTTTCCGCATCCGCCCGCCCGACGATGTCGTCGCGCTTGCGGGCACTTTCGGTATCGCCCTGGTTGGCCGCCAGAGCGAACCATTTCCAGGCCTCGCCCAGATCCGGGGTGCCGCCGAGGCCGCGCGAATAGATCACGCCGAGATTGTGCTGGCTGTCGCGCAGGCCGAGATCCGCCGCCATGCGGAACCAGCGGATGGCGGCCGGCCAATCGGATTTCCCGTCCGTGCCCTCGGACGCCAGCACGCCGAGATTGTGCATGGCCCGCACGTTGCCGCGATCCGCCGCCCACATATAAAGCGCGCGGGCCTGATCGATGTCGCGATTGGTATATTCATACAGGCTGCCGAGCTGATAGGCCGCCGGCACCGAGCCCTTCGAAACCGCATAGGACAGCCACTTCACCCCGTTGACGGGATTCATGTCCGTCCCTTTGCCGTCCACATAGCGCATGCCCACCTCATAGGCAGCGGCGGCATTGCCTCCGAGGGCTGCGGTGCGCAGCGCGGGCGAGCCCACCGGCGGCGGCAGATCGCCGAGCGCGGGAGCATTGACCGGCGGCGGCGCCTTGACGGCGGCCACCGCCGCGCTGGCCGTGGCGGCCCCGCTCGGCGCGGTCACCGCCGCCCGAGCTTCCAGACCGTGGGCGAGCCGTGTGAAGGAACCGGAGACCGAATGCGCCACGGAGTGGGACAGGGTCGAGATCGGCCCTGAGAACTGCGCGACGCCAAGAACCAGGATTCCGAGCGCTGCGGCACCGATGGCAACCCGTCCGGCGACCGGAATGGCTTGGCGTTTGCGGTCCGCCACGGCGCGCTTGCGCGAGATTTGGCGAGCCTTGCGGATGGCGCGGTCCTCGCGCTGGCCGAACAGCGATCTCTTCCCAAGCACGGGGCGGGGCGTGGAGCCGGCCGGCGGCTCTGTCTTGCCCGGCCCGACCGGCGCAAAAGACGTGAAATCCTCTTCCCGATGGTCATCGGCCGCGAAATGGTGCGGCCTCAGGTCAGCGAAATCCACCTCGTCCAGAGCGCCGTCGAACACCGGGCGCGTGGCGTCGAAACGCGGCGCTTCAACGTCAGGGGCCAGGTCCAGCTCGGGAGCAAAGTCCACCACCGGTTCCGGCGCGTGATAGGGGGGACGCACCATTTCCTGCTCGGCAAGGTCGCGCAGACCGAGTTCCGCCTCGGCGGCGAAGAAATCCTGGGTGCGCCGCTCGAAATCCTGCTGGCGCGCCTCCAGCGCCGCAAGGCCGCGCTTGAGACCGATCACGGCCGGCGCATCGTCGCGGGCCGACAGGCGCATGGCCACCGCCTGCACCGCTTCAGCGGAAACATCGGCGGAGGCGTAGCGGAAGCGTTCCAATTCCTGTGTCAACGCGTGCAGATTGGCCTCGATGCCATCGAGCCGCGCCTGGTGATCTGCGCTGACCTGGACCCGTTCGGCAAGCACCGCGACATGGCGCTCCAGGGCATCTGCGAGCGGCTGCAAGGCATCGGCCTGCGGCCCGCCGTTCTGTTCCAGCCGGTCCAGCAGCAGGGCCACCTTCTCCGCCAGCACGGCGGCGCCGCCGACGGCGCCCACCTGTTCCGATAGGGCGGCAAGGCGCCCCGTCAGGTCCGCGAGCTGCTGCTGGATCGCCTCGCCCGTCGAATCACCGGCGGGCGCCTCCTCGAGGCGGGCGATCAGGTCGCGGGTGGAACGCTCCATCGCCGCGCCCGTCACCTCGATGCGCTGCACCACGTCCTCGCCGATCCGCATGAGATCCGCGCGGGAGGCAGCCCCAAGACCCGCGAGGGTGCCGCCATCTTCCAGGGCGCGCGCCACCAGATCCTTCAATTCCGTGGTCTGCGCCTGCAGGCGGGCCAAGGCCTCGGCATCGACCGCCTGGCTGTTGAGCAGGTCGACCTTCCGGCTGAGCCCCTCCATCGCTGCGGTAAACCCGTCGCGTCCCTCGCCGGCGGAGAGGATGCCGAGGCACAGCTTGATGTCGTTGAGATCGGCGGCGATGCGGGCCGGCTCTATGGCCTGCACCTCGCTCATCTGGCCGTGAAGATGGGTCAGGGCGCGCCCGATTTCCCGCACCGCGGCGCGCGGTGCCGTTTCCCGCAGTTCCTCGCGCAGCCGTTCCACTTCGGCGCGCAGCGTCTCGATGGCCGAGGGTGCAAAAAGGTCGTGTGCCCCTTCGATTCGGCGGCGCAGATCGCCGACCGGATCTCGCTCAGGGCCCGGTTCGACACGGAACTTTCGGGCAGCTGTTTCCAAACGGTCCATGCCCGCCTCCTACGGCTGGGATGGGGCGATGCGAAGCGCAACGCCGCGACAAGAAGTTCCGAATCTTTGACGCGGTTTGGTAAACGGCGAGTTAAAGCCCGATTTTGCAGGGATTTGTCCGGAGAAGTAACGGTTACTTTCCCTAAGGGAGCCTGCAACCTTCTCCCTGGGTGAGCCGGCTTTCCCTATGTTCGTACACAGATCGGGGGAGCCGGCGAACGCGGCAGGACGCCACGCGCTGGAATGTCTCCTTCGGTTTCAAATCACTTTGCGGGCCTTGGTCGTAGAATGGCGCGATTGCCGTCCTCGATCGCGACCACCTTCAGGAGAGTGTGCATGGACGCAAACGGTTTCGAAGTTCGCGAAAACATCGCGCAGACCGACCGGGCCTTCGGGGCCGCCAATGTCTTCACCATCGGCGATCTCTCGCGGGAATTTGGTGTTACCTTGCGCGCCCTGCGCTTCTATGAGGACAAGGGCCTGCTGAGCCCCCGTCGCGAAGGCCTCGCGCGGCTTTATTCCGCGACCGATCGGGACCGTCTCTCGGTAATCCTCAAGGGCAAGCGTCTCGGCTTCACCCTCGCCGAAATTCGCTCACTCGTTGCGGCGCATGAAGGCCAGAACGTGCAGGATCTCGCCCTGACCCGCGACCGTTGCCTCTCGCAGCTCACCCAGCTCGAGCGTCAGCGCGCCGAAATCGAGGCGGCCATCAGCGAATTGCGCGAAACCGCCGACCGGCTCGCCGCCTGATCCTCCGGCGGTTCTCCAGTCCCTTCAGATCAAGGCGGGGTTCATTCCCGCCTCGGTCCTTCAAGGATACCCCTACACGCCCGCGCGATCATCCGTTCCGCCGGCCTAAGAAGTGTGACGCCAGGGCCTTGTGGCCGGTGCGCGAAGAGCCACCGCGCTACCTTCAGCTTCCGCGCCGCGACCATTGCTTCGGCTGATGACGCTCGGCCCGGGCAGATGCGCTACGCCGGTCTTATGCCGGGACTGAACACCGCTCCCGCCGCTACGCCCCACCCAAATCCTCGCCGCCTGCCGATCAAGCGGAGGCTTGCGCCGCGCTCAGATATAAGCGGAGCGATAAAAATCCGCGTTTTCCCGCATCGTTGCGCCCATTTGCGGTGCGAGGGGAGGGGTTTCGGGCACCGGGTCCATGAAGCGCAGACGTAGCGCAAGCAGGTCCTCAACCACCTGCCGCGGGGTTTCCGACAGCGAATATTCAAACGCGCCGGCGCTTCCCGCGACCCGTTCGGGAAACGCGCCGAGCGGCGGCACCAGCACCGCCCGGCGCGCGGCAAACGCCTCGCTCAGCGTAAAGCTGTAGGTTTCCGGCCAATGCTGGGGAAAGAAGATCAGGTGCGGGTCGGCCTTGGCGATCAGGGCCGGCAACTCGTCGGGCTTGTAGCGTCCGGTGATGGAGAGATGCTCGCGCAGGCTGGAGGCCCGCACGTCGAGCTTGTTGGGAAACTCTCCGATCACCTGCCATTCCAGCGGCGCGCGGATGGACCGGCTGTATTCGATGCAATCCAACAGAAAGGCCCCGCCCTTGTGCTCGGCAAGGATGCCGAGGACGGCGACGCGCATGGGAATGTCCGGGGCGATCTGCGGAATCCACACCGGCTGCGGCCGGCGATACAGGTCGGGTTCGTGGGGCACCACGATGAGATTGGCATAGGGCGCGTAACGGCGAATCCGGTCGGCGACGTCGCGCGAGGGGCAGATTACCCGCTCGGCATGCTCGATCAGCGCGATGCCGCGCTCCCGCCACCAGATGATATCGCGTGAAAACGGCTTGGGATCGGCCGCAAGGCAGGCCAGGCACCCGCGCTCGTCGGGCTCGCCGCAATAGGTGCCCGCCTGCGCCAGATTGATGCGCGGACAGATCAGCGCGTAATCGTGGATCGACACGTCATAGGGCAGGTTCATCAGCGCCAGGAAGGGCGCAAGCTCATCCATCGCGGTGAGCGCGTGGTGCACATGGATGCGTCGCAGGCCGAACGCGCGCAGGAGCTGGGCTACCTCGCCGAGCTGGCCGACGCGCATGTCCACCCGCCGCCCGCCCGTGGGATCGGGAATGAACAGGGCCAGCCCAAAATCGGGCTTCTCATCATCCGGCGGCGTGATGATGAGCGTCAGGGAAATCGCGCGCTCCGCCGTCAGCGCCATCAGGTCCACCACCTGCTTCTCGGTCCCCCCGCCCCAGGGGTGCAGAATGTGCAGGATCACGGGCGTGCCGGAGGCGCGCATCAGGCTCGCCTCGATCGCGAGGCGCATGGCAAAGGCCGGGTCCTCGCGCACCCAGCGGCCGACGGCCGCCTCATAATCCGGATAGCGCTCGCGCAGCAGGCGCGCGGACTCGCACTTGCGCGTGTTCGCGGTGCCGCCGAAGCTCACATTGCCCGCGTGGTAGACGAACACGTCCCCCGCGAGCACATGGCGCCATGCCTTCGCGCTGGCCCGGCAGCAGAAGTCGGATTCTTCCCCATACCCCTTCCCGAACGTGTCCTCGTCGAACAGGCCAACGTCCTCAAGGCAGGCGCGGCGAATGAACATGCAAAACCCGACCGAGGTCGGAATGTCCACGGAACGGCCGGCATTGACGGTGGCGCAGGCCTCGTCCAGCGCGGCGAGTGTGTGCCCTTCGGGCAGGCCCAGCCCCTCGCCGATGTCGGGATAGCTGCAGATCGTGGCGTTGTTCGAGAACGGCGAGACGGTGGCGATGCGCGGATCCGCCGCCGCCTGCGCCGCGATGCGATCCACCCAGTCGCCGCGCACCTCGGTGTCGCTGTTGAGCAGGATCACGTCGCGCACGCCCGCTTCGATCATGCCGCGATTGACACTGGCGACGAAGCCCTTGTTCTCCTCGTTGACCAGCAGCATCACCCCCGTGGCCGTCTCCGCGACCTCCCTCAGATAGGCGCGCAAGGCGGGTTCCGGTCCGCAATCGTCGATCAGGACGAGCAGCCCGAAGGTCTCGTTGCGCGCCCGCGAGGCGAGCACGCTCTCGATGCAGGCGCGGCTCTCCTCGTAGCCCGCATAGACCGGCATCACCACCGCGACCTCGTCCATGGGCAGCAGGTCGCGGGCGGGATGGCGGATGGGCGAGGGCACGAAGCTCGCAAGGTCCAGCGTGTGGCGGCGCGTCGCCTTCAGAAAGGCCAGCCCCTCGGCTTCCACGAGCGGTACGCCGACCCGCCCTTCCAAGCGCCCATGGGTAAGGAAATGGGCGAGCGGGTCCATGCCGAGGGCGGCGACGTCGGGATTGGCGGCGAGATACCAGCGGGGATCGAAATCCGGGCTGGGCATGCGCCCTTCCTTGCTGCCGTGCTGGATATAGTGCAGCAGCGGGTTCTCGCCCAGAGCGACCACGTCGGGATATTGCGTGACATACCAGAGGGTTCGGAACACCGGATTGGGGTCCCGCCCATCCTTGGCGCCGTGCGCCAGATAATGCGTCAGGGGATCCATGCCGGCAGCGCCCACGTCGGGATAGCGCCGCAGATAATAGACCGGGTCGAACAGGTTCGATCGGGCCAGGCGCTTGCGGCTCTTGTCCATCACATAGGAGGCGGTGCGCACGCCGAACAATTTAGCCACCCGGCCCACCAAGCGGCGCTGGCCGATGCGGATGGTCTTGACCATCTGCCGCAACAGCCAGGAGAACGAGCGCAGACGCTGGACCAGATGGAGCAATTGCCCCTCCTTCTGGAGCAGTTCCTGTTCCAGGGCCGAGGTTTGCGCGGTCTCTTCCTGCAGCAGCGCGCGCAGGCGAGCGGCTTCCTTGCCGAGCGCTTCGGCCCGTTCGCGCTCGGATTCCCGCAGCAACTCCATCTGGGCCGCGCGGGCGGCGTCGCTTCCGAATGCCGGCTGGCGCACTTGCGGCGCCAGGGCCAGCTTCAGATCCTTCCCGAGGCGCGAAAAGGCGAGCTGGACATTTTGCTGAAAGCCGGCGGACGGCGCCGGATCGAACAACGGACGCAGCAGCGGGGCGATCCGCGGCCCAATCGCGAGGATGCCGAGCGCTTCGCCGTGGGTGAAGATGAAGCTGCCGTAGCGCACGCGCAGCTGCCGCCACACGCGTTCCCCGCCCGGTTCGCTGAGACCATGGACCAGGATGACGGCACTGTCGGACAGGCGGTCCAGCCAGGCCGCGAGCGTGTCGTCCGCAAGGGCACCCAGGGGAACCGCATCGAGGCAGAGCAGATCGATGCTTCCAGGAGGAAAGTCGCGATATGCTGTCTCGGCGGAGGCGAGCAGAACTTCGGAGGCCCGCATGTCGTCACGGCTGAACGCGGCGCCGAATGCCGCCGGCTGCCGCCCCTCGCCCGCTTCGCTCCAGCCGGAAATGGCAACGCAACGGGTCGATAGATCGAGATGCGACGCGATCTGGAGAAAGCACAGATGAGGATTCGGCGTGCGCCGCCCGAGCGAAACCACGAGGCGCGGGCGCAGGGCATCCATCAGCCAGAAGCCGAACGGAAAATGCTCGACGAAGACGGGAGGCAGGGCGACCCGCTTGGGCTCAAAAAACGCCGGCGTCGTCAGGGTGATCCCCAAAGACAACGAAGAGCCAATCATACCCGTCTCCGATCCCGCCTGCGCCTGTCGCGGTGACCGCAAAACGCCTGCGTACTTGCGCCTTTTCCAGGCAGCGCGAGAACCGCAGGCTGATCTAGCAGTCTGCGATGACGCCTTTCAAGAATGTGATGCCCTGACAAATAGTCGGCGAATGGTGGGGTGTTCAGGGCCAGTGGACCGCCCCTATTGCGCCGCGAGCGGCGGCGCAAGCACTTCCAGCCCCCGCAGGCGCTCAAGACGAGGCTCCACGCGGTGAGCTTCAGCCAGGCTTTCGGCAACCAGACGTGACGCATTCTCGGCAAGTTCCAGCCGCAGATCCTCGTTGGTGACCAAGGAGAACAAGGCCTCCTCGAACGCTTCCGCCGAATTTCCCCCCAGCCTTCCATTGACCCCGTCGACGATGGACTCACGGTACTCGCCCACGGTGCTGGCCACGGTGGCGAGGCCGAGCCCAGAATATTCGAGGAACTTCAGCCGGCTCTTCGACTGATTGAATTGATTATCGGCCAGCGGCGCAAGGCCGATATCGTAGGGCCCCTGGTCCATGAGCCAGTTCGCGAAGGCGGGGTAGGACACGGACACATGGTCGGGCGGGCGGATGGCCTGCCATCCCTCGCATACCGTATGGCTGGGCATGACGCCGATCAGGGTCAGGGCGATGTCCCGGCTCACCCGATCGCGCACCCGCGCCAGCGCAGGCCGAAGCAAGGTGTCGAAATCCGATTGGTGCGTGGTCGTCCCCATGAACAGCAAACGCAACGGACCTTCGCAGGGAACCGGCTGACGCACCTGCCAGACCCGCGGATCGAGATGATTCTGGAGCACGGCAAGCTTGTCGGACAAAGGCGCGAGCCGCCGGGCGAGATCCTCGGTGGAGACCCAGACTTCATGGGATTCCCGCAGCAGGAAGGTCACCAGAGGGCGCAGCTGCTGATAATAGGAATGCTCGTTATGGTCCGCCGCAAGGGAAAGTAGATCGTCGTCCAGATCGTAGACGAGGCGGGCCCCCTTGCGCGCGCAATAAGAAACCAGCCGCTCCGCGCGCTTCAAGGTTTTAAGAACAACGCGCTGGGTAATGACGATATCCGCATCAATGTGCTGATAGTTGTCGATATCGCCGAAGGTTATATCAAACTCTTCCTTCACGATCGGTTTCGTCAGCGGCAGCAGGAGACGCAAGTAAGCGCATGCATTCGGCTGATGCGCATTGAGCGTTTCCATGAGGCACAAGATTCGCCGCCGCCCTGACACGCTCGCTCCCCCGGGTCGTTCCCGAATCAAGTCCGAATACACGCTTACGTTGCTGACAACCTTACACCGTGCCAAACGCAGGCGATACCGTTTGCAATTAGTCCAGCCGCCATGACGGCGTGATTACAGAAGTGGAGGTATTATGCAATTGTCTAGCGCTGTTGGATGATACCATGCGCAGAGTCGTCGCCGGCTGAAAAGAGCCCCCACCGGTGTGCCGTCACATGACGTAGCGTTTGCTTTGCCTACGGCTCCTCTCGCCCAGAATGACGTTACGAAAACGAACATAATGCCGCGCGGCATGCCGCGACAAGAGTCCGCGCGGTATCCGGGCGCGCGAGCGGGAAGGGTTTTGCGAGAGGCGGCGCGAGGGCGCGGCCCCCGCCACATGAGCGCCGGCGCCACAGAACACAGCTGTCCGCAGCGCCATTCGGCGCCGCGGACGGTTCTTCGATTAAGGGGCGAGGCTGAGCCGATGCTCAGGCGGTCATCTTCGCGACCATCGCGTCCGAGAGCTCGAAATTGGCCGTGACGCTCTGGACGTCGTCATTGTCCTCAAGCGAATCCACCAGCCGCAGGAGCTTTTCGGCGGTCTCGTCGTCCACCGCGATATTGTTCTGCGGGCGCCACACGAGGCCGGCCTTGCGCGGCTCGCCGAACTTCAGTTCGAGCTGGCGCTGGACCTCATTGAGATTCTCCACCGCGCAGATCACCTCATGCCCGTGCTCGGAGGAGGCCACATCGTCCGCCCCTGCGTCGATGGCCGCTTCCAGCATGGCGTCGGCGCTGGCCTTGGCGGGGTCGAACTCGATCAGCCCGACGCGGTCGAACATGAACGAGACCGCGCCGGTTTCCGCGAGGTTTCCGCCCGACTTGGTGAAATAAGAGCGCACCTCGCCCGCCGTGCGGTTGCGATTGTCGGTCAGCGTCTCGACGATCACCGCGACGCCGCCGGGGCCGTAGCCCTCGTAGCGAATCTCTTCGTAATTCTCGCTGTCGGCACCGCCGGCCTTCTTGATGGCGCGCTCGATATTGTCCTTGGGCATGTTTTCCGCGCGGGCGGCGAGGATCGCGGCGCGCAGGCGGGCATTCATGTTGGGGTCGGGCAGGCCCATCTTGGCCGACACGGTGATTTCGCGCGCCAGCTTGGAGAACAGCTTGGAGCGCACCGCGTCCTGCTTGCCCTTGCGGTGCATGATGTTCTTGAACTGTGAATGTCCGGCCATGACCGCCTCCGATTTCTGTTCGGCCTCACCTCCGCGCGCCCATCGGGGCGCCGCTCGAGCTGGGTCTTCTTGTATGAAGCCGGCCTTATAGGTCGGCCGATGGGCGAAGGGCAAGGAAGCCCCTCAAGGATTCCGCTTCGTCAATTTTCCCAGAAGCCCGGCCGGGCCTCCTCAAGCACCCCGCCGAGGCGCACGGCCGAGACCTTCACGGCGAGCCCCGTGCGGTCGTCGGTCTCCACCGCCAGGCCCGAAAGGCTGGCGGGGCCGGAGGCCGGCTCGAACCGGCCGGAGCCGATCTTGCGCGTGAAACGCCGCAGCGGCTCCTCCTTTTCCATGCCGATCACGCCGTCATAGGCGCCGCACATGCCGACGTCGGTGCAAAAGGCCGTGCCGCCGGAGAGGATACGATGATCGGCGGTGGGCACATGGGTGTGCGTGCCCACCACCAGAGTGGCGCGGCCGTCGCAATAATGGCCGAACGCCTGCTTCTCGCTGGTGGTCTCGGCATGGAAGTCGATCACCACCGCGTCCACCATATGGCCCAGCTCGGCACCTTCCAGCACCCGGTCGAGCGCGGCGAACGGGTCGTCCAGCGGATCCATGAAGGTGCGCCCCATGATGTTGGCCACCAGCACGCGGGCGCCGTTCTTGGCTTCCACCAGGATGGCGCCGCGCCCCGGCGTGCCGGCCGGATAATTCGCCGGGCGCACCAGCCGGTCCACCCGCTCGATGAACACCAGCGCCTCGCGCTGGTCGAAAGCGTGGTTGCCGAGCGTCACGGCATCGGCCCCGGCGGCGCGGAAATCCTCATAGATGGATTCTGTGATGCCGAAGCCGCCGGCGGCATTCTCGCCATTGACCACCACGAGATCCAATTGCCATTGGGCAATCAGGCCCGGCAGGCGGGAGGTCAGGGCATCGCGGCCGGGCCGACCCACCACATCACCCAGGAACAGAATACGCATATCAACCGCCGCAGAGAAAAAGCCCCGCCTCCGTTATCATCCCGTCCACCCTCTCGTCATGGGGCTCTTCGGGCACCTCGCGCACTTCCTGGCAGGAAAACGCATAGCCGAAGGCTCGCACCGGGCCGCCTGCGCGCAAGCCGGCAAGGGTGCGATCATAATGGCCCGCGCCATAGCCGATGCGGAAGCCGCGCGCATCAAACGCCGCGAGCGGCACGATGAGATCCTGCGGCACCACCTCGGGCGCGTCGGGCGCGGGCGTGGGAATGCGGTAGGCACCCACGAGGTCGAGCGCATCGCCCGCCTGCCAGCGGCGGAACAGCAAGGGTTCGTCCCGGCTCAA
This sequence comes from Roseixanthobacter pseudopolyaromaticivorans, assembly GCF_043195145.2. NCBI lineage: Bacteria > Pseudomonadati > Pseudomonadota > Alphaproteobacteria > Hyphomicrobiales > Xanthobacteraceae > Roseixanthobacter > Roseixanthobacter pseudopolyaromaticivorans. The sequence continues at coordinate 4,343,167 of NZ_CM195539.1, forward strand.
AACCACGGGAAGCGCGACGATCGCGCCGGCATCCCACAGCAAAGCGGCGAGCGGAGCAGTATCGATTTCGTCGCGGAAGGGCGCGAACAGCGAGACGACGCGGCCCTGCACGTTTTCCAGCAGAGACATGGCATTGAGCGCCGCGCGCTGGGAAGCGTGGGAACGTGCCTCTTCGCCCATGGCGGCGCGACGGGCGAGCGCCGCACGGCGCAGGGCGGACTTTTCAGCCCGCCGTTCGGCCGCGTCGCGTTTCGACGCGGGCTCGTCCGCGCCGGGGGCAGTAGTACCGGAAGGGGACAGCGAAAAAGTCATGTGCGGAGCCGCAAAAGCCGTCGGAGGTCGATCCCGGGAAACCTACAGCGTAGGTGGGCGCCGTATGGCCAAGCCCACGGGCAAGGTCAGGTACAGCTCCCTTAAGGATCGATAAGGCCCCGGGGAATGTTCTCCTAACGAACCCCACAGCCCCGCCGACTGAATGTAGGCCCGCCGTGCCCCGGACGCCAGGGGCGGTTTTAAATTTACCCAGGTAACAAACACGCGTGCTTAACCCGAGAACCGCCGGCTGGAGGCGGATCAGCCCATGCCGACATTGGCGGTGGGCGCCGGGCCGACCTCGCGGGCGAGCTTTTCCAGGCGCTCGGCCACCTCGTCGATGGAGCGGGCCACCGCCTCCTCGCTTGCTTCCATGCGGGCGAGCGCGGAGGCGCGGGCATCGCGCTGGCCTTCGATGTCGCTTTCCAGCGCGCGGATGCGGTTGCGCGCCTCGGCCAGTTCGTCGGCGATGGTGACGGCGGCCATGACGGTGAGCCGCTGGTCGCCGATCTCGCCGAAGGCGGTGCGCAATTGGGCGATGCGGCTGTCGATGTCGCGGGCGAGGCGGATGAGATGCTCTTCCTGCCCCTCGTCGCAGGCCATGCGATAATAGCGGCCCGCAATGGTGACGCTGACTTGCGCCATATTATCCGCCGTGGGTCGCGAGCACGTCGCGGATCGTGCTCATGGCCACATCCAGGCGCCGCGTGACTTCCTGCGCCACCTCGCCCAGCTCCGCCACCTTCTCGCGCGCGCCGTCCAGCTCCTCGGCGAGGCGGGCGCGGTCGTTCCCCATGGCGTGGAGCTGTGCCAGCAAGGCCTGCTGATGGCGATCGGCATCGCGCCGCCGCTCCAGCGCGTCGGTCAAGGCATCGAGCGCGGCATGCAGGCGCTGCGTTGCCGTTTCGATGGGTCCAGTCTCAGCCGGGCGTTGCTTCAAGGCGTACATGAAATTCGAGTGTAGCTGAGTCGGAGCGAAAACAGAGCCATCTTGCCACTTGTCAACGGGAATTAGGGCGAGCAAGAGACCGCGGGCCGGCAGACGGGGCAAAACCCGCTGCGGAAGGCCCGGCCGCGCGGACGCACGGCATGACTGAAGCAGGGCGCGATGGGTGGGAACGCGATGGGCGGAACGGGGAACGACACGGCCCGCACGGGCGCGGCGTGGCGCGGAAAGCGGATGGCAGGACACGTCCTGCTGGTGATGGCCGTCATGCTGGTCGCGGTATGGGCGCTGGCGCTGCCCGGGGCGGCGCAGGGCACCAAGCCCACATCTGCCTCGGCGCAGGCCAGCCAGGCGGCGGACGCCGTCGTGCGTGCGCTGTATCAGAATTATTTCGACACCGCGCCCGAGACGGCGGTGAGCTTCGACTATAACGACCCGGCCACCACCAAGGCCTATTTCGATCCGACCCTGGCGAAACTGCTGGTGGCGGATGCCAAGCGGGCCGAGCCCCGCCTCGATTTCGATCCCTTCATCGACGGACAGGATTTTGAGCTGTCTCCGGTCACCTACCAGACCAAGGCGGTGTCGCCGGGCGAGGCGCTGGTGACGGCGCAGTTCCAGAATTTCGACGAGAACAAGTCGATCGTCTACAAGGTGGTGCGCACCAGCGGCGGCTGGCGCATCGCGGACGTGCAATGGGCCGGCGGACGGGACTCGCTGCGCACCCTTCTGGCCAAAGCCGGCAAATAAGCCTGCGACATTATCGGCCGAATTTCGCCCGCGGCGCTGCGATTTCGCCCGCCTATCGCGCTGCGGGAAAAATGCCTTTGCGAACAAATGGCAACAGGCCCGCGACACGCGGGCGCGACCATCCGGCGCGGCCCGCCGGATGCAGGATCCCTTGACCTACGACTTCCGCTGCGTTTGACACCCGGGGCAGCGCTGCTATCACTGCCGCGCCGCGGCATTTGCCGCTCGGCCTCGTTGCCCATAAGGGCGCCCCCGGCGCCGGAGACTCGCCCCGCATGTCCAGTCGCGAACGCCATGACCGCATGGCCAACGCCATCCGCTTCCTCGCCATCGATGCCGTGGAAGCCGCGAATTCCGGTCATCCTGGCCTGCCCATGGGCGCCGCCGACATCGCCACGGTCCTGTTTTCCGACATCATCAAGTTCGATCCGGCCGATCCCAAATGGCCCGACCGCGATCGCTTCGTGCTCTCCGCCGGCCACGGCTCCATGCTGCTGTACGCGCTGCTGCACCTGCTCGGCGTGGACGGGGTGAGCCTCGACGAGATCAAGCGCTTCCGCCAGCTCGGTTCGCTCACGCCGGGGCATCCCGAGAATTTCGTCACGCCCGGCATCGAGACCACCACCGGCCCGCTCGGTCAGGGCATCTCCACCGCCGTCGGCATGGCCATGGGCGAGCGCCTGATGGCCGCCCGCTTTGGCGGCTCGGTCGTGGACCACTATACCTACGTGCTCGCCTCCGACGGCGATCTGATGGAAGGCATCAGCCAGGAGGCCATCGACCTCGCCGGGCACATGAAGCTCTCCAAGCTGATCGTCATGTGGGACGACAACCGCATCTCCATCGACGGCGCGACCTCGATTTCCGGCTCGACCGACCAGCTCGCCCGCTTCGCCGCCTCCAATTGGGCGACGACACGCGTGGACGGGCACGATCCGGTCGCCATCCGTGCCGCGCTCGAAGCCGCCAAGGCCTCGGACCGGCCGACCCTGATCGCCTGCCGCACCACCATCGGCTTCGGCTCCCCCGCCAAGGCGGGTTCGGAAAAGGCCCACGGCTCGCCGCTCGGCGCCGCGGAGATCGCCGCGACCCGTGCCGCGCTCGGCTGGGAAGCCGGCGCGTTCGAGATCCCGGACGATGCGCGCGCCGCCTGGGCGCAAGCCGCCGCCCGCAGCGCCTCCGCGCGCAGCGCCTGGGCCGAGCGCCTCGCCGCGCTGCCGGCCGACGACAAAGCCGAGTTCGAGCGCCGCGTCTCCGGCATTCTTCCGGCTGCGCTCGACGCGGCGGTGAAGGCGGCCAAGGCCAAGGCGGTGGCGGACGGCGGGGCGGTCGCGACCCGCAAATCCTCAGAGATCGTGCTGGACGCCCTGACCCCGGTGGTGCCGGAAATGCTCGGCGGCTCCGCCGACCTCACCGGCTCCAACAACACCCGCGCCAAGGGCATGAAGGCCATTTCGCCGGACGATTTCGCCGGCACCTTCGTCCATTGGGGCGTGCGCGAGCACGGCATGGCCGCCGCCATGAACGGGCTGGCGCTGCACGGCGGCATCATTCCTTATTCCGGCACCTTCCTGGTGTTCTCCGATTATTCCCGCCCCGCGATCCGCCTCGCGGCGCTGATGGGGACGCAGGCGATCCACGTGCTGACGCACGATTCCATCGGCCTCGGCGAGGACGGCCCCACCCACCAGCCGGTGGAGCACCTCGCGGCCCTGCGCGCCATTCCCGGCCTGCTGGTGCTGCGCCCGGCCGACACGGTGGAGACGGCGGAAGCCTGGGAAATCGCGCTCAAGGCCAAGGACCGGCCGAGCGCGCTCATTCTCTCGCGCCAGAACCTCCCGCTGCTGCGTTCCACCGACGACACGAACCGCTCGTCGGAAGGCGCCTACGAGATCAGCCCTGCCTCCGGGAAGGCCCAGGTCTCGCTGTTCGCCACCGGCTCGGAAGTCTCGCTCGCGGTCGAGGCGCAGAAGCTGCTGGAAGCGCAGGGTGTCGCGACCCGCGTGGTCTCGGTGCCCTCGTTCGAGCTTTTCCTCGCCCGCCCTGCGGCGGAACGGCGCGCCGTGATCGGCGATGCGCCCGCCAAGGTCGGCATCGAAGCCGCCATCCGCATGGGCTGGGACGCGATCATCGGCTCGGATGCCGCCTTCATCGGCATGAGCAGCTTCGGCGCCAGCGCCCCGGCAAAGGAACTGTACAAGCACTTCGGCATTACGGCTGAGGCCGTGGTTGCCGCGGCACTGGCGCAGCTGCGCCAGGATTGAGCCGCAAGGCGCTGTCTTAGGGAGCGCCGCACCCTTAGGGGAGGATGCGGCACTCCAATCGGTGGGGCGGCACGCGGGCCCCGGAAAGAATAGCGCGGCGCGCGGGTGCGGCGTCGTGAGTGGTCAAGATATGGCACCGGCCTGAAGGGTCGGCCAATGGAGGAAGACATGACGGTGAAGGTGGCCATCAACGGTTTCGGTCGTATCGGACGCAACGTGCTGCGCGCCATCATCGAATCGGGTCGCACCGACATCCAGGTCGTGGCCATCAACGATCTCGCTCCCGTCGAGACCAATGCCCATCTGCTGCGCTTCGACAGCGTGCACGGCCGCTTCCCCGCGGAAGTGGTGGTGGACGGCGATACGATCGATTGCGGCCAGGGCAAGATCAAGGTGACCGCGGTGCGCGACCCCGCGCAGCTGCCCCACAAGGAGCTGGGCGTCGATATCGCGCTTGAGTGCACCGGCATCTTCACCAGCAAGGAAAAGGCCTCGGCCCATCTGACCGCCGGCGCCAAGCGCGTCCTGGTCTCGGCCCCGGCCGAAGGCGCCGACATCACGGTGGTCTATGGCGTCAATCACGAGAAGCTCACGGGCGAGCATTTCGTGGTCTCCAACGCCTCCTGCACCACCAATTGCCTCGCCCCGGTGGCGAAGGTGCTGAACGATGCCGTCGGCATCCAGCACGGCTTCATGACCACGGTGCACTCCTACACCAACGACCAGCCCTCGCTGGACCAGGTGCACAAGGACCTCTACCGCGCCCGCGCCGCCGCCCTTTCCATGATCCCGACCTCCACCGGCGCCGCCAAGGCGGTGGGCCTGGTGCTGCCGGAGCTGAACGGCAAGCTGGACGGCGTCTCGATCCGCGTGCCGACCCCGAACGTATCTGTCATCGACCTGAAGTTCGTCGCCAAGCGCGCGACCACGGTCGCCGAGATCAACGAGGCCATCAAGCGCGCCGCCGAGAACGAGCTGAAGGGCGTGCTGAACTATACGCTGGCCCCCAACGTCTCCATCGACTTCAACCACGATCCCCATTCGTCCACCTTCCACATGGACCAGACCAAGGTGATGGACGGCACGCTGGTGCGCGTTCTCTCCTGGTACGACAATGAATGGGGCTTCTCGAACCGCATGGCGGACACGGCGGTCGCGCTCGGAAAGCTCGGCTGATCGGCGGGTGAGGGAGGCATGCCCATGACCGCCGTCGCCGATGCCGACATCACCGCCTTCCGCACGCTCGACGATGCGGACCTCGCCGGAAAGACCGTGCTGGTCCGCGTCGATCTCAACGTCCCCATGGACGGGGACCGCGTGACCGACGACACCCGCATCCAGGCCATCGAGCCGACGGTGCGGGACATCACCCGCAGCGGCGGGCGCGCGATCCTGATTTCCCATTTTGGCCGCCCCAAGGGCCGCGACGAAAGCCAGTCCCTGGCCGCAGTGATGCCGGCGGTGCGCGAGCGGCTCGGCGCCGCGGTGCGCTTCGCGGGCGAATGCGTCGGCCCGGAAGCGGAAGCCGCCGTGGCCGACCTGCCGGCGGGCGGGGTGCTGGTGCTGGAGAACACCCGCTTCCATGCGGGCGAGGAAAAAAACGCGCCGGATTTCGTCAGCGCGCTCGCGGCGCTCGGCGACGTCTATGTGAACGACAGCTTCTCCACCGCCCATCGCTCCCACGCCTCCACCGAAGGCCTGGCCCACAAGCTGCCGGCCTATGCCGGCCGGGCCATGCAGAGCGAGATCGAGGCCCTCACCAAGGCGCTGGAAGCGCCCGAGCGCCCCGTGCTCGCGGTGGTGGGCGGCGCGAAGGTCTCCACCAAGCTGGAATTGCTGGGCAATCTCTGCCGCAAGGTGGACGTGCTGGTGATCGCCGGCGGCATGGCCAACACCTTCCTGGCCGCGCAAGGCCATGCGGTGGGCAAGTCGCTGTGCGAGCATGATCTCGCCGACACCGCCCGCGACATTCTGGAAAAGGCCAAGGCCCGCGGCTGCGAGATCGTGCTGCCGGTGGATGCGGTGGTGGCGAAGACCTTCGCCGCCCATGCGCCCCATCGCGTCGCCGACATCGACGACGTGGCCGCCGACGAGATGATCCTTGATGCCGGTCCGGCCACGGTCGAGCTGGTGAAGCGCAAGCTCGGCACGGTGAAGACGGTGGTCTGGAACGGCCCGTTCGGCGCGTTCGAGCTGGCCCCGTTCGATGCGGCGACGGTGGCGGTGGCGCAGGCCGTCGGAAAAGCCACCACCGAGGGGCGGCTGATCTCGGTCGCCGGCGGCGGTGATACGGTGGCGGCGCTGAACCACGCCGGTGCGGCCGACGACTTCTCTTATGTCTCGACGGCCGGCGGTGCGTTCCTGGAATGGCTGGAAGGCAAGGCGCTGCCGGGCGTGGAGGCGCTGCGCCGTTGAGGCGTGTTTGCTAAAATCGTTTCCAGGGTCAAATCGGCCGCGAAAAGCGGCTTTTCAGATGGGTGGACGAAATGATGACGGCTGAGCTTGACGCGATCGCGCAGAAAATGGTGGCCGACGGCAAGGGCATCCTGGCCGCAGACGAGAGCACCAGCACCATCAAGAAGCGGTTCGACGCCATCGGCGTCGAGAACACCGAGGACAATCGCCGCGATTATCGCGAGCTGATGTTCCGCACCAAGGAAGCGATGCAGGACTACATTTCCGGCGTCATCCTGTTCGACGAGACCATCCGCCAGAAGGCCAAGGACGGCACGCCCCTGGTGCAGCTGATCCAGGATGCCGGCGCGATCCCCGGCATCAAGGTGGACGCGGGCGCCAAGCCCCTCGCCTTCTGCCCCGGCGAGACCATCACCGAGGGCCTCGACGGCCTCGGCGGCCGGCTGAAGGAATATTACGACCTCGGCGCCCGCTTCGCGAAGTGGCGCGCGGTGATCGACATCGGCGCCGGCATCCCCACCTACACCGCCGTGCGCGCCAATGCCCATGCGCTGGCCCGCTATGCGGCCCTGTGCCAGGAAAACAAGATCGTCCCGATCGTCGAGCCGGAAGTGCTGATGGACGGCGACCACGGCATCGACCGCTGCTACGAAGTCACCGAATGGGTCCTCAAGACCGTGTTCGAGGAGCTGTATTACCAGCGCGTGCGCCTGGAAGGCATGGTGCTGAAGCCCAACATGATCGTGCCGGGCAAGAAGGCCCGCACCCAGGCCTCGGTCGAGGACGTGGCGGAAAAGACCGTGCGCGTGCTCAAGAGCTGCGTGCCGTCGGCCGTGCCGGGCATCGCCTTCCTCTCCGGCGGCCAGTCGGACGAGGACGCCACCGCCCATCTCGACGCCATGGTGAAGCTGGGCGGCCTGCCCTGGAAGCTCACCTATTCCTACGGCCGCGCCCTTCAGGCCGCGCCGCAGAAGGCTTGGTCCGGCAAGGTGGAAAATGTCGGCGCCGCGCAGGCCGCCTTCACCCACCGCGCCCGCATGAATTCGCTCGCCGCCCTCGGCCAGTGGACCAGCGCGCAGGAACAGAAGGCCGCCTGAGCCTCTGCCTACGTCCGTTGAAAAAGCCCGTCCCCGCATTGGGGGCGGGCTTTTTTCGTGGCGCGCGGAGGAGATGAGAGGGACAAGGCGGGTGGGAAACTCCCGGAAACGCCTTCGCGACCCCCTCAGCGGCGGGCGGCGCTTGCTTTTTCCCGGCCACTCGGACTAGAGCCTGATCCGATCAGGTTGAAACAGCCTGATCGGTGAATCAGTCTCTAAGCATTTATGAGAGAACGCGTTATCCGGTCAGCTTGCGATGCCAGCTGACGGCGCGTGCTCTAGCCATCCTGCACGGTCGCAGTGCGTCGGCCGTGTTTTCGCCCGCTTCTTGGCAGACCGATCGGACCCATGTCGAACACACAGCAGGCGCAAGGCGCCCGGCTCATGCTGATCCTTCCCGCCGCGCCGGCCCTGGGCCGCAGCGCCGTCGCCGCGCGGGTACGCGCCGGAGACATGGCCGCCGTCATCGCCCGCATGGGCGAGGGCAAGGGCGAGAAGGACCGGCTGCGCGGCCTGATGGCCCCGGTGCAGGAAGCGGATGCCGCCCTGATCGTCGATGGACGCGCCGATGTGGCGATCGACATCGACACCGACGGCGCCCATCTCTCCAGCGTCGCGGCGCTGAAGAAAGCCATCGGCACCCTCAAGCCGGCGCGCATCGCGGGCGCGGGCGGCCTCACCTCGCGGCACGACGCCATGGAGGCGGGAGAGGCCGGCGCCGATTACGTGCTGTTCGGCGGCTGGGAGGCGGATGCCCCGCCGTTCGAGGATGTGCTCGACATGATCGCCTGGTGGGCGGAAGTGTTCGAGGTGCCCTGCGTGGGCGTCGCCACCTCCGCCGAGGAGGCGGAGCAACTGGCCCGCGCGGGCGCCGATTTCATCGCTTTGTCGGGCGACTGGATCACCGGCGCCGATGCGGAAGCGCGCATCGGCGAGATCGCCGCCCGCATCGCAGCGGTGGAGACCGCGCCTTGATGCGGTTGCCCGTGGTGCGCGATATCTTCCGGGCCGAAACGCGCCGGCAAAGCGCAGGCCTGTTCCGGGGCCGGAGCCTGGCGCTGCGCGCCGGCGCGGCTGCCCTTTTGCTGGTCGGCCTCGCCGCGCCGCTGTGCGCGCAGCCGCAGACCGGGCAGAAGCCCCCTGCCGCGGGTGCGGCCGGCGCCAAGAGCGGCAACGGGGCCAATGGCGGCAAATCCGCGCCCGCCCCGGCGGCGCCACCGGCCGCAGCCGCACCCGCCCCCGCCCCGAGCGGCCCCGTGGACGTGGCCTTCGGCGCCTATCAGGCGGGCAATTATCTCACCGCCTATAAAGAAGCCATGAAGCGGGTCGAGGCGGGCAACGACCCCGCCGCCATGACCCTGCTCGGGGAATTATATGCCCGCGGCTATGGCGTGCCCTACGATCCCGCGAAGGCGACGCAATGGTACGAGCGCGCCGCCAAGGCCGGGTCGGGAAACGCCATGTTCGCGCTCGGCATGATGAATCTGACCGGACAGGGCAAGGCGGTGGATGAAACCGCCGCGCAGAAATGGTTCGAACAATCGGCCAAGGCCGGCAATCCGGCCGCGGCCTACAATCTCGGCCTGATCTATCTCCAGGGGCGCGGCGTCACGCAGGATTTCACCAAGGCGGCGACCTATTTCAAGCAGGGCGCCGACGGCGGGGTCGCGGATGCCCAATATGCCCTGTCGGTGCTGCTGAATGCCGGCAACGGCGTGCCTGTCGACAAGGCGGCGGCGATCAAATATCTGACCGCCGCCGCCCAGCAGGATCACGTGACCGCGCAGGTGGAACTCGCCATCGCCACCTTCAACGGCAATGGCGTGCCGAAGGATGAGGCGGCGGGCGCGGCCTTGTTCCGCAAGGCCGCCCTCGCCGGCAATGCGATCGCCCAGAACCGCTATGCCCGCGTGCTTTCGGTGGGACGCGGCGCACCGCAGAACAAGGTGGCCGCCGCCGCCTGGCACATGCTTGCCAAGGCGCAGGGGCTCGGCGATCCCTATCTGGACGGGGTGGTCGAGAGCCTCTCGCCCGAGGATCGCAAGAAGGCGGAAGACGTCGCCCACAAATGGATCGCCCTGACACCCAACGCGGTCCAGCCTTGACGCGGCCTTGCGGGACGGGCAGAGGATCGCCCTCAATTCAATTGACGGTCGCACGCGCGGCCTCCTTATTGCAGAACCGGCCTGGAGCGGAGCGCCTTCGCGCCGCCGGGTCTGCGCCCTCACAGCGGCATGGCCGGCCCATCGTCCCCGACGGACGGCGCCGGCGCCCATGCCGCATGGCAGCAATGGTTTTTCGAAAAATGATCCGCTCTCCGCTCATCACCGTCATGGTCCAGGCCGTCCGCAAGGCCGCGCGCGGCCTCACCCGCGATTTCGGCGAGGTCGAGAATCTCCAGGTATCGGTGAAGGGCCCGGCGGATTTCGTCTCGGCGGCGGACCGCAAGGCCGAGGAGATCCTGTTCACGGAACTCTCCCGCTCCCGTCCCGGCTTCAGCTTCCTCATGGAGGAGCGTGGCCGGGTGGAAGGCACCGATCCGGCCAATGAGTGGGTCATCGACCCGCTCGACGGCACCACCAACTTCCTGCACGGCATTCCCCTGTTCGCCATTTCGGTGGCGCTGGTGCGCAACGGCGCGCCCTTCGCCGGCGTCATCTTCAATCCCGTGACCGACGAATTGTTCGTCGCCGAAAAAGGCCAGGGCGCCTATCTCAACGACCGCCGCCTGCGCGTCGCGGGACGCCGCAAGCTCGCCGAATCGGTGGTGTGCTGCGGCCTGCCCCACATGGGCCGGGGCGATCACGCGCGCTTCAACCGCGAACTCGCCAAGGTGCAGACCCAGGTCGCCGGCCTGCGCCGCACCGGCTCGGCCGCGCTCGACCTCGCCTGGGTGGCGGCGGGACGGTTCGATGCCTTCTGGGAGCGCAATCTCTCCGCGTGGGACATGGCGGCTGGCATTCTCCTGGTGCGCGAGGCGGGCGGCTATGTGTCCGATCTCGACGGCGGCGATCAGATCCTCGAGAAGGGCGACGTGATCGCCGGCAACGAGGACATGCGGCGCGACCTTCTGGCGCTTCTGAAGGCGGCCTGAGGCCCCATATTCCCGAGCGCTGGCCTGCGATTGCCGGCCTGCGGCGCGGTGCGCGGCGGGGGGACGCCGCCGCCCCGGCTTCGGTTGCGCCCTATCTTCGCACCGCTCCAATTTGCCCGGCCATGCGCCGGGCGCGGTTCCATTTGAACCGATGTGTGCCATAGTCCGTTGTCAGGGGAACGGCCTGCGGGAGCGAAAATGGCGCGTGTCGTTGATCCGTACGTAAAGGTGTCTTCTCCCCGCATCTTCCTGGTGCGGATGATCATCTTCCTCCTGCTCTGCGCCGCCCTCGCCGCGGTGCTCTACCAGCAGATCCAGGCCGCCTTCCTGAACAATCCGGGCCTCAATGCCGTGATCTTCGGCGTGCTGGCCTGCGGCATCATCCTCGCCATCCGCCAGGTATCGCGGCTGTTCGCGGAGGTGGAATGGGTGAATTCCTTCCGCCTCGCCGATCCCGGCCTCGCGGTTGCCCGCGCGCCCACCCTGCTCGCCCCCATGGCGGCGTTGCTGGGCGACCGGATGGGCCGCATGGCGATCTCCCAATCCACCATGCGGTCGATCCTGGATTCCATCGGCACGCGGCTCGACGAGGCGCGCGACACGGCGCGCTATCTCACCGGCCTGCTGGTGTTCCTCGGCCTGCTCGGCACCTTCTGGGGCCTGCTGGAGACCGTCTCCTCCATCGGCGGGGTCATCTCCTCGCTGGAGGTGCGACCCGACAGCGGCTCCATGTTCGATGAGATCAAGCGCGGCCTCTCCGCCCCGCTCGCCGGCATGGGCATTTCCTTCTCGTCCTCTTTGTTCGGCCTCGCGGGCTCGCTGATCCTCGGCTTTCTCGATCTCCAGGCCGGCCAGGCACAGAACCGCTTCTATACCGATCTTGAGGACTGGCTCTCCACCACGGTGGAGGATCTCGGCGATCCGGTCGGACCGATGCCGCGCGAGCGCATGCCGACGCTCTCCGCCTTGCCCCATGCGGGCGCGGCGGGTGTTCCGGCCGCCCTTCCCCTCGCCCTGCCGCCCCCGCCGCAGCTGGATGTGGCGCCTCTGGTGGATGCCATGGCGAAGCTGGAGCGCACGCTGAACGAGGCCGGCTCCCAGCGCGTCACCTCGGCGGTCGCCCAACTGGCCGAGAGCCTCCAGGGGCTCGTGACCCACATGCGCTCCGAACAGGCGCTGATGAAGCAGATGATCGAAGTGCAGACCGGCCAGCAGGAGGAATTGCGCCGCATCGTCGACCGGCTGGACCAGACCCTGGACACCTATGACGAGGACGCGCCGGGGCCGGGCCGCGGCGGCCGGGGGGCCTGAGCATGGCCCTCGGCCGGCGCAGCCGCGAGCGCACGATCGATTACTGGCCCGGCTTCGTGGACGCCTTGTCCACCTTGCTGCTGGTGTTCATCTTCCTGCTCTCCGTGTTCATGATCACCCAGTTTTTCCTGACCCAAGACATTTCGGGCAAGGACGACGCCATGCAGAAATTGCAGGCGCAGATCCGCCAGCTCACCGAGCTGTTGTCTCTGGAGCGGGCGACCGGGCTGACGGCGGAAGGCGAATTGAGCGCGCTGCGCGCCAATCTCGACGCCACCACCGCCGAGCGCGACCGCCTCAAGGGGCAGCTGAGCGCGGCCCCGGCGGCGCCCGACGCCTCGCGCGAACAGGCGCTGTCGCGCGAAGTGGACATCCAGAAGGATGCCGCCTCCCGCGCGCTTGCCCAGATCGAATTGCTGAACCAGCAGATTTCCGCTTTGCGGCGCCAGATGGCGGCGCTGGAAGAGGCGCTCAACGCCTCCGAGCAGCGCGACAAGGAGAGCCAGACCCGCATCGCCGACCTCGGCCAGCGGCTCAACGTGGCGCTGGCCCAAAGGGTGCAGGAGCTGAGCCGCTTCCGCTCCGAATTCTTCGGCCGCCTGCGCGAGATTCTCGGCAACCGGCCGGACATCCGCATCGTCGGCGACCGCTTCGTGTTCCAATCCGAGGTGTTCTTCGATCGCGGCTCGGCCACTCCGCGCCCGGAGGCCCTGCCCGCGCTCGACCAGCTCGCCGGCGCCATCCTCGATCTGGAAAAGCAGATCCCGCCGGATATTTCCTGGGCGCTGCGGGTGGACGGGCATACCGACAACCGCCCCATCTCGACCCCGCAGTTTCCCTCCAACTGGGAATTGTCGGCGGCCCGCGCGATCGCGGTGGTGCAGTATCTGATCGCCAAAGGCGTGCAGCCCTCTCATCTCATCGCGGCCGGCTTCGGCGAATACCAGCCCATCGATCCCGGCACCACGGACGACGCCCAGGCCCGCAACCGGCGCATCGAGCTGAAGCTGACCGAGCGCTGATCCCTCCCGAACGGCGCGCTTGACTCTCCCGCGCCGTTCCGGAATCTATAAGAACAAATAGGGAACACGCGAGCCTCTCACTGGCGAAAGCTGGCCGGCACGCACGTTCCCGCGAACCCCCGGCATTCAACACGGGCGGCCGCGCTTGCGCCGCTCGCGGGGATGCTGCCAGCGAAACGGACGGCCCATGTCCAATCCGAGCGCGACTCGCGCTGCGGGCGAGCTTGCGCGCCTGCGGCGCTGCATTTCCGCCATCGAGCGGGGGGCGAACGCCCCCTTGCCGGCGCGCGTGCCCGTGCCCTGGTCGGCGGGCGAGGCAGCGGATTGGGACGAAGACGATTGGGGACAGGAGAATTGGGGCGGCAATGACAGCCGGGACCATAAGGGCGGGGACTATGGCGACCTGAGTAAGGCCGGCCGGAAAGGAGACCAGACGCGGGTTCCTGACCAGAACGGAGCCGGCGCGCGGAACCAAGACGAGGACCAAGACCAAGACGAGGACCAGGCGCCCTTCGACGATCCCGGCCCCGACCTGTCCCCGCCGCGGCCGCTCCTGCCCCTCGGCCTCCTGCCCCTCGGCCTCCCGCCGCTGGACGCGGCGCTGGGCGGCGGGCTCACGCTCGGCGCGCTGCACGAGGCTGCGGCCCACGGCCCCGGCGCGGAAGCCGCCCTCACCGCCTTCGCCCTGGCGCTCGCGGCCCGCGCCGCCTTCCAGCTCTCGCGTCCGGTGCTGATGGTGCAGCACGAACTGGCGGAACGGGAAGCCGGAAGCCTCTATGCGCCCGGCCTTGCCGAACTCGGCCTGTGCGGCGGCGCGCTGGTCCTGGTGCGGGTGCGCAAGCCGCAGGACGTGCTGTTCGTGATGGAGGAGGGCCTCAAATGCGGCGGGCTGTCCGCCGTGCTCGGCGAAGTGGGCGCGCCCTTTCCCGAAGCCCTCACGGCGACCCGGCGGCTTTCGCTCGCGGCACGCGCCCACCCGGTGTTCGGCCTGCTGCTGCGCCAAAGGCCGGACCCCGCCGCCTGTGCCGCTTTATCCCGCTGGGTGATCGCGCCCGCCGTGAGCGCGCCGCGCGATTCCTATGGCGGGCTCGGCCTGCCGACCCTTGAGGCTGCCTTGATGCGCAACCGCCTCGGCCCGCTGGGACGCTGGACCCTGTCCCTGGACGGCCCGGCCTTCCTTTCGGCCGCGCCCACCCGCGCCGTTCCCCACCATCCCAGCCATGCGCGCGAGGCCGGATCATGACTGCACCTGCCGCGCCCGGCCGGCGCTATCTGTGCCTGTGGCTGAACCGCCTTTCCACCGACCGCATCGAGCGCAGCTTGCCGCCCGAGATGCGCGCGGCCCCGCGCGCCACCCTCATCGGGGAGAAGAGCGCGCTGCGGCTCGCCGCGCTCAACGCCGCCGCGCGCACTCGCGGCCTCGTGCCGGGCCTCTCCCTGGCGGATGCCCGCGCGCGCCATCCCGATCTTCAGGTGGCGGACCATGCGGCCGAGGCGGACGCGCGCCTGCTCGGCCATGTGGCCGATGCCTGCGAGCGCTATACGCCGCTGCTCGCCCTCGATGCCCCGGACACCCTGATCCTGGACATTTCCGGCTGCACCCATCTGTTCGGCGGCGAGCGCGCCCTGGTGGCGGATCTGCGCGCCCGCGTCGGCGGGCGGGGCTATTCCACCCGCGCCGCGATCGCCTCCACCATCGGCGCCGCCTGGGCGTTCGCGCATTTCGGCTCCCGCCCGGCCCTGGTGGCGGAAGAGGGCGCCGACCTTGCCGCCTTGCTCGCCCCCTTGCCGCTCGCCGCTTTGCGGCTGGAGGCGGGCGGTCTCGCCGCCCTTTCCCGGCTCGGCTTCACGCGCGTGGGCGATCTCGCGGGCAAGCCGCGCGCGCCGCTCACCGCGCGCTTCGGCGCCGACCTGCTGCGGCGGCTCGACCAGGCGAGCGGCCTTGCGCGGGAGCCCGTGGACCATCGCTTTCCCCCGCCGCGCTTCTGCGCCGAGCGCAGCTTGTCCGACCCCATCGAGCGCACCGAGGACGTGCTCGGCCTTGCCCATCACCTGGCGACCAAGCTGGCCCCCGCTTTGGAGCGCGCGGGCCAGGGCGCCCGGCATCTGGAGCTGGTCCTGTTCCGGGTGGACGGGCAGGTGACGCGGCTGAAGGTGGGCGCCAGCCGGCCGCTGCGCGATCCCCTCGCCATCCGCCGCCTGTTTGCGGAGAAGGTGGCGCAGGTGGCGAGCCTGGATGCCGGCTTCGGCTTCGATCTGCTGCGCCTCGGCGTCACTTTGGCCGAGGACATGGCGCCCCACCAGCACGGCTTCGATGCCCGGCAGGCGGAGGAAGCCGCCCTGGACGGCCTCGTGGACCGCCTCGCTGCCCGCTTCGGCGCCGGCCGGGTGCAGCATCTCGCCGTCGCCGACGCACATCTGCCCGAGGAGGCTGGACAGGCCATCGCCCTGGCGCGCAAGCGCCTGCCGTTCGATGCCGGCGCGCTCGCCGACCCGGCGCGGGTTCTGACCGGGAGCGAAGCCTTTGCAGCTGGGCCAAGCACGCCTTTTGCCGCCCTCGACACAGTTCCCCCTCGCCAGCCACCGCAGGATGCGCCGGCACCAGGCGCACGGCCAAGAGAGCAAGGAACGCGCGCGGAAGAAAACGGGCAGGAAGGGAAGGCGGCACAGACCATCCCCTTCCCCGCGCGTCTCCGCTCCGCGTCGCCCCCTGTCGATCCGGCCCGGCCGGCCCCCGTCCTGATCGCCCTGCCTCGCGCGCCCGACACCGCGATATCTCCCCCGTCGGCGCAGGCGCCGGTTTCGCCCCCTCGCCCGCCGACGCGTGGTCGCCGGTCTCCCCCATCGTCCGCATCTCCACCGCCCGCCGCGCGTCCAGACGCCGGCGGCGCCGGGCGCCCGCAGCGCCTGTTCGCCGTGCCCGAAGCGGTGGAGGCCGTGGCCGAGGTGCCGGACGGCGCCCCTGTGCGCTTCCGCTGGCGGCGCCGCATCCATCATGTGGCGCGGGTGGAAGGACCCGAGCGCATCTCCGCCCCCTGGTGGCGCGAACCCGCCCTGCGCCTTTCGGGACTGCCGCCCGCAGCCCATCCGGACCTTCTGCTCGAGGGCGCGCTCCACAACCCGACGCGGGATTATTTTCGCGTGGAAACGAATGACGGGCTGCGCCTCTGGCTGTTCCGCGCCGGGCTCTATGGGGCGGAAACCAGCCGGCCCGCCTGGTATGTGCACGGGCTGTTCGCATGAGCGGCGATCTCCTCACCCCCGCCTTCGCCCGCAGGTCCGGCCCGCGCGCCGAGCCGCCCGCCCCGCTGCCTTATGTGGAGCTGGCCGCCACCAGCAATTTCTCCTTCCTGCACGGCGCTTCGCATCCGGAAGATCAGGTACGGCAGGCGCACGCGCTCGGCCATCGCGGCATCGGCATCGCCGACCGCAACACATTGGCCGGCGTGGTGCGGGCCCATTCCATGGCGAAGGCGTTGGATTTCCCCCTCGCCATCGGCGCCCGGCTGGTGTTCTGCGACGGCACGCCGGACATCCTCGCCTATCCGACCGACCGGCCCGCCTATGGCCGGCTCTGTCGCCTGCTCACCACCGGCAACATGCGGGCGGAGAAAGGCGATTGCCGCCTGACCCGCACCGATTTGCTGGATTTCCAGGAGGGCCTGTGCCTCGCCGTGCTGCCGCCGCGCCGGCCGCCCGACGCTTTCACGGCATTCCTTAGCCAGCTTAAAGAGGCTGCGCCGGACCGGATATGGCTCGCCGCAGCCCTCGCCCATGGCGGGGACGATGCCCGCCGCCTCGCCCGCCTCGCCGACCTCGCGCGGCGCGCGCGCCTGCCGGTGCTGGCGGTGGGCGACGCGCTCTATCACGCGCCGGAGCAGCGCCCGCTGCACGACATTCTCACCTGCATCCGCACGCACGTGACGCTGGACGCCGCCGGAACGCGCCTCGCCCCCAATGCCGAGCGCCACCTCAAGCCGCCCGCCGAGATGGCGCGCCTGTTCCGTGCCCTGCCGGAAGCGGTGGCGGAGAGCTTCGCCTTTTTCTCGCGGCTTAATTTCTCCCTGGACCAGTTGAAGCCCACCTATCCGCGCGAGGCGCGAAACGGCTTCGCCTCGCCGCAGGCGGCGCTGGAAGCGCTGGCCTGGGAGGGCGCCCGCACGCGCTATCCCGCAGGCATACCGGACAAGGTGAATACCACCTTGCGCCACGAACTCGGCCTCATCGCCGAGCTCGGCTATGCGCCCTATTTCCTCACGGTGGACGAGATCGTCCGCTTCGCCCGGGGCGCGGGCATCCTGTGTCAAGGCCGCGGCTCGGCGGCGAATTCGGCGGTCTGCTTCTGCCTCGGCCTCACCGAGGTGGACCCGATGAAGGCCTCGCTGCTGTTCGAGCGCTTCATCTCGCGCAACCGCAACGAGCCGCCCGACATCGACATTGATTTCGAGCACGAGCGGCGCGGCGAGGTGCTGCAATTCGTCTACCGGCGCTATGGCGCGGCCCATGCCGGGCTCGCCGCCACCACCATCACCTATCGCACCCGCTCGGCGGTGCGCGAGGTGGGCAAGGTGCTCGGCCTCTCGGAGGATACGGTGGGCGCGCTGGCCGGCTCCATCTGGGGCTGGTCCTCCGGCGGGGTGAAGGCGGAGGAGGCGGTGCGCCTCGGCCTCGATCCCACCGACCGGCGGCTGGCGCTGACGCTGGAACTCTCCCGCGCCCTGATCGGCTTTCCGCGCCACCTCTCCCAGCATGTGGGCGGCATGGTGGTGACCCACGACCGGCTAGACGAGACCGTGCCGCTCACCCGCTCGGCCATGGATGAGCGGCCCATCATCGAATGGAACAAGGACGACCTGGAGGCGGTGGGCCTGCTGAAGGTGGATGTGCTGGCGCTCGGCATGCTCACCGCGATCCAGAAGTGCTTCGCTTTGCTCAACACCCGGTACGGACACGATTTCAAGCGCATCTGCGACATCCCGCCGGACGATAAGCGCGTCTACGCCATGCTCCAGCGCGCCGATTCCATCGGCGTGTTCCAGGTGGAGAGCCGGGCCCAGCAGACCATGCTGCCGCGCCTCAAGCCGACGAAATTCGAGGATCTGGTGGTGGAGGTGGCGATCGTGCGCCCCGGCCCGATCCAGGGCGGCATGGTGCATCCCTATCTGCGCCGCAAGCAGGGGCTGGATCCGGTGGTCTATCCTTCGCCCGAGCTGAAAGAGGTGCTGGAAGGCACGCTCGGCGTGCCGCTGTTCCAGGAACAGGCCATGCAGATCGCCATCGTCGGCGCCGGCTTCACGGCGGAGGAGGCCGACAAGCTGCGGCGCGCCATGGCCACATTCAAGCATGTCGGCACCATCGACACGTTCAAGGGCAAGCTGATCCGCGGCATGCTGGCCAAGGGCTATAAGCGCGCCTTCGCGGAAAGCCTGTGGCAGCAGATCCAGGGCTTCGGCTCCTACGGCTTTCCCCGTTCCCATGCCGAGAGCTTCGCGCTGCTGGTCTATGTCTCGGCCTGGATCAAGTGCCATTATCCCGATGTGTTCGCCGCCGGCCTGCTGAACGCCTGGCCCATGGGCTTCTACGCCCCCGCCCAATTGGTGCGCGACGCCGCCGAGCATGGCGTCGAGATCCGCCCCGCCGACATCAATGCATCGCACTGGGACCATACGCTGGAAGCGGAGGACGGCGCCGCCGCCGGGCGCCTCCACCCGCGCCATGGCGACATGGCCGGCGACGTGAAGACCACTTACGCCCTGCGGCTCGGCCTGCGGCAGATCGAGGGCCTGCACGAGGAGGCGGGCCGGCGCATCGCCGCCCTGCGTGGGCCGGGCTATGATTGCGTGCGCGACCTGTGGCTGCGCACCGGCCTTGCCCCGGCCGTGCTGGAGCGCCTCGCCGATGCCGACGCCTTTCGCTCCCTGGGGCTGGACCGGCGCGCCGCGCTTTGGGCCGTCCGCGGCCTGCGCCGGGCCGGCGACAAGGACGATCTGCCCCTGTTCCGCGCCGCCGCCGCCCCGCGCGAGGCTGAGGTTGACCTTCCCATCCTCCCGCCGGGCGCGCAGGTGATCGCCGATTACCGGCATCTCAAGCTGTCGCTGAAATCCCATCCCCTGGCCTTCCTGCGCAGCCGGCTCAACCAGCGGGGCGTGACGCCGAACGGCCGCCTGCCGGATCTTTCCAGCGGGCGGCGCCTCACCCTCGCCGGACTGGTGCTGGTGCGCCAGCGGCCGGGCACCGCGAGCGGCGTCATCTTCATGACCATTGAGGACGAGCAGGCCTTCGCCAATGTCATCGTCTGGCCCCGCGTGTTCGAGACCTTCCGCCCGCAGGTGATGGGCGCGCGCCTCGTGGGCGTCACCGGCCGGCTTCAGAACGAGAGCAGCGTCATCCATCTGGTGGCGGAGAAGATCGAGGATTGGAGCCACCTCATCGACGAATTGGACCGGGCCGGGCCGCCCATCGATCCCGCCATGCCGCCGGACGAGGCCAAGCGCGGGCCCGGCCGCGATCCGCGCGACCCCAACGAGGCGCCGCACCGCCGCCGCTCCACCCACGCGGCCCTGCCCGAAGGCACCGCGCAGGCGGCCTTGCCGAAGGGGCGAAATTTCCATTGAGGCGGGCGCGGGAGAGGCCCGCGAATGGCCGGCCAATCGCCCGGCGCCTTCGCGCCGGGACGGGCCTGCGTGGGAGGTGAATGCCGTTGGGGAATGTTCGGAGCTTTACAGCGGCTGCGAAGTCATGCGTGCCGAACATTCGCCCGAAAAGCCGGTGTCATCGTCCGTAAAAGTGCGGAGAACGCGCTTCAAACCGATGTTCGTCCACGCCAAACCCTTGTTTCACAAGCCCATTGTTTCACGTGAAACATTTTGCCCGGCCGCCGGGGCCTGTTCGCCACCGCCGCACGCGCTCCGCAGCCCGCAGGCTGTGACGGTATCGCGCGGCCGCGAAAGGCAAAACCGCATTGACGCGGAATCGCCTCTGGGCTCACCTCGCTTCATGACCTACGTGCTGCTCCTCATCGCCATCACGGCGGAAGTCATCGCCACCTCCGCCCTCAAGGCAGCGGAGGGCTTCAGCAAGCCGGTGCCCTCCGTCATCGTGGTGATCGGCTATGCAGTCGCCTTCTATTGCCTCTCGCTCACCTTGAAGGTGCTGCCCGTGGGCATCGCCTATGCCATCTGGTCGGGCGTGGGCATCGTGTTGGTGGCCGCCATCGGCCTTGTGGTCTACGGGCAGAAGCTGGACCTGCCCGCCGTTATCGGCCTCGGCCTCATCATCGCCGGCGTGCTGGTGGTGAACCTGCTCTCCAAGAGCGTGCCCCACTAAGCGTCCCTTACGGACGAGCCGCTGCGGGCCCTCAGGCGGCGCGCGAGCTGGGAAGCAGCAGGTCGATCACGCGGCCGGTCGCCCGCACCTGGGCCTGGAAGAGGGTGCGCGAGACGCCCTGGGCATCCGCCGCCGCCTCCCGCGCCAGGGACAGCGGTGTGGGATAAGGCGCGTTCAGCTGCGCGACCACCTCGTCGGACTCGAACTTCAGGTCGGCGTCGAACTTGCGCGCGATCTGCTGCATGCGGCGATTGTGGGCGAGGCAGTTCATATAGAGCGTGCGAATGCCGCGATTGCGCGCGGTAAGGATGGTGCGCTCCATCAAATGCGTGCCGAACCCGCCGTTCTGGAATGCGCTCTCCACGCTGAAGGCCGCCTCGGCCTCGCGCGGCAGCACGCCGGAGAAGGGATAAAGCTCCGCCGCCGCCCGCAGCACCCCATCCACGAAACAGCCATGGATTACCGCGCCAGACCGGAAGACGCGCTCGGCATAATGCTCGATGAAGGATTCGGAGACGGCCGAGCCGAAACGATTGCGCCGGCTCTCCTTATCCAGGCGGAGAAGATGTTCGCGAAACAGCTGGGCCTCGGCGGGCCAGAGCTTGCGAATGATTCCAGGCGCGGCCTGATCGTTCATGGTGGTCTCCTGACCTATGGTCCGGACCCCCCGGTTCCTCCACCCGCAATCTATGTGCAACGCAGCAAAGGTCAAGGACATTGACCCATCAAGCCATAAGTCAAGCCCACGCTAACCCCCTGGAAAGAGGGGCTAGTGATTTGACTCAGCTCAATTTCCGCGCGCCATGCGGCGGACGCAACGCTGCTGCGTCGCAGCAATAACAGGCTTGGTTACCTAATTTTAGCGGACCAGGATGGCGCGGAAATCATTCACATTGGTCAAGGTCGGACCCGTGACGACGAGCCGGTCCAGCTTCTCGAAGAAGCTGTAGCCGTCGTTATTGGCGAGGAGATCCGCCGCCGAAACGCCGGCCGCCCGCGCCTGCGCCAGGATCTGGTCGTCGAACCAGGCGCCCGCATTGTCCTCGGTGCCGTCCACCCCGTCGGTATCGCAGGCGATGGCGGAAATGCCCTTCGCTTCCTTCAGCGCGATGGCGAGGGCGAGCAGGAATTCCACGTTGCGCCCGCCCCGTCCCTTGCCGCGCACCGTCACCGTGGTCTCGCCGCCGGACAGCAGCACGCAGGGCGCCTTGGCCGGTTCGCCGTGGGTCGCCGCGCTGAACGAGATGCCGGCGAACACGGTGGCCGCCTCGCGCGCCTCGCCCTCAATGGCATCGCCGAGGATGACCGTCGAAAGGCCAAACGCCTTCGCCTTCTCCCGTGCCGCGTGCAGCGCCATCATGGGGGTGGCGATCATATGAACTTCCTGCCCCGGCAGGGCGTCGCCGGAGACGGTATTGGCGCGGATGACGGCCTCCATCTGCGGGCTCACCGGCACCTGATAGGCCCGCATCAGGGCAAGCACCGCCTCGGGATCGGACTTTTCCGGAATGGTGGGGCCGGAACCGATGGAGCGGGGATCGTCGCCCGGCACGTCCGAGATGAGATAGGTGACGCAGCGGGCCGGGGCGATGGCCGCCGCGAGGCGCCCGCCCTTGATGGCCGACATGGATTTGCGCACCTGGTTCATGATGCCGATGGGCGCGCCGGACCGCAGCAGGGCCTTGTTGAGCGCCTGCTTGTCCTCAAGCGTCATGCCCTCCGCCGGAAGGGTGAGGAGCGAGGAGGCGCCGCCCGACATCAGGCAGATCACGAGATCGTCCGGCCCGGCGGAGCGGGCGAGTTCCAGGATGCGCTGCGCCGCCTTCAGTCCGGCCGCGTCGGGCACCGGGTGGGCGGCCTCGACGATCTCGATCTGGCGGGTTTCGCAGCCATGGCTATAGCGCGTCACGATCAGCCCCTCGCAGGGCTTCTGCCAGGCGTCCTCGAACGCGCGCGCCATGCGGGCGGAGGCCTTGCCGGCGCCGATGACGATGGTGCGCCCCTTCGGCGGCTCCGGCAGCCGCCCCTCGAACTTGCCCTCCGGCACGGCGGCCGCGAGCGCGGTCTCGAACAGGGCGAGGAGGATTTCCTTGTCGGATGGCATGAGCGCTCCCTTTGCCCTCCGCACGGGAGGGCGGCATCCCGCGCCCTTAGGGCTTGTGGGATTCATTATTTCACCCCGTCACTAGCGCCCCGAAACGCCGGGATCAATGGCCCGCGCCCGTGAAAACGCGGTTCGCAGGCGGGTCGGGACCAGGGTAGGCGGTTTAGACTTTCGTCTCAGCCGCAAGAAAGCAGGTGGCCTTTGCCGTCGAAGGCGTTAGCCTTTCGGAAAAATGCCAAATGATATCGGAGGAGCGTTCATGAAAAGGCTGAAGATGGTTGCCCTGTCGGTCGCGCTGGCCTGCGCGCCCATGGCCTCGCAGGCGGCGGAATTCGTCAACATCCTCACCGGCGGCACCTCGGGCGTCTATTATCCGATGGGCGTCGCCATTTCGAATATCCTGTCGAGCAAGGTGCCGGACGTCCGCCCCTCCGTGCAGGCCACCAAGGCGTCGGTGGAAAATCTCATCCTGATCCAGCAGGGCAAGGGCGAGATCGCTTTCACTCTCGCCGACAGCCTCGCCGACGGCTGGGCCGGCAAGGAAGAGGCCGGCTTCAAGGCGCCGCTCAAGAAGGTGCGCGCCCTCGCCGCGATCTATCCCAACTACATCCAGATCGTCGCGTCCAAGGACAGCGGCATCAAGACGCTCGCGGACCTGAAGGGCAAGCGCCTCTCGGTCGGCGCGCCGAAATCCGGCACCGAATTGAATGCCCGCGCGATCCTCAATGCCGCCGGCCTCAAATATGAAGACCTCGGCAAGGTGGAATATCTCCCCTTCGCGGAATCGGTGGAGCTGATGAAGAATCGCCAGCTCGACGCCACCTTGCAGTCGGCCGGCCTCGGCGTGTCCTCCATCAAGGACCTCGCCACCGCGGTCGAGATCAACGTGGTGGAGATTCCCAACGCCGTCGTGGACAAGGTGGGCACGCCCTATCTGAAGACGGTGATCCCCGCCGGCACCTACACCGGCCAGGACAAGGACGTCGCCACCGCCGCGGTGCCGAACTTCCTCGTCGTGCGCGAGGACATGAAGGACGCCGACGTCTATGCCATGACCAAGGCGATCTTCGAGAATCTGCCGGACCTCCAGGCCGCCCATGCCGCCGCCAAGGCCATTTCGCTGCAGGGCGCCATGAAGGGCTCGCCGGTGCCGTTCCACCCGGGTGCGGAAAAGTACTTCAAGGAAAAGGGCGTTTCGCCCTGACCTTTGGGAAGATGACGTGAACGGGCGCACCCTTGCGGTGCGCCCGTTTCCCATTCCCGCCGCCTGCCGCATGGGCAAAGACCCGCCGGCCGGTGCGGCCCGGACGATCCCGAGCCAGCGATTCTGGAGCGAGTGAAGATGAGCGCGCCGAGCCTATCCGCCGATGCCGATGTCACGCCACCGCAGACTTTCGCGCCCATCGACGACATGGAGCACGGCCTGCCCCCGGGGTTTGGCCAAGGGCTCAAGGGGCAGATCCTGTTCTGGATCGCCATCGCCTTTTCCGCCTACCAATTGTTCGTCTCCACCTATGCCATCCTGCCGAGCCAGGTGATCCGCGGCCTGCATGTGGGCTTCCTGTGCCTGATCTCTGCGGCCCTTATTGCCAATCACCGCAGCACCTCCAAGCTCACGCTCGCACTCGGCTGGGGCGTCGGCCTCCTCGGCTTCGCGACCGGGCTCTATCAATGGATCTTCTATAACGACCTGATCCTGCGGGCCGGGGATCTCTCCGGCGCCGATTTCATCATGGGCATCGCCCTGATTGTGGTGGTGTTCGCCGTCTCCTGGCAAATGATGGGGCCCGCCCTGCCGCTGATCTGCGGCGGCTTCCTGGCCTATGGCCTGTTCGGTCAATATCTGCCCGCCCCGCTCGACCATCGCGGCTATTCGCTGGAGCAGATCGTCGAGCAGATGTCGTTCGGCACCGAGGGCATCTATGGCGTGCCGATCGCGGTCTCGGCCACCTACATTTTCCTGTTCGTCCTGTTCGGCACGTTCCTGGAACGGGCCGGCATGATCCAATTGTTCAATGATCTCGCGCTCGGCCTGTTCGGCCGCGCCCGCGGCGGACCGGCGAAGGTGGCGGTGTTCTCCTCCGCGCTCATGGGCACCATTTCCGGCTCGGGCGTGGCCAATGTGGTCACCGTCGGCCAGTTCACCATCCCGCTGATGAAGCGCTTCGGCTACAGCGCGTCGTTCGCCGGCGGGGTGGAGGCCACCGCCTCCATGGGCGGGCAGATCATGCCGCCGGTCATGGGCGCCGTCGCCTTCATCATGGCCGAGACCATCGGCGTGCCCTACGCCACCATCGTCAAGGCTGCGATCATCCCCGCCATTCTCTATTTCGCCTCCGCCTTCTGGATGGTGCATCTGGAGGCCGGCAAGCGCGGCCTGATGGGCATTCCCAAGGACAAGGTGCCCCTGATGCTGCCGGCCCTGCGCAAGGGCTGGTACCTGCTGCTGCCGCTGATCGTCCTGGTCTATCTGCTGTTCGCCGGGTACACGCCGCTGTTCGCCGGCGCCGTGGGCCTGGCGTTGACCGTGGTGCTGATCCTTGGCCAGAGCCTTTCCAGCGAAACCTCGCGGCCGCTGATCCGACTTGCCTTCTGGATTGCGCTCGGGCTCGTGTGCGCGGCCTTCTTCGAATTCGGCGTGATGGTCATCGTCGGCCTGGTACTGGTGCTGGTGTTTGGCAACCTCATCACCCGGGGCGGGCGGGCAACGCTCGTGCTGTGCCGCGACGGGCTGGCGGAAGGCGCGCGGCAGGCGCTGCCCGTGGGCATGGCCTGCGCCATCGTCGGTACGGTCATCGGCGTGCTCACCCTCACCGGCTCCGCCACCATCTTCGGCGGATGGGTGGTGTCCATCGGCAAGGACACGCTCTGGCTCTCGCTGCTGCTGACCATCGTCACCAGCATCGTTCTCGGCACCGGCATTCCCACCATTCCCACCTATATCATCACCGCCTCGCTGGCCGCGCCGGCCCTGCTCACGCTCGGCGTGCCGCTGATCGTCAGCCACATGTTCGTATTTTATTACGGCATCATCGCCGACCTCACCCCTCCGGTGGCGCTTGCCGCCCTCGCCGCCGCGCCGATCGCGAAAGCCTCGCCCGACGCCATCGGCTGGCAGGCGTGCCGCATCGCGCTGGCGGGCTTCCTCATCCCCGTCATGGCGGTCTACGAGCCCACCCTGATGCTTCAACAGGGCGGGGAAATCGCCGCCCAATACGGCTATTGGGTCGAGGTGGCCTATGTGTTCTTCAAGGCCAGCATCGTCATCGGCCTGCTGGGCGCGGTGGCCATCGGCTGGCTGTTCGGGCCCCTATCGATCCTCGAACGGGTGGTGGCGGGGATCGCGGCCCTGCTTTTCGTCGCCTCGGTGCCCCTGTCGGACATCGCGGCCTTCGCGCTGCTGGTGGCGTTCCTCGCGTGGCATCTGATCCAGGTGCGGAACGCACCGGCGCGAACGGCGTGAGCCTGATCTGTCTCGCCGGGGGCGGGGTCACGCTGCGCCTTGCCGCCATGATCACCCTCGCCTGGACCCATTCGGTGCAGAAGACCTCATGGGAGGAGGACTGGCGGGCAACGCCCGCCGGCCTGGTGCTCACCGAGATGCGGCTGGAGGGCTCCGGCGCGGGCATGGAACCGCCCGAAGGGGCGGTGCTGAAGGACGGGCGCTATGTCGCCCATCCCACGCTGGCGCCGCAGAAGCAGATCGTTATGCGCCGCTCGGGTGCGACGGCGGATTACCGCGTCTGCATCGAAGGCACCTGCCGGCCCATGGGCGCGCTGCTGCCGGAGAGCGCCGACCCGGTGACCCTGTCGGTGTGCGAATGACCCGGCCTGTGCAAGCCGCATGGTGCGCGCTTATATGGCGCCCATGAGCAGCCCTCTCGTCTTCGACCGGCCCTTGCTGCGCCGCCGCCTCGCCCGTGCCGCCACGCTTGGCCCGGCGGATTTCCTGCTGGATCGCGTGGCCGAGGATGTCGGCGACCGCCTGCTGGCGGTGAAGCGCGATTTTCCCCGCGCGCTCGATCTCGGCAGCGCTACCGATGCCGTCGCCGAGACGCTGGCACGCCATCCCGGCATCGACACCGTGTTCCGCGCGGCGCCCCTCGCGCCGGCGCGCCCCGCCTTTCCCGCCGTGGTGGCGGACGAGGAGGCGCTGCCGTTCGCGGAAGGCGCGCTGGATCTCATCGTCTCCGCGCTCTCGCTGCAATATGTGAACGATCTGCCCGGCGCTCTCGCCCAGATCCGCCGCGCCCTGAAGCCGGATGGCCTGTTCATCGCAGCCCTCGTCGGCGGGTCGAGCCTGGCCGAACTGCGCGAAGCCTTCGCCGTCGCGGAGAGCGAGACCACGGGCGGCCTTTCGCCCCGCGTCGCGCCGTTCGCCGATGTGCGCGACATGGGCGCGCTGCTGCAAAGGGCGGGCTTTGCCCTGCCGGTGACGGACGTGGACCGCGTGAGCGTGCGCTATGCCTCTCCCTTCACCTTGTTCGCCGATCTGCGCCGCATGGGGGCGGGCAATGTGCTCGCCGAGCGCCGGCGCGTGCCGCTGCGCCGCGGCACTTTGCTGCGGGCGGCGGAGGTTTATGCGGAACGGTTCGCCGATGCGGACGGACGGGTGCGCGCCACCTTCGAAATCGTCTGGCTGTCGGGCTGGGCGCCGCACGAGAGCCAGCAGAAGCCGCTGCGCCCCGGCTCCGCCCGCATGCGCCTCGCCGACGCGCTCGGAACGAAGGAAGTGAAGACAGCGGGGGATTCCCCGGCCGGGCCGGAACAGCCAGAATAGACCGCGTTTCGCGTCCCGCGCGAACATCTGAGGGGGAGCCATGTCCGGGTTCGTGTTCAACACCACGCCGAGCATCGTGTGCGCCAGCGGCGCGGCACTGCGGGTGGGCGATCTGTTCGCGGCGCGGGGGGTCTCGCGCATCCTGATCGTCACCGATCCCGGCATCGTCAAGGCGGGCCTTCTGGCGCCGACGCTGGAAGCCCTGCGCGCGGCGGAAATCGCCCACCGCATCTTCGACCAGGTTGTGGCCGACCCACCGGAGGACGTGGTGTTCGCCGCCACGTCCGAAGCCGTCGCCATGGGCGCGCAAGGCGTGCTCGGGCTCGGCGGCGGCTCCTCGCTGGACGTGGCCAAGCTGGTGGCGCTGCTCGCGCTGGGCCAGGAGGCGCTGACAGAAATCTACGGCGTCGGCATCGCCAAGGGACCGCGCCTGCCGCTGATCCTGGTGCCCACCACCGCCGGCACCGGCTCGGAAGTCACGCCCATCTCCATCGTCACCACGGGGGAGACGGTGAAGAAGGGCGTGGTCTCGCCTTGCCTGATCCCCGATATCGCGCTGCTGGACGCCGACCTCACGCTCGGCCTACCGGCCCATGTGACGGCGGCGACCGGCGTGGACGCCATGGTCCATGCCATCGAGGCCTATGCCTCGGCGAGCCCCAACAACAATCCCATCTCGCGCGGCCTCGCCAAGGAAGCCCTGCGGCTGCTGGGGGCGAATATCCGCACCGCCGTGCACCAGGGCACCGACCGGCCGGCGCGCGAGGCCATGCTGCTCGGCTCGCTGCTGGCGGGGCAGGCGTTCGCCAATTCGCCGGTGGCGGCGGTGCATGCGCTCGCCTATCCGCTCGGCGGCCATTACCATCTGCCGCACGGGCTCACCAATGCCCTTGTGCTGCCGCACGTGCTGCGCTTCAACCTGCCGGCCGCCGCAAGCGCCTATGCGCAGATCGCGCCCATCGCCTTTCCCGACATCGGTGCGGGCACGGACGCGCAGGTGGCGGAACGTTTTGTCGAGCGGCTGGCCGCGCTCTCCCTGGATCTCGGCCTGCCCCGTTGCCTGAGGGAAGTGAACGTGCCGGAACACCATTTGCCCATGCTGGCGGCCGATGCCATGAAGCAGAGCCGCCTCCTGGTGAACAATCCCCGCCCCGTGCACGAGGCGGATGCGCTGGCCATCTATCAGGCGGCCTGGGCATGAGCGCGCCGGCCCAAGAGCAAAAGGACAGCGGGAACAAGGGTGCGGGGCGCGAGCAGCCGGCGCTGATCTCCGCCTTCCCGCACCTCCTCACCATCACCACCCGCTGGGCGGACATGGATGTCTACGGCCACGTGAACAACGTGGTTTTCTATTCCTATTTCGACACGGTGGTGAATGAGTATCTGATCTCCAAGGGCGCCCTGGATTTCGAGAAGAGCCCGGTGATCGGGCTGGTGGTGGAAACCCGCTGCGCCTATTTCGCCAGCCTCTCCTATCCGGCGGTGGTGCAGGCGGGCCTTCGGGTGGCGAAGCTCGGCTCCAGCTCGGTGCGCTATGAGATCGGCCTGTTTCAGGGCAGCGATCAGGCGGCGGCGCAGGGGCATTTCGTCCATGTCTATGTGGACCGCCTCACCCGCCGGCCCGTGCCGTTGCCGGAGGCGCTCAAGGCGGCCTTGCTGCCGCTGACCTGAGCTATCGCGCGGATAAGTGCCGCGTCCCGGCCAAGTGTCCCGGCCAAGTGCAGCGGCCAAGTGCAGCGGCGGCGCAGCCGGCGCGGAACGCGAGCCGGGATACCCTGCCGCCCCTACGGCCCGAGCAAATCGATCAGCGCCGGGATCAGCGGGGCGTCGGCGGGGGGCATGGGCAGGTCGCGCAGTTTCGCCGGGCGCAGCCATTTCAGCCCGGAATGCTCGCGCGCCACCACCGGCCCGTCCCAGCGGCGGCAGATCCACAGCGGCATCAGCAGATGGAAGGTCTCATAGCCATAGCTGGCGAAGGTGAGGGGGGCGAGGCAGGCCTCCTTCACGGTGATGCCGAGTTCCTCGTTGAGTTCGCGGATGAGGGTTTCCTCCGGCCGCTCGCCCGCTTCCACCTTGCCCCCGGGAAACTCCCAGAGGCCGGCCAATTGCTTGCCCTCCGGGCGCTGGGCCACCAGCACCCGGCCGTCCGCGTCCACGAGCGCGCAGGCGGCAACGAGGACGATCTTCACGAGCGATAATCGCCGTTGATGGCGATGTATTCCTTGGTGAGATCGCAGGTGAGCGCGCGGAACTTGCCGTCGCCGAGCCCGAGGTCCACCCGCACGTCGATCACATCGCCCTTCATGTAGCGCGAGACGATCCCCTCGTCGTAATCGGGATCGCGCGCGCCATGGGCGGCCACCTGGATGTCGCCGAAGGAGATGGCGAGAAGGTCGCGGTCGGCCGGCTCGCCGGCCTTGCCCACCGCCATCACCACGCGGCCCCAATTGGCGTCCTCGCCGGCGACCGCGGTCTTCACCAGCGGCGAATTGGCGATCGACATGGCGATGCGCCGCGCCGACTTCTTGGACACCGCGCCGCTCACATGCACGCGCAGCAGCTTGCGGGCGCCCTCGCCGTCGCGGGCCACCTGTTCCGCGAGATCGGCCATCACGCCCTTCAGCGCGGCGCGGAAGCCTTCGACGCGCGAATCATCCCAGCGCTTGATGGTGCCGACGCCCTGCACCTTGGAGGCGCCGGTGGCGAACAGCAGCAGCGTGTCGGAGGTGGAGGTGTCGCCGTCCACCGTCACCGCGTTGAAGGTGGAGCCCACCGCCTTCGACAGCATCTTCTGGAGCACGTCGGCGGCGATCGGCGCGTCGGTGACGATGAAGGAGAGCATGGTCGCCATGTCGGGCGCGATCATGCCGGCGCCCTTGGCGATGCCGGCGATGGTCACGTCCACTTCGCCGAGCTTCACCGTGGTGGTGGAGAGCTTGGGGAAGGTGTCCGTGGTCATGATGGCGCGTGCCGCCTCGGTCCAGTTCTCGCTGGCGAGGCGGGTGGCGGCGTCCGCGAGCGGCGCCTCGAACTTGTCGGCGTCCAGCGGCTCGCCGATCACACCAGTGGAGGCGAGGAACACTTCCGAGGGCTTGCAGCCGAGCGCCGCGGCGGCATATTCGGCCGTAGCGGCGGTGGTGTCGCGGCCGGCTTCGCCGGTGAAGGCATTGGCATTGCCCGAGTTCACCACCAGCGCCCGCGCCCGGCCGCCGCGCAGCGCCGCCCGGCACCATTCCACGGGAGCGGAGGGGCACAGGGAGCGCGTGGTGACGCCGGCAACCGTGGTGCCCGGCGCAAACACCATCAGCAGCACGTCGGTGCGGCCCTGGTATTTGACGCCGGCTGAGGCGGTCGCGAACCGGACGCCCCCGACGGGCGGGACATAGGGAATCAGCCGGGGGGCGAGCGGGGACAGGGGAGCGGACATCGGCATGGCCTTTGGTGAATGGCGCGCGAGATGTGCCGCAGGCCGCGTCCGCAGGCAAGCGCTTCGCGCGCAGAGCCGCCCCTCGCGCGCGCATTCCATGGGACCGGGGGCGCGCCGGCCTTGCCTCCCTGTGTCGCCCATGCCACGGTCGGCGCCGTCTCGCACTGCCACCCTCAGGGGCCATGCCACTGCTTTCCCTACCGGATCTCGGACCCTGGCCGGCCCTCGGCTACCAGGGCAGCCCGCTCGACCGCGCCGCCCATCTGCGCGGCTCGGTCGAAGACCTCGCCAAGCGGGATGATGCCCGCTTCTATCTCCTCGGCGGCGAATGGGTGGTGCTCCACCCGGGAGAACCGCTGCGCGACCCGCTGTTCACCGCCGATGCCGCAGCCGCGCTCGGCAGCGGCAAGCGGATCTTCCTCGGCCTCGCCGACGGTGCGCCGCGCTTCGCCGCCCGGTTCGATCCGGCGGAAAAGGAGCGCCTGGAGGCGCGCGGCCTTCTGGTGCCCGATCTGCGCTCCACCGCCGTGCAGGGCCTTGTGTCCACCGATCATCTGGCCGCGCTCGCCTGCGGCAAGGCCATGCTCGCCTGGCACGGGCGGCATCGCTTCTGCGCCAATTGCGGCACCCGCACCCGCGCCATCGAAGGCGGCTGGCGGCGCGATTGCCCGAACTGCGGCGCCCAGCATTTTCCCCGCACCGATCCCGTGGTCATCATGCTGACCTATCGCGGCGATCAGTGCCTGATGGGCCGGGCGCCGCATTTCGCGCCGGAAATGTGGTCCTGCCTCGCCGGCTTCGTCGAGCCCGGCGAGACCATCGAGGAAGCGGTGCGGCGCGAGACGCTGGAGGAAACCGGCATCACCACGGGCGCGGTGCGCTATCGCTGGTCGCAGCCCTGGCCCTACCCCATGTCGCTCATGTTCGGCTGCATCGCCGAGGCGACATCTGAAACCATCACGATGGACCCGAACGAACTGGCGGGCGCCCGCTGGTTTTCCCGTGAGGAAACCGCGAAGATGCTGGTGCGCGCGCACCCCGAGGGACTGTTCGTTCCGCCGGCGAACGCCATCGCCCATCACCTCATCCGCGCCTTCGTCGAAGGCGCGACCGTCTGAAAGAGCACACGTGCCGGATCAACAGCCCCGCTCCGGACCGCAGATCATCCCAGGCCCGCATCAGGACGGGCCGCATCACGACGGCCGCCGGGCTCATCACAGGCATGGCGGCGCCGCGCGCTGGCGCGGCTCGGTGCGCGCGGCCCTGCGCCCGCTGCGCCGGCTGATCGCGCCCGAACGCGGCACCGCGCCCCGCCCCGTGCGCCGGCCGACCAACCTGGTCTATGGGCTGGAAGACAAGGTTCCACTTTCCGCCCTGATTCCCCTGTCCACCCAGCACGCCATGCTGGCGCTGACGTTCCTGATCTACCCCATCGTCGCCGCCACCGAGGCGCGGCTGCCGGAGGATCAGGTCGAGGCCATGCTCAGCGCCTGCGCCATGTGCATCGGGCTGTCCACCATCATCCAATGCTCCCGCACCCGCTTCGGCAGCGGCTATCTGGCGATCCACATTCCCGCCGCGGGTGCCATTCCGCTCGCGGTACAGGCGCTCACCATTGGCGGGCTGGGGCTGATGGCGGCGACGACGATCCTGGTCGGCGTGTGCCAATTGTTCATGGCGCGCCTCGTGCGCCCCCTGCGCGTGCTGCTGCCGCCCGAGGTGTGCGGCGTCGCCGTGACCATGCTCGGCGTTTCGCTGGCGAGCCCTGCCCTGCGCCGCGCGCTCGGCCTGGAAGGTGGCGGCACGCAGGTGAACCTCGGCCCGCTCGCCGTCTCCATGGTGACGCTCGCGCTGATCGTGTGCGTCACCGTGTTCGCGCCGCGCCGCTTCAAGCTGTTCGCGGTGCTGGTGGGGGCTTCCAGCGGCTGGGTGCTCGCCTCCTTCAGCGGCGTCGATCCCATCGATCTCAGCGCCACGCTGGCCAAGGCGGATTTCATCGCCCTGCCGCACCTGCAATTGCCCTCGCTGGCGCTGGAGCCGCGCCTGTTCCCGCTGGTGGCGCTGCTGGTGATGATGGGACTGGTGGACGTGCTCGGCGTCACCGTCTCGCTGGAAAAGATGAACGATGCCGAATGGCGCCGCGCCGACATGCAGGCGGCGGGGCGGGCGGTGACCGCCTGCGGCATCGGCAACATCCTCAACGGCATGACCTCGGGCTTCCAGTCCGGCCTCTCGTCCTCGGCCGTGGGCCTCGCCTTCGCCACCGGAGCCACCGCGCGCAGCATCGGCATCCTCGCCGGGGTGGTAATCTTCGCCACCGCCTTCTTCCCCAAGGCGATCATGGCGCTGACGCTGATTCCCTCGCCGGTGATCGGCGGCATCCTGCTCTACACCTCGGCCTATCTGCTAGTGGCGGGCATGGACCTCATCCTCTCCCGCCGGCTCAGCGAACGGCGGGTGTTCCTGGTGGGGCTTTCGGTGCTGGCGGGGCTCTCGGTGGCGCTGCTGCCGCTGAAGGGACAATTGCCGTTCTGGATCCAGCCGCTGTTCTCCACCCCGCTCACCGTCGCGGCCTGCTGCGCCATCGCGCTGAACCTGCTGTTCCGAATCGGCATCTCGAAGGAAAGCTCGTTTGTAGTGCCCGAGGGCGCCAACGCCTTCCTCACCGCCCAGGACTTCCTGGAACGCCAGGGCGACCTGTGGGGCGCGCGGCGCGACGTGATTGCCGCCGCGATCCCGGTGGCGGCGCAGGCGCTGGAGGTGCTGGTGGACACAGGCATCGCCGAGGGGCCGGTGGAATTGCGCGCCCGCTTCGACGAGACCCATCTCGACGTGTTCGTGCTCTATGACGGCGAGGTGCTGGAGGTGCCGAAGGAACGCCCCTCGCCCGAGGCGCTGCTGGGCGACGCCAAGGAAGTGGCCGGCTTCGCCGCCTATCTTCTGGTGAAGCTGGGCGACCACGTCACCTTCGGCCGGGCGGCCGGGCGCGCGCGCATCACCCTGCGCTTCGACCATTAGGGCGCACGACCGGCCCTTCGCGGAAAGCCACCGACGATGCCTATTCCGCCCGCACGATGGTGCCGCGGAACGGATGGGCGGGATACACCCCGAGAATGCGCAGCTCGCGCGAGAAGAACGCCAGTTCCTCGAGCGCCAGCTTCACCGGGAGATCGTCCGGGTGGCCCTCCACCTCGGCATAGAATTGGGTGGCCGTGAACTCGCCGTTCATCTGGTACGATTCGAGCTTCGTCATATTGACGCCGTTGGTGGCAAACCCGCCCATGGCCTTGTAGAGCGCCGCCGGCACGTTGCGCACGCGGAACACGAACGAGGTCATCACCGGGCCGTCGTCCGCCCCCGCCCATTCGCCCTCGCGCGCCAGAATCACGAAGCGCGTGGTGTTGTGGCTCTCGTCCTCGATGTTTTCCGCCAGAATCTCCAGCCCATAGAGGTCCGCCGCAAGGCGCGAGGCGATGGCCGCGCGGGTCACATCCCGCGCCTCGGCGATCTCCCGCGCCGAGCCGGCGGTATCGGCGCCGATCACCGCCGTCAGGCCGAGCGTGCGCAACGCCTTGCGGCATTGGCCGAGCGCCATCACATGGCTCTGCGCGGTCTTCAGCGTGGCGAGGGTCGCGCCCTTCACGGCCATCAACTGGTGGGAGAGCGGCAGGAAGAATTCGCCGATGATCTTCAGGCTGGCGCGCGGCAGCAGATGGTGGATGTCCGCCACCCGGCCGGCGACCGTGTTCTCGATCGGGATCATGGCGAGATCGGCGGCACCGCCCTCCACGGCGGCGAAGGCATCCTCGAAGGTGTGGCAGGGCACCACTTCGTAATCGGGATAGGTCTCGCGGCAAGCGATGTGGGAATTGGCGCCCGGCTCGCCCTGAAAAACGATGCGGCGGCTCATGCCTGCGTCCTCATGCCAACGTCCTCATGCGAAATCTCCCGATGTGCGCTCGGCGGCGAGCAGCGCGCGCGCCCGCTCCAGGTGCGCAGGTGTATCCACCCCCAGCGGCACCGCGTCCACCACCGCGACGTCGATGCGCATGCCCGCCTCGATGGCGCGCAATTGCTCCAGCTTCTCGCGCAGTTCCAGGGGCGAGGGCGGCAGCGCCACGAAGCGCGACAGCGCCCCGCGCCGGTAGGCATAGAGGCCAATGTGATGATAATGCGGCCCCGCCCCATAGGGCGCCGTGGCGCGGGTGAAATAGAGCGCCCGCAACAGGCCCGGCGCGAGCGGCGAGCCGACCACCTTGACCACGTTCGGGTCGGTGCGCTCTTCCTCCAGCACGATCTCGGCGGCCAGCGTCGCGATGTCCACGGCCGGATCGGCAAGCGGAGCGAGGGCGCGGGCGATGGTGGCGGGCGCGATGGTGGGCAGGTCGCCCTGCACATTGACCACGATCTGGATCTTGCCGTGCGGGTCGATCCGCGTGAGCGCCTCGTGGATGCGATCGGAGCCGGAGGGATGGTCGGCGCGGGTCATCACCGCCTCGAGGCCGGCCGCGCGGACCGCGTCGGCGATCTCCTGGGTGTCGGTGGCCACGGCGACGCGGCCAATTCCGGCTGCGACCGCTCGCCGCGCCACTTCCACGATCATGCTGCGCCCGCCGACATCGGCGAGCGGCTTGCCGGGCAGGCGGGTGGCCGACATGCGGGCGGGGATCAACACCAGAACTTCCGCTGCGTTCATGATCATGGCAACCTTGGGGCGGGAATGCGCCGCGACCGGCGCGAAACGTGGCATTGGGGCGCGCCTTATACGGGTTGCACGGCGCCAATCAAAGTGATTAGTGTCCGACCGGCTGCGCCTTAATTGGGGCGACGGCCCAAGTTTTTGCCCGGTCGACCGCGAATTTAGAGGCTCCGAGGAGCGAAGCGCCGATGGATAGTTTCGAATTGAACAAAATCGCGGGCGCGCTGCTCGGCACGCTCACGCTGACAATCGGCCTCGGCATCGTTTCCGAAATTCTCTTCGCACCCGAAGCGCCCGCCAAGCCCGGCTATGAAATCGCCGTGCCGGAAGGCCCCGCTGGCGGCAATGTGGCTGAAGCCAAGCCCGCCGAAGTGCCGATTGAGCAGCTGTTCGCCACCGCCTCCATCGAAAAGGGCGCGAACGTCGCCAAGCGCTGCGCCTCGTGCCACAATTTCCAGGAAGGCGCCGGCGCCAAGGTCGGCCCGGATCTCTATGGCGTGGTGGACCGCAAGAAGGCCAGCGTCCCCGGCTTCGCCTATTCGGCCGCCATGCAGGCCAAGGGCGGCGACTGGACCCCGCAGGATCTCAACGCCTTCCTCACCAATCCCAAGGGCTTCGTACCGGGCACCGCCATGGCCTTCGCCGGCATTCCGAAGGAAACCGAGCGCGCGGACCTGATCGCCTATCTCAACTCGCTGGCCCATTCGCCCAAGCCCCTGCCGACGGCCTCCGCCGCGCCGGCGGCCCCGGCGGATGCCAAGCCCGCCGACGCCCCCAAGCCGGCGCACTGACGCGCGGCAAACCTGCCAGCGCCGGTCGCAACCGCGGCGCGGATAACAATAGAAGCCGGCCGCAAGGCCGGCTCAGACCGCTGACAAACCCCTGGCGTGAGCCGGGGGTTTTTGATTGACTGGGACATGCTGCGCCGTCCTGCTCCCGCCCAGACCGCCCTTGAGATCGTGACGCTGGACGAGTTGGTCCCGAAGGATCACCTCCTGAGGCGGATCGATGCGGCGGTGGACTTTACCTTCATCCACGATCTGACGGCGCCGCTCTACTGCGCCGACAATGGCCGGCCGCCGCTCGATCCCACCTTGATGTTCAAGGCGCTGTTCCTCGGTTACCTGTTCGGCATCCGCTCGGAGCGCCAGTTGGTGCGGGAGATCGAGGTGAACGTCGCCTATCGCTGGTTCCTGCGGCTGTCGCTGCGGGAGAAGGTGTTCGACGCCTCGACGCTGTCGCAGAACCGCCGCCGGCGCTATCAGGACGAGCGGGTGGCGCAGGCGATCTTCGACCGCATCGTCGAGCAGGCCATGGGGCTGGGGCTGGTGGAGGGGCGCACGCTCTATACCGATTCCACCCACCTGAAGGCCAGCGCCAACAAGAACCGCCACGACATCGTCCCGGCGGCCAAGTCCCGCGCGGCCTACTGGGCCGAGCTGGACGCGGCGGTGGAAGACGATCGCGCCGCCCATGGCCAGCCGCCTTTGCCGCCCGCCCCGCCGCGCGAACCGCCGGTGAAGCCCACCAAGGTCAGCCGCACCGATCCCGACAGCGGCTACATGGTGCGGGAGGGCAAGCCCAAGGGCTTCTTCTATCTCGACCACCGCACGGTGGACGGTCGGCTCGGCATCATCACCGATAGCTTCGCCACGCCGGCCAATGTGCATGACAGCATCCCCTATCTGGAGCGCCTGGACCGCCAGCGCGCCCGTTTCGGCCTGCCGGTCGCCACCGTCGGCCTGGATGCGGGCTATGCCAGCGCGGCGATCGCCCATGGGCTTGAGGCGCGCGGCATCGCCGGGGTGACGGGCTATCGCACCCCGACCCCGCCGCGGCCAGGCATGATGCGGACCTCCCGCTTCACCTATGAGGCCGGCACCGACAGCTATCGCTGCCCGCAGGGCCAGAGCCTCACCTACGCCACCACCGACCGGACCGGCTATCGCCACTATCGCTCGGATCCGAAGCTGTGCCGCGCCTGCCCGCTGCTGGCCTCCTGCACCAGCAATGCCAAGGCCGAGCGCACCCTCACCCGCCATGTCTGGCAGGACGCCCGCGAGCGGGTGGACGCCCACCGCCTGACCGCCTGGGGCAAGCTCGTCTATGCCCGGCGCAAGGAGACCGTGGAGCGCTCCTTCGCCGATGCCAAGCAGCTCTTCGGCCACCGCTATGCCCGCTTCCGCGGTCTGGTGCGGGTCCAGGTCCAGTGTCTGCTGGCAGCCGCCGCCCAGAACATCAAGAAGATCGCAATCGCCACCGATCCAGCAAAGGCCAACCCAGCCTGACCCCCGCTTCCCCTTCAAAATCCCCCCACGCCCGAGCCAAACCGGCCCGACGCCAACAAAACAAAACCCCGCCGAAAAATCGACGGGGTTTGTCAGCGGTCTGAGCCGGCCGCAAGGCCGGCTTTTTCTTTGCGCGGCGGCCCCGTCCGCTCAGATCGCGCCCATCTGGCGCCAGATGGGCAAGCGGTTTTCAAAGCACCATTGCACGCCCTCGGCGATCGCGGCACGCGCCTCCTCGGCATTCTCCATGCGCTTGCCGTCGCGCATCAGCGGCACGGCACCCGCCGCCATGCAGGCTTCCGCATGGGCCAGCAGCGCCGGCAGCTCTGCCGGAACGCCACTCGCCAGGCCGTCATAAACCAGCGCCTCCATGGTGGTGAGCGTGAGGCCCGAGCCGGTGAGCGGAGCGGACACCACCGCCGTCTTCGCCCGCTTTGCCGCCACTTCGCGCGCCGCCGCGCGGTTGAGTTCAAGGCTGGCCGCGCTGGGGCGCGCCGAAAGGCCGAACGGCACCGGCAGCGCTTGCGCGGTGCCCACCAGAATGCCGGCCAGCTCCACCATGGAGGGGCTGCCCGCCTGCCCGCGCAGCTCCGGCAGGTCCACCAGCTCGCCCAGCGTGCGGGGCCGCTCTGCCAGCGCCTCGAACACCGGGCGATAGAACCGCGCCTCCAGCTGGGCCTTGCCGGCCGGCACATCGAGCGTGGTCTTGGTGTCGGCCAGCGGCACGCTGAGGGCGAGGCCGAACTCGCGCAGCCGCGCGTCGCGCAGCGCGTCCGGCATGCGGCGGGCGCCGCGCACGAAGATGTCGCGGCGGAACGGCCGGTTCGCCAGATAATCCTTCACGCTCTCCCGCAGCGGCCCGGCGGGCACGCTCGCGAGCATCTCCCGCTGCGCCGGATTGAACACGAGATCAGGAAAATTCTCGGTCAGGGTGGCCGACCCCACATAGGTCAGCTTGGCCTCGCCCAGCAGGCGCGCGGTGTCCATGTGGTAGAGCGGCTGCCAATTGGCGTTGAGATATTCGTGGGCGAGATAGACCGCCTTCTCGTCACCCGCATGCTTGGCGGAGCCGGCACGCAGCTGCTCGAACAGGGTCGGCGAGCCGAGCACCCCGGACCCCGCTTTCTGCAGGCTTTCGGCGAAATCCAGCGCGTGCAGCACCTGCACGTCGCTGCGCTCGTGGCTCAGCGCCGCATGCTCCAGCATCAGTCGCTGGAGCGGCAGGATGGCAGTCCAGCCGGGCATGGCATTGTAGCTCAGCGAAACGATGCCGCCCGGCTTCACCCGCCGCGCCAGGAAGGCCGTGATGGCGGCGCGATGCTCCGCGCTCACCCAGGACCACACGCCGTGCAGCGTCACGATGTCGAACGCCGGCAGGTCGGCCTTCTGCGGGTCGAGCATTTCCTCGAAGCTCAGTTCGAGGAAATCCACATTGTCGAGCCCCGCCGCGCGCGCGGCGCCACCCGCCCGGGCGATGTGGGCCGGGTTGAAATCCACCGCCACCACCCGCGCCGGCGGGTTGGACGCGGCGACGACATTGGCGGTCACGCCCTGCCCGCAGCCCAGTTCGCAATAATCGAACGTATCGCCCAGCAGGGGCGGCTCGATGCCATTGATGAGGCAGGCCAGGATCAGATGCCCCGGCGCCTGCTCCACGTACAGGCCGGGAAGATACTCGATGTCGCTGACGTAGCCGGAGGCCCAGGAGGTCATGAGGTGCGCGCTTCAGTTCAGGGAGAGGAACGGGCCGGAAAGATCAGGCGAGCCGGCCGGCGGGGAAGACGGCGTCCGAACGGTCGATGGGGCTCGGCGCGGAAAGCACCCAGGCGGTCTGCCCGAGGCGCGCCGCGCCGGCATCGTGCGAGCCGCTCGCCAAGCGCGCTGCGGGCACCGCATCGGCCTTGATGATGACGTTGATGTCGAAATCGAACTCCAGACCGCAATAGAGCCGCACCAGGTCCACGATGCGGTTGGATTCCGGCCCGCCGGGCAGGAGATCCTGCAGGCCGGTGCCATCCACCGGGCCGATCACCACGCGGAAGCAATCCTGCGCCACCCAGGCGCGCGATCCCAGCATGGCGCTGGAATCGAGCCGACAGTGCAGGCCCTCCGGCGCGCCGGGAAACGGCAGGCGCGTCTGTTCGGAAGGTGCGACCGAGAGCCAGCCGCCGACGAAGGAGACGATCGAGACCGGATGCGCCAGTTCGTTCACCAGCAGCGCCTCGAGCCCGGACATGGGCCGCGCCTCGCTGGAGAACAGGCCGGCATGATGCAGCACCACGTCGTCCGCCACCGCGAGGCAATCGTGCAGCGCCGGCGGGCTGAGGCCCACCAGGGCGCGCAGGGCGATGGTGAAGGGGTCGGGCGCCTTGGGGGTGCGCTGCTCGTGGGAGGCGGCGAGCCGGTACTTGGTTGAGGCACGATAGAATTGGGTCACCGCCCGGTGCTGGAAGATGTCCAGGAAGGCGGCGAAGGCGGGGTTCTTCTCGTGCAGGCTCTGGGTTGCGAGATTGGTGTAGCCATATGGCATCACGCCCAACGGCCCGATGAGGCCGAACAGGGCCACGGTGAGCTGCACCGGCCCCTCGCCCTGCGGGGCGACCGCGCGGGTGATGGTGGCGGTGGGATATTTGAGCGAAGGCTCGGAAACGAAGCGCACCGCGTCCAGATGCACGTCGCGCTCGTCGCCGAAGGCGGACGACCAACTGCCGCGCTGATCGTGCCGCGGCCCTTGCTTGTCGCGCCACCGCCGCTCCAGCACGCGCACCGCCTGGATCAGATCGAAGCTCTCCGGCGTGGCGATGAGCTGCTCGATTACAGTAGCGGACGGTATCCGGCGCGAGCGGGCCATGTGCACAGGGTTCCTGACTGTCCCTTGATCGTGGCGGTCAGCCGCGTGAAGGAATTGATGGAGGCATAGAGCCCGAAGAACTGGTCCAGCACCATGGCGAACAGGAACATGGAGCTGCCGCTGAAATTGGCGGGATCGAACTCGATGCCGATGTCGATGCCGCGGCAGATGGCGTCGCCCCAGGCCACGTCCCCCGGCCGCACCGGCGCGCGCGCCGTGCCGCGCTGGGCGGTCAGCTCCACGATTCCGTCGATCAGGCGGTAGCTCTCGGCGGAATCGCGGAAATCGTAGAGTCGCAGGATCTCCTTCAGCGCCTCAAGGCCGTGCGCGCCGGAAATCGAGAGATGGTTGAGCAGCAGGTGCGACACCAGCTGCCAGCGATGCCCCTGCCCCGGTCCGAGGCGCAGCGTGCGCGTGGGGGGCGAAATGCAGCTGATCTCGCCCACCGTGCCGATGCC
The DNA here is from genome assembly GCF_043195145.2 of Roseixanthobacter pseudopolyaromaticivorans. Taxonomy (NCBI): domain Bacteria; kingdom Pseudomonadati; phylum Pseudomonadota; class Alphaproteobacteria; order Hyphomicrobiales; family Xanthobacteraceae; genus Roseixanthobacter; species Roseixanthobacter pseudopolyaromaticivorans. The sequence continues at coordinate 4,384,311 of NZ_CM195539.1, forward strand.
GTGCACCGGCTTGAGATAGGGATGGCCGCCGCCATAGGGCAGCTTGGAGGGCAGATCGCGGTTGAGGCACAAGGTTTCCAGCGAGATCACCCAATCCTGCTGGCCGGTCGGGTCGCGATCGAGATCCACGAAGGAGAGGAACACTTCCGTGCCGGGATCGCGCCCGCCCGCGGGGCGGCGGGAGGCGGCCCAATAGGCCGGCGCGTTCACCTCGTGGCCGGCGCGGCGGCGGGCATAGAACGGCAGCACCGGCCGCTGCTCGCCATCGGCGTCGGTGCCGACGACGGAGAGGACCGAATGCACCTCCAGCACGCCCTGCCGGCGGGCATCGGGAATGACGCGGTGCTCGTAGCGGTTCTGCGAGAGCACCATTGGCTCCGCACGCTGGGGGAACAGATTGATGATGGGGGTGCAGCCGAGCGCGAACAGCTCCCGCGAGACCGTGCGCTCCAGCGTCACGTCGGTGCGGTCGAAATAGAAGAACACGTCCATGGCCGCGCCGGCCTCGCGCAGCACCTTGGCCGAGAGGTCGATGTCAAAGAACAGGAACTTCTCGGGGAAGACGAAGAATTCGGTGAGCAGGCGATAGGCGTGCTGCGACTGCGGAGGATAGGGCAGCATGTTGTCTTCGGCGGCGAACCCCACGGGCGAGACCGCGCTCGGCGGCAGGATCACCGGGTTCTGGTCGCCCACCCCGTCCGCCAGGGCGATGGAGACGGTGTTGTTCAGGATGAATTGCTGGAGCGTGTAGACCTGATGCGGCTGGCCGCGCAGATACACCCGCAGCTTGTCGGGCTGGAGCTGGGTGAAGGTGACGCCGGGCGTGGTGCAGGCGAGCGAGAGGCGCAGCACCGCCGCCGCACCCTCGGCGGCGGGATTGGGCGGCGCCACCAGCGGGCGCCCGGTCATGGAGGCATCTGACAGCACGATCGGCCAGAGCGTCACGGGATAGCGGGTGCGGAAGCGGCAGACCTCGCCCTGCACCGCCTCCGATTCCAGCTCGGTGTCGGCCGGAATGAGCTGCGGCCCGGTCATCTCCGCCTTGGGCTGGAACTGCACCGTCGCCATGGAGGGGATGGGCGCGAGATAATGCGGGTAGAGCACCTCCAGCAGCGCATTCACCAGCTCGGGAAATTCATCGTCGAGCTTGCGGCCGATGCGGGCGTTGAGGAAGGCGACACCCTCCATCAGGCGCGCCACGTGGGGATCGTCGATGGCGTCGCCCGACAGGCGCAGATGGCCCGCGATCTTGGGATTGGCGCTGGCGAATTCGCTCGCCATCTGCCGCAGATAGGCGATCTCGCGGTTGTAATAGGACAGAAGATCGTCAGTCACTGCGGGCACTCGTGAGGGAAACGGTATTGCCGAGCGGGTCGATGAGCGTATCGAAGATCATCGGCTCGGGCGACGGCTCGATCATGATCTCCGCCTCGATGCGCATGCGCAGCGAGCGGTCGCTGGAATCCACGTTGGGCACCGCGCTGACGCGCATGTTCGCCAGCCGCGGCTCCCATTGCCGGATGATCTCGCCGATCTCATCCACCACCTGCGCGCGCCGCTGCTCCGTGGAGAGATTGACGGTGGATAGGCACATGACACCGAAATTGACCAGCGAGGTGTCAAGCTCGGTCAGATCCGCCGCCCAGCCGATCACGCGCCGGTCGGTATTGAGCAATTCCTCCAGGTCGCGCCGCAGCCCGTCGCGGAACGCGGCCACGGTGGGCCGGTCCGTGTCGAGCAGCCGGTCCACCAGCGACAGGCCGAGCGGGGCGAGTTGCTCCGGGCGCCTCATGCGGCGGGGGCCTCCTGCTGCGCGGAGACCGCCGAGGTGAAGGCGAGCGCGCGCAGATCGAGAATCGAGACGCTGTCCTCCCCCGTCAGGAAGCAGCGCAGGCCCTGGCCGGTAACGAAGCCGGTGCTGTCCTCGATCCAGTCGGTGGCGCGGCCGAGCCGCAGCGCCTCGCGCACCTCGCCGGAGAGCACCGGATAGGTGGCGGGAACCACCACTTCGCCTTCCGGCCCGCCGCGCACGCTCATCTGAACCGTGCGCCAGGCGCAGTCGAGCGGACGGCTCGGCGCCGTGAACACCGCCTCGTCCACCTGCTCCAAGGGAATCCAGAAATATTTGCCGGTCACGGTCATCACTTCGAAGATGCCGGCGGTGAGATCGTCGAGATCGCGGAAATCCTCGAACGGCACGCCGTTGTGGGTGCCGCCGACCACGGGGCGGGTTTCCTCCGCGCGGGCGAGGCATGCGGCGGCGGCCTCGGCGCGGCCCTCGCGCAGGTGCATCAGGGCTTCGAGGCGCAGCGTGACGTGTTCCGGCGGGGTGCCGGCGAATTCCGGCAGGCGGCCTTCGGTCCACACCTGGCGGCGCGCCATGTCGGCGCGCACGAGCTGGCGCAGCGCCGCGACGCGCACGGCGGTGGTGGGGTCCTGGGTGGCGATGGCGTCGAACTGGCGTTCCGCCCGCTCCAGATCGCCGGCGACGCACAGCAGCTCGGCCAGCAGGCTGCGCCGCTGGATGTCCTGCGGGGCGGCCTTCACCTCCGCACTGCCCGCGGCGATGGCGTCGCTCAGACGGCCGGCTTCGAAAATCTTCAGCGCGGAATCGGTCATGGGAGAGTCTCCTGGACGTCGGTTCAGCCGGTGCGCGACGCGGCGATGGCCACGTCCGTTACGAGCTTGAAGGTGGTGAAGATCTGGTCGAGCTGGAAATGCGGGCGCAGGTGCATGACGCAAGCAAACGTGCCGGGGCGGCTCGGCACCGCCTTCACCTCGACACTCGCCTCGCGCAGCGGGAAACGGGCCTTCATGTCGGGGCCGGCATCGTCATTGCCGAGGCAATAGGAGTGCAGCCACGTCTGCAGGTCGCGCTCGCACGCCTCCGCATTGACGTAGGCGCCGATCCGATCGCGGATCTTCACCTTGGCATAATGGGCGAAGCGCGAGACGCACAGGATGTAGCGCAGCATGGCAGAGAGGCGCGCATTCACATTCGCCGCCGAATGCCCACCCGCCGGCACCTTCTGGATCGATGGGCTGGAATGGAACACCAGATAGGGCGTGTCCTTGCAGACGTTCACCGTCATGAAGCCCATCTGCCAGAGATCGACCTCGGTCTGGTTGGCGATGGCCAGCTCGCTGCCGAAGCGATCCACCACTCCCGGCGTATCGGTTTCCGCGCTCGGCGCCTGGATGCCGGTGACGAGGCCGTGGTCGATCTCGTCGCGCCGCGTGCCGCAGATGTCGGCGAACCAGCCGTGCAGGTCGAAGGCGCGGATCAGGACTTCGCCGAAGGGATAGACCGCGCTGCCCCAGCACATGTCCTCCTCCGTGAGGCCGCGCAGGTCCTCGCGATAGCGGAAGCCGACGCCGCTGACGCCGTCCTGGGTATAGGGCTTGCGCATCAGCACGCGCGGCAGCACCAGCCCGAGGAAGCGCACGTCGTCGGTGCCGCGCAGCCGTTCGAAGCGGGCATATTCCGCCCCGCGATACAATCCGCTCAAGCTCGGCAGATGGCTCAGCTCGGAAAAGCTGTCGAGGCCGAGCATGCGTGGGGAGGCGCCGAGGATGGCCGGGGCGAAGGCCGCGGCGGCGACCCCTGCCAGGCCTGCGAGGCCCGCGATGTCGTCGGTGGGATGATCGATGGTCGGGCGATGCTGCACCTGATAGTCGCACAGCAGCACGCCGTAGGGCAGCCCGCCGGGCATGCCGAATTCTTCGTTATAGACCTTGCCGAACAGATGACTCTGGTCGAAGTCCGAGGCGCGGTCGAAATCGGCGCACACCTCGCTCCAGGACACGTTGAGCACCCGTACCACCACCTTCTGGGCCGAGGCGGCGCAGGTGGTGAGATAGGACAGCCCCCGCCAGGACGCCTCCAGCGCGCGGAAGCGCTCGTTGTGCAGCACCGCATTCAGCTGGTCGGTGAGCAATTCGTCGAGGAAGGCGATGTCGCGGTCGATCAGGCCCGCAAGCGCCGTGCCCTTGGGCATCTGCGCCAGATCCGCGCCGAACCAGGCGATCAGCGCGCGTAGCGGATCGTCTTCCGCGAGAAAGGCGGTCAGGCGCGCGTCATCGGCGCGGCCGAGCGCCATGTCGATGGCGTGCCGGCGCAGCGGCGGCGGCAACGGAGCCAGCAGGTCGAGGTCCGAAGAGCGGACCGCGCCCGGCATGGGGCCGGGCCCGGAAGGCGATGCCTCCGGGCCCGGGTGCGGCTGGTCCACCAGGGAGTCCAAACGGGTGTCCTCCCGTGGCGCTCAATCCGATCAGGACGCGGTCGGGATGCGGGCCACCATGCGCAGCGAGGTGGTCAGCTCTTCCATCTGCAGCCACGGGCGCAGCCAGGCGACCGCGTTGTAGGACCCGGGCTTGCCGGGGATCTCGCGCACTTCGACCTTGGCCTCGGCGAGCGGATACTTGGCCTTCATGTCCTGGCCGGCATCGGGATTGCCATTGACATAGTTGATGATCCAGCGGTTCAGCCACTTCTCGCAATCGCTGGCTTCCATGAAGGAGCCGACCTTGTCGCGACCCATGATCTTCAGATAATGGGCGAAGCGCGAGGTGGCCATCATGTAAGGCAGGCGCGCCGAGATCGCGGCATTGGCCGTTGCCTCGGGGCGGTCGTACTTCTTGGGCTTCTGCGCCGTCTGCGCACCGAAGAACACGGCATAGTCCGTGCCCTTGTAATGGCAGAGCGGCAGGAAGCCGAGCTTGGAGAGTTCGGCCTCGCGGCGATCGGTGATGCCGATTTCCGTCGGGCACTGCTGGTCGCTGTCGCCGTCGTCGGAGACGAACACGTGGCTCGGCAGGTTCTCCACCTTGCCGCCGCCCTCGGCGCCGCGGATGGCGGTGCACCAGCCGTGCTGCGCGAACGCATCGGTGAGGCGCACGCCCAGCACATAGGCCGAGTTCATCCAGGTGTAGTCGGAATGGTGCATGGCGCGCGGCACGCCATTGACGATCGGCGCCTCCTCATAATCGAACGCTTCCACCGGCTTGGTGTCGGCGCCGTAGGGCAGGCGGGCGAGAGTGCGCGGCAGGGTCAGCGTGAGGAAGCGGGAATCCTCGCTGTCGCGGAACGAGCGCCACTTGGCGTATTCGATCGAGTCGAAGATCTTCTCGAGGTCACGCGGCTTGGACAGCTCGGTATAGTCGTCGAAGCCGAACAGCTTGGGGCTGGCGGCGGCGATGAACGGAGCGAAGGCGGCCGCGGCCACCGAGGACATCTGCGTCATCAGCTCGATGTCGTCGGGATGGTTGGTGAATTCGTAATCGCCGATGAGCGCGCCATAGGGCTCGCCGCCGGGGCTGCCGAACTCGGTCTCATAGATCTTCTTGAAGATCGTGCTCTGGTCGAACTCGGACGATTTGGTGAGGCTCTTGTAGAGCTCTTTCTTGGTGCAGTTCATGACGCGGATCTTCATGCCCGCGCCGGTTTCCGAGTTCATCACCAGATAGTTCAGGCCGCGCCACGTGCCTTCCAGCTTCTGGAAGTCGGGGTGATGCATGATGGCGTTGAGCTGGGTCGAGATCTTCGCGTCAATGCCCTGGATGGCATTGTTGATGGTCTGCGACAGGTTCTTGGAATAGGTGACCGTGCCGGACAGCGCTTCGCGGGTGAAGGTGCGCAGCAGTTCGGCGGTGCGGTCGGGATCGGTCTGCTTGGTGGCGGCGATCGCCTGGTCGAGGAAGGACAGCGCGCCGGCTTCGGCGACGGCACCTTCCGGGGCAGCGCCCTCTTGGGTCTGAACGTCGGCCATGGTCTCAGCCTTCCTTCTTTTCGGTTTCGGTCTCGAGCCCGAGCTGGCTGCTCAGCGTCTTCAGATCTTCTTCCTTGGTCAGGATCTGCTCAAGGAGGCTTTCGAGATTTTCCGAGCGGTCGGCCTTGGAAAGCAGGTCGCGCAGCTGGTCGCGCGCTTCCATCAGCTTGCGCAGGGGTTCCACGCGCTGCACCACGGAGGCGGGGTCGAAATCGTCCATGGACTTGAAGCCCAGCTCGACCAGCATCTGGCTGCCGTCGTCGGCCAGGGTGTTGTCCACTTTCAGCTTCAGGCCGGGGGTCATGCGCGCCAGGATCTGGTCGAAATTGTCCCGGTCGATCTGGATGAACTTGCGATCGTTGAGCGGCTTCAGCGGCTCGGTGGGATCGCCCGAGAAATCGCCGAGCACGCCGACAACGAAGGGCAGTTCCTTCTGGACGACCGCGCCTTCGGTCTCGACATCGTAGGTGATGTGGACACGCGGCTTGCGCACGCGGTTTAGCTTTTCGTGAATGCTGGGCATCGCGCTTCAACCCCTTGTTATCGGCTACGCATTTTAGCGTTACGTTCTCCGACATCCGGCGCGGCGGCCGGATGCGGTCAACTCTCCACTTCCGGTGCCTTCAAGCCGGAGGCGATGTAGAAATACCGCCGGGCATCGTGGTCGATGATCAGCTCGTCCAGAAGCTGGGCAAGGGGCATGCGCCCGCGCCGCACGATCTCCTCCAGCGTGTAGGAGATGGGCGAATGCGGCTCATGCTCGCGGAAATAGGCGGCGATGCGCAGGATCTGGCGCAACGCGTCCTCGCGGTTCGAGGGCGCGCCGAATGCAGCCGTGCCGCTGCCGCCCGGGGCGGCGCCGGCGGCGCCCTCCCCCGCAGCTCCGTCGGGCTGGGAGGTGTGCATTTCGCTCTGCTGAGCGGCCTCCGCGAGCTTGTCGGCGGCGAACATCTTGACCGCGTCGAGCACGCCGGTCAGTACGCCGCGAATGGTGCCGGCGGGCGGGGCGTCGCGGCCCACATGGGCGCCGAACGCATCGGACAGTTCGTTCAGGGCCTCCAGGCAGCCTTCGAGCTCCGCCACGAGGGTGGAATAGAAGGAGGCCGGCGTCGCCTGCGCGGAGGCGGTAAAGGCCTCCAGCGTGAGCCCGCCCGCCGCCAGCCGCGCATCGCGCTTGGCCTGGTCGGCGATATGGACGATGTCGTTGGCCTGCTCATATTGCCAGAAGGCATAGGCCGGATCGCTGGCGGTGATCGCCAGCTTGCGCAGCGGCTGGATCAGCGTGCCCTGCCCGTCCACGCCGTTGAGGCCGATGAAGGGGGCGAGGCGCGCCTCGTTGCCGTCCTCGTCGGGCATGGGATGGATGCCGTCCCAGAACCTGCCAACCAGCCCGGCCGCCACCTTGAGGCCGGTATAGAGTCCGGCATAGCCGTCGACCCGCACCATGCCCTCGATCATCCAGGCCATGACCTCGAGATCCTTGCCCTCCTGGGCCAGGATCTCGCCGGAGAGATCGACCACGTCGCTCCATTCCTGCAGGGGCGGTGCGCCGTCGTTGTCGACATCGTTCGCGCGCTCGGCGCGCCGGGCCGTGGCGCGGGCGTCCTTCACGCGCAGATAGCGGGAGGTCACGGAAATATCGGCGCGCGGATCGGTGCCGCAAGGCGCCTCCTCGCTGATGGGCTGAAGCAGAACTTCAGGATCGAAGGTGGTTGCGATGGCCATGGGTTACCGAGCGTGCCCTAGATGCGCTGCACCCGATTGTCGATGCGTGCGCGCGCCGCGCCGTCGCATCGGGCAATACGCTATCGGATGTGTCGGCCGGAAGCTAGGCCGCAGACCAAAACACCATTGTGACAGCGCAATATTTGTTTGCTGGATCAATTGGACACCGGAAATGACGTTCATCACGGCACCAGCGAAGGCAGGCACTTGAAACCCGTCATCGGGTTCTGCCGGAAAGGATTGTTCACGCTTGCCGCATCCAGCGTGAAGCCGGCCGAGCGCGGGCCGAGGTTCACGTTGAACGAGAAGCGGTTCGCGGTGATGCGCGTGAGGCCGCGCGCGTTCAGGAAGCGGAACAGCGCCCAGGGCCCGTTGACGGTGACCGAAGAGGGCTGGCCGCTTTCCTGCGCGCCGAACTCCACGCGCATGATGCCGGTGGCGCCGGGCCATTTCACCGCCAGCGCCTGCGGCGGCCCGTATTGATAGATGATCGACTGGCCGTCGATCTCCAGCTTCACGCGCATGGCGCCGGGATCGAGGCGGGTCGGCGTGACGTCGAAATTGAGCTGCGGCGCGGTGGCGCCAGCGGGGAAGAACATGGCGCGGATGCGCGCCGCCTGCTCGAAATAACCGAGCGCGGCGACCGTGATGTCGGGCCGCGCGCTGGCGTTGGACAGAAGTTTCCACGGCGCGATGCTGGTATCCACGAACGGCTTCAGCTGCTTGTCGAAGAATTGCTCCAGCAGGCCGCCGGGCGCGAACATGCGGGTGAAGTCCGGCAGGGTCGCCTCGTTCTGCGAATTCTCGAACGGATAGCGCCCGTTGATGGCCACCTGGCAGAACGGCAGCACCTGCGCCTTCCAGGCGGCGTTCATGTCCTCGCGCACGCCCGCATTGGTGATGGTCGAGGTCTGCCGCACCAGGGCCATGATGGATTCCGCCAGCGCCGGCGGCGCGGTCAGCGTGCTCATCTTCAACTGACCGAGGATCTGCGCGAAGGCGGGCCCGGAGGTGAGCTCGGTCACCTGCGAGGGGCTGGCATCGCCCGCGCTGGCGGCGGGGCCGATGGCCATGCGCAGCTGCGTCAGGGCCTTCACCACGTCGTCGATCGGGCTCGGCGTGCCGGCCACGAATTTCTGCAGCCCGGCGAAGCGGTCGGTCACCGGTTGGCCAGGAGAGGGCCCGCCGCCCAGCAGGCTTTCCAGTTCCGCCTTGGCGGCGGAGGCATTCTGTACCGTGGTCGGCTTGGCGGGCGGGGCAAGCGTGGTCTGCTGCGCCACCGCGGTCAGATACATCTTCAGCGGCGACGGCGGGCCGATCAGCGCCTGCAGCACCGCCATTTCCTGCTGAAGCGTGCTGAAGGGCGCGATGGTCACGTCGCTCAGCAAGTCTTCCCATTGGGCGGTGTAATCGCTGGTATAAAGCGACAGCATGTCCTTCTTCAGCTGGTCCGTGCGCACCAGAGCGGGGGTATTGGGATTGGCGGGCGTGCGCACCCAATCCTCGCGCACCAGGGCTTCCGCGACCTTTGAGATGGCGGGCAGCACGATGGTGAAGAAATTGGCCGCCGTGTACATGCCCGCGATGCCGTCGGAGAGCGACTTGCCGGAGCGGCGTACCAGCGCATAGGACGCGAGCGGCCCCGCCGCTTCCGCGAGGGTCCACGGGGTCAGGTCCTTCACTTCCGGCAGGTCTTCCAGGATCGCGAGGCCGCGTTCGGCGGCGGGATACTGGTTCAGCACCACGCGGGCGCGGGCCACGAGATTGGCGTTCAGATCGAGCTTGGGAAAGCCGGCCTGCAGCAGATTGGTCAGCTGGGTGACCAGCGCAGCGCGTAGCGGCGCCTGGGCCGGGCCGGGATAGGCGGTGGCCCAGTCCTGCCGCATCCAGGCGATCACCAGGTCCTTGTCGATGGGCGAAACGCCGCCGAACATCAGATAGACCATCAGCGCCCCGTAGAGTGCGCTGGGCTTGTGCATGTTGGCATCGATCTGCCGTTGCAGGCGCAGATCGAGGCGCGGCAGAAACAGGGTTTCCAGCGCGTCGGTATATTCCGAGCGGGTCGCCGCCGCGAGACGCGGCGTCTGGCTGAGCCCGGCGGTCAGGCGCAGCGGCACGGGCTGGTTGCGCTCGTTCCACCCGGTCGGCATGGCCGCGAGGGTGGTAAGGGCGGGGATGGTGGCCGAGAGGTCCCCGTCATCGCCCGGCTTGACGCCGGTGCTGTTGCTGAACGGTGCGATCACCACCTTCGCTTGGTGGGCCGCCCGGTCCACCCGCTCGATCAATTCGCGATTGCCGAAGAAGCTGGTGGCCCACCACACCGCGATGCCGGCGGCAAAACAGGTGGCGAGCGCGGTCACTCCCCACAGCATGCGCTTCTGGCGCCGCTTCAGCTCGGCATCCACGCCCACCAGCCCCGCCTCGCCGAAGATCACTTTTTCCAGCGCGTCATGGATGAAGAAACCCGTGCGGCGGCGCTCCACCACCGCGGTCCCGCCTTCCGGACGCTCCTGCGGGATCAGGCGGTAGGGGCTCTCGCTCGCGGCATCCTCGGCATCGGCGCTGGTCAGGTACAGGCCGCGCAGCAGCAGCGGGCGGTCGTATCCGCTGGGCTTGAACATATCTTCCAGCAGATCGCAGATCGCCGGCTTCAGCGCCGCCAGATAGGGCAGGAACATGAAGGTGTCGAAGCGCCGTTCCGTGTCCGCCTCGGTGTTCACCCGGTTCAGCACGCGCGGCAACTGCCATTGCAGCAGGTTGTCGTATTCGCGGTTGAGGAAGGCGAACATGGTCTCGCCGTCGGCGGTGAGGCCGTTCTCGTCGCACAGCGGGAAGGTGAGGCCGAACACGCGGTTGCGCTCTTCCGCGGTGATGCCGTCGAAGAACGCATGGAAGCCGGGAATGCGGTCCGCTTTGGTGATGACCACATAGATGGGAAAGCGGACCTTGAGCTTCGTCTGCAATCCCACCAATTGCTGGCGGATGTCGGCGCCATGGGTCAGGCGCTCGGTCTCGCTCCAATTCTCCAGATCTTCCAGGCTGAGGGTCAGGATGACGCCGTTGATCGGCTGGCGGGGGCGATGCTTCTTCAGCAGGCCGATGAAATTGTTCCACACCTGCCGGTCGCTGCCGGAGGCAACCCCGTCGCCGCGAAACGGCCCCTGGGTATCCACCAGCACGGCGGCGTCGCTAAAGAAAAAGGCGCAGCTGTTGCCGGCCGCGATCTGCCCGCCTGCCCCGTCGCGGCGGTCGGTCACCGGAAAGCGCAGGCCCGAGCGGCGGATCAGCGAGGTCTTGCCGGCTCCGGCGGTCCCGGTCACGAGATACCAGGGCAGCTGGTAGGCGTAGGAGCGGCCCCAGCGATGGGACAGGCGCATGCGGCGCAAGACGCCGAGGGCGCGTTGCATGCCGTCAGCCATGGCGCTCGTCTGCGCTTCGACCTGCTCGTCATGGGCGGGCACGACGCCCGCGGGGATGATGCCCTTCTTGTCCTGCGGCGCCCCGGCTGCGGCGGGCGCGGGCGGATGCTGCCGCCAGCTCAGGACGATCAGCACGCAGATCAGCACCAGCACCAACACCGCCAGCACGCGCGGCGTCGCATCGGCCAGCGGGGCATCCCCGCCGATGCTGAGCAGCGGGCCAAGGAACCAGATGGCCGCAGCGACCAGGGCGGCCACCACGATCAGCACCACCCAGCGCCAGAACGCGCGCGATGTCAGCATTTTCACCATGGATCTTGTCGCCTCACCTGGGCTTTGCGGGGCGCTATTGGGGGGTCAGCACGATTTCGACGCGCCGGTTGGCCTGCCGGCCTTCGGGCGTCGCATTGGACGCGATGGGATCGGACGAGCCGCGCCCGGTGGCGCTGAGCCGCGCCGGGCTGCCCATTTCGGCGGCGAGGAAATCCGCCACCCGGCCGGCCCGCGCCTGGGAAAGAACCTGGTTGTTGGGATAGGTCGCGGTATTGATCGGCACGTTGTCGCTATAGCCGATCACTTCGATCGAGCCCGGGGTCTTCATCAGCGCCTGCCCGATATGCTTGATCACGTCGGTGAATTGCGCACGAATGCCGGTGCTGGCGGTCGCGAACACCTCGCCCACGGTGCGGATCACCACCTTGTTGTCCTGCTTCATCACCTGCAGCACGCCGGCCTTCTGCTCGGGCCCGAGGAAGGTGGAAATGATCTGGTAGGGATCGGGCGCCGGCACCGCCGGCTTGGGGGGCGCCGCGGGCGCTGGGGCTGGTGCCGGCTGGGCAGGCGGCGCCGCGACCGGGATCGGCGGCTTCGCCACATGCGGCGCGGGGGCGGCGAGCAAAGCCGAAACCTTCTCCACCGCGAGGCTGCTGTCGTGCCGCAGAACCGCGGCGAGCGCGACGAAGGCGGCCACCAACAGCGTGCCGAGCACCGCGCCGCCGATCCAGATCGGCAGCAGGTCGCGCAGCTGGTTCTGCTCGACGCTGACGCCGCGCCATTTGGGCGAGAGGTCGGTCTTCACCGGCCCCTGGGCGCTGCGCAGGATCTGGAAGATCTCCTCGCACAGATGCGCGAGTTCGCCCGCCCCGTTGGCAGCGAGGCGATATTTGCCCTCGAAGCCGAACTCCAGGCAATAATAGAAGAATTCGATTTCCTTCAGCACCGGTTGCGGCGCCGCCATCATCTGGTTGAGCAGGGCGAAGAAGCGCTCGCCGCCCCAGGTCTCGCGGAAGAACATGGAGATCATGCTCTTCGAGGACCAGAAGCTGTCCTTGCCCCAATTGGTCTTCAGCACCCCGTCGTCCACGGTCGCGGCGAGGGCGTACAAGGTGATGCGCACCTGCTGGGAATTGAGGCCGTTGGCGGTCGCCTGGGCCTCGAAATCCTGAAGCCCCTGCACCAGGGTCTGGTGCAGCCATTCGATGTCGGGTGTCTGCGTGGTCGCCTCGACGCTGGCGAGCAGATCGAAGATCGGCGCGGCGAGCCCGAGGCTGGGATTGTCGCGATAGACGTCGAAGGCCGCATAGAGCGCGTCGGATCGCTCGGTGCCGGCGGGCGGTCCCTTGCGCGGCGCCGCGCGGGCATCGGCGCCGCGCGTGCCGGATGCGGCGGGGCTTTGCGCGGGCGGCGGGGCGGCGGGAGCGGGTCGGGTCTGATCGAAGGGCGAGGCGAAGCCCTGTGCAGGCGCCGCCCGGGCCCGCCCCGGCGGCGGGGCCGGCTGCGCTTTTACGCTGCCGTCGGCAGGCGCGGCGACCACAGATCCAAGCTGGCGCGCGGCAACAGCAGGACGAGCGAAAATGGTGTCATCCATATCTCCTTCGCTCGGTCCGTTGCGGTTCATGCGATCATTTTCCAGCTTAGCTCATGGTACCTCGTGTTAGCGGACCTTGTGCTGGTTTCTTGTTGCGATCGGATGACTAGGCCCCTAAAGCTCCGCTTAACCTTAATTGCGGATCGCCCACATCTCCATATGCACGCCGGGAAAATCGCCCGCGAGATGGACGGCGATACCGCCCGAAACCGCTAATTGCTTCCAAAGTGGACTGGCCGGCTCCAATTCGAAGTAAACCGCGCCGGCATTGTAGGGAATCTGGCGCGGCGCGAGCGCCAGCGGCCTTACCCTGATGCCAGGAAGCTGGACGTTCACGAGTTCGCGGATCTGCTCCACCGGGCCGATCTTGATGAGGGCCGGCAGCGACCGGCGGATCGTCTCGCCGGGCATCTCCGCCTTCACCACCAGCACGAAATTCGCGCCCGAGATCAGGGTGCGGTCCTGGATCGTGCCGACGCGAATGCCGTATTTGCGATCCTGCAGCGGAATCTGCACCGCGCTCTGCTCCAGCACCGCGCTGAGAGAGCGGCGCAATTCCACCATCACCGGCTCGAACGTCTCTTCGAGATTGTCGTGGCGGTAGACCGCGAAATCGCGTGGCCGCTTCTGCATCGCGGTGAAGGTGGACAATTCCCCGGCCAGCTCCAGGAAAGTGGCATAGAGCCGTTCAGGATGCAGGCCCGAGAGCCGCGCCAGATGGGCCAGATGCGGCTCCGCCCGGTTGATCACCTGAAGCATCAGGAAATCGGCGATCTCGGCGACGCCATGGCTGTCGGAGCCGGTCACGCGCGGCGCCAACGCCTCGCCGCGATGGTGCAGCATCGCCGTCAATTCGTTGAGAAAGCCGGACAGCCCTGGCGAGGCGGCGGCGTCGAGGAAGGGCGGGATATAATTGGGGTCAAGCCGCACCTTGCGGTCCGCCCCCACCTCCGCCACCCGCGCCAGGCCGAGGCAATGGAAGCCGCTGCGGTCCTGATTGTGCAGCAGCAGCTGGAGCCGCAGCTTCGCGGTGCGGATGCGGGCGGTGTTGTTGGAGCCGCTGATCTCGTCCACCACCTCCATCTCTTCCGAGCCGAAGCGGGCAGCGGAATTGCGCATGGTGCCCACCTCCACGTCCGCCGCGCCGCGCTGGCGCACCGGGATGCAGAGATAGACGATGGAATCCGTCAGGCTCACCGGCAGGTCGATGGGCTCGGGATGCTCGTTATCCTCGGGGATATCGAACGGCGTCCCGTCCTCGAACACGCCCTGGCAGCGGTCGAGCGCGAACTTGCCCAATGCGAGGAGATCGCGATTGATGGACAGCGCCCGCAGACCCCACGGGAATGGGCAGAGCCCCTCCACCCGCAGCCGCACCAGGCGCTCCAGATAGCGGTCCTGCTGCTGGAAGTGCTGGGCGCGCAGAAACATGCCCTCGGACCAGACGACCTTGCCGTTGGTGTTCATCGCGTGTCGTCTCCGTCAAAGGGTCGGCGGTACGGGGCCTCGGGATCTGGGGGCTCCCACGCGTCCGGCGGCAATTCGGCATGGGGTGCGGGCCCGCGCGAGACGTCGCGCTCCGCCCGCAACTGGCCGGCGATCCGCACCGACAGGCTGACCAGGGAGAGGCCGGCCCATTCCGGGTCCAGCGCCGCGAGACGCACCACCGCGTCTTCCGCGGTCCCCGCCAGAATATCCTCGCCGCTCTGGGCATCGGCCGCCTCGCAGATGCGCGCGAGCGCCTCCACCAAGGCGAGCACGGTCGCACGCGGCAAGGTCGGCTCGGCGGCCGGCGCGCTCCTGCCCGGCACCCCGGCAGTGGGGCTCGGAGCGCCGAAGGCCGGGCTCTGGTGCGATGCCAGCCCCAGCACCTCCTCCTCCCAGCTTTCGGGAATATGCGTGTTCACCGGCGTGACGGCGCCCAGCGCCTGGAGTTCGGCCGGCACGTGGTCCGGCTCGGTTGCGTTCTGCCACGGGCTGGTGGCGAACAGGGGGTCCGGCAAGTGGGCGGGCGGATCTTCGGTCCAGGGCAGGAGCGAAGTGGGCGAATAGGACGAGAAGGCATTGTCCAGCGCGATCTGCGGGGCATCCGCGAACGGATCGGCGGCCGACGGCGGGGCAGGACGGGCGCCGGCGGCGCCGGGCAGGATCGCCAGGAACGGGTCGCGCTGTGCCTCCGCATCCTGGAGGCTGGCCTGAAGGGTGACGCTGGCGAGATGCAGCAGGTCGCCGTCGTTCAGGATCACGGAATTGCCGCGCCCGAGCGGCTGCTCGGCGCTGTTGACGAACAGGCCGTTGACCGAGGTGTCGATCACCACGAACACGCCGCCCTTCAGGTCGATGGTGCAATGGTGACGGGACATGAGCCGCGCCGGGTCCTCGATGACCCAGTCGTTATCGTCCACGCGGCCGATGCGAAACGGCCCCTGCGTGACGCTGCGGGTGCGCTCGTGCAGCGGCAGGTTGGCCGGGTCGACGATGGTCAGGCGAAGGCTCGGTGCCATGCTCCTCATGTGCTCCTTCAGGTGGCCGACTGTCCGCTGCCACCATTGGCGATATCCGCGCCGATCATCAATGCCGCCGCATGGCGTTCGCCGATGGTCTTGGCCGGACCGGGCACGCAGCACAGCAGCAGGGACGCGCCGATCGCGCTGCCCGTCAGGGCATCGCCGGGCGGCACCACCAGCACCGATTCCGGCGGCGCGAGGCTGCCGCCCGACCAGAAGGTGCCGAGCGCGGCATAGGCCCCCGCGGTCTCGAACTTCAGCGCCTCGGCCGGGCGATAGGCGGCCCGCCGGTTCGCCTCGGTGGGCTGGTAGACCCAGGCCTCCGCCGCGTTCCAGGCGGTGGTTTCCTTCTCCGGCAGGTCACCGGGCAGGAAGCGCTGGCGCGCCGCGCAGGCCCACCACACCGCCTCGCGCCGCGGCAGGCCCAGCGCCAGGAATCGCAGCGCCTCGGTGGTGAGCTCCGCATCGGCGAGCGCCTGGATGAAGCCGGCGGCGGTGAGGCCCGGCGTCAGCAGCGCCTGCGCCTCCGCGCTCGGCTCGATCTGCGCCGTGAGATGGTCCGCCAGCGCATAGCGCAGCTTGGGGAGAAAACCGAGTTCCATGTTCGCCCCCCTAATTGATCGTGACCAGGCCGCCCTGGACCTGCACCGTGCCGCTGCCGTTTACCGACACCATCGGCCCGCTGACCGCAACCTTCGCGGTGCCGGAAATCGTGACCTGCGTCGCGCTGATGGCAACGCCGCTCTGGCTGATGGTGATGGAATTGCTCCCCACCTTGAGCGTGATGGTCTGCGCCGCCTGCAAGGTGATGCTGCCGCCGTTGCACTTCAGCGTCGCATTGCCCGATCCGAGCGTCACGGTCTGGTTGCCCTGGCTGATGTCGGTGGTCGAATTGCCTTGCGAGACCGTCAGGGCATGGTTGCCCTGGCTGACCGTGGTGGTGGAATTCCCCTGGGAGACGGTGAGGGTCTGGTTGCCCTTCGAGACCGTCAGATCCTCGTTGCCGGTGGTGATCGTCACCGCCCGGTCGCCCTTGGAGACCGTGACCGTTTCATTGCCCTCGGACACGGTCTCGGTGCGATTGTTGGTGATGGTGATGATCTGGTCGTGCTTCACGTTCAGCGTGTCGTCATTCTCCACGTCGCGCGTCTGGTCCTTCTGCGCGTGCATGTAGATCAGCTCGGCGCCCTTCTTGTCGTCGAAGCGCAGCTCGTTGAAGGTGGTGGCGTCGCCCCCGGTGGTGGAGCGCGTCTTCAGCCCGCTCTGGGTCTTGTTGTCGGGCTGCGTATAGGGCGGCATGTTGGTGGCGTTGTAGACGCAGCCGGTGATCAGCGGCCGGTCGGGATCGCCTTCCAGGAAGCTCACCACCACTTCCATGCCGACGCGCGGCGTGAACAGGGCGCCCCAGCTGTTGCCCGCCATGCCCTGCGATACGCGGATCCAGCACGAGCTCTTCTCGTCATTGGTGCCGAGCCGGTCCCAATGGAACTGCACCCGCACGCGCCCGTACTTGTCGCAATAGATCTCTTCGCCCGAGGGGCCGACCACGGTGGCGGTATGGGGACCAGGGATCAGCGGGCGGCGCGTCACCGGCGGCGGGCGATAGGCCACGCTCGCCGGCAGGGCGGTGAAGCTGTTGGCATAGACCACGTCCTTGGTCTGGTTGCCGATGTGGGTGGGATCGCGCGCCTCGTGGGTGACGGTTGAGAGCACATAGGGCTTGCCCTGCTCCGCGGCGACTTCGTGCTTGGCCATGGTGAATTTGGAGCCCGCCTGGAACGAGGCGTATGTCGCCTCCCCGCGCACCACCGAATAGGTCGCTTCCACCGCTTCCATGCGCACCCGCGACAGGGAGGTGCCATCGTCCTTCTTCGTATAGTCGCCGGGATAATCATAGATTTCCCAGGACTTGAAGGCCGAATTGGTGAGCACTGTGGAGGTGGTGGAGGTGAGATCGGTGGTCGGCTGCTCGAAATTATAATCGTCCAACGTCGTCTTGCCGGATTCGAAATGATAGGTCGATTCCCAGTGCTGTACCGCCACCGTCTCGCCGCTCTGCGGCTGGGCATGCTGCACGCTCTTGTCGGCGCAATCTGTGTATCCGGCGGTGCTGTCGCTGAGGATCAGCGTGTGCTTTCCGTTGGTGTGCTGAAAATAATAATAGATGCCCTCTTCCGCGAACAGCCGGGTGAGGAAATCGAAATCGGTCTCGCGATATTGCACGCAATAGTCGCGCGCCGGATGCGAGCCGGTGAGCCCCTGCTTCTGATAATCGGTGATGCCGCCGTCCGAGAACAGCGTATCGGCGATCTGCGTGACGCTCTGGTTCTGGAAGATGCGGCAGTCCGCCGTGCGGGTGAGCAGCCAGAATTTCGGCGCCAGCACCGCCTCGTAGCGGCGCATGCCGTCCACGGTCTTATCGGCGGCCATGAAGGAAATCACGATGCCGTTGATGTAGCGCGGATCGGCGCCGGGCCGCGCGATGGCGACGGTGATCGGCTTGCCCAGCAGGCTGTCCGGGGTGATCGCGGTGTTGGTGGACACCATGGAGAGGGTGAAGCGGAACAGCTGCGACAGGCCCTCCTTCCCCGAAAACGCCGTGGCGATGAGCACGTCGCCGCCAAGCGGGGTGGTGAGGGTCAGCAGGCGATCGGTCTGCACCGGCGCTTCGGTACTCATGGGTCAGGTCCCGTGGCGCGCGAGGCCCGATTGGCGTCCCGCGGCGCAAGTTTAGCGCGGCACAGTGTAGCGTGATGCCGGAACCGGCAAAGCCGGAATGCGATGGCGCGCGCCCCGCATCCCGGCTGGAAGCGAGGGGCCGGCGCACCCGCGCCGACCCCGGTACCGCCTCGGATCAGGAGGTCTTGGTGGTGGCCATGTCGTACGACACGGTGACCGGGGTGCCGGCCTTGTTGGTGTCGTCGTAGGGCGTGAATTTGAACTCGAGCTTGGTGAAGGAGATCGAGATCGATTCCGTCGGGCGGTCGCCGCCGGAGGAGACCGAATAGGACGAGATCAGGGCATTGGTCAGCGTGTAGGTGCAATAGGTCACGCCGGGGCTGCCGGTGGTGGTGAGGTCGATCTTCACCGTCTTGCCGGTGTTGCCGGTGCAGGCTTCCGTGAACAGCTTGGGCGAGGAGGAGTCGAACATCTTGACGATCGACACTTCGCTCACGGACGGCTCGGAGGCTTCGCGATTGTTGGTGGAGCCGGAAACGGTGGCGATGCCGCGGCCGACGCCCCACGAGAGCGACAGCACGTCGATCCACTTGGTGTGGTCCTGCTGCGTGGCTTCGCCCGGAATGCCGTCGTAATTTACATAAATGGCCATTGCTGCCCTCCTGCTATTTTAACCGGTTGGGAAAAATTGAACTCCAGCCTTTCTGAATGAGGCCGGAGGTCAAATCATTTGACCGCTGTGTTGGAGATCGTCTTGCAGACCTCATTGAGGGCAAGCTTTGTTTCCTTCCAACTGCAGAAGCCCAACGAAATCTTGCCGACGTCCAATGAGAAGGCCACCACGGTGCAGAATGCAATGACCATCGCGCGCTCGGTATTGCTCGGGCTTACCGACCAGCGCAGTCGGCCGGTCGCGGCCAGCGTCGCCTTCTTCGCCTTCGTCACCACGCCGAAGGTGCCGACATAACGCTCGATGAAGCCGGCGTCTTCCAGCATCTGGATGTAGCGGCTGTCGATGGACGTGGCGTCGGTGGTGGGTGTGATGGCGCGCGAGAAGCGCGTGAGCTTGCTGGTTTCCTTCAGCTTCGCATCCCGCAGCGTCTGATTGATGATGAGGTTGGCGCCGATATAGACCTTCCACATCTCGACCATGTCTTTGTCGTTCATGATCCCTTCGTTGCCCTTGTTCATGGCGGTCGAAATGTCCGACACGAGGGCGTCCTTCAGGGCACTGAAATATTCCTTCGAGGCCGCCTTCACCTGGTCGAGCTTGTCGATGGAGATGTCGGAGGTCGTGAAGGCGGCACCGAGGAAGTTCTTCTTGCTGAGCGCGGTGCTCGCTTTCTGATAGGTGGCGAAACTGGTCGCCATCAGGGCGTCGTCCTGGTTCCCCGCCTGCTGCCAGAAGGTGTGAACCGCTGTCAGCGTGTTCTTCTTCGACATCAGCTGGGCCATTTCCTGCTGAATCGAAGCGATCTGGCCTTCCTTGGTGCGCAGATCAAGATTGAGTTGGCTGATCCTGTCCTCGATCGGACCGCGATCAATGCCCTGCGCATTGCCCAGATCGCCGGTATTCCTCTGGATGCTCGTTTCGATATCGCTCTTCTCGATGCCCAGACGCTGGAGGTCGGTGGTCCGGGTCGCAATCTGGGCGCCCTTATCCCAGCGCTTCGCATAGAAATAACCGAGGATAAGCAGCGCGATCTTCTGCTCGTTGGTGAGCGGGCGATCGATCTTATCGGTCGAGCTCTTGAAGGATTCGCGCAATCCGGCCGAAATCACCTGGCTGATCAGCTTGTAGAAGGCGATGAACATTTCCTGGGTCTTGGTCCGGAAATCGCCCAGCGACTTCTTTTCGTCCAGATAGAATTTCGTGCGGTCGGCGGTCGGGCGCAGCACGTCCGGCAGCTTGAGATTGATCTTGTTGAGGCTGTTGATCTCCACCGCCACCGACTGGTTCTGCGACTGGACCTGCCCCATCATGACATTGGTGAAGGCACGCCCGCTGGTGGAATCGGGGTTCTTCAGAACCGATTCCTCATTGCGCTTCACCAACATGCCGATGCCGGTGGCGACGAGGCTGGCGATGCCCTTCTGCGCCGCCAGCTGGCCGATGGTGCTTTCCTTGTCGAAGGCGCCGAAAGCGTTGGAAACGCCGCTGCTGATCGCCTTGCCGGCATTCCCGGCGGCATCCGAGCGGTTCTGCGCGGAATTGACGTCCGAGCTGCCGGAAATAGCCGTCTTCTGGTCGGCCTTCTGCTGGGCGTTGCCGGTGTTGAACAGAAGCGCGGGGTCATCCGCTGCGCGCTGGATGCCGGCATTGATGCCGAAGCCGATGGCGCTGCCGAGGCCCTGCGAGAGTGGAACCAGGAACGGGCCCGCCACCGGCACGAAGGCGAGGCCGGCGGTGATCGAGGTATCCATCACCGCCAGCAGCACGCCCATCATGCCCGCCGGCGGCGGCTTCACGCCGGCCAGCACGGCGCTTAGGTTCGCATCGAAGCGCTGGGTCTGGTACACGAGCGCGCCCATGGCTGTGGTCGCGCCGGTGGTCGCCTGCGCCGGCAGTCCGTTGACCACCAGCGCAAGTTCCGCGAGCGCGTTGGCGAACTGCTGGTTCGGCACCCGCACCATATGCTCGTCGTAAAGCTCGAGCGCCTTGGCGACGGCCTTGTCCTTCATGATCTTGTCGGTGAGGGGGCCGTACTGGGCCACCAGGGTTCCCGCCGGCTTCGTCATGCATGCCGCGAGGGTATCGGCGCCACCTGCCGCCGCCACGGTCGATTCGATGAGCTTTGTGAACTCTTTGATATCCATGACGTCCCCCTTCGAAAAACCACGGGCGCAGCGGCAGGCTCAATGGGCCGGCCGCGCAGCATCCGCCCGGTCCCTGACAAGCGCGAGCCCCCGGGCCGGCGCGCCGCGCCGACCCGAGTTCCAGGTCGGATCAGGAGGTCTTGGTGGTGGCCATGTCGTACGACACGGTGACCGGGGTGCCGGCCTTGTTGGTGTCGTCGTAGGGCGTGAATTTGAACTCGAGCTTGGTGAAGGAGATCGAGATCGATTCCGTCGGGCGGTCGCCGCCGGAAGAGACCGAATAGGAGGAGATCAGCGCATTGGTCAGCGTGTAGGTGCAATAGGTCACGCCGGGGCTGCCGGTGGTGGTGAGGTCGATCTTCACCGTCTTGCCGGTGTTGCCGGTGCAGGATTCCGTGAACAGCTTGGGCGAAGAGGAATCGAACATCTTGACGATCGACACTTCGCTCACCGACGGCTCGGACGCCTCGCGATTGTTGGTCGAGCCGGAGACGGTGGCGATGCCGCGGCCGACGCCCCAGGAGAGCGACAGCACGTCGATCCACTTGGTGTGGTCCTGCTGGGTGGCCTCACCCGGAATACCGTCGTAATTCACGTAGATGGCCATGGTGGGGGTTTCCCTGTTTTACCCATGATCGGCGCGGCTGCGGAGATCATCGAGGCTTGGCTGTAGCACCCATTATTGACAGTCGTACAACCAGCTTAGCCGTACTCCTGAAATTCCAAATCAGTCCAGTAAAGCTGTCAGAAGATGAACCGCGTAGTGCATCGCAGCACGGTCGTGCAGGCGCACCTGCCAGTCCAGATCGAGCGAGGGTCCGGTCTGCACCAGGGCCCCGAAACCCGCCTGGCGGGCCTGGGCGCCGATCTGCGCCAGCAGCGTGTCCAGGGCCGCCGGCCCGTCCACCCACGCCTCCGGCGGGGTGACCTGGCTGCTCCAGTCGAACGGCGTTGCGATCGCCGCTCCGCCCCCGCGCATCAGGATCCGCGCCATCTCGGCGATCAGCCGGGGCGGCGCGCTCACGCAGTCGATCACATTCATCGCCACCGCAAGATCGAACGTCTGCGCGCGGAACGGCAGGGCGAGGGCATCGGCGATCCAGAAATCTACCCGCTCGCTGCCGGCGAAGGAGACCGCATGGCGGCGGCGCTCGAACCGCATGCCGAGGCGGCGGTGCGGATAGGACAATAGCGCGCGATCGATGATGCCCCGGCCGATGGACAGCAGCGGCCAGTTCAGATCGATGCCGAGAACGAGCCCGGGTGTGGCGGCGGCAAGGTCGAACGAAGTGCGGCCCACGGCGCAGCCGATGTCGAGCACCGGCCCGTTCACCGCCGGCAATTGCGCCAACGCCGCGGCGAGGGTCCGCCGCACCGCGCCGGGCGAAAGCAGTGTGGGCGACGGCGGCGCGGGCGCGACCGGCGGCGGTCCGAACACGGCGGCCGAGCCGCCCTCCTCCTCCAGATCGCCGTAATGGTCGTGGGCGTAGCTCGCCTGCTGGGTGCGGATGACGTTGAACGCCGCATCCGGCCCGAGCGCGGCCGCCACCACGGTTTCCACCGGATCCGGCAGCTCATGGCGCTGCAGCAGCAGGTGGCCGTTGGCGGCGAGCCATGCGGCGAGATCCGGCACCAGGATCGGCGCGCCGTCGATGATGGGATAGGCAATGCCGCAATCCAGCTCCGGGCAGCGCAGCAGGCCGGAACTCACCCCGGCGGCATCCTCCAGCGCGCCCGGCGCGAGCAGAAGCGGCGCCTCGATGCCACGGCGCTGGCACGCGGGGCAGATCGGCTGAAGCGCCTCGAAATGGGCATGGCGCATGGAGATCAGCCGCCGATGATGACGGTCGGGCAGCCCGGCGGAAGGATGCTTCCGCTGGGGCTTGGAATCGGCGCGACGCAGCTGGAATGCAAGGAGGAATCGCCGACCCGCGCGGCCGGCAAGCTGCCGATCAGCACCGTTGCGGACCCCTTCATGATCATGCCCGGCCCGCCCGGCACGCAGCCGATGAGCATGCAGGGCATGGTGGTATCGGTGAGGCGCGCGGCGGGCATATTGCCGATCAGCACCGTGGAGCACCCTTTCATGATCGCCAGCGGCGTGGCGGGATGAGGCACCGGGGTGGGCACCGGCGCCGGCGGATGCATGGGCGCATGGCAATGGGGCGCGGTTTGCAGCACCTGGTCGCCCATGCGCGCGGCGGGGGGCATCAGGCACGCCTCCGCAGGGCCGGCGCGCACGCCGGCCGCAAGAAGAGCCAATGGCGCTCAGGCGACGTCATAGGTGAAATGTCCGTCTTCCCCGAGGCCGACCTGGATACGGGTGATGGGCGTACCCTCGGTGAGCTTTTCCAGCACCCGCGCGGACATTTCCGGCAGCAGCGTGCGCGAGAGGATGTTCTCCACGTTGCGCGCACCCGAGGAGCTTTCCGTGCAGCGGGCGGCGATGGTCTCCACCAGCTCGGGGGCATAGGCGAACTCGGCCTTGTAGGCCTCGCGCACGCGCTTGGCGATGCGCCCGAGCTGCAGGCCGACGATGGTGCGGATGGTGGCGTCGGTGAGCGGCAGATAGGGCACCAGCGTCACGCGGCCGAGGAAGGCCGGCTTGAAATATTTCATCAGCTCCGGCCGCAGCGCCTCGGCGAGAACCGCCGGCTCCGGCATGGTCTCCGGGTCGGCGCACAGCTTCGCCAGAAGGTCCGTGCAGGCATTCGACGTCATGATGATGATGGTGTTCTTGAAGTCGATGTCGCGGCCTTCGCCGTCCTTCATATTGCCCTTGTCGAACACCTGGTAGAACACGTCCTGGACGCCGGGATGGGCCTTTTCCATCTCGTCCAGCAGCACCACGGAATAGGGCTTGCGGCGCACCGCCTCGGTGAGGATGCCGCCTTCGCCATAGCCCACATAGCCGGGGGGCGAGCCCATGAGCAGGCTCACCTTATGCTCTTCCTTGAACTCGCTCATATTGATGGTGGTGAGGTTCTGCTCGCCGCCATAGAGCAGGTCCGCCAGCGTCAGCGCGGTCTCGGTCTTGCCGGTGCCGGAGAGGCCGACCATCAGAAACACGCCCACCGGCTTGCGCGGATCGGTGAGCTTGGCGCGCGAGGTGCGGATCGCCTGCGCCACCGCCTCCAGCGCGTGCGACTGGCCGATGATGCGCTTTTCCATCGCATCCTTGAGGGCGAGGACGGTGCGGATCTCGTTGGACTGCATGCGGCCGGCGGGAATGCCGGTCCAGCTCTGCACGATCTCGGCCACCGCCTGCCCGTCCACCACCGGGAACACCAGCGGCTGCTCGCCCTGCACCGCTTTGAGGCGCGCCACCGCGTCCTGGAGGGCGGCGCGCAGCACGTCCTTGTCGTCCAGCAAAGCGGGATCTTCCAATTTTGCCCGCAGGGCCTCGAACTCCGCCACCAGCGCCTTTTCCTCGGCCCAGCGCTGTTCCAGCGCGGCAAGTTCAGCGGTGGCGATGTCGCGCTCGGCCTGAAGTTCCGCGGCACGGGCGGAATGCTCGCCGCCGGAGCGGGTCTCACGCTCCAGGATGCCGAGTTCGGTGTCGATCAGCGAGATCTTGCGCTGGCGATCCTCCACCGGCGCCGGGATGGTGCTCTGGCTCACCGCCACGCGCGAGCAGGCGGTATCGAGCAGGGAGACCGCCTTGTCCGGCAGCTGGCGGGCCGGGATGTAGCGGGCGGAAAGGCGCACCGCATCGCCCACCGCCTCATCGAGGATGCGCACCTTGTGGTACAGCTCCAGGGTCGAGACGAGGCCGCGGATCATGGCCATGGCGGTGGGCTCGCTCGGCTCCTCCACCTTCACCACCTGGAAGCGCCGGGTGAGGGCGGCGTCCTTCTCGAAATATTTCTTGTATTCGGCCCAGGTGGTGGCGGCGATGGTGCGCAATTCGCCGCGCGCCAGCGCCGGCTTCAGGAGATTGGCTGCATCCCCCTGCCCCGCCGCGCCGCCAGCGCCCACCAGGGTATGCGCCTCGTCGATGAACAGGATGATGGGCGTGGGGCTCGCCTTGGTCTCGTCGATCACCGAGCGCAGGCGGTTCTCGAATTCGCCCTTCATGCCGGCGCCGGCCTGCAGCAGTCCGAGATCGAGCGTGCGCAAGGCCACGTCCTTGAGGGCGGGCGGCACGTCGCCGGCGGCGATGCGCAGGGCGAAGCCCTCCACGACCGCCGTCTTGCCGACGCCGGCCTCGCCCGTGAGGATGGGATTGTTCTGCCGGCGGCGCGACAGGATGTCGATGATCTGGCGGATTTCCTCGTCGCGGCCGAGGATCGGGTCGATCTTGCCGGCGCGCGCCTGGGCCGTGAGGTCGATGGTGAACTGGTCGAGTGCGCCCTTGCCGCGCGGCAGGGCCATGTCGTTGCCGCCACCGTCGCTCGCCTGCGCGGTGCGGGCCACGGAATTGGCCTCGCCCGTGGTCATGGTGAGGCCAGCGAGGTCGCGCTTCAGCGCGTCGGCGGGGATGCGGCGGAACTGGTCGGAAATCTCATAGGTGCGGCGCGCGAGCGCGTCGTCGGCCACCATCGCCCACAGGAGGTGGCCCGAGCGCACCCGCGACTGGCCCTGGTCGAGCGAGGCGAGCAGCCAGGCTTGCTTGGCGAGGTCCACCACGTCGGGCGCGAGGCCGGGCGGGCGGGCATTGCCGGTCTTCATCTTGTCGAGGGCGCGGTTGAGATCGGCGGCGAGGCGGCCCTGCTCGACCCCGTAATGATTGAGCACGGCGATGAAATCGGCGTCGGCCTCGCCGGCCAGCTTGGCGATCCAATGCTCGACCTCGACATTGTAGTGCGTGCGCATGAGGGCGAAGCCCGCAGCGCTTTCCAAGGTCGCGCGGCACACCTCGTCCAAGCGCAGAATCAATGATTTGAGATCCACCGCCGCCATTGTCGTCCCCACGCCGCTGATCCGGCCCGCGCGCACGCGCAGGCCTCTCGCCGAGGGGTGTGATCCCCCGCGCGGCGCGAACCTATGCACGAATGACTAGAACAATATGTCGGTTTGGCCATGTCAGCGAGCGCACGGGGGCGGGGGTCGAGGGCGGCGAGCGAGCTGTGGCGGAGCAGCAAAAAATCCCCGCCGCGGCGGCCTACGGGTTTTCCCGTATGCCCGCACGCTTACGGCCTTCCGGCCTCGTCGCCATCTGCTCGCGCACGGCCCGAAACAAGCCGAAATCTGCGGCATTATGGCACACGTCACCTTTTGGGCGGGTCGCCGGTTGCTGCGCTGCGGGAGACGGGTGTGGAGCGTCGTCGGCGGCGCCAGGATGCTGCGCTAAAAAACGCCACTGTCATTTTTCGATGCTACATCTTAGCTTTCCCGCACGTCGCGGCTTCGATCATGCCGAGCGGGAAGGGAGCGGCGGAACCCAGCATGGCTGAGCACGACAGCGAAACCCTGGCGCTCGATCAGCTGCGATCGCTGTGCGAGGCCATTTCCGGCGGCCGCTACGAGGATGTGGACGTGCTGCTCGCCATGACCGGCGACGGCGCGCTGCCCGACACCGTGCGCCGGCTCGCGGAGGCCTTCGGCATGATGATCGTGCGCGTGGAAGCGCGCGAACTGCACCTTGAGGAAACCCTCGCCGCCCTCAAGCAGGCGCAGGCGCTGCTGGAGAAGGACAACCGCAGTCTCGCCGCCAGCAATGAGGCCCTCTCCGCCGAAGTACACCGGCTGCGTATCGACATCTCCCAGCGCGACCGCGCGGTGGCGGAGATCGTGGACACCGACCAGTTCCGCGCCGTCCAGGCCATGGCCAAGCGACTGCGCGACCGCCCCCTCTAGGGACTTGCCCTGACCATGACCCAGATCCTCGCGCTGCATTCCTATCGGGGCGGCACCGGAAAAACCAACGTGGCCGGCAATCTCGCCGCCGAGTTGGTGCGCGCCGGCCGCCGCGTGGCGCTGGTGGACGCGGACATCCAGTCCCCCGGCATCCACGTGCTGTTCGAGGTGGACGTGGACGAGGTCAACACCCTCAACGACTTCCTCTGGGGCCGCTGCGCGATCGACAAGGTGGCGGTGGACGTTACGCACATGGTGGCCCGCGCCGTGCCGCCGGTAGAACTGCCCGGCCTCGGCCATCTCAGCCTGCTGCCCGCCAGCCTGAAGGCGGTCGATATCGCCCGCGTGGTGAAGGAGGGCTACGAGGTGGAGCTGTTGAACGAGGGGTTGATCTCGCTCTGCCGTTCGCTTGCCCTCGACTATCTGATCCTCGACACCCATCCCGGCCTCAACAACGAGACCCTGCTCTCGATCGCCATTTCCGACATCGCGCTGATCCTGCTGCGGCCGGACCACCAGGACTACCAGGGCACGGCGGTGACCATGCAGCTTGCCCGCCGGCTGGAGGTGCCGCGCATCGTCATGGCGGTGAACAAGGTGCATCCCGATTTCGACACCGCCGTGCTCTCCGAGCGGATCTCGGAGACCTATGGCGCGGAGGTCGGCGCCATGATCCTGATGAGCGACGAACTGGTGCGCACCGGCTCCTCCGGCCTGGTCTCCCTGCTCTATCCGCAGATCGACTTTTCGCGCGGCGTGCGCCAGCTGGCGACGGCGCTGGAGCGGGACGCCTCAGTCTTCCCCGCGGCGGCCGATGAGGCTGGGCAATAGCGCGGCGGCAAGGGCGCGGGCGTCGGCTGGCCGGTCCTCCCGCCGAAAGGCGAGCGCGCGCTCCAGGGCCAGCCACGCGGCATGCGGCATGCCGAAAATGGGCTCCGGCACCAGCCCCAGCTGCGCTGCCTCCCCCGCCGGCCGGCGCCCGTAGGGATGCTGGCCGGCATAGACCAGATAGATCAGGCAGCCGAGCGAGAACACGTCGTCGCGCGGATCGCGCGGTGCGCCCGCGATCATCTCCGGGCTGGAAAAGGCCGGCGTGTAGGCGGCGAGGCCCTCAGGATTGAAGCCGCCGCCCCGCAGCGCCACAGCGACGCCGAAATCCAGCACCTTGGCGAGGCCCTCTCGGGTCAGGAACACATTGCCCGGCTTGAGATCCCCATGGACGATGCCGAGCGCATGGGCATGCGACATGGCCGCCAGCACGCCGGAGACCACGCGGGCCGGCAGCGGCGCCTCCAGCGGCGCGCCCGGCGCGCGGCGCAGCGCGAGGTCCAGCGTCTCGCCCTGGAGCAGCTCCATGACGAAGAAGGCGTGCGGCCCGTCGCGGTCGAAATCGAAGATGGGGCAGATGTTGGGGTGGGAGAGCAATTGCACCTTGCGCGCCTCCGCCTCCAGGGCCGCCAGCGCGTCGGGATGCAGGCGGAACTGGGCGGAGAGCACCTTCAAGGCGACATAGGGGTCGGGATCGCCGGCCTCCAGGCGACGGCGATCCACCGCGCGGAACACCTCGCCCATGCCGCCATGGCCCAGCTCGTCGTCCAGCACGAAGCGGTCTTTCAACATGAAGCCGGTGGCGAGCTTGGGGGCCTCTGCGGGCAGGCGCTTCGGCTCCAGCCGCTCGCCTTCATGGACCAGATCCGCCTGCCGGCGCACGCGCATGCTGCGGAAGCCGGAGAGCCAGCCGTCCAGATGGCGCTCGCTGAGGCCCGGGCCTTGCGGCGGCGTTGCCTTGTGGCGCAACCCCTTGAGGCCGGAAAGCAGGGCCGAGGTGATGCTGTCGTCGATGTGCGCCCGCGGCACCGCGGGTGGGGTTTCGGCCGTGTCGGGCGCGGCGGCGAGCGGGGTGCGGCCGCGCGGCCGGGTCGGCAAGGTGGGCAGCGGGAGCGGCGCGCGCTGGGGTGCGGACGCCGGCGGCACGGCACCGCGCAGCGCCGCCGGATTCGGCATGCCCGGCTGAGGGGGTGACCCGGCCAGGGTTCCCGCCGCGTTGGGGGGCAGCAGGGGCCGACGGGCGGCGCCGTCCTCCGCCAGCCGGCCGGACGCGGGCGCAAAGCCCGTGCGGTCGCGGGCGAACCTGTCAGGGGCAACGGAGGGCGGCGGCGCGGCGGGGGGCGCGGCGTCTGCAGATGGAGCCACCTCCGGCGGCTCGAAGGCGCGGACCGCGCCGGGCGCAAGCCCACGACGATCCAGCACCGGGCGCGCGCCCAGGCCGCCACGCTCGTCCGCAAGCGGCAGCGGACGCGGCGCGCGGCGCGGATCCACGACCGGGCGCAGCGTGCGCTCCTCATGCGGCTGCGGCAGGGGCGTGCGCCACCGCGCGGCAGGATCGGGGATGGGAGGCGCCGGCTCGAGATCGGCGGGATCGGGCGGCAGGCTCCGCACGGGCCCATGCGCCGGGGTGGCTGCAGCGGCCGGAGGCAAGGCCCGGCGTGAGTCCGCGCGGCGAGGATCGGCGGAGAGCGCGCGCCGGCGCTCCGGCATCGCGCCGGCGCGCGCCCGCTCGAGGAGGAGCGCCGCGAGACGCTCCGGCAGGCGGCCCGCGGCGACGAAATGGGCGAGCACCCCGGCAATCTCGTCGGGCGCGACACCGCAGGTCGCCAGCCGCTCGCCCAGATGCTGAACGCCGATATCGCCGGTCAGGAAAAGCTCAATGGCCTCGGCTGCGGGAGAATATCCGGCCATGTCCCGACCCTTGTTCCGACCCGTGGCACGGCCTGCTTCCACCGGGTCCCGATCGCTGCCTCGCCCGCGCAGGCGGCGCCATGCCCCCGGCGGGCCGTCGCGACCGTCCGGCTCCCGCGCAGCTTAGCACCGGCTTCCGCGAACGGCAGCGATTTCCCGGCAAACCGACAGCCGCACGATACCGTGCCTGAGCCGCGTTCGGCCTAGAACCAGTTGTGATAGTAAACTTTGACCAAGGGGATCGCGACCGACAGGGCGGTGATGTTCACCGTCGCCGCGTTCAGCGCGTTCTCCTGGATGGGGGCGATCGCCCGCCAGTCGGCGAAATCGATGTTGCGGAAGCCCACCACCACGCCGAGAAAAGCCGTGTCCAGCGGCACGTCGTCCTTGTAACCCTCCACCTTGCCGGGGGCCATGAGGAACTCCCGCTTGCCGAGCATGTCCTGGCCCAGGGTGGCGGCATCGGCATTGAACAGGGAGGAGAAATCCGCCTGCTGAAAGGCGTTGTCGGTCTTCAGCGTATAGAGGCGGATGATCACTGGCGTGGCGGTGCCGTCGGGCGCCGGATTGATCGACAGGTCGGCGGTGATCTTGGCGCTGACCTGGGTGGATTTCGGCGGTTTCAGCGCGCTGCACCCGGCGAGCGTGAACAGGCTGCCGAGAACGAGCGCGCGGCGCCCGGTTCGGAACGAGGCCTGCTGCGCGCGGGCCTCGGCATCGCGACCCATCTGATCCTGCCCCATCTGGTCTCGTTGCTGAATGTGGGCTGGCCCGCTGCGGTGCGTGAAGACGCGTGCGCCCCCCGCCGGTGGACGCGGCCCGGACCCATCGGGCGCCGCCGGGCCGGAGATATCCACGCGATGCGCGGTTAAATCACGATTTTCGTTACAGAATGACGACGGCGCCTCGTCCGGCGGAGCGCTCATGCCGGCACCCCTTCGCCGGAGGTCTCGATGCGCGGAATGCGCGCGATGACGGGGACGCCGAAGATGCGCGCGAAATCGCCCGGCTTGCGCAGGCGGGTGTCGAGGAATTCCGCCATGCCGGCCAGCCCTGCTCCAAGCGCTATGCCGGCAACGATGCCGGCGAGGATGTAGACGACATAGCCCGGCGTGACCTTGCGGGCCGGGCTGTCGGGATCTTCCAGCACCTTCACGCGCTCGGGCGCCTCGAAAACGCCGAGCGCACCGGTAACCCGCGCCATCTCATACCGCTTGGCGAGCGCGTCGTAATTGTCCCGCGCCATGCCCACGTCCCGCTCCAGCTTCTGCTGCTGCCGATCGATGGGCCCGAACGCGGCGATGTCGCGCTGCAGGGTGGCGGTCACTTCCTTGATCTGCTCGACTTCCTTGGCCAGCGTCACCCGCCGGGCCTGCGCTTCCTGCAGGCGCTGCAATTGCGACACCAGCAGCGGGGCGGAGCCGAGGGCCTGGCCGTTCTCGCCGGGCTGGGTCACGCCGGCGGCGAGGTTCCACAATCGGTCGAGATCCACGGTCTCGATGTTCTTGGCGGAGCCGAGCAGACGCTGGCGCTCTTCCTCCAGCCGCGCGAGCTTGCGCTCGGCCGCCTGGACCTCGGAATGCTCGTCGGTATAGCGCGCCCGCAGGCTCGCCAGCTCGGCGGACACCTGGACAATGGATTCCTCGATGCGGCCGATCAGCGGATTGGTGCTGGCGAGGCGCTTGCGCAGGTCCTGCAGGGCGGCATCCGCGCTGCCGAGCGCCATCTGCTTTTCCTCCAGCTGCTGGGTCAGGCCCGCGAGCCGCTGGACGGTGGCGTTGTAGAGCGCCGGCAGCTTGTCCGCATTGGCGGACCGAAACGCGGCGAATGCCTGCTCGGCCTGGTCGAGACTGGCGCGGCGCTCGTCCATCTGCTGCTTGAGGAAGCGCTCGCTGTCCTGCACCGCCGTGCGCTCGGGCGAGACCAGGCGCTCGACGAAGCGGTTGGCGATGGCGGTGAGGGTGGCCGCCGGCGAGAGCGGATCGCCCGAGCGCAGCCGCATTTCGATGATGTCGCTGCCCACCAGCTGAATGTTCACCGCCAGCGAAAGCGCCCGCACCATATAGTCGCGGTCGCGCGGATCGGTTGTCGGGCCGATCCGGCCGAGATCCTCCAGCACCTTGCCGAGCACCACCTCCGAATGGGCGAGCGCGACCAGGGCCGACATGCGCTCCTTCAGGTTCGGGTTGATGGAGATGTCCTTCAGGATCGGATTGAGCTTGGAGGGCTCCTGCACCAGCATCGTCATGCGCGCCTCATAGCGCTTGGGGGCCACCATGGCGGTGACCACCGCGAGCGGCGGCAGCAACAGCAGGGGAATGAAAGCCAGAAACCTGCGCCGCCACGCCACCTGGGCGATATAGGCGAGGGTATCCGACGTGTTTTCGAACAAGGCGCTCATTCGCTGCTTCCGGCGATGACGCGCACCGTGTCGGGCTCAAGATCCGGGTCGTAGAGCTGTGCGGCGGGGATATCCTGAGGCAGCAGGGCCTTGACCGCGCGCGCCCGCTTGTTGGCGAGCAGCGCCTGGGCAAACGGATCGGCACCGGAGCCGGGACCGGCGACCACGGTCACCGGGCGGCCGGGACCGAGGCGCGCGGCCTTCACCGCCTTGGCGAGCGCCGTCGCATCGGCCGCGCCGGGCGCCTCCTGCCCCGGCTCGAACACGATGTCGATCAGCGCCGCGCGTGTGGCGGCGCGCGGCAGGGTTCCGGTGGTCTCGGCGGCGAAGGCGCTGACCTGCCGCGCGGACGCGGGGCGAGCAGCGGTCGGCGAGGAAGCTGCGGTCGGTAAGGAAGCTGCGGTTTGCGCGGAGGCGCTCGCCGGCGCCTGGGCGGCGGCCGGCTGGTCCTGAGCCGCGCGAGCGCGCGCCAGAATATCCGTGACGCTCACGGCGGTCCCCTCGCCCTTCTGCGCCGCCGCGGCGGCGCGCGCCTCGCGCAGCTTGTCTTCGGCCATCACGGTGTTCTGCACCGGAGCGGGGATGAGCGCGGTGGGGTCGCGCGGACCGGCGCAGCCGCCCAGGCCTCCTGCGAGCATGGCCCACAGAAAGACGGCGGCGAAGCGTTCTGGACCACGCCGGCTCCCCATCATCCCTTCCCCGATCCGCCCATCCCCGAATCGGCGGATCATAGGCGGCAAGTTTACTGTCATCAGCCTTAATAGATGATTCACTACCGGCGTTCGCGCCGCGCGCTCAGAAGCGGCCGAGCGCGGTCTCCACCGCCTCTGCGCGCCGGTCCCATCCCTCCTGCGCCACCGCCAGCTGGCGCAGCCGCGCCAGGGCGCCGCCCGCCTGGTTGGCCGCCGCCTCGATGGCGCGCGCGAGATCGCCGCCGGGATCGATGGCGCTGACCAGATGCGCATAGGGTTCGAGCGCGGGAAAACGGGTCGCCGCCACCGGCGTGCCGCTGGCCAGATATTCGCGCAGCTTCAGCGGATTGCAGGCGCGGATCTGCGGTGTGTCGCGGAACGGGATCAGCGACACGGTCCAATGCTGCACATAGGCGGGCAGCGCCGCGTGCGGCCGCGGCCCGAGAAAGCGCACGTTCTCCAGCCGCGTCAGAGCCGAAACGTCGGTGCGCACCGGCCCGATGAACACGAAGGTCCAGTCGAACAGCGCCCGCGCCGCGCGCGCGAGCATCGGCACGTCCAGCCAGTCGGAGACGCTGCCATAGAAGCCGGCGACCTTGCCCTCCGGCAGATCCACGGCGGGCGGGGCGGGACTGGAGAACACGCGCGCATCCACCCCATGGGGCACCAGCACCGTCTTCTCGCGCGGAAAGCGCTCCGCAAGCGCCGGGCTCGCGGCGATCACGAGGTCGGCCTTCTCCACCAGCCGGCGCTCCATATCCAGCACCGGCGCATGGTCGACGCCCGACAGGGCGCCGAAATCGTCGCCGCAATAATACACCACCGCCCGTTCGCCGAGCGTTCCCACCACCGGCAAGGCGCTCGGCAGCGAGGTCCACAGGATCGGCCGAACGATGTTCTCCTGTGCCATCACGGCGCGCAACTGCGCGCCGAGAAGCCGGGCGTTCGCCGCCTCGGCGAGCGGATTGCCGGGCCAGGGCACCGCGTGCGGGGCCACCACGCGGAAGCCGGGCGCATCGGCAGCGGGTGCACCGGCGGCATCCGGCGTTCCCGCGAGCGCGGCGAGCTTCTGCGCCACGCGCCGGATATCGCCCAGGCGCGGACGACGCAGGCCGATGGAATTCACCCACACGATCTTATGCGTGCGCGCCAGATGGCCGATGAGGTGCTGGGTCGAGGAGGGATGGCCGCCCCAATCCTCGCCGAAGACGATCAGATCAGCCGCCATGATCGGCCCGTTCGCCATGGCCGGACGCGGCGGCAGCGGCCGCGTGGGCATGAAGCACTTCCGCCCGTGGCGCGGGGCGCGGCGGGGGGAGAAAATCCGCTTCACCCTCCACCTCCGGCGGCGCGAGCGCGCGGTCCAGCGCGACGCTGAGGGCAAGGATGACATAGAGCGGCCAGGTGGTGCCCTGGGTCAGGAATGTGCCCGAAACGCAGAAGCTCGCGAGGCCGGCCAACAACGCCACCGAGGACATTTTCAATCGCACGTCCACCTCCGGCGCCTGCGCCGCCTTCAACGAGTGCAAGCACATGCGCCACATACAGGCGACCAGCACCATCAGTGTGACGAAGCCGGGCACGCCGATCTCGCCGAGAATGCCGAACCAGGTGGAGTGCACGGCATGGGGCTTGCCGTCCCAGGTGTCGGAATATTCGAAATAGTTCGCCGTGAAATTGGCGATGCCGACGCCGGTGAGCGGATTGTGGATCGCCATGCTGGTGGCGGCGCGCCAGGCGGTGAGCCGGCCCTCGGACGATTCGTCCACGATCGCCCCTTCGCTCGCCCCACCCGACGAGCGCCCGGAAATGCCGGCGGCGGCGAACAGAATGATGAGGAAGGCGAGGCCCCCGCCGATCAGCACCAGCTTGCTCTTCACGAACCGGCTGCCGATCACCGCCGCCACCGCCGCGAGCCCCAGCAGCCCGCCGCGGCTCTGCGTGCACATGATGCCCCAGAAGATGGTGCCGCACGCGATGGCGCCGAGCAGCCGGTCGGGCCAGCCGCAGCGCCCCATCAGCAAGGCGGCGGCGAACGAAAAGGGAAACAGCAGCGCCAGCGCGAGATCGTTGGGGTCGCCGAGCAGCGAGCGGATGTCGCGCCCAATGGTCACGCGCGTGCCCTCCACGAGGCCGATGCCGTTCATCCAATTATAGATCGCGACCATGGCCACCACCGAGCCGAACACGCAGAACGACCGGCTGATCAGGCTGAAATCCTCCGGCTTGCGCGTCGCCCAGGCCACGACGAAGGTCATCAGCCCGATCTTCACGAACACGTCCGACCAGAAGGTGAAGGCGAGATCCTTGCTCTTCGCGAACACCACGGACACCGTGCAGAAGAAGAAGAACAGCGCGAAGATCTTCAATTCGCGCGTCCAGAACACCTTCATGGTCCGCAGGAAGAACAGGTGCCAGCCGATCACCGCGATGGTGAGCACGGCCAGGAGCAGCGGAATCTTCAGATTGAGCAGGACCGGGAACACCTCGGGAATGCGCAGGAAGGAGAAGATGATGAACAGGATGCACGGCACGAACGGCCAGCGGAACGCGAAGATCAGGAAGATCAGCCCGAACGCCAGGGCGATCGGCACCACCGGTTCGGTCACGCTGAGCCACGCCGCGAACACCGCAAGCACCGCGCCCACCGCTATGGCGATCTCGCGCCAGGGACGCGGGCGCGGATCGGCGGGAGGATCGAAAAGGCGTTCGGTCACGCGGGGACTCGCGGCGCAGCAGGGAATGACGCGAGTCTACACGCGCCCGTCCCGCGCTGCGAGAGCGGCATCATAAAGCGCGAGAATTTGAGGCAGCCGCGCCCGCGGGCCATAGGCGGCATGCACCCGCTCCCACGCGCGGTGGGAGAGCGCGGCGCGCGCTGCATCGTCCGCGCCCGCCCAGCGTTCCAGAACCGCCGAGGCGGCATTGAGATCGCCGGCCGCGAACAGATAGCCGCTCGTGCCATCGCCGATCAGCTCCGGCAAGGCGCCGAGCCGGCTTGCCGCCACGGGCACCCCGGCCGCCATGGCCTCGATGGCAGCCATGGGCAGGCCCTCCGCGCGCGAGGGCATGAGCAAAAGGCCGATGCCCGGCCAGATGGCGGCGGGATCGCTCACCATGCCGTGGAACCGCACCCGCCCGCCATGGGCGGCTTCGAGAGCCGGGCGCATCGGCCCGTCGCCGAACATCTCGAACGACAGGGCGCCGGCGAATCGCTCCGCGAGCGCGCAGAACAGGTCCGGCCCTTTCTCCGCGCTCAGCCGGCCGACGAAAGCGATGACGCGGGAGACCGGCGGCGCGGGCGCTTGGTCCGGCACCGGCACGAAATTGCCGATCACCGACACCGGTTGCGGTAAGATCCGCGCGATCGGTTCGCTCACGGCGATACGCGGGCCAAGGCGCGCGGTGGCGGCATCGATCGCCTGATAGAGCGAGACCGGAAAGCGCCCCTTCTCGCCCGCATGAAAGGTGGACAGGCAGGGGATTCCGGCAAGGCGGGCTGCGAACCGGCCGAGAATGCCCGCCTTGTAGCCGTGCGTGTGCAGCAAAGCGGGCCGCCCGTCCGCCAGCGCCGCGCGCAGCGGCTGGAAGCCGCCCGGCAATACCGTGAAAGGCACGTGGGCGGCGCGCAGCTGGCGCAGGAAATCATGCTCCCCATGGTCCGCCAGCAGCACGGCGCGCGCCGGCCGCCCTGCGTCATTCAGCGCCTGCGTGAGGATCGCCACATGGCGCTCGATGCCGCCGATGCCACGCGAATCCACCAATTGCCAGATGTCCCCGCCCGCCACGCCGCCCCCGTTTCCGCCGCTGAACCCGGCCGCCCGACCCGCCAGCCTGCCCCTGCGGCCGTACGCCGCCAGCCCTGCACGGGGCGCACATCTTCACTGGCACACGGCCGGGTGCCCATGGACGCCGGCTCTGATATATGCGTTTTCCGCACACGAACGAACCAGGGGCGCCGCCGATCATGGCCAATGTCACAGCTTTCCCGGATAAGGCCACCATTGCCGAGCTTTCGGCGCGCATGTTCCTCGAAGTGGAGGCGGTGCGCTTCTCGTCCGGCGAGCCCTTCATCTTCACCTCGGGCTGGGCGAGTCCGGTCTATATCGATTGCCGCCGGCTGATCTCGTTTCCGCGCGTGCGGCAGGCCCTGGTGGATTTCGCGGTCTCCACCCTCTATCGCGAGATCGGCTTCGAGAAGTTCGACAGCGTCGCCGGCGGCGAGACGGCGGGCATCCCGTTCGCGGCCTGGATCTCCGACCGCATGATGTTGCCGATGCAATATATCCGCAAGAAGCCCAAGGGCTTCGGCCGCAATGCCCAGATCGAGGGGCATTTGTCGCCCGGCGAGCGGGTGCTGCTGGTGGAGGATCTCACCACCGACGGGCGCAGCAAGGTCAATTTCGTCAACGCCCTGCGCACCGCCGGCGCGGAATGCCAGCATTGCTTCGTGTTCTTCTATTACGACATCTTCGCCGAGGCCGCCGGCGTGTTCGCCGAATCCGGCCTGTCGCTGCATCGCCTGCTCACCTGGTGGGATATCCTGGCCGAGGTGAAGCGGCAGAATTTGTTCCCCGCAGCCCAGGTGGCGGAGATCGAATCCTTCCTGAACGATCCCCATTCCTGGTCGAAAGCCCATGGCGGCGTCGCGCAGATGGCCGAATAGTCGCCGCGCGATGGATCTCTACCCGCTCCTGCGTCCGGCGCTGAGCCGCATCTCGCCCGAGACCGCCCATGCCCTCGCGATCCGCGCCTTGCGCGCGGGTTTCGGGCCGACCGTGCGGACGCCGGCCGACCCCATTCTCGCGACCCGCGTGTGGAACCTGGATTTTCCCAATCCGATCGGCCTCGCCGCCGGGTTCGACAAGCATGCCGAAGTGCTCGACCCGCTGTTGCGCATGGGGTTCGGCTTCGTCGAGGCAGGGTCGGTGACGCCCCGCCCGCAGCCGGGAAACCCCAAGCCGCGCTTGTTTCGCCTGGACGAGGATAACGGCGTCATCAACCGCTTCGGGTTCAATTCGGAGGGGCTCGCCCCCTTCATCTACCGGCTGGGCAAGCGGCTCGGTTCCGGCGGAATCGTCGGCGCCAATGTGGGAAAGAACAAGGAAACCGAGGACGCGAGCGAGGATTATGCCGCCGGCATCTCGGCCACCTGCCGCCTCGCCGACTATCTCGTGTGCAACCTCTCCTCGCCCAACACACCGGGCCTGCGGGACCTGCAGGCACGCACCGAGATGGGACGGCTGATCGGCCACGCCATCGCCGCCCGCAACGAGAGCATTCCCGATCCCGCCGGCCGGCCGCCGCTGCTGGTGAAGATCGCCCCCGACCTCGACGACGCGGCGCTCGCCGACATCGTCGAAGTGGTGCTGGAAACCCGTGCCGACGGCATCATCCTCGGCAACACCACGCTGTCGCGGCCCGCGAGCCTGCGCAGCATCCAAAAGACCGAGACCGGCGGCCTCTCCGGCAAGCCGCTCATGGCGCTCTCCACAGAGCGGCTCGCCGCGCTGGCGCGCCTCACGCAGGGCCGCATTCCGCTGATCGGCTGCGGCGGCATCGCCTCGGGTGCCGACGCTTATGCCAAGATCCGCGCCGGGGCGAGCTTGGTGCAGCTCTATTCCGCGCTGGTGTTCAAGGGGCCGGGCTTGGTGGTGCGGGTGCGCGACGAACTCGCCGCCCATTTGCGCGCGGACGGCTTTTCCTCGGTCGCAGAAGCCGTCGGCGCGGACTTGCGCTGACGCGTGGCGGTTTCCGCTTCCTCTTCCGAGGCGGGCCGGCCGGCGAGGGATTCGTGCACCATCTGCGCCTTGTGGCGCAGGTGCTCGCGCAGGATCGCGCCGAGTGTGGGCCCGTCGCGGGCGATCAGCGCCTCCATCATGCGCTCATGATCCTCCACCGCCTCCCGCCAGCGCGCCGGCGACTTGCGGGCGACGAAGCGGATGGCGTGGATGCGCACCATCATGGAATTATAGAGCTGGGTCAGCGGCGCATTGTCGGCGATCTCGAACAGCGCCTCGTGGAACGCCCGGTTGAGATTGAGATAGGGCGCCGACTGGCCGGCGCGATAATGCGCCACCATGGCCTCGTGCATGGCCTTCAGCTCGGCGAGCTGGAGGTCGGTGATTCGCGCGCAGGCCAGTTCCCCCGCCAGCGCCTCCAGCGCCCCCATGATCGGGAACAGCGCGTCGATCTCGCCGTCCGAGAGGCGCGCGACCATAGCGCCGCGATTGGGCGTGAGCGTCAGCAATCCCTCGGCGGCCAGCACCTTCAACGCCTCCCGCAGCGGCGTGCGCGACACGCCGAACCGGGCGCACAGGGCCTGCTCGGCGATCTTGTCGCCGGGCTGAAGCTCGCCGCCGAGGATCAAATCGCGCACCAGGGGCACCAGGGCACCATGAAGGCTGCGGCGGACGATCACTGCGCTGTCGGACATGAGGATCTCACTTCTGCGCGAAGAGATTCGCCGCCAGCGCGCCACGATGCAAGCCCCGCGCGCAACGCCGGGCGCCTTTCCCGCGGTCCGGCCCGCTTTGCGACCTCCGCGCCCGCCAAACAGGCAGGCGAACGCGCAAAACGTGGTCAGACCGAGCGCGCGCCGATGCTCACCAGCAGGCTTGCCGCGATGCCGCGCGCGATTTCCGGCGAGGGATCGCCGGCGAATGCCTTGAGTCGCCCGGCCAGCGAGGCCCATGCCCGGCCGGCCGAAAGGTCGGCTTCCGCCTCCACCAGGGTGATCTGGGTGCGCGCCCGGCGGATCGCCTTCACCATCGCCGGGCTGGTGCGGTCCGCATAGGCATCGACGATGGCATGCAGCGCCGCGATGCGCGCGGCCACATTCTTGGAAACGCTGCCCGGCCGGTCGAGATAGTCCACCAGCATCGCGCCCGAGATGGCCACCGGGTGGCGGTCGGCTATTCTGAGCCACAGCGCCCAGTCGGAGGCGGAGGGCACGTCGGTGGGAAAGCCGCCGGCCTCCTTCAGCGCCGCCGTGCGCGCCACGGCAGTGGAGGTGCCGATGAGATTGCAGCCGAGCAGCGCCGCGCAGGGGTCCGCGATGCGCTGGAACGCGGGCGCGCCGAAGAAGAATTCGTCCGGCTTCACCAGATCGAAAAAAGTGCTGAAGGTCTGGCCCGACTCGTTGACGAAACGATAGTCGGTGCCGGTCAACGCCACATCGGGATTGGCCGCGTGGAAGGCGAGCTGGCGCGCCAGCTTGTTCTCCAGCCACACGTCGTCGGCGTCGAGAAAGGCGATCAATTCGCCTTCGGCACGATCGATGGCGTGGTTGCGCGCCCGCGCCGGGCCGATGCCGCCGGTGGACAGCACCCGCAGCGCCGGCCAGCGGCCCGCCTGCTGCGCGAGAAAGGCGTCGGTGCCGTCCGTGGAGCCGTCGTCGGCCACCAGGATCTCCAGCCCGTCCACCCCTTGGAGGCGAATGCTCTCGAGCGCCTTGGGCAGATAGGCAAGGCAATTGCGCGTCGGTATGACGATGGAACAGATCGGCCGCATGGTCCCCCCGAACTTCCCGCCTGCCTTAGCACGGCCCCCGGCCCCGTCCATAGCGGCGCTCGCGCCGCACCCGCCACGGTTTAGGCCGTTGCAGGCGGCCGAAATGGCTTGCGCGGAATCGGGGAAAAGGGAATCTTCCGCGCGATCGCCGGAACGGATCGCGGGCGGATAGAGGCGCAATGACGTTCTGGACCCGCTTCAGCCTCCAGCGACTGCCGGCCGGGGTACGCGAGAGCCTGTATTACGCCACCGGCATCATCATGGTGCGGGCGATCGGCCTGATCCTGCTGCCGGTCAACACGCGCTTTCTCTCCGCAGACGATTACGGCCATCTGGAAGTGCTGCTCGCCTTCGCGGACGTCGGCTCGCAATTGTTCGCGCTGGCGCTGCCCACGGCGCTGAGCCGGTTCGTCGGCGCAGCGGCGGGCTGGGACGAGCGGCGGCGCGTGTGCGCCGAAATGTTCGGCGTGGCGCTGCTGACCGCTCTTGTGTTCGGCGCCGCCGGGCTGCTGTGCGCCGTGCCGCTCGCCAAGGTTCTGCCCGGCACCCCCACGGCCTGGGAAGTGCGCATGCTGCTGATCGCCCTGTGCACCGAGGGGTTGCTGGCGGTGGGCCTCACCTGGCTGCGGATTCGCGGACAGGCGGGCACCTTCCTCGCCCTCAGCCTCGGCCGCACGGTGCTGTTCGCGCTGCTCTCCATCAGCCTGCTGTTCGCGGGTTTCGGCGTCATCGGCATCCTGATCGCCACCGCCGTTTCGGCTGCGGCACAGACGCTGGCCATGGTGTGGTTGGTAGTGAAGGACACCGGCATCCGCCTGCGCGGCATCGATTGGCCGGGCCTGGCGCTCTATGTGGTGCCGCTGCTGCTCTCGGGCATCGCCGCATTCGCGCTCGGCACCTTCGACCGCTGGATCCTGGCCGACACGGTAGACCCGGCCGAACTCGGCCTTTACGGCGTCGCGGTGCGCATCGGCGTGCTCACCGCCGTCCTGCTCCAGCCGTTCCACATGTGGTGGATGCCCAAGCGCTTCATCGTGCTGGAGGAACCCCACGGCGCGGACCGCAGCGCCAGCATGGTTGGTGTGGGCATCATCATCACGCTTCTGGCGGCGGCGGGCGTCGCGTTCGCCGGCCCGTTCGTCATCACCGTCATGACGCCGCCGGCCTTCCATGCCGCCGCAATCTACGTGCCGTGGCTGGCGCTGATCTATGTGGTGCAGGAATCCACATCCCTGGTGGCGGTGGGCTGCTTCCTCCGCAAG
This sequence comes from Roseixanthobacter pseudopolyaromaticivorans, assembly GCF_043195145.2. Lineage (NCBI taxonomy): Bacteria > Pseudomonadati > Pseudomonadota > Alphaproteobacteria > Hyphomicrobiales > Xanthobacteraceae > Roseixanthobacter > Roseixanthobacter pseudopolyaromaticivorans. The sequence continues at coordinate 4,425,498 of NZ_CM195539.1, forward strand.
GACGGCTTCGCCCCGCTGGCCATCAATCTGGTGGCGGCGGGCGTGGTCATCGCGCTCTATTTCGTGTGCATCCCGCGCTATGGGGTCGCCGGCGCCATCGGCGCGACATTGGCCGCACAGGTGCTGCGCTTCGTCCTCACGCTGGCGATTTCCTACCATTACGCGCGAATCGCCTATCCGTTCGGCCGGCTCGCTCTGGTGGCGCTGTTCCTGCTCGCGGCGGTGGTCGCGGCGCACGCCTGGGCCGGGCCGCTGGCCCTGTTCCTGCTGGCGGGACCGGTGCTGGCGCTCGGCGCGCTGCTGACGCTGGTGCTCGGGCTGGTGCCCTCGGCTTCCGACCGCTGGCCGCTTCTGCGCCGGTTTTCACCGCTTGGCGGGCGCTGAGGCGCGACACGGCCTCGATTGGACGCGAGGCCAGCGGCGAATGGCCGCTCGCACCACAGGCACGAGCCCACGCGCGGGGCGGCCGCGCGCCACAGGGGACGGCGTGACGCTTTCATGACTTTGAGCGCGCCCCCTCCTATGATAGGGAGTGCCCGCGCTCACAACGCGCGCAACCTCGAGCCTGGCCTTGCCGGACCTTGAGGTATAACGAAACTCACCCCTTCGTGGGCAGAATGGCGATACCCGTTAGAATGGCCGAGCGGCAGACCAGCTTCGAGTATGAAGACCTCCTCGCATGCGGACGCGGCGAACTGTTCGGTCCCGGCAACGCCCAGTTGCCGCTGCCTCCCATGCTCATGTTCGACCGTATCGCGGAGATCTCCGAGACCGGCGGCGAATTCGGCAAGGGCTTCATGCGCGCGGAACTCGCCGTGCGTCCGGACCTTTGGTTCTTCGATTGCCACTTCAAGGGCGATCCGGTGATGCCGGGCTGCCTGGGGCTGGACGCCATGTGGCAGCTGGTGGGCTTCTATCTCGGCTGGCTCGGCTCCACCGGGCGCGGGCGGGCGCTCGGCCTCGGCGAACTGAAATTCTCAGGCCAGGTGCTGCCCACCATCTCCAAGGTGGTCTATGGCATCGAGTTCAAGCGCGTCATGCGCTCCAAGCTGGTGCTCGGCATCGCCGACGGCTGGCTGGAAGCCGACGGCACGGTGATCTACCGCGCCAAGGATCTGAAGGTCGGTTTGTTCCAGGCGGACGCGGCGGCGCCGGTGGGCGGCTGACACCGCTCCGCCACGATTGCCGGCCAAGGTGCCGGTCCGATTTAGGGAGGTGACATGCGTCGCGTCGTCGTGACCGGTATGGGCATTGTATCGTCCATCGGTAATTCCACCCAGGAAGTCCTGGCCAGCCTGCACGAAGCCCGCAGCGGCGTTACGTTCGCGGAAGACTATGCCAAGCTGGGCTTCCGCTCGCAGGTGCAGGGCGCGCCGACGCTGAAGGCCGACGAGGTCGTGGACCGGCGCGCCATGCGCTTCCACGGCGGCGGTACTGCGTGGAACCACGTGGCCATGGACCAGGCGATCCGTGACGCGGGCTTGGAACAGGCCGAGATTTCCAGCGAGCGCACGGGCCTCATCATGGGCTCCGGCGGTTCCTCCACCAAGACCATCGTGGAAGCCGCCGACATCGCCCGGACCAAGGGACCCAAGCGCGTCGGCCCGTTCGCGGTGCCGAAGGCCATGTCCTCCACCGCATCGGCGACGCTCTCCACCTGGTTCAAGATCAAGGGCCTGAGCTATTCCATCTCGGCCGCCTGCGCGACCACCAACATCTGCATCGGCAATGCCTACGAGCTGATCCAGTTCGGCAAGCAGGACATGATCTTCGCCGGCGGCTGCGAGGACCTGGACTGGACGCTCTCCGTGCTGTTCGACGGCATGGGCGCCATGTCCTCCAATTTCAACGACCGCCCCGCGGTCGCCTCGCGCGCCTATGACAAGGACCGCGACGGCTTCGTCATCTCCGGCGGCGCGGGCGTTCTGGTGCTCGAGGAGCTGGAGCACGCCAAGGCGCGCGGCGCCCGCATCTATGCGGAAATCGCCGGCTATGGCGCGACCTCCGACGGCTCGGACATGGTGGCCCCCTCGGGCGAAGGCGCCGAGCGGGCGATGAAGCTGGCGCTCTCCTCCATCAAGGCGCCGATCGACTATATCAACCCGCACGCCACCTCCACGCCCATCGGCGATCTGAAGGAAATCGAGGCGATCCGCGCGGTGTTCGGCGACAAATGTCCGCCGATCTCCGCCACCAAGTCGCTCACCGGCCATTCCCAGGGCGCCACGGGCGTGCACGAGGCGATCTATTCCATCCTGATGATGCAGAACGGCTTCATCACCAAGAGCGCCCATATCGACGAGATCGACCCGGCCTTCGCCGACATGCCGATCGTGCGCGAGCGGGTCGACAATGCGAAGCTCGGCCATGTGCTGTCGAACGGCTTCGGCTTCGGCGGCGCCAATGCGAGCCTCGTGCTGAAGCATCTCGACGCCTGAGCCTGCCTGGGGATGCGACGGTCGGCCACGGCAAAGGCGCAGCCGTCATGTTCTGAAATGCCAGGTGATCGGGTTCGGAGCCGCCTCGGCGACTTGGCGATGGTTTCTGACGGCAAGGTCTGATAATCGCCGTTTGAAATGTTTCCGACCCGACGGGTCGCACCTGGGGTAGCAGGCAATGCAGGACCTGATGAAAGGCAAGCGCGGCCTCGTGATGGGGGTGGCCAACGACCATTCCATCGCATGGGGCATCGCCAAGGCCTTGGCCGGTCAGGGCGCCGAACTGGCCTTCACCCATCAGGGCGAGGCCATGGCCAAGCGGGTGCGCCCGCTGGCGGAGAGCCTCGGCTCCTCCATCATCGCGCCCTGCGACGTGGAGGACCTCGCCAGCGTGGACGGGCTGTTCGCCCGCCTGCGGGAGGAATGGGGCACGCTGGACTTCGTGGTCCATGCCGTCGCCTTCTCCGACAAATCGGAGCTGAAGGGCCGCTACGCCGACAGCAGCCGGGAGAATTTCTCCCGCACCATGATCATCTCCTGCTTCTCCTTCACCGAGATCGCCAAGCGGGCGGCGGACCTCATGCCCAAGGGCGGCGCGCTGCTGACCCTGACCTTCGGCGGCTCCACCCGCGTGATGCCCAATTACAATGTGATGGGCGTCGCGAAGGCGGCGCTGGAGGCGAGCGTGCGCTATCTGGCCGCCGATTTCGGCCCGGCCGGCATCCGCGTGAACGCCCTTTCCGCCGGCCCGGTGCGGACTCTGGCGGGCGCCGGCATCGCCGACGCGCGGCTGATGTTCAATTACCAGAAGCGCCATGCCCCGCTGCGCCGCACGGTGAGCATCGAGGAAGTGGGCAATTCCGCGCTGTATTTGCTGTCGGACCTGTCCACCGGCGTCACGGGTGAAACCCATTTCGTGGACAGCGGCTACAACATCATCTCCATGCCGCATCCCGACGTGCTGAAGACCCAGGAAGACGCCGAAGCGAAGCTCGCCGGCGATCTTTCCGCCAAGGCCGCCGAATAGCGGCCGCAACCGGGAGGCAGGCATGGCGGCGCGTTTCGAACACCTGCTGCGCACCGCCCCCGCCATTCTCGCCGACGGCGGCCTGGAAACCCGGCTGATCTTCGAAGCGCATCTCGACCTGCCGGAATTCGCCGCGTTCCTGCCCCTGTTCCGGGATGGCGAGCGGCATGTGCTCGCCCGTATCTATGGGGAATATCTCGACATCGCGGCCCGGCACGACCTGCCGATCCAGATCGGCACGCCCACCTGGCGCGCCCATCGCGATTGCCTCGCCCGCCTCGGCTTCACGGCGCCGGGCGATGTGGCGCGGGTGAATGGGGAAGCGGTGCGCCTGCTCAAAGAGCTGCGCGCCGAAAAGGGCCTTGAGGACAGCGCGATGATCGCCGGCGTGATCGGCCCGCGCGGCGACGGCTATGACGCCGCCCACGCCCCGGACGTCGCCACCGCCGCCGCCTATCATGGCGAACAGGCACGGATCCTCGCCGGGCTGGGCGTGGACCTGCTCTATGCCCCCACCTTCGCCGGCGCGGCGGAGCTGGAGGGTGTCGCGCGCGCCATGGCCGCCACCGGCCTGCCCTATGTGCTGGCGCCGGTGGTGAATACCGATGGCACGCTGCGCGACGGCACGCCCTATGCCGAGGTGATGGACCGCCTCGATGCCACGCTCGCCCCGCCGCCGCTGCACTATATGGTGGGCTGCACCCATCCCACCCGCTTCGCCGCGGCGGAACGCGCCGCCCCCGCGCTCGGCGCGCATATGGGCCGGCTCGCCGGGCTGAAGGCCAATGCCTCCACCTTGCCGCCTGAGGCGCTGAACGATCTCGACCGCCTGGAGGAAGGCCAGCCCGAGGCCTTCGCCCAAGCCATGATGGAGGTGCGGCGCGACTATCGCCTGCGCATTCTCGGCGGCTGCTGCGGCACCGGGCGCGCGCATATGGAAGCCCTGGCCGGCGCCCTGCGCGCCGCAATCCCCAAATGAGCGTCCCTGCGCCTAGAACGGCCCGTGGTACAGCGGCTCCAAAGCGGCATATTTGCGATAGACGGAGACGTTTCCGTCGTGCTCGCGGCGATAGATGAACTTGCCGTACTTGCGGGAGGGAAGAATATCCTCCTTGCGCCGGCTGGCATTGTCGATCCGCCAGCGATCCTTCAGCACCTTCTCGTGCTCGGTCGTCGCCTGGGTGTGTGGCAAGGACATATGCTCTTCCAGGGCATAGAAATCCCTGATCTTCCCGCTGTTGCCGTAGTGGTCCATCATCTCCTGGTATTTCTGGCGCACCGCGGGCGCATCCAGCTCGCGCGAAAGATCTTCCAGTTCGATCACCGCCCGCACGCCCTCCTCCGTCTCCACGTAGGACGAGCCGTCCTCCAAGAATTGGACCGCGCCGGTGCGCGCGGTCATCACCACATTGGCGCGCGTGTGCTCGCACAAGAGCTTGTAGAATTTATAGGCGAGGCTGGACTTGATATCCGCTTCGCTCAGGGCGCCCTCGTGGTCCTTGCGATAATCTTCCGCGCGCGCCGCATAGCAGATGATGAGCGCGAGCTTGTAGCTCTGGTCGGGATAGAGAAAGTCGGCCGTCATCCGCGCCAGTTCGTCATAGGTGCCGGCATGGCCCGTGCCCATTTCCCAGCCCAGGCCCTTCATGAGGGTCTCGGTGTCCTTGTGGCTGCCGTGCGCGCCCAGCAGGATCTTGCGGGCCGTGCGGCAGGCCTCGCGGATCTGCGCCATCTGGGTGTCGTAGGCGATGCGATTCTCCTGGCGCGCATGCACGGATATCGAAGCGTCGTTCGCCGCCCGCCGATGCTCCAGCAGCTCGAACAGATTGACCACGTCCACCACCACGTCGCCGAAGATCAGCTGGGTAAAACGCTGCATGCAGGTGCGCGGCACGAATTTCTGCGCGAGATTCTGCGCGCTCTTCTGCACCAGCCCGGTCGGCTCCATGTCCGCCAGATTGAGGAATATGATCCGCTGCGTCACCCGCGCCTCCCCTGTTCGCCGGCTGTCGGAGCCGGTCTTGCGCGCGCCCGTCTTCGCGCGACTGTGGCGTGCCCTTCCTCTTCAGTACAACTCACTTGCGATGCGTCGTAAACCGCCACGGCGCGGCCGCCGCGCACTTTCCTGGCGTCATCGGGGTGTGAAACCGAAAACATATTGCGTCGCGCGCGGCGACTGCCGATAAGCAACGGGGGCGGCGCGTGTTCCCGCGCAGCAGTTATCCGACCGTTACTTTGGGGAATCTTATGAATTCCTGGACCATCGCGATCGTCTCGTTCGCGTGCATGTTCTTCGGTTCGCTGATTGCCCTGCTGGTTGCGCGCGTCTTGCCCGAACGTCACGTCTCCAAGGACACGCAGGACGTGGTGAAGCTGGGCGTGGGCATGATCGCCGCCATGGCCTCCCTCATTCTCGGCCTCATGACCGCCTCGGTGAAGGGCGGCTATGATTCCACCGACAAGGACCTGCACCAATACGCGCTGCACATCATCGCGCTGGATTCTTCGCTGCGCCATTACGGTCCGGCCGCCGTCGGGGCGCGGGCGCTGGTCAATGATTATACCAAGACCATCATCCGGGAGACCTGGCCGGACGCCAAGGACACCCCCAGCCCGTCCGGGACCGACAGCTCCGGCCAATTGCTGCTGAAGCTCGACACCGCGATCCGCGCGCTCTCGCCGACCACAGAAGACCAGCGCGAACTGCGGCAGGAGGCGATCGCCCGCCTCAATTCCATCGTCATCACCCGCTGGACCGTGACGGAGGAAGGCGTCACCGCCATCCCGTTCGTGTTCATCGTGGTGCTGATCGTCTGGCTGTCGCTGATCTTCGCCAGCTTCGGCCTGTTCGCCCCGGGAAATGCGGTGGTGGTGTTGGCGATGTTCCTGTGCTCGCTCTCCATCTCCGGGGCGCTGTTCCTGATCGTGGAGATGGGAGGGCCGTTCGACGGGGTAATCCAGCTCCAGCCCACCCCGCTGCTGGACGCCTTGAAATACATGCCGCAGACCAGCCTCTTGATGCAGTGACCGGCATGCCGCGCACCGGTCCCGCAAGGCACCGCGCGACCCTTGCCCCGACAGCCCGACGCAAGCGTCGCGCCCTAGTTTTGACGTTCAGTCATAACGGGACGTCACAGACATGGGCATTCGCCTGGGCATCGGCCTGAAACTGGGGATCACATCCACCCTGCTGATCCTGCTTTCCGGGGGTGTCATCGTCAGCCGGCAGATCGCCATGTCGCGGATCGACGCCGCGGCGTCGGATGTTCACCTCCAGGCGGAGATCCTCAGGGAAGCGGAGAAGGTCGGTACGCTGCTCAGCGCGATCCGCTCCAATGCGACCGAGCTGATGCTGTCGTTCACCAATATCGACAACGACACCTTGCTGAAGCAGACCTTGAAGGATGTAAGCGCCGCCCAGGCGGGCCTCGACCGGCTGCTGGTGCTGGAAACCCATGACGACGACCGCGAGGAATTTCGCCAGCTGAAGCGGCGGTTCGACGAGATCGGCGCGGCGGTAGCGGACATCGCCCGTTCCGAGGCGGCGCAGCTGGACGCCGTGGACGCCCGCCCGGCGATCCGCCTGCGCGCCCGCTCAGCCTTCTCCATGCTGGCGCTCGACCTCGGCAATGCCGGAAAGAACACTGCCGCGCAGCAGGCCGAGACCCTCGACCTGCTGCTGGACCAGATCAACCTGGCCTCGCTGATCTACGTCACCGAAGGGGATCCCAAGCAGCTCACCATGATCAAGGCCATGGAGGAATCCGGTCAGCGGACGCTGGGCGAGATCAAGGCGTCCATCGGCGACGACGACCGCGCGGGCGACACGCTCGTGCTCGCGGGCCAGGCGTTCGAGGCTTATGTGGCCTCGATCCGCGCCGGCATCGCCGAAATCCAAGCGCGCGACGAGATCATCCGCCAGCGCAGCAAGCCCGCGTTCAACGTTGCGACGGCGGTGCTGAAGCACGTGACCCACGAAAGCCGCCTCCAGTCCGAGGAGGCGGAGCAGGAATCCGCCCAGGCGCTGGACAGCGGCATGACGCAGATCCTGATCTTCTCGATCATCGCCATCGGCGCTTCGATCGCGGCGGCGGCCTATTCGGCGCTCGGCATCGCCGCCCCGATCAAGCGCATGAGCGAAGCGATGGAGGGGCTTTCCGGCGGCAACCTTACGACCGCCATTCCCTATGCCGGCCGTGGCGACGAGGTGGGCGACCAATCCCGCGCCCTCACCGTGTTCCGCGACAGCCTGGCGGAGGCCGAGCACCAGCGCGGCCTCCGGCTGGCCGAGGACCGGGCGGCCGAGGAGCGCCGCAAGGCGGAGATGCGCGCCCTCGCCGACCAGTTCGAAAGCGCCATCGGCGCCGTGGTCGACACCGTGGCCTCGGCCGCGACCGAATTGCAGCAGGCGGCGGAAACCCTCAGTTCCACCGCCGACGAAACCTCGGCCCAGGCCGCCGCCGTCGCGGCCGCAGCCGGCCTTGCCACCACCAATGTGCAATCGGTCGCCTCGGCGGTCGAGGAACTCTCCGCCTCCGCGCGGGCCATCGGCGAGCGCTTGCGCCACTCCACGCAGATGACCGAGCGCGCGGTCAGCGAAGTGGACAATACCAACGGCCAGATGGGCGAATTGCGCGCCTGCGCCGACCAGATCGGCTCCATCGTCAGCGTCATCGACACCATCGCCGGGCAGACCAATCTGCTGGCGCTGAACGCCACCATCGAATCCGCGCGCGCCGGTGCCGCCGGGCGCGGCTTTGCGGTCGTGGCGCAGGAGGTGAAGGAACTCGCCGGGCAGACCGCCAAGGCGACCGCCGATATTTCCGAACGGGTCTCCGGCATCCAGGATTCGACCGGCGACGTGCTCGGCGCCATCACCGGCTTCAGCCGCACCATCGTCGAGCTGAACGCGGGCTCACGCGCCATCGCCGCCGCCATGGACGAGCAGAACGCCACCACCGGCGAGGTCGCGCGCAGCATCCAGCAGGCGGCCACCGGAACCAATGAGGTGACCGCCAACATCGCCGGCGTGGAACGGGCCGCCCAGGCCTCTTCCAATGCCGCGGTTCAGGTGCTCTCCTCCGCCACCGGCCTGTCGCAGCAGGCCGAGCTTCTGCGCGGGCAGGTGCGCACCTTCCTCACCACCGTGCGCGCGGCCTGATCGCGCGCCGGCTCCCCGTCACCGCAGCGATTGCCCGATCACCCGCAGGGCGTCGTTATTCATCTGCGCGACGTTGAAGCGCATGAGGTCGCCGGCCGATTGGGCGACGCTGAACACATTGCCCGGGGCGAGCACGACGCCCGCGCGCAAGGCGGCGGTCGCGAGCTGCGCCGCGTCCTGCCCGTCCGGCAGGCGGCACCAGAGGAAGAAGCCGCCGCGCGGCAGCGTCCAGGGGCGGATGCCGAGCGCGTCCAGCTGGCCAATCATCTCCCGGCGCCGCTTCGCCAGGCGGCTGCGCAGCCCGGCCAGATGCTTGCGATAGCTGCCGTCGCTCAGGGTCGCGAACACAAGCTCGGCCGCGACCGGGCTCGGCCCGCCGAAATTGCTCGCCACCTGGAGGTCGATGAGGCCCTCGATCCAATCCGGCCGGGCGACGATGTAGCCGCAGCGGATGGAGGCCGACAGGGTCTTGGAAAAGCTGCCGATCCGGATCACGCGGGACAATCCGTCGAGCGCCGCGAGGCGGGGCGACGGCTCCGGCTCGAAATCGGCGAGAATCTCGTCCTCCACGATGGTCAGGTCGTGCGCGGCGGCGAGCGTGAGGATGCGATGGGCGCTCTGGGGCGAGAGCGTCGCGCCGGTGGGATTATGGAGCGCCGCATTGGTGAGATAGAGGCGCGGCCGGTGGGCCGCCAGCGTCTCGGCGAAGCGCGCGACATCCGGCCCGTTCGGCGTATAGGGCACGCTGACGATGCGCGCGCCATGGGCGCGCAGCGCCGCCTGGAAATTGAAATAGCAGGGATCGTCCACCAGCACCGTATCGCCGGGCTTCAGCAGGAACCGGCAAAGCAGGTCCATGGCCCGCGACCCCGAGGGCGTCAGCAGGATCTGGTCCGATCCCGCCTCGATGCCCTCCGCCGCGAACTGGCGGACCAGGAGCCGACGCAGGGCGAGCGATCCCCGCGTGGACCCATAATCCGTGAGCACGCTCGCCTCGGCCCGCGCCAGGGCCCGGATCGCCCGGCGCAGCGCCGCCTCAGGCATCCAGTCGGCCGGCAGCCAGCCGCACCCCGGGCGCAGGATGTCCGGCGCGGCATCCAGCGATTGACGGGACACCCACAAGGGATCGATGGCGCGGTCGAGCTTCGGTTCCACATCCCGCAGCGCGACCTGCGGCACGGCGCCGGCCACATAGAAGCCGGAGCCGGGACGCGAGCGGATCAGCCCTTCCGCGGCCAGCCGGTCGTAGGCCTCCACCACCGTCGAGGGCGACACCTGCATGTCGCGGGCGAACTTGCGGATCGAGGGCAGTTTTTCCCCCGCCGTCAGGATCCGGCCGGCCATGCGGCGGCGGATCTCGGCCATGACCGCGCCCGTGCGCATCGCGCTGATGCCGGTTCCGGCGTCGCCGTTCGCCAACTGTATGGGCTCCATGGTCGGTACTGTTCGGCTCCACCGTATGGCTGTGTTGCTGTCGGCGCAATCGCGCATGGGCTATTCGCCGCGAGAGAAGCGGGAAACCCATCATGCAGCATGCGACGGACGGCTGGGGCAGCGGCCTCCTCGGCGTCATCATCTTCAGCGGCTCACTCCCGGCGACGCGGGTGGCGATCGGCGGATTCTCGCCGCTATTCCTCACCTCGGCGCGCGCGGTGATCGCCGCTTTGCTCGGCGCCGCGCTGCTCGCGCTGCTGCGCCAGAAGCGCCCGGCGCGGGGCGATCTTCTGCCGCTGGCGGTGGTGGCGCTCGGGGTGGTGGTCGGCTTTCCGCTGTTGACGGCCCTGGCGCTCCAGCACATCACCTCGGCCCATTCCATGGTGTTCATCGGCCTGCTGCCCCTCTCCACGGCGCTGTTCGGCGTGATCCGGGGCGGCGAGCGGCCGAAGCCGGCGTTCTGGCTGTTCTCTGTGGCCGGGGCCTGCTCCGTCGCGGGCTTCGCCCTCGCGGGCAGCAGTTCGGCTTCGCTGGCCGGCGATCTGCTGATGGTCGCGGCGATCCTGGTCTGCGGCCTCGGCTATGCGGAAGGCGCCCGCCTCTCCCGCCGCCTCGGCGGATGGCAGGTGATTTCCTGGGCGCTGGTGGTGGCGCTGCCGGTCATGGCCGCGATCGCCGGCGCGACCTTGCCGCAGGCCTGGAACGGCATCGGCGCCCCGGCGTGGCTAGGCCTCGCCTATGTCTCCGTCTTCTCCATGCTGATCGGCTTCGTTTTCTGGTACCGGGGCCTGGCGCTCGGCGGCATTGCTGGGGTGGGCCAGCTGCAATTGCTACAGCCCTTCTTCGGATTGGCGCTCGCAGCACTGCTGCTCGGCGAGCCGGTGGCCTGGACCATGGTAGCGGCGGCCGCCGTGGTGGTGCTCTGCGTCGCCGGCTCGCGACGCTTCGCCTAAGAGCAGGTGGCGGCAGCCTCGCGTGACCGCGAGACCGTCATGCACACATGAAAAGGGCGGCCCGAGGGCCGCCCTTTCCGTTCAGATGCGGTGGAAACCGGCCGATCACTCGGCGGCGCCGGCCTCGGTCTCTTCCTTGGCCGCGTCGCGGGCGGCGTCGCGCTCCGCCTTTTCCTTGGCTTCCAGGTCCTCGCCGGTGGTCTGGTCGACCACCTTCATGGACAGGCGGGTCTTGCCGCGCTCGTCGAAGCCGACCAGCTTGACCTTGACCTTGTCGCCTTCCTTGACCACGTCGGAGGTCTTGTTCACCCGTTCCTTGGCGAGCTGGGAGATGTGGACCAGGCCGTCCTTGGAACCGAAGAAGTTCACGAAGGCGCCGAAGTCCACGACCTTCACGACCGTGCCGTCATAGATCTGGCCGACTTCCGGCTCGGAGGCGATGGACTTGATCCAGTTGATCGCCGCCTTGATCGACTCGCCATTGGCGGAGGCGATCTTGATGGTGCCGTCGTCCTCGATGTTGATCTTGGCGCCGGTCTTCTCGACGATCTCGCGGATCACCTTGCCGCCGGACCCGATCACTTCGCGGATCTTGTCCACCGGGATGTTCATCACCTCGATGCGCGGGGCATGCTCGCCGAGTTCCGAACGCGCGGAGGTCAGCGCCTTCGCCATCTCGCCGAGGATGTGGGCGCGGCCTTCCTTGGCCTGGCCGAGGGCGACCTTCATGATCTCCTCGGTGATGCCGGCGATCTTGATGTCCATCTGGAGCGCGGTCACGCCGCGGTCGGTGCCGGCCACCTTGAAGTCCATGTCGCCGAGGTGATCCTCGTCGCCCAGGATGTCCGAAAGAACGGCGAACTTGCCCTCTTCCAGGATCAGGCCCATGGCGATGCCGGCCACCGGACGGCGCAGGGGAACGCCCGCATCCATCAGCGAGAGCGAGGCGCCGCAGACGGTCGCCATGGAGGACGAGCCGTTGGATTCCAGGATCTCGGAGACCACGCGCAGGGTGTAGGGGAATTCATGCTTCGGCGGCAGCATGGGGCGGATGGCGCGCCATGCGAGCTTGCCGTGGCCGATTTCGCGGCGGCCGGGCGAACCCATGCGGCCGGCTTCACCCACCGAGAAGGGGGGGAAGTTGTAGTGCAGCAGGAAGTGCTCCTTATAGGTGCCTTCCAGGCTGTCGATGAACTGCTCGTCCTCGCCGGTGCCCAGCGTGGCGACGACCAGCGCCTGGGTCTCGCCGCGGGTGAACAAAGCCGAGCCGTGGGCGCGCGGCAGCACGCCGACTTCCGACACAATCGGGCGCACGGTGCGCACGTCGCGGCCGTCGATGCGGATGCCGTCGTCGAGGATGGCCCAGCGCACGATCTTGGCTTCGAGCTCTTTCAGCACTTCGCCGACCTGCTGGCTGGCGGGTGCGGGCTGGCCGTCCATGGCCAGTTCCTCGAAATACTTCTTCACCTTGGACTTGGCAGCGCCGACCGCTTCATAGCGGGACTGCTTCTGCACGATCTTGTAGGCGGCGCGCAGGTCGGCTTCCGCGATCTCGCGGATCTTCGCTTCCAGCGCCGAATTGTCGGCGGGCGCGAACGGGCGCGGCTCCTTGGCGGCCTTCTCGGCGAGGCGGATGATGGCCTCGATCACCGGCTGGAAGTGGCGGTGGCCGAACATGACCGCGCCGAGCATGATCTCCTCGGGCAGTTCCTTGGCTTCCGATTCCACCATCAGCACGGCATCGCCGGTGCCGGCGACCACGAGGTCGAGGGCGCTTTCCTTCAGCTCGTCGGTGGTCGGGTTCAGCACATATTCATTGTCGATGAAGCCGACGCGGGCGCCGCCGATGGGGCCCATGAAGGGCACGCCGGAGAGCGTGAGCGCGGCGGAAGCGCCGACGATGCCGGCGATGTCCGGATCATTCTCCAGGTCGTGCGCCAGCACGGTGATGACCACCTGGGTCTCGTTGCGATAGCCGTCGGCGAACAGCGGGCGGATCGGGCGGTCGATCAGGCGGGAGACCAGGGTCTCCTTTTCGCTCGGGCGGCCTTCGCGCTTGAAATAGCCGCCGGGGATGCGGCCGGCCGCATAGGTCTTTTCCTGGTAATTGACCGTCAGCGGGAAGAAATCGATGCCGGGCTTCGCCTCACGGGCGGAAACGGCGGTGGCGAGAACCTTGGTGTCGCCATAGGTGACCAGAACCGCGCCGTCTGCCTGGCGGGCCATCTTGCCGGTCTCAAGGATCAGGGTACGTCCACCCCAATCCAGTTCCTCGCGATGAATATCGAACATGGAATTATCTCTCTCGTCCTTCGAAGCGGGAGAGCCATGAGCAAGACGGCCGGACGCACCGCGCGCCTGCGCTTCCCGCATCGGGAAGGCGTGCGACGGTTGCGTCCGGCGATCCTGCCATGACTTTCCCTTGAGCTTCGCTTTTGCGCGGCGGGCCCCATGCCCGACACGTCGTGCCCCGCCTCACGGGCGGTGCACCGGAGCCTGCCACGGAAAAGGTCCGACCTTTTCGACCGCGACAGGCTCCGCCGGCATCAGCGACGCAGGCCCAGACGCTCGATCAGCGCCTTGTAACGGGCTTCGTCCTTGCGCTTCAGATAGTCCAGAAGGCTGCGGCGGGTGGAGACCAGCTTCAGCAGGCCGCGGCGGGAATGGTTGTCCTTGTTATGGGACTTGAAGTGCTCGGTCAGGTTGGCGATGCGTTCGGACAGAATCGCAACCTGGACCTCCGGCGAACCCGTGTCGCCGGCCTTGGCACCGAAATCCTGAATGAGCGCCTGCTTGCGCTCGACCGTGATCGACATCGGATGATCCTTTCAGTCAGAAGAAAACCAAAGGCTCCGCCAAAGCGCACGGGCCGCAGCTGCGAAACAGGCCGCGGAACACGGGTGCTGTGGGGGCCTTGCCCATTCGGCCGGGCCGGGATGTCGTCCAGCGCGGTCAAATAAAAGGGCGCGCGCAGGCCCCGGGAAAATCCCAGGGGAGCTGCACGCGCGCACCATACACGAAAGCCCCTCAAGCGCCAGTGGTTCTTGAAACCGGCGCAGAACGGCTTGCCGCCCCTTGAGAGCGGGCACCCTCCCCGGCGTACGTGCCCTGCCCCTCCCCATCCGCTTCCCCCGTAAACGGGAGAGGGGATCGGCCAGCCTTAGGAGGCGGTGAAGGGACGAAAAGCGCCATCGGCTCCCTCTCCCGCATGCGGGGGAGGGTTGGGGAGGGGGCGGCGCCCCTTCCGGCGCATGGGGCGTTCAGGAACGACCTCTCCCACGCCGGGGTCAGGAGGTTCGCTGCAGAAGGCTCTCTCTCACGCCGTGCGGCGCAGGGCCCGCGGCATGGCGCGGGACCAGTTGAACACGCGGTGCGGGCGGATCTCGCCTTCCACCATATCGCCGATCGCCACGAGGCTGCCCTGGCAGCTCACCGCCACGTGGCCGTCGAAGATCGGCGCGTCGCGGCCGCGCAGGAACACGTTCTGCCCGCAGCGCAGGCGATGGGCATCCTGCGGCGAAAGCGAGAGCTGCGGCAGTTCCTCCAGCGCGCAGTCCACCGGGTCGAGCGCCTCGAACAGCGGCCCCTCGCCGGCATCGGCGCGGGCGCGCAGGTCGTCGAGCGTCACCAGCTGCTCCTCCAGGAACGCCCCCACGGCCGCGCGGCGCAGCATGGAGACATGCCCGCGCGTGCCGAGGATGCGGCCGAGGTCGCGGGCGATGGCGCGCACATAGGTGCCCTTGCCGCATTCCGCTTCCAGCACCGCGTGATCGGCATCGGGCCGATCCACCAGATCCAGCCGGTGGATCACCACCGGGCGGGCCTCCAGCACCACCTGCTCACCCTCGCGGGCGAGATCATAGGCGCGCTCGCCGGCGATTTTCAGGGCGGAATAGGCGGGCGGCACCTGCATCACCTCGCCCCGGAAGTGCTCCAGCGCGTCGAGAATGTTGTCGTCGCTCGGCCGCACGTCGCTGGTGGCGACCGGCGAGCCCTCGGCATCGTCGGTGTCCATCTCCGTGCCGAAGCGCACGGTGAAACGATAGGTCTTCTGCCCGTCCATCACATAGGGCACGGTCTTGGTGGCCTCGCCGAAGGCGATCGGCAGGCAGCCGGACGCGAGCGGATCGAGCGTGCCGGCATGGCCCGCCTTCTTGGCGTTAAACAGGCGCTTCACCACCGAAACCGCCTGGGTGGAGGTCATGCCCACCGGCTTGTCCAGCAGCACCCAGCCGTCGATATCGCGCTTGGGCAGGCGCGGGCGCTGGGGATCTTCCGGCGCGCGCGGCGTGCGGGGGCGCGGATCGGCGCTCTTGTAGCGCGGGCGCTCGCCCTCGCGCGGAGCGCGGCCGCCGAACTCGCTCTGGCGGGCATCCGCCTCGCTCACCAGCGGGCCGGCGACCGGGTTCTGGTTCAGGCCAAGGGTCACGTCCAGGGTCGCCGCGCCGGCTTCATCCTCGATCCGCATCATTCGTTTTCCGTCTTGGTCTTGTCGTCGAGGGTGAAGGGCTCGTGTTCCAGATCGCGCAGCACTTCCGGCTTGCGCAGCAGCGCGTCGATGCGCGCGCCTTCCTCGAACGAGGTGTCCTTCATGAAGCGCAGGGAGGGGACCGATTTCAGCTCCACCCGCCGGCCGACCTCGGTGCGCAGCACCTTCTGGTGCGCCGCCAGCGCCTTCAGCACCGGCTGGATGTCTTGTCCGCCGAGCGGCATGACATAGCAGGTGGCGATCTTCAGGTCCGGCGACATGCGCACTTCCGGCACCGTGATGATGCGGCCGGAGAGCACCGGGTCCACCACCGCATCGCCGCGCGCGAGCACGTCGGCCAAGGCGTGGCGCACCAGTTCGCCGACGCGCAGCATGCGCTGGCTCGGGCCCGAGCCCGGTCCAGAACGAGTTTGAGTCTTCATTGTCGAAACCTTCTCGGCGCGCCGCTTTGCGCGGATCTTGAGCGCCATTGAAAACATGAGGCCGGCGGGCTTGGACCGTCCGGCCTCGATGGCAATCAACCCCGAAAACCCGGCGAACGCGTGGCGCCGGCCGGCGGGGACGCGCACGGCCTCCCGCCCCGGACGGGGAAGGAGGCCGAAAGCGCGGGCCGTGTCAGGCGATCATCACAGCGAACGCTGGATGACCTCGACGCGGTAGCATTCGATGACGTCGCCGGCGCGCATGTCCTGGTAGTTCTCGAACGACATGCCGCATTCCTGGCCCGCGACCACGCTGTTCACGCTGTCCTTGAACCGGTTCAGCGTGGCGAGCTTGCCTTCGTGGATCACGACATTGTCGCGGATCAGGCGCACATGCTGGCCGCGCTCCACCGTGCCGTCGGTGACCCGGCAACCCGCGACCTTGCCCACCTTGGAGACCGCGAAGATCTCCAGGATGAGGGCATTGCCCAGCATCGTCTCGCGATTGATGGGGGCGAGCAGGCCGCTCATGGCCTTCTTCACGTCGTCCACCAGGTCGTAGATGATGTTGTAGTAGCGGATCTCGATGCCGGCCTGTGCGGCGGCATCGCGGGCTTCCTTGTTGGCGCGCACGTTGAAGGCGATGATCGCGGCGCCGGAGGTTTCCGCCAGCGTCACGTCGCTCTCGTTGATGCCGCCGGCACCGGCGTGGATCACGCGGGCCTGAACCTCGTCGTTGCCGACCTTTTCCAGCGCGCCGATGATGGCTTCCACCGAGCCCGACACGTCGCCCTTGATGATGAGCGGGAATTCCTTCCGGCCGGTCGACTTGACCTGGCTCATCATCTGTTCGAGCGAGCCGCGCATGGTTGCGGAGCGAGCCGCCGCCTTCTCGCGCTTCTGGCGCTGGCGGTAATCGGTGATCTCGCGGGCGCGGGCTTCGTTTTCCACCACCGCGAGGCGGTCGCCCGCCTCCGGGGTGCCGTTGAAGCCGAGCACTTCCACCGGCACCGAGGGGCCGGCTTCGTCCACGTTCGCGCCAGTGTCGTTGATGAGGGCGCGCACGCGGCCCCATTCGGCACCCGCCACCACGATCTCGCCGATATGCAGCGTGCCGCGCTGAACCAGCACGGTGGCCACCGGGCCGCGACCGCGATCCAGCTTGGCCTCGACCACCGTTCCTTCCGCGGGGCGGGTGGGATCGGCGGTCAAATCGAGCAGTTCGCTCTGCAGGGCGATCAGCTCCAGCAGCTTGTCGAGATTGAGCTTCTTGGTGGCGGAAACTTCCACTTCCAAGGTCTCACCGCCCAGGCTTTCCACCTGGATCTCGTGCTGGAGCAGCTCGCTGCGGACCCGCTCGGGCTTGGCGTCGGGCTTATCGATCTTGTTGATGGCGACGATGATCGGCACGCCCGCCGCCTTGGCGTGGGCGATCGCTTCCGCCGTCTGGGGCATCACGCCGTCGTCGGCCGCCACCACCAGCACCACGATGTCCGTCACCTTGGCGCCGCGGGCGCGCATGGCGGTGAAGGCGGCGTGGCCGGGGGTGTCGATGAAGGTGATCTTGCTGCCCGAGGGCGAAGTCACCTGATAGGCGCCGATATGCTGGGTGATGCCGCCGGCCTCGCCGGAGACCACGGCGGTCTTGCGGATCGCGTCCAGCAGCGAGGTCTTGCCGTGGTCGACATGGCCCATGATGGTCACGACGGCCGGGCGCGGCTGCAGGTTTTCCGGCGCGTCGACGGTGTCGAACAGGCCTTCTTCCACATCCGATTCCGACACGCGGCGCACCGTGTGGCCGAGATCCTCGGCGATCAGCTGGGCGGTGTCGGCGTCGACCACGTCCGTGATCTTCACCATCTGGCCCTGCTTCATCAGCATGCGGATCACGTCCACCGCTCGCTCGGACATGCGGTTGGCGAGTTCCTGGATGGTGATGGTCTCGGGCAGGATCACCTCGCGGCTGATCTTTTCCTTGGTCTCCTGCACCCGGTGGCCGGTCATGCGCTGGGTGCGGCGGCGGAACGAAGCGAGCGAGCGCTGGCGTTCCTCGTCGCCCGACAAGGCGGTCACGAGGGTCAGGCGGCCGCGGCTCTTCTCGGCGCCGGGGCCCTTGGGCAGCTTGGCCGGGGGGGCGGGACGCGGCGCGGCGGGACCGCGGCGGACCGCTGCACCCTTGCGCTCGTCCTCCTCGCTCGTCTCCGTGGCGGTGGTGCCGGCGGGACGCGCGGTGAGGGGACGGGCGGTGGTGGTGGATGCCGGGGTGGCGGTGCCGGAACGCGCGGCGGCGCCGCTCTGGTCCTCGCCGCCGAAGCGCTTGCGCGCCTCCTGCTCGGCGCGGCGCTTGCTCTCGTCCTCGTTGGCGCGGCGGCTTTCTTCCTCGCGCTTGCGGGCTTCGGCGGCGTCGCGCTCGGCACGTTCGATGCGCTCGCGCTCGGCGCGGCGACGCGCCTCTTCCTCGGCGATGCGGCGCTCTTCCGCCATGCGCCGCTCTTCCACTTCGCGGACGCGGGCGTCGGCGAGGGCGCTGGCGCGCATGTTGCGTTCTTCATCGGTCAGGGTGCGCAGCACCACGCCCGATCCGCCGGGGCGGTTGGAACCGGGACGCCCGGCCGGAGCGCCACCGGTACCGGGACGGCGCTCGCCGCTCGGCGCGGCACCGCCACGCTGGGGCGCGCCCTGGCCGGTGCGCTGGGCCTGGCCGGAGGCCGACTGGCCGCCGCGCTGGGGTGCGCCGGACGCGCGGTTGGCACCGGCGCCGGACGCGCCGGCAGGGCGCGAGGAGGAGCCGGACGCACCGGTGCGGCCTTCGCCGGTCCGGGCCGGAGCGGCGGGGCGCGTCTCGGCGGGACGCGATTCGGGGGCTTTTGCCTCGGCGGGTTTTGCGTCCATCGGCTTTGCTTGCGAGACGGGTTCCGGGGTTGCCTTAGAGGCAGGAGCGGGTTCAACCGGCGCCTTGGCCTCGACCGCGGGCGCCGCGACCGGAGCGGGAGCCGCAGCCTCGGGTTCGGCCGGAGCGGCAGGTGCCTTCGCAGCCGGGGCCTTGGCCGCCGGAGCGGCGGGCGCAACCGGGGTCGGCTCGGGCGCCTTGGCTTCCACCGCGGCGGCGGGCGCTTCGGCGCGAACCGGGGCCGGCGCAGGAGGCGCAGCCGGGCGCGGCGCCGCCGGAGCGGTTCCGGCAGAGGCGGCGGGCGCAGCAGGCGCGGCCGGGCGCGGCGCAGGGGCCGCCGGCGCAGCCGGAGTTGCACCCGCCGGCGCTGCGTCACCTGGGCCGAAGACGCGGCGCTTCACCTTTTCCACCACGACCGCCTTGGAGCGGCCATGGCTGAAGCTCTGGCGCACGGTGCCCTGCTCCACGGGTCGCTTGAGTGTCAGCGTCTTGCCGGTGGCAGGGTGGAGCGTCTTGTCGCCGGGTGTCTTAGTGTCGTTCATTCCGTATCCGTTCCTGGCATCCGGTCGAGCGTCAGGCCATGCCCGTCCGGTGCGCGGGCGGATGTTCCCATCCGCCAGCGCTCGAGCTTTCGGCAGCGCGCGAGAAATCCCGCGGTCGTCGGATGCGCGAGCAGCGCAGCGTGTACCACATTTGACCGCCCGAGCGCCAAGTCCAATTCGAGGCCCGATAAACAGTCGACGATGTCCACCGGGCTCATGCCGGCGGCTTCTCTCTGACGGGCGATGCCGTCGAGTTTGCGTTTCCCGTCCGGACGGCCGTCGGCAGCATGCAGCAGCACGCGCACAGGGTCCGCATGGAGGGCGGCATCCACCTTGGTGGTGCCGGTGATGACGCGGCCCGCTTTGTTCGCCATGGACAGGGCGCTGCGGACTTCGGTCAGCATCAGGGATTCGATGAGGTCGGACAAATCCGGGGCAATCGTGCCCTTGCCCTTGAACGCGCGGCCGAACGCCTTGCGCTTCAAGGCTTCGGCGAGGGCGGCGCGGGTCGCGGTGACCCAGGCGCCCCGGCCGGGAAGCTTAGCGGCGAGGTCCGGGACGATGGTGCCGTCCGGCCCCACCACGAAGCGGATCATCTGCGAAACCGGCGTGACGGCGCGCGTCGCGAGGCACAGACGCGCCAGCGGCGCACGCGCGGACACAAGCCCGCGCGGCCCCCCATCGGTCTCTTCCTCGATCAAACTCGCTGCCAGCACGCCGGGTCATCTCCACTTCTCTCAGGTCTGGGCTTCGTCGGACGGGTCCTCGTCATCCGCGCCATCGGCGGGGGTGTCGAGATCGTCCTGCGAAATCCAGCCGGCCACGACACGGGCCTGCATGATGATGTGTTCCGCGTCCTCGCGGCTCACTTCGAAGCCGTCGAGCGCGCCGGGGAAGCGGGTGGTCTCGCCGTCCTTGCGCTCGGACCAGCCGGTCAGATCGTCGGTGGCGCAGCCGGCCAGGTCTTCCACGGTCTTGATGTCGTGCTTGCCGAACGCCACCAGCATCTTGGAGGTGACGCCGGGCACGGTCGCGAGGGCGTCTTCCACGCCCAGTTCCTTGCGCTCATTGTCGAGCGCCTCTTCCACGTCCGCGAGATGCTTCAGAGCGCGCGCCTGCAATTCGCCGGCGGTCTCCTCGTCGAAGCCCTCGATGGAGGCGAGTTCGGAAATCGGCACATAGGCGATTTCCTCGACGCTCGCGAAGCCTTCAGACGCGAGCAATTGACCCATCATCTCGTCGAGGTCCAGGGCCTCGGCGAACATGGTGGTGCGCTCGGCGAATTCCTTCTGGCGCCGCTCGCTCTCTTCCGCCTCGGTCATGATGTCGATGTCCCAGCCGGTCAGCTGGGAAGCGAGGCGCACATTCTGTCCGCGCCGGCCGATGGCGAGCGAGAGCTGGGCGTCGGGCACCACCACTTCGATGCGCTCGCGCTCCTCGTCCAGCACCACCTTGACCACTTCGGCCGGGGCGAGCGCATTGACGATGAAGGTGGCGATATCCGGGTTCCAGGGGATGATGTCGATCTTCTCGCCCTGCAGCTCGTTCACCACCGCCTGCACGCGCGAGCCGCGCATGCCGACGCAGGCGCCGACCGGGTCCACCGACTGGTCGCGCGAGATCACCGCGATCTTGGCGCGCGAGCCGGGGTCGCGGGCGACCGCCTTGATCTCGACGATGCCGTCGTAGATTTCCGGCACTTCCTGGGCGAACAGCTTCGCCATGAACTGCGGATGGGTGCGCGAGAGGAATATCTGCGGCCCGCGCGGCTCACGCCGCACGTCGTAGATATAGGCGCGCACGCGGTCGCCGGTCTTCACCACTTCGCGCGGCAGCAGTTCGTCGCGGCGCAGGATGGCTTCGCCGCGGCCGAGATCGACCACCACATTGCCGTATTCCACCCGCTTCACGAGGCCGTTGGAGACCTCGCCGATGCGGTCCTTGTATTCGTCATACTGGCGATCGCGCTCGGCCTCGCGCACCTTCTGCACGATCACCTGCTTGGCGCTCTGCGCGGCGATGCGGCCGAAATCGAACGGGGGCAGCGTATCGGCGATGGTGTCGCCGACCTGGGCGGCGGGATTGTGCCGGCGCGCGCCATCCAGCGTGATCTCGGTGGCGAAATTCTCCACCTCGTCCACCACCAGCAGATGGCGGGCGAGCCGCAATTCGCCGGTCTTGGGATTGATGTCGGCGTGGATGTCCGTCTCCTGGCCGTAGCGCGAGCGCGCGGCCTTGGCGATGGCATCTTCCATGGCGGCGATGACGATGCTGCGATCGATCGTCTTCTCGCGGGCGACCGCTTCGGCGATCTGCAGAAGCTCGAGCCGGTTTGCGCTGACGGCAACCATCAGTGCGTCTCCTTCGCTTTGGCATTGCCGCCCTTCGCCTTGCGGGCGGACGGCTTCGATTGGGACTTGTCGGCCTTGGGCTTCGCGAGCTTGCGCGGCTGCAAGGGTTTGGCCGCCTTGGCGGGGGCGGAAGCCTCGGCGGCTTCGGCGGCGAGATCGTCGAGCGCGCCGTCGGCCAATTCCTCGTCCGCATCCTCCATCGCGCGGCCGGCGGCTTTCGCCCGGCGCAGCGCCTCGGTGATGAGGTCTTCCGTGAGGATCAGGCGGGCATCGCCGATATCGGCGACCGGCAGGCGCGAGACCGGATCTTCGCCGGCGGGCGCATCGGGGCGGCGCACCAGGGCCAGGCCGCCCTCGGTGCCGAGCAGGATGCCGCGGAAGCGCTTTCGGCCGTCCAGCGGCACGGCCATTTCCACCTTCACCTCATGGCCCGACCAGCGGTCGAAATCGGTGAGGCGCACCAAAGGCCGGTCGATGCCGGGGGAGGAGATTTCCAGGCGATAGGCGCTGGCGATGGGGTCTTCCACATCAAGCACGGGGGAGATGGCGCGGGAGACCAGCTCGCAATCGTCGATGGTCATGGAGCCGTCGGGCCGCTCGGCCATGATCTGCAGCGTGCCGCCGTCGCGGGCCGTGTGCTTGACGCGCACCAGCCGCATGCCGAGGCCGGCGAGCACGGGACCGACGATGCCGGCGACGCGCGCGGCCACACCCGTCTCGATGATGAGGCGGGGCTCGTTCAGGTCTGCGGTGTCCACACCGTGGGTCGCTTGCGTATCGGTCATGTCCCTCCGGGACGTCTTTCTTTTCCTGTGGCGCGGATGCGCCGAATTTTTACCGGCGCATCTGCGCCTTCCTTGTCGTGCGGCGCGTGGGCGCCGAACCTTGGCCTTTTCGCCGCCTTCACCCCGCACCGGCCAACCTTAAGGCGGCGGCGACGCGGACGAGATCGAAGCGTTTCGAAACCGCAACCGTGCGGCGCCTTGTGCGCCCCGCGGACGATCGCGTAAACGAAAATCGAGCGGGTCCCGGCGGGGGCCCACTCTCATCACCTTCGACGACGATGGCTCTGAGGTATCCCCACTGGGGGACAGCGCTAATATAGACGGAACGGCGGGGGATGCAAGGGCGGGGGATGGGGGATCGACTCCAGAGAGACCATTTCAATTCATCGGATTCGCGAATCGTGAATGGGCCGCTACTTTGGCTTGGCTACGTCTGCGAATAATGCCGGAAGCCCCAGAGCGCGCCGGGCATCATCAAAGTCACTCTTTGCACCGAGTGAGGTAAGAAGTAAGTCTTCAACGATAGATATTTTTTTATCTAGATCCTCTTTATTTTTGCAATATTTTTTAATATTGATAATTATATTATCTGTGGTATTTGAGTTTCGTATTATTGACTCCGCATCAAGCTCATTGATGTCGAATGTAGTGCGCAAGAATGAAAACCAATTATTCGATTTTAGCAAAATATTTTGCTTATTTTCTTCAAACCTGGCAGTCTCTTTCGCGAAAAGCTGGCCAGACTCCTCCGGATCCACCTTTTTTATCAGGGCTTCTAGATAGTTTTTTAAAGTTTCATTTGTTAATCTGAGATCAGAAACCTGTTCAGACAGCGCCGCAATTTGCTTTTGCTGAGCCCTTGCTTTTAACATTTCTCTAAATAGCCCAGCCCATTGCTCCCGCAACCACGTCTCGATCTGCGACGATCTTTCAAAAGAAAATATTGGATTATTGCGAGGTCTTGAGACAATAGTCTCTATTAATTTAAATACATTTATCGACTCCACGTGGGCATATGAGATATTTTCGTGTTCTTTATTTTTTAAGTATGTCTGATATTCAGTATAAACTGAATTTTCAATCAGAATAAAAATTGGGACGTCGGAATTACACGCACTCTCATATTCTTTTTTTGTAACACTTTCATAATATCCAATACGGACATCTGCTCGTTGCGAGTCAGGCGTACTGATTTCAGATCCATATCTTCCTCCAATGATCAAAACAAATATATCGGCTGAAGATGCCTCCCTATAGCAGGAAATATCCAATGCAACATCCGGATGATAAGTAACGTCGCCCCTTTCTGATAAAACTGGCTCATAACCCAGAGATTCGACGAAAAGCTCAAGAGATGACCGAATATGCTTCAGATCATAATAAGTAGAACTTACAAAAATGCGAGGCCGCGCCATCTTTTAATTTCCGGACAGAGCTCTAAGGGAATAAGTTTGTATCATATCCCTATATCCGTCCATCCAGTAAAATCATGATCGTGATCGCGATGCGGTAGGGAGGTGCATTACCGCCCTCGTAATAGCGTGCAAAAATAAAGAGATTCGCCCAAAGCAAACCGAGGTAGGTCGGCGCCCCTCCGACCCTAAGCGCTTTTGGCTCGTAGCCTATGCCCGCCAGTCTTCATAGGACTTCCGCAATCGTCCGCTGCGCGAGCGGTCCACGTGAAGGCGCCGGAAGTGTAGATTGCGCAAGCCAGCGGTCGCACCCTTGCCCTTAAGCCCAAGCCACTCCCACCCGGAAAACTCCTTTGATGCAGCTAGGATTTCGCACGCAAAGCTGGATGTGGGTTTTCTCGCGAAAGCCGGATTTGGGATAGAGCGGCTTGCCCTCCAGAAACACCGCCCGCACCGTATCGAAGGGCTCAAGCTTGCCTGCCGCGCGCACGGCATGAAGATGGTTGAGAACGGCGCAATCCAGGTCCCGCATCAGCGAATCCTCGCCGCCTCTGTTCTGCGGCACCTTGCTGCCCGAGCGCTCCGAATAGTCGAGATAATCCCCGTAGGCGGCGGAAATGGCCGCGATGCCCGTCGAAGACTGAAGATCCAGGCAATAGCCGAGGTCGATCACAGCACCCACCACGGCTGGCGCGCTCGCGGCGGAGGCGCGGCCCGGCCGCTCGCGGGCGAATTCCAGCCCGCGCTGGGGATTGGATTCCCAGAAATAAATGCCGTGTCCGAGCCAGTCATAAGCATTCGTGCTGGGCGTAAAGGGATTACCCGCAAGAAGCTGATCCGCGACAGCTTGTTCGCAGCCGTGATACCCCAGCACAAAAGAGGTATTCAGCCGATGCACTCAGGCGGCGCTCTTGCGGCGGAGCCGGTTCTTGCGGGCATAATGACCCGTCAGCTCGCCGTCTTTATCGACCACGCCTTCCTTCATCAGGAATTTGCGCGCCTTCTTGGGGGTGGTGGCATGCTCCGCCCGCACGCGCTTCATCGCGTCGAGAAATTCCTTGAGATCATGCTCGGTCATCACGGCACCTGGGTCTCAGCGCGAATGTGAGCACATTCGTGAACACAATTTATGCGCTCCCGGTTGCAGGTCAATGCACATAAGCGAGCGCAAAAGCCCCCCTACCCCCGCACAAACTCCAGATACGTCGGCACGCGCCCTTCCCTAAGCGCCTTGGCCTCGTAGCGGGTGCCGGGCCAGCCGGTGTAGGGCTTGCGCCAATCGTCCGCCGTGCGGGCGGGCCAGGTGAAGGCGCCGTGGGCGCGGATCTCGCGCAGGGTCCAGTCCACATAATCCGGCACGTCGCTGGCGAAGCGGAAGGTGCCGCCCGGCGGGAGCGCGCGGGCCAGAAGGTCCAGATTGTCGGCGCGCACGAAGCGGCGCTTCCAGTGGCGGCGCTTGGGCCAGGGGTCGGGATAAAGCAGGCTCGCGCCGGCGAGTGATCCTTCCCCCACGCGCGCCAGCAGCAGCGCCGCGTCGCGATCGAACAGGCGCACATTGGCGCGCGGCGCCGCCTCCAGCACCGTCACCGCCTTCACCATGCCGTTGAGAAAGGGCTCCACGCCGATGAAGCCGGTGCGCGGCGCCTCGGCCGCCCGGGCCAGCAGATGCTCGCCGCCGCCGAAGCCGATCTCCAGCCGCACCTCATCCACCGCGCCCGCGAACAGATCGCGCAGGCACATATCGGGGGCGATGGTATCGAGGTCGATCAGATAGCGCGGAAGAACATCGCGCAGGGCCGCCGCCTGGTTGGGCCGCAGCGGCTTGCCCACCCGCCTCCCGTAGAAGGCGCCCTTCTCGTCATAATCGGCAATCATGGTCTTCGTTCTGAAACCGGCGGTGGTGCGGCAGGATTTTACCCCCGCGCCGAAGTTCGGGAAAAAGATTCGGCCGAATTCACGCAGAAAAGGCCAGAAACCCGACGGAGATCATGCCGAAACGTGCCGAAAAAACGCGTTCGGCAGGCGGGAAAAGCGCCCCGCCTGCCGACCGAAAATGTTTCACGTGAAACCTCAGAGCGCGGACTTCAGCGCATCCACAAGGTCCGTCCGCTCCCAGGAGAAGCCGCCATCGGCATCCGGCGCCCGGCCGAAATGGCCATAGGCGGAGGTGCGGGCATAGATCGGCTTGTTGAGCCCGAGATGCTCGCGAATGCCGCGCGGACGCAGGTTCACCACCTCGCGCAAGATCTTCTCCAGCTTGGCTTCTTCCACCTGGCCGGTGCCGTGCAGGTCCACATAGACCGCCAGCGGGTCCGACACGCCGATGGCATAGGCGAGCTGGATGGTCGCGCGATCGGCCAAGCCGGCGGCAACCACGTTCTTGGCCAGATAGCGCGCGGCATAGGCGGCCGAGCGGTCCACCTTGGTCGGATCCTTGCCGGAGAAGGCACCGCCGCCATGGGGCGCCGCTCCGCCGTAGGTGTCCACGATGATCTTGCGCCCGGTGAGGCCGCAATCGCCATCGGGTCCGCCGATCACGAACTTGCCGGTGGGGTTCACGTGCCACACCGTCTCGGGCGAAATCCACCCTTCCGGCAAGGCCTTGGTGATGTAGGGCTCGACCAGCGAGCGCACGTCGTGGGAGGTGAGGTGCTCGTCCAGATGCTGGGTGGAGAGCACGATCTGCGTCACGCCGACCGGCTTGCCGTTCTCATACTGCACGGTCACCTGGCTCTTGGCGTCCGGGCCGAGGGCGCGGGTCTCGCCGGAGCGGCGCGCTTCCGAGAGCGTCTTCAGGATCTTGTGGGCATAGAAGATGGGAGCCGGCATCAGCTCGGGGGTCTCGCGCACGGCATAGCCGAACATGATGCCCTGGTCGCCCGCGCCCTCGTCCTTGTTGCCGTCGATGTCGACGCCCTGGGCGATGTCGGCGGACTGCGCATGCAGCACCACTTCGATATCGGCCTTCTCCCAATGGAAGCCGTCCTGCTCGTAGCCGATGTCCTTGATGGCAAGGCGGGCCTTGTGCGCGATCAGGTCCTTGGTGATGGTCGAGGGGCCGCGGGTCTCGCCGGCGATCACGACCTTGTTGGTGGTGGCAAGCGTCTCAGCCGCCACGCGCACCTGGGAGGGATCGAAGCCCTGCTCTTCCGACACGCGGAAGAAGGTATCGACGACCTCGTCCGAGATGCGGTCGCACACCTTGTCGGGGTGGCCTTCGGACACGGACTCACTGGTGAACAAATAGGATTGACGCGACATTTGCTTCCTCTCGCCCACCGACGGAGCTCGCGGTCCTTGTGTCAAAGGCCCGCGAGCCGGTCAAGACCGGCTCGCAGATCTGGCACGATCAGACCGGCCGCTCCGCGGCCTCCTCCTCGCCAGCGATCGCGGTCACCAGTTCCACGATTCGACGGCGGATCTTGGCGTCGGTGATGCGCATGAAATTGCGGGTCAGGACGAGGCCGTCGGATGTCGCGAGGAAATCCGAGACATAGGCAGGCGAGTGCGCTTCTCCGAAACCTTCGGAGTCGGTGGCTAGGGATGGGGCGCCCTCGAAGAAGAAGGCGACGGGCACGCTGAGTACGAGGGAAATCTGCTGCAATCGGCTTGCGCCGATCCGATTCGTGCCTTTTTCGTACTTCTGGATCTGCTGGAAGGTGATGCCGAGGCTCTCACCAAGCTTCTCCTGACTCATCCCAACCATCATGCGTCGCATACGCACACGGCTACCTACGTATTTATCAATAGGATTTGGCGCCTTCTTGGCCATGTTCTCTCCGGCTGGATCGGAAATGTGTCACACTTCGCATAGCGAAGGCTGCCCTGACGGCGCGAAGATACGCATACATGGTTGGCGCGTCGATCAACTTTTGCGTGCAGCTTGCAGGATCCGCAAGCCTTCGACACTGAGGACGGCGGGTATAAGAATCAGAAGAAATATGGATAGGACGATGGAACTACCGGCGCGCGCAGCGGGTGGCGGATTCTCCAAGGCTTGAGGCAGGTATCCATCCACCACGCCACGAATGTCCAATCCCAAATATGCGACAATCCGTCCCAGTGGGTCGATAATTGCCGAAATGCCCGTATTTGCCGCCCTCACCAGGGGCAAGCCTTCCTCGATCGCGCGAATACGCGCCTGCAAAAAGTGCTGGTGGGGGCCGGGCGTCTCACCGAACCAGGCATCATTCGTCACGTTGAGCAGGAAACCAGGGCGTGGACCTTGCGGAATGACCGCGCCTGGAAAGATCGCCTCGTAGCAGATCAGCGGGCCGGCCAGGGGCGCCCCGGGAATATTCAGCGCCCGCAGCGAGTCCCCGGCCGAAAAGCCTCCCCTCACCCGGGTCAGTTGCTCCAGCCCCATGCGCTCCAGAAACGCTTGGAACGGCAGGTACTCGCCGAACGGGACGAGGTGAACCTTGTCGACGCTCTGCAAAACGGTGCCGTTCGCCGCGATTACCCGGATGGAATTGAAATAGGGCGAGATCTGCCCCTCGGGCGGGGCGCCGTACCGCGCAGCGCCGGTGACCAGGACCAGATTGCGCGGCAAGCTCTCGGCGATTCGACGGGCCGCCCAGGGTTCGCGCTCGTAAAGGAAGGGAAAGGCGGATTCTGGCCAGATCAACAAGCTGACGTCCGTCAGACCGCCGGGGTATCTCGCGCTCGTTTGGGCGCTCAACGCCAGGTAATCGTCCAGGATCGCCTCGCGCCTACCGTAAGCGAACTTCTCATCTTGTTGCAGGGCCGGCTGCATCACCCGCAGGTTGACGCCGGGCACCGAGCCGACGTGGGTGCGGGCAAGCCTCAGGCTGCCGCCGGCATACATCGCACCCAGCGCGATCACCGCCACAGCGAGAAAGGCCAGGTGGCGCGGGCGTATCGCTGCGGAAAATGCCAGCACGGGCGCCGAGAGCAGGAGGATGGTGACAAATGTCAGCCCGCCGATGCCGATGAGCGCCGCGCTCTGCGCCAGGGCGAGGTTCTCCGCCAGGGCATAGCCGAAGGTGTTCCAGGGAAAGCCGGTCAGCACATGGCCGCGCAGCCATTCGGCGCCACCGAGGCCGGCGGAAAGGGCGCACAGGCGAGCCGGGCCGCGCGACCACAGGAGGCGCGCGGCAAGAAGACCGAGGGCGGGAAACAGGGCGAGGCCCGCTGGCAGGCACACCACCGCTACCGGCAAAAGCCAGGCGAACACATCGGCGTCTACCAGGAAGGCCGCACCGATCCACCATAGCGAGCACAGGAAATAGCCGAAGCCGAACCACCAGCCGATGGCCGCCGAGACGCGCCAGGGACGTCGCGTGCCGCGCCGTGTTCCGTCCAGCAGCAGCACCAGTACGGGAAAGCTCACCGCGAGCACCGGCCACAGGCCGAATGGCGCCGTGGAGAGCGCGGCAAGCGCGCCGGCAGCAAAGGCCACGGCAAGGCGGCGCCACCCCTCAAGCGCGCTCACCCTCCGGGCGAGGTGGTCGAGCGTCAGGGCAAGGCGCGTCACGCCTGCTCGCCGTCCGAAGCCTCTGCCACGTTGTTCCCCTCGTGCGCGGGCGGAATGATACGCAGCATCTTCACCCGGCGCGGGTCGGCATCGAGCACTTCGACGCTGTGGCCGCCGGGCAGGGAAATGATCTCGCCCACGGACGGCACCCGCGCGGCGAGAGTGACGATGAGGCCACCGAGGGTGTCCACTTCATCTGCAACGTCGGCGGGGGCGAAGTCCTCCCCCAGCACGTTGAGCACATCCTCGAGCGGGGTGCGTGCATCCGTGACGAAGCTGCCGTCGGCCTGGCGCTGAATCAGCGCGGCTTCGTCGTCATGCTCGTCCTCGATCTCGCCGACAATCTCCTCGACCACATCCTCGATCGAGACCAGTCCATCGGTACCGCCATATTCATCGATCACCAGCGCGAGGTGGGTGCGCGCCGCCTGCATGGACACCAGCAGATCCACCGCCGGCATGGACGGCGGGACATAAAGCAGCCGCCGGACGAGGCCGGCGTCGGTCAGCGATTGGCGCAGATCGACCTTCGAAAGGTCGATTTCCTTGTCGGCAGGATGGTCTTCCGCGCCGTCCGGCAGCGGACCCGTCATGAAGGAGAGAAGGTCTCGGATGTGGACCATGCCGACCGGGTCGTCCAGATCGTCATCGAACACGACGAGGCGGGAATGGGCGGCGTTGGCGAAGGCCACCATCAATTCGCCGAGCGACACGTCCTTCTGGATCGCCACGATCTCGGACCGCGGAACCATGATATCGCCGATCCCGACCTCCTTCAGATGGAGGATATTGCGCAGCATCTTGCGCTCGGATGGCGAAAATTCGCTCACCTCCCCGGAGCTTCCGCCTGCCTCCTCAAGCACCTCGACGAGGTCGGTGCGCAAGGAGCCATGGGGCCGGAACGTCCCGAGGAGGGCACGCAATCGATCGATGAAACTCTGCGGCTCCGCTGAGGCGGGGTCGCTCGACTGGTCGATGTTGGACATGGTCTCCCTTTGGGGTCGGCCTCAAGTTTCCGCGGGCAACGCATAGGGGTCGGAGATGCCGAGCCCCTCCAGGATGCCACGCTCCATTTCTTCCATCTCTTCCGCCTCGGCGTCGTCCTCATGGTCGAAGCCGAGCAGATGCAACGTGCCGTGCACGACGAGATGCACCAGATGATCCTGCGGGCGCTTGTCTTCCGCCTGCGCCTCCACGAGCACCGTCTCCAGCGCCACGATGACATCGCCCAATGGCTCCGGCGTGACATCTTCCGGCACTTCGGCGGCGGGGAAGGACAAAACGTTGGTCGCCTTGTCCTTGTCGCGCCATTGCCGGTTGAGCACGCGGATGCGCGCATCGTCGGTCAGGGTCACGCTCATCTCAGCCGCACGCTCGAACGCATCCCCGCAGGCGGCAAGCGCCGCCTGGGCGGCCCGCTCGGCCAGCACCGGTGCGTCCGGTACGCCATCCCAGCGCTGATCCTCGACCAGCACGTCGACGGCGAACCGGTCCGGCGCCGGCGCAGGTGCGATCGATGCGGCGCGCGCCATCTCAGCCCGCCTTGGCGGCGATGCGCGCCGCCTCATGGGCCTCGTAGGCGCCGACGATGCGGCCCACCAATTCGTGACGCACCACATCGGCGGCCTTGAACTGGGTAATGCCGACGCTCTCGATCCCCTCCAGCAACCGCACCGCCTCGGCGAGGCCCGAGGTCTGGCCCATGGGCAGATCGGTCTGGCTGGCGTCGCCGGTCACGATCATGCGCGAGTTCTCGCCCAATCGGGTGAGAAACATCTTCATCTGCATGGAGGTGGCGTTCTGCGCCTCGTCCAAGATCACGGCCGCGTTGGAGAGCGTTCGCCCGCGCATGAAGGCGAGCGGCGCAATCTCGATTTCGCCGGTCTGCAAGGCCCGCTCGACGAAGGCGCGGTCCATCAGGTCGTAGAGCGCGTCATAGATCGGGCGCAGATAGGGATCGACCTTCTCCTTCATGTCGCCGGGCAGGAAGCCGAGCCGCTCACCCGCCTCCACCGCCGGCCGCGAGAGGATGATGCGATCCACCATGCGCCGCTCCAGCAGGTGGACGGCGTAAGCGACGGCGATCCAGGTCTTGCCGGTGCCGGCCGGGCCGGTGCCGAAGTTCAGCGTGTTGCGCTTCAGGGCGCGGATATAGGCATCCTGCGCGGCCGTGCGCGCCCGCACCGGGCGGCGCCGCAGCTGGATCTCGTCGAACGCCTGGCCCTCGGCGGGGTCGAAATCGAACAGCGAGCCTTGAGCCACCGCCTCGCGGATGGCGCCCTCCACATCGCCGACGCTGATGTCGCGGCCGCGCTTGAGGGTTTCGTAGAGATGCTCCAGCACCTTGCGCGCCTGCTCGCAGCCCTCGCGCCCGCCCTCCAGGCTGACATGATTTCCGCGCGAATCCGCCTTCACGCCGAGCTTGCGCTCGATCAGCGCGAGGTTGCGCCCGTAATGGCCGAACAGCAGCGTCGCCAAGCGGTTATCATCGAAGGCGAGTACCACCTGGGCGGGGGTATCTTCGCCATTGATGGCCCAGGGATCGCTGATGGCTGCCCGCGCGGGGGCCTGCGCCGAAGGAGAAGGACGGTCTTTATCGGCGCCTGATCTTCGCAATGCTCAAGCCTCCATGGCAGCGAACGCGGATGCGTGCGCGGGCGAGGGAACAGCAATGACGCGGCCCGCGAGGCTGTTCGGCCCCACGTCCGTGATTGTGACGGTGACGAAATCGCCGATGCCGGCCGGCGGGTTGCTCACCACCACCGACTGGAGATAAGGCGAGCGGCCGATGAACTGGCCTTCCTGGCGCCCCGGCTTTTCCAGCAGCACATCCAGGGTGCGGCCGAGGCACGAGCGATCAAAGGCGCGCTTAGAGGCTTCCAGCGCCTTCTGAAGGCGGGCGAGGCGCTCGGTCTTCACCTCTTCCGGCACCTGGCCCTCCAGATCGGAGGCGGGCGTGCCGGGACGCGGGCTGTATTTGAACGAATAGGCCCCGGCGAAGCCAACGTCGCGCACCAGGTCCATGGTTTCCTCGAACTCCGCATCGGTCTCGCCGGGAAAACCGACGATGAAGTCCGTCGAGAGCGCCATGTCGGGCCGCGCGGCGCGCATGCGGGCGACGATATCGAGGAACACGTCCTTGCCGTGCTTGCGGTTCATGGCCGCCAGCACCCGATCCGAGCCCGATTGCACCGGCAAGTGCAGATAGGGCATCAGCGCGGGCAGGTCGCGATGGGCGGCGATGAGATCCTCTCCCATGTCGCGCGGATGGCTGGTGGTGTAGCGCAGCCGCGCGATGCCCGGAATCTCGGCCAGCGCATAGACGAGGCGCGCCAGCGTCCATACGGCGCCATCCGGGCCGGGGCCGTGGAAGGCGTTCACATTCTGGCCAATCAGCGTCAGCTCGCGCACGCCCTGGTCGGCGAGGCGCTGCGCCTCCGCCAGGATCTTCGCCACCGGCCGGGAGACCTCGGCGCCGCGGGTATAGGGGACCACGCAGAAGGTGCAGAACTTGTCGCAGCCTTCCTGCACCGTGAGGAAGGCGGTCGGCCCGCGCTTGCGGGTGGCGGCATCGCTCGGCGCGGGAAGGTGGTCGAACTTGTCCTCGACAGGGAATTCGGTGTCCACCGCCCGCGCGCCGGCCTTCACTTGCGCCAGCAGCTCGGGCAGGCGGTGATAGCTCTGCGGTCCCACCACGAGATCCACCACCGGCGAGCGGCGCATGATCTCGGCGCCTTCCGCCTGGGCGACGCAGCCGGCGACGGCGATCAGCGTATCGCGACCATCCTCGGCCTTGGCTTTGCGCAGGCGCCCCAGCTCGGAATAGACCTTTTCAGCCGCCTTCTCGCGGATATGGCAGGTGTTCAGGATGACGAGATCGGCATCGGCCGGATCGTTCGTCTCCACATAGCCCTCGTTCGCCAGCGTGTCGGCCATACGATTGGAATCGTAGACGTTCATCTGGCATCCGAAGGACTTCACATAAAGCTTGCGGGGTTCGTGCATGTTTCGCGTTCTGCCAACTCCACCATCGCGCATGGGCGCGACGCTCCCGTGACGCCTGCGCAGTCCGCCCCCGATTGAAAACCTGGAACGTTCGTCTTACCGGCAAATTGGCGTTTTGGGAACTCAGACCGCAGGTGCACGGCCCATCAAACTCGTCTCGCTGAGCCGGCGCACGGCCTCTTCGCTCGCCCTGGTCACGGCCTTGCGATCCGCAGCGCCGTCGAGATCCTCAGGTTCACCGAACGTGATCTCCACGTCGATGGCCCCTTGCCGCAGCACTTCCAGCAGATGGGGCGCGAGGTCCATGTCGCCGAACCAAGCGGCGACGCCCCGGTGCGACCGGCCCATAGGAATGCCCTGAATCTTCACATAGGCCACGCACACGGGCTGAACCAGCACCTTCCCATTGGCCTCAAAGGTCTCGCGCACCGCGCCCACCAGCGCCGAGCGAAACGGCAGGATCCGGTTGCCATCACTCGATGTGCCCTCCGCGAACAGCACCACGGGATCGCCCTCCGAAAGGCGCGCGGCGATGGCAGAATTCACTTTTCCGGTGGCATGGCGGCGCTGGCGATCGACGAAGATGGTGCGCTGGAAGGCCGCCAGCAGGCCGATCAGGGGCCAGCGCGAAACCTCGCTCTTGGCGACGAAGACCAGCGGCGTCAGCGAACCCAGAACGCAGATGTCGAGCCAGGAGGCGTGGTTTGACAGCAGCAGCAGGGGACGACCCGCAGCGGGGGCGCCCCTCACGTGGCAGCGCACGCCGATCAGGAACAGGACAATGCGATGATAAAGCAGGGGAATCGAGCGTCGGCTGGGCAGATGCAGCTTCAGCGAAAGCCGTTGGAGCGGAATGCCGATCGCCGTGACCAGACCGACCAGCGTCAGGATCACGCCCACACGCACGGTATCGAAGAAGCGGCCGAGGCGCGGCTGATCCGGCCCAAGATCCGGCATCGGCTCCGCATCGAAGCTGGAGCGCTGCATGGGTTCTGCCGAATGCCCAAAGAACGAGCGCTGCTTGCGCGGGCGCTTCGCGCGGCCGCCGGCCAGCTCATCGAAGATATTTCCGTCATCCTTGGAAGCGGTCACGACGGCTCCTCGTCCAGCGGCAGAACATGCAGTTCCAGGCGATGTCCGACGAGGCGATAGCCGAGCCGACGGGCGATCTCTTCCTGCAGCCGCTCGATCTCCTCGGAGCGGAACTCGATCACCTTGCCGCTGCGCAAATCGATGAGGTGGTCGTGATGTTCCTCGGGCACCGGCTCGTAGCGGGCGCGACCGTCGCCGAACTCGTGACGCTCTATGATGCCGGCATCCTCGAACATCTTGACCGTGCGATAGACGGTCGAAATGGAAATGTTGTCGTCGATGGCGCTGGCGCGGCGATATAATTCCTCAACGTCGGGATGATCCTCCGCCGCCGTCAGCACGCGCGCGATCACCCTGCGTTGATCGGTCATGCGCATGCCCTTGGCGGAGCAAGCGTGCTCGATGGCACTGATGGTGTCGCTCAAGAGCCAATCCTCACTCAAATCGCCGCTCTTATCGCCGCCCGCGACCGCCCCCGCAAGGCGGAGATCGCCCCTGCAACCCTGGGTCACAGATCCCGGCGCATCACCAAGGCATCCGTCCCACCGGCATAATAGCCCTTGCGGCGGCCCTGCTCCACATAGCCGAGGGCACGATAAAGTCGCAACGCGGGCTGGTTGCTTTCCTCCACCTCCAGGTGGGAGACCGTGACCCCCTCGCAGACCAGCCGCCGCAAGTGGTGGTCCAGCAGCAGCGCGCCATATCCCTTGCCCCGCGCGGACGGCAGCATGGCGACCGAGAGAATCTCCGCTTCCGGCGCCACCACGTGGGACAGGACGAAGCCGACCGGGGGCGTTTTCGGGGCGGCGCACAGCAGGTGTCCGCGTGCCGCGCGCTCGCTGAGCAGCCGCTCGAACTCGTCCACACCCCATCCGCGATGGAAGGAGGCGGCATGGATGCGGGCAAGATGCTCGCTATCCCGTGCTTCGGCGGCGCGGATATAAGGCGGCCGAGTTCGCCGCGAGAACAGGCCCAACAGGTTCACCGGCGTGCGATCCGCGCCCCGTCCTGGGGCTTCGCGTCGGGCGCGCGCAGATACAGCGGGCGCGGCTCGGCCCGCGCCGGGTCCGCCACGGCGCCGAGCCGCGCCACCCAGGCGACATCGGGCGCCGGCTGCACATCGACGCTGAACGGCGCCGTCTCGCCAGGCGGCCAGGTCTCCGCCACCAATGCTGCACCCGAGCCGACGAGGCGGATGGCGCCGATCGCGGCGGAGCGGGCCGCATCCTTCGCCGCCATGATACGTGGCGCGATCAAGGTGCGCCCGCCCGCACCGAACATCTGCAGGAACACATGGCCGTGGCGGGCATCGATGGCGCTTACCACGGGAAGGCTGTCGTCCATGGCGAGGAACGGCGCCGCGAGCGCCGCCAATGTGGTGACACCGACCACCGGGCGGCGCGCCGTCAGCCCGAACCCTCGCGCGGCCGAAAGCCCCACCCGCAAACCGGTGAAGCTGCCAGGCCCCACGGTGACGGCGATGCGGTCGAGGTTCGGAAAATCCAGACCGGCGTCCGCCATCACCTGTTCGACGATGGGAATAAGCGCTTCGGCGTGGCCGCGCTCCATAAGCAGCGAATCGCCCGCGACAATGGTGTCGCTTTCCGCGTCCAGCACGGCCACCGAGCAGGCGGTCAGTGCGGTATCTATGGCAAGAACTAGCATGATGATTGTGGACGCCCGAATCCCGCGCTCACAATCCATCGAAAACGCATCTGACGGAAGGGGATAGTGGCAAATCCCCGTCCGCGCCGCAAATTAGCGGGGCACAGTTCAGACCGGGCGCACCTCGACCACTTCGGGCACGAAGTGGCGCAGCAGGTTCTCGATGCCGTTCTTCAGCGTCGCGGTGGAAGACGGGCAACCCGAGCACGAGCCCTTCATGTTCAGGAACACGACGCCTTCCTTGAAGCCGCGGAAGGTGATGTCACCGCCGTCATTGGCCACCGCCGGGCGCACCCGCGTCTCGATCAACTCCTTGATGGTCGCGACCGTGTCCGTATCCGCCTCGGCGAAGAATTCGTCCGCATCGTCGCCGTCCGCCGCCGCGCCATCGGCGAGCACCGGCACGCCGGACATGAAATGCTCCATGATGGCGCCGAGGATCGCGGGCTTCAGATGCGCCCAATCCCCGCCGGTCTTGGTCACGGTGATGAAATCCGAGCCGAGGAACACGCCGCCCACGCCGTCCACGTCGAACAGGCGCTGGGCGAGCGGAGACCGGCCGGCCTCGTCGGAGGTCTTCAGATCGAGCGTGCCCTCGCCGAGCACATCGCGGCCCGGCAGGAACTTCAGCGTCGCCGGATTGGGCGTCGGCTCCGTCTGGATAAACATCGGTCGCATCCTTGCGGGAAAGGGGCGCGGCAGAGCCGCTTATATGGCCCTAAGATAAGGTGTGGCGCGGCAAACGAAAAGGGCGGGTCCCAAATCGGGATGGTCCCATGCGGCAGATCGGAACGCGAAGCGAACGAACCGGGGCCGAATCGCTGCCGCCGTCCGATATGCTTTTGTTCTCCCCTTAAGCCTGATGACCTTGCGGGAGATGGCGGCCATTCCCATCCTATGGACGAGTTGAAGAGGCGGCTGGGTCGCCTCGCGGAGGAGAGAATGAATTATCTGAAGACGGCGATCCTGCTGGCGGGCCTGACCGCTCTGTTCATGGCCGTCGGCTTCGCCCTCGGGGGCACCAGCGGCATGTTCATCGCGTTCCTGGTGGCAGCCGCCATGAACGTGTTCAGCTATTGGAATTCGGACAAGATGGTCCTGCGCATGTACGGCGCGCGGGAAGTGGACGATCGCACCGCGCCGGAACTGGTGTCCATGGTGCGCGAGCTGGCGGCGCGGGCGCAATTGCCCATGCCCAAGGTCTATATCATGGACAATCCCCAGCCGAACGCCTTCGCCACCGGGCGCAATCCGCAGAATGCCGCGGTCGCCGCCACCACCGGCCTGTTGCAGATGCTCACCCGCGAGGAAGTCGCCGGCGTGATGGCGCACGAGCTGGCGCACGTGAAGCATCACGACACGCTGACCATGACGATTACCGCCACGTTCGCCGGCGCCATCTCCATGCTGGCGAATTTCGGGCTGTTCTTCGGCGGCGGAAACCGGGAGAACAATTCGCCCTTCGGCATGGTCGGCACCATTCTCATGGCGATCCTGGCTCCGATCGCCGCCATGGTGGTGCAGATGGCCATTTCGCGTTCGCGCGAATATGTGGCGGACCGCACCGGCGCGGAAATCTGCGGCCATCCCATGGCGCTCGCCGCTGCGCTCGCCAAGATTTCCGGCGCCGCGCATCAGATTCCGAACTACGAGGCCGAGGGCCACCCCGCCACCGCCCATATGTTCATCATCAAT
This sequence comes from Roseixanthobacter pseudopolyaromaticivorans, assembly GCF_043195145.2. Taxonomy (NCBI): domain Bacteria; kingdom Pseudomonadati; phylum Pseudomonadota; class Alphaproteobacteria; order Hyphomicrobiales; family Xanthobacteraceae; genus Roseixanthobacter; species Roseixanthobacter pseudopolyaromaticivorans. The sequence continues at coordinate 4,463,356 of NZ_CM195539.1, forward strand.
CCCCTCTCAGGCGAGCGGATGGACAATCTGTTCTCCACCCACCCGGCCACCGAGAACCGCATCGCCGCCCTGCGGCAGCTGGCGCAGGAGATGGGCTCCCGCAGCTTCGCGAGCGCACCCGCCGCTGCGCCCGCTGGCGGCACACCGCGTGGGCCCTGGGGCGGCGCGCAGCGTCGCGGGCCCTGGGGGTGACGGGGCGGGGTCGAAACACCCGATTCAGGCAGAATTGACGCTTCGAAAGGTACGGAAACCATTGGAACGGTTGCCAAGCGCGCCGCATGGTTCTAGGTGCGCGCAATGAAAACCCCGTCCCGCCCGAGATCCGCCACCCGAACCGCCCCCCGCTCGCCCGAGCGGCGCCCGCCGGAAGCTGCCGGCCTGCGCGCCCGTCTGGTCGCGGCCGACGCCCTGGACCGGGTGCTGCGCGGCGGCACCGCACTGGAAGACGCGCTCGACAATGCCGCCGGCCTGGAACCGCGCGACCGGGCGCTCGCCTTCCGCATCGTCGCCACCGCCCTGCGCCGCCTCGGCACCTTGCGCGCGGTGGTCGGCCCCATGCTGGACCGCGGGTTTCCGAAATCCGCGCCCAAGGTCGAAACCGTGCTTCTGGTGGGCGCGGCGCAGATCCTGTTCATGGACGTACCCGATCACGCGGCAGTCGGCCTCTCGGTGGAGATCGCACGCGGCGACGGCACCACCTCGGGCTTCGCGGGCCTCATCAATGCGGTTCTGCGCCGCCTGACGCGAGAGGGCGCCGAGCGCCTCGCGGCGATTGACGCCCTCGCGGCCGACACGCCCGATTGGCTGCGCCAGCGCTGGACGAAGACCTATGGCGTCGAACGCGCCGCCGCGATCTGCGCCATGCACGCGCACGAGCCGGCCCTTGATCTGACGGTGAAATCCGATCCCGAAGGCTGGGCGCAGAAACTCGGCGGCGAGGTGCTGCCCACCGGCTCCGTGCGCATTCTCCATGCCGGCCCGGTGCGCGCCCTGCCCGGCTATGAGGATGGCGAATGGTGGGTGCAGGACGCCGCAGCCGCCCTCCCCGCCCGGCTGCTTGGCGATGTGAAGGGCCTGAATGTCCTGGACCTCTGCGCCGCGCCCGGCGGCAAGACCGCCCAGCTCGTCGCGGCAGGCGCCCGCGTGACCGCGCTCGACCGCTCCGGCCAGCGCCTGATGCGCCTGTCGGAGAATCTGGCGCGCCTGAAGCTTTCGGCCGACGTCGTCGAGGCGGATGCGGCGGAATTTTCCGGCGGCCCCTATGACGCGATCCTGCTCGATGCGCCCTGCACCGCCACCGGCACCCTGCGCCGTCACCCGGATATCGCCTGGAACAAGAGGCCGGGAGATATCGCCGGCCTCGCCGAGCTTCAAGGCCGGCTGCTGGACCACGCGCTCGACCTGCTCAAACCCGGCGGCGTGCTGGTCTATTCCACCTGCTCGCTGGAGCCGGAGGAAGGCGAAGCGCAGATCGCCCGCCTGCTTTCCACCCGTCCCGACGCGGAAAGAGTCCCGCTGACACCAGAAGATGTGCCGGGCATCGCCGCGTTCATCACTCCTCAAGGTGATTTGCGCACTCTGCCCAGTGATTGGGTGCGGGGAGAGCCGGAACGGTCCGGCCTCGACGGCTTCTTTGCCGCACGGATAGTGAAAGGCGGCACGCGCCGTCGGGGGTAGTCACCAGGCATGACCCGCGGAGCCCTGGCAGAACGCATGCGCCTCGCGGCCTTCGTCGCGGGGCAGGGCTGGCGCATGTTCCTTGCGCGCCTGCCCGGCCTGCCGCTGTCCATCGGCCGCGTCAGCATTCCGGTGCCCGAGCGCCTGCTCATAGCGCCGCAAGACCTGCGCACGGGCGACGCCACCCGCGCCAGCGAGATTTATGCCGGGCGATTCGCCTTCGCCGGCAAGATCGCCCTGCTGGACGGGCGCACACCGTTCGAGCTGGAGCCGCCCTCGCACGAATGGGCGCAGACGCTGCACGGCTTCGGCTGGCTGCGCCATCTGCGGGCGGCCAGCACCACCATCGCCCGCGCCAATGCCCGCGCCATCGTCGGGGATTGGATTCGCAATCCCGGTGAAGCCCGCGCCATCGCCGCCGAGCCGGAAGTGACGGCCCGCCGCATCATCTCCTGGCTCACCCAGGCGCCGTTCATCCTTCAGGATGCGGACCACGAATTCTATCGGCGCTTCATGCGCAGCCTCGCCCGGCAGGTGCGCCATCTGCGGCGCAGCGCGATCGCCGCGCCGGATGGCTATCCGCGCCTCATCTCCGCGATCGCCCTGGTGTTCGCCGGCCTGTGCATGTCGGACCAGAGCCGGCTGCTCAAGGTCTCCCAGCGGCGCCTGGAAGAAGAGCTGGACCGGCAGATCCTGCCGGACGGCGGCATCATCACGCGCAATCCCGACAGCCTCATCGCTTTGCTGCTGGACCTGCTGCCCCTGCGCCATGCCTTCGCCGCGCGCAACCAGCCGGCCCCGCAGGCGCTGATGAACGCCATCGACCGCATGATGCCCATGCTGCGCTTCTTCCGGCATGGAGACGGTGCCTTCGCCCATTTCCACGGCATGGGCCACACCGCCGCCGACCAGCTGGCGACCATTCTCGCTTATGACGATGCGCGCGGCGCGCCGGTCGCCAATGCGCCCCATTCCGGTTTCCAGCGGCTCGACGCCAAGGGCAGCGTGCTGATTGCCGATACTGGTATCGCCCCGCCGCTGGCCGCCGGCTGGGAGGCGCACGCGAGCTGCCTCGCGTTTGAATTCTCCAGCGGGCGCAATCGCATCTTCGTCAATTGCGGGATGACCGCGATGAACCGCGAGACCTGGTGGCAAGTGGCGCGCGCCACCGCCGCCCATTGCACCGCTGTGATCGGCGACACATCTTCCGCTCGGTTCCTGCAATGGAAATGGCTCGGAAGGCTGGTGGGCTTCCCCATCGTCTCGGGTCCCACGGCGGTGCCGGTGCAACGGGGCAAGCGGGAGGATGCCCTCATGCTGCGCGCAAGCCATGATGGCTACGCCGCGAGCTTCGGCATTATCCACCAGCGTTCGTTCCGCCTTGCGAGCGAGGGGGCGCGGCTCGATGGCGAGGATCTGTTCAAGCCGGCGGAAGGCGCGCCGGCCACCTTGCCCGCCACGCCCTTCGCCATCCGCTTCCACCTGCACCCGAGTGTGACGGTGGAGCGGCTTGACGATCCGAGCACCGTGCTGCTCGCCCTCCCCGGTGGCGAAGCCTGGGCCTTTCTCGCGCCCAATCAAAGCGTTCTGCTGGAAGAGAGCATTTATCTCGCGGCCCCGGACGGCCCGCGCCGCACGGTCCAGCTGGTGATTTCCGGATCTCTGGCCGAGACCGGACGCGTGCTGTGGACCCTGGTGCGCACGCGCGAGCGCCAACCCCCGCTTCCTGTGGGGGGCAGCTCTTCCGCCCGCACCCGGTGACGGCGACCGCCACTCCGTGATAGGGCGAGCGCAATTCAGATCCGGAGTTGCCCCATGCCCGCCGACGTGCGCCCCGTCACCCGTGCCTTGATCTCGGTGTCCGACAAAGCGGGCCTGATCCCCTTCGCCACCGCGCTGGTGAAGACCGGGGTGCAACTGGTCTCCACGGGCGGCACCGCCAAGGCCCTGGCGGACGCGGGTCTTGCCGTGATGGATGTGGCGGAGCTGACCGGCTACCCGGAGATGATGGACGGGCGGGTGAAGACCCTGCATCCGCGCGTTCATGGCGGCATCCTGGCGATCCGCACCGATCCCGGCCATCAGGCCTCCATGGCCGAGCACGGCATTCCCCCCATCGATCTTGTGGTGGTCAATCTCTACCCCTTCGAAGCCACGGTCGCGCGCGGCGCCGACTTCGATGAAACCATTGAGAACATTGACATCGGCGGCCCGGCCCTGATCCGCGGCGCAGCCAAGAACCACAATGACGTGGCGGTGGTGGTCGATGTTTCCGACTATTCCGCCGTGCTGGCGGAAATCGAGCTGCATGGCGGCACCACCCTCGCCCTGCGCCGGAAGCTGGCGCAGACTGCTTATGCTCGCACCGCCGCATATGATGCGGCCATTTCCAACTGGTTCGCGGTCCAGGTGAAGGCCGAGGCGCCCACCTATCGCGCGGTCGGCGGCAAGCTGATCGAGGCCCTGCGCTATGGCGAAAATCCGCACCAGAGCGCGGCCTTCTACGCCACCTCCGAGCAGCGCCCGGGCGTTGCCACCGCCCGGCAGGTGCAGGGTAAGCAATTGTCGTTCAACAATATTAACGACACGGACGCGGCCTTCGAGTGTGTCGCGGAGTTCCACCCCGCCCGTACCGCCGCGGTGGTGATCGTCAAGCATGCCAACCCCTGCGGGGTGGCCGAGGGAAGCTCGCTGGCGCAGGCCTATGCCAAGGCGCTGGCGTGCGATCCGGTCTCGGCGTTCGGCGGCATCATCGCCGTGAACCGGACCCTGGATGCCGAGGCGGCGCGGGCGATGGTGGAGATCTTCACCGAGGTGATTGTCGCTCCCGACGCCACCGACGAAGCGATTAACCTCATAGCCGCAAAGAAGAATTTGCGCCTGCTGCTGACCGGTGGCCTGCCTGATCCGCGCAGCCCCGGCCTCAATGTGCGCACCGTCGCCGGGGGGCTGCTGGTGCAGAGCCGGGACAATGCCTCCATCGACGATTTGGACCTCAAGGTGGTCACCCGCCGGGAGCCGACCGAGGCCGAGCTGACCGACATGCGGTTCGCTTTCCGCGTGGCTAAGCATGTGAAATCAAACACGATTATCTATGCCAAGGACCTCGCGACGGTGGGCATCGGCGCCGGCCAGATGAGCCGGGTGGATTCCGCCCGCATCGCCGCCCGCAAGGCCCAGGACGCCGCCGAGGCGGCCGGGCTGACGGTGCCGCTGACCAAGGGCTCCGTGGTCGCCTCCGATGCCTTTTTCCCCTTTGCGGACGGGCTGTTAGCCGCCGTCGAGGCGGGCGCCACGGCGGTCATCCAGCCGGGCGGTTCGATGCGCGATGCCGAGGTGATCGCCGCCGCCGACGCCGCCGGCCTCGCCATGGTGTTCACCGGCGTGCGCCATTTCAAGCACTGACGAATCGCGCGGAGGAGCCTTTCTCCGCGCCTTCTCCGTACGGTCCGGAGCGATTTCCGCGCTTTTCGGCACACGTTTTCCGGTGGCACTTCGGCGCGACCGGCACGCCGGGTGCTCTTGCGGTGAATCAAAGCGATTTGCCGGCATTTCGCGCACGATCCCTGCATCATGAATGCAGACCTGCTCGCGCGCGCCGGCCGCCCGGTGCCGCGCTACACCTCCTATCCCACCGCCCCCCATTTCGGCCCCGAGGTCGATGCCGCCACCTATGCCGGGTGGCTTGGCGCGATCCCGGCAGAGACGCCGGCCTCGCTCTACCTGCATGTGCCGTTCTGCGCGGAGCTATGCCTCTATTGCGGTTGCCACACCACGGTGGCGCGGGGCATGACGCCGCTGGTCGCCTATGCGGCGCGGCTGATCGAGGAGATCGAGCTCGTGACCGCGCATCTGCCGGGCCGGCTGAAGGTGGGGCACCTGCATTGGGGCGGGGGCACGCCGACCATGCTTGGCAATCCCGACCTCCTGCGCATCATGGCGCTGCTGCGTGAGCGCTTCGCGCTCCGGCCCGATGCGGAGATCGCCATCGAGATCGACCCGCGCGTGATGGATCAGTCCAAGGTGGATACGCTCGCCGCCGCCGGCATCAACCGGGCAAGCCTCGGGGTGCAGGATTTCGATCCGCGGGTGCAGGAGGCGATCGGTCGCCGGCAAAGTTTCGCCGAAACCGCCGCCGTCGCTGATGCCCTACGCAAGTCCGGCATCAACGCCATCAATCTCGACCTGATCTATGGCCTGCCGCACCAGACCGTCGCCTCCGTCACACGCACCCTCGGTGATGCTCTGGCCCTTGAGCCGAGCCGCATCGCGGTGTTCGGCTATGCCCATGTGCCCTGGATGAAGAAGCACCAGTCGCTGATCCCGGAAGCCGCCTTGCCCGGCCCCGCCGCACGATTGGAACAGGCGGAAACAATCGCGCGCCTATTGAATGAAGCCGGCTATGTATCCATCGGCCTCGACCATTTTGCCCGCCCTGACGATGCCATGGCGCGCCGCGCCGAAGCCGGCACCTTGAAGCGCAATTTCCAAGGGTACACCACCGACGACGCCCCGGTGCTGCTGGGGTTCGGCCCCTCGGCCATCGGCGCCCTGCCCCAGGGCTATGTGCAGAACCTGCCGGCGACCCCCCAATGGCACCAGACGATCGCCCGGGGAGAGCTGCCGATTGCGCGTGGGCGCGCCCTCACGGCAGACGACCGGCTGCGGCGGGCGGTGATCGAGCGGCTGATGTGCGATCTCGCGGTGGATCTGGATGCCGTGTGCGCGGCCCATGGCGCAGAGGCCGGAATGTTCGCGGGTGAACTTGCCGCGCTCGATCCCCTGATCGCCGACGGCCTGGCGGTGCGGGATGGCGCCTGCGTGCGTGTGCCGGAGCCCGCGCGGGCCTTCACCCGCACGGTGTGCGCAGTGTTCGACGCCTATCTCGCCCCGCAGGCGGACGCCGCCGCGCCGCCGCGCCGGCATGCGGCGGCGGTGTGAGGGCCGAGGTGGATCGTCATTCGCACGGGTGCACCGGAAATCAGGTGGGCGTGCCATTTCTTCGGTCGGGATCGTAATGAAGAGCCACGTCCTGGCCATCGGCGGGCACCCTCGGTGCCGCATGCATGCACGGATCGGGACGGCGCAGAAGGATGCCCTGCCGGGCGCGCGCAGGCCCCTGAAGGGGGAGCGGCCCCAGAGCGGGAACGCCCGCGTGCGCCTGTTCGGTGCAAGCGCCCCATCCCCGTGCGTGTCCCGGCCATCCCGCCAGCGCTGGCGGACAGCCGGCCGGCGAGGCCCGGTGCCCGAGGCGGCTCAGATTGCCGGGACGCGCCCGGGGAAGAAAGCGATGCTTGATGCACGGCGTCCCGCCGAGACGGCGGCGGGGCAATATGGCGAACTCAAGCTCAAGCTTGGCGCCGAACTTACACCTTTCCGGCGGAAGCGAAAGTCCCCCGCCTCAGCTGTCGAGGCGGCGCAGCGCATTGCGGTCGCGCAGCACGATGCAGCGGGAGGACGGCAGGGCGATGGTCGCCGAACCCTCAAGCTGGGTCAGGGTGCGCGAGACGGTCTCAATGGTCAGCCCGAGATAGTCTGCGATATCCTGGCGCGACATGGGCAGGTGCACTTCGCTGACATCGGTCGGGCTGGAGCGGCGGGCAAGGTCGAGAAGGAAGGTCGCCACGCGCTCCTGTGCGGTCTTGCGGCCGAGAAGCAGCAGATGATCCTGCGCGCGATGCAATTCGGTGAAGGTGAGGTTCCAGATGGCGCGGGCGAGCACGCTGTCGTCGGTGGCCCGGCTGAACAGCAGCGACCGCTTCACGCGGGCCAGACGGCATTCGCTGACCGCCTCGGCGGAAAAGCGGGTGCGCTCGGCGGTTTCCCAGCCGAAGGCATCGCCCTTCAGGCAGAAGGTCTCGATCTGGCGCCGCCCGTCGCCGAGCAGCTTGCAGATGCGCACGACGCCCGAGAGCACCACGAACACGTGGTCGGCGGGCTCATCCTCGCCGAAAATCTCGGCATTGCGGGCGAAACTGACGACGGTTCCCATGCGCGCCACGGCGGCGGCGGGGTTGAGCACGTCTTCTTCCTCCCGGATGGCGGCGGGCAAGGGGGCGGGAAAGGCGCGGTTCGCGACGATAGCAGCGGCGGTGGCGGACATCGAACAGGCCTCCAAAAGGTCGAGTAGAGGCTTAGGTCTTTGCTCTCGATCAATAAATTCGGATCGAACCCTTAAGTAGGGCTCCCTAAGGGATTTCCCGGAGGCGCGGAGTGGGCCAAAGTGCATGTAAGCGGCGGCGGTAGCGGGCAGGCGCGTGGCGCGCGGCGGTGCTCCGAACTGAGGTACCCACGGGCGGGATGACCAGCCAGAACGAGACCGAACCTGTCTCCCACGCGGAGGCGCCGCCGCGGAGCGGTGGCCAGATGGCCAGCTTCACCGGCGAGGCGCTCACCAGCCTGTTCGCCGGCGCGTTCACGGTCATGGTCGCCGTGGTGGCCGGCGACCTCCTGGGCTGGCCGGCCTTCGGCCCGGCGGCTTTGCTCGCCTGCGGCATCGCGGTGGTGCTGGTCAGCGGGCGCGGCCTTGCCGCCAGCCTGCCGGCGGTGGCGATCGCGCTCGGCGCGCAGGCGGCCCTGGCCTCCACCGGCGCAAGCACCGCCCCGGCGGCGCTCCCGGCGGCGCTGCTGTTCGCGCTCCTCGGGCTGTGCGCCAGCGTGCTCGGCGAGCGGCTGCGGCGCACCAAGCTCGATGCCGCCGCGCGCGACCGGGCGCTGCTGGCGCGCGAGGCGCATCTCTCCTCGATCCTCGACACGGTGCCCGACGCCATGATCGTCATCGACGCGCGCGGCGTCATCCAATCCTTCTCCAGCGCCGCCGAGCGCCTGTTCGGCTATACCGCGTCCGACGCCATCGGCCGCAACGTCTCGGTGCTCATGCCCAATCCGCACAAGGCGGCGCACGACGGCTATCTGGAACGCTACCTCACCACCGGGGAGCGGCGCATCATCGGCATCGGGCGCGTGGTGGTGGGACTGCGCAAGAACGGCTCCACCTTCCCGATGGAATTGTCGGTGGGCGAAATGCGCTCGGGCTCCGGGCGGTTCTTCACCGGCTTCATCCGCGACCTGACCGAGCGCCAGGCCACCGAGGCCCGGCTTCAGGAACTGCAGGCCGAGCTGGTGCACATCTCGCGCCTGACCGCCATGGGCGAGATGGCCTCGACCCTGGCGCACGAGCTGAACCAGCCCTTGTCCGCCATCGCCAATTACATCAAGGGCTGCCGGCGCCTGCTGGAGCAGGACGGATCCCAGCACCTGCCGCAGCTCCAGGGCGCGCTGGACAAAGCGGCGGAACAGGCGCTCCGGGCCGGCAACATCATTCGCCGGCTGCGCGACTTCGTCTCACGCGGGGAGAGCGAGCGCCGGGTGGAAAGCCTGTCGAAAATGGTGGAAGAGGCGAGCGCCCTCGCCCTGGTGGGCGCCAAGGAATATGGCATCGAGGTACGCTTCAGGTTCGATCCGTCCTGCGACCTGGTGCTGGCGGACAAGGTGCAGGTGCAGCAGGTCTTGCTCAATCTGATCCGCAACGCCATGGAAGCGATGATGGAGTCGCCGCGGCGCATGCTGATGGTGCAGACCAGCCCGGAGGAAGACGACATGGTCGCCGTTTCCGTGTCCGACACCGGCCACGGCATCTCCAAGAAGATCGCCGACCAATTGTTCATGCCCTTCATCACCACCAAGCAGCATGGCATGGGGGTGGGGCTTTCCATTTCCCGTACCATCATCGAATCGCACGGTGGCCGCATCTGGGCCGAACCGAACCCCGAGGGCGGCAGCATCTTCCGTTTCACCCTGCGCGCCGTGCAAGAGGAGACCGTCGGCAATGCCTGAATCCTTTCCCCAGGATGCCTTGCCGATCCATGTCATCGACGATGACGACGCGGTGCGCGATTCGCTCTGCTTCCTGCTGGAAAGCGCCGGCCTGAGGGTGCAAGCGCACACCTCCGCCGGCGCCTTCATCGACGGCGGCGTGCCCGCGACCGCCGGCTGCATCATCACGGACGTGCGCATGCCCGGCCTCAGCGGGGTGGAGCTGCTGCAATATCTCAACACGCGCGGCTCGAAGATCCCTGTCATCGTGGTCACCGGCCATGGCGACGTGCCGCTGGCGGTCGAGGCGATGAAGCTCGGCGCCGCCGAATTCCTGGAGAAGCCGTTCGACGACGACGCTTTGCTCGCCGCGGTGCGCACCTGCCTCACCCAGGCCGCGTTGCACCAGCACCAAGATACCGTGCGCGGTGAGGTGGAGGAGCGCATCGCCGCGCTCTCCCAGCGCGAGCGGCAGGTGCTGGAGCTGCTGCTGGTGGGCCATGCCAACAAGGTGATCGCCCACGATCTCGGCATCAGTCCGCGCACGGTCGAGGTGTACCGCGCCAATGTGATGACCAAGATGAAGGCGGCCAGCCTCTCCGAGCTGGTTCGCATGGCGCTGCTCGCCGGGGTCGGCGGTGCGGTGGACTGAACCGGCTGCGCGCGACATCGCCCGGCCTTGATCTATCTCAAGGCCCTTGAGCCGCCATACCGAATACTTCACCCGCCGACAGTGCGAGGTACGGGCCCGTCGCCGCGGCTGACGAGTCTCATGGAAGAGGCGCATAGCGGTGTTGATGGCCGGTGAAAACCAGGACATGCGGGTCGTTCCCGGCAATGTGGTTCTGCTCGTGGACGACGATCCGGCGATCCGCAGTTCGCTGAAGTTCGCGTTGGAGCTGGAAGGCTTCGATGTGCGCACCTTCGCTGGACCGGAGGAGATTCTGGCCGCCGACCTGCCGAGCCGCGGCTGCATCGTCGTGGATTATTACCTGCCGGGCCAGGACGGCCTGGAGCTGCTGGGCAAGCTGAAGGCCCGTCACGTCTCCCTTCCCGCCATTCTCATCACCACCAACCCCGCCGACAACGTGCGGCGCCGCGCCTCCTCGGCCGGTGTCGCGATCATCGAAAAACCGCTGCTGAGCAATGCCTTGAGCGATGCGGTGCGCGAAAGCCTCGCCCGCGGCGCCTGACGCCGCATCGCAATCTGGAGCCGCACAGTCCAAACCCGCACGCGCCGTCTCCCGGTCGTCGCGGGAATGCGTCATGATCGGCGCGAACGTCCATCGCTCTGTCCGCGTTCCTGCCCAAAGGTCCCGCCCATGACGATGCGCAATCTCGACGCCCTGTTCGCGCCCGCCGCCATCGCGCTGGTGGGCGCCAGCAGCCGGGCCGGATCGATCGGCACGGTCATCGCCCGCAATCTGTTCGAGGCCGGCTTCAACGGGCCGATCCTCACCGTGAAGGCCGGCGAGCGGGCGATCCGCTCCTCGCTCAATTATCCCACCATCGAGGCGCTGCCGATCCCGGTGGACCTTGCCGTCATCGTCGCCCCGCCGAGCAAGGTGCCGCAGGCGATCGCCGACCTCGGTGCCAAGGGCTGCCGCGCCGCCATCATCACCACCGCCGGCTATGACGTGGCCGACGGAATCTATGATGCCGCGCTGCGCCAGCAGGTGCTGGACGCGGCCAAGCCGCATCTGCTGCGCCTCATCGGCCCGAACAGCCTCGGCTTCATCTCCACCGGCCCGCGCATCAATGCCAGCTTCGCCCATCTGATGCCGGCGCGCGGCCATATCGCCTTCGTCAGCCAGTCCGGCGCCATGGCGACCGCCGTGCTGGACTGGGCCCATGCGCGCGGGCTGGGCTTTTCCCACGTCATATCGCTGGGCGAGAAGGCGGACGTGGATTTCGGCGACCTGCTGGACTATCTGGCGCTGGACAATTCCACCCGCGCCATCCTGCTCTATGTGGAATGCCTGACGGACGCGCGCAAATTCATGTCGGCGGGCCGCATCGCCGCGCGCTCCAAGCCGGTCATCGTCATCAAGGCCGGGCGCAGCGCGGCGGGGGCGCAGGCCGCGCTCTCCCACACCGGCGCGCTCGCCGGCTCCGACATGGTCTATGACGCCGCCTTCCGCCGCGCCGGCATGCTGCGGGTGCACGAATTGCGGGAATTGTTCGAGGCGGTCTCCACCCTCTCCTCGGGCATCCGCCTGCGGGGCGAACGGGTGGGCGTGCTCACCAACAGCGCGGGCGCCGGCATCATCGCCACCGACACGCTGGAGGACATGCCCGGCCAATTGGGCACGCTCGACCCGAAGACCCTGGCGAAGCTCGACGCCTGCCTGCCGCGCGCCTGGTCCCATGCCAATCCGGTGAACATCGGCGCCGATGCCGACGGCAAGCGCTATGCCGACGCCCTCGCCGTTCTGATGGAGAACGAGGGCACCGACGCGACGCTGGTGCTCAACAGCCCCAATGCGGTGGCCGACAGCGGCCAGGCGGCGGAAGCGGTGATCGCCGCCCTCGCCCTGCGCCCCCGCGCGCCGGTGCTGACCTGCTGGATGGGCGAAAGCGCGGTCGCCGATGCCCGCCGCAGCTTCACCGCGCACCGCGTGCCGACCTACGAGACCCCGGACGAAGCGGTGCGCGCGTTTGCCCATCTGGTCTCCTACCAGCGCAACCAGACCCTGCTGATGGAAACCCCGCCGGCCCGCTCGTTCGACGAGCCGGATCGCACCAAGGCGCAGGACGTGATCCAGCAGGCGATCGCCGAGGGCCGCTCGACGCTGAGCGAGTTCGAGGCGAAGGCGGTGCTCGCCGCCTACGACATTCCCATCGTGGAAACCCGCATCGCCCGCGACCCCGCCGAGGCCGGGCGCATCGCCGCCGAAATGGGCGGCGTGCTGGTGCTGAAGATCCTGTCCCACGACGTGCTGCATAAATCCGACGTGGGCGGCGTGCGGCTCGACCTGCACGGGCCGAAGGCGGTGGAGGAAGCGGCGCGCGATATGCTGGCGACGCTGGAGACCCGCATGCCCGGCGCGCGCGTGGAGGGCTTCACCGTCCAGCCCATGATCCGCCGGCCCAATGCGCAGGAGCTGATCGCCGGCATCGCGAACGATCCCACCTTCGGCCCCGTGGTGCTGTTCGGCCAGGGCGGGCTCGCGGTGGAGGTGATCGCCGACCGGGCCGTCGCCCTGCCGCCGCTCAACGGCGTGCTGGCGCTGGAAATGATCGGCCGCACGCGGGTCTCCAAGCTGCTCGCCGGTTACCGCGATCATCCGCCCGTGGATCTCGAGGCGGTAGCCGCCACCCTGGTGAAGATTTCCGATCTGCTGGGCGACCTGCCACAGATCGCCGAGCTGGATATCAACCCGCTGCTGGCGGACGAGCACGGGGTGATCGCGCTCGACGCGCGCATCGTCGTGCATCCCACCGAGGGGGTGGGCACCGAGCGCTTCGCCATCAAGCCCTTCCCCACCGGCCTGGTGCGCGAAATCGAGCTTCCCGACGGGTTGGTACTGGATCTGCGGCCGATCCGGCCCGAGGACGAGCCGGGCATCGTCGACATCGTGCGCCGTTCCGATCCGCGCGACGTGCGCATGCGGTTTCTCGGCTCGCTGAAGGACTTTCCCCACCTGCTGGCGGCGCGCCTCTCGCAGATCGACTACGACCGGGAAATGGCCCTGGTGGCGGTGGACAAGGACGGCGGCTTTCGCGGCGTGGTGCGCATCATTTCCGACCCGGACAACGAGACCGCGGAATACGCCATCATGGTGCGCTCGGACATGAAGGGCAAAGGACTGGGCTATCGGCTGATGAACGAGATCATCGCCTATGGCCGCCAGCGCGGCCTCAAGAGGATCTATGGCGACGTGCTGCGGGAGAATCTGCCCATGATGCACATGGCGCAGGACCTCGGCTTCGTCGCGAAGACCGGCGAGGACTATACCGTGATGCGCGTGGAGCTGGACCTGAAGGCGTGAGGCGGCGGTCTTTGCTTTCGCCCGCCCCCTCGCCCCGCTTCAGATCGCCAGGGCGGTGAGCACCGCTGCGCCTGCCGCCATGGCCAGCACGATCAGGCTCCACATGGCCCAGGTGGGATGCAGCCGCGTGCCGGCACGCGGGTCTTCGCCGCTGAGAAACGGCGTCAGCGGATCGCCCGCTTCGGGTGAAGTCGGCGTAAACACGGGCGGATGGGGACGGATGGTGGTCGGGGTAACGCCCGCCGCCTCGTCATCTGTTCCGAGCGGCGCAGCCGCGGGACCGAACGAGGGATCGGTGGTGAAGGACCGCAGCGCCCGCTCCTCGCTCGGCGTCAGGGCGAAACCGCTCCGCACGGCGGCCGGCCGCGACGCGCCGGCGTCCGCCTCGCTGCGGCTGTCGCGCGGGCGTTCGCTACGGCTCGGGCGTGGATCATCGTGAAATCTGGGCGGGTGCATGAGCGTCTCCTTTCGTCAGGAGCAACCCCGTGCACACCAGCCTGTTCCGCTTTTCCCTACAGACTCAGACGAACCATTGCGGCTGACGATCCAGCGCAATCAGAGCCTCGGCCGAAACGCGCGGCCGCACCACGGCATATTCGCCGCCCCGCACCAGGATCTCGGGGATCAGCGGACGGGTGTTGTAGGTGCCCGCCTGCACCGCGCCATAGGCGCCGGCGGTCATCACCGCCAGCAGGTCGCCGGCCTTCAATTCCGGCAGCGCGCGGTTGAGGGCGAGATAATCGCCGGTCTCGCACACCGGCCCCACCACGTCCGCCACCAGGGTCGGCGCGCCGGCGGCGGGCTGCACCACCGGCAGGATGTCATGATGGGCGTCGTAGAGCGTGGGGCGGATGAGATCGTTCATGGCCGCGTCCACGATCACGAAGGTCTTGCCCTCGCCCTGCTTCACATAGAGCACGCGGGTGACGAGGATGCCGGCATTGGCCACGATCATGCGGCCCATCTCGAAGATCAGCGGCAGCTTGAGGTCGCCCAGCGCGCGGTTCACCGCTGCCGCATAGGCATCGGGAGCCGGGGGCACGGGGTCGCTCGCCGCATAGGGCACACCGAGCCCGCCGCCGAGATCGAGATGGCGCAGTGTGTGTCCGGCGCCGATCAGGTCGCGCGCCAGCTCCGCCAGCAGCAGGATGGCATTCTCGAACGGCGCCATGTCGGTGATCTGGCTGCCGATGTGCATGTCCACGCCGGCGATGCGGATGCCCGGCAGGCGCGCGGCCTCCTCATACACCGCGCGGGCGGTGGAAATGGGAATGCCGAACTTGTTCTCCGACTTGCCGGTGGAGATCTTGGCGTGGGTCTTGGCATCCACGTCCGGATTGACCCGCAGCGACACCGGGGCGATGACGCCGCGCGCGGTCGCCACCTGCGAAAGCTGCTCCAGCTCCGGCTCGCTTTCCACGTTGAAGCACTTGATGCCGGCATCAAGCCCATCGGCCATTTCCTGGCGGGTCTTGCCGACGCCGGAAAACACGATGCGCTCTGCCGGCACGCCGGCCGCGAGCGCGCGCTTCAATTCCCCGCCGGAGACGATGTCCGCCCCCGCGCCGAGCCGGGCGAGCGTGGAAATCACCGCCTGGTTGGAATTGGCCTTCAGCGCATAGCACAGCAGCATGTCGCGGCCCGAAAAGGCCTGCGTGAACACGCGATAGTGCCGCTCCAGCGTCGCGGTGGAATAGCAATAGAAGGGTGTGCCGACGCCGTGGGCGAGCGCGGTAAGATCGACGTCCTCCGCCTGGAGGCGGCCGTCGCGATAGTCGAAATGATGCATGGCGGCTCCGGGCGCGTCAGAGCAGCCCGTCCAGGATGAAGGGACGTTTGGCGATATTGGGAGTCTGCGTCACCGGACGGGACACCGAATCGCCGGGGGTGTTGGGGGCGACATAGGCATTGCCCGAGGCCGCGCGCGCATCGGCACTGCCCGGCTGGGCGGTGTTGGTGGACATGATGTCGTCGGTCGTCACCAAGCCGGCGGTATTATCGGCCGAGCCCTGGGGCGCGGTCGAGGCAGGGCCATTGGCGGTCGTGCTGGGTGCCGTATTGGGCGTCGTGCTGCCGGCGGCCGCAGCCTTCTGGCCCGGCGGGGTCGGCGGCTTGGTGCCGGGCGGCTCCAGCGGACCCTTCACGCCGCAGCCGGCGAGCGCCAAGGCAAACAGGAAAGCCAGGGAGACAGGCAAGCGATGCGACACGGCGAGGCCATCCAAGAAAATTCGACGCCACTATAGCGAGGGATGCGCCAAAGGCGAGCCCCGCGCGCGGCGGCCCCTCTCTCTACCGCACCGCAACGCCGCTGTCGCGCGGGAGTGCGGCGCGGGCGACACACATCCCGCCGGGCTCGGCCGCTCAGCGCTGAAGGACGAAGCCTTCCGGCGGGTGGCGGTGCTCCCAATGGCGGGTCTCCAGCTCCGGCACCGCGCTCTCGACGCGCGGATAGCCGAGGCAGAAATAGCCGATGAAGCGCCAGTGGGGTGGAACGTCCATGAGTTCGCCCATGCGCTCGGGTGGCAGGATCGAGACCCAGCCGAGACCGATGCCCTCCGCCCGCGCCGCGAGCCACAGCGTCTGCACCGCCATCACCGCCGAATAATCCAGCGTCTCCGGCATGGTGAGCCGGCCGAGCCCGTGGCCCTGGGCGGTCTCGCGATCGGCGAACAAAGCGAAATGCACCGGCGCGTCGTCGAGCCCCGCCAGCTTGAGCCGCGCATAGGCGGCGCTTTTGTCCGCCGACTGGCTGGCGAGCGCTTGGGCGTTGCAGCTTTCGAAACAGGCGCGCACCGCCGCCCGGCGCGCCGGATCGTCCACCAGCACGAAGCGCCAGGGCTCGCTCAGGCCCACGGAGGGCGAAAGGCAGGCCATCTGCAGCAGCCGCGCCAGGGTGCCGTCGGGCAGCGGATCAGTGCGGAAGTGCCGCACATCCCGCCGCCAGGCCAGCAGATCATGCAGCCGCGCGCGGAACGCGGCATCGAAACAGGGCGCGGGGTCCGCGCCGCCGTTGGTCCCTTCGTGCGCGACCATGGGTGCCTCCCTCCCTGCCGCCTTCGCCCGCCGTTTTCGGCGGTGCGATCCTGTTCGGCCGCCTCAGGCCTTGGCCGCCTCCGCCTGCAGGCGCTTCAGCCAGCGCTTGGCCTGCGCGCGCACCCGGCTCGGCGCGGTGCCGCCGTAGGATACGCGGCTCTGCACCGAGCGGGTGACGGACAATACGCTGAACACATCCTGCGTGATGCGGCCATCCACGCTTTGCATGTCCTCCAGCGACAGCCGGTGCAGGCCGATCCCGCGATCGGACGCGAGCGCGACGATGCGCCCGGTCACATGGTGCGCCTCGCGGAATGGCAGGCCGGCCGCACGCACCAGCCAGTCCGCAAGATCCGTGGCGGTGGAATAGCCCTGCCCGGCGGCGCTCTTCATGCGCGCCACGTCGGGCTCGATGTCGCGCACCATGCCGGCGGTCGCGGCGACCACCAGGGAGAGCGCCGAGAAGGTGTCGAACGCGCCTTCCTTGTCTTCCTGCATGTCCTTGGCATAAGCGAGCGGCAGGCCCTTCATCACCACCAGCAGCCCGGTGAGCGCGCCGATGATGCGGCCCGCCTTGGCGCGCACCAGCTCGGCCGCATCCGGATTGCGCTTCTGCGGCATGATCGAGGAGCCGGTGGTGAATTTATCCGACAGCCGGATCAGCGCGAACGCCGGCGAGGTCCAGATCACCACCTCCTCGGCGAACCGCGAGAGATGCACGGCGCAGATGGCGGCGGCGGAGAGCGTCTCCAGCACGAAATCGCGGTCCGACACCGCGTCCAACGAATTCGCCGTCGGCCGGTCGAAGCCGAGCGCCTTGGCCGTCATGTCCCGGTCGATGGGAAAGGACGTGCCGGCCAGCGCCGCCGAGCCGAGCGGGCATTCGTTCAGCCGCGCGCGGGCATCGCGCAGCCGGCCGCGATCGCGCGACAGCATCTCCACATAGGCCATCAGATGATGGCCGTAGGTCACCGGCTGGGCGGTCTGCAGATGGGTGAAGCCGGGCATGACGGTCGCCGCATGGGCCAGCGCCTTTTCCGACAGCGCCAGCTGCAGGTCCGCCATCTGCGCGTCGAGCGCGTCCACCGTGTCGCGCACGTAGAGGCGGAAGTCGGTGGCGACCTGGTCGTTGCGCGAGCGCGCGGTATGCAGGCGCCCCGCGCTCGGGCCGATCATGTCGGCGAGGCGCTGCTCCACATTCATATGGATGTCTTCAAGGTCGCGCCGGAAGGTGAATTTGCCCGCCTCGATCTCTGACAGGATCGTGTCTAGACCGTCCTGGATCTTCTCGACATCCTCGCCCGCGACGATGCCCTGCGTCGCCAGCATGGTGGCATGGGCCTTGGAACCGGCGATATCCTGGGCGAAAAGACGCTGGTCGAAGCCGATGGAGGCGTTGATCTCCTCCATGATCGCATCGGGGCCCGTGGAGAAGCGCCCGCCCCACATCTTGTTGCTCATGACGGATCTCCGCTGATGACCGAGCCGACCTTGCCGCCCTCCCCCGCCGAACACCGCGCCGGCCCCGCCCGTGGCGGCAAAGGGCGCATGCTGGCTGTGGTGGCAGGAGCGGCACTTGCGGGCGCCGTGGCCGGCGCGCTCGCCCTATACGGGATGAATGCCCTTCCCGGCAATGCACCCGCGGTCACGGCCGCTTCATCGCCGACGAATTCACAGGCTGCCCCGGCCGCCGAGAGCGCCAGTTCGGCCCGCGATCCCGCCTGCGCCCCGGCGGTGGAAGCGGCGAAGCGTCTTTCCCCTTTGGCCAAGGGTGAGATCGCCGCCTTTACGCTGGCCACCGAGCCGCGCCGCCTGCCGCCGCTCTCCTTCGCCGACGGCACCGGCACGCCGAAGACCCTGGCGGATTTCAAGGGCAAGACGCTCCTGGTCAATCTGTGGGCCACCTGGTGCGTGCCATGCCGCAAGGAAATGCCCGCCCTCGACCGGCTGGAGCAGAGCCTGGGCGGGGCCAATTTCCAGGTGGTGGCGATCAATCTCGACACCCGCGACGCCGAGAAGCCGAAGGCGTTCCTGAAGGAGATCGGCATCTCCAACCTAGCCTTCTATGCCGATTCCGGCACCAAGACCTTCCAGGCCCTGCGCGCCGTGGGGCGCGGCTTCGGCCTGCCCACCACCTTGCTGGTGGATGCCCAGGGCTGCGAACTCGGCTATCTCGCCGGCCCGGCCGAATGGGCGAGCGAGGATGCCCAGCACCTGCTCAAGAGCGCGCTCGGGGGCGGCCAGGGCTGAGGTTTCGGCGCCCACCCTCGCAGGTTGCGCCCTCGGCAGCTGGCGCTTCAAACCCCCAGCAGCAGCTTCATGGCCCGCACGCCAATGGGGGTTGCGGACGGGCCGTTGCAGAGCACAAACACCCCTTCGCCCGAGGGCTTGCCGCTGCCCTGCCAGGCGGAAAAGCCCATCCAGGCGGTGAAGCCGGCCACCCCGCCGTCCTTGGTGAGCACCGTGACGCGCCCGCGCGGCGCCGTCGCATCGGCGCGGAACCAGCCATAGGCGGTGCGCGAGGCGCGTCCCCCGGCGCAAGCGGAGGCGGAGAAATCCGCCCCTTGCTGATAGGCGAGCGCGGGATCTGAGAGCCCGCCCTTCGCGAGGCCCATGTTCAGCCGCAGATAGGCCAGCATGTCCGCCCCCGTGCTGACGATGCCCCCGGCGCCCACCGCCAGTGCATGGGTCGGCCGATAGGACGCGTCGCGCGGCAGGGCCTGCCATTGCTTGGTATAGCCGAGCGGCAAGCGGGCCTTCATACCGGGCCGGAACCAGCCCGTGTCACCGGCGCCGAAGCTCGCGCAATAGTCCCCGAGGCGGCGGTCATAGCGCTCGGCGAAGCCGTCCGCATCGGCACCCGCGATCCCCGTTCCGGCCATGGCGAGCAGCGCCCAGCCGAGGTTCGAATAGGCATAGCAGGCGCCCTGCTCCATGGGCGGGTTGTAGGTGGAGAGGAAGTCGAACAGGGTCTGGAAGCCAGCCATGGTGCGCGGCGGATAGGCGCCGCCCTGGTTGTCCTGCGGCAGGCCCGGGCGATAGGTGGCGAGATTGGCGAGGCGCAGCCCCTCCACCGCCGGGGACAGGCGCGCGCTACCGCCGAGCCAGGTGCCGAGCGTGCCCTCAAACGGGCCATGGCGCTTGAAGTGCAGGCTGGAGGTGAAGACCTTCGAAATCGAGCCGATCTCGAACGGCGTCTTCGCGTCGAGGGCGAGCGGCTGGCCCAGCGGATTGGTGAGGTCCGCGCCCCCGGCGAAGAGCAAGCGCCCCTGCCCTTGTGGATCCACCACGCCGAGCACCAGCGCCAGCCGCGCCGCCCGCAGCATCCGGGCGCGCGCGCATTCGGTATCGATCAGGGCCTGGAATGGGTCCGCGCTAGCGGGCGGGAGGTTTGCGGTGGGGGCGGCCGCGCCCCCGAGGGGCTGGGCTGATGCCCCGCGCGCCCCGAGGGCCGACGTCAGCCCGCCCATCGCAAGCCCGCCCAGGACAATCGCGCGCCGTGTCAGCATCCGCCGCTCCCCCGACCTTCGCGCCCAGGCAAGGCCCGGTTTGCGGCGAGATCAGGGACGGCGGCGCGTGAACACGCAAACGGGAACGAAGGGCGCAGCGCGACGGCGCACCATACGCGAGGGAAGCGGCGCCCGCCTCAGCGGGTGGGAACCGGCTTCTCGCCGCGATAATCGTAGAAGCCACGCTGCGTCTTGCGGCCGAGCCAGCCGGCTTCGACATATTTCACCAGCAGCGGGCACGGGCGATACTTGCTGTCGGCAAGCCCCTCGTGCAGCACCTGCATGATGGCGAGGCAGGTGTCGAGGCCGATGAAATCCGCCAGCTGCAGCGGGCCCATGGGATGGTTGGCGCCGAGCTTCATGGCCCGGTCGATGGCATCCACGGAGCCGACGCCCTCATAGAGGGTGTAGATAGCTTCGTTGATCATGGGCAACAGGATGCGGTTGACGATGAAGGCGGGGAAATCCTCCGCCACCGCATAGGTCTTGTGCAGCCGGGTGACGAACTGCTTCGCGCTCTCGAAGGTGTCGTCGTCGGTGGCGATGCCGCGCACCAGTTCCACCAGCTCCATCAGCGGCACCGGATTCATGAAATGAATGCCGATGAAGCGCTCGGGCCGGTCGGTCGAGGCGGCGAGGCGGGTGATGGAGATGGACGAGGTGTTGGACGAGATGAGCGCATCCGGCCGCAGCACCGGGCAGAGATCGGCGAGGATCTTGCGCTTCACGTCCTCGCGCTCAGTGGCGGATTCGATCACGAGGTCGCATTCGGCCAGGCCATCCATGGTCGGGGCGCCGACGATGCGCTGGAGCGCATCCTGGCGCGCCTGCTCGGTCACGGTGCCCTTGGAGACCTGCTTGGCCATGTTGCCGTTGATCGTGGCAAGCCCGGAACGGATGCGGTCCGGGTCGGCATCGCTCAGCGCCACGTCATAGCCTGCGAGCGCGCAGACATGGGCGATGCCGTTGCCCATCTGGCCGGCGCCGATGATCCCGACCTTCTTGATCTCGAGCGGCATGATGCTCTCGTCTTTCCGATATTGGGGGCCGAGATGGCCCCGGCCGGCGCCGAGCCGGGTGGACCGACGCCGCATGGGGATGTGCCCGGCTTCGATGGGCGCCGGGCGGGCCCTCAGCCCTTCGCCTTGGCGATCGCCGCCTGCAGCTCGGGCACGATGGAGAACAGATCGCCCACAAGGCCGTAGTCCGCAACCTGGAAAATAGGCGCTTCCTCGTCCTTGTTGATGGCCACGATGATCTTGGAATCCTTCATGCCCGCCAAGTGCTGAATCGCACCCGAGATGCCCACCGCCACATAAAGTTCGGGCGCGACCACCTTGCCGGTCTGGCCGACCTGCCAGTCGTTCGGGGCATAGCCCGCGTCCACCGCGGCGCGCGAAGCGCCGACCGCCGCGCCCAGCACGTCGGCGAGCGGCTCGATGACCTCGGCGAACTTCTCCTTGGAGCCCACCGCGCGGCCGCCGGAGACGATGATCTTCGCCGCCGTCAGCTCGGGTCGGTCGGAAGCGGCGATGGCCTCGTCCACGAACGAAGATACGCCCGGATTTTCCGCCGCGCCGATGCTCTCGACGCTGGCCGAGCCACCCTCGGGCGTGGCGCCGAACGAGGCGGTGCGCACGGTGATGACCTTCTTGGCGTCGGCCGCCTGCACGGTCTGGATGGCGTTGCCGGCATAGATCGGCCGCTCGAACGTGTCGGGCGAAACCACCTTCACGATGTCCGATACCTGCATCACGTCCAGCAGCGCGGCGACGCGCGGCAGCACGTTCTTGGCCACCGAGGTGGAGGGGCCGACAATCGCGTCATAGGCCGGGGCGAGCGAGACGATCAGCGCCGCCAGCGGCTCGGCGAGGCGGTGCGCATAGCTATCGCCATCGGCGAGCAGCACCTTCTCGACACCCGAAAGCTTGGCGGCGGCTTCCGCCACCGCGGCGGCGTTCTGGCCGGCGACCAGGATGTGCACCGGGCCGCCCAAAGCGGCGGCGGCGGTCAGGGCCTTAGCGGTGGCGCCGTTGAGAACCGAATTGTCGTGTTCGGCGAGCAGCAAAGTCGTCATCAGATCACCCCCGCCTCATCCTTGAGCTTCGTCACCAGTTCGGCCACCGAACCCACCTTCACCCCGGCCTTGCGGCCGGCCGGCTCGGCGGTGTTCAGCACCTTCAGGCGCGGCGCCACGTCCACGCCATAGGCGTCGGGCGTCTTCTCATCGATGGGCTTCTTCTTCGCCTTCATGATGTTGGGCAGCGAGGCATAGCGCGGCTCGTTCAACCGCAGGTCGGTGGTCACGATGGCCGGCAGTGCCAGCTTCACGGTCTGCAGGCCGCCGTCGATCTCGCGCGTCACCAGGGCCGCGCCCTCTTCCAGCACCACCTTGGAAGCGAACGTGCCCTGGCCCCAGCCGAGCAGCGCCGCCAGCATCTGGCCGGTCTGGTTCGAATCGTCGTCGATCGCCTGCTTGCCGAGGATCACGAGCTGCGGGGCTTCCTCGCCCACGACGCCTTTGAGGATCTTGGCGACGGCGAGCGGCTCCACCACGCCGTCCACCTTCACCAGGATGCCGCGGTCGGCCCCCATGGCGAGCGCGGTGCGCAGGGTCTCGGTCGCCTGCGCCGGGCCGATGGAAACCACCACCACCTCGGTCGCCTTGCCCGCTTCCTTGAGACGCAGGGCTTCTTCCACCGCGATCTCGTCAAACGGATTCATGGACATCTTGACGTTGGCCAGTTCCACACCGGACCCGTCCGCCTTCACACGGACCTTCACGTTGTAGTCCACCACCCGCTTGACCGGCACCAGGATCTTCATTGTTGAGCGCTCCTCCCGACCCACTTTAAGTGCGGCTGCGGAAAACCTCCCGCGCCGGAGCCATGCGCCGCAAACCACGCAGCGCAGCAAACCTTGGGGCCGGCAACCTAGGAGTGGCCCGAAACCGTGTCAACGCGGAAGCTGGCGCGGGTTTGCACCGCTCCGCGCGCGGCGCTCATTTCTCCCGGAAGGACCGGGTCAGCGCATCGGTGAGGGGGCGCGTCAAATAGCTCATGACGCTGCGTTCCCCGGTGTTGAAAACCACCTCCGCCGGCATGCCGGGGCGCAGCCGCGCCTTCATCTCCTCGGGAATGTCCGTGCTCGCCACAGCCACCACCGCCTGGAAATAGGGCTGGTGGGTGGTCTCGTCGATCAGCCGGTCGGGCGAGACCGTGCGCAGCTCGCCGAGGATGAGCGGCGTGGTGCGCGAATGGAACGCGGGGAAGCGCACCTCCACGCCGGTGACGCCGCCGTGCAGGCGGTCGATGTCGGTGGTCGGCACCTGGGCGTCGACGATCAGATCGTCGTTCTGCGGCACGATCTCGAGCATGGTGTCGCCCGGCCGCACCACGGCGCCGACGGTATAGATCTTCTGGTTGATGTTCTGCACGATGCCCGAGCGCGGGGCGCGGATATCGATGCGGCTCAGCACGTTCTTGGACACGTTGAGCTTCTCGCGCACGTCCGCGATTTTCTGCCGCGTCTCCACGATCTGCCCGGCCACCTCTTCCTGCTGCTTTTGATCCAGCTGCTGGATCTGCATCTTCATTTCGCTGATGGTGTTGGCCGCTTTCGCCGCATCGGCGATGTTGCGGCCCACCGTGCCTTGAAGCCGCGCCTTCTCGCGCTGAAGCTGGGCGACGCGCGGCTTGGAGACCAGACCCTTGTCGTTGAGCTGCTGCACCCCGGCCAGCTCGTCGTCGATATAGAACAATTGCTGGTCGGCGGAGGCGCGCTCGCGGGCGAGCCCGTCGATCTCCGTCTGGCCCTGGACGATCCGGCTGTTGAGGATGGCCGTCTGCCCCTCCAGCGAGGCCTTGCGGTCGCGGAACTGGGCCACCTGGTCGGCCAGGATGGATTTAACCGCCGGTTCCTCGGCGCGGGCGAGCAGTTCCGGCGGGAAGGTGATGGCGCTTGCGTGCTCGCGCTCGGCGGTGAGGCGGGCGTCGTTGGCCAGCAGCGTGTCGAGCTGGGTGCGCAGGGAATCGTAGCTGGACTGCGGATTGGTGGGGTCTAGGCGGAACAGCAGCGCGCCGCGCTCCACGCTCTGTCCGTCCTTGACATGAATCTCCGCGACGATGCCGCCTTCCAGATGCTGCACCACCTGGCGCTTGCTCTCCACCGAGACCACGCCGGAGGCGATCACGGCGCTGTCGATATTGGCCAGCGCCGCCCAGCCGCCGAACACCCCGAAGGTGAGGAAGATCACGCCATAGCCGATGGTCGCCACGCGGCGGAAATCGCTGGAGGCGACCGGCGCCTTCATGCCGTTGTCGGCATCGGCGATTTCGGGCGGCGGTGGCGGCAGGATCACCTCGCGCACGAAGCGCACGCCGCCCGCCCGGAGCACGGCGAGGCGCGCCAGCGCGGTCTGGCCGAGCGGGCTGTCGCCAAGCCGCCGCAGGGCGGCGCCGGAGCGCGCGCGGGCGGTTCCGGCGACGTCTTTCAGGGTCTCGATGGGGCTTTCGGGACGAATGGACATCTGCTTCCCCTCAAGCCCCGGCGGCCTGGCCGCCGATATGCGCCGCCGCGGGGGCATCCGCCGGCTGCACGAGGCGCGGACCGAGCACCTTCGCAAGCACTTCGTCGCGCGGGCCGAACCCGTGCACCACGCCCTCGTTCAGCAGCAGGATATAGTCGCAGAGGCCGAGGCTGTTGGTCTTGTGCGTGACCAGCACCACGGTGCGCCCAGCCTTGCGCAGCGCCTGCACCGCAACCATCAGCGCCTGCTCGCCGGCGGCGTCCAGGCTCGCGTTGGGCTCGTCCAGCACCACCACCGCGGGATTTCCGTAGATGGCGCGGGCGAGCGCGATGCGCTGGCGCTGGCCGCCGGAGAGCGAGGCGCCGCTTTCGCCGATCTCGGTATTATAGCCGCGCGGCAGGCGCTGGATCATCTCGTGCACGCCGGCCATCTGCGCCGCCTGGACGATCTGCGCCTCGTCGCGGGTGGTGAAGCGGGCGATATTGTCGGCGATGGAGCCGGCAAACAGCTCCACATCCTGGGGCAGATAGCCGAGGCAGCGGCCGAGCTGCTCCGGGTCCCAATGGCTGAGGTCGGACCCGTCGAGCCGCACCGCGCCGGCGCTGGCCGGCCACACGCCCACCAGCACGCGGGCGAGGCTCGATTTTCCCGCGGCGCTCGGGCCGATGATGCCGAGCACGGCGCCCGCTGGCACCGCGAACGACACCCCGCGCAGCACCGGCACGTCGCGGCCCGGCGCATGGGCGACCAGGTTTTCCACCTGCAGGGCGCCGGTGGGATCGGGCAGGCGCATGCGGGTGGCGGGGGTCGGCGACATGCGCAGCAGCTCCTGCACCCGGCGGAACGCCGAGCGGGTGGCGACGATGCCCTTCCAATTGCCGATCGCCATCTCGATGGGCTGGATGCAGCGCCCGACGATGATCGAGGCGGCGATCATCATGCCCGGCGAGATTTCCCGGTTGATGGCGAGATAGGCGCCGAGCCCGAGGATCAGGCTCTGCATGAACATGCGGTTGAACTTGGTGGCCGCCATCAGGAACGCCGCCCGGTCGGAAGCCAGCGCCTGCCAGCCGAGCGCGGCGCCGCGATGGGTGATCCAGCGCTCGCGCAATTGCCGCACCATGCCCATGGCCTGGAGCACCTCGGCATTGCGGAAGGTGGTGGTAGCCTCATTATTGGCGCTGATGTTGGCCTTGGTCGCCCGGTCGAGGATCGGCCGCGTCACCTTGTCGTTGGCGAAGGCGAGCACGCCGGAGATCACGCAGCTGAGCACCGCCAGAACGCCGTACCAGGGATGCAGCAGGGTGGCGAAGATGATGTAGATCGGCACCCAGGGCACATCGCAGCAGGAAATCAGGCCCGGCCCGGCGAAGAATTCGCGCACCGTGTCCACGTCCCGCAGCGCCTGCACATGGCTGGGCGAGGGCCGCCGCAGGGAGGCGCGCTGCACAGCGTCGAACGCCTCTTCCTTGATGCTCTCGTCGAACTTCGCCCCGGCGCGCACCAGCAATTGCGTGCGCAGCGCCTCAAGCGCGGCGGCGACCATGTAGAGGATGGCGACGATGACGGTGAGCAAAACCAGGGTTTGCAGATTGCGGCTCGCCAGCACGCGGTCATAGACCTGCATCATGTAAAGCGAGCCGGTGAGCCCGAGAATATTGATGAAGAAGCTGAAAACCACGACGGTCCACAGGGCTGGGCGGGCGGCGTGCAGCGCATGGTCGAGCGCGGTCGGCGCTGATGGAAGCGATGGACGCGCGGCTGCGAGCGACTGGACCATGGACCCCCCGGACCCCCCGACGCCCCACACGGGGACGCACGCTTTGACCGGCCCGCGGACCGGTTTTCTCTTGTCGCCATCCAACGCCCCCTTGGCAAGAGGCGAAAGTGTTGTGCCGGCTTCACTCTAGTAGTGGAGCGGCGAAGCGGCGAGCGCTTTCGCACTGCGGTCTTTTGTGGGGCGTCGCATCGTCAGGATCGCAGCATTTGCTTCGCTCATGCAAAAAAGCTCGTTAGACTAAAGAGGAATAAGCGAAGCGGCGACGGGGGCGGGCACATGTCGAGTGCGGTCTGGGCGGGGTTGAACGAGCCGACGGATGAAACCAGCGATAAGGATCGCCCGCTGCGGGAGGACATCCGCCTGCTGGGCCGCATCCTCGGCGACACGGTGCGCGAGCAGGAGGGCGACGACATTTTCGCTTTGGTGGAGCGCATCCGCCAGACCTCCCTGCGCTTCCACCGCGATTCCGAAGAGGGCGCGCGCCAGGAGCTGGAAGGCCTGCTGGAGAGCCTGAAGTCCGACACCGCCGTGCGGATCATTCGCGCCTTCAGCTATTTCTCGCACCTCGCCAACATCGCCGAGGATGTGCACCACACCCGCCGCAACCGCGCCCACGCCATAGCCGGGTCCACGCCGCGTGTCGGCACGCTCGCCAACGCCTTCGCCCGCGCCGCCGCCGGGGGCAAGAGCCCGGACGCGCTGAAGGCGTTCTTCGACACCGCTTTGGTGAGCCCGGTGCTCACCGCCCATCCCACCGAGGTGCGCCGCAAGAGCACGCTTAATCGGGAGATGGAAATCGCCGCCCTGCTGGACCAGCGCCAGCGGGTGGAAGCGACGCCCGAGGAGGCGGCGCGCGACATCGAGACCCTGCGCCGCGCCGTGCTCACCTTGTGGCAGACCGCCATCCTGCGGCGCATCAAGCTGACCGTGCTCGACGAGGTGGTGAACGGCCTCTCCTATTACGACTACACCTTCCTGCACGAGGTGCCGCGCCTGTTCTGCGCCATCGAGGACCATCTCGAACAGCTCGACCCCGAGGCCGGTCCGGTGGATGTGCCCTCCTTCCTGCGGGTGGGCAGTTGGATCGGCGGCGATCGGGACGGTAACCCCTTCGTCACCGCTGACGTGCTGCGCACGACCGTGGAACTGCACCGCGACCGCGCCATGCAGTTTCACCGCGAGGAAGTGGAGGCGCTCGCGGCCGAACTCTCCCTGGCAAGCCGCCTGGTGCCGGTTTCCGCCGACCTGACCGAACTTGCCGGCCGCTCGCCGGACACCTCCGCCCGCCACCAGGACGAGCCCTATCGCCGGGCCCTCGCCACCGTCGCGGCGCGTCTCGCGGCGAGCGAGGCGGCGCTGAAGGGCGCGTCCGAGCCGGCCGATCCGGCTTATCCGCCCTATGAAAGCGCGGCCGCCTTCCGGGCCGATCTCGACATCATCCACCATTCGCTGTGCGAAAACGGGTCGCGCGTGCTGGCGCGGGGCCGCCTGCGCAACCTGCGCCGCGCGGCAGACTGCTTCGGCTTCCACCTCGCCAGCCTCGACCTGCGACAGAATTCCGACGTCCATGCGAGGACCGTCGGCGAATTGCTGGAGGCGGTCTCCCCGGGCACCAATTATGCCGGCCTCGACGAAGAGGCGCGCATCGCTCTGCTCACGGGCGAGCTCACCAATGCCCGCCCCCTCGCCTCGCCCTTCCTGACCTATTCGGAAGAGACCCAGTCGGAACTCGCGATCCTGCGGGAGGCCGCACACGCGCACCGCATGCTCGGCGGGGCGGTCATTCCTAATTGCATCATCTCCAAGGCGGAAGGCGTCTCGGACCTGCTGGAAGTGGCTCTGCTGCTGAAGGAAGTGGGGCTGGTGCAGGCGAGCGGCACGAGCGCGCTCAACATCATTCCGCTGTTCGAGACGATCGGCGATCTGCAGGCCTGCGCCAAGGTGATGGACCGCATGCTGGCGATCCCGCAATACCGCAGCCTGGTGGACAGCCGCGGCGGCGAGCAGGAAGTGATGCTCGGCTATTCCGACAGCAACAAGGATGGCGGCTTCGTCACCTCGGGCTGGGAATTGTACAAGGCCGAGACCTCGCTGATCGAAGTGTTCCAGCGCCACAATGTGCGGCTGCGCCTGTTCCACGGGCGCGGCGGTTCCGTGGGGCGCGGCGGCGGCCCGAGCTATGACGCCATCCTCGCCCAGCCCGCCGGCGCCGTGGACGGGCAGATCCGCGTGACCGAACAGGGCGAGATCATCGCCTCCAAATATTCCAATCCCGACGTCGGCCGGCGCAATCTGGAGATCCTGGTCTCCGCCACGCTCGACGCCACCCTGCTCCAGCCGGAACAGGCCGATCCGCGGCCGGAATTCTCCGCCTTCATGGAGGAATTGTCGGCCCGTGCCTTCACGGCCTATCGCGGCCTCGTCTATGAGACCCCCGGTTTCGAGGATTATTTCTGGTCCTCGACCGTCATCAGCGAGATCGCGACGCTGAACATCGGCTCACGCCCGGCCTCGCGGAACAAGACGCGCTCCATCGAGGCGCTGCGGGCCATTCCCTGGGTGTTCTCCTGGGCCCAGTGCCGCCTCATGCTGCCGGCCTGGTACGGCTTCGGCACGGCGGTGAAGGGCTTCCTTGCCGCCCACCCGCAGGACGGGCTCGCCCAATTGCGCGCCATGTACAAGGAATGGCCGTTTTTCCGCACGCTCCTGTCCAACATGGACATGGTGCTCTCGAAAAGCTCGCTGGCGGTGGCCTCGCGCTATGCGGAACTGGTGCCGGACGAACTGCTCCGCGCCCGCATCTTCGAGCGCATCCGGGCCGAATACGAGACCTCCATCGAGCTGCTGCTCGCCATCATGGGCCAGAAGCGCCTGCTGGAGGGCAACCCCCTGCTCGACCGCTCGATCCGCAACCGCTTCCCCTATCTCGACCCGCTCAATCACGTTCAGGTGCACATGCTGAAGCTGCATCGCCGTGCGCTGGCGGGCGAAGATGTGGGGGACAAGGTGCTGCACGGCATCCAACTCACCATCAACGGCATCTCGGCGGGATTGCGCAATTCGGGGTGAAAACGCCGCTCCTCCCGGCGCCTTCCCTTGCGCCAGCCGCATGGCGCTAGGGAAGGCCGTGGGTGGGTAACGCCTTGCCTCGCAAGCCTCGATCCCGTAAGACGCACCCATCAGGCCCCGGACAAACCGGGGCTTTGCTTTGTTCGCGCGCGCCGCATTCGGCCGCGCCCCGGCGGAGGACCGCTCACCTTGGCCAACGTGGTCGTTGTCGGCTCGCAATGGGGCGACGAAGGAAAAGGCAAGATCGTCGACTGGCTCTCCGAGCAGGCCGACGTGGTGGTTCGCTTCCAGGGAGGCCACAATGCCGGCCATACCCTGGTGGTGAACGGCGTCACCTATAAGCTCTCGCTGCTGCCCTCGGGCGTCGTGCGGCCGGGCAAGCTCTCGGTCATCGGCAACGGCGTGGTGCTCGATCCCCAGGCGCTGGTGGACGAACTCGCGCGCCTCGCGGCCCAGGGCGTCGTCGTCGGCCCCGACCGGCTGCGCATCGCCGAGACCACCCCGCTGATCCTGCCGCTGCACCGCGAGCTGGACGCCCTGCGCGAAGGCGCCAATCCCGGCACCCGCATCGGCACCACCAAGCGCGGCATCGGCCCGGCTTATGAGGACAAGGTCGGCCGTCGCGCGATCCGCCTCGTGGACCTGTCCGACCTCTCGAGCCTGCCGGCCAAGGTCGAGCGCCTGCTCAGCCATCACAATCCGCTGCGGCGCGGCCTCGGCCTGGACGAGGTGGATGCGGCGGCGCTGATCGCCGAGCTGGAAGCCATCGCCCCCAAGGTCCTGCCGTTCATGGACCGGGTGTGGGAGCTGCTCGACAAGGCCCGCCGTGACGGCAAGAAGATCCTGTTCGAAGGCGCCCAGGGCGCTTTGCTGGATATCGACCACGGCACCTATCCTTATGTCACCTCGTCCAACACCGTCGCCTCCGGCGCGGCGAGCGGATCGGGGGTTGGGCCGGGCGCGCTGGACTATGTGCTCGGCATCACCAAGGCCTACACCACGCGCGTCGGCGAAGGCCCTTTCCCGTCCGAGCTGACCGATGAAGTGGGCAAAGCGCTGGGAACGAAGGGCCGCGAGTTCGGCGTCGTCACCGGCCGCCCGCGCCGCTGCGGCTGGTTCGATGCGGTGCTGGTCCGCCAGACCGTGAAGACCTGCGGCATCCACGGCATCGCGCTGACCAAGCTCGACGTGCTGGACGGATTCGAGGAGCTGAAGGTCTGCGTCGGCTACATGCTCGACGGCAAGGAGATCGATTATCTCCCGGCCGAAAGCGGCCAGCAGGCCCGGGCTGTGCCGATTTATGAGACCATTCCCGGATGGAAGGAATCCACCGCCGGTGCGCGCTCCTGGGCCGATCTTCCGGCCGAGGCGGTGAAATATGTGCGCTGGGTCGAGGAACTGATCGGCTGCCCGGTGGCTGTGCTTTCGACAAGCCCGGAACGGGATGACACAATTTTGGTGCAAAATCCGTTTCAAGCTTAACCAAAGCTTTGCTGCTTTCCTCCAGATTTAAGCGCTGATGGCTGATTATTACCCGCTCCTGGTTCGCGCGATCGCCGGTCTCCCGTCCAACACGGCCGAGACGCGGAAGATGATGTTCGACCGCGCGCGGAACACCCTCCTGAAGCAATTGCGCGGCGTCGAGCCGCCCTTGCCGGAAGGGGAGATCACTCGCGAGCGCCAGTCGCTGGAAGAAGCCATCCGCCGGATCGAGGCGGAGCAGAAGGCCCTCGCCCCGGTCGCGGAGCCGCCGCCTGCGCCGGAGCCGCCCCCACCACCCGAAAAACCCGCCGCGCCCACGCCGGAACCGGCTGCAGCGCCCGGCGACGCAGCGCCGCCGCCTTCCCCCAGCGCGAATGAACCGCCCCGCCGCCGTCTCGGCGAAGCTGCGGCGCGCCCCACCTTTCCGCCGCCGCCGGAAAGCGCGGCCCCGGACGCGGGCAGCGATGAGTCCGCCACCGACCAGCGCCCCACCCTCGGCAAGCCGAAGGTCGCCAGCCGCACGCCGCGCCCGCGCATGCCGGCCTCGGACGACACCAAGGCCACCGGCCGCGGACGGCGCACCATCATCTATTTCGCCCTCGCCATATTGGCGGTCGGCGGCATCGCGCTCGCGGTGGTCAATCATGAAGCGCTGGAGCAGATCGTCTTCTCGCGCTCGGCCACGCCTGCGTCTGCTCCTGCCACCCAGGCCGCCGATGCCGCGAAGGGCACGAGCGAGCCGGCCAAGAGCGCCGATCGCGTGGCCCAGGCCACGGGAGACGCCGCCCGCCGCCCGCCGCCCATGCCGCAGCGCCCGACCAGCGGCACGCAGCGCGCCGTTCTGTTCGAGGAAAGCGCCTCCGGCCCGCAGGGTCTGCAAAGCTATGAAGGCACGGTGACCTGGAAGACCGAGACCTTCAATGCCGGTCCCGGCCTGCCGCCCGACACCGGCATCCGCGCCGAGTTGCAGATTCCCGAACGGCGTATGGCGCTTTCGTTCGTGCTTCGGCGCAACACCGACCAGACCTTGCCCGCCTCGCACACCATCGAGATCGGCTTTACGCTGCCGGCGGACTTCCCCTATGGCGGCAT
Organism: Roseixanthobacter pseudopolyaromaticivorans; assembly: GCF_043195145.2. Classification (NCBI taxonomy): domain Bacteria; kingdom Pseudomonadati; phylum Pseudomonadota; class Alphaproteobacteria; order Hyphomicrobiales; family Xanthobacteraceae; genus Roseixanthobacter; species Roseixanthobacter pseudopolyaromaticivorans. The sequence goes on from NZ_CM195539.1 coordinate 4,495,333, forward strand.
CACCAACGTGCCCGGCATCCGCATGAAGCAGGCCGAGGGCGCACAGGGCGCGCCTTTGGTCGGGCTCTCGGTGCGGGTCAACCCGACCTATTTCCTGGTGGGCCTCTCGGCGGTGCCGGCGGATCGCCAGCGCAATATCCAGCTGCTCCAGACCCGCCCGTGGATCGACATCCCGGTGGTCTACACCAACAACAAGCGGGCGATCATCGCGTTTGAAAAGGGCGCGCCGGGGGAACAGGCGTTCCAGGATGCCTTCACCGCCTGGGGAGAATGGCAGCCGCAGGCCGCCCCGCCGCCGCCGCCGCTTGATGCCGGCACCGCGCCCATGACCGCGCCCGCGCCGGGCGGGGGCTGATCGGCAATTCGACAGCCGGCATGGTCCTTCAGCCGGCCTTCTGCGCCCGCAGCGCCTTGAGCTTATAAAGCGCCTCCAGCGCCTCGCGCGGCGTGAGGCTGTCGGGGTCGAGCGCGTCCAGCGCCGTCAAGGCGGGGGCAGGCTCGCGCGCGGGGCTTTGCTGCTCCGGGCGGCGGGCGGCCGCGAACAAAGGCAGCTCATCCAGCAGCTTCTGCGCAGGGGCGGCCCGTTCCGCCGCCTCCAGTTCCGCCAGCACGGATTTGGCGCGGGCGATCACGGCGGGCGGCAGGCCCGCGAGCTTCGCCACCTGAATGCCGTAGGAACGATCCGCCGCCCCCGCGATCACCTCGTGCAGGAACACCACGTCGCCCTGCCATTCCGCCACTTTCACGGTCGCGTTCATCAGCCGGTCGCAGCGCTGGGTGAGCGCGGTGAGCTCGTGGAAATGGGTGGCGAACAGCGCCCGGCTGCGATTGATCTCGTGCAGATGCTCCAGGCTGGCCCAGGCGATCGACATGCCGTCGAAGGTGGAGGTGCCCCGTCCGATCTCGTCCAGGATCACCAGCGAGCGCGGCGTCGCCTGGTTCAGGATCGCCGCGGTTTCCACCATCTCCACCATGAAGGTGGAGCGGCCGCGCGCGAGATCGTCCGCCGCGCCGACGCGCGAGAACAGGCGATCCACCACGCCGAGCCGCGCCGCGCGCGCCGGCACGAAGGAGCCTGCCTGCGCCAGCACGGAAATCAGCGCATTCTGCCGCAGGAACGTGGATTTGCCGGCCATGTTCGGGCCCGTGACCAGCCAGATCCGGCCGGCCTCCTTGCCAGGCGGGGCGGACAGATCGCAATCATTGGCAACGAACGGCCCCCCGCCCTTCGCCAGGGCCTGCTCCACCACCGGATGGCGCCCGCCCTGGACCTCGAAATCCACGCCGGCGGTCATCTCGGGACGCACATAGCGCTCGTCCACGGCGAGGCGCGCGAGGCCGGCGAACACGTCGAGCTCCGCAAGAGCCTCGGCGGCGGCGCGGATCTCGCCCGCTTGCGCCACCACGGCGGCGGCGAGGCGATCGAAGATATGCTGCTCCAGCGCCAGCGACCGCTCGCCGGCGCTGGCAATGCGGCTTTCCAGATCGCCCAGCTCCATACTGGTGAAGCGCACCGCCCCGGCCAAGGTCTGGCGATGCACGAACGTGGCGGAGAACGGCGCCTCGCGTAGCCGGTCGCCGTGCTGGGCGGTGACCTCGACGAAATACCCCAGCACCGCATTGTGCCGGATCTTCAGGGAGCGGATGCCGGTCTCGTCCACATAGCGGCGCTCCAGCGCAGCCACCACGCGCCGGCTCTCGTCGCGCAGGGCGCGGGTGGCGTCGAGATCGGCATCGTAGCCGGCGCGGATGAAGCCGCCGTCGCGGCGGGTGAGCGGCGGCTCGTCCTCCAGCGCGGCGGCAAGGTCACGCGCCAATTCCCGGTCCATGCCGGCAAGAGCCAAGATGGCACGGGCAAGGTCGCGCGGCGGCTCGTCGACAAAGGCGGCCGCGAGCGCGAACCCTTCCTCCAGGCCCCGGCCCACGGCGGCGAGGTCGCGCGGGCTCGCGCGGCCGAGGGAGAGCCGGGAGAGCGCACGCGCCAGATCCGGCGCCCCGGCAAGGCCACGCCGCAGAATTGCGAGGATCTCGGCATTGTCCGCCAGAAACGCCACCGCATCGTGCCGGTCGCGGATGGCGGGAAGGCTCGTGAGCGGCTCTGAGACGCGCCGCGCCAGCAGGCGCGCGCCGGCGGCTGTCACGGTGCGGTCCACCGCCGCCAGCAGGGAACCGCGCCGCTCGCCGGACAGCGTGCGCACCAGCTCCAGATTGGCGCGCGTGCCGGCATCGATGAGCATCAAGGCGCCATCGGCCTCGCGCACTGGCGGCGCCAGCGCGGGCCGCGCGCCGAGCTGCGTGCGCTCCACATAGGCGACGATGGCAGCGGCGGCGATCAGCTCGGCACGGGAGAAGGCGCCGAACGCCTCCAGCGTCGCGACGCCGAAAAAGCCCGCCAGCCGGCCTTCCGCGCCCGCCCCCTCAAAACCCTGGCGCGGCAAAGGCGTGACGGCGGGAAGGTGATCCCAGATCTCGCGCAGGTCGCCGTCCTCGTAGAGCGCGTCCGAGATCAGCACTTCGGCCGGCTCGATACGCGCAAGGTCGGCGGCAAGGTCGGCCCGGCTGGTGGAGGCGACGCGGAAGCCGCCAGTGGAGACGTCCGCATAGGCCAGCGCATAGGCATAGGCGTCGCCCTCTCCGCCGGCGCGGGTGCGCGCCACCGCGAGTAGCACATTGTCGCGCCGCGCATCCAGCAACGCATCCTCGGTGAGGGTGCCGGGGGTTACGAGGCGGGTCACGTCCCGCCGCACCACGCTCTTGCCGCCGCGTTTGCGCGCCTCGGCAGGGTCTTCCAGCTGCTCGCACACGGCGACGCGGAAACCGAGCGCGATCAGCTTGTGGAGATATTCCTCGGCGCGCGACACCGGCACGCCGCACATGGGGATGTCCTCACCCAGATGCTTGCCGCGCTTGGTCAGCACGATGCCCAGCGCCTGGGAGGCCTGCTCGGCATCCTCAAAGAACAATTCGTAGAAATCGCCCATCCGGTAGAACAGGAGGCAGTCCGGATTGGCCGCCTTGATCTCCACAAACTGGGCCATGACCGGAGTCACGTGCCCCTCGCCCGCACGTGGTGCATCCTCGCGCGCAGCCGCGCGTGTACCGGCGCGCCCGGCTTCCGGATCGGCCTGCGCGGGCACCATATCCGAGGGGTCGGCGTGGGGGTTGAGGCCTTCGCTGGTCATGGCCGCAGGCTAGAGCACGCGGGCGGGCAAGGGAATCACGCCGGCCGCCCTTTCCCCTGTCATCGGCGTCGCCGCCGGCCGCTTCCCCGCGCGAGGCAGTCGGCATCGGGCAAAGAAAAGGGCGCGGCACCTTTCGATGCCGCGCCCCTTCATCGGAACAGAAGGGATCACATCAGCTGGCGCAGGAGGATGTAGAGCCCGCCGGAGAGAATGATCGCCACCGGCAGCGTCAGCACCCAGGCCATGGCGAGGTTGCGCACGGTGGAGAGCTGGAGGCCGGACTTGTTGGCCGCCATGGTGCCCGCCACGCCCGAAGACAGAACGTGGGTGGTGGAAACCGGCAGGCCGTACATGTCGGCAGCGAAGATGGTGCCCATGGCGACCAGTTCCGCCGAACCGCCCTGGGCGTAGGTAAGATGGGTCTTGCCGATCTTCTCACCCACGGTCACGACGATGCGCTTCCAGCCCACCATGGTGCCGAGGCCCAGCGCGATCGCCACCGCCACCTTCACCCACAGCGGAATGAATTTGGTGGCATTGTCCAGGGCGCGCTTGAACGCGCTCAGATTGTCGCTCGTCTCGGTGTTGAAGACCGGCTCCTTCTGGCGACCCATCAGGCGGATCGTCTCGGAGGCCAGATACATGTCGTTGCGCATGTTGGGCACGGCGGCGGCGGGCACCTGGGCCAGCGTCTCGTGATTGCCCACGAGGGTGGAGATCTCGCCGGCGACGGCGGCGAGAGCGGGCAGCGTTTCGGGGGTCAGTTTGCGGTCCCGCACATAGTCGGTCAGGGCCTGGCGCGAATCCGCGGGCGCGGCGGCACCGTTCGAGGCCTTCACCAGCGAGGCCTGGGTCACCGAGGCGAGCGCGCGGAACTGCGCCACGTCGGTGGAATCGATGGCGCGGTTCAGCGCATAGGCGGTGGGCACGATGCCGATCAGGATCAGCATGATGAGGCCCATGCCCTTCTGACCGTCGTTCGAGCCGTGGGCGAAGGAGACGCCCGTGCAGGTGAGCACCAGCAGGCCACGGATCCACCACGGCGGCGGGTGGTGGGGCTTGGGCTCGGCATAGAGCGCCGGGTTCTTGACCAGCACCTTCATGGTTAGCAGCAACAGGCCGGCGGCAAAGAAGCCGACCACCGGGGAGAGCAGCAGCGCATAGCCCACATTGGCGGCCTGGCTCCAGTCCACGCCGGCGATGCCGCTCTTGCCCTGGATGAGCTGGTTGGCGATGCCGACGCCGATGATCGAGCCGATCAGCGTGTGGGATGAAGAGGCCGGGAGGCCGAGATACCAGGTGCCGAGGTTCCAGATGATGGCGGCGATCAGCAAAGCGAACACCATGGCCATGCCGGCCCCGGTGCCCACATGCAGGATCAGCTCCACCGGCAGGAGCGAGATGATGCCGAACGCCACGGCGCCGCTGGAGAGCAGCACGCCGAGGAAGTTCCAGCCCCCGGACCACACCACGGCGAAATGGGCGGGCAGCGAATTGGTGTAGATCACCGTCGCCACCGCATTTGCCGTGTCATGGAAGCCGTTCACGAACTCGAAGCCGAGCGCGATCAGCAGCGCCAGCACCAGGAGCATGAAGGGTGCGAAGGTGAGCACGCCCGGAGACGCCGCCTGCACGTCAGTCCAGATGGACCAGATCGTGTAGCCGAGCCCGCCGACGAGCAATGCGAAGAAGATGAAAACTTCCGGTGCGCCGTTCTTGCGATCGAGCCTCACCGGCTTTTCGCTGTGCCCGTGCCCGTGCGCCACCCCATGGGCGTGCGCCGGTTTGGCCGCAGTGTGCGCCGTCATCGAACCCCCCTCAATCGAGCCGGAAACCTCCCGTTACCTCGCATCAGGCCGTGACACGCACATGACGCGTTGCAACATAAAGGTTTGCGCATCCAGGCCCGCGAGAAGGGGAACCGCGGGAAAGCCCTTTGCCGGATCAGCGGAGCCGCGTCACGCGACGCCGAGGCGACGGCAGATGAGGTCCAATTGATCGAGGTCGCCATAGCGGATGCGCAGCTCGCCCGCCTCGCCCTTCGCCTGGAGGCTAACGGCGAGCCCGAGGGCGTCGGTGAGGCGCTTTTCCAACGCGCGGGTGTCCGCATCCTTGGGGGAAGGTGCGGGCTTGGCGGCCGGCGCCGCCGACAGCGCCTCCCTCACCTTGCCCATGGCCTCCACGTCCCGCACGCTCAGGCCCTTCTCCACCACATCGCGGGCGATGGACGCCGGATCCTCATGGGCGAGCAGGGCCCGCGCATGGCCTGCGGAAAGGCGGCCGTCGGCGAGATAGGCCTTCACGCTTTCCGGCAGCTTCAGCAGCCGCAAGGTGTTGGTGATGTGCGAGCGGCTCTTGCCAATGACCTTGGAGAGGTCGAGCTGGGTATAGTCGAACTGCGCCATCAGGGCCTCGTAGCCGAGGCCTTCCTCGACCGGGTTCAAATCGGCGCGCTGCACATTCTCGATGATGGCGATCTCCAGCGCCTCGCGGTCGGTCAGCTCCAGCACCACCACGGGCACCTCGTGCAGGCCGGCCCGCTGCGCTGCGCGCCAGCGACGCTCGCCGGCGACGATCTCGAAGCTGCCGGGATGGTCCGACACCGGACGCACCACGATGGGCTGGATGATGCCCTTCTCGCGGATCGAGCTGGCGAGATCGTCCAGCCCCTCCTCCAGGAAGGTGCGGCGCGGATTGCGCGGATTGGCGCGCACGAATTCGATCGGCACCTTGCGGGTGCCGGCGCTCTTCTGGCTGGGCGCGGGACGGGTATCGTCCTGCCCCATGTCGCCGATCAACGCCGCGAGCCCCCGGCCGAGCCGCGAACGGCCTTCTTCCGCCATGTCCTTCTTCCCCATTGGAACGTGCCGCCTCAGGCCGCGACCGCGCGGGCCGCCCGCTCGCGCTGGATGACTTCGGAGGCCAGCCGCAGATAGGCCTGGGAGCCTGCGCATTTCAGATCGTAGAGCAGCACAGGCTTGCCATAGGACGGCGCTTCCGACACCCGCACATTGCGCGGGATCACGGTCTCGTAGACCTTGTCGCCCATGAACTGGCGCACGTCCGCCACCACCTGGTCGGAGAGATTGTTGCGCGCATCGTACATGGTCAGCACGATGCCGTGGATGGTGAGATCGGGATTGAGGGCGGTGCGCGCCTGCTCCACGGTCTTCAGCAATTGCGAGAGCCCCTCCAGCGCGAAGAATTCGCATTGCAGCGGCACCAATATGGCATGCGCCGCCGCCATCGCATTCACCGTGATGAGCGAGAGCGAGGGCGGGCAATCGATCAGCACATAGGTGAATTTCGGCGCCTCCGGGTCGTTCGCCATGTCGCGCAGAGCGTTGCGCAGGCGGAAAGCGCGGTCGCGCTCGCTGGCGATCTCCAGCTCCAGGCCCGAGAGATCCAGCGTGGAGGGGGCCACATAAAGCGAGGGCACGCCGGTATCGACGATCGCCTGCGCCATGCTGGCTTCCCCGCTCAGCACATCATAGGTGGACAGCTTGCGCCGGCCGCGATCGATGCCGAGGCCGGTGGAGGCATTGCCCTGGGGGTCGAGGTCCACCACCAGGACGTTTTCGCCGATGGCGGCGAGCGCAGTGCCGAGATTGATGGCCGTGGTGGTCTTGCCCACCCCGCCCTTCTGGTTCGCCAGCGCCAGAATGCGCGGCGTGACGCCGCCGACGATGGGGGCGGTGACGGAATGATCAGTCATGTGCGCTTCCGCGTATGTGTCCGCCGGGGACGGCCGGGGACGGGACCGCTTTGAGGGCGCGCGTCACAACCAGGATCTTCCCGTGGGGATCGCTGAGGCTGTCGCGCAGTTCGAGGTCGAGTGTCCAGTCTTTGCGGGCTTCGGTCAATTCGCGCTGCCAATCCTTGCCCTTGGGAAATATCCCGATGGCGCCGGCGTCAAAAAACGGCGCGGCGAGCCCCAGCAATTTGGGAAGCGGCGCCAGCGCGCGGGCGGAAACCACCTGTTTTCCAGGCGCCAGAGCGCCCGCCACCTGCTCGATGCGCTGGGGATGCACGCTCACCGGCAGATCGGCGAGCCGCGCCGCTTCCCGCAGGAAGGCCGACTTGCGGCTGTCGCTCTCCACCAAGTCCACATGGCCCCCCTCCCGCTCCGCCAGCACTGCCGCCACCACCAGACCCGGAAATCCGCCGCCGGACCCAAGGTCTACCCAAGCGCGAACATCCTTGCTCACATGGGTGATAAGTTGCAGCGAATCGGCGATATGGCGCGTCCACAGCTCTGGGATGGTTCCGGGCGAAACGAGATTTATCGTTTTCTGCCATTTGGTTAGCAGGGCGGCGATGGTTTCCAGCCGCGAAAATGTTTCACGTGAAACATTTTGCGCGATCGCCGCCTTGGCCGAATCCGAAGAGGTTCTCATGCGCTTTTCGTGCCCATTTCCGCGGCTTTATCGCACGTGAAACCGCAGATTCGGCAGAACGTTTTTTGCCGAAATGTGCGCGCTCCGGTTTTCGGCCAGGTTACGGGTTACGTTCCCCAGGATTCACACCGGCGATTTCCGATCGGGTGGCGAGCCGACCTCGTTTCCCGGCCAGAACCCTCCCGCACGGGGCAAGGGACGACTCGCCTGCGCCTTCGCGCGCTAGCAAGCTTCAGCTCGCCGCCTGCTCCGCGAGCACGGCGCGCGCCGCGCCGGTGCCCTGCCCCACGCTCTGCCGCCGCGCATAGGTCACCAGCAGCGCGAGCGCGGCCGGCGTCATGCCTTCCATGCGCCCGGCCTGGCCGATGGTGCGCGGGCGCACGCGCGCGAGCTTCTGCTTCAGCTCGTTGGAAAGCCCGGGCAGCGGGGCATAGTCCATGGCTTCCGGCAAAAGCAGATCCTCATCGCGCCGCAAGGTGGCGATATCCGCCGCCTGGCGGTCGAGATAGACCGCATATTTCGCGTCGATCTCCAATTGCTCGGCGATGGCCGGGGTCAGCGCGGCAAATTCTGGCCAGATGCGCGCCACCTGCTCCAGCCCGACGTCCGGATAGGCCAAAAGATCGAAGGCACTGCGGCGCTGACCGTCCTTGTTCACGTTCAGCCCGAACGCCGCGGCCTCGTTGGGCGTCACGTTCAGCGCGCGGGCGCGATCGCGCGCGCCGCCGAGCGCCGCCATCTTGGCGGAGAAATGCGCCGCCCGCTCCGCCCCCACGAGGCCGAGCGCCATGCCGCGCGCGGTGAGGCGTTGGTCGGCATTGTCGGCGCGCAGGGTGAGGCGATATTCGGCGCGCGAGGTGAACATGCGATAAGGCTCGGTGACGCCGCGTGTCACCAGATCGTCCACCATCACGCCAAGATAGCCTTCCGCCCGGTCGATGACGATGCCATCGCCCGCCTCCCCTGCCCCGCTGCCCGCCCGCCCGGCGCGGCGCGCGGCATTCAGCCCGGCGAGCAGGCCCTGGGCGGCCGCCTCCTCATAGCCCGTGGTGCCGTTGATCTGGCCGGCGAGGAACAGACCGGGCGCGCGTTTCGCCTCCAGGGTCGGGGCAAGCTCGCGCGGGTCCACATGGTCATATTCAATGGCATAGCCGGGCCGCAGCACCTCGACCCGCTCCAGGCCCGGAATGGTGCGCAGGAAGAGGTGCTGCACCTCCTCGGGAAGCGAGGTGGACATGCCATTGGGATAGATGGTCGGGTCGTCCAACCCCTCGGGCTCGAGAAAGATCTGGTGGCCGTCACGATCGCCGAAACGCACCACCTTGTCCTCGATGGAGGGGCAATAGCGCGGGCCGGTGCTTTCGATGCGGCCGGAATACATGGCGGAGCGCGAGAGGTTCGCGCGGATCACATCGTGCGTCTCTTGCGTGGTGCGGGTGATGCCGCACTGAACCTGCGGATTGGGCAAACGCGTGGTGAGGCTGGAGAAAGCCTCCGGCGGCGTGTCGCCGTCCTGCATCTCAAGCCCGGCCCAATCGATGGTACGGCCATCCAGGCGCGGCGGCGTGCCGGTCTTCAGCCGGCCGAGGGCGAGGCCGAGGCGCTTCAGCGTGCCGGAAAGCCCGAGCGCCGGCTTCTCGCCCATGCGGCCGGCGGGGATCTGCACCTCGCCCATATGGATCAGGCCGTTGAGAAACGTGCCGGTGGTGAGCACCACGGCGCCACAGGAGAAGGCGCAGCCATCGCTCAGCAGCAGGCCGGCGACGCGCCCGTTCTCAAGGATCAGATCGTCCGCCTCTCCTTCAAGAATGGTGAGGTTTTCCTGGGCGGCGAGCGCCTGTTGCATGGCGCGGGCGTAGAGCTTGCGGTCCGCCTGGGCGCGCGGGCCGCGCACCGCCGGGCCCTTGCGCCGATTGAGCACGCGGAACTGGATGCCGCCCTGGTCCGCCACCCGGCCCATGAGCCCGTCCAGCGCATCGATCTCGCGCACCAGATGGCCCTTGCCGAGCCCGCCGATGGCGGGATTGCACGACATGGCGCCGATGGTGCCGGCGCTGTGGGTGACGAGCGCCGTGCGCGCGCCAAGGCGCGCCGCGGCCGCGGCCGCCTCGCAGCCGGCATGGCCCCCGCCCACCACCATCACATCGAACACGGTTTCCAGCTGGGTCATTCGGCTCTCGCGGCGCACGGCCATCGGCGGAGAACCGCCGGATTTTCAGGATTGGACCGACAGGAACGGCACTTTCACGGCGGGGTCAAGGCGGGCGGCATCAAGGAGAGAGGCCTGAGGCGCAGCCAGGGCGAAAATGTTTCACGTGAAACATTTTGGGGGTCCGCTTTTGGGGGCAGCGGAATGGGATGGGGAGGTCGCGGAGCCCGGATCGGAATGTTTCACGTGAAACATTTTTATGCGCGGCATGGTCCGTGGGCGGCGGACCGCCCGGAGCGAAGATCCGCGCTGATGAAGGTCTGCTCCCGGTAAGGCGGCGGATGATCCAACACCCCGCAGCCGATATTGGCCGCGTCTTGACGCTGCTCCGGGCCGCGGCGCGTAGAGCTTCTCCGAAATGTTTCACGTGAAACATTCGCGCGGCCGGGCGGGCACGGAGCACGCGCCGCTTTAATGCCCGGGTGAGGAAGTGACGCGGTCTATAATGGCACCGAACCTCACCCGCAGTTGATCGCAGTGCACGCCTTCAGCGGCCTCAGCATAGCCAGGACGGCGCTCCGGAGACGCGATGCGCCGCCTTGGCCAGGACGGCACGCAAAGCCTCCCGAAAATGTTTCACGTGAAACATTCGGGCGGTTGCACAGACTGCCTGGGGGGCCGTCACTCGTGACCATGATGACCGTGGCTCCCCCAGAATGTTTCACGTGAAACATTCTGGGGCCCAAGGCGCGAGCGGAGTTGCGCCCTGCCCACTGGCGTGGGCGAAACGCCCGCGAGCGGACGGAACCGCCTTAGTAACGTCACGTTGGATCGGGCACGGCTGCGACATGCCGGGGCTTGCTCGCAAAATCCAACTTGCCCCGCGCCCGCGCGTTGTTCGCGCCGGCCCCACGTATCCAGACTCAGAATGTTTCACGTGAAACATTTGGGAGGCCGCGTGGCATCAAAATGCCAAGCCGTTCGTCGCCCACCATCGCGCTCGCTCGGCCAATGGAGATCACCCGGCAGCCGGGCTACCTCCGCCCACCACACCGCAAAAATGTTTCACGTGAAACATTCCGTCCGGCACGTCATTTGCCGATGCAGAAGGTGCGGAACAGGGCGTCCAGAACATCCTCGATATCCACGCGTCCCACCAGAGCGTCGAGGCCGCGAGCCGCAAGCCGCAGGTCTTCCGCCAGCAGATCCTCGCCCCCGCCTCCGGTTCGCGTCAGCGCGCGATCGAGATGGGCCAGCGCGTCCTGAAGCGCGAGCCTCTGTCGCTCGCGGGTGATCAGCGCCGGCTCCCCGCCCCCCAGCTCCGCCGCGCGCGCCTCGATGCGGGCGAGGAGCGCTTCCATCCCCTGCCCCGTCGCGGCCGAGATGGCGAGCACTGAACCCGTGTTTTCCCGCGCGGCATCGCCGGTTTCGGCCTTGTCCGCCTTGGTGCGCACCGCGAGGGCGTGCGCCAGCTCCGGCGGCGGCGCATCCCCCTCTTCGCTCAACCACAGCACCAGATCGGCTGCCCCGGCCCGAGCGCGGGCGCGGCGGATGCCCTCGGCTTCCACCTCATCGTCGGTCTCCCGCAGGCCGGCGGTGTCGATCAGCGTCACGGCCTGCCCGGCGAGTTCGAGATGCACCTCCAGCACGTCCCGCGTGGTGCCGGGACGGTGCGAGACGATGGCGGCCTCGCGGCCCGCCAAGCGGTTCAGCAAGGTGGATTTGCCCGCGTTCGGCGGGCCGGCGATGGCGATGGAGATGCCCTCGCGCACCCGTTCGCCGCGCGCGCCGTCGGCCACTGCCGCCGCCAGCTCCTCCCGCAGGAGGCCGGTTTCCAGCAGCGCGGGGCCGGTGAGATCCTCCGGAACGTCGTCCTCATCCACGAAATCGATGGTCGCTTCCACCAGCGCCAAAGCGCGGATCAGCCGCTCGCGCCAGCCGGCGACGCGCCGCGAGAGCGCGCCGGATGCCTGGGCGAGGGCCTGCCGGCGCTGCGCTTCGCTCTCTGCCGCGATGAGATCGCCGAGGCCCTCCACCTCGGCGAGATCCATCTTGCCGTTGGCATGGGCGCGGCGGGTGAATTCGCCGGGCAGCGCGGGCCGGAACCCATCGAACGCCGAGAGGGTTGAGAGGATGGCGGCCACCACCGCCCTCCCCCCATGGAGATGAAGCTCCACGAGATCTTCCCCGGTGACGCTGCGCGGCCCCTCGAAAAACAGCAGCAGGCCGCGGTCCAGGGCTTCCCCCGAGCCGGGGGCGCGGAAAACGGCATAGCGCGCGAGACGCGGCTCCGGCACCGCGCCGGCGAGAATGAGAGCGGCGCGCCGGGCATGGGGTCCCGAGATGCGCACCACCGCGACCCCCGAGGGCAAGCGCCCGCTGGACAAAGCAAAGATGGTGTCCGATGACCGCATCACGCACCGGCCTTGAAACTGGAGTTGGGACGATGACCGAAAACCGCCTCGGGTCCGAGACCAGTCCCTATCTGCTTCAGCATCAGGACAATCCCGTCCATTGGTGGCCGTGGGGCACCGAAGCCTTCGCGGAAGCCCGGCGCACGGGAAAGCCGGTTCTGCTCTCCGTGGGCTATGCGGCCTGCCATTGGTGCCATGTCATGGCCCATGAAAGCTTCGAAAATCCCCTGGTGGCTGGGGTCATGAACGACCTGTTCGTGAACATCAAGGTGGATCGCGAGGAACGGCCCGACGTGGACCAGATCTACATGGCCGCGCTCCACCAATTGGGCGAACAGGGCGGCTGGCCGCTGACCATGTTCCTCGACGGGGACGGAAAGCCCTTCTGGGGCGGCACCTATTTTCCCCGCACCGCGAGCTATGGCCGCCCCGGCTTCACGGACGTGCTGCAGCAGGTCTCCCAGGTCTATCGCGATGCGCCGGAGAAGATCGCCCAGAACCGGGACGCCATCCTGGAACGGCTGGAGAAGGCGGCGCGGCCGCAGGGCGAGGTGGTCATCGGCCTTGCCGAGCTGGACCGGGCGGCCCAGCAGATCGCGGGCCTGTTCGACAAGGCCAATGGCGGCCTGCGCGGCGCGCCGAAATTTCCCCAGACCGGGCTGATGGAGATGATCTGGCGCGCGGGGGAACGCACGGGCGATGAGAAACTGAAAGCCATTTGCGCTTTCACCCTCAACCGCATGTGCGAGGGCGGCATCTACGATCATCTCGGCGGCGGCTTTTCCCGCTACAGCGTGGATGAGCATTGGCTGGTCCCGCATTTCGAGAAGATGCTCTACGACAATGCCCTGCTGCTGGAGCTGCTCGCCCTCGCCTATCAGGAGACCGGCGACCCGCTGTTTCTGGCCCGCGCGCGCGAAACCGTCGGCTGGCTGGAGCGGGAAATGCTGACCGAAGGCGGCGCCTTCTGCGCCAGCCTCGATGCCGACAGCGAGGGCCACGAAGGCAAGTTCTATGTGTGGACCGCCTCCCAGATCGAGGAGGTTCTGGGCGCGGAAGACGCGGCCACTTTCGCCCGATTCTACGATGTGACGCCCGGTGGAAACTGGGAAGGGGCCGTCATTCTCAACCGCACCAAGGCGGGCGACGTGGCGCTCGAAGACGAGGCGCGCCTTACGCCCTTGCGCGAAAAGCTTCTTGCCGCACGGGCGAAATGCGTGCGGCCGGGGCTCGACGACAAGGTTCTGGCGGATTGGAACGGCCTGATGATCGCCGCCCTCGCCCGCGCCGGTGGGCTGCTGAAAGAACCTGCCTGGATCGCGCTGGCCGAACGGGCCTTCGCCGCCGTGGTCGACCTGATGAGTGAGGGCGACCGGCTCGGCCATTCCTATCGCGCGGGCCGCACCCTTTATCCCGGCCTTGCCAGCGATCTCGCGGCCATGGCGCGCGCCGGCATCGCCCTGCATGAGGCGACCGGCGCCGGGGAGCCGCTGAACCGGGCGATCGCCTTCCTGACCGTGCTGGAACGCCACCATCTGGACAGCGCGAGCGGCGCCTATTTCCTCACCGCCGACGATGCGGACGCGCTCGTGATGCGGCCGCTCACCACCATGGATGAGGCCCAGCCCAATTATAATGCGGTGGCGGCCGATGCCCTGGTGCGGCTCTCCGCTTTGGTGGGCGACGATGACCTGCGCACCCGGGCTGACCGGATCCTGCGGGGTCTCTCAGCCGCGGCCGCCGCAAATGCGCTCGCCCACGGCGCGCTGCTCAATGCCATCGACACCCGCCTGCGGCTGGCGGAAATCGTCACCACCGGCGCGGCGGGCGAGGCCCTGGCGCAGGCCGGTTTGCGGCTATCCTTCCTGGCGCGGGTGGTGATCCGCGCCGCGCAGGCCTCCGACTTGCCCGCCGGCAGCCTCGCTCGCGCCCGGATGGAGAGCGCGCCGGCCTCTGGCGCGGCGTTCATCTGCGTCGAGGGACGCTGCACCCTACCGATCACCGAGCCGGAGGCGATCGCCCCCGCTTTGCAGGCGGCGCGCGCCTGAAACCGGAATTTTCGGCCGTGTAAAAAAGACGATGCCTCTAGAATCGATTCCTGAGGCGCTGGGCGCCACTTTTTGTTCGGATGAGGAAAGGTTCGTCCGAACCCCGATTTTGCCGCCAGAAAGGCTCTGAATCGATCAACCTTAAGGCGAGTTCTGGTTGTAAATGCAGCTGATACGGGTATCTCAGCCGGCGTCGGCGAACCGCACGTCCGGCTGGTTCGCCACCCGGAGATCGTCCTGCCCGCCCATCACGGGAACGCGCGGCAACCCCGCCAGCAGGTCGAGCCCCTGTTGCCGCGCCGATGCGGACAGCAGCAGATCTTCCATCACCCGTTCGACCATCGTCCGCCAGGAATACCAGGTGAGGCGCGAGAGGCGATACCGCGCTGCAGCATGGGCGGCCGGGTCTTCGAGCGAGAGGATCGCATCCAGCATCTCTGGCATGCCGGAGAAATAGCAGCCCGCACTCCCCAGCACTTCGCGGACAACGGGTATGTCGCGCGAGAGCACCGGCAGCCCGCGCGTGGCAGCTTCCAGGGGCGGCAGCCCGAAGCCCTCCGCGAGCGAGGGAAACAGCAGCGCATGCGCGCCGGCATAATGCGCGGCGACGGCGGCGTCTCCGAGGTCCCGGTACCAGAACAGCTTCTGGCCGTACCAGGGTGAACCGCAGATGATCTCGAGCATGTCCTCGCTCATCCAGCCACGGCGGCCGATGATGACCAGGGGCCGGTCGTAGCCGTCCCGCCACAGCCGCTCGAATGCCGCCACCGCATCGCGATGGCCCTTCTTCGGCTCCACTGTGCCGACCATGAGCCAGGGCTGCTGCTCCAGGAGGGCGCGTTGCGCTTCGCTCATGACATCGGCGGCGGCCGCCACGCGCTCGTCCCGCGGATCAAAGCCGTTATAGGCCACGGAACCGCTGATGGGCATGTCGCGCCAGAGGGCGAAATCGCGCAGGTCGTTCAGGCTCTGGGCGGAAACCGCATAAAAGTGCCCGCCAAGTTCGAGCGCCTGGACGAGGGCGTTCTGAAACTTCTGCCGCCAAGGATATTGATAATAGGTCGGCATGAGCGCCGGCAGAATGTCGTGGACCAGAAACACGATTTCCGCGCCGGCGGCAGCGGCTCGCCGATAGAGGCTGAAATCCATTTCGTGCCAGAAGCCCGCGCAGAACAGCACATCCCCCGGCGCAAAGGCGATCGCCTCGCCGCGCGCCGGAGCCGGCACGAGCGACGCGCGCACCGCAGGCACAAGCCCGTCCATGATCCGCGCCAGCCATGCGCTGCCCCGCTTCAGCGGCGCCGCCGGCACCAAGCTGGCAAGGAACCGGCTTCCGGTCGACAGCACATGGCTGACGTAGCGCAGAACTTCCAGGCTGACGCGGGTGGCGACGCGCGCCGCAAGCGAAGACGATGGCGCTGTCGGTTGTTCCGGGACACCGACGAGCGGCGTGATCCGCCGGGCGAAACCGCCCTCCTGCGTGCACTCCACCAATTGGAAGTCGACCCCCGCTGCGGCGGCGATGCATTCGCCATGGACGGCGTATTGCGCCATCACGCGGTGAATTCCGAGCGGTGCCGGATCCGCCACCACGAACGAGGAATCCAGCAACACGCGCCGTACCCGGGCACGGCGGCGCACCTCTTCCCGCTGGATCACCGGATCAAGCATCGAACCGCCACTTCCCAAAACCCACGGGCCATTTGGATCGCCAAGTTATAGCGATATCATCGGCAGAGATCAGGGTAAATCAATGGTCAAGCTTGAGCGGCCGAACTCAAAAAAAATCAGCCGCAGGCTGTGCGGCTGATTCTTGGCCTATCGGATTTCCAACGTCCTGAACGTTCCGATCAGGTGTTCATCGAATCGAAGAAATCCTGATTGGTCTTGGTCTGGCGCAGCTTATCCATAAGGAATTCGATAGCATCCACCGTACCCATGGGATTGAGGATACGCCGCAGCACATACATCTTCTTGAGAACATCGGCCGGAACCAGAAGTTCTTCCTTGCGGGTGCCGGAACGCGTGATGTCGATGGCGGGGAAGACCCGCTTGTCGGACACCTTGCGGTCCAGGATGACTTCCGAATTGCCGGTGCCCTTGAACTCTTCGAAGATCACTTCGTCCATGCGCGATCCGGTGTCGATGAGCGCCGTCGCGATGATGGTGAGCGATCCGCCTTCCTCGATATTGCGGGCCGCGCCGAAGAAGCGCTTGGGCCGCTGGAGGGCGTTGGCGTCCACGCCGCCGGTCAGAACCTTGCCGGAGGAGGGGACCACCGTGTTGTAGGCGCGGCCGAGGCGGGTGATGGAATCCAGCAGGATCACCACGTCGCGGCCATGTTCCACGAGGCGCTTGGCCTTCTCGATCACCATTTCGGCGACCTGGACGTGGCGCGAAGCCGGTTCGTCGAAGGTGGAGGAGATCACCTCGCCCTTCACCGAGCGCTGCATGTCGGTGACTTCCTCGGGACGCTCGTCGATGAGCAGCACGATGAGAAAGCATTCCGGATGGTTGGCGGTGATCGACTTGGCGATGTTCTGCAACAGCACCGTCTTGCCGGTGCGCGGCGGGGCGACGATCAGCCCGCGCTGGCCTTTGCCGATGGGCGAGACGATGTCGATGATGCGCGCCGAATAGTCCTTCTTGGAGGAATCCTCGAATTCCAGCTTCAGGCGCTCATCGGGATACAGCGGCGTGAGATTGTCGAAATTGATCTTGTGCCTGGTCTTCTCGGGGTCTTCGAAATTAATCGTGTTGACCTTGAGAAGCGCGAAATACCGCTCGCCCTCTTTGGGGCTGCGGATCTGGCCGTTGACCGTGTCGCCGGTCCGCAGGCCGAAGCGGCGGATCTGGGAGGGCGAGACATAGATGTCGTCAGGGCCAGGGAGATAATTGGCATCGGGCGAACGCAGAAAGCCGAAGCCATCCTGCAGCACTTCGACGACGCCTTCGCCGATAATCTCAGTTTCGCTGGCGGCGAGTTGCTTCAAAATCGCGAACATCAATTCCTGCTTGCGCAGGGTGCTCGCGTTTTCGACCTCGTTTTCTTCAGCGAAGGCGAGAAGTTCGACGGGCGTTTTGGACTTGAGATCCTGGAGTTTCACTTCCCGCATATGGGAAAGCCTCGAAATCTTGAATTGGGCCGGCGGCTTCGTGAACCAAAGCCGGGCAGATGGAAGGGGCGGGGAATCGCAGATCTTCAGGAAACACCGGGATACCGGGATCTCACCTGACGTTCCGTATCGGCCCCATGACGTGGCCGTAAAAACGAAACGCGCGTTGCCTGCGTTTAGGAAAGCAAAAGAACAATACCGGAATCGCCGCCCTTTATGCAAGCCCCGTTGACGCCCGCCGGCTCATCAAAAAGGCTTAACGATCACAAGGATCACGATGCCGATCATCAGAACCGTCGGCACCTCGTTGGCGATACGGTAAAATCTGGCGCTCCGCGTGTTGCGGTCCTCAGCGAACGCCCTCGTCCATTTCGCGCATTCCCCGTGGAAAGCGGACAGGGCAAGCACCAGAACCAACTTGGCATGCAGCCAGGGCGAGGAAATCCAGCCGCCTTCATAGATCAGGAATCCGCCCGCCAGCCAGGTCACGATCATGGCCGGATTGGAGATCGCCTTCAGCAGGCGGCGCTCCATCACCTTGAACGTCTCGGATTGGGCCGAGCCCTTCGGCGCGTCGCAATGATAGACGAACAGGCGCGGCAGATAGAACAGCGAGGCCATCCAGGAGATGACCGCCATCACGTGCAGCGCCTTGATCCAGAGATAGAGCATGTCAGCTTCCGCCCTCGGCCGCCCGTCCGCTTGCGCACCGGATGATCACAGGCTTATCCGCACCTTTTCCACAAGGTTTTCCACATGCGCGATCGGGGTCTCCGGCTTGATTCCGTGTCCCAGGTTGAAGATGTGCCGTGCGCCTGCAAAATCCCTGCGAATATTGAAGATTTCCTCATCGAGCTGAGGTCCGCCGGCAATCAGGCGCAAGGGGTCAAGATTGCCTTGGAGGGCAACTTTATCCCCAAGCCGTTGCCGTGCAACGTGCCGATCCGCGCTCCAGTCGAGGCCGATGCCGTTGAGGCCCAGGGCAGCGAGCTTTTCCAGCGCCTCCATGGTCGCCCCCTTGGGGAAGGAGATGATCCGCGCTTCGGGATGCACCGCCCGCACCCCCGCGACGATGCGCGCCAGGGGCTTGGCGCACCAGCGCTCGAACGAGGCCGGATCGAGCACGCCGGACCAGGTGTCGAAAATCTGCACCGCGTCCGCGCCGGCGGAAATCTGCCCGTTGAGATGGGCGATGGACATCTCCACCAGCACGTCGATCAGCGACTGGAACAGCTCGGGGTCGCGCAGGGCGAGCAAACGCGCCGGCCCCTGGTCGTCGGTGCCTTGCCCGGCCACCATATAGGTCGCAACCGTCCAGGGCGCCCCGCAGAAGCCGATCAGCGCGGTTTCACGGGGCAGGGCCGCTTTCACCAGCGAAAGCGCCTCATAGACCGGCTGGACGCGATCAGGGTCGAGCGCGCCGCGCAGCCCCGCGATCGCCGCGCCGCTCGTCACCGGCTCCAGCCGCGGACCCTCGCCGGCCTCGAAGCGCACATCCACCCCAAGTGCGTGGGGAATGACCAGAATGTCGGAAAAAATGATCGCCGCGTCGAAGGCGAAGCGCCGGATCGGCTGAAGCGTCACCTCGGCGGCGAGCTTGGGCGTGTAGCACAGGGTGAGGAAATCGCCGGCTGTCGCACGAACGGCACGGTACTCGGGCAGATAGCGCCCGGCTTGCCGCATCATCCAGAGCGGAGGAATGGCCTGGGGCACGCCATCGAGCACGGCGAGAAAGGGGGAAGGCTGCGCCGCGCTGTTCGTCATCCCGCTCCAACTATCTAAAAAGGAATCTTATTTAAGAGAGAGTCTTTTATGTCTTAACGGTTGATTAACTATTCGCAGCGCCGTCGACAACCGGTCCACAGGCTGACACGTCGGCGCACCCATCGCGCTGAGCCGGCCAACAATCGTTAACAAAAGGTAAATCGCCCCGCGCCGGGAGATTTCCCCACAAGCCCACAGAGGGTGCCTTTGAATGCGTCCCCACGGGTTCAATTGTGGACGATGATGCCCATGACTCTTTCGCCGGCCTTGCATGACCCGTTCGGGCGTGCGTTTCTGCACCGACCGTCCACAGGCCGGTGGATAAGTGGCAGGATATGACGTGACGGCACCGCGCGTTCCCAATGAAAGCTATTTCCATCTGCACCTCGTGTCGGATGCCACCGGCGAGACGCTGATCAACGTGGGCCGCGCCGCTTGCGCCCAATATGCCAACGTGCTGCCGATCGAGCATGTGTACCCGCTCGTGCGCTCCATGAAGCAGCTGGAGCGGGTATTGATCGACATCGAGAACAATCCCGGCATCGTGCTCTACACGCTGGTGGACAAGGAAGTCCGCGAGCGGCTGAAGGAGCGCTGCCGCGAACTCGGCGTGCCGTTCCTCTCGGTGCTGGCGCCAGTGGTGCAGATGTTCCAATCCTATCTCGGCGGCGAGCCCCAGCCCCGCGTCGGCGGCCAGCACGCGTTGGATGCCACCTATTTCAAGCGCATCGACGCGCTCAATTTTACCGTCATGCATGACGACGGTCACATGACCGACGATCTGGAGCAGGCGGACGTGGTGCTGCTCGGCGTATCGCGCACCTCGAAGACCCCCACCTCCATCTATCTCGCCAATCGCGGCATCAAGACCGCCAATATCCCGCTGGTGCCCAATGTTCCGCTGCCGCCGGGCCTGGAACGGCTGAAGAAGCCGCTCATCGTCGGCCTTGTCGCGAGCGCGGAGCGAATCGTCGAGATCCGCCAGAACCGTCTCCTGGGGCTGAATGCCGCGAGCCCCAACACGGCTTATGTGGACCGCGAGGCGGTCTCCGAGGAGCTCGCGCTGTCGCGGCGCCTGTGCGCGCGGCATGGCTGGCCGCTGATCGACGTATCCCGCCGCTCCATCGAGGAGACGGCGGCGGCGATTATCGGCCATCTCTCCGAACGGCGCCGCCGCGCCATCGTCGAAACCTGAGCGGACGATCCGGCCATGACTCTCTGGCGCGGCCTCCATCCTCTCGCGCTGGCCTCGCGCAGCACAACCCGGC
This sequence comes from Roseixanthobacter pseudopolyaromaticivorans, assembly GCF_043195145.2. NCBI lineage: Bacteria > Pseudomonadati > Pseudomonadota > Alphaproteobacteria > Hyphomicrobiales > Xanthobacteraceae > Roseixanthobacter > Roseixanthobacter pseudopolyaromaticivorans. Next base: position 4,515,671 of record NZ_CM195539.1, read on the forward strand.
GCGCCTTGCTGGAAGCCGCAGGCCTGCCGGTGGATCTGGTGGACGGCGAGGTGGACGAGCGCGCGATCGAGACTGCCGCGCCGGCCTGTGAGGCCGGGCCGGACGACGTCGCTCGCATGCTCGCCCGCGCCAAAGCCTTCGCTGGCGCCCGCAAGCTTGATGCCGATCGCCTGGTGGTCGGCGCCGATCAGACCCTGGCGCTGGGCGGTGTGGTGTTCCACAAGCCGAAGGATCGGGAGAGCGCTCGCGCGCAGCTGTCCCGCCTCGCCGGCCGCACCCATGCGCTGCATTCGGCCGTAGCGGTGGTGCAGGACGAGGAGGTTGTTTTCGAGACGGTTCAAACGGCGCGGCTGACCATGCGGCCCCTCTCAGATACCGCGCTCGACGCCTATCTGGATGCCGCCGGGCCGTCCGTGCTCACCAGCGTTGGCGGCTATCAGCTGGAAGGGCTGGGCGTGAACCTGTTCGCGGCCATCGAGGGCGATCATTTCACCATTCTCGGCCTGCCGCTGTTGCCGCTGCTGGGATTTCTGCGGGATGAGGGCGTGCTGTTGTGAGCGTGAAATTGTGCATCAGCGGCCATCCCGTGGCCTATTCCCGCTCGCCCATGCTGCATGGCTATTGGCTGGAAAAGCACGGACTCTCCGGCACCTATGGCCGCGAGGATGTCCCACCGGAGGAAGCCGCGGCCTTCTACGCGAACTTCGCCGCGCGCGGTTATGCCGGCGGCAATGTGACCGCGCCGAACAAGGAAATCGCGTTTCGTGCCGTGGCCGAGGCGGATGAGACCGCCCGCGCGCTCGGGGCGGTGAACACGCTGTGGTTCGAGGACAGGCGTCTCCACGGCGGCAATACTGACGTTTACGGGTTCTTGGCCAATCTCGATGCCGGCGCGCCGGGCTGGGACGCGGCCGGCGGGCCGGTGCTGGTGCTCGGTGCGGGCGGTGCCTCGCGGGCCATCGTCCATGGGCTTTTGTCGCGCGGCGTGGAGAAGCTCTGGCTTGCCAACCGCACGTTGGAGCGCGCGCAGGCGCTGGCGGAGCAGTTCGGGTCGCGCGTGGTGCCGATCGGCCTCGGCGAGATCGCCGCGCCACTGGCGGATGCGGCTTTGCTGGTGAACACCACCTCGCTCGGCATGAAGGGACACCCGCCGCTCGACCTCGATTTTTCGCCCCTGAAAGCCGATGCGGTGGTGACGGACGCGGTCTATGTGCCGCTGGAGACGCCCTTGCTGAAGGCCGCACGGGCGCGCGGACATCGCATCGTGGACGGGCTCGGTATGCTGCTGCACCAGGGCGTGCCGGGCTTTGAGCGCTGGTTCGGCGTGCGGCCGGAGGTTGATGCGCCGCTGCGCGAGCTGATCGTCGCCGACTTGCGCGCCAAGGGCCAGCTGGAGGCCTGATCCATGTGGATTCTCGGCCTCACCGGCTCCATCGGCATGGGAAAATCCGCCACCGCCGGCTTGTTCCGGGCGGAAGGCGTGCCGGTGTATGACGCCGACGCGGCCGTGCATGCGCTCTATCGCGGGGACGCCGTCGCGCCGGTGGAGGCCACCTTTCCCGGCGTGACGAAGGACGGCGCCATCGACCGTCCCTCCCTCTCCGCCCGCGTGCTCGGCGACGCAGAGGCGATGAAGCGGCTGGAATCCATCGTTCATCCCCTCGTGCGAGGGCAGGAGATTGCCTTCCTCGACCGGGCGCGGGCGGCGGGTGCGCGGCTCGTGGTGCTCGATATCCCCTTGCTGTTCGAGACCGGCGGCGAAAAGCGCGTCGATGCGGTGGCGGTGGTGAGCGCACCGGAAGATGTGCAGGAAGCGCGGGTGCTGGAACGCCCCGGCATGACGCCGGAGCGTTTTGCCACCATCCTGGCCAAGCAGATGCCTGATTCGCAGAAGCGCGCCCGGGCCCATTTCCTGATCGATACGGGGCGTGGGTTCGAGAGCGCCGGCCATCAGGTGCGCGGCATCGTGCGCGCGCTGAGCGGGCCGGGCCGGCGGCCTCAGGCGGGGAAGTGAGCGGAAAAGACCATGCGGGAAATCGTCCTCGACACCGAAACCACCGGCCTCGACGCCAATAAGGACGACCGGCTGGTTGAAATCGGCTGCGTGGAAATGGTCAACCGCATCCTCACTGGCACGGTCTATCACGTTTATATCAACCCGGAACGGGACATGCCGGTGGAGGCGTTCAACGTCCACGGCCTGTCCGCCGAGTTTCTTTCCGACAAGCCGAAATTCGCCGAGGTGGCGGACGCCTTTCTCGATTTCATCGCCGACGACACTTTGGTGATCCACAACGCGGCGTTTGACATCGGCTTTCTGAATGCGGAACTCACCCGCGCCGGCCGCCCCGTCATCGCGCGCGACCGCGTGGTGGATACGCTCGCCTTGGCGCGGCGCAAGCATCCCGGCGCGCAGAACAGCCTCGACGTGCTGATGAACCGGTACGGCATCGACAGCTCGCGCCGCGTGAAGCATGGCGCCTTGCTGGATGCCGAGCTGCTGGCGGAAGTTTATAGCGAATTGCTGGGCGGCCGGCAGGCGATGCTGGTCGGGCTCGTGGAAGAGACCGGCGGCGCCGCGCCGCGCCTGATGGCGGAAACCGTGATCGCCGCGCGCATGCGGCCGGTTCCCCTCGCCCCTCGCCTTACGCAGGAGGAACACGCGGTCCATCGCGCTTTCATCGAACAGATGGGCGACAAGGCGCTTTGGGCGCAATATCTCGTGGACGAAGTGCGGGCCGAAGAGGCCATGCGAGGCTGAAGCTCCGGGCGTCCGGCGCCGCGAACCCTCTCAGAAATCTCCCTCTCCCCCACGGGGAGAGGATTGGGGTGAGGGCTCCGCCGCGATCAGCGAAAGCCCTCACCCCGCTTGGAAATCCTCAGGCCTGGCCGACCGGCTGCAGGCGCTGGGCTTCGGCCATCATGCGCTGCTGATAGAGGCTGGCGAAGTCCACGGGATCGATCATCAGGGGCGGGAAGCCGCCGTTGCGCACCGCGTCCGCCACGATCTGGCGGGCGAAGGGGAACAGAAGGCGCGGGCACTCGATGAGCACCACCGGCTGGAGGCTCTGCTCGGGAATGCCCTGAATGCGGAAGATGCCGCCATAGGTCAGGTCGAAGGCGAACATGGTGTTGCCCTGCACCGAGGCCTTGCCGTCCACCTTCAGCTCGACTTCGAACTCGTTGTTCGCGAGCGGGCGTGCGTTGACGTTGATCTGCACGCTCACGTCCGGCTGGCCGGCGGGGCTCGCCAGCGAATTCGGGGCGTTGGGATTCTCGAACGAGAGATCCTTGATATATTGCGCGAGGACATTGAGCGAAGGCGCCACATTGTCCGCCGGGCTGCCATTTTGAGTCGCCATGCTCGTCTCCCTTGAGGCTGGTCCTCGTCCCCATGCGAGGTGGCGGGTCGCTAGCATGCCTCAGGACGAGGGGCAAGGACGCCAGCGGGGATGCACCATAGGCGCCCTGCTTATGACGTGAGGAAGACGCGCATGACCGAAGCTGAGACCAAGGCGCCAGGCAGCGCACCTGGAAAGCCCCTCACCCCCGCAGCGCAGCGCGCCTTGGCCGAGGCTGCGGAACGGCGCGCGGCGATCGACGCGGTCGCCAAATCCATGCCGAAGGAGGTGAACGGGCGCGGCGGCACCGAGCCCGTGCGCTATGGGGATTGGGAAGTCGGTGGCATCGCCTCCGACTTCTGAGGCCGAAAGAGGGGCGCGCTAACCCTTCAATGGACGATGGCGAGACCGATAAGGCCCGCCACGCCCACGATGATCCGCCACCAGCCGAACACCGCATAGCCGTGGCGGGAGACGAAATCGAGCAGCGAGCGCACCACCAGCACCGCGGCGCAGAAGGCCGCGACGAAGCCGATGACGATCAGCAGCCCATCGTCCAGCGAGAGCATGTTGCGGCTCTTGTAGAGATCGTAGACGAACGCGCCGAACATGGTCGGCAGGGCGAGGAAGAAGGAGAATTCCGCCGCCGCCCGCTTGTCCACGCCCATCAGCATGGCGCCGACGATGGTGGAGCCCGAGCGCGACATGCCGGGAATCATGGCGAGGCACTGGAAGAAGCCGATCTTCAGTGCCAGCAGGGGCGGGAAGCCCATGGCGTTGTTGTAGCGCGGCTCCGGCACGATGCGATCCACGAACAGCAGCACGATGCCGCCGAAGATCAGCGTGAAGCAGATCAGCATCGGGCTTTCGAACAGCACCGCCTTGATGAAGCCGTGCAGCGCGGCCCCGATCACCGCCGCCGGCAGGAAGGCGATCAGCACGCCGAGCACGAAGCGCCGCGCGCCGGGGCTGGTGGGCAGCGCCACCGCCACCTTTAGGAACCGCTGGAAATAGACCGTGAGGATGGCCAGCACGGCACCGAGCTGGATCAGCACCTCGAACGTCTTGCCCGTGCTCTCGAAGCCCAGAAAATGCCCGGCCAACAGCAGGTGCGCGGTGGAGGATACCGGGATGAACTCGGTGAATCCTTCCAGGAGGCCGAGGAACAGGGCTTCGAGCATGGTGCCGAGGGTCATGGCGCGGGAGTCCGGGCGTGAAGGGAAATGGCCAGGGGCCATGAAGCGGCGGCATCCTGAAATTTTCGCTTAACCGGTGCAATGCAAAAGCGCCCGTCGGCGCTTGGGTGGACCTAAGGTCAGGAGTTTGGTTTGGTTCACCATGTGGCCCTATTGCCACAGGGCGGGCCGCCATTCGGTCTTGCGGCACTGCGAGAACCGATCTAGACCGGGGATCAGCCGCAGCGGCGAAATCCCCCAGACATGCATCTGTACCATCATCCTTTCTGTCCCCATTCGCGTTTCGTGCGCCTCCTGCTTGCCGAATACGGCATCGAGCCGGAGCTCGCGGAAGTGCGCGTGTGGGAGCGCCGGCCGGAGTTTCTGGCGCTGAACCCCGCCGGCGAAACGCCGGTGATGGTGGAGCAGCAGGCGCCTTCCGTTCCCGGCGCCAGCATCATCGCCGAATATCTCGACGAGACGCGCGGCCTTGCCCTCGCTGACCGCCGCCTGTTGCCGGAAGACCCGGCGGGGCGCGTGGAAGTGCGGCGCCTTGTGGCTTGGTTCAACGACAAGCTGTTTCTGGAAAGCACCGAGCATCTGGTGCGCGAGCGGATCTACAAGCGCTATATGAAGTCCGATCAAGGCGGCGGACCGCCCGACGCCCAGGCGCTGCGTGCGGCGCGCACCAATCTGCGCTACCATCTCAAATACATCGGCTGGCTAGCGAAAGGCCGCAATTGGCTGGCCGGAGAGCGCATGAGCCATGCCGACCTTGCCGCTGCCGCGCATCTTTCGGTGGCCGATTATCTGGGCGATGTGCCGTGGGACGAGGACGAGGACGCAAAGGCCTGGTACGCGCGGCTGAAATCGCGCCCGACCTTTCGCGGCCTGCTGAACGATTCCATTCCCGGCATGCCGGCCTCTAGCACCTATGCAGACCTGGATTTCTGACCGGACAGGATAAGCCCCCGCTCGCCGGAGCGGGAAATCCTCTTCCCCCCGTCCCATGCCGCTTCCTATGACCGGCACCATCCCCCTCCCAGCCCTTCCCCACATCGGCGAGAAGGCTTCGACGGTGGAGACGCCCCCGGATTGGGCGGCTCTCAAAGCGCATCTGCACGCCCTCGCCCTCGCCGAGGGGTTCGACGCCTTCGGCATCGCCGATCCCGACGCCGCCTCGGCTGCGGGCCCTCGCCTGCGCCAATGGGTGGCGGAGGGAAGCCATGGCGACATGGGATGGATGGCCGAGACCCTGGACCGTCGGGCGCACGCCCGCACCCTATGGGGCGCGGTGCGCACCGTGGTAATGCTCGGCCTCAATTATGGGCCGGACGAGGACCCGCGCGCCGCGCTGGCGCAGCGTACGGGCGGCGTCATTTCGGTCTATGCGCGGGGCGAGGATTATCACGAGCTGATCAAGGCGAAGCTCAAGCGCATCGCCCGCGCGCTGCTCGCAAAAGCCGGCTGCGGCGATGTGAAGGTGTTCGTGGATACCGCGCCGCTGATGGAAAAGCCCCTCGCCCAGGCGGCGGGCCTCGGCTGGCAGGGCAAGCACACCAATCTGGTGTCGCGGGCGCGCGGCTCCTGGCTGTTCCTCGGCGCCATCGCCACCACGCTCGATCTGCCGGTGGATACGCCCGAAAGCGACCATTGCGGCCATTGCCGCGCCTGCCTCGATGCCTGCCCCACAGCCGCTTTCCCCGCGCCCTATCGCATCGATGCGCGGCGCTGCATTTCCTACCTCACCATCGAGCATGCCGGTCCGATCCCGCGCGATCTGCGCTCGCTTATGGGCAATCGCATCTATGGCTGCGACGATTGCCTCGCCGCTTGCCCCTGGAACAAGTTCGCCCAGGCCGGACGCGAGATGAAGCTGGCCGCGCGGGATGAGAATCGCGCGCCCGCCCTCGCGGAACTGGTCGCGCTGGACGATGCGGCGTTCCGTGTGCGATTCGCCAAAAGCCCCATCAAGCGTACCGGGCGGACCCGCATGGTGCGCAATGTGCTGATCGCCATGGGAAATTCGCAGCACCCCGCTTTCATCCCGCACATTCTTCTCCGGCTTGAAGATGAGGCGCCGGTGGTGCGCGGTGCGGCGGTGTGGGCGCTCTCCCGCCTGATGCCGGCGGCGGAGTTTGCGCAGCTTGCGGCGCGGCGCGCGCCGGACACGGACCCCACGGTGCGGGCGGAATGGGAGGCGACCCTCTCCTGAACCGTGGGCGCCTGGCGGCGGGCCCCGTTTGGCTCTTGCCCGAAGCGCCTGGCTGCGTCATGACCGATGGCATGAGCACGCTGCTGGCGGTGGGATTGGGATATTGCGGGCGCGCCCTTCTGGCGCGCGAGCCTGCGCTGTTTTCCCGCGTCATCGGCACCAGCCGCACGCGCGAAGGGGCGCAGGCACTCGCCGCGCTGGCGCGGCCGGGGCTGCCGGTCACGGGCCTGCCGTTCGACGGTGTCCATCTCTCCGCTACGCTCGAACAGGCGCTGCGCACGGCGAATGTGCTGCTGCTCTCGGCCCCGCCGGGAGAGGCGGGCGACCCGGTTCTGGCCGTGGGTCGGAAGGCGCTGATGGCGAATGCGCATCTGCGCTCCGTGGTCTATCTCACGACCCTCGGGGTTTATGGTGACCACAAGGGCGCCTGGGTGGACGAGCGCACCAAGCCGAAGCCCGGCTCTGCGCGCCTGGAGCGGCGTCTTGCGGCCGAGGCGGAATGGCTGCGCTTCGGCGGCGCGCGCGATGTGCCGGTCGCGATCCTGCGGCTTGCCGGCATTTACGGACCCGGCCGCAACGCTTTGGTGCAGGTGGCGCGGGGGGAAGCGCGTCGCATCGACAAGCCGGACCAGGTGTTCAACCGCATCCATGTGGACGATATCAGCGCCAGCATCCGTGCCGCGGTGAGGCGTCGGTTCAACGGCGTGGTGAACGTGACCGACGATCTGCCCACCGCGCCCGGCGAGCCGATTCTCGCCGCCGCGACGCTGCTGGGCGTGGAGCCGCCGCCTGCCATTCCCTTCGACGAGGCGGCACAGGAGATGACGCCCATGGCGCTCTCCTTCTGGGCGGCCAACAAGCGGGTTGCCAACGGCCGGCTGAAGGACGAACTGGGCGTGACGCTCGGCTATCCCACCTATCGGCAGGGCATCGCCGCCCTCTATGCCGCCGGAGAAGGGCGAAGCTGAACACCACCGGCCGCTGACCTGCGGCCGCCCACTACGGTTCCTGTTTCAGCCAGGATTTCAGCAGTTCCAACTGCTGGGGCCCCTGCACGGAAAGGGCGCGCGCAAGGCGGAGCTGCGCCGCGTCATCCGGGCTATGTTCCACCTGCCGCGCAAGTTCGGCAGCGCCCGCCAGGCCGAACTGACCCAGCAGCCCTGCCAGCGCATGGGCTTCCCGCCGAAGGGCGGCGCTGTCGCCGGCATCGACGAGCGCGTCCCACGCTTCAAACCGGCGCGCGGCATTCTCCACGAACCGCCCGGCGAGGGATTGAAACGCCGCCGGGCCCACGGCCTGCCTTAGCGCCGCCACCCCTGACAGCTCCAGCCCGTTGGAAGCGTTCGCGCCGGGCGCGGCATGGCCGGGCGGGATGTCCCTCGGCGCCCCATGCGGCGCATCGGGAGCGGGATGGGCCTCCGCCAGCTCCACATCCGGCGGCGGAGCCTGCGCGGCGTCGGTATCGACGCGCTCCAGTAGGATCAGCATCCAATCGTCCTGCGGGTCGGGGCCGAGGCGGGCGGCGATACGGGCAGCGGCCCGGCCGATCGCCGCCGGCAGGGGCAGGGCGGCGCGGCTCTGCACCTCGCCGATCAGCCAGTCGGGACAATTGCCGCCGCTCGCCAGTTCCACCGGGTCCAGCCCGTCGGTGGCGAGCAGAAGCCGTTCTCCTGGCGCGAGCGTCAGGCAGACGGCTTCATAGAACGGCTGGTCGGCGAAGCCGAGGAGCGGCCCTTCGCAGACCACCGCGCGCGCGGAATCGGCGGTGAGAATCATGGGATGGGGATGGCCGGCGGAGGCGATCTCGACCCGCCCGTCCGCCAGCAGATCCACCACCAGGGCGGTGGCGATGGCGGCGTCGAAGGCCGGTTCGCCAAAGATCAGGTCCGACCAGCGGGCCAGGAATTGCCCGGGCGACAAGCTGGGATCGAGATCCAGCGCGCGCACCATGGCGGCATGGGCGATGGCGCCGGCCTTGGCGTCGATGCCGTGGCCCATGACGTCCACCATCACGATGCGCTCGCGCCCCGGGCGCGGCAGATGCACCACCAGGTCGCCGCCGCCGATGTCGGCGGTTTCGTGCAGCAGTGCCAGGGCGAACGGGCCGAGCATATCCGGCAAATTGGGCTGCACCAATTGGCTGAGCGTCGTGCCGAAATAGCGGAACAGCCGCGCCCGCTGGCGCAGCGCGCGGGTGAGCGCGAGCTGGATGGTTTCCAGCAGCGCGTCCGGCGTCACCGGCTTGGTGAGGAAGGTGTCGATGCCAAGCTCCAGGGCGCGGGTGCGCACGCTGGAATCCGCCGTGATCATGACGATGGGGATGGGCGGGCGGTCGCGGTCTTCCTCCAGCGCCGTCACCAGCGCCGTGCCCGGCTCGGAGCCGAGGTGAAAATCCGTGAGGATGAGGTCCACCTTGGTCTCGCGCGCCAGCAGCAGCGCGCTGCGCAGGTCGCGCGCCGCCATCACGCGATAATGCGGCTCCAGAAGGCCGAGATAGGTCTCCAGGAGCACTTCCTCGTCCTCCACCACCAGCAATTGGGGCCGGCGGCGCGCCAATTGGCGGCGCAGGAGAAACCGGTTCGGCGGGCCGGCGCTGTAGCTTGCCTGGTCGAGGAAATGCCGGGCGAGCGGCAGGCCGCGCCCCGAGACGGCATCGGGCGAGACGCGGGTAAGGCTCGCCGCCTCCCACGCCGCCGCGAAGCCCAGGAACGGGCCACCGTCATCCTCCAGCTCCGCGGTGAGCACGATGCCTTCCAGACGCACGCTGACGGAAAATTCCCGCGCCGGCGGGCGAGCGTGCTGGACGGTGTTGGTGGCCAACTCCACCAGGGCCAGCACCACCTCGTCGCTGATGTCCGCGCCGATGCGCAATTGCGACAGCTGGCGCCGCAAGGCCTTGCGCACCCAGGAGATGCTTTCCAGCGTGGCGGGCTTGCGCGCCTCGAACAATTTCACCGTCGGTCCCTCTTCCGTTCAGTCATGGTGGCAGCAAGGGCCGCGGCAGGCCAGTGCGGCCTCCGTCAGGGGAAGCCGCATGCGGCCTCGATCCGCCAACTCCGGGCCGGCTCAGGCGAGGGCGTCCAGTTCCTCGTCCGAGAGCGCGCCCGGCACGATGGTGACGGGAATGGGAAAGCGTGCCGCGTGCGGGCCGGCGGCGGCAGCCACGAGCGGCCCCGGCCCGTCCGATCCGGTTCCGGCGGCGAGCACGAGGATGGCGATGTCGCGATCCTCGCTGATCAGGTCCAGCAAAGCGGCGCTCTTGCCGCCTTCGCGGATCACGGTTTCCGCCTCGATGCCCGCGAGCTGGCGGGCGCGGGCGGCATAATCGTCGAGATGGGCCTGCATGGCCTCGGTGGCCTCCGCGCGCATCAAATCGGCGATGCCGAGCCATTGCTGGCGCGCGCCTTCCAGCTCGAGAATGCCCAGCATCACCACCCCGGCGGCGGTGCGGGCGGCGCGGCGGCTGGCGTAATAGACCGCGCGATCGCATTCCGGGGTCTCGTCGATCACCACCAGGAACTTGCGGCGGTGTCCCGGCTCGTTGATCTGCCGCTTGGGATTGGTGTTGGTGATGGGATGCATGATCCGGCCCTCTCCCGCCTCGCCGCGATGCTGCCACGCGCGGTCCCTGCCATCGACAAAAAATCGCGCCGGCGCAACCGCCTCCGTGTCTTTCCCCGGTGTCTTTCCCTCAACGCGGGCTTGTAATACTCCTCCTGCCGTCGCACGGGGCGGCACGGGAGACGCGCATGTCGGTTTTGACCCTCGACCAGGCCCAGACCATCCTGTCCACGGCGCTGCGCCAGGCAGTGGCCCAGAAGCTCAGCCCGCTCGCCATCGTGGTGCTGGACGGGCGCGGCGCGCTCAAGGCATTCGGCGCGCAGGACGGCACCAGCCTGAAGCGCGGCGAGATCGCCATCGGCAAGGCGCGCGGCGCCCTGGCGCTGGGCATGGGCTCGCGCTCGCTGTTCCGCCGCGCGAAGGAGCAGCCCTTCTTCATCGCCGCCGCCGGCGAAGTGGTGGGGGATCTCATCCCGGTGCCGGGCGGCGTGCTGATTCGCGATGCCGCGGGCGCCATCTGCGGCGCGGTCGGCATCTCCGGCGACACCTCGGACAATGACGAGGCCTGCGCCGTCGCCGGCATCGAGGCGGCGAGCTTCCGCGCCGATCCCGGCCAGGATTGAGCGTGGGCGAAGGAAGCGGGGCGGGGGCGCAAGCCCTGCGTCCCGCCGCGTTCCTCGACCGGGACGGCGTGCTGAACGTCGATATCGGCTATGCCTTCCGCCCGGCGGACCTGCGCCTGATGCCGGGCGCGGGGGAAGCGGTGGCGCGGCTGAATGCGGCCGGCTACCTGGTGTTCGTGGTCACCAACCAGTCGGGCATCGCGCGCGGGCTCTATACGCTGGAACAGGCGCAGGCCTTCAATGCGGCGCTGGCGGAGGCGCTGTCCCGCCACGGCGGCCATGTGGACTGCTTCTATCTCGCGCCGTTTCACCCGGAGGGCAGCGTTGTGGAATATGCGCTCGACCATTTCGACCGCAAGCCCAATCCCGGCATGATCCTGCGCGCGCTCGAAGAATGGCCGGTGGACAGGACCCGCTCCTTCCTCATCGGCGACAAGGACACGGACCTGGAAGCGGCCCGCCGCGCCGCGCTGCCGGGACATCTCTATGCGGGCGGAAATCTGGACGATCTGGTGCGCGAAATTATTGGGGCCTGACCGAAAAATCGCGCCGCAAGGTTTGGCGGGCGCGGCATAAGCCCCGACGGTGGCCCGCAAACCCTTTGTTTTCGGCAGAATGTTTCACGTGAAACATTCGGATGCTGCGGACGAACGGCGGATTTGTGGGCGATCACGCCGCCTGTTCGGGCGACGAAACCGGCAATTCGGCGAACATGCGCGCCGAACTTCGGCAAACGCGCTCGTTCGCCGGCGAGAGGCGCCTCGGGAGAGGCGCCTCCGCGAGAGCGTCGAAGATCGGCCCGATCGGCCGCTCCGGTCCTCAGAGGATCTTCGCACCTTCCTCGAAGGGCAGGCGCGGCAGGCGGGGCATGACCTTAGCCGGGTCGCCGTGGCCGAGGGCGGCGATGAAATTGGTCTTCACCTTGCCGTCCGGGAAGAATTCCGCATCCAGCTTGGCGGCGTCGAAGCCGGACATGGGGCCGACGTCCAGCCCCACCGCGCGGGCGGCGAGGATGAAATAGGCGCCCTGCAGCGAGGAGTTGCGGAAGGCGTGCGGCTCGACCATGCCGGGATTTTTCACGAACAGATCTTTGAAGCCCGGCGCATGGGGGAAGAGCTGGGGGATCTTCTCGTAGAATTCCAGATCGTAGGCGATGATCGCGATGACCGGCGCGGCGAGCGCCTTGAGATTGCCTTCGGAGAGGGCCGGCTTCAGCCGCGCCTTGGCTTCGTCGGACGCCAGGAACAGGATGCGCGCGGGCTGGGTGTTGGCCGAGGTGGGGCCATAGATGGCGAGGTCGTAGAGCGCGCGCAGCTCGGCTTCGCTGACCGGCTGGTCGGTCCAGCCGTTCTGCGAGCGCGCCTTCAGGAACAGAGTGTCCAAAGCGGCCTGATCGATCGTGTAGCTCATGGCGTCACCGTGTGGAGGGGCCGGGCGGCAGCCCGGTATGGCCCTCGACTTAAGCTTGCGGCGCGGGTCGGTATAGGGGGTTGCCTTGCAAGGGTCATTTGCAGGAATGCAAACCACACATCAGCAATGCTGATTGATGGGTCACGCCAATTGATGGGCGCAAGCGCGCGAACATGAGTATGGTCGCCGCGCTTCCTTCCCGCGCCCGTGCGCCCAAAGGCTTCTGCCCAGGCTGTCCGCTATGACCGCATCCGCCCCCGCCGCCCGTTCCCCCCTTCCCGCCGCCGATCCTTTGCTGGATGCGGTGCGCGCCCATGTGCGTGCGCTGCCCGAGAGCGGCATCGTGGAAGTGATGAATTACGGCCGAAACCGCGAGGGCATCGTCCCGCTCTGGGCCGGTGAGGGGGATATTCAGACCCCAGCCTTCATCTGCGAGGCGGCCGCGCAGGCGCTGCATGCCGGCGAGACCTTCTACACCTGGCAGCGCGGCCTGCCGGAGCTGCGCGTGGCGATCGCCGATTATATCGCCGGCCTCTATGGCGTGCCCTCGGATCCCGAGCGCTTCTTCGTCACCGGCTCGGGCATGCAGGCGATCCAGATCGCCTTCGCGCTGGCGCTCGGCGCAGGCGACGAGGTGATCATCCCCTCGCCCACCTGGCCCAATGCGGCGGCGGCGGCGCAGAAAGCCGGCGCGCACCCGGTCTATGTGCCGTTCTCCTATGGCCCGGAGGGCTTTGCGCTGGACCATGCGCGCCTGGAGGCGGCGGTGACGCCGCGCACCCGCGCCATCTTCCTCAATTCGCCCGCCAACCCCACCGGCTTCGTGGCCTCGCTGGAGGATCTCAAAGCTGTGCTGGCGCTGGCCCGCAAGCACGGCCTCTGGATCGTCGCCGACGAGATCTACGGCCGTTTCCATTATGGCGCGGGGGCGCGCTCGCCCTCGTTCCACGACGTGATGGATGCGGACGATCACATCCTGTTCGTGCAGACCTTCTCGAAGAACTGGGCCATGACCGGCTGGCGCGTCGGCTGGATCGAGGCGCCCGCCGCGCTCGGGCAGGTGATCGAGAATCTGATCCAATATTCCACCTCCGGCGTCGCCGCCTTCATGCAGCGCGGCGCGGTGGCGGCGCTGACGCAGGGCGAACCCTTCGTGGCCGCGCAGATCGCCCGCGCCCATCGCGGCCGCGACCTGGTGGCGGACGCGCTGCTGGCCACCGGGAAAGTGGATCTCGTGAAGCCGGACGGCGCCTTCTATCTGTTCTTCGGCATCGCGGGGGAGCACGACGTGCGCAAGCTCGGCCTGCGGCTGGTGGACGAGGCGAATGTGGGCCTCGCGCCCGGCACCGCCTTCGGCGCCGGTGGTGAAGGCTTCATGCGGCTGTGCTATGCCCGCGGCGAAGCGCAGCTGCGTACCGCCGCCGACCGGCTGGTGCGCTGGCTGGAGGCCCGCCCCACCGGGCAATGAAACATTCAGGCGTTTTTTCATGAGCGTGAATATCCCGTCGCGCCGGGCTTTTCTGGTGGCGAGCCTCGTCACCCTCGCGAGCGGTGCGCTGGGCGGCTTCGTGTTCTTCCGCCTCGGCATGCCGGCGGCCTGGATGTCGGGGGCGCTGATGGTCACCACCGTGCTCGCCTTGTGCGGCGCGCGGCTGGAGGTGCCGACGCCAGTGCGGTTCATGGGCTTCCTGGTGCTCGGCGCCTCCATGGGCACCGCCATGTCGCCGGACATGCTGACCCACGCCGCCACCTGGCCGATCTCTATGGCGCTGCTCGCGGTCAGCGTGGTGGGCGTGATGGCGGGCAGCATGGCGTTCCTGGTGCGGGTGGCGCGCTGGGACGCGCAATCGGCCTTCTATGCCTCCGCGCCCGGCGCGCTCAGCACGGTGGTCGCCATGGCGGCGACCACCCCGGCCGACATGCGCAAGGTGGCCTTCTCCCAGGCCATGCGGCTGTTCCTGCTGGTGGCCGCCCTGCCCCATGTGATGGGCCGCGTCGGCCATCCCGCCGGCGCACCGGCCGCGGTGCCGCTTTCATCCCTGCCCGATGTGGCGATCCTGCTGGCGGTGAGCCTGGCGACCGGAGTGGCGTTCAACCGGCTGCGGGTGCCGGGCGGCATGCTCGTGGGGGCCATGACCGGCAGCGCCCTGCTGCACGGCTTCGGCTTTTCCCACGCCTACGTGCCGCCCGTTCTGCTGATTCCGAGCTATGTGGTGCTCGGCGCGGGGGTGGGCGTGCGGTTTCGCGGCACCGACCGGGCGACCTTGCGCTCCTGCCTGCTCGCCTCGCTCGGGGCGTTCGCGGTGGCGCTGGTGATCTCGGTCGCCTGCGCGCTGGTGGCGGCGCAGCTGACGCATGACGATCCCGGCAAGCTCATCACCGCATTCTCGCCCGGCGCGCTGGAGACCATGACCGTGCTCGGCTTCGCCATGGGATACGACCCGGCGTTCATGAGCGCGCATCATCTGTTCCGGTTCGCCGGAATTTCGGTTTTCCTGCCCCTCGCGGCCCATCTGCTGTTCACGATTCGTCGACAGCGCACGCTGGACTAGCGTTACGGCAGGGTTGTCACCGCATCGTGAGCGCTGCCGTGTTGCCTGCCATCGGCGCCCGGCCCAATGACAAGTCATCTCTGAACTTGCCGGAGGGGCACTCATGAACCGTCTCGACGATCTCGCATTGCTGGTGGGCCGCCTGCTGATGGCCGCGCTGTTTCTGCCCTCGGGCGTTCGCAAGGCCTCCAATCTTGGCGGGACCGCGCAATATTTCGCCGGGCTCGGCCTGCCCGCGCCCGATCTGATGGCGATCGCGGCGGCGGCCACCGAAATCGGCCTGCCGATCCTGCTGGTGCTGGGCGTGGTGCCGCGCCTCACCGCCTTCCTCTCCGGCGGCTTCGTGTTGCTGACGGGGCTGATCGCGCATCGCTTCTGGGATGTGGCGGACCCCGCGGCCGCCGTGGGCCAGCAGATCCATTTCCTCAAGAACGCCGCCATCGTCGGCGGCACGATGTTCTATTTCGTCTCCGGCGCGGGCGCCTTCTCGCTCGCAGGCCGCAAGCGCTGAGGCCCGGACGGCCCGCGCTTTATTCGGCGCCGTAGCTGTGCAGGCCGGCGCCATTGGCGCGCAGCCAGGCTTCGGCGATCTTCCGCTCGGGAAAGATGCGTTCCACGGCGCGCCAATAGCGCGGGCCGTGGTTCATTTCGAGCCGGTGCGCCACCTCGTGGGCGGCGAGATAATCCAGCACATGGGGCGGGGCGAAGATCAGCCGCCAGGAAAACGACAGGTCGCCCGAGGCGGCGCACGAGCCCCAGCGGCTCGCCGTGTCGCGCAGCGTAATGGCGCCGACCTCCACCTGGAGCGCGGCGGCATGGCGGCGCACGGCGGCGGTGAGGTCCGCCCGCGCGAGGCGCTTGAGATAATCGGTGATGCGGCGCGCGATGTGCGGCAGGTCGCCGGACACGCACAGCAGGTGCATGCCGTCCTGCGGGTCGATTTCCACCGAAACGACGCCGCGCAGGCTCTCGCGATGGACGATGCGGTGGGGCACGCCGCGCACGGGGATGGTCTCGCCCGGCGCGAACGGGACGCATTGCGGCAGCCGCACGAGGCGCGTGCGCACCCAGTCCAGATGGCGCTGGACGAACGCATTGGCGGCCGCGAGCGGCACATGGGGCGGCGCGGTCAGCGTGACATCGCGCGAGACCGTGCGCACGCGCAGGGTCAGCCGGCGTGCCGTGGGATGCCGCCGTACGCAGACCCGCACGGTTTCCCCATCCACCAGCAAGTCGATCCATTCGGCGCCGCGCCGCGCGGTCGGCGATATATCCTGCCTGCGAAAAAGCATGGCATTCCGACGATAGGGTGGGCCAGAAGCGGCCAGGAACAAGCTTACCGCCGAATGTGAAAAGATTCTTTGCCGAAAGGCTACCCCTTTGCGCCATCAGCGCGGGGGAAAAGCCCAAATGGCCAAAGAGTGACGCCGCTAGTGCGGGAACAGCTGCGTCACATTGTCGGCACCGGCGCGCGGACGCTCCTGGTTCATGATGAAGTCGGAAATGCGCGGCGCGATCTCCGAGCGGAAGCGCGAGCCGTTGAACACGCCGTAATGGCCGACGCCCGGCTGGAGGTAATGGGCGCGCTTTTCCTGCGGGATGTTGGCGCACAGGCGATGGGCGGCGAAGGTCTGGCCGACGCCGGAGATGTCGTCCTTCTCGCCTTCCACGGTCATGAGGGCGACATTGCGCACCGCTTCCGGCCGCACCAGATGGCCGTGATGGGTCATCTCACCCTTGGGCAGGGCGTGGGTGATGAAGCCCTTTTCAACCGTTTCAAGATAGAAGTCGGCCGAGAGGTCCATGACGGCGAGATATTCGTCGTAGAACTCGCGATGCTTGTCGGCCGGCTCGCCGTCGCCCTTCACGAGGTTCTGGAACAGGTTGTAATGGGCCTGCACATGGCGGTCGAGGTTCATGCTCATGAAGCCGGTGAGCTGCAGGAACCCCGGATAGACCTGCCGCATGGCGCCGGGATGGGCCCACGGCACCGTGGTGATGACGTTGCGGCGGAAGAATTCGATGCCCTTGTCCATGGCCAGCCGGTTCACGGCGGTGGGCGCCTCGCGGGTATCGATGGGGCCGCCCATGAGGATCATGGAGCGCGGCGCGTTGGGATCCTGCTCCGCTTCCATGCGCGAGACCGCCATCAGCACCGGCACCGCCGGCTGGCACACGGCGAGCACGTGGAAGTCTCCGCCGAAGCTGCGGAAGATGGAGATCAGATAATCCACGTAATCGTCGAGCCCGAAGCGGCCCTCCGCCAGTGGTACCATTTTGGCGTCGGTCCAGTCGGTGATGTAGACGTCGTGGGTGGGCAGAAAGGCTTCCACGGTTCCGCGCAGCAGCGTCGCGTAATGGCCGGACATGGGCGCCACGATCACCAGCTTGGGCTGGGGGCGGCGCGGCGGATATTCGAACGCGCGCGAGAAATGCAGCAGCCGGCAGAAGGGTCGGCTCCACACCGGGTTGATATGGACCGGCACCTTCATGCCGCTGACCGTGGTATGGGTGATGCCCCATTCCGGCTTGCCGTAACGGCGGGTGGTGCGTTCGAACAGTTCGAAGCCCGCCGCCATCGACTTGCCGGCGGTGGTGTGGGACGCGGGATTCATGGGATTGGCAAAGAACATGCGGCTGGCGTCGGCGAGCGCGCGCGAAGGGTTGAGTGCCGCGTGTGTCATCTCGTACAGCCAGTACAAGGGCGCGGACAGGCTGCTCCCGTTTGCCGATGGCTGGCGCGCGGCGCCACCATATTCACCTATAGCCATGGTCGTCCCTCACGTTCTTTCTTATCGCAGGAGAGTGTGGCCGGGTTTTCGAGCGGTCAATCTCGACAAAAGGTCCATTAGACGGTTGACCCATGTCATCCACCATTATGCTTGCGCCAGCCTAACGATATCCTGACGCCACACAGAGAACCCAGGCATGCAATACGGATCAGCGACCTTCCCTTATGGAAGATCATTCGGACTTCGGCTCGACACGCTGATTCGTCTGCGCTGGCTGGCGGTCGCCGGGCAGGTCCTGGCCTTGCTGGTGGTCCATGGCCTGCTTGGATTTCCGGTTCCGCTCATTTCCTGCCTCTTGGTGGTGTCGCTTTCCGCAATGGTCAACCTTCTGCTGCGGGTTCGGTTCCCGATCGCCCGCCGGCTGGAGGATGCCGCTGCCGGCCCGCTGCTGGCCTATGACGTGCTTCAGCTCACCGGGCTGCTCTATCTGACCGGCGGGCTGAACAATCCCTTCGCCCTGCTCTATCTGGCGCCGGTGACCATTTCCGCCACCGCTTTGTCCTGGAGCACCACGGTGGCGCTGGGGGTGCTGGCCATGGGTTGCGCCGGTGCCGTGGGCCTCTGGCACCAGCCGCTGCCCTGGTCCGGCCCGGACGCTCCGGCCTTGCCGGACCTGTATCTGGCGGGCACCTGGGTCTCCATCGCGGTGTCCATCGGCTTCATCGGCCTGCATTCCTGGCGCGTGACCGAGGAGGCGCGCGAACTGGCCGACGCGCTCGCGGCCACCGAGCTGGTGCTGGCGCGCGAGCAGCATCTCTCGCAGCTGGACGGCCTCGCCGCCGCCGCCGCCCACGAGCTGGGCACGCCGCTCGCCACCATCGCCTTGGTGGTGAAGGAGATGGCGCGCGGCACCGCGCCCGACCATCCCATGGCGGAGGACATCGCCCTCCTGCGCGACCAGGTGCAGCGCTGCCGCGACATCCTCCAGACCCTGACCTCGCTCGGCTCCGGCGACGCACCGTTCGACCGCATGCCGCTGTCGCTGCTGCTGGAGGAAGTGGTGGGCCCGCACCGCGACTTCGGCATTTTCATTTCCGTCACCCTGCCCGAGGATCGCAGCGAGGAACCGGTACTGGCGCGCAATCCCGGCCTCATCTATGGGTTGGGAAACTTGGTGGAGAATGCGGTGGATTTCGCGACCGCGCGGGTGGAGATCGAGGCGCGCTGGACCACCACCCGGATGGAAATCCTGGTGCGCGACGACGGCCCGGGCTTCTCGCCCGAGGTCAGCGACCGGATCGGCCAGCCCTACGTGACGAGCCGCGCGCGCGACCGCCAGAACAGCGAGGAGGAGAGCGGGCTCGGCCTCGGCTTCTTCATCGCCAAGACGCTGCTGGAGCGCACCGGCGCGGCGCTGGTGGTGGAAAACCGGGCGATGCCGGGCCGCGGTGCCGAGGTGAAGATCTCCTGGCTGCGGAACACCATCGAGATGGACGCCGACGACGGCGCGACAAACCCACTTCCCGCCCCCTATGCTGAAGCAAAGCCGGGCTGAAGGACGGCCGAAAGGTGACCCTGGCCCGAACCGGCGCCGCTGGAAGAATAGGCGCCCAAGAGGTAAACAAGATGATGTCTGAACCCACTTTGCCCGAGATCGAGGGCCCGCGCTCCGTCCTGATCGTCGACGACGATCGCTCGTTTCTCCAGCGCCTCGCCCGCGCGCTGGAAGCGCGGGGCTTCGAGGTGTCCACCGCCGAAACGGTGGCCGAGGGCCTCGCCCAGGTGGAAAGCGGCGCGCCGGCTTATGCCGTGGTGGACATGCGGCTCGGCGACGGCACCGGGCTCGATGTGATCTCGGCGCTAAAGAAGAAGAGCCCCGGCGCGCGCGCGATCGTGCTCACCGGCTACGGCAATATCGCCACGGCGGTGACGGCGGTGAAGCTCGGCGCGGTGGATTATCTCGCCAAGCCCGCGGATGCGGACGATATCGTAGCCGCGCTGATGGCCAATGCCGACCACAAGCCTTCGCCGCCGGAAAATCCCATGTCCGCGGACCGGGTGCGCTGGGAGCATATCCAGCGGGTCTACGAATTGTGCGGCCGCAACGTCTCGGAAACCGCCCGCCGGCTGTCAATGCACCGTCGCACTCTGCAGCGTATCCTCGCCAAGCGCGCGCCGCGCTGATGCCGCCTGCGGTTGCAATCTGATTCGAGGGTTGCAATAAGCGGGAACCAGGCGCCGGGTGTCGGCGTTTCGACTTCAGGCGCGGGGCACCGCGACGGTCCGGCCCGTGTCCATGGGGCGGCGCATTCTCATCGACGAGCGGACATCCGGCGGCATGGCAGGAACCTCCTTCGTTCGCCTGGTCCTCGCGCTCGCGGTCATGGCGACGCTCCAGGTGCCGTGTGCCGTTCGGGCGCAGAATCTCGATACCTATCGCGGCCGCGCACCGGTGGTCTTCATCGTCGCGCCGGGCGTCGATTCCGCGCCCATGGCCGCGCAGATGAAAAGCCTGAACGAAGCCGTCGGCGGCGTGCTCGCGCGCGATCTCGTGGTGATCGAGCTGGAAGATCTCACGGATGCCCAGCGCCAGCGCTTCGGTGTGCCGGCGGGCGCGTTCCAGGTGATTCTCGTCGGCATCGATGGGCAGGTGATCCAGCGCTGGGACGCGCCGGTGGCGCCGCAGACGCTGTTCGCGCTGATCGACGCGGCGGGCAAATAGCGCGGCGCCGTACCGGGCGCTACAGGTCGCTCATGCCCCGCAGCTCGGGATCGTAGAGGGCGGCGAGGCGGCCGGCGCCGGCGCGGGCGAGGCGGATCAGCAGCGCCTTGCGGGTCGCCGCCGGCAGGGGATGGACCGGCGCCGGGCGGATCACCGCCGCGCCGAAGGCGTCGCCCACCAGGATGCCGACGTCCTGTGGCAGCAGCTCCAGGGGAAAATCCACCGTCACGGCGAAATAGAGCCGGTCGCAATGCAGCCGATAGTCCGGCCATTTGGCGTCGGCGCGGAAGTCGGCGACGCTTGACTTGATCTCGACGATGCTCACCTCGCCCTTCAGGTCGAGGGCGGCGATGTCCGCCCGCCGGCCGGAGGCGAGGCAGAATTCGGGAATGCCGATGAGCCCCATCGCCGCGAAATGGCGCAGCACGCCGCGTTGCAGCGCCAGCGCGGTGGGGGACTGACGCCCGTCCGCCGGGGGAACCGGAGGGGCGAGCGCGTCCGCCGGCCTCACAGGTCCATCACCATCTGTTCGCGGGAGGCGGCGTTCTGGCGTGCGAGATGGCGCGCTGCCCGCGCGCGGGCGATGGCGGCGTTGAACTCGCCGCCGAACACGAAGATGGTGGCCGTGAGGTAGAGGAAAACCAGAGCGATCATCACCGAGGCGAGCCCGGCATAGGTGGTGACGTAATTGGCCGGGAATTCGGCGAGATAGATGCCGAACACGGTGGCCGCCACCAGCCAGAGCGTCAGCGTCATGACGATGCCCGGCGTCACCTCCCGCAGCGAGCGGTGCCCGGCCGGCAGCCACAGATGGGCCACCAGCAGGCCGATGATGAGGATGATGGTGGTGGCGCCGAAGCGGGCGGCGGTGACGATGCCGCTCAGCGGCTGGAGCGCCGGCACGTTATAGAGCACCGTGCGCCAGATCAGCGGCCCCAGCACCACCAGGAACGAGAGCGCCAGCATGCCGGCGGCGCCGATCACCACGAACACGATGGATTCCAGCCGCAGCCGATACCAGGAGCGCGCCTCCTTCACCTGATAGGCGCGGTTGAGGCCGATGCGCAGGCTCTCGATGCCGTTGGAAGAGAAATACAGCGCCAGCACCACGCCGAAGGTGATGACATCGGTGCGCACGTGACTCACCACGCTGCGGATTTCCTGGGCGATGGGCGCCGCCACCTGCTGCGGCCAGGTATCGAGGATGAGCTGGATGGTCTCGTTGGCGAGCGGCCGCAGGTCCAAAAATCCGGCCAGCGCCGTGACGAAGATCAGGAACGGGAACAGCGACATCAGGATCGACAGCGCGATATGGCTCGCGATGGCCCACCCGTCGTCGGCGACGAAGGTCCACACCGCATCCATCACGATTCGGTAGGCGCGCTTCACCATCCCGGGGGTCGTCTCCTTTCGCCGCGGCCCGCACGACGGGTTGCCCGCATTGGCGCGTTCCTCTGCGGCGCACCCATGATAAGGAGAAGCCCGTCGCGGGGCCATCTGTCCAGAGGTAACTCCAGAGGTAACTCCCCTTGCCGCACATCGACCCGGCCCATCTTCGCCTGGCTGCCCGCGCCACCGTCGCGGCGGCGGTCGCTTTTCTGCTGGCGTGGGCGCTCGATCTCTCCAAAGGCTATTGGGCCGTGCTCACCGCCATCCTGGTGGTGCAATCCTCCATCGGCGCGAGCCTCGCGGTGGCGGTGGACCGCTGCCTCGGCACCCTGGCCGGCGGCGGGATCGGCGTGGCCCTGGCCATGATCGCCGGCCCCTCCTGGAACCTCACCTTCGCGCTGCTCCTGCTCGGTACCTTCCTGTCCGCCTTTCTCGCGGCCCGCAATCCCAGCTTCAAGCTCGCGCCGGTGACGGTTGTGATCGTGATGCTGGCCGACCCGACCCATGTGGAGCCCTGGATCTCCGGCCTGGAGCGCGTGTTCGAGATCGCGCTTGGCGGCGCGGTGGGCCTTGCCTGCGCCCTGCTGGTGCTGCCGGACAAGGCGCTCGGCTATCTGTTTCCCCATGTGGCCGATGCGCTGGAAGCGAGCGCGGACCTGCTGGAGGCCGGTGTCGCCGCGCTGCTCGACGGCGGCCTCGATCCGGCGCGCATGGACGCCCTGAACCATAAGGTGCGCGTGACCCTGCGCGCGGCGGACGTGCGGGCCGGGGAGGCCCGGCGCGAGCGGCTCGGCCCGTTCAGCGCCGCGCCCGATCCCGGCCCCATCGTGCGCGGCGGTCGGCGGCTGTGGCATTCGGTGATCATCCTGCTGCGCGGAGCCGACCGGCCCTTGCCGCCGGCGGTGGCGGAGCAGGTGCGGCCCGCGCTTTCGGCGGCGGCGCAGGCGCTGGGACAGGGCGTGCGCGGCATTGCGTCCGCGCTGCGGGGCGGCCCGGCGCCGGAGCTTGCCGCCACCGATGCCGCCGTGGCCGCGCTCCAGGCCGAGCTGGAGCGGCTCGGCAGTTCCGGCGCGCTCGCCGGCGAGGGGCCGAGCCTGATGCAGCTTTATGCGGCGGCGGCCGGCTGCGCCTATATCCACGACAATCTCAACGAACTGGCCGCCCGGCTCGCTGAAGCGCGCAAGGACGCCGCCTGACCCGGCGGGCTGCCCCGGAGCGCAGCGTGAGCGGTGCCGGGCCGTCTTAGCCAAATCTCCCGTTGCGTCGCGGCGGTCGCGGGATAATCTGACAAGAAAATTCCGCACCGCACAACCAGAGGAATCCCGCCATGTCCAGCAGTGCCGCGCTTCAAGCGCTCGATGCCGCCCCCATCGACGCCGTGGCCCTCGGCCGGACGGCGACCAATGTCCTGCAGAGCGTGCTCGCGGAAGCCACCTCCCAGGTGCGCGCGCGGGTCAGCGAGGGCGGCAAGCTGTCGTCAAAGCTCCTGGACGCCGAGCAGCGCGCCTCCCACGGCCTCGCCTGGCTCGCCACCTACGTCTTCGGCGTGCGCGAGCTGGTGCATTATGCCGACAGCCTGACCGCCGCCGGCACCTTCGGCGAGACCGAACGGCTGCTGGTTCAGATCGGCCTCGGCGAATATGTGGCGCAGATCCTCGGCGGCATTCCCATGAGCCAGGGCGAGATCGTGCGGCTGGAGGACCTGTTCCTCGGCGCTGAGACCATCGCCGCATTGCGCGCCGAGCCGGCGATCGCGGAACTCGCCCGCGCCGGCAACACCGCCGAGAGCCGCGCCGCGCTGGCCGCCATCATCCGCGAGAGCCACAGCGGCACGGTGGGCGAAACTGGCCTCGACGAGACCATGGCGGCGATGCGCACGGAAATCCGCCGCTTCGTCGAGGCGGAGGTCGCCCCGCACGCCCACGAATGGCATTTGAAGAACGCCTATATCCCCATGGAAATCATCCAGGGGCTCGCGGACCTCGGCGTGTTCGGCCTCACCATCCCGGAGGAATACGGCGGCCTCGGCCTTTCGAAAGAGGCCATGTGCGTCGTCACCGAGGAGCTGTCGCGCGGGTATATCGGCGTCGGCTCGCTCGGCACCCGTTCGGAAATCGCGGCCGAGCTCATCCTCGGCGGCGGCACCGAGGAGCAGAAGGCCCATTACCTGCCCAAGCTCGCCTCGGGTGAGATCCTGCCCACGGCGGTATTCACCGAGCCCAATACCGGCTCGGATCTCGCCTCCCTGCGCACCCGCGCGGTGAAGGAGGGCGACGTCTACAAGGTCAACGGCAACAAGACCTGGATCACCCATCCCGTCCGCGCCGATTTGATGACGCTTCTGGTGCGCACCAATCCGGCCGAGCCGGGCTATCGCGGCCTCTCCATGCTGCTCGCGGAAAAGCCGCGCGGCACGGACGAAGAGCCGTTCCCCGCCAAGGGCATGACCGGCGGCGAGATCGAGGTGCTCGGCTATCGCGGTATGAAGGAATACGAGATCGGCTTCGACGGCTTCGAGGTGCCGGCGGGCCAATTGCTCGGCGGCGAGGAGGGGCAGGGCTTCAAGCAGCTCATGAACACCTTCGAGGCCGCGCGCATCCAGACCGCCGCGCGCGCCGTGGGCGTCGCCCAGGCGGCCATGGAAACCGCGCTGCGCTATGCCGAGGAGCGCATCCAGTTCGGCAAGCCGCTGATCGCCTTCCCCCGCGTCGCCGACAAGATCGTGATGATGGCGGTGGAAACCATGATCGCCCGCCAGATCACCTATTTCGCCGCCCGCGCGAAAGACGAGGGGCGCCGCACGGATCTGGAAGCCGGCATGTCCAAGCTGCTGGGCGCCCGCGTCGCCTGGGCGGCGGCGGACAACGCCTTGCAGATCCACGGCGGCAACGGCTTCGCGCTGGAATATCCGGTCTCGCGCCTGCTGTGCGACGCGCGCATCCTCAACATCTTCGAGGGCGCGGCCGAGATCCAGGCTCAGGTCATCGCCCGCCGCCTGCTGGAAGGCGGGAACTGAGCTTTCCTCATGAAAAAGGCGGTCCCGGCTTCGGCCCGGACCGCCTTTTTTCGTTTCAGAGGCGCCGTTTGGCCCTCACGCGCTCGGCAGCGGCTCCGTCACCTTGGCGCCGGCCGCCTCGCGCGCCCACAGATTGATCCCGATCAGGGCGCCCATCACGCAGATGGCGACGAGATAATGGGCGTGGGCCATGGGGTCGATCTGCAGCGCCAGCGTCACCAGCAGCGGGGTGAGACCGCCGAAGATGGCGTAGGCGACGTTGTAGGAGAACGAGACGCCGGAGAACGCCACCACCGGCGGGAAGATGCGCACCATCACGAACGGCGTGGTGGAAATGATACCGACGAAGAAGCCGGCCAGCGCATAGAGCGGCAGCAGCAGATCCGGATGCGCGCCCACCAGGGCGTAGAGCGCATAGACCGAGGCGCCCAGCGCCACGCTGCCGAAGGTCAGCACCCGTCCCGCGCCCAGCCGGTCGCACGCAAGGCCTGTGAGCACGCAGCCGGCGGAGAGCGTCAGCGTGGCGAGGCTGTTGGCGGTGAGCGCGGTGGCGGCGCTGATGCCGTAGCGGGTCTGCAGCAGGGTCGGCGTCATCAGGATCACCACCACGATGGCGGCGGAGAGCATCCAGGTGAGCGCCATGGAGAGCAGCACCTGCGGCGCATAGCGGCGCATCACCAGCTTCACCGGCAGCTCGGCGGCGAGCGCCTTGCGGGCCTTCATCTCCTTGAAGATGGGGGTCTCTTCCAGCCAGGAGCGCAGATAGACCGCGCAGAAGCCGAAGATACCGCCCAGCAGGAAGGGCACGCGCCAGGCCCAGTCGTGGATCTCCGCCGGGGTGAAGCTGCGGTTGATGGCGGTGGCCACCAGCGAGCCCAGCAGAATGCCCGAGGTCAGCCCGCAGGTGAGGATGCCGCAGGCGAGGCCAACCCGGCCGGCGGGCACATGCTCGGACACGAACACCCAGGCGCCCGGCACTTCCCCGCCGATGGCGGCGCCCTGGAGCACCCGCATGGCGAGCAGCAGCACCGGGGCCGCGATGCCGATGGTCTGGTAGCTCGGCAGGAAGGCGATGCCCAAGGTGGAGAGCGCCATCAGGAAGATGGAGAGCGTGAACATGCGCTTGCGGCCGAGCGTATCGCCGAAATGGGCGAGCACGATGCCGCCCAGCGGGCGCGCCAGATAGCCGGCGGCGAAGATGCCGAACGCCTGCAATTGCACCAGCCAGTCGGGAATGCCGGGCGGGAAGAACAGATGGCCCAGCACCGTGACGAAGAACACGAAGATGATGAAATCGTAGAATTCCAGCGCGCCGCCGAGGGCGGACAGCAGCAGGGTGCGATAATCCGAGGCATTCAGGCGGCGATGGCCTGTTGCGACGGCGGAGGGCGGGGCCGAAGGCTTGGACATGGCGAACTCTTTTGGGCGCCGGGCGCCGGCATGACGATGAGTTGACAGCCCTTTGCGCTGCGATACAGCAATATTCAAGCAGGAAAGCGCGGCGTTCTGGTTATTTGCCGCATGGCGGACCCGCGTTTTCGGCAATGTTCGCAAAGCTTGGCTGGTGGCGTGCGCCTCCGCTCCCGCTTTCAGCGCCCTTGACGGCCGGCGTTCCGGCCGCGAGGCTCTGCGCCTTTCCGGCCCTGCGCGGCCCTGAAGACGGAGTGCCCATGTCCGCCGCCCCGGCCGCAGCTTCCCCTGTCCTGAGATCGGTCCTGCGGCTTCTCGCCTGCCTCGCGCTGGTGGCCGTGGTGAGCTTCGTCGGCGGAGTTACCACCTATCCGCAGATCCCCACCTGGTACGCGACGCTGGTAAAGCCCGGCTGGACCCCGCCCAACGCCACTTTCCCCATCGCCTGGACCCTGCTCTACGCCCTGATGGCGGTGTGCCTGTGGCGGCTGTGGGACAGGGTGCCGCCCTCGCCGGCGCGGCAGCGGGCGATCGTGCTGTTCCTGCTGCAGCTGGCGCTGAATGCGGCGTGGTCGCCGGTCTTCTTCGGCCTTCACGCCATCTGGCCCGGCCTGCTGATCCTGCTGGCGCTGCTGGTCGTGCTCGCGGCGACGCTGCGGGCCTGCTTCAAGGTGGATGCCCTCGCGGGCTGGCTGCTGGTGCCCTATCTGATATGGGGCTGCTATGCCGCGAGCCTCAACGGCGCGATTGCCGTGCTGAACTAGCCGCAGCGGGCGCGGAAGCGGTTTCCAACCCGCGTGAACATGCCATAGAGTACCCGACATGCTGCATTGGACCATCTATCTGATCATTCCGCTGGCGCTGGCCAGTGTCGCCGGCGTGCTCGTGCTCGGGCTGGTCAATCTGGCGGCCGGCGGGTCGCCGCAGCGTTCGCAGAAGCTGATGCAATTGCGCGTGCTGTTCCAGTTCCTGGCCATCGTGCTCATCATGATCACCATCTTCGCCATGGGCCGGTGACGGGAGCGCGGATTGGTCAAGCTGAACAAGATCTACACCCGCACGGGTGACGACGGCACGACCGGCCTCGGCACCGGCGAGCGCGTGGCCAAATACGATGCCCGCGTGGAAGCCTATGGCACCGTGGACGAGACCAATGCCGTGATCGGCCTCGTGCGGCTGCATCTTTCGGACGACGCCGCGCTCGACGCCATGTTCGCGCGCATCCAGAACGATCTGTTCGACCTCGGCGCCGATCTGTGCACGCCCGAGCGGCCGGGCGCGCCGCCGCCGGCCTACGAGGCCCTGCGCATCGTGCCGTCACAGGTAGAGAAGCTGGAAGCCGATATCGACCGGCTGAACGGCGATCTGGCGCCGCTGCGCTCCTTCGTGCTGCCGGGTGGCACGCCGGCCGCGGCCTATCTGCATCTCGCCCGCACCGTCGCGCGCCGCGGCGAACGGCAGATGGTGGCGCTCGCCCAGATCCCGGGAGAGAAGGTGGGGCCGGCGGCGATCCAATATATGAACCGCCTGTCCGACCTGCTGTTCGTGGCCAGCCGCTATGTGAACGCACACGGCGCGGGTGATGTGCTCTGGGTGCCGGGCGCCAGCCGCTGAGGCCTGAGGCCCGGCGCAGACGCCATCAGCCGCCGGCGGGGCGCAGCGGGCTCGGCGCGCTTTCGGCCTTGGCGGGCACCTTCACCCAGGCTTCGCCGTCGAGCACCAGTTCGTCGCCCACCTTGCAGGTGCAGGCGAGACGCGCGCGGCGGCGTTCGGGGATCAGCTCGGCCACTTCCACCCGCACCACCACCACGTCACCGATCTTCACCGGCGCGCGGAAATTCAGCGTCTGGGAAATATAGACCGCGCCCGGGCCGGGCAGGCGCGTGCCCAGCACCGCCGAAATCAGGCTGGCGGTATAGAGGCCGTGGGCGATGCGGGTGCCGAACGGCGTCTTGGCGGCGAAATGCTCGGACAGATGGATCGGATTGCGGTCGCCGGTCACCTCGGCGAACCCCACCACGTCCGTGGAGACGATGGTCTTGCGCAGCTCCTCCGACATGCCGACGGTGAGGTCTTCGAAATACAGCACGCGCAACTCGGGCAGCATGAACGACTCCTTGGCTGGGCTTGCCCTTCTTCCGGGGCGGGCAGGCATAAGGGTCGCAAAGCGCGCGGGTTTCAAGCGCGACCATCGGGGGAGAGCGGGGCGCGCCCGCACAGCCAGATGAGTAGAAAGGGAAGGTCGGCGCGGGACGCTTGCGGCTCCCGCGCCGACCTTGTTGGCTCATTTGACGCCGACGCGCCCGACGGTAAAGATCTGCACCCGGCGGTTGATGGCCGAGGTGGGATTCTTGGGGTCGAGCAGCACTTCTTCGCCGAGGCCCACCGCTTCGAGGCGATTGGGGCTGACGTTGAACGTGGTCTCGAGCGCGTTCACCACCGCATCCGCACGCGCCTGGCTGAGCTTGAGGTTGAGCTCGCGCGGGCCGGTCACGTCTGTGTTGCCGGTGACGATGAACTTATATCCGTGCAGGATCGGGTTGTGCATCGCATCGGCGATGGAGCCGAGCGTCCGGTAGGACGAGGGCTCGATGATCGCCGAGTTGAGGCGGAACTGGATCTGCACGTTGATCTGCGGAAGCTTGTCGAGATGCAGGGCCAGCGAGGGCCGGGTGAGGGCTTCGCCGGGATACTGCACCATGTGCTGCTTGACCTGGTCGCGCATCTGCTGCGCGGTGATCACGGGTGCGGTGTCGGTGAGGCCCTGGAGGCCCTGGAGGATCTGGCCATCGTTCAGCGCGGTCTGGGCGAAGGCGGGAGCCGCGCCGAAGGTGAGCGCTGCCGCCAGCGCGAAACGGATCAGAGGCGACGTCATGGGGGTCGTCCTTGTCTTAGCGAGTGCGGGATTGGCGGACGATCACCGGTAGCCGGCGTCGGTGATGGTCTGGTTGCAGGCGGCCGAGACCACCTTGGTGGCTTCAAGCAGGCATGACAGCAGATTGCCGTCCTGGGGCACCATGCCGGGGCACAGCCGCGCCACATCCGCGTTGCAGACCTTGATGATGTTCATCTGCGCGGCCTGGCGCTTCGCGATCGAGGCTTCGGCGGCCGCATAGTCCGCCTTGCACTGCGCGTTCACCTTGGTGATGTTCTTGTCCATGCAGTCCACCAGGGCGCCGCCGCCCAGATTGACGGTGGGACAGAACTTCTGAATGTCCTTGCCGCAGCTCTTCGCCAGCATGCCGGCGGCGTCCGCGTAGCTCATGGTCTGCGCGCTAGCGCCGCCAACGGAACCTGCCAGCAGCGCAGCCGCCAGCATCACTCGAAAGCGCGTCATCCTTCATCCTCCCAGTACCCCAAGGGGAAGACTCGGCTTATCAGAAGCGCTCTACGCTCAAAAGAGCGATGGGGCCGATTTCGGCCGCAGATCGAGTTTTTTCATAAGGTTGCGGCGCACACTCGGCCGGTATGGTTTACGCGAAAGGGTGCCTTGGCACCTCAAAGCGGCGCCGTGAACGCGCCTTCCGCAAGGAGAACCTGCTCCAGCGCCCTCACGCAGCGGCCATCGACGCTCGTGCCGATGCCGTCGCGCAAGATGTCCAGCGCCTGGTCCAGGGGCATCGCCGGGCGGTAAGGGCGGTCGGCGGACAGTGCATCGAAAATGTCGGCGACGGTGAGAATGCGGGTCTCGAACGCGATCTCGTCGCCCTTCAGGCCGAGCGGATACCCCTTGCCGTCCAGCCGCTCGTGATGCGCCGCCGCCATGGGCGCAAGCGTCGCGAAGGCCGAAATACGGCTCAGGATCTCGCCGGTGTGGACCGCGTGCCGTTCCATCGTGGCCCGTTCGACGGCATCGAGCGGGCCCGGCTTCTCCAGAATGATATTGCTGACCCCGAGCTTGCCGATGTCGTGCAGAAGGGCCATGCGGCGCAGCCAGCGCCGTTGGTTGGGGTCGCAGCCCAATTGCCGGGCGATGGCGTCGCAGAGCAGCGCGACCCGCTCGCTGTGCCCGGCCGTGAACGGGCTCTTGGCATCGATGACGCTCGCGAAGCCGACGGCGATGTCGTCCAGAAACGCATCGTCCATCACGGTGCAATGCTGCGCGGGGGCCTGGTTCAGCAAGCGCTGTTCCAGATCCGGCGCATCGAGCGCGGTCCAGAAGTCGGGCTCACCCGCCGCCGCCTCCAGGGCGCGCGCGAGATCCGGGTCGAACCAGCTTCCCGCGCGCCGCCGCACCTCCGCAAGCGCCGCGTCCCGGCCCGCGCTGATGTGGAAGATGTCGACCACCTGGGCCAGCAGGGCCACGCGGGCATAGAGGGGGATCGCGGGGCCGCTCAGCCCTTGGGGCAGGCCCTTGCCGTTCCAATGCTCGTCGAGGGACTCGATGCCCTTGGCCACCGCATCGGAAAAGCGCATGCGCCGGGCGATGGCGCCGCCCCGCATGCAGCGCGTCTCGATGAGTTCGCGCGCCGCCGCTCTGCCCCCGCGCACCACGCGGGCGAACTGGCCCACACGCTGCCTCAGCGGTGCCCGGTCGCCGGTGTGGCTCAGGATGAAGGAGACGATGCCGGGAAAGCCGACGACTTTCTTATAATCGCGCTTAAAGGCGATATCGTCGGTCATGTAGAGATGGCTCAGGCGGGACGCATTGCTGCTGCAGCCGAGGTCCTTGAGCAGGGTCGTATAATACAGCTCCCAAATGGCCGTGCGGGGCAGGCCGATCTTTCGGCCGATAGCCAAAGCGATCCAGCAGGCCCGCATGCAATGGCCCTCGGGCTGGCCTTCCGTGAGATCCAGGGCAAAGCTCAGCGCGCTGAGCATTTCGGACAGCGGGGCGCGGGGGCACTCGGTTTGAGGCGCGGTGGCGACTGCAGACGCGCCCAAGGTGTGTGAGAGCCCGTCCATGGGCTTTGCCTTTTACTCTAGGTCAACTTCAGGAAACGTGGCTGTAGCGGTTCGGTTCCATACCCGCCCACGCCGAAGCGGGGCTTGCATCGCTTTTTTTGCGCAACATGACTGACGGGTCAGTCACTGCGTGCTATCGTGGGAGCCATGACCGATCCCCGCCCGCCGTCGAAATCCCCGAAGCGCGCCCGCGCCACGGCAGCCAACGACCCGCACAGCCGGGAGGCACGGCAAGCGGCGATCCTTTCCGCCGCCTTGTCGAAATTCACCGAGCACGGCTATGCGGCGACCCGGCTGGACGATGTGGCCCGCGCCGCCGGCATCGCCAAAGGCACGCTGTATCTCTATTTCCCCGACAAGCAGGCGCTGTTCGAGGCGGTGGTGAAAGCCACGGTGGCGCCTGTGCTGAGCGATGCCGCGGCCCTGCTGCCCGCCTATCAGGGCACCACGCGCGAGCTGCTGCACACAATTTCGGAGATATTGATTTCGCGCATCGTCGAGGGGCCGGCGCGGGGTATCCTCTTGCTGATGATCGCGGAAGGCCCCCGCTTTCCGGAGCTTGCTGCGTTCCATCATCGCGAGGTCGTCTCGCGCGGCGTGGCGCTGATCCGCGCCATCGCCGAGCGCGGGCTTGCCCGCGGGGAGATCACCTCCGACGCCGCCGTCCGCTTCCCGCAAATCGTGATCGCCCCCGCCATGACGTCGCTGGTCTGGAACAGCCTGTTCGCGCATATCGAGCCGCTGGACGTGCGCGCCTTCATCCAAACCTATAGGGACGTGCTTCTGCGCGGCCTCGGGAGCACCGACGCATGATCCCCGCCCGCGCGCGCCTCTCCGTCGCAGCGCTGGCGCTGCTCGCGCTCGCCGCCTGCTCGGCGCCACCGGACAATCAGTTCACCGGCTATGTGGAAGGCGACCTGCTGTTCATTGGCCCGCAGGAGGCCGGGCGCGTGGTCACCTTGCCGGTGGCCGAGGGCAGCGCGGTGAAAGCCGGTTCCGTGATCGCGACCGTGGAGGACGATGTCCAGAAGGCGGACCTCGCGGCAGCGGTCGCCGCATTGGGCGAGGCGCAGGCGCGGCTCGACAAGGCGAAGGCCGCCCAGCAGCGTCCGGAGGAAATCGCCATTCTCGATGCCTCCCAGCGCCGGGCGAGCGCGGCGCTCGATCTCTCGCGCATCGAGCTGCAACGCCAGAAGGCCCTGGTGCCGAAGGGCGCCTCCTCGCAGGCGAACCTCGACACCGCCCAGCACCAATACGACCAGAACCAGGCCAGCCTCGACGAGGTGCAGCGCCAGATCGACAATGCCCGCATCGCCTCGCGCGACGAGGACATCGCCGCCGCCCAGCAGGCAGTGAAGCAGGCGCAGGCCAATCGCGACGCCGCCCAGATCCGGCTCGACCGCCGGGCCCTGAAGACGCCGTCCGATGCCACGGTGCAGACGCTCTATTATCGCGTGGGCGAACTGGTGCCGGAGGGGCGGCCGGTGGCCTCCCTCCTGCCGCCGGGGCTCGTGAAGGTGCGCTTCTTCGTGCCCCAGGCGGCCTTGGCCAAGATCGTGCTCGGCGCCCCGGTCGCGGTGTCGTGCGACAGCTGCCCGCCACTCACGGCCGACGTGTCCTTCATCTCCGATGCCGCCGAATATACCCCGCCGGTGATCTACAGCCGCGAGGAGCGCGCCAAGCTGGTCTATCTGGTGGAGGCGCGCCCACGCGATCCCTCCGCCGCCCGGCCGGGGCAGCCGGTCACCGTCACCCTGGCGGGACCTGCGCGGTGAGTGCGGGCGGCCCCACGGCCCCGGCGCCCGCGCCGCTTCCGGACGCAGGGAGCGGCCGCGATATCGTCATCGAGGTGGAGGGGCTGCGCAAATCCTTCGGCAGCCGGGTGGTGGTGGACAATCTCTCCATGCGCGTGCGCAAGGGGCAGATCTACGGCTTCCTCGGGCCCAACGGCTCCGGCAAGACCACCACCATTCGCATGCTGTGCGGCCTGTTGACGCCGGATGCCGGGCGCGGCACCTGCCTTGGGCTCGACATCCTTACCCAGGCGCGCGAAATCCGCAGCCATGTCGGCTACATGACGCAGAAATTCTCGCTCTATGCCGACCTCTCGGTGCGCGAGAACCTGGAATTCGTCGCCCGCCTCTACGGCGTGCCGAAGCCCGAGCGCGCCGCCCAGCAGGCGCTGGAGCGCCTGGGCCTGGAGGGCCGGGGCAAGCAGCTCGCGGGGGAATTGTCCGGCGGCTGGAAGCAGCGCCTGGCGCTCGGGGCCTGCATCCTGCCCTCGCCCGAACTGCTGCTGCTGGACGAGCCCACCGCCGGCGTCGACCCCCAGGCGCGGCGCGAATTCTGGTCGCAGATCCACGCGCTCGCGGCGGAAGGGCTGACCGTGCTGGTCTCAACCCATTACATGGACGAAGCCGAGCGCTGCCACGAGATCGCATACATCGCCTATGGCCATCTGCTGGCGGAAGGGCGCGTGCCGGACGTGATCGCCGCCTCCGGCCTCTCCACCTATACCGTTGAAGCGGTGGCTGGCGCCGATCCGGGCCGCACCATGGCGGTGCTGGCGCGCGAGCTGGAATCCACGGCCGGGGTGGACATGGTGGCGCCGTTCGGCAACCGCCTGCACATCTCCGGGCGCGACCTTAAGGCCCTCGATGCCGCGCTGGCGCCCTATCGCACACGGCCGGACCTCTCCTTCCAGCAGGATTCGCCGACGCTGGAGGATGTGTTTATCGACCTCATGAGCCGGTCGAAGGATACGCTGCGATGATCGGCATTCCCGGCTTTGCCCGCCGCGTTTCGGCGATGGTGCGCAAGGAATTCATCCAGCTGCGGCGCGACCGGGTGACGTTCGCGACCATGATCATGATCCCGCTGCTGCAATTGGTGCTGTTCGGCTATGCCATCAACACCACGCCGCGCCATCTGCCGACGGCGGTGTTCAGCCACGAGAACAACGAGGTGACACGGGCGATCCTTGCCGCGCTGCGCAACACCGCCTTCTTCGCATTCACCCGCGAGGCCCGCAGCGAGGCGGAGGCCGAGCATTTGGTGCGTGGCGGGGAGGTGCTGTTCCTGGTGGAGATTCCCGCCGGCTTCGAACGTGCGCTGCGGCGCGGCGAGGACCCTCAGCTGCTGGTGGCGGCGGATGCGACCGATCCCGTGGCGGCGGGCAACGCGCTGGGCGCGCTCGCCGGCATCGTCGGCACGGCGCTCAAGCAGATCCGGTACGTGGATGCGGCCGGGGCAATGCCGTTCGAGATCGTCCAGCACCGGCGCTACAATCCCGC
Source organism: Roseixanthobacter pseudopolyaromaticivorans (assembly GCF_043195145.2). Lineage (NCBI taxonomy): Bacteria > Pseudomonadati > Pseudomonadota > Alphaproteobacteria > Hyphomicrobiales > Xanthobacteraceae > Roseixanthobacter > Roseixanthobacter pseudopolyaromaticivorans. Next base: position 4,550,015 of record NZ_CM195539.1, read on the forward strand.
CGGCACCTCCCAGCTCAACATCGTGCCGGGCCTGCTCGGCACCATCCTCACCATGACCATGCTGATCTTCACCGCTCTGTCGGTGACGCGCGAGGTGGAGCGCGGCACGCTGGAGAGCCTGCTCTCCATGCCCATCCACCCGGTGGAGATCATGCTCGGCAAGATCATCCCCTATGTGCTGGTGGGCGTGCTCCAGGCGGTGCTGATCCTCGGCGCGGGGGTGGTGCTGTTCGGTGTTCCGGTGGAAGGCTCGCTGCTTCTGCTCTGCATCGTCACGCTGCTGTTCATCACCGCCAACCTGGCGGTGGGCTATACGTTCTCCACCCTGGCGCAAAACCAGCTCCAGGCTGTGCAGATGTCGTTCATGTTCTTCCTGCCGAACATCCTGCTCTCCGGATTCATGTTTCCCTTCGCCGGCATGCCGGTGTGGGCGCAGTGGATCTCCGAATGCCTGCCGCTGACTCATTACCTGCGCATGGTGCGCGGCATCCTGCTGAAGGCCTCCACCTTCGCCGACCTTCAGCTCGACATCGCCATATTGGCGCTTCTCATGCTGGTCGCCATGGGCATCGCCGTGGCGCGGTTCCGGCAGACGCTCGACTGATCGTGGCCATTTTGCGGCCCAGGTGCGGCAATGGGGCCTCCGGGTGATCCCGTAGCTTTGACCTGTATCAAGGAGAAAGAGCGCTCGCGGCCCATTTTGCCCCCAAGGCTTGCAGGGCGGTTTCGCCGCCCCCGCGCAAGGGGTGCCCAATGTCCACTGTCCAGACACCGACCACGAAGAGCATGACATTTGGGGAAGTTGGTCTCCTGGTCGTGTTTTCGTTTTTCGCTTTCTTCTCCGTTGTGGTGGCCGCCAAGGCCCACACCTCGGCTTATGCCTTCCATGCCTTCGTGTTCGCTGCGGCAAGCGTTGCCGCGGTGTTCGCCATCGGCAATCGCTACATGGATCGCGACGCGGTGCTGCCGCCGCAGACCATCGACGGGAAGCCCAATTACAACATGGGCCCGGTGAAGGTCGGCACGCTGCTGGCCGTGTTCTGGGGCATCGCGGGCTTCCTCGTGGGCGTCATCATCGCCCTTCAGCTGGCGTTCCCGCTCCTGAACTTCGACCTGCCGTGGACCTCGTTCGGCCGGCTGCGGCCGCTGCACACCTCGGCGGTGATCTTCGCCTTCGGCGGCAACGTGCTGATCGCCACCTCGTTCTACGTGGTGCAGCGCACCTCCCAGGCGCGCCTGGCCGGTTATCTTGCCCCCTGGTTCGTGATCTGGGGCTATAATCTCTTCATCGTCATCGCGGGCACGGGCTATCTGCTGGGCATCACCCAGGGCAAGGAATACGCCGAGCCGGAATGGTATAGCGACCTGTTCCTCACCGTCGTGTGGGTCACGTATTTCCTCGTGTTCCTGGTCACGGTGCTGAAGCGCAAGGAGCCGCATATCTATGTGGCGAACTGGTTCTACTTTGCCTTCATCCTCACCATCGCGGTCCTGCATCTCGGCAACAATGCCGCGATCCCGGTCTCGGTGTTCTCGCCCAAGTCCTACATTCTGTGGTCGGGCGTGCAGGATGCCATGGTGCAATGGTGGTACGGCCACAACGCGGTGGGCTTCTTCCTGACCGCGGGCTTCCTGGCGCTGATGTATTACTTCATCCCCAAGCGCGCGAACCGGCCAGTCTACTCCTATCGCCTGTCGATCGTGCACTTCTGGGCCCTGATCTTCCTCTACATCTGGGCCGGCCCGCATCACCTGCACTATACGGCGCTGCCGGACTGGGCGCAGACGCTGGGCATGACCTTCTCGATCATGCTGTGGATGCCCTCCTGGGGCGGCATGATCAACGGCCTGATGACCCTCTCCGGCGCGTGGGACAAGCTGCGCACCGACCCGGTCATCCGCATGATGGTGGTGTCCGTCGCCTTCTACGGCATGGCCACCTTCGAAGGCCCGATGATGTCGGTGAAGGCGGTCAACTCGCTCAGCCACTATACGGAATGGGGCATCGGCCACGTGCATTCCGGCGCGCTCGGCTGGGTCGCCTACATTTCCTTCGGCGCCATCTACTGCCTGGTTCCCTGGCTGTGGAACAAGAAGGACATGTATTCGGTGAAGGCCATCAACTGGCACTTCTGGATCTCGACGCTCGGCATCGTGCTCTACATCTCCTCGATGTGGGTCGCGGGCATCCTCCAGGGCCTCATGTGGCGCGCCTATACGTCGCTCGGCTTCCTTGAATACTCCTTCATTGAAACCGTCGAGGCGATGCACCCGCTCTATGTGATCCGGGCGCTGGGCGGAATCCTGTTCCTGATCGGCGCGCTGATCATGGCCTGGAACGTGATCATGACCATCCGCTCGCCGGAGACGGTGGCCGAGACCGCCGACGCCGCGCTCGCTCCCGCCGAATGACGGAGACATAAATGTCGACCAAGACCGCTTCGATCTGGAGCAAGCACGCGATCTTCGAGAAGCACTCGCTGATCCTGCTCCTTGGGGTGCTGGTGGTGATCTCCATCGGCGGCCTCGTGGAAATCGTGCCTCTGTTCTACCTCAAGAGCACCATCGAGAAGGTGGATGGCATTCGCCCCTACACGCCGCTGGAACTGGCGGGGCGCAACATCTACCTGCGCGAGGGTTGCTACAACTGCCACAGCCAGATGATCCGTCCGCTGCGCGACGAAGTGGAGCGCTACGGCCATTATTCGCTGGCGGCGGAAAGCATGTACGACCACCCGTTCCAATGGGGGTCCAAGCGTACGGGGCCGGATATCGCCCGCGTCGGCGGCAAGTATTCGGACCTTTGGCAGCTTGAGCACCTGAACAACCCGCGCTCGGTGGTGCCGGCCTCGATCATGCCGAGCTATCCCTGGCTCGCGCACAACAAGCTCGACGCCAAGCATATCGCCGACGACATGAAGGTCCTGCGTGTGGAGGGCGTGCCCTACACCGACGAGATGATCGCCAATGCGCAGGCCGACCTGAAGACCCAGTCCACCACCGATGCCGACGACATGGACGCGCTCCAGAAGCGCTATCCCAAGGCGCAGGTGCGTGATTTCGACAGCAATCCGGGCGAGCTGACGGAAGCGGACGCCCTGATCGCCTACCTCCAGATGCTCGGCACGCTCGTGGACTTCAAGCTCTACGACGACAAGGCGAATGTGAGGTGACCCATGCGTGACATCTACATGTTCTTGGCGTCATTCGCGCAGACCTGGGGACTGATGCTGTTCTTCCTCGGTTTCGTCGGTGTGATTGTCTACGCCTTCTGGCCTTCGAAGAAGATGCAGAAGAACTTCGACGAGGCCGCCCAAATTCCGCTGAAGGAGGATTGATCCCGTGAGCACCGCACACGAGAGCCATGACGCACACGTGGACGCCGCGAGCGGGACCGCCACCACCGGCCACGAATGGGACGGCATCCGCGAACTCAACAATCCGCTGCCGCGCTGGTGGCTGTGGACCTTCTACGCCTGCATCTTCTGGGCGGTCTGCTATTGGATCGCCTTCCCTGCCTGGCCGCTGGTTTCCGGCTATACGACGGGCGTGCTCGGCTGGAATTCCCGCGCCGCGGTGCAGGGCCAGCTCGCGGACCTGCGGGCTTTGCGGGCGGCGACATCCGAGCGCCTCGCCACCGCCTCGCTCCAGGAGATCGAGAAGAGCCCAGAGCTGCTCTCGCTGGCGCGCGCCGAGGGCCGGGTCGCCTTCGCCGACAATTGCGCGCCCTGCCACGGGGCGGGCGGCGGCGGGGCCAAGGGCTTCCCGAACCTCAATGACGACGATTGGCTGTGGGGCGGCACGCTGGAGCAGATCGAGGCCACCATCACCCACGGCATCCGCTCCGGCGACGATGCCGGCCACCAGGGCAACATGACGCCGTTTGGCGCCGTGCTCTCCAAGGCCGAAATCTCCGACGTGGCGGATTTCGTGCGCTCGCTGACCGGCCTGGTGCCGGCGGATACGCCGAGCGTGCAGAAGGGCGCGGCGGTGTTCAAGGCCAACTGCGCCGTCTGCCATGGTGAAAATGCCAAGGGCAACCAGGAGCTTGGCTCCAAGAACCTGACCGACGGCATCTGGCTCTACGGCAGCGACAAGGCGACCATCGTCCAGACCATTACCTACGGCCGGGGCGGCGTGATGCCGGCCTGGGGGGCGCGCCTGTCGCCCACCACCATCAAGGCCCTCACCGTCTACGTGCACACGCTGGGCGGCGGCCAATAGGAAAGCCGACCCCTCCGCCGCGCGGCGACGCGCCGGCGGAGGGCCTCGCCTGCGAGGGCGTGCCGCCCTCCTTTTCCACGCCTTTCCCCACGGGGGCGGGCAAAAGATCAGTGATGTGATGACCGTTCCCGCCGCGAAGACCAATGCCGTCCGCAAGGCTGCCCCGGCGCCTGACCTCAGCGCCGACGACGCGCCTTTGTATGCGGCACGTCGCGCCATCTATCCCCAGAGCGTTCATGGCACCTTCCGGCGCATCAAGTGGATCGTGCTCATCGTCACGCTCGGCATCTATTACTTCCTGCCGTTCGTGCGCTGGGATCGCGGGCCAGACGCGCCTAATCAGGCGGTGCTGATCGACTTCCCCGCCCGGCGCTTCTATTTCTTCTTCATCGAGATCTGGCCGCAGGAATTCTATTATGTCGCCGGCCTGCTGATCCTCGCGGCGCTCATCCTGTTCCTGATGAATGCGGTCGCCGGACGCGTCTGGTGCGGCTATCTGTGCCCCCAGACCGTGTGGACCGACCTGTTCATGGCCGTGGAGCGGATGATCGAGGGCGACCGGCGCGAGCGCATCGCCGCCGACAACGCGCCCTGGACCATCGACAAGATCGCCCACAAGACCCTCAAGCATTCGCTGTGGCTGCTCATCGCCTGGTGGACCGGCGGCGCCTGGGTGCTCTATTTCGACGATGCGCCGACCCTGGTGCGCGAGCTGGCGACCTTCCAGGCCTCGGCGACCGCCTATACCTCCATCGCGGTGCTCACCTTCACGACCTATGTGCTGGCCGGGCACATGCGCGAGCAGGTGTGCACCTATATGTGCCCCTGGCCCCGCATCCAGGCGGCGCTGACCGACGAATACGCGCTCAACGTTACCTATCTCTACGACCGGGGCGAGCCGCGCGGCTCGCTGAAGAAGGTCGCGCAGCTGCGGGCCGAGGGGAAGCCGGCGGGCGATTGCATCGACTGCAACCAGTGCGTCAACGTCTGTCCCACCGGCGTGGACATCCGCAAGGGATTGCAGCTGGACTGCATCCAGTGCGGCCTGTGCATCGATGCCTGCGATACCGTGATGGACAAGATCCACCGCCCGCGCGGGCTGATCACCTATGAATCCGAAGCCAATCTGGAGGCGCGGGCGCGCGGCGAGGCGCCGGTGCGCCGCATCGTGCGCATGCGCACCATCCTTTATGCCGCGCTCATCTGCGGCATCGGCGGGCTGATGCTGGCGACGCTGGTCAACCGCTCCAGCGAGGGGCTTGCCGCCATCCATGATCGCAACCCGGTGTTCGTGCGCCTGTCCGACGGCGCGCTGCGCAACGCCTATACCCTGCGGCTGATCAACAAGAAGCTGTATGACCGCACGTTCGCGCTCTCGGTGTCGGGCGTGCCGGGCGCCAGCCTGACTGTGGTCGGCACCGATGCCGGATCGGAACATGACGATCTCCTCGTCGGCCCCGATACGACCCGCGAGGTGCGCGTGCTGGTGACCACCAAGGACAAGCTCGCCGCCGGCGCATCCCTGCCGGTGACCTTCGAGATCCGCGACACGGCGACCGGCGTCGCCGCCCGTGCCAGCGATCATTTCATCGCGCCGTAGGGGACTAAACGATGGCACAGCTCGGCCTTGCTCAGAAGCCGCCGCGGGAACTCACCGGCCGCATGGTGCTGCTCATCACCCTCGCCTTCTTCGGCGTGGTGGTGAGCGTGAATGTGGTCATGGCCCGGTTCGCCGTCACCACTTTCGGCGGCGTGGAAACCGAAAGCTCCTACAAGGCCGGGCTCGCCTTCCGCAGCGAGGAAGAGGCGGCGGCCCAGCAGGCAACACGCGGCTGGAATGTGGAAGCGGATGTCGAGAGCCAGGGCGCGGAACGCCACATCGTGCTGATCGTGCGCGACGCGGCGGGCAAGCCCTTGAGCGGGCTCGAGGTGACGGCGCGCCTGTTCCATCCTACCGACGCGCGCGGCGATGTGATCCTCGCGCTCGCGGACCTCGGCAACGGCCGCTACAAGGGTGCCGCCACGGCCCATTCCGGCCAATGGGACCTGATGCTTGATCTTGCGCAAGGCGGGCAGCGCCTGTTTCGGTCCAAGAACCGGGTTCAACTGCACTAGCCGTGCCCGGCTTAGGGGCGCCGGTGCGGGGGTCGCGTGATTTCCGGGTGCTGCGCACATGGCCGAGGCCGTCGATTATTCCATCTTTCTCGCCCGTGACGCGGAGGGCCGCGCCGAAGTGAGCCTCGCCGTGGACGGCGTGGATTGCGCCGCCTGCATCAGCGACATCGAGAACGGCGTCAAATCCCTGCCCGGCGTGGTGCATGCCCGGCTCAACTATACCACCCACCGCCTGACCGTCGCCTGGAGCGGCGAGGGCGCGCCCGCTGAGGTGGTGCAGCGCCTGGAATCGCTCGGCTATCGCGCCCACCCGTTCGCGGGCCGGGTGGAAGAGGAAGAGGCGCGCCGCGCCCGCTGGCTGCTGCGCTGCATGGGCGTCGCCGGCTTTGCCGCCATGAACGTGATGCTGCTGTCGGTTTCGGTCTGGTCCGGCAACGTCACCGACATCACGCCCGAGACGCGCGATTTCTTCCACTGGCTCTCCGCCTTGATCGCCCTGCCCGCGGCCGCCTATGCCGGCCAACCCTTCTTTCAGAGCGCGCTGCGCGCGGTGCGCACCCGCAAGCTGAACATGGATGTGCCGATCTCGCTTGGCGTGATCCTGGCGCTCGGCATGTCCGTGGTGGAAACTGCGCTGCACAAGGAACATGCCTATTTCGACAGCGCGGTGATGCTGCTGTTCTTCCTTCTGGCGGGCCGTTATCTCGACCATGAGGCCCGCCGGCGCACCCGTGCGGTTGCCGGCAACATCGCGGCTTTGCGCGGGGAGATGGCGCATCGCCTGGGGGCCGACGGAGTTCCAGTGCTGGTTCCGGTGCAGGCGCTGGCCGCGGGCGACCTGATCCTGGTGGCGTCGGGCGAGCGCGTGGGCGCGGACGGCGAAGTGGTCTCCGGTGCCTCGGCGGTGGACGAGGCGCTGATTACCGGCGAGACGCTGCCCCGCCTGGTGGGCCCCGGCGCCACCCTCTACGCCGGCAGCCTCAACGGTTCGGGTGCGCTCACCGTGCGCGTCACCGCTGGCGGCGAGGGCACGCTGATCGACGACGTGCAGCGCCTGCTGGATGGCGCCTTGAGCGCGCGCGGCGCCTATGTGCGGCTCGCCGACCGAGTGGCGCGCCTCTATGCGCCGATGGTGCATCTGACCGCGCTGGCCTCGGCCATCGGCTGGCTGGTGCTGGGCGCGAGCGTGCATGATGCGGTGATGATCGCGGTTGCCGTGCTCATCATCACCTGCCCCTGCGCGCTGGCGCTGGCGGTGCCGGTGGTGCAGGTGGTGGCGACCGGGCGCCTGTTCCGCGCCGGGCTGCTGGTGAATGCCGGCGACATGCTGGAGCGCCTCGCCCCCGTGGACACGGTTGTGTTCGACAAGACCGGCACCTTGACCCTGCCCGAGGCCGTGCTGCGCCTGCCGCAAGGCGCAGATCCGCGCCTGCTCGCCCTTGCCGCGCGCCTCGCCCTGTCGAGCCGCCATCCGCTCGCCACCGCGCTCGCCCGCTCGGCGCAGGGCCCGGCCTTTGCCGAGGTGGAGGAAGTGGCCGGCGCGGGGGTCATGACTCGTTTGCCGGAGGGCGAAGCCCGGCTTGGCAGCCTGGAGTTCTGCGAGGCGCAAATGCCGGCGGACCTGCCGGCGGACTGCTCGCTGATCGCGTTCCGGCTCGGCGACGCGCGGCTCGTCATCGGCATCGCCCAGCAAGTGCGGCCCGATGCCCGCGCCGTGGTGGACGCGCTCAAGGCGCGCGGGATCGCCGTGCGCATCCTCTCGGGCGACCGGGCGGAAGCGGTCGCGCCGGTGGCGGCCCAGCTCGGCATCGCCGATTATGCCGGCGGCCTGCGCCCGGCCGACAAGATCGCTGTCCTCGGTCAGCTGAAGGCCGAGAGGCATCGCGTGTGCATGGTGGGCGACGGGCTGAACGATGCGCCCGCCCTGGCTGCCGCGGACGTCTCCCTCTCCCCCGCCAGCGGGGCGGCGGTGACGCAGGCCCAGGCCGATGCCGTCTTCATCGGCCAGCGCCTTTCCCCGGTGCTCGCGGCCCTCGACGGCGCGCGCACCGCCGGCCGGCTGATGCGGGAGAATCTCGGTCTCGCGATCTGCTATAATTTCATCGCGGTGCCACTGGCGGTGGCCGGATATGTGACGCCCCTGGTCGCGGCCCTGGCCATGTCCGGGTCGTCCATCCTGGTCACGCTCAACGCCCTGCGCGCCGCCAAGCCGGCGGCCGGGCAGGAGCCGGTGGCGATGGGGGAGGAGGTGCGCGCATGACGGTCCTGCTCTATCTGGTGCCGATCGCGCTCGGGCTGGGGCTGATCGGCCTGTTCGCCTTCCTGTGGAGCCTCAAGAGCGGCCAGTATGAGGATCTGGACGGCGCCGCCTTCCGCGTGCTGAGCGACGACGACCTGCCGACCGCACCCCACGCTCCGGCCAAGCGGGACTCGCGCCCATGAAGCCCGCGACGCCCCTGCCGGGACCGCGCGCCGGCATGCTGGTGTGCATTTGCGACCCGCAGTTCGACCCGCCGGCCAATGACAACGCCGCGCGGCGGGCGCCGCCGTTCGCGCTGGCACTGGGGTTCGCCTTCGCCGTGCTCGCGCAGACGCTCGCGAGCGGCATCCTGCCCCTGGCGGGCGCGGCGCTGGCGCGCGATCCTCATTATGCAACCGTGCCGTTCGCCGCCATGCTGGTGGGCGCGGCGCTGGCTTCCTTCCCCGCCTCGTTCCTAGGCGATGCCTTCGGGCGGCGCACCGGTTTTGCCCTCGGCGCCTCGCTCGGCGTCGGCGGCGGGGCACTGCTGGCGGTCGGCCTGCTGCAGATGCAGTTCGCCTGGGTCTGCCTTGGGGCGCTCTGGCTCGGCATGGCCCAGGGCTTTTCTTTCTTTTACCGGCACGAGGCGGCGGCGACCGCCGGGCGGCCGGTTGCCGCCGCCGCCGGCGTGCTCACCGGAGGACTGCTCGCGGCCTTCGCCGGCCCGATGCTGGCGATGGGCGCGGAATGGCTGTTCTCGCCCTTCTTCCTGGTCGGCTCGGCGGTGCTGGCCGCGCTCGCCCACACGCTGTCGCTCGCCGTCGCGGTGCTGATGGCGCCGGATGCCGCGCCGCGGTTCCGCGAAAAGCTGACCCTGCCGCTGGCGGCCATCGCCGTGCCCACGCTGTGCGGCGCGCTGGCCTGGCTCGGCATGAGCCTGCTGATGGCGCAGGCGCCCCTGGCGCTGCTCGGCTGCGGCATCGGCGAAGGGGCGGTGTTCGGCTTCATCGCCCTGCACGTGGCGGCCATGTATGCGCCGGCCGCGCCTTTGGCCTATTTCGGCACGCGTATCGCCCCGCGCCCGCTGGCCCTTGCCGGCCTGGGGCTCGTCGCGCTGGCGCTCGCCCTGCCCGCCGCGGGCCCGTTGCTGCCGGCGCTGAAATCGGCGGAAACCTGGGGCTGGACCTTGGCTTTGATCCTGGTCGGTGCCGGCTGGTCGCTCGCCACCATCGGCTGCACCGGCTGGATCTACCAGAAGGGCGTGCCCTCCCGCCTCGGCCTCGCCCTGCACGACGGTGCCCTGTTCCTCTCCGCCATTCTTGGCGCCCTGCTCGCGGGCCGATTGCTCTAGCGCCGTCTTGTGATCGCGGGAGGGATCTGCCAAGGCTCCTGTCACGGTGCGTCGGGAGCGCGGCATGTCTCAGCTTTTTTCGCTTGCCGGGCGCACGGCTCTCGTGACGGGAAGCGCGGCGGGCCTGGGGTTTGAAATCGCCAAGGGCATGGCCCAGGCCGGCGCGCATGTGCTGCTGAACGGGCGGGATCGGACCCGCCTGGTCGCCGCCGCCGCCCACCTCGCCGATTTCGGCAAGGTGAGCCTGCTGCCGTTCGATATTTCCGATGCCGCCACAGTCGCCCACGCGCTGGAGGACGCGCCCCCGGTCGACATCCTCGTGAACAATGCCGGAGCGCGCGACCGCCGCCCCTTCTTCGAGCTGGACGACGCAGCCTTCCATCACCTGCTGGACGTGGACCTGATCGCCCCCGCGCGCCTCATGCGGGCGGTGGCGGGCGGCATGGCGGCCCGGGGCGAGGGCCGCATCATCAACATCACGTCCATTGCCGGGCCGATCGCGCGCTCGGGCGATGCCGCCTATACCGCCGCCAAGGGCGGGCTGGAGGCGCTGACGCGCGCGCTGGCGGCGGAGTTCGGGTCAAACGGCGTCACGGTCAATGCCATCGCGCCCGGCTATTTCGCCACCGACGCGAACGCCGCCATGGCGTCAGACCCCGCCGTCGGCGACTGGCTTTCGCGCCGCACATCCCTGGGACGATGGGGGCAACCGCAAGAAATCGCCGGCGCGGCGGTATTCCTTGCATCGCCGGCCGCAAGTTATGTCACAGGGCATGTCCTAGTTGTGGACGGCGGATACCTCGCGCATTTCTAGGCGCCCGCTTCGGGTGCACTATCCCTACGTCGCGTTTGAGAGATAAATTCAGCGAAAAGGGGAGGCGGCAGGATCGACGATGGATGACGGACGACTCAACTCCTTGACGGGGGAATTCGTCGAGCCGATCCGCGAACAGGTCTTCCGGAGCCAGCGTTTCGGTGAGCTGGTGCGGCATAGCCGCGTGCTTTTTCTCCTCTCGTCCGTCCTCAATGCGCTGTTCCTGTTCAGCGATTGGCGATTTGAAGGCCAGTCGCATTTCTTCGAGGCGGTCTACGCCAGGTGCGGGGTGATCCTCGTGTCCCTGGTCTGCGCGGCCATCGTCAACCGCGCCCTGAGTTTCCGCGCCGTGCAGCGGATCATCGTCATCTGGCAATGGATCACGGCCGTTGGCGTGGCGGTGCTGGTGAACTCGCGCAGCGACATCGCCCTGTTCGTCGTGCTGCTGCTGCCCGCGATCTATTATCTCGTGGTGCCGGTGTCGTTCCGCTGGTCGGTTGCGAGCGGCGTGCTCTGCAGCGTGCTGATGCTGGTGGGCTATCTCGGCCTGCCGCCGCAATCGGACACGGCGCTCGGGCTCGCCCTGGCGGTGGTGATGCTGAACGCCGCGCTGATCCTCGTTCTGGTGCGCAACAACCGTCAGAGCCGGCTCGAATGGGTCGCGACGCAGGACCAGAAGGCCGCCCGCGAGGTGCTTTCGCAAAGCGAGCGCCTGCTGGAGCGCACCTTCATGGCGGTGCCCATCCCGTTGCTCATCACGGAATTGGAGAGCGGGCGCATCGTTCGCTACAACGCCGCCGGGGTGAGCTATTTCGGCGGCGAGCCGCATGAGTTCGGCGTCCAGTCGGTGTGGCAGATCTATGCCGACCTCGGTGCGCGCCGGGTGTTCCTGGAGCGTCTGATCCGCGACGGCTCGGTCACCAATTTCGAGACCAAGATCCGCCTCGGCCATGGCGAGCTGCGCAGCGTCCTGGTGGCGGCGACCTTCATCGAGATCGACGGCGAGGCCTGCCTCGTCTCCGGCGTCATCGACATCACCGACCGTCTCGCCGCCGAGCAGAAGATCCGCTATGCCGCCAGCCACGACGCCCTTACGGGATTGACCAACCGCGCCGCCTTCCAGGCCCAGCTCGATGCCACGATCCGCGAGGCGCGCACCCGGCCCGGCGCGATCTTCCTGCTGCTTGTCGATCTCGATGGGCTGAAGGACGTGAACGATACGCTCGGCCATGCGGCGGGCGATGCCCTGCTGGTGGAGACGGCCCGGCGCCTGGAGCGGCTCGCGGGGGATCGCGCCCTCGTGGCGCGGCTCGGCGGCGACGAATTCGTCATCCTTCTGCGCGGCGCCATCTCGCTGGAGGAGGCACAGGCCCTGTCCCAGGCGATCATCGCCGATTTCCGCCATCCCCTGGTCTATCAGGACCGTTCGCTCTCCACGAAGGCGAGCATCGGCCTTGCCGCCTGTCCGAACGCCGATTACGCCCCCGGCGAGCTGATGAAGGACGCGGACCTCGCGCTCTATGCCGCCAAGCAGGAAGGCCGCAACCGCGCCGTGCTCTACGCCCCGGCCATGCGGCGGGCCATGAACGAGCGCATCTCGCTCAACCGCTCCCTGGTCAATGCGGTCGCGGGCAATGAGATCACGCCCTATTACCAGCCCAAGGTCTCGCTCATCACCGGCCAGCTGATGGGCTTCGAGGCGCTGATGCGCTGGAAGCGCTCCACCACCCAGGTCCTGCAGCCCCACAGCTTCCTCACCGCCTTCGAGGACCCCGAGCTCGCGCTTCTCATGGGGGAAACCATGCTGCGGCAGGTGGCGCGCGACGTGCGTGGGTGGCTGGACCAGGGCTATCCCGTGGGGCGGGTGGCGGTGAATCTGTCGCCGGCCCAGTTCACCCATCGCGACCTGGCCAATCAGATCCTGGATCTGCTCCAGCAGGAGGGCGTGACGCCGAGCCATTTCGACGTCGAGATCACCGAAACCGTTTTTCTCGGCCGCAATTCGGATTTCGTCGCGCCGATCCTCGGCCAGCTGCACGACGCGGGCATGAACCTGGCACTGGACGATTTCGGCACCGGCTATGCGGCGCTGACCCATCTCAAGCAATTGCCCATCGACACCATCAAGATCGATCGCAGCTTCGTCCAGGATACGGAGAGCGATTCCTTCGATGCCGCCATCGTCTGCACGGTGATCGAGCTGGGGAAGAACCTCGGCATGTGCGTGGTGGCCGAGGGCGTGGAGACTGTGGGCCAGGCGCGCTTCCTGCGCGAGCGCGGGTGCGAGGTGGCCCAGGGCTTTCTCTATGCCCGGCCGATGCCCGCCGGCGCGACGGCCGAATTCCTCGCCGGCGAGACCCGCGACACCGCCGCCACCCGCGTGTGCGATTTGTGGGGACGGTGAGCGCGGGCGCTCAGTGGAACAAGCCGCGGGCGCACGCCACGAGCGCGGCGGCGTCGCTTGCAATATCCTCGAGCGGCTTGCCGGGCTTATAGAGCGCCGAGCCGAGCCCGAAGCCGTCGGCCCCGGCGGCGCGGTAGGCGGCCATGTTGCCGGCATCGATGCCGCCGACCGGAAGCAGCGTCGCGCCCACCATCACCGCGCGCCAGGCTTTCAGCACCTGGGGCGGGAGGCCCTCGGCCGGGAACAGCTTGAGCGCGTCGGCGCCGGCGCGCAGGGCGGCGAAGGCTTCCGTCGGCGTGGCGACGCCGGGCGTGCAGATGAGGCCGGCGGCCTTCGCGGCGCGGATCACCTCGCCATCCGAATGCGGCATGACGATCAGCCGGCCGCCGGCCTGCGCCACATCCGCGACGTCCGCTGGCGACATGACGGTGCCCGCGCCGATCAGCGTATCGGTGCCGAAGCGCTCCGCCAGCAGCGCGATCGAGCGCAGCGGATCAGGAGAATTCAGCGGCACTTCAATGATGGCGATGCCGGCGTCAACCAGCGCGGCGCCCACGTCCAGCGCCTCCTCCGGCTTGAGGCCGCGCAGGATGGCGACGAGCGGACAGCGCGCCATGGCTTGGGTGAAGGTGAGTGTCATGAAACGTGTTCCGGTATCGGCGGTCAGAGGAGGCCGGCGGTGCGGGCGATCGCGGATAGCCCGGCGGCTGCGCAGTCGGGCGGAGCGCGGTCGTGCGGCAGGGCGAGCAGCTCGGCGGCGGTGGAATAATGCTGCGTCAGGGCGGCATTGGCGATGAGCGTGAACGGCTCGCGGCCGTCGGTGACGCTGGTCAGTTCCGCGCTGATCAGCAGGCCGGAGAGAAAGTCCGCGCTGTCGCCATCGGCGAGGCGCCCGGTGAGGCCGAGGGCGCGGATCGTGAACAGGCGCGATAGCAGCGCGCCGGGGCCGTGCAGATCGCGCGAGGCGGCGACCCCGGCGCGGAAGCCGGCGGGCGAAGGCGCGCCCTGCCCCATCATGCGGCCGAGAATGGTATGGCCTTTCAGGGCCGCGAAGATTTCGCCGGTCATGAAGGTGGCAAAGCCGGTGACGCGGCCGCCTTCCACCAGCACCCATTTGGAATGGGTTCCCGGCAGGACGAACAGCCCCTCGGTGCGGCCCAGCAAGGCGAGGGCGCCGAACACCTCGGTCTCCTCGCCGCGGATCACGTCCGGCGTCTTGGGATCGTCCACCAGCAAGCCGGGCACGATATGGACCGGGCCGAGGGCGCGATCCTCCACGGGCAGCGCCATCAGGCCGGCGGCGAGGTCGCCAAGCCCGGCGGGACACGTCACGTAAGGCACTTCGGCCCAGCCCTGGCGGCTGCCGATCATGCCGGACAATAGGATCGGCAGCGGGCCGTGCGCGGCCGCCCAGGGGCCGGCGACGCGCGAGAGCACGGGTGCGAAGGCGCGATCCTGCACCGCCATCAGCCCTTCTGCGGTTTCGCAGCGCGCCAGGATGGCACCCTGCGCATCCAGGAGATAGGCGCGCAATGAAGACGTGCCCCAGTCCAGGGCGATGAGGGACGCGCGGCTCACGGGCGGATCTCGCTTCTGCTTGGGGTGGCGCGGGCTCGGGTGAAAAGGCGCCCGGATCAGTGATGCAGGATCTGGCCGAGGAAGGTGCGGGTGCGCTCGCTCTTGGGATGGGCGAAGAATTCCTCGGGCGGGCCTTCCTCCACGATCTCACCCTTGTCCATGAAGATCACCCGATCAGCGACCTGCCGGGCGAAGCCCATTTCATGGGTCACGCAGATCATGGTCATGCCGTCCTGCGCGAGCGAGGTCATGGTGTCGAGCACTTCCTTGACCATTTCCGGATCGAGCGCGGAGGTGGGCTCGTCGAACAGCATGATCTTGGGGCTCATGCACAGCGCGCGGGCGATGGCCACGCGCTGCTGCTGGCCGCCGGAGAGCTGGCCGGGATATTTGTTCGCCTGCTCGGGAATGCGCACGCGCTCCAGATATTTCATGGCGATCGCCTCGGCCTCCTTGGGCGCGAGGCCGCGCACCTTGCGTGGCGCGAGCGTGCAGTTCTGTAGCACGGTGAGGTGCGGGAACAGATTGAACGACTGGAACACCATGCCCACCTCGGCGCGGACCTTATCGAGGTTGCGGGAGGAGGTGCCGACTTCCACCCCATCCACTTCGATGCGCCCGCTCTGGTGGTGCTCCAGCGCGTTAATGCAGCGGATGAGGGTGGATTTGCCCGAGCCGGACGGGCCGCAGATGACGATCCGCTCGCCGTGGGTGACGGTGAGGTTCACGTTCTTCAGCGCGTGATAGGTGCCGTAATGCTTCTCGACGGCTTCCATGCGGATCATCACCGGCCCGCTCTGCTTGGAGGGCGCGGCCACGGCGCCGAGGTCTGGGCTCTGGCCTTGGCTTTGGCCTTCATGGGCGGTGTTCATGACGAAGTCTCCGAAGGATGCGGTCGGGTCTGGCGATGGGCCACGGACGCCTGCGCCCGCGGCCCGCGTTGCGGCGATCAGAAGGTCGGCATCACCGGAAGGGGGGTCTTGAACCACTTCTGGTTGATGGCGTCGAGCTCGCCATTGTTCTTCACGAAATACAGGAACGTATTGATCCACTGGAGGAAGTCAGCCGAGCCGCGGCGCACCGTGATGCCGTTGTACTGGCTGCGCAGCGTGATCTTGCGCTCGATGCCCATGTCCGGGTTCGCTTCGGCGAGCTGGGTGCCGATGAGGTTGTTGGCGCCGAGCAGATCGGTCTGGCCGGAAACGAAGGCCTGGGCGGCGGTGGCGTCGTCGTCGAAGCGCATGATGGTGGCACCCTTGGGAACTGCCGCCGTCAGCGCGGTATCCTGGGTGGAGGCGCGGGCCACCGCGATCTTCTTGCCCACGGTCTGGTCGAGACTCTTGATGTCCAGCTTCTTCGGCCCGATCAGCTGGATCTCGATCGCCGAATAGGGGATCGAGAACTGGACCTGCTTGGCACGCTCGGGCGTGATGCCGAAGGTCGCCACCAGCACGTCGACCTTGCTGGTCAGCAGATAGGGAATGCGGTTCGGCCCGGTGACGGGCACGATCTCGACCTCGACGCCGAGATACTTGCCCATGAGCTTGGCGACGTCGGCATCGTAGCCCTCAGGCTTGCCTTCGGTGTTGAGCAGGCCGAACGGCGGCAGGTCCACCAGCATGCCGACCTGGAGCTTCTTCTTGGAGAGGATATCGTCAATGCTCTGGGCCGAGGCGCCATGGGGCAAAGCGGTCGCGGCAAGCGCCGTAAGGCCGATGGCGGCGAAGGCGCGTCGCGTGGTGGTCAGAACGGACATCAGGGACATGTGCTTTCCTCCGATTGGCCCCTGGCGGGGCAGGCGCGCCGATGAGGGGCGGCGCGGATTGGATCGATCCATATGCGTCCCGCTCCTCAGCGCGAGACGGTTCCGAACTTCTTCTCCAGATGGCGCGAATAGAGCGAGAGCGGCCAGCACAGGATGAAATAGATGACCGCCACCACGCCGAACACCAGGAACGGGCGGAAGGTGGCGTTGTTCACGATCTGCCCGGCGCGCGTGAGCTCGACGAAGCCGATGATGGAGGCCAGCGACGTGCTCTTCACCAGCAGCACCAGGAAACCGACCGTGGGCGCCACCGCGATCTTCGCCGCCTGGGGCAGGATGATTTCCTTCATGCGGGTGAAATAATGCAGGCCGAGCGCCGTGGATGCTTCCCACTGGCCCTTGGGAATAGCCTGGATGCAGCCGCGCCAGATCTCGCCCAGGAACGCCGCGCCGTTCAGCGTGAGGCCGATGGCGGCGGCGGCCAGGGGATCGATATTGAGCCCCAGGAAGGTGGCGCCGAAGAACACCAGGAACAGCTGCATTAGCAGCGGCGTGCCCTGGAAGATCTGGATATAGCCGGCAGCGGTCGCCCGCAGCCAGGGCCAAGTGGAGGTGCGCGCGAACGCCACCAGAAGCCCGCCGGTCGCCCCGCCGATGAAGGCGATCAGCGAGAGCAGCAGCGTCCAGCGCACGGACGAGATGAGGAAGAGCAGCTCCGCGGAGGTAAATTGACGGATCATGGCATCCTCCTCAGCGGGCCACATCGGTGGGCGCGAAGACCACCTTATAGATGAGCGCGAAAACGCCTGAGAACATCAGCGACATGGCGAGATACATGGCGGTGACCACCAAGTAGATCTCGAACGAGCGGAAGGTCTGGGATTGCAGATTGTTCGCGATCGCGGTCAGTTCTTCCGCCGAAATGGCCGAGACCACGCTGGAGGTGAGCATCAGCAGAATGAACTGGCTGGTGAGCGCCGGGTAGATCGCCTTCAGCGCGGGAAAGATGACGATATAGGAGAACACCTGCATGGGCTTGAGGCCGAGCGCCTTGCCCGCCTCGATCTGGCCCTTGTGGATGGTCTCGATGCCCGCGCGCACGATTTCCGTGGCATAGGCGCCCACGTTCACCACCATGGCAAGGAGCGCCGCTTCATTGGCGTCGAGTCGCACGCCGGCACGTGGCAGGCCGAAGAAGATCAGGAAGATCTGCACCAGGAACGGCGTGTTGCGGATGATCTCCACATAGGTGTCCACCAGCCAGCGGACCGGACGCGGCCCGGCGGTCTTGCCGAGCGCGCCGGCCACCGCCACGATCAGGCCGAGCACCATGGCCATGGCCGAGAGCTGGATTGTCAGCCAAGCACCATAGAGCAGGTCCTGCCAGGCGTTGAAGACTTCTCCGAACTGGAAGACGTAGTTCATGTCCCTGCGCTTCCCTTGAGGGCTTGAGGTGAGGAGCGGCGGGCCTTCGGCGCCTCGGCTGCGATGGGTGCGTGCCCGCCCTTGTGGGCGAGCGTGCGCCCCGGTCCCGCGCTGCCGCAGGATTGGCGGATGATGAGGCGCGGCGGCACGATGATCTGCTCTGGCGGCCGGCTCGGATTCTCGATCCGCCGCAGCAGCAGCCGCGCGGCTTCCCGTCCGACCACGCGCGGATCGGTGGTGAAGGTGGTCAGCCCGGGGCGGTGAAGGCCCGCCTCGGCGACATCGTCGCAGCCCACCACCGCGACGTCCCGGCCCGGCTCGAGCCCGCGCTCGGTGAGTGCCAGCATCACGCCGAAGGCGACGATGTCGTTGTAGCAGACCAGGGCGGTGGGCGGATTTTCCTCCGCGAACAGGTCGCGCGCGGCGGCATAACCGGACGATCTGTCGAGCACCGGGCAGGGCACAATGGGACCGATCTTCAGCTTGTGCCGGCGCAGAGCCCGGCGGAAGCCGGCGAGGCGCTCGCTGAGCGGCGCGATGCGTCGCACGCCGCCGATGAAGCCGATGTGCCGGTGACCGAGGCCGATCAGATGCTCGGTGACGAGTTCCATGCCGGCGGCATAGTCCGGCCCCACATAATCGGCGGCGAAGCCTTCCACCCGGCGCTGGGCGAGCACGCAGGGCAGGCCGGCGCAATGTGCCTCCTCCAGCGCGTCGGCGCGGGTTTCCTCGGCGGGCACAAGCACGATACCGTCGACGCCGTGCTCCTGCATGCGCACCAGCACGCGCTTCTGGCGGGTGGCGTCCTCCGCCGTATTGGTGATGAAGCCCACATAGCTTTCCGCGTCCAATACATCGTCGATGCCGGCGGTGAACTGGGAATAGTTGGGCGTGATGATCTCGCACAGCACGAGGCCGATGGTGCGGGACGCGCCCGAGCGGAGGTTGGCGGCGCGGCGATTGTAGACATAGCCGAGGTCGGTCATCGCCCGGTCGACACGCTGGCGGGTGTCTTCCTTTACCAGCGGGCTCTTGCGCAGCACCAGGGAAACCGTGGCGCGCGAGACGCCGGCATGGGCGGCGATGTCGTTCAACGTGACGCGATGGGCAAGCGGAAGGGCAGTGCCGCCGGGGGCGGTTTCGGTCGGGGCGCGACCGGGCGCGGACGCGCCTTTGCCTTTCCTCACATCCATGCGGCGTTCTCCCCCGCCGACGTCTTTGCGGCGTTCGGCCAGGGTTCTCTAGGGGAGGCAAAACCGCCGGTCAACGAAAAATTAGATCGATCTAAATCCTTCTTTCGTTGCGGTTGCGGCGCAGCATGGGCCAAGGGATTGGAGGCGCAGGGCGCGCGCCGCTGCGCCTCCGGTGCAAGGGTTCAGCTCTGCCGCGATGCGATATAGGCGCGCCATCCGCCGAGCGCGGTGATCTCCTGGGCGCCCTCCACCGCATGGGCTTCGCACAGGAAGCCGGGCACCTGCGAGCCGTCGTCCAGGGTCAGCTTGCCGATCCCCAGCGGCGCCGGGATGCGGGCGACGAAATGGCCGAACGCCGCCGCATCCAGCGCCCACACTTCCACATCCAGCCCCGGCCCGGAAAAGCCCGGCTCGCGCACCACGCCGGGCTTGGCGGGCGTGGTGTCCGGCAGCACGAACAGACGATAGTCCGGGGCGGTACGGCAGCGCTTCACCAGCGCGCCGCCCGCGCCCGTCAGTTCGCCGTTGAGCGGCATGCCCGAGAGGTGGGCCCCGACCACCGCGATCGGCACCTGCCCGCGGGCGGGCGAAGAAGCATCGAGTCCGCTGAGCGGGATCTCGCGAGATTTGCTGGTCACGATATCGCCTCCAGAACTGCCACCACGTCTCCGGTGCGCACCGTGCGGCCGGGCACCATGCGCACGGCGCGCACGCGCCCAGCCGCATGGGCGGTGATGGAGATTTCCATCTTCATGGATTCGATGATGGCGATGGTTTCGCCCGCCGCCACCTCGACATTCTCTTCCACCAGCACCTTCCAGACATTGCCCGGAACATTGGCGCTGACGCCGAAGCAGCCTTCGGGAATGGCTTCCTCCTCGCCGCCCGCGATGCCCTCGTCGGCGACGAAGCTGTCGAGCCCTTGCGCCTTCCAATGGGCGCGCTCGGCATCGAAGGCCGCCTGCTGGCGCGCCTTGAAGGCATTGATCTCGCCGGCATTGCGGGCGAGGTCCGCCGCATAGTCCGCATAGGAGAATTGGGTCTCCTCGATGCGCAGTGGATAGGCGCCGTGGGGAAAGGCGGCGCGCGCCTCCATCAACTCGGCGTGGCTCACCGGGAAGAAGCGGATCTGATCGAAGAAGCGCAGCAGCCAGGGCGTGCCGGGCTTGAACACGGGCGTGGTGCGCCAAGTGTTCCACACCTGGATGGTGCGGCCGAAGAGCTGGTAGCCGCCCGGCCCTTCCATACCGTAGATGCACATATAGGCGCCGCCGATGCCCACTGCGTTTTCCGGCGTCCACGTGCGGGCCGGATTGTATTTGGTGGTCACCAGGCGATGGCGCGGGTCCATGGGGGTGGCCACCGGCGCACCGAGATAGACGTCGCCGAGCCCGAGCACGAGATAGCGCGCATCGAACACCACGTCGCGCACCGCCTGCTCGTCCTTCAGCCCGTTGATGCGGCGGATGAACTCGATGTTCGAAGGGCACCAGGGCGCGTTGGGGCGCACCAGCTCCTGGTATTTGCGCATGGCGAGCTGCGCATCCTCGTCGTTCCACGACAGCGGCAGATGGACGATGCGGCTCGGCACCACCACGTCCTCGGCCGCAGGCAGGGACCGCTCGATCTCATCCAGCAAGCCGAGCAGCTTTCCGCGCGAGACCTGCGTGCCGTCATAATGAAGCTGGAGCGAGCGGATGCCGGGGGTGAGGTCGATAAGGCCGGGGATCTTGGCCTCTTCCACCGCCGCCGCCAGCAGATGGGCCCGCAGGCGCAGGGCAATGTCCAGCGTCATGTCGCCGAATTCGACCAGCAGGTTATCGTCGCCCTGCCGGCGATAGACCACCCGCACCGGCCCGTCGTCGCGCCGCTTAAGGATGGGGGATGCGGCCTCGGGCACGCTCTTCACCGCCGGTCCCGCGACCGGGTCGTGCGGCCGGGCCAGGGGGTGGAAGCGCACTTTGTCGCCGGGCTTCAGCTGGCCCATCTTCCATTGCTCGTCCCGTGCGATCACCGCCGGGCAGACAAAGCCGCCGAGAGAAGGACCGTCCGGACCGAGGATGATGGGCATGTCGCCGGTGAAATCGATGGCGCCCACCGCATAGGCATTGTCGTGCAGATTGGAGGGGTGGAGGCCCGCCTCCCCGCCGTCCGTGCGGGCCCAGCGGGGCGTCGGGCCCATCAGCCGCACGCCGGTGCGGGCGCTGTTGAAATGCACCTCGTAGGTGGCGGCGAACAGGTCGGCGATATCCACATCCTGGAAGAAATCCGGCGCGCCGTGGGGGCCGTAGACGACGCCGATTTCCCACGCGCGCGTCAGCGGCGCAGGCTCCGCCGACACCGTTTTCGGCAGCGCCGGTCGGGTCGCCGGCGGATTGAGGTGAAGCACGTCCCCGCCTTTGAGCGTGCCGGTGGCATGGCCGCCGAATAGGCCGAGGGCGAAGGTGGCGCGCGAACCCAGCACCTCCGGCGCCGCGAACGCCCCGCGCACGGCGAGATAGGCGCGCTGGCCGGGGCCGGAAATGGCGCCGATCGCCAGCAACTGGCCTGCCTTCACGGCGAAGGCCGTATCGTGGGGCATCACCACGCCGACCAGCGTCGCCGGCATGTGGGCGCCGGAGATGGCGACGTCGGCGTCGGTGTGGAAGCGCAGGGTCGGGCCGTTCACCGTCATTTCCAGCGCGACTGCGGTTTCCTTATTCCCCACCAGCGCATTGGCGCGGGCGAACGAGCGCGCGTCCATGGGCCCGCTCGGAGGCACACCCACGTGCCACAGATGCAGGCGGCCCGGCAGTTCCTGGAGGCTCGATTGCGCGCCGGGGCTGAGCACCTCGATGCTTTCCGGGCGGAAGGCGAA
Source organism: Roseixanthobacter pseudopolyaromaticivorans (assembly GCF_043195145.2). NCBI lineage: Bacteria > Pseudomonadati > Pseudomonadota > Alphaproteobacteria > Hyphomicrobiales > Xanthobacteraceae > Roseixanthobacter > Roseixanthobacter pseudopolyaromaticivorans. The sequence goes on from NZ_CM195539.1 coordinate 4,571,980, forward strand.
ATCCCTCAGCGCGGTGGTCGCCACCTTGCCGGAGGCCAGCAGATCGGAGGCCGCAATCGCGCGCAGGTAGGCAAGATTGGTCTCGATGCCGCTGATGGCGGTCTCTTCCAGAGCCGCCCGCAGGGCGGCGAGCGCGGCCGGGCGGTCGGCGCCGGAGACGATCACCTTGGCCAGCATGGGATCGTAAAAGGGCGTCACCTCGGTGCCGGTCTCCACCCAGGTATCGACCCGCGCCCGGGGGTCGAATTTCACCTGCGTCAGCAGGCCGGCGCTGGGCTGGAAATTGGCATGGGGGATTTCCGCATAGACCCGCACCTCCATGGCCACGCCCTTGGGCACGAGGGGGGCGGCGGGAATGATGTCTTCGCCGGCCGCCTGGCGGATCATCCATTCTACCAAGTCGATGCCGAACACCGCCTCGGTGACGGGATGTTCCACCTGCAGGCGGGTGTTCACCTCAAGGAAGTAGAAATCCTCCCGTGCCGGGTCGTAGATGAATTCCACCGTTCCTGCTGAAGCATAAGATACGCTTTTTCCAAGCTTCACCGCCGCGTCGTGCAGGCGTGCGCGGGTTTGCTCGGAAAGCAAAGGGGCCGGCGTTTCCTCGACGACCTTCTGGTTGCGGCGCTGGAGCGAGCAGTCGCGTTCGCCGAGCGCGATCACCTTACCCTTGCCGTCGCCGAAGATCTGCACTTCCACATGGCGCGCCTCGGAGACGAAACGCTCCAGATAAACACGGGCATCGCCGAAGGAGGCACGGGCGGTGCGCTGGACGCGCTCGAACGTCTCCTTCAGCTCCTGCGGCGTGTGGCACAGCTGCATGCCGATGCCGCCGCCGCCGGCCGTGCTCTTGAGCATGACGGGATAGGTGATGGTCTCGGCGGCCTGCAGCGCTTCTTCCACGTCCTCAAGCAGTCCGGTGCCGGGCAGCAGCGGCACGCCGCTTTTCTGCGCGAGCTCGCGGGCCGTGTGCTTGAGGCCGAAGGCGGTGAGATGCTCCGGCCGGGGGCCGATGAACACGACGCCCGCTTCCGCAAGCCTCTGCGCGAATGCGACATTTTCCGAAAGGAAGCCGTAGCCCGGGTGCACCGCCTCAGCGCCCGTCGCCACGCAGGCGGCGATCACGGCCTCCACGTCCAGATAGCTCTCGCTGGCGGGGGCGGGGCCGACACGGACGGCTTCGTCCGCGTCCAACACGGGCCGCGTGAATCGGTCCGCGTCGGAATGGATCGCGACGGAGGAAATGCCCATCCGCCGCAATGTCTTGATGATCCGGCCGGCGATTTCGCCCCGGTTCGCGATGAGGACCTTGGTGAACAAAGCTCAGCCCTCTGTCGCGGCGAAGATGAGGACGCGGATCGGCGTCGGATTGAAGCCGTTGCAGGGATTGTTGATCTGCGGACAATTTGAGATGACGCACAAGACATCCATCTCCGCCTTCAGCTCCACGTAATCGCCCGGCTTGGAGACGCCATCCACGATCGCCAGCTCGCCCGAGGGTTCCACCGGAACATTCATGAAGAAATTGATGTTCGGCACGATGTCGCGCTTCGACATGCCGTGTTTCGCCACTTCTACGACGAAGTTCTCGCGACATGCGTGCAGGTACTTCGTGTGATGGCCGAACCGCACCGTATTCGCCTCGCACGAGCACGCGCCCGCCGAGGTGTCGTGCCGTCCGCAGGTGTCGGCGGTGACGGTGAGCATCAGATGCCCCTCGTTGGAGATCAGCCGCGTGCCGGTGGAGACATAGGCCGAGCCTTGCACCCGCAGCGTGTCTTGCGAGGAATAGCGCTCGGCAAAGTCGTCGGCGCGGTAGAACAGGGTGTCCACCGCCTGCTGGCCTTCCAGATCGATGATGCGGATGGACTGCCCGCGCTTGACGAGGCCGGACCAGGGCGCCTGGGCGGGGATGTCGTGCACCTGCAGGGCCTTGGCGGGATCGTGCACGGGGGCGGCGAAGAATGGGGTGCTGTTCATGATCGCTCTCCCTCAGCGCGCGAGATTGTCGAAGCCGCGCACGGCTTCCTGGGTGGCGGTGCGGCAGAGATCGTCGGCGGCGGGGGTGGGCGCCTGGAAGCGCACCACTTCCACGGGCTTGGGGTCGTAGGCCGGGTTCGGATCGAGCGGATGGGGACAGTTGGAGAATGCGACGAGCAGGTCCATCTCCGCGCGCAGGTCGACGAAATCTCCCTGCTGGCGCTTGTCCTCCAGCCACACGAAGCCGCCGGCCTCATTGGTGCGCACGGGCGCGAAGAAGGTGATGCAGGGCGGGATGTCGCGCCGGTCCAGGCCGAGCTTGCCGGCGGCCAGGATGAAATTGTCCCGCGTGTTGCGCAGCACGGCGTTCCCGTGGCGGGCGCGGTTTGAGGCGGGAGTGGAGCCGCCCATCAAGGCATCGTGGACACCTGTCGTGTCCTCGACGATGGAGAACATGACCTTGCCCATGTCGGAGAAGATCACCCGGCCCTTGCCCAGCGCCGCGGTCCATTGGACCTTCACCGTGTCGGCATAGTTCAGCCGCTCGGAGGTATCGGCGGCGTTCCAGGCGATCATGGAAACGGCGGAAGGCCCTTCGGGAAGCGAGAGGCGCAGCGCTTCGCCCGCCAGCACCTTCACGGTCCAATACCAGCCGCCGGGAATGGTTTCCCGATGCAGCGGCCCAGGCGGGAGCATGACGCTCCAGCGCGCGGTGGGCGGGGGCAGGGCGCTGGGCGCATGGTCCTGGCCGGCGGCCTTCAATTCCTCATAGCGGCGCTTGTTCGCCTCGATGAGGGCGCGTGTCTCGTCGTTCATCGTCATGCGTCTCTCCTCAGACCGACAGAAGCGCCGGGTCGTCCCGGCCGGTGTCCTCGGGGGAGATCGGGCCGTCCCGATCGGAGGATGGAAGGGGCGGCCGGCCGGCGATGCGCTTCGGCCAGACCTCAATGTCGTGGGCGATGGTGGCCCCGAACCGCTCGCGCTCTTCGCTGCGGTTGCGCTTGCGCTCGAAGGCGATGACGCGGGTGGCGAGCGTGAAGGCTTCGCGCAGGTCGTGGGTCACCATCACCACGCTCATCTCGCAGCTATGCCAGAGCTTGAGCATGAGCGCGTGGATGTCGCCGCGGATGCCGGGGTCGAGCGCGCCGAACGGCTCGTCCAGCAGCAGGATCTTCGGCTTGCGCATGATGGCCTGGGCGAGCGCAAGGCGCTGCTGCATCCCGCCGGACAAGGCGGCGGGATATTTCCCCTCCGCGCCCGCGAGCCCCACTTCGGCGATGAGGGCGCGGGCCTCCTCCTCCGCCCGCCGCCGGGCGGTGCCGAACAGGCGGCCGGTGAGGGGCGCGCCGGCAATCTCGGCGGAGAGCAGCACATTGCCCAGCACGGTCAGGTGCGGGAACACGCTGTAGCGCTGGAACACCACGCCGCGGTCGGCGCCCGGTTCCCCGGCGAGCGGCTTGCCGTCGATCAGGACGCGGCCGCGCGTCGCCTTCTCCTCGCTGAGCAGGATGCGCAGGAAGGTGGTCTTGCCGCAGCCGGAGGGACCGACCAGGGCAACGAAGGAGCGGGGCGCGAAATCGAGCGAGATATTCTCCAGCACGATCTGCTCGCCATATTCCTTCCAGAGGTGCTCGACCCGAATCGCGGTCATTTCGCACCTCCGAACCAGGGGAAGGCGGCGTCGCGCAGCTTGGCGAGGGCGAAATCCATGAGCACGGAGAGCAGCGTGATCCACGCCACATAGGGCAGGATCACATCCATGGAGAGATAGCGGCGCACCAGGAAGATGCGATAGCCCAGCCCGGAATCCGCCGCGATGGCCTCGGCGGCGATCAGGAATAGGAAGGCCGGGCCGAGCGAGAGCCGCACGCCGTCGATGAGGCGCGGCAGGATCTGCGGCAGCACGATGCGCAGCGCGATCAGCCAGGTGGAGGCGCCGAGCGTCTCGGCCTTGATAATCTGCTCGCGCGGCAGTTCCTGCACCCGCATGGCGAGGTCGCGGATGAGGAACGGCGTCACGCCGATGACGATCAGGGCGATCTTCGAGGCTTCGCCAAGCCCCAGCACGATGAACAGGATCGGCAGCAAGGCGAGCGGCGGCACCATGGAGACCATGCCGACGAACGAGGCGAGCAGCGCCCGCACGCCCGGCAGCAGGCCGATGAGCATGCCCGCGACGAGCGCGATGATCGTCGAGAGCGCGAGGGCGCTGGCCAGCCGCTCCAGGCTCGCCAGCGTGTCCGACCACAGGATGTAATCCCCGGTGCGGGCATCGGGGATGAAGGCGACGCGGGCGATGGCGTCGCCGATGGTCGCAAGGCTCGGCAGCAGCTTGTCCGCCGGGTTTTCCGCCAGGCGCTCGGCCGAGCCGAGCACATAGGCGAGCAGCACGAGGGCGAACGGCAGGATCGCGAGCAGGAGCCCCGCCGTGCGGTCCGGTCTGCGGTTGATGAGACGCATGGAGGGGATCTCCGATCTGCCGTCGCGGTTCAGCGGCGCGTCAGAGCTTGCCGTCCGCGGCGGCCGCCATGTAGGTGTCCGTGAAGCGGAACTTCACGTTCTTCGCATCGCCGAGGATCTTGCCGTCGGCAAGCTCAATGCCCACCGCGTCGGCGGACTTGGCGTCGTTGCCGAGCAGCTTCTTCTCGAACAGGAACTTGCGCACCCGGTCCATGGTGGTGCCCACCGCCGGCGACTTCACGAACGCCACGGCGTCGGAGGCCTTGTCGAACAGCTTGGTGGCGGCGAGCTGGCTTTCAAAGCCGGCGAGGTCGGTGCCCGAGGCCTTGGCCATGGCGGTGCGGGCGGCGATGCCGGCTTCCGTCTTGGCGGTGGTGAGCGCCATGGTCTCGTACCAGATGCCGACCAGCGCCTTGCCGAAGTCCGGATTGTCCTTGAGCGTCGCGGTGTTGGCGACCAGCAGGTCCATGATCTCGCCGGGGATCTTGGAGCTGTCGAACACGTTGTGGGCGTTCTTGTCGGCCAGGATCTCGGCGACCAGCGGGTTCCAGGTGACGACGGCGGTGACCGCCTTGGTCTTGTAGGCGGCGACCATGTCGGCGTCGGAAGTATTGGTCACCTTCACGTCGCGCTCGCTCATCTTGATGGATTCGAGCGCGCGGGCGAGCAGGTAGTGAGAGACAGAGAATTCGACCAGATTGACCTTCTGCCCCTTGATGGCGGCAAGGTCGGTCTTGTTCTTCAGGATCACGGCGTCATTGCCGTTGGAGAAATCGCCGACGATCACGGCGGTGGTGTCCACGCCGCCGGCGGCGGGCACGGAGAGGGTGTCCATGTTGGTCACGGTCAAGGCGTCGAAGGCGCCGGCCGTGTACTGGTTGATGGATTCGACATAGTCGTTGAACTGGGTGACGTCGATCTTGATGCCGTATTTGTCGGCCCATTTCTTGACGATGCCGGTCTCGGCGGCATAGCCCCAGGGCATCCAGCCCACATAGATCGACCAGGCGACCTTGAATTCCTTCTTCGGCGCGGCGAGCGCCGGGGATGCGCCGGCGATCAGCGCGGCGGCACAGGCAAGGCCCAAGAATTTCGAGAAGCGAGAGCGCATATTCTATTCCCCTTCGTTAGGTCAAACGATGAGGAATTGGCGAGACTCCAGTGCCGCCAATTCCTTGGCCACCGAGGTCTCCCGGGCTTTTATCCCGCCGTGCACCCGGCCGGATGTCTCCCGGACCGGTGGCAGCTCTCGGACCAGCACACCGCAACGCGATGCCGGAACCCTAGCCGCCAACTCTGCCCTCTCTGGAGCAAATCACGTGCCAGATGCGGCGGACGCAGATTCAAGGGTTTCCGCCGCATCCCGCACGGCCGGATGCACGCATGGAGAGCATTGTGGGTGAAAAATAGGCAAAGTCCGCCTCTGTGGCGCCCCATGCATGCAAAGCGCAGCCGGCTCCAGCCTTTCGGCGCCGTTCCGCTCAGCCCGTCAGGGTGTGGGTATCGGTGGACACGCCGAGAAGAGCGGCCTGCGCATCCGCCGCCTTATGAGCCGTGTCGAGGGCGGCGGCCCATTCGTCGATGATGCTGGAATCATAGCCGGTGACATTGGCGAGGCTCAGCTGGTCCAGCGCCACGCCCTTCAGCGTATAGGTGCGCAGGTTTTCCGGCAGGGCGATCACCGTCGACCCGTTGACTTCGCTCAGCACCACGCTGTCCGCTGAGACCCAGCCGAAATTCAGCACGTCGGTGGCGGGCTGGAAATCGGTGATCACCTCCTGCTTGCCCCAGTTCCAGGTGATGTCGATGGTTTCCGGCGCGTGGGCGACCGGCGCCGCGGAGACCACGCTGTCGAGCACGCCGTTGCCGCCGATGATGTGGTCCGGCGTCAGGCTGGAGGCATTGGCAATGTCCGAGAACGACTTGCCCTGCACCCAGCTTTCATAGGCCGCCTTGACGAGGCTCTCCGAGTTGCCGGTCGCGTCGCCCGAGAGATCGTAGAACATCATGCCGCCGAGCCCCTGGGACTGGGCCCATTCCGCCTTCATCGCCACCGAGGCGGGGGTCTCCACCGAGGAGAAGATGCCGAGCTGGGCGTTATAGACATAGGCCGCCTGGGCATTGTCGTCCCAATAGAGCGACCAGCCGCTGTTCGGATCCTCAAGCTTGCCGAGGATGTCGGCATAATCGTAATGGCCGACCGAGGAGCCGACGGGAAATCCCGTGCTGGCGGCATCGAGCCCACCATCCCCGCCGTCCGCCACTCCGCTCCAGGCGGCGGTATAGAGCGGCGCGCCGAGCACCATCTTGCCGGGGTCGATGCCGATGGCGAGATATTGCGCGACCGCGCTCTCGATGCCTGTGCCGTCGGCGGAATCCACCAGCGGCGCGAGGTGGCCGGTGGTGGTTTCCCACGTGCCGTGGAAGTCGTAGGCCATCACATTGAACCAATCCACATAGGGATCGAGGCCGGCGAGATTGAAATTGGCGATCTTGGTCGCGCCCACCGGAGAGGCCACGGAGATGGTGTAGTCGCGCCCCGTCTCGGCCTCCAGTCCGTCGAGGGCATGGCGCAGGTCCGCGACCAGCAGTGCGTAATTGGCGCCGTCGTCCGGGCGCACCGAATTGCCCGCCGCACCCTCGCCGCCGGGAAACTCCCAATCGAGGTCCACGCCGTCGAACATGGGATAGGTCTTGAGGAAATCCACCACCGACTGGGCGAACGTGTCCCGCCCTTCGGCGGTTGCGGCGGTGTCGCTGAAATTGGCGGAGAGGGTCCAGCCGCCGATCATCATCGAGACCTTCAGGTCGGGATGCTCGGCCTTCAGTTCCACGATCTGGTTGAAGCTGCCCGCCAATCCCTGGCCGGCCTTATCCGCGATACCGTCCACGCTGTCGGCTGCGGAGAACAGCATCTGCGTGTCGCTATAGGGATCCACCAGCACCATGTGGCCGCTGGCATCGATATTGGCCGAGGCATAGATGAGATTGGTGAGCTGGTCGGCGGGAACGTCCGAGATCGTGTAATTGTGGTCGTAGACCGTCCAGTCGGCATAATAGCCGGCGAGGATCGGCCCTTTCGTCGCGGCGGGCGTTTCCACGGGCGTGCTCGACGGTGTCTCAACCGGCGCTTCCGCGACGGGCGATGTCTCCACCACCGGTGTTTCCACAACGGGCGTTTCGACCACCGGCGGCTGGGCGACCGGCGCTTCGGCCACGGGTGTTTCGGCCACGGGTGTATCGATGACGACCGGAGCGGACGAGACTGGCTCCGCCGGGGTTTCCGCCGGTGCCTCGGCGCTGGTTGTGGCGGAATCGTCCAGGGGGACCGTTGGCGCGGCGCCGTGGGCCGCGGTGAGCGCGGTGTTCCACGCCATCAGCGTGGAGGCGTCATCGGCCGTGATGTTGGACAAGGAGAGGTCGGCCAGCCCGACGCCGGCGAGCGTATAGGTCTGGTCGGTGGCGGGAAGCGCGATGACGGTCGAGCCGTCGATCTCCGACAGGGTGAAATTGGCGGCGCCGATCCAGCCGAAATCCAGCATGTCGTGGGAGGGGTCGAAGGCGATGGACTGGTGGGTCGCCCAGCCCCAAGTGATGTCCACCTCCTTGCCGAGGCCCGCATAGTCGCCGAAGGCGCCATCGCCGGGATCGAGGATGCGGCTCCAGGCGACGAGCGCCGAGGCGTTCAGCGCGGAGATATTGGCGAGCGAAAGCTCTGCCAGGGTGACTCCGCGCAACGTATAGGTTTCGGCACTGGACGGGATAGAGATAACCACCGAGCCGGCAACTTCCGTCACCGTGAACGTGTCGGCGGTGAACCAGCCGAAATCCAGCGTATCGCGTGTGGGATCGAAGTCGAGCACCGTATTCGTGCCCCACGCCCAGGTCAGGGCCGAGACGACGCCGGGATCGCCCTGTAGGCGTTGCGCATCCGCGTCCCCTTGGTCATCAGTCAGCGCGCCCAGCACGGTCCCAGTGTTCCCGCTCGACATGCCCGCCTCCTGCCCGATGACCAACTAATGCATTGTGATCTGAATCATTAACGCATCCGGGTGACGCCAGCATGGCGGAAGCGAGTGGGGATTGTCGAGCGACTTTTACAAGCCATTTTCTCAACCAATTGGTTCATTCAGGGAAAATAAACCAAACAGTATTTCTGACGTGACAGTAAAGGAAGGCCGCGCCCCGACTGAAAACGCTGAGTTGAAGGAGGTAGCATCGTATTTTCGCCGGTGCCGGAGGATCTGCGCGCCCCACTTGACGCTCTGTCCGCGCGGCCGGAGATTGACGTTCGGCAGCAGACAGGAATTTCATGTTCGATTCCATGAAGATCGAGCGCAGCCTCGACAAGGCGAGCTTCAAGGCCCTGGAACCCGGCCTGCGCGAGGGGTTGCTTGATCTCCAGTCCGAGCTGATCGCGCAGAAGCGATGCACCATCCTCATTCTCATCAATGGCGCGGATGGCGTGGGCAAGGGGGCGATCCTCAACCAGCTGTACGGCTGGCTGGACGCGCGCAAGCTCACGACCCTCACCTATGAAGCGCCGACCGACGAGGAACGCGCGCGGCCGGCGGTGTGGAAATATTGGCGCGATATGCCGGCCCACGGGGAAATCGGCATCATCCTTGGCTCCTGGTATCACGCGCCCATCAAGACCCATGCACTCGGTGGGCCCGACGGCGCGGATCTCACCCAGGCATTGGACGCGATCAACCATTTCGAGGCGATGCTCCACGCCGAGGGCGTGCTGCTGCTGAAATTGTGGCTCTATCTCGACCCCGAGGACGCCAAGGCGCGGCTGAAGGCGCTGGACGAGGGCCCCTACGACCGGCCGGTGGTGCGGGAATGGTCGGGCATTTCCAGCAAGAAGACCCGTCGTCGGCTGGAGGCGAGCGCCGCGGAGGCATTCCGGCAGACCTCCACGGGCATCGCGCCCTGGACCATCGTGCCGGCCGCCGATCCTCATTATTGCGCCATCGCGGTGGGGAACGCCCTGATGGAGGTTCTCACGCACGCGACCGAGCTGCCGCCCGCCGCATGCGCGGCGCCCGTTCCGGCGAACGCGCCGGCCCACCATCCAAGTCCGGCGGCGCTGCCGGCGGTCAGCATTCTCTCCACTCTGGATTTCAGCCATAAGCTCGACGAGGCGAGCTATCGCACGCAGCTGGATGCGGAGCAGCAGCGCATCACCCACCTCACCAATTCCCGCGCATTCGCCAAGCGGGGCCTTGTGTGCGCGTTCGAGGGCAGCGACGCGGCCGGCAAGAGCAGCACCATCATGCGCCTGCGGGAGGCGCTGGACCCGCGCCATTTCCGCGTTCATCCCATCTCCGCGCCGAGCGATGAGGAAAGCGCGCGGCCCTATCTCTGGCGTTTCTGGCGGCGCATTCCCGCGCGTGGCTCCACCGCCGTGTTCGACCGCTCCTGGTATGGCCGGGTGCTGGTGGAGCGGGTGGAGAAACTGACCCCGCAGGAGGATTGGACGCGGGCCTATGGCGAGATCAATGATTTCGAACGCCAGCTGTACGATGGCGGCTATGTGCTGGCGAAATTCTGGCTCGCCATCAGCCCGGACGAGCAGGCCCGCCGTTTCGCCGAGCGGGAGCGCGTCGCCTACAAGCGCTTCAAGCTGACACCCGAGGACTGGCGCAATCGGGCGAAATGGCCGCTCTATGAGCAGGCCGTGACCGACATGGTGGACCGCACCAGCACCTATTACGCCCCCTGGACGCTGGTGGAGGCGGAGAACAAGCACTTCGCCCGCGTGAAGGTGCTGCGCACCATTGCCGACCGCCTGGAAGAGGCGCTGGGCTGAGGCCGGCGGGGCCTGCCGGGTGTCATCCCGGCGGCCTCGGCCGTGCGACGCGGCGGCGCGCCGGCCTCAATGCATGTGCAGCCCGCCGTTCACGTCCAGCACGGCGCCCGTGACATAGCTGGACAGATCGCTCGCGAGGAACAGGCAGGCATCGGCGATCTCGTCGGCGCGGGCGAGGCGGCCCATGGGCACGGCCTCTTCCACTGCCCGGCGCCGCTCCGGCGTGAGCTGGCCCTGGAAAATGTCCGTATCGACCAGGCCGGGCGCGATCGCATTGACGCGGATGCCGTCGGCGGCAAGCTCGCGCGCCATGGATTTGGCAAGGCTGTGCACGCCCCCTTTCGCGGCGGCATAATGGGGGCCGCCGAACACGCCGCCGCCGCGCAGGGCCGCGAGCGAGCCGATGCAGACGATGACGCCGGCATGCTGTTCGCGGAAATGCGGCACGATCGCCTGGCTCATGTTGAACGTGCCGCGCAGGCTCGCGTCCATCACCAGATCGTAATTGGCGCGGTCCACATCCATGAGGCGGGTGGGCTGACTGACGCCGGCATTGTTGACGATGATGTCGAGCGCGCCGAAATGGGCGAGCACGGCGCCGATGGCGTGGGCGCACTGCGCCGGATCGGTGACGTTGCAAGCGAGCCCGACGTGTGCGGTTCCAAGGCGTGCCGCCGCATCGGCGGCCGCCTTGCCGTCCAGATCGAGGATGGCGATGCGGGCGCCTTCGCGGGCGAAGCGGGTCGCTGTGGCGAAGCCGATCCCGCGCGGGGTGGCCGCGCCGGTGACGACCACGACCTTTCCTTCCAGCAACATGATGGTGTCCCTTGATTGTTGGGGGCCGGTGCCCCGCCCGCAGCCGGCGTTCCGCGCCCGTGTTCGCTGTCAGGCTGCGAACGGGCGCGGAGCGGGCGGCAGGCGAGGCACCGGCTTCTCGGTCCTCAGCCGCGCTTGACCAGCGGGCAGGAGCCCTTTTCCATCGACTGGAACGCCTCGTCGCCCGGCACCACGGCTTTGACGATCATGTCGTCCCACGGATACTTGGACTCTTCCGGCTTCTTCACCTGGAGCAGGTACATGTCGTGGACCATGCGGCCGTCGGCGCGGATGATGCCGTTCTTTGCGAACATGTCGTTCACCGGAGTCTTGCGCATCTCCGCCATCACCTTGTCGCTGTCCTTGGACCCGACGGCGGCGACCGCCTTGAGATAATGCAGCACCGAGGAATAATCCGCCGCCTGGGTGACGGTGGGCATGCGGCCGATCTTCTCGTAGAAGCGCTTGGACCAGGCGCGGGTCTCGTCATTGAGATCCCAGTAGAAGCCTTCGGTGTAGAGCAGGCCCTGGGCGGTCTTCAGGCCGATGGAGTGCATGTCGGTGATGTAGCCGCCCAGCACGGCAAGACGCTGCTTGCCGTCCTTGGTGATCTTGAACTCCTCGGCCTGCTTCACCGCATTGATGGTGTCGCCGCCCGAATTGGCGAGCGCGATCACCTTGGCGCCGGAGGATTTGGCGCTGAGCAGGAAGGCGGAGAAGTCCGGTGTGTTGAGCGGCGTCTTCACCGAGCCGACCACTTTGCCGCCCGCATCCTTGACGATCTGCGCGGTGTCCTTCTCCAGCGCCAGGCCGAAGGCATAGTCGGTGGTGAGGAAGAACCAGCTGTCGCCGCCATCCTTCAGGATCGCCTTGCCGGTGACGTTGGCCCAGGAAATCGTGTCGAACGCGTAATGGATGGAATAGGGCGTGCACTTGTCGTTGGAAATGCGCGAGGTGGCGGCGCCGACAACGATGGCGATCTTCTTGAGCGACGCGGCGATATCCACCACCGCGATGGCCACGGCGGAGTTGGAAATGTCGGTGATCATGTCGACATTATCGGTCTCGTACCATTGGCGGGCGATGCCGGCGCCGATGTCGGCCTTGTTCTGCGTATCGGCATAGACGAGGCCGATGGGCTGGCCGAGCACCTTGCCGCCGAAATCATCGATGGCCATCTGCACGGCGGTCACGGAGCCCTGGCCGGAAATGTCCGAGAACAGGCCGGACATGTCGGTCAGCACGCCGATCTTCACGCCGTCTGCGGCGTGGGCCGTGCCGAGCGGCAGGGCGGCCGCGAGGGCCACCGCGAGCGCGGGAAGCGAGAACAGTTTCTTCATTTTGGGCATCTCCCCTTACGTTTTGTTTTTCAGGTCTAGCGCCTGTGCATACGTATGCATTCACAGGCGCACGCGCGTGTCAATGGTCGTTTCCCGGCGCGCGCGGGGTTATTCCGCCGGGTATTTCGAGGTGATCAGCGCGGAAGAGCGCACGATCAATTCACCGGGCAGCCGCTCGGTGATCGCCTTGCGCTTGGTCTTTCGCTCCGGGTCGAACAGCAGCGCCAGGGAGCGCTCGATCATGGCGGCGATCGGCTGGCGCACCGTGGTGAGCTGGTAGCTCGGCCAGGAGGCCGAGGGGATATCGTCGAAGCCGACGATGGAGAGGTCCTGCGGCACGCGCAGGCCGAGTTCGAACCGCGCCGCGTCGAGCGCCCCCATGGCCATCACGTCGCTCACGCACACGATGGCATTGGGCCGCCTGCGGAAGCGCAGCAGGCGCAGGGCGGCAGCAAAGCCTCCCTCATAGGTGTTGTCGCCCATCTCGTCGCCCACCAGTGACAATCCATGGCGCGCGAGCGCCTCCTCCAGGCCCTGCTTGCGCTCGATATGGGTCGAGGTATCGGCCCGCCCGCCGATGATGGCGAAGCGGTCGTGCTCCGCCTCGATCAGGCGTTCCGCGAGGTCGAAGGACGCCTGCACATTGGCGCAGCACACCGAGCAGACCGCCTCCTTGTAGGTGGCACGGTTGAAGAGCACGACCGGGGTCTTGTTGCGCTCGCACGCATTGGCCATCTTGCTGGACAAGGCCGAGGACGTGATGATCACCCCTTCCACCTGATATTGCAGGAGGAACGGCAGCACGTCGTCCACTTCCCCGCCCGGCGGCACGGTGAACAGCAGAACCCTCTTGCCGAGCTCCTGCAGCGCCGCAACGAAGCCGTTCAGCACCGTGGGATAGAAGGGGTTCAGCAGATCCCCCATCACCAGCCCGACGATGTTCGACTTGTTGCTCAGGAGGCTGCGCGCCAGCTCGTTGGGCGTATAGCCGATGCTTTGCGCCGCCGAGAGGATGCGCTCGCGCGTATCGCTCGAAATGCGGGCATCGCCGGCAAGTGCCCGCGAGACCGTGGATTGCGACACGCCCGCGGCGCGCGCCACGTCGCGCGAGGTAATCTTGCTCATCCATCCTCCGCCATGGTCCGGCGCATGCGCGCAGCCACCTTATAGCCCGGTCTTTGGCGGCCCTTCCATCTGCGGCAACATGGCCGCAGAGGGGGCCGCCGTCGCCTCCCGCCTATTCCGCCGCCGTGGCGTAGGGAATGTTGCGTCCGCCATACCGCCGCACGCGGATGTTGGCCTGCTCTGCATGGCCGGCGAAGCCCTCCAGCATGCACAGGCGCGAGCAATATTCCCCGATCATCGCCGAGGCGGCGTCCGTCAGCACGCGCTGATAGGTAACGGTCTTGATGAATTTGCCGACCCACAGCCCGCCCGTGTATTTGGCCGCCTTCTTGGTGGGCAGGGTGTGGTTGGTGCCGATTACCTTGTCGCCGAACGAGACGTTGGTGCGCGGGCCGAGGAAAAGCGCGCCGTAATTGGTCATGTTGGCGAGGAAATAATCCGGGTCGCGGGTCATCACCTGCACGTGCTCCGAGGCGATCCGGTCGGCTTCCCTCACCATCTCCGCCTCGTCCTCGCAGATGATGACCTCGCCATAATCCTCCCAGGACTGGCGCGCCACCGCCGCCGTCGGCAGGATGCCGAGCAGGCGCTCGACTTCCGCCATGGTCTCGCGGGCGAGCTTCTCGGAGGTGGTGAGGAGGATCGCCGGAGAATTGGGCCCATGCTCCGCCTGGCCCAGCAGGTCGGTGGCGCAGAGTTCGCCGTCCACCGTCTCGTCGGCGATCACCAGCGTTTCCGTCGGGCCGGCAAACAGGTCGATGCCCACGCGGCCGAACAATTGCCGCTTGGCCTCGGCGACGAATGCATTGCCCGGCCCTACCAGCATGTCCACCGGCGCGATGGTCTGCGTGCCCAGCGCCATGCCGCCCACGGCCTGGATGCCGCCCAGGCAATAGATCTCGTCGGCCCCAGCCAGATGCTGGGCCGCGACGATGGCGGGCGCCGGCTTGCCATGGAACGGCGGGGCGCAGGTGACGATGCGGGAAACGCCCGCCACCTTGGCCGTCACCACCGACATATGGGCCGAGGCGAGCAGCGGATATTTGCCGCCGGGCACATAGCAGCCCACCGAATTCACCGGGATGTTCTTGTGCCCCAACACCACGCCTGGCAGCGTTTCCACCTCGATGTCTTGCAAGGCGGCGCGCTGGTGCTGGGCGAAGTTGCGGACCTGGGCCTGGGCGAACTGGATGTCCTCGATGTCGCGCTTGGACAATTGGGCGAGGCACCCCTCGATCTCCTGGTCGCTCAGGCGGTAGTCGTCGCGTTCCCAGCCGTCGAACTTGGCGGACAATTCGCGCACGGCGGCATCGCCCCGGCTTTCGATGTCGGCGAGGATCGCTTCCACGGTGGCGCGGATCTTCTTGTCGTCATCCGCGACGAGCTGCTGGTCGCGGCCCGTTTTGAGTTTGTAGGCCATGGGAACTCCGTTGAAAATGCTCAGAAATCCGTGGTGGGGCGCGGCGCCGGGGTGAACCGGCGTTCGGCCCGTCGCCGCCGCCACACGGCGGGAAGATGGGCGATGCGATCGAGCTCGCCCACGATCCCTCGGCGGAAAGCCAGAACGCAGACCACGAAGATCGCGCCTTGGATGATGGTCACCCAGGAGCCGAACTGGGCGAGATATTGCTGCATGCCGGTGACGATAAGCGCGCCCATGACGGGCCCGGTCAGCGTTCCCGCGCCGCCGAGCACGGTCATCAGCACCGCTTCGCCCGAGGCCTGCCAGCTCACGTCCGTGAGCGAGGCGAGCTGGAACACCAGCGCCTTGGTGGCGCCGCCGAGCCCCGCCACGCCGGCGGAGATGACGAAGGCGGCCAGCTTCACGTGGCGCGTCTTGATGCCGAGCGAGGTGGCCTTGATGTCATTGTCCCGCACCGCCCGCAGCACTTGGCCGAAGGGGGAATTGATGGTGCGGTAGATGATGAGGAAGCCGATCAGGAACACCACCATGACGAAATAATACATCGCCATGTGGCTGCCGAGCGGGATCAGCCCGAACAGATCGCCGCGCGGCACGCTCTGGATGCCGTCCTCGCCGCCGGTGAATTCCGCCTGCAGGCAGAAGAAGAACACCATCTGCGCCAGGGCCAGGGTGATCATGGAGAAATAGATCCCCTGCCTGCGGATCGCCAGCCAGCCGAACGCCGCCCCCAGCACGATCGCGACGGCGGTGCCGGCGAGGATCGAGAGTTCCGGGGTGAGGCCCCAGTATTTCGCCGATTCCGCCGTCACGTACGATGCGATGCCGAAATAGGCGGCATGGCCGAACGAGAGCAGACCGGCGAAGCCGAACAGCAGGTTGAAGGAGCAGGCGAACAAAGCGAAGCACAGCACCTTCATGGCGAACAGCGGATAGACCACGAAGGGGAACACCGCGAGCGCCGCGATGCCGAGCCCCCAGGCGAGAATCTGGCGCCGGCGCGCGTCAGCGGCCTTGGCGGCGACGGGGGTCTTGACGGGACTTGCCATGAGCATGGTCATGCCCTCCTTCCGAACAGGCCGGCCGGCTTCACCAGCAGGACGCAGGCCATGAGGACAAACACGACGGTGCTGGACGCGGCGGGATAGAACACCTTGGTCAATCCCTCCACGAACCCCACCAGGAAGCCGGAGACGATCGCGCCCGACATGGAGCCGAGGCCGCCGATCACCACCACCGCGAACACCACGATGATGATGTTGGAGCCCATGAGCGGGCTCACCTGGTAGATCGGCGCCGCGAGCACGCCCGCCACCGCGGCGAGCGCGACGCCAAGCCCATAGGTGAGGTTGATCATCTTCGACACGTCGATGCCGAAGGCGCGCACCAATTGGGGCTTTTCCGTCGCTGCGCGCAGATAGGAGCCGAGGCGGGTGCGCTCGAACACGTACCAGACCGCGAAGCAGATGGTGATGGAGGCGACGAGCACCCAGGCCCGATAGGTGGGCATGTACATGAAGCCGAGGTCCCATCCCCCGCGCAGCTCCGTGGGGATGGCATAAGGCTGCCCAGAGGAGCCGAGCTTCTGGCGGAAGCTGCCTTCCAGCAGCAGGGCGATGCCGAAGGTCAGCAGCAGGCCGTAGGCGGGATCGAGCGCATAGACCCGCCGCAGCACGAAACGCTCCAGCAGCAGCCCGAACGCGCCGACGATGAAGGGCGCCAGCAGCAGCGAGACCCAATAATTGATGCCGAGGGTCTGGAGCAGGATCCAGGCCAGCATGGCGCCCAGCATGTATTGCGCGCCATGCACAAAGTTGACGATGTTCAACATGCCGAAGATCAAGGCGAGGCCAAGACTCAGCATGGCATAGAAGGCGCCGTTGATGAGGCCAAGCATCAGCTGGCCCATGAATGCATCAATCGACAGGTTGGAGAGAGTATCCATTAAATTTTGCATATCGCCCTCCTATGCGTGCAGATAGTTGGCGATGCCGCGCACTTCGTCGGCATGAGCGGCATGGGGGATGTGTTCCACCACGCGACCGTTCTCCAGGACGTAATGCTGATCGGCGACCTTGGCGGCGAACTTGATGTTCTGTTCCACCAGAAGGATGGTGTAGCCGAGCCCCTTCAGCTCACGGATCACCGCCCCGATCTGCTTGACGATGACCGGGGCGAGCCCTTCGGTCGGCTCATCCAGCAGGAGCGTGTCGGCGCCGGTGCGCAGGATGCGGGCGATGGCGAGCATCTGCTGCTCGCCGCCGGAGAGCTTGGTGCCGACGCTCTTGGCGCGGTCCTTGAGGTTGGGAAACAGGCGGTAGATGGCGTCGATCCCCATGCCGCCGTCTCGGATTTTCGGGGGAAGGCGCAGATTCTCCTCCACCGAGAGGGTGGCGAAGATGCCGCGATCTTCCGGGCAATAGGCGAGGCCCTGGCGGGCGATCTGGTTGGCCTGTGCCGCGATGGTCTCCTTGCCGCGAAACAGGATCGAGCCGCGGCGCTTGTCCAGCAGGCCCATCATGGCTTTGAGCGTGGTGCTCTTGCCGGCGCCGTTGCGGCCCAGCAGCGTCACGAGCTGGCCGGGCCGCACGTCGAAGGAGACCGCGTGCAGCACGTGGGAATCACCGTACCAGCCATGCAGGTCGCGCACGCAGAGCACGGCGGGAGTCGCCTCATTCGTCATCGTCGTCCTCCCCGAGATAGGCGGTGATGACTTCGGGATTGGCCGTGACTTCCGCATAGGTGCCGCTGGCGAGGAGCTGGCCGCGCGCCAGCACCGTTATGGTGTCGGAAAGGGTCGCGACGACCGGGAGATTGTGTTCCACCATCACCACGGTCCGCCCCTTCGCCACGGTGCGGATCAGCTCGGTGATCGGGCCGATATCCTCCGGGCCAAGGCCGGACATGGGCTCGTCCAGCAGCAGGGTTTCCGGTTCCAGCGCGAGGGTGGTGGCAAGCTCCAGCGCCCGCTTGCGGCCATAGGCGAGGGACCCGGAGGCGGTGTCGGCATAGGCGGTGAGGCCGACCATCTCCAGCAGTTCGTCGGCGCGGTCGTCGAAGCGGGCGAGCGCGGCGGTGGAGCGCCAAAAGCAATAGCTTCCGCCCTCTTTCCCCTGGAGCGCGACGCGCACATTGTCCCGCGCCGAGAGCTGGTCGAACACTGAGGAGATCTGGAACGAGCGCACCAGGCCGAGCCGCGACACGGCGGCCGGCTCCAAATGGGTGATGTTGCGCCCGCGATAATGGATCGAGCCGTGGGTCGGCTTCAGGAAGCTGGTCAACAGGTTGAACAGCGTGGTCTTGCCGGCCCCGTTGGGGCCGATGATGCCGTGTATGGTATTTTCCGCAACCTGCAGGCTGACGTCCTTTACGGCGAAAAAG
The DNA here is from genome assembly GCF_043195145.2 of Roseixanthobacter pseudopolyaromaticivorans. Classification (NCBI taxonomy): domain Bacteria; kingdom Pseudomonadati; phylum Pseudomonadota; class Alphaproteobacteria; order Hyphomicrobiales; family Xanthobacteraceae; genus Roseixanthobacter; species Roseixanthobacter pseudopolyaromaticivorans. Next base: position 4,590,320 of record NZ_CM195539.1, read on the forward strand.
CCGTTGAACTGCTTGCTCAGGTCACGCGCTTCGATCGCGTAGCCCATGTCCCTCCTCCGGTGGTGAGGCGACTCGGCGCGGTCCGTCCTCCGGCGCCATGTGGGAGCCGGCGGCGGGGCGCGGGGACAGCAGGATTCCTCCAACGGAATGCCGCCTCCATCGCGCCACGCGAGTCGTCCTTGGCGTTGTGCGTTCCCTCCTCCCCCGCCGTTTTGTTTTATGGCGGTGGGAGACCTCGTCCGGTCTAGACTGCGCGCCTCATCTGGTCGTCTGCGCTCGCGGCACCGGGCGCCGCGCCCTCGGGCACCTTCATCATCATCTTGATGATGCTGCCGTAATCGAGATGGCCGTTGCCGCTCTGGCAATGCAGCGCGAACAGATCGCACGCGAGATCGCCGAGCGGGCTCAGGGATTTGTATTCCGCCGAGAGCTGCTTGGCCAAACGCATGTCCTTGAGCTGGAACTCGGAGCGGAAGCCGCCCTGGTAGCCATGGGAGGAGGGCACGTTCGGCATGATGCCGGGATAGGGATGATAGCGCTCCAGCGCATAGTTCGTGCCCGAGGAATTGCGCATCACTTCCGAGAGCACCGCCGGGTCCAGGCCATTGGCGACGCCGAGCGCGAGCGCCTCGGCGGTGGCGGCCATGCAGACGCCGGAGAGCATGTTGTTGCAGAGCTTCGCCGTGTGGCCGGCGCCGTTGCCGCCCACATGGAAGATGCGCTTTCCCATGGCTTCCAGCAGCGGGCGCGCGCGCTCCAGGTCCTCGGCGCTGCCGCCCACCATGAAGGTGAGGGTGCCCGCCTCCGCCCCCGGAGTGCCGCCGGAAACCGGGGCATCGATCATGCTCTTGCCAGCGGCGCGGGCCTCGACGGCGATCTCGGACGATACGGTGCTCGAAATGGTGCTGGAATCGATCAGCAAAGTGCCTGCGCGCGTTTTCGCCACGAGGCCGTCAGGCCCGAGATAGAGGTCGCGCACATTCTGCCCGGTGGGCAGCATGGAGATCACCACGTCCGCCTCGGTCGCGGCGCCGTGGGGCGAGACCGCCGCATGGGCGCCGAGCCGCACGGCCTCGTCGAGGGCGGCCACCGAAAGGTCGTAGGCGAAGACGGTGTGACCGGCATGGATCAGATTGCGGACCATGGGGCGCCCCATGTTTCCGATGCCGATGAATGCTACACGCATGACGGGCTCCCTAGGCCGAAATATTCGGATTGATGATGGCGGTCTTCGACCAGGTGAAATGATGCAGCATGCTTTCGAGCGAAAGCTCTTTCCCCATGCCGCTCATCTTGGTGCCGCCGTATTCGATGTTCGCTTCGGCCACCGCATATTGGTTCACCTGCACGAAGCCGGCGTCCACCTGCTCGATGAACTGGAAGGCCTTGGACAGATCGTTGGTCCATACCGTGGCGGCGAGGCCGAACTTGACATCGTTGGCTTCCTCGATCACCGCCGCGAAATCGGTCCAGCGCGCGAGCGTCGCCACCGGTCCGAAGATCTCGTCCTGGCACACCTGCGACGAATGCGGGATGCCTTCGATGAGGGTGGTCTGGTAGAAATAGCCGTCCTTCAGGGCCGGGTCCTGTGGGCGCGCGCCGCCGGTGAGAATGCGCGCGCCCTCGGTCTGGCGCGCCATCTGCACATAGCGCTCCACGCGGTCGAACTGGGACTTGGAGATGATGGAACCCACCTGCGTGCGCTCGTCCAGCGGGTCGCCGACGCGGAAGGTGGGGATAATTGCAAGCACCCGCTCCACCACTTCGTCATAGATGGAATCGTGGATATAGACCCGCGTGCCGGCGGTGCAGGACTGCCCCTGGCGCTGCAGCCGCAGGCCGCGCACCACGCCGTCGGCGGCGGCCGCCGGATCCATGTCGGGCAGGAAGACGCTCGGGTTCTTGCCGCCGAGTTCAGCCGTGACCGGGGCGATCTTATCGGCCGCGTAATGCAGGATTTTCACGCCCACGGCGCTCGACCCGGTGAAGGTGACCTTGCGCACCTGGGGATGCTCGCACAGCAGGCGCCCGGCCTCCTCGCCAAGGCCCGAGATGCAATTGGTGACGCCCGGCGGCAGCACTTCCTGCATAAGCTCGAAACACCGCAGCACGGCGAGCGGCGCCTGTTCGGCGGTCTTCAGCACCACCGTGTTGCCGGCTGCGAGCGCCGGGCCGATCTTGGATGCGAGTTGCATCAGCGGGGCATTCCAGGGAATGATGGCGGCGACCACGCCAAGCGGCTCGCGCTTGGTGAACAGCAGGCGGCCGTCCAGATAGGGAATGGTCTGCCCCTTCACCTCGCCGGCGAGGCCGGCAAAGAAACGCAGGATGTCCACCATGGTGGCGGCTTCGCCGCGGGTCTGGGTCGCGAGCGCGTTGCCGGTCTCGAATGCGGAAAGTTGGGCGATCGCTTCCGCCTCGCTCTCCAGCCGCGCCGCGGCCTTCACCAGGAAGGCCGCGCGGTCGCGGGCGGTGAGGTGGCGCCAGCCCGCGAAGGCGGATTGGGCGGAGGCAACGGCGCGGTCGACATCGGCGCTGCCGCAGCGGGGCGCGTGGCCGATGATGCGGCCGGTGGCGGGATTATCGACCTCGAACGTGTGGTCGGTCAGCGCGGCCTGGAGCCGGCCCTCGCAAACCACCATGCCGGAAAGACGCTTCGCTTCCGCAGCGGCCGCTTCGGCGCGCTGGACGGGCGATATCGCTTCGCTGATATCGAGCATTGGCTTCCTCTCGTTTCCGCCCTGGCTCCGCTCTTTGAGTGTGCCGGCGGGCCATTCCGTTGCACTTCCGCGCGGCTGGACGAGGGTCCCTGCTCTGCTTGCGCATACGTATGCACTAGTGCTAATCGACGGCTAACAAGAAGTCAATCAGGTGATCGGAGACGCAAATGGCTCGTATTGGGATGATGCTCGGCGACCCCGCCGGCGTGGGACCGGAAGTGGTCGCCAAGGTACTTTCCGCCAACCGCAAGGTGCCGGTCGCCCTGTTCGCGGATGCTGAGGTCTTCGCACGCGCGCAGGCGATCGCCGGTGTCCGCATAGATGTCGAGCCGGTCGCCGACAGTGCCGCCAGCGCCGCCTCCGATGCCCTCGTGACGCTGATCGACGTGCCCCTCGCCGACGGCGAGAGCCTGCGCCCCGGCATCGCCTCGGCGCAGGCCGGGCGCCATACGCTCGCGAGCCTCCAGGCGGTGGCGGCGGCCGCGGCCGCGGGGCATGTGAACGGCATCCTCTACGGGCCGCTGAACAAACAGGCGATGAAGCTCGCCGGGCATCACGCGCTCGACGAGATGCACTATTTCCAGGAATTGCTGAACTGGCGCGAGACCTGTTTCGAGCTGATCAACCGTGGTCCGCTCTGGACCACTCGCGTCACCTCCCATATTCCCATGAAGGACGTCGCGGGCGCGATCACGGTCGAGCGGATCCTGGAGGCGACGCAGATCGGCGTGCGCGCGGCGCGTGCCGGCGGCATTGCCAAGCCGCGCATCCGCGTGGCCGCGCTCAATCCCCATGCGGGCGAAGGCGGGGCGATGGGGCTGGAGGAGATCGAGGTTCTCACCCCCGCCGTCGCGCGGATGAAGGCGGACGGGCTCGACGTGGAAGGCCCGTTCCCCGCCGATACCATCTTCCGCACCGCCCTGCGCGGCGATGCCGACCTGATCGTCACCATGTATCACGACCAGGGCCAGATCGCCCTGAAGACCGTCGCGTTCGGCGAAAACGTCACCGTTCTCGGCGGCATGCCGGTGCCCATCGTGACGTCGTCGCAAGGCACGGCGTTCGACATCGTCGGCCAGAACAAGGCCGATCCCTCGGCGCTGCAGCACGCCTTCGATCTCGTGGTGCGCTTGGCGGGCGTCGGCGCAGCCTGGCGGGGAGAACAGGTCGCGGCCTGATCGCCGGGCGTTTTCCCGGTTCAGGCTTTCGGGAAGGCAGCCGGCGCGCTCATTGCGAGGTGCCGTCGTGCACCGCGTGATAGCGCCGGCCGAAATAGATCAGCGCCTCCGGCGTTCCGCCGGCGGCGATGCCGACCACCTCGCAGAACAGCACGCAATGGGTGCCCACATCCACGGTGCGGGCCACCCGGCAATCGAACGCCGCTACCGCGTCCGCCAGCATGGGCGCGCCGGTGGCGCAAGGCGCCCATTGCGCGGCCGCGAAGCGCTCTTCCATGGGCGTCTTGCCGCCGAACAGGTTGGACAGACCCTTGTGGCTCGGCGCCAGCGTGTTGACGCACAGCACCCCATTGGCCTGGAAGGCTGCGCTGACGGAGGAGCCGCGATTGAGGCACACCAGCAAGGTGGGCGGGCTGTCGGTGACGCTGCACACGGCGGAGGCGGTGAAGCCCGCCTTTCCGCCCGGGCCATCGGTGGTGACGACATTCACCGCCGCGCCGACGCGGGACATGGCATCGCGATAGCTCTGCTGGGTCACGGCGGGTGCGCCGTGGGGGCCGGCGTCCGCCGGCGGGGTGTGGCCGAGGTTCATGGGGGTGATCCCTCCGGGATGGTAGGGCGTGACGGAATGCGCGGCCGGGCTCATGCCAGCACGCAGGCGTCCGCGAAATCGAAGCGCGGCAACCGGCCGAACACCCCGGACGGGTCGCCATGGCCGAGATTGACCAGGAAGTTCGCGGTCCACCGCGTGCCAGCGAAGAAGGCCTCGTTCACTTTGGCCTTGTCGAAGCCGGACATGGGCCCGGCGTCCAGCCCGAGCGCACGCGCGGCGAGGATCAGATAGCCGCCCTGCAGCGTGCTGTTGCGGAATGCGGTTTCCCGGGCCGCGTCGGGGCTCGAGGTGAACCAGGACTTGGCGTCCGCGTGGGGGAACAGCTTCGGCAAATGCTCGTAGAAAGCTTCATCCTGCGCCACGATGACCGTGACGGGCGCGGCCATGGTCTTGTCGAGATTGCCCTTGGAGAGCGCCGGGCGCAGCTTTTCCTTGCCCTCTGGCGTGCGCACGAAGACGAAGCGGCCGGGCGAACAATTGGCCGAGGTGGGGCCCATCTTCAGCAGGTCGTAGAGCTCGACCAGCGTTTCATCGGAGATTTTGCCGTCGCGCCATTTATTGTGCGAGCGGGCGGTGCGGAACAAAGTGTCCAGGATATCCGCGCCGGTTTGCGCTGCTTCGCTCATGAGTGTCTCTCCAGGGTGCGGGTGGCGGCGGCGGCGCGCGGGGGCGGCCGCCGCGCCGGCCTCAGAATTCCAGCAGATTGTCGCGCAGCTTCTCGTGGGAGTAGGCGGTGCGGGTCAGGCCCCGGCGCTGGAGCGCGGGAACGAGGCCGTCGGCCACCTCCATGATGTAGCGGCGCGAGACGCGCAGCACCGGCGTGGTGATGAGGAAGCCGTCGCCGCCCACCTCTTCCATCACCTCGCCCATGCGATCCGCCACCTGGTCCGGCGTGCCGATCAGCTCCACCGAGGAGACGAGGCCGCCGCCGCCGTCCACCACCAGTTCGCGCACGGTCTTGCCCGAGCCCCATTGCTGGAACTTGTCGAGCGTGCCCGACTCGCCATTGGTGACGAGCTTTTCCGGCAGCGGCTTGTCCACGTCGTATTTGGAGAAGTCGATCTCGGTGATGGCGGAGAGCGAGGACAAGGTGTCGTTGATGAAATGGGGCGAGGAAACCAGGCGCTGATACTTGGCCTTTGCTTCCTCCTCGGTCTCGCCCAGCGTCGGGGTGATGCAGAACAGCACCTTGATGGCGTTGGGGTCGCGGCCGAGCTTTACGGCGCGGGCGCGGATGTCATCGCGGAATTTCTTCATCTCGGCGACGCCGCTGGCGACCGAGATGATGGAATCCGCGTGGAGCGCCGCGAAGTCGCGGCCGCGCGGCGAGGCGCCGGCCTGCACATAGACCGGCCGGCCCTGGGGCGAGGGCACCGTATTGAGCGGGCCGCGCACCTGGAAATACTTGCCTTTGTGGTCGATGGTGCGAACTTTGGAGGGATCGGCATAGATGCCGTTCTCCCGGTCGAGGACGATCGCGTCGGCATCCCAGCTGTCGAACAGCTTGCTGACCACTTCCATGTATTCGTCCGCCATCTCGTAGCGAATTTCGCGCAGGGGCAGCTTGTCCATGCCGAAGTTCTGCGCGGCGAGATCCTCCGCCGAGGTGACGATGTTCCAGCCGAAGCGCCCGCGCGTCAGGCTGTCGATGGTGGAGCATAGCCGCGCCAGCAGATAGGGCGGATAGGCGAGGGTGGACATGGTGGCGACCACGCCGAGCCGGCTGGTGGCCATGCCCATGGCGGTGGCGAGGGGCGCGGGGTCGTGCTTCGGCACCATCATGGCATTCTTCAGCGCGAAGTCGCGCGAGCCGCCGAAGGTCTCCGGCACCATGAGCTTGTCTTCGATCATGATGTAATCGAAGCAGGCGCGCTCCAGCGTCTGCGCCATTTCCATGTAGAAACGGCCGTCCCAGGGATACCCGCCATTGCCGAACGGCTCGCGCCATTCGTCGGGCGTGAAGTTCATGAACCAGGCCAAGTGAAAGGGTTGCGCGACCATGTGGCGTGCTCCTAGGCGTTTGATGTTGAAGGCGGGCGAGGCTGTTAGGCGGCGCCGGCCTTGAGGGGGAAGGGGTGGATCACCGCCGCGGACGGAGGCGAGGCCCCGCTCTGGCCGTGGTCCTGCCGCGCCTTGGCGCGGGCGGCTTCGAAGCGCTCGGATTCGCGGACGATCCGGCACTTGGCTTCGAAATCGGAGGTGATCGTCGCCCCATAGCGCCCGGGCGCCTGGGGATCACGGCGCGGACGGTCCACCGCGATCACGCGGGTGCCGAGGGCGAACGCCTCGGCGAGATCGTGGGTGACCATGACGATGGTCATGGCGTGCTCTTCCCACAGGTCGCGCACCAGCACATGCATCGCCTTGCGCGTGCCGGGATCGAGCGCGCCGAACGGCTCGTCCAGCAGCAGCACCTTGGGCTCCATGATCAACGCCTGGGCGATGGCCAGGCGCTGCTGCATGCCGCCGGAGAGCTGCTGGGGATATTTGTCCGCCGCCGCACCAAGGCCGACGCGATCGAGCAGGGCGAGGGCCCGTTCCTTGAGTGCACGGTGCTTGCGGCCGAACAATCGGCCAAGCAGGGGCGCCTGCGCCCATTGCGGGCCGAGCATCACATTGCCCAGCACGGTCTTGTGGGGAAACACCGAATAGCGCTGGAACACCACGCCGCGATCGGCGGTCGGCTCGCTCGCGATCGGCTTGCCGTCGATCAGGATTTCCCCGCGCGTCGGAGTCTCCTGGCTCAGCAGCAGGCGCAGCAGGGTGGTCTTGCCGACACCGCTCGGCCCGATGATGACCAGGAACTCGTGGTCCGGCAGCTCCAGGCTGATGTTTTCCAGCACGATGGTGTCGCCGTATTCCTTCCAGACCTTGTCGATCTTGATCGCCGTCACCTCAGCTCTCCTTCAGCGCGGCCCAGGGAAAGGCACGGGTGTTGAGGCGGCGCAGGCCGTAATCCATCAGGAAGGCCAGCAAAGTGATCCAGGCGACGTACGGCAGGATGACGTCCATCGCGAGATAGCGGCGCACCAGGAAGATGCGATAGCCGAGCCCGCCTTCCGCCGTGATGGCTTCCGCCGCGATGACGAACAGCCAGGTGGCGCCGAGCGAGAGGCGGACCGAATTGATCAGGTTCGGCATCACCTGCGGCAGCACCACGTGGGTCATCATCTGCCAGGTCGAACCGCCGAGCGTCTGCGCCTTGATGATCTGCTCGCGCGGCAGGCTTTCCACCCGCAGCACCACGTCGCGGATCAGGAACGGGGCGACGCCGAACACGATCAGCACGATCTTCGACACTTCGCCGAGGCCGAAGATGATGAACAGGATCGGCAGCACCGCCAGCGGCGGCACCAGGGAGAGCGCGGCCAGAACCGGCTCGAACATGGCGCGCAGATGGGGAATGAAGCCGATGAGGATGCCGAGCACGCAGCCCAACAGGGCCGAGATGCCGAGCCCGACGCACAGGCGCCAGAGGCTGAGATAGGTATCCCACCAGAACAGATATTGGCCGCTGGACCGGTCCGGCTGCGCCATCAGGCGCTCCATGGCGGCATAGAAGGACGCGAAGCCGGGGATGAGCTTGTCCCCCGGATTGGCCGCGAGGCGTGCCTCGGAGGCCATCAGATAGATCAGCAGGATGGCGAGGAAGGGAAGGATGCCCAGGATCAGCTTCTGGCCGCGCGCGGGCGGATAATTGATGATGCGTCGCAAGGATCAGCCCTCCCTTCTCTCGCTGGGGTATCAGAGCTTGCCGTCGGCCGCGGCCTGGGCGAACGAGGCGTTGACGCGCATCTTCACGTTCTTCGTATCGCCGAGCACGCTGCCGTCGGGCATCATGATGCCGATGGCGTCCACGCTGGTCGCGCCCTGGCCGAACAGGCCGCGGTCGAAGCAGAAGGTGCGGATATAGTCCCAGGCCTTCTTGGTGCTGGCGGCGGTGAGGAAGGCCGCGGCCTCGCCGGGCGTGTAGAAGAAATGGGTGGTCTCCACCTGCGACTGGAGGCCGGGAACATCGGTGCCCATGGCGCTGGCCATGATTTCATTGATGGGCTTGGCCGCATCGCCGCCGGCCTTCAGCGTGGCGAGCGCCTCATACCAGGCCCCGGTGATCGCCTTGGCGAAGTTCGGATTGTCCTTCAGCACCTCGGTCTTGCCGATGAAGACATCCATGATCTCGCCGGGGATCTTGGAGCTGTCGAACAGGATCTTGGTGTCCTTGCTGCCCGCGAGCATGTCGGCGGTCATCGGCTTCCAGGAAACGGCGTGCTTCAGTTCCGGCTTGGTGAGGTAGGCGGAAGCGATATCGGCGTCCGAGATATTGATGGTCTTCACCGCGCCGACGCCGTGCAGGCCGTTCATCACCAGCGCGCGGTCGAGCAGATAATGGGAGACGCTGAATTCCAGCAGATAGACATCCTGGCCCTTCAGATCGGCGACGGATTTCGCGGACTTGGACAGCAGCGCGTCATTGCCGTTCGAGAAATCGGTGATGAGGAAGATTGAGGTATCCACGCCGCCGGCGGCCGGCATGGTGAGCCCGTCCATGCCCGCGACGCCCACCGCGTCCAGATCCCCGGCAATGAATTGGTTGATGGAGCCGACGTAATCGTTCACCAGCACGATATCGATATCGATGCCGTATTTGTCGGCCCACTTCTTGAGGATACCGGATTGCTTCATGTAGGCGAGCGGCATGAAGCCGACATAGATGGAATAGCCCATCTTGAACGATTTCTTCTCGGCGGCCTCGGCGCGATTCGGGCCGGCGCCGAACAGGGCGCTACAGAGGAGGGCGAGCAGGACCACGGCGCGGAAAATGCGGTTCATAGGCGAACTCCGACGGTCGAATGCGACAAGACGACGCTATTAAGCGAGCGTTTAATACGCACCTGCAAGAGAGATTTTTGCACCGCACAACATTTATGCAAAACCTTATGCCGCAAGGCCTTAAAAGCCCTATCTTGTGCAATTGCGAGCGGGTATTGCCTGAGATATCGGCAGCGAAAAGCGGGTTTTCGCCCTATGACCTACGGGATAACCCGAAGTGGCCGCGGCAGGCGGGGCATGCGATGCTTCGCCCGAAGGGAGAGTTTTGAATGAACGTGAAGGCGGTGCGCCAGCGCCTGGATCCGGCCAAGCGGTCAGAACTCATCCTGGATGAAGCGCTGAAGTTGTTCGGCACGTCCCATTACAGCATCGTCACGGTGCGCGACATCGCGCTGGCCTGCGGGATCAATGTCGGGCTGATCTACCATTATTTCGAGAACAAGGACCATTTGTTCCGCAGCGTGCTCGCCCACGCGCTGAACCAGATCATGGCCGGCTACGAGGCGCGGCGCGGTGCGCGCGACAACGATCCGCTCTCCGATATCGGTGCCTGGCTCGATATCCAGATCGAGATCGCCCCCACGGTGACGCGCATGGTGAAGATCATGGCCGACTATGCGGCCCTCAATGCCCGCGACGCGCAAGTCGACCAGCTGATCGCGGATTTCTATCGCGACGAGCGCGTCCTCGTGCAGGAGACGCTGGCGCGGGGCATTGCCGCCGGCCTGTACCGGCCCGTGGACACGGCCAGGATGGCCCGGCTGATCGGCCTGCATCTCGACGGCATCTTTCATGCCTCCGCCAGCCGCGGTGATGATCGCATAGCGACGGACATCGAGGAATTGCGCGAGTTCATTCTTCATTTCCTGGGCGTGCGGCCGGGGCCGGCCGCGGCCTGACCTTTAATTCCACTCCCCGCACGGCCTTCCGACGGAGCGTTCATGCTGATCGCCTTATTGCAGATGACGCCGGCCGCCGCCGACCCGGCAGCCAATCTGGCCCGCATCGAGCAGGCCGCCCTGGCGGCGGGGGCGTTCGGCTGCGATCTGCTGGTCACCCCGGAAATGGGCGTCACCGGCTACAATATCGGCGCCGACATCGCGCGCCTTGCTGAGCCGCGCGACGGCCCGCTGGTTGCCCGTCTGGGGGAGATCGCGGCGCGCGCCGGGCTGGCCCTGGTCGCCGGCTTTCCCGAACGCACGAGCGGCGAAATCTATAACAGCCTGGTCCTGGTGCGGCCGCAGGGCAGCCCCTTCGTCTATCGCAAATGCCATCTCTACGGGCCGGACGAGAAGGCGGCCTTCACCCCCGCCGGCACCTTCTCCGAGATCGTCGAGATCGCCGGCCTCAAGGTGGGCTTCCTGATCTGCTACGACGTGGAATTTCCCGAGATGGTGCAGGGGCTTGCCCTGGCGGGGGCGGATCTGGTGGTGGTGCCGACGGCGCTGGCGGCGACCCCCTCTTGCCGGCGCATCGCGCTCAGCATCGTGCCGGCGCGGGCGCTGGAGAACCACGTCTTCATCGCCTATGCGGATCTCTGCGGCAGCGAGCGCGGGCTGACCTATCAGGGCTGCTCGGTGATCGCGGCGCCGGACGGCGAGGATCTGGCGCGGGCCGGCGAGGCCGAGGCGCTGCTGATGGCGCGGATCGATCCGCGCGCCTACGACGCCGCGCGGGCGGAAAATCCCTATCAGGAGGAGCGCCGGCCGGCGCTTTACGCCACGCGCCGCGCCGTTCCCAGCGAGGAGACGTCAGGTCGCTGATTCGGCGCCGGTCTTGGGGCGCGACACGCGGCCGGCGGCCTTGCTGCGCGCCGACGCTGTTCCGCTTGGGCCCGGCGCGCTCGCCTTGCCGCCGGCTTTGGCCGCGCGCTTTTCCGCCGCCCGCACGACGGGCGTCTCCGGCAGGGGATTTCCCCGGGCATCGAGGCCGGCGAGTGATTCATGCACCATGCCGGCCTTGTGGCGCAGGTGGTCCCGCAGGATGCGGCCGAGCCGGGGCCCGTCGCGCTCCGCCAGCGCTTCCATCATGCGGTCATGGTCGTCCACCGCCTCGCGCCAGCGGGCCGGCGATTTCTTCGCGACGAAGCGCACCGCATGGATGCGCACCATCAGATTATTGTAGAGCTGCGTCAGGGGCGGGTTGTTGGCGATCTCGAAGAAGGCGGCGTGGATCGCCTTGTTGAGGTTGAGATAGGGCGCGACTTCGCCCGCCTCGTAATGCGCGACCATGGCGTCATGCATGGCCTTGAGCTTGGCGAACTGCGCCTTCGTGATACGGGTGCAGGCAATCTCCCCGGCGAGCGCTTCCAGCGCGCCCATGATGGGGAAATAGGCGTCGATCTCCTCGTCTGAGATGCGCGCTACCATGGCCCCGCGATTGGGCGTGAGGACCAGCAACCCCTCGGCCGCGAGCACCTTCAGCGCTTCACGCAAGGGCGTGCGCGAGACGCCGAAGCGGGCGCAGAGCGCCAGCTCGGGGATCTTGTCGCCCGGCTGCAATTCATCGCCAAGGATCATGTCGCGCAGCAGCGGCACGAGCTCGCCGTGCAGGCTGCGTCGCGCAATGAGCGCCTTTTGCGTGGTTTCAGGCATGGAACACTCGCTCTCCTGAGGCGAGAAGGGTTCCGCTCCGGCGCGGGGCGAGGCCGCCCGCGCCGGCGTCGAACGCGCGCTATTCGGCGGCGACCGGCACCTGGTGGCGCGCGGCGGCGGCGAAATAGTCCATGGCCGCCTGCACGCCGCCCTTGCGGTGCGGGATGCCGGCCAGCTCCAGGCCCATCTCCACACCCGCGAGCGCGCCCAGAATGGTCAGGTCATTGGTATCGCCGAGATGGCCGATGCGGAACACGCGGCCTTGCAGCTTGGTGAGCCCGGTGCCGAGCGAAATGTCGAAATGCTCCAGAGCCACTTGGCGGAAGCGGTCGGCATCATGGCCTTCCGGCACCAGCACCGCGGTCAGCGAGGAGGAATAATATTTCGCCTCGCGGCACAGCACTTCCAGCCCCCACGCGCGCACGGCGCGGCGGGTCGCTTCGGCATGGCGGTCGTGGCGGGCGAAGACATTCTCCAGCCCCTCCTCGTGCAGCATGTCGATGGCCTCGGCGAGGCCGTAGAGCAGGGTTGTGCCGGGCGTATAGGGGAAGAAGCCGTTGCGGTTGGGGCCAAGCATCTCTTCCCACGCCCAGAACAGCTTGGGCAGCTTGGAGGTCTTGGTGGCGGCCAGCGCCTTATCGCTCACGGCGGTGAAGGAGAGACCGGGCGGCAGCATCAGCCCCTTCTGCGAGCCCGCCACCGTGACGTCCACGCCCCATTCGTCGTGGCGATAATCAATGGAGGCCAGTGAGGAGATGGTGTCCACCATCAGCAGCGCCGGGTGGCCAGCGGCATCGATGGCGCGGCGGATCTCCGGCACCAGGGTGATGCAGCCGGTGGAGGTCTCGTTGTGCACCACGCACACGGCCTTGATCTCGTGCGCCTTGTCTTCCTTCAGCCGCGCCTCGATGGCGGCGGCGTCCGCGCCGATGCGCCAGTCGGAGGCGATGAATTCCGGCTGGATGCCGATCTTCAGCGCCATGTTCTTCCACAGGGTGGCGAAATGCCCGGTCTCGAACATCAGCACCTTGTCGCCGGCGGAGAGCGTGTTCACCAGCGCCGCTTCCCATGCGCCCGTGCCCGAGGCGGGATAGATGATGACCGGGGCGCTGGTGCGGAAGATGGTCTTGATGCCGTCCAGCACCCGGCGCCCGAGCTTCTGGAAATCCGGTCCGCGATGGTCGATCACGGGCATGTCCATGGCCCGCATGATGCGGTCGGGCACCGGCGTGGGGCCGGGAATCTGCAGGAAATGGCGCCCCGCTACGCGGGCGGAATTGCTGGCCATCGGGTTTGGCTCCCCTTGGATCGTTTGGCGACCGGAAAAATCCCGCCGCGATTTAGCGCGCTGTTTCAGGCCATTGGCCCTCGTCGGCCAGCGCCGGCCGTAAGCCGGACGCGGCGCGGCGACGGCAGCGCGCGAAACGCATCTTGCATGAAATGAATTATGAATGCAAAATCAGTTTCAAGTCCGGCGAACAGACCGGAAGCGAAGGCGCCAGGGTGGGAGAAGCGAGGATGGCGGCACGCCTGATGCCCGGATTGGAACGTCGGCTCCGCGCCGAGACCACCGGCGACGTGCTGTTCGATCGCTTCAGCCGCGGGCGCTATGCCACCGACGCCTCGGTCTACCAGATGATGCCCGTGGGCGTGGTCGTGCCCCGCTCGGTGGATGAGGCCGAGCGCGCCATAGCCCTGGCGCGGGACGAGGGCGCCCGCGTCTTGCCGCGCGGCGGCGGCACCTCCCAGTGCGGCCAGACCCTCAACGACGCCCTTGTGGTGGATTGCTCCAAGCATTTGACGCGTATCCTCGACCTCGACGTGGAGGGGCGACGCTGCGTGGTCGAGCCAGGCATCGTGCTGGATGAATTGAACCGCCAGTTGAAGCCGCACGGCCTGTGGTTTCCGGTGGATGTCTCCACCGCCTCGCGCGCCACCATCGGCGGCATGGCGGGCAATAATTCCTGCGGTGGCCGCTCGCTGCGCTACGGCACCATGCGGGACAATGTGATCTCGCTCGATGCCGTGCTGGCGGATGGAACGCCCGCGCATTTCGGCGCCGTCTCCCCCAATCTGCACGAGATTGAGACCGGCTCGCCGCTCCTTCCCCTGGCCCAGGATCTCCTCGCCCTCGGCGCCCGCGAGGCGGACGAGGTCGCGGCCCGCTTTCCCAAGGTCCAGCGCCGCGTCGGCGGCTATAATCTCGATGCCCTGCTGCCCGGCAAGCCGCTGAACCTTGCCCATCTGCTGGTGGGCTCGGAAGGCACGCTCGCCTTCTCCACCCGCATCGAATTGAAGCTGTGGCCCGTGCTCGGCAAGCGCGCGCTCGGGGCGTGCCATTTCGGCAGCTTCTACGAGGCGATGGACGCGGCCCAGCATCTGGTGAAGCTGAAGCCCATCGCGGTGGAGCTGGTGGATTCTACCCTGCTCGCGCTCGCCTCCGACATCGCCATGTTCCGCCCGACGCTGCGCCAGTTCGTGCGCGGCACGCCGGAAGCGATCCTGCTGGTGGAATTTGCGGAGAGCGAGGCGGAAAACGCCGTGCGCCTGGAGCGCCTGCACCAGGTGATGGGCGATCTCGGCTTCGGCTGGGACCGCACCGGCGCCAAATGGGGCGGGGTGGTGGACGTGCTGAACCCGGCGCTCCAGGCGGCCATCGCCGACGTGCGCACGTCCGGCCTCAACATCATGATGTCCATGAAGGAAGCGGGAAAGCCGGTGTCTTTCGTCGAGGATTGCGCGGTGCCGCTGGAGCACCTCGCGGCATACACGAGCCAGCTGACCCAGGTGTTCGAGAAGCACGGCACGCGCGGCACCTGGTATGCCCACGCCTCGGAAGGTTGCCTGCATGTGCGCCCGGTGCTCAACCTGCGCCAGGACAAGGATCTGAAAGCCATGCGCGCCATCGCCGAGGAGGCGTTCGCGCTGGTGAAATCCTACAAGGGGTCCCATTCCGGCGAACACGGCGACGGCATCGTGCGCTCGGAATTCCACGAGACCATGTTCGGCACCCGCCTCGTGAACGCCTTCACTGAGGTGAAGGACCGGTTCGATCCGCAAGGGCTCTATAATCCCGGCAAGATCGTGCGGGCGCCAAAGTTCGACGACCGCAGCGTGATGCGCTACGGCCCCGGCTATGCTGGCCTGCCCATGGAAACGCAGCTCGACTGGTCGGCCTATTCCGGCTCCGGCGGCGGGTTCCAGGGCGCGGTCGAGATGTGCAACAACAACGGCGCCTGCCGCAAGCTCGCGGGCGGCACCATGTGTCCCTCCTATCGCGTCACCCGCGACGAGAAGGACGTGACGCGCGGCCGGGCCAATACGCTGCGCCTCGCTGTCACCGGCCAATTGGGCCCGGATGCCTTCACCTCCGACGAGATGGCCGAGACGCTGAAGCTGTGCGTCTCCTGCAAGGGCTGCCGGCGCGAATGCCCGACCGGCGTGGACATGGCCCGCATGAAGATCGAGGTGCTGGCGGCGCGGGCGGCGAAATACGGCCATTCCCTGCGCGACCGGCTCGTGGGCTGGCTGCCGCGCTATGCGCCGCTCGCGGCGAAGATTGCGCCGCTGCTCAATCTGCGGGATCGCCTGCCGGGCGTGGCGAAGCTGTCGGAAAAACTGACCGGCTTCAGTGCCCGCCGCACCCTGCCGCGCTGGCGGCGCGATGTGTTCGCCCCCAAGGGCGGCATGTTCGGCGATCCCGACGGGCGCGACGTGGTGCTGTTCGCCGATACGTTCAACCGGGCGTTCGAGAAGGAGAATCTCGACGCCGCGCTCGAGGTGCTCGTTGCCGGCGGATACCGGGTGCATCTCGCCCGCCCGCAGGAGGGCGGGCGCCCGCTGTGCTGCGGCCGCACCTTCCTCTCGGTGGGACGGCCGGACCTCGCGAAAGCCGAGGCCGAGCGGGTAGTTGCCGCGCTCGATCCCTTCGTGTCGCGCGGCGTGCCGGTGGTGGGGCTGGAGCCGAGCTGCCTGCTCACCTTCCGCGACGAAGTGCCGGCGCTGCTGAAAAGCGCGTCGGCGGACCGTCTCGCCGCCCATGCTCTGCTGTTCGAGGAGTTCCTCGCCCGCGAGCACGACCAGGGCCGGCTCTTCCTGCCGCTCGGGGCGCTGGAGGGCACGGCGCTGCTGCACGGCCATTGCCACCAGAAGGCGTTCGCCGCCATGGGCGCGGTCGAGAAGACGCTGCGCCTGGTGCCGGGGCTGAAGGTGGAAACCATCGAATCCAGCTGCTGCGGCATGGCGGGGGCGTTCGGCTATGGGGCCGATACCATCGACGTGTCATTGGCCATGGCGGAACTCTCGCTTCTGCCGGCCGTGCGCGCGGCGGGCGAGGACACCATCGTCGTCGCCGACGGAACTTCCTGCCGGCATCAGATCGCGGACGGCGCCAAACGTTCCGCGATTCATGTCGCCCGCCTCCTCTCCCGCAGCCTCGCGGCGGGCGTGGAGCAGAACCGGGAGGCGCAGGAGGCGGCGCAATAGCTGCGCCGACCGAAAACTCTCTCACCCGAACGAGCGCCGCAAAGGCGCCGGACATCAAGGAGGAAGCCATGTGGAGTGCCGAGCTTAAACGCGGTGCCGTCGCCGCCATCTTTGCCGGCGGCCTGTGCGCCGCCGCCCCCGCTCTCGCCTGGGAGCCCACCAAGCCCATCGAGATCATCGTGCCGGCCGGCGCCGGCGGCGCCACCGACCAGATGGCGCGCATGATCCAGGCCGCCGTGCAGAAGAACAATCTGCTCAAGGTGCCGACCGTGGTCTCGCTGAAAGGCGGCGCCTCCGGCGGCGAAGGCCTCATGGACATGAAGGCGAGCGCGGGCGATCCCTATAAGTTCATCATCGCCCAGTCGTCGATCTATACGTTGCCGTTCTCGGCGAAACTGCCCTTCTCCTGGAAGGACATGACGCCGGTGGCGATCATCGCGCTGGATGAATTCGTGCTGTGGGTGAATTCGGGCGCGCCCTACAAGACCACGGCGGAATTCACCGCCGCCGCCAAGAAGGCCGGAACCGAGACCCTGCGCATGGGCGGCACCGGCTCCAAGCGCGAGGACCAGATCCTCACCGCCGCCATCGAGAAGGCGACCGGCGCGAAGTTCGCCTACATCCCCTACAAGTCCGGCGGCGAGGCGGCGACCCAGCTGGTGGGCAACCACACCGAGGCCAACGTCAACAACCCGTCCGAGAACGTTGCCCAATGGCGGGCCGGGCAGGTGCGGGCGCTGTGCCTGTTCGACACCACGCGCCTGCCCTACGACGAGAAGGTCACGTCCGACATGGCGTGGAAGGACATCCCCACCTGCAAGGAAGTTGGCCTCGACATCGACTACACGATGCTGCGCGGCATCTTCCTGCCGGGGAAGGTCACGCCCGATCAGGTCGCCTTCTATCAAGATCTGTTCCACAAGATCGCGCAGACGCCTGAATACAAGGATTACTTGAAGAACCAGGCACTGAAGGCCGCCTATATCGAGGGCGAGGCGATGACCAAGTTCCTCCAGGAGGACGAGGCGCGCCACAAGGCCCTGATGACCGAAGCCGGCTTCATCGCCTCCAACTGAGCGCCGCCCCGGGGCGATCCCGGGCGGAAGAGTGCGGCCGCCTGAAGTGCGGGCGTGCCGCATCGCCACAGCGCTTCCCACGTGCGGGGGAAGGCGCCGGGGCCGCTGCGGGCTTGGCGTGAAGTCAGGGCAACGCCAGTGCTCCCAGCACATCCGCCGTCGTCACGGCGGGTGCCCCGCCCACCCTCCCGTTGCGGGAGGGTGGGATGCCGCCGCCCCGTCACGAGATCGTCCCGGCCGAACGCCTTTGTCATTTGCGGAGTCCGCCATGTCCGCCGACCTTCACCCTTCCGCCGCGCCCGACGACCGGGCCGTGATCTCCCGCCGCGCCGTCGATCTCTCGGTTTCGGTGCTTCTGTTCCTGATCGCCCTCGCCTTGGCCTACGACAATTGGAAGGTCGGCATCGCATGGGCCCCCGATGGGCCGGAGGCGGGCTATTTTCCCTTCTACCTGTGCATGATCATGGCGGTGGCGTCCCTGGTCGGCGTGGCGCGCAGCCTGACCGACGCGAACGGGCGGGACGGCTTCGTCACGCGCGGACAGGCGCGGCGGGTGATGCAGGTGTTCGTGCCCACGCTGATCTTCGTCGCGCTGATCCAGGTGCTCGGCATCTATGTGGCGAGCTTCGCCTTGGTGGCGGGCTTCATGATCTGGCTCGGCAAGGCCCCGGCCTGGAAGGCGGTGCTGACGGCGGCGATCTTCACGGCCTTCATGTTTTACGTCTTCGACATCCAGTTCACCGTCCTGATGCCCAAGGGTCCGCTCGAAGCGGCCTTCGGGCTCTGAGGAGTATCGACATGGACGCGCTCCTCTCCCTGATGCACGGTTTTGAAGTCCTGCTGACCTTCGACAAGATGTTGCTGATGCTGGTGGGCATCACGCTCGGCATCCTGGTGGGCGTACTGCCCGGACTCGGCGGGCCGAACGGCGTCGCCATCCTGCTGCCGCTTACCTTCTCGATGGATCCGACCTCGGCCATCGTGATGCTGTCGTGCCTGTATTGGGGCGCGCTGTTCGGCGGGGCGATCACCTCCATCCTGTTCAATATTCCCGGCGAGGCCTGGTCGGTCGCGACCACATTCGACGGCTACCCCATGGCGCAGAAAGGGCAGGCGGCCGAAGCACTCACGGCAGCCTTCACCGCCTCGTTCGTCGGCTCGCTGGTGGCGGTGCTGCTCATCACGTTTCTTGCGCCCAGCATTGCGGAATTCGCCATCTGGTTCGGGCCGCCGGAATTCTTCGCGGTCTATCTGCTCACCTTCTGTTCGTTCGTCGGCCTGGGCCGCGAGGCGAAGCACAAGATCGTCATTTCGCTGATCGTCGGCTTCCTGCTGGCGGCGGTGGGCATGGATACGGTCTCGGGCCAGCTGCGCATGACCTACGGCTCGGTGGAGCTGCTGCGCGGGTTCGATTTCCTGGTGGCGGTCATCGGCCTGTTCGGCATCAGCGAAATCCTGCTCACCATGGAGGACCAGCTGGCCTTCAAGGGGCAGAAGGCGGTCATCCGCATGAAGGTGGTGTGGGAGACCTGGAAGACACTGCCGCGCTATTGGGTGACGCTGTTGCGCTCGTCCGCGATTGGATGTTGGCTCGGCATCACGCCGGGCGGGGCGATCGCAGCCTCCTTCATGGGCTACAATCTCGCCAAGCGCTTCGCCCGCGACAAGGAGGGCTTCGGCCAGGGCCGCATCGACGGCGTGCTGGCGCCGGAGACCGCCGCCCATGCCGCCGGAACCTCCGCTCTGCTACCCATGCTGGCGCTCGGCATTCCCGGCTCCGGCACGGCGGCGGTGCTGCTGGGCGGGCTGATGGTGTGGGGGCTCCAGCCCGGTCCGCTGCTGTTCACCGAGCATGCGGACTTCGTCTGGGGCCTCATCGCCTCCATGTATCTCGGCAATATCGCGGGGCTGATCATCGTGCTCGCCACCGTGCCGCTGTTCGCGGCGGTGCTGCGCGTGCCATTCGCCACCATCGCGCCGATGATCATCGTGTCGTGCGCGGTGGGCGCGTTCGCGGTGCAGAACGCCATGTTCGACATCTGGCTGATGCTGGCGTTCGGCGTGGTGGGCTATGTGTTCAAGAAGCTGGACTACCCGCTGGCGCCCATGGTGCTGGCCCTGGTGCTGGGAGATAAGGCAGAGGATGCGTTCCGCCAGGCCATGATCGGCGCGCGTGGCAATATGGGGGTGTTCTGGTCCAACGGGTTGGTGGGCACCATCACCACGCTCGCCCTGCTCATGCTGTTCTGGCCGGTGATCATGAAGCTGGTGAGCCTGGTGCGCGGGGATCGCGCGCCGCGCACCGCCTGATGCGAACGGCCCCGGTCGGTGACCGGGGCCGCGTTTTCGTTCAGACGTCGAGGATCGGGCCGGGTCAGGCCGCCCCGTCCAGCAAGGCCAGGGCGGTGCCGGCGCCGATCCGCTCGCGCTCCGCATCCGAAAGGCCGGGCACGGCGGCGAGGCTCTCCAGCGGGGTCTCGTCGCCCATGTCGAACGGCGCGTCGGTGCCGAGCACCACGTGATCGGCACCCACCACGTCCACCAGATGGCGCAGCGCCTGCGGATCGAACAGGATGGTGTCGAAATAGAGCGTGCGCAGCAGGTCGCGCGGCGAGGAGGTGGTGAGCGCCTTGGGTTCGGCGCGCACCTTCTGCCCGTGCACCAGGCGGCCGATCTGATAGGGCAGATAGCCCCCGCCATGGGCGACCAGCATCTTCAGCCCAGCGAGTTCGTCGAGCGCGCCCGAGAACAGCAGGTTCGCCAGCGACACCGTGGTGTCGACGGGATTGCCCACGAGATTGGTGAGGTAATAGGCCTCCAGCCCCGCTTTCGCACCCACATAATAGGGGTGGATGAACACCAGCACGCCGAGGTCGCGGGCCTTGCGCAGGAATGGGCGGAAGCGCGGATCGGCGAGTTGCACGCCCTCGATGGTGGTGCCGATCTCGACCGCGCGGAAGCCGTGGGTCTTCACCGCGCGCTCCAGCTCCGCGACCGCCAGCTCGGGATGCTGCATGGGCACGCTCGCCATGCCGCGCAGGCGGTCCGGCGCGGTCGCGACCATTTCGGCGATGCCGTCATTGACCAGCCGCGCGGCGGTGGCGGCCAGCTCCGGCTCGGCCCAATAATAGAACATGGGCGGGGCGGTGGAAACGATGGAGAGATCCAGCCCCTTGCGGTCCATCACTTTCAGCTTGGTGGCGGGATCGATGAATTCCTCGAACAGGGGATAGACATAGCCCTGCTCGTGCACCATCCGCCGCTGCGCGCCCGTGCCCTCGACGCGCGCGGCAAATCCCTTGGGATCGGCGGCGATGGCGTCGAGAATGCGCGGGGGAATGACGTGGCTGTGGATGTCGATACGCATCACGAATACCTCTTTTCGACACCGTCTTCCGCGTACCAGTCGAACGGCGCATCGGAGAGGTTGACGATCACGTTCTGGATCTGGGTGTATTCCTGGTAGGCGATCAGGCCGTTCTCGCGCCCGATGCCGCTCATCTTGAACCCGCCCCACGGCGAAGAGGGGTCGATGCGGTGGTGGTCGTTGATCCACACGATGCCGCTCTGCATGGCGTGGGCGACACGGTGGGCGCGGGAGAGATCGCGGGTCCAGATGGAGGTCGCAAGACCAAAGATGGTGCCATTGGCGAGCGCGATCGCCTCGGCCTCGGTCTCGAACGGCAGCACGCACACCACCGGCCCGAAGATTTCCTCCTGGGCGATCCGCATCTCATTGGTCACGTCGGTGAAGATGGTCGGCGTGAAGAAGAAGCCGTTGTCGAACGCCGCGCCCTCGGGCCGCTTGCCGCCGGCCGCAAGCGTCGCGCCCTCGGCGAGGCCGATGTTCACATAGCGCTCGGTCAGCGCCCGCTGCTTCTCGGAGACCAGGGGACCCATCTGGGTTGCCGGATCCTGGGGATCGCCGATGCGGATCGCATTGGCGCGGGCCACCAGCTTTTCCACCACCGCGTCGTGGATCGAGCGGTGCACCACGAGCCGCGCGCCCTGGACGCAGGTCTGGCCAGCGGCAATGAAGGAGGCGAACAGGGTGGCGGAGACCGCCCGGTCCACATCGGTGTCGCCGAACACGACCACCGAGGCCTTGCCACCGAGCTCGGCGGAAACCTTGGTGAGGTTCTGCGCGGCGAGCGCGGCCACCGCCTTGCCGGTCTCCGTGCCGCCGGTCAGGTCGATCTTCTTGATGCGGGGATGGGTGGTCAGGGCATAGCCCGCGGTGCCGCCGAAGCCCGGCACCACATTGTAGACGCCGTCGGGCACGCCGGCTTCCTTGAACACCTCGGCGAGCAGCAGCGGCGTGATGGGCGCCAGCTCGCTCGGCTTGACCACCATGGTGTTGCCGGCGGCCATGGAGGGCGCGACCTTCTTCACCAGGATCAGCAGCGGGTGGTTCCAGGGCGTGACGTGCCCCACCACGCCGAGCGGCACCCGGCGCGTGTAATTGAGGTAGCTGCCGCCGAACGGCGGCACCGTATCCTCATGGGTGCGGGCGACGGCGCCGAAATAGCTGAACCATTCCGGCAGGCGCGCCAGCTGTGCGGTCATCTCGCGCCGCGCGCGGCCGATCTGGTCCACTTCGATGCCGACGATCTCGGGAAGGCGGGCCTTCAGGATCGCGGCGGCGCGATGCATGATGTCGCCGCGCTCGGCCCCGGTGAGGCCGGACCAGATGGGGAAGGCGGCTTCCGCCGCCTGCACCGCGCGCTCGATATCGGCGGCATCGCCTTCCGCGACCCGGCCCACCAGGGTGCCGTTCTTGGGGTTGCGCACGTCGAGCACACGGCCGGAGGCTGAGGGCTCATAGGCGCCGTTGATGTAAAGGCCGAGCGGCTCCGCTCCACCGGGGGTGAACATGGCACTCTCCTCGATCAGGAATGGCGACGGGCTCAGAGCGGCCGCCGCGAGGCTTCGGTCATGATGTTGAGCACCGCGCTGCGGCCCGAGCGCACCGCCGCGAGCGCTTCAAGGAGCGCCGGCTCGACATCCTCCATGCGGGTGACGCGCCGCCCGAACGCGCCGCACGCTTCCGCCAGGGTCTCGAACGCGGGCGATTGGGGCAGCAGGCTGCCCACATGGCCGAACTGCTCCTGTGCGCCATTCGGGAAATCCTGGCGCGAAGCGAGGACCACGGAATTGTAGCTCTCGTTGTTCAGCACGATCACCAGCAGGGGCACGCC
Source organism: Roseixanthobacter pseudopolyaromaticivorans (assembly GCF_043195145.2). Classification (NCBI taxonomy): domain Bacteria; kingdom Pseudomonadati; phylum Pseudomonadota; class Alphaproteobacteria; order Hyphomicrobiales; family Xanthobacteraceae; genus Roseixanthobacter; species Roseixanthobacter pseudopolyaromaticivorans. The sequence goes on from NZ_CM195539.1 coordinate 4,613,014, forward strand.
GTTCTGCCGCGCGGCCCACAGGGCGGGCGTCGGGGCGCCGAACATGAAGGCGCCGTCGCCGACCACGGTGACCACGAGTTGGTCGGGATCGCCGAGCCGGGCGCCGAACGATGCGCCGAGCGCCCAGCCCAGATAGGAGCCGCCATTGCGGAAATAGCTGCCCTCCTCGCCGGGCGTGAAGCCATAGGCGAAGGGATTGCCGGAGGTCACTGCCTCCTCGATCACCATCGCCTCGGGGGCGACGCGCGCGAGGATCGCGCCGACTTCCATGGGCGAGATGGCGCCGCCCGAAAGCGCGGCGGCGCGGCGCTGATCGCGGTCGGCGACCATCTTGTCATGGCGCGCCGCAAGCGCGGCCTTGCGGGCCGCGATGCGCGGATCGTCCTGCCGCGTGCGGGCGACGGCGATGAGGGCATCGAGCGCGCGGCCGACGTTCACGCTGTGCACGGTATCGCTGGGAAAGCCCCAGGTGGTCCAGCGCTGCATGATCGGATCATTGCCGATGTGGATGATGTGCACGTCGTCCTGCAGCTTGAGGTCCGCGGGCACGAACGGCACGTCGTGATCCACCACCAGCATCAGGTCGGCATCCACCACCTCCTGCTCGGGATTGAAGCCGAGGTGCTGGGGGTGCTCCAGGGGCGCGTTGAAGCGGCCGCGATATTCGGTGATGCCGGCGCCGGTCAGCTCGGCCAGCTCCACGAAGGCGCGGCGCAGCTCCGGCGTGCGGCCGACATAAGCGGTCACGAGCAGCGGGTTGCGGGCGGCGATGAGGCGTTCGACGATCGCCTCCGCTTCGTCCAGCGACAGCGTGCCCTGGCGCACCGAGCGGATGCGCGCGGGGCCGATGAGCCCGCCGTCCTCCACCTCGCTCATCAGAGTCTCGCGCGGGAACGCCATATAGACCGGCCCCTGCGGCTCGCTGTTGGCGATCTGGAAGGCGCGGTCCACCGCAGGGCCGATGGCGGCGGGCACGGAGACGGTCTGCGTCCACTTCGTATAATTGCGCACCAGCGCATGCTGGTCCGGCACGTCCTGGTGCCAGTTGATGAATTTCGAGCGTCCGCCGGGTACCGAGGAATCCAGCGCGGACGGCGACATGCCGGCGCACAGCAGCACCGGGATCTGCGAGGCGCGGGCATCGTTGAGCGCGCCGGCGGCGTTCGCGGTGCCCACGTCCACATGCACCAGCGCCACCTGGGCGCGGCCGGTGGTGAGATAGGCACCTTGCGCGGCCGCCGAGGCGATGACCTCGTGCGGGCAGGTGATGAGCTTGGGCAGCTTCACCTGCTGGTGCGTGAGGCTGGCATAGGCCTCCTGCAAGGCCGGCGTGTCGGTACCGGGATTGATGAAGATGGCGTCCACATCATGGAGCGCGAGGCCCCGCAGAAACCATTCCGCGACTGTCGGCATGTTCGGTCCTTTGAAGTCAGTTCGTCTCGGCGGAGTGCTGCGGGGCGGAGGACGCAATCGCGCGTTCCGCGGCCACCCGCTGCACCATCTCGGCGGTGTCTTGGAAATGTTCCGTCAGCACCCGTTGCGCCGCGCCCACGTCGCGGGTGCGGCAGGCCTCGTACAAGGCCCAGTGCTGGCGCTGGGGCGTCTCGTATCCTTGCGTGTCGACCCATATCCGCACGTAGCGCTCCACGTTCCGGCGCAGGATGTCGATCTGCTCCACGAGGCGCGGCCAGCCGCTGGCGCCGTTGATGATCGAATGGAAGCGCTGGTTCAGCTCGCGCCAGCGCGCCCGGTCCTGCGGCGCATCCATGGTGGCGAGGATCTCGCCCATCTTGGCGAGTTCCTGGTCGGTGAGGTTGGGGACGGACCGTGTCAGCGCGAGGCATTCGAGGGCGGTGCGCATGGCGAACAGCTCCGCCACCTCCTCGGCCCGCAGCTGCGACACCTCGGTGCCGCGGAACGGGTAGCAGGTGACGAGGCCTTCCACTTCCAGCACCTTGAGCGCCTCGCGCACCGGCATGCGGCTGCATCCGAGGTCGGCCGCGATGCGGTCCGGTTCCAGGCGCGCGCCGGGTCCCAGCCGCCCCTCGATGATGGCGTTGCGCAGCACCTGCAGCACTGCGTCCTTGCGGCTTGGAATGCTGCCAAGAAGCAGCTTTTCGCCGTCCGTCAGGGCCATGATGTTCGTCCTCGCTCGGAAGTCATCCGCTCACTTTGCGTCCGGCGGGCGGTATCCCTGCTGGAGCGAAAAATCCACCGCCGCCTTCAGGTCGACCGGAGACCGCAGCACCTTCCATTTGATCAGATCATCCTCGGTGAGCTTGAGGAAGTCCTCGGGAATGGTGCGCTGGTCCCAGCCCGCCTTGGTATAGCCGAGCATGGCTTCGTCCACGGTGGTCTTGGCGCGGCGGGCGAGCACTTCGGCGGCGCGCTTGGGATCCTTCTGGATGATGTCGAGCGCGGCGAGATGGGCCCATACCACCTTGCGCGCCTCTTCCGGGTGCGCCTTGATGAAGTCTTCGTTCAGCACCAGGGCGTTGCGATAGATCTGGCCGTTGGCGAACACCTCGCGCCAGTCCCACAGAAGCTTGGCCTGGCCCTTCTCGATCATCTGCGAAGCATAGGGCTCGTAGACGTAATAGGCGTCGATGTCCTTGCGCTCGAGCGCGATGCCGGCCTCGGGCGGGGGCACCTGGATGAATTTCACGCCCTTGGGATCGATGCCGTGGCTCGGCAGGATGTGCTCCGCGGCCAGCAGATGCATGGTATCTAGCTGGCGCACGATGCCGAAATTCTTGATGTCCTTGTCGGAGCCGAGGTCCTTGCGGGCCACCACGGTCGCCGAGCCGTAGCTGGAGGCGCCGGCGATGACGATCGGCAGGCCGCGCGCCCGATAGGTGAGGGCGGTGGCGATCTGGGTATAGGCCGCGTCCCATTCCCCGGTCTGGAGCACCTGGCTCACGCGCTGGGAGGAGCCGCTGTCGAAGATCGGGTCGATGCCGTAGGCTTTCCAGATGCCCAGCTCCTCGTCGAGGAAGGGCATGAGGTGATCCCAGCCGGGATAGCCGGCGAAGATGCGGGGGCGATAGGGCTCGGCGCTCGCCTGCGCCACGCCGAACAGCGTGGCGGCGCACAGCGAAAGGGCCGCGATCAACCGCCCGGGTCGGAACGAAAATCCGTGCCGTGTCATGTCGGTTTTCCTGTTCTGCTCTGGAAGGGTGGGGTCAGTCGGTGCGTTGCATGCCCCAGCGCCCGATGGTGCGGCGCTCGAGCCAATCGAAAAACACGGTCTCCACCAGCAATCCCACGATGCCGATGATGAGCATGCCGCCGATCACCAGGTCCGGCCGCAACTGCCAGCGGGCATTGTCGATCATGAAGCCGAGCCCGTCGGTAGCGGCGAGGATCTCGGCGGAGATGATGACGCGCCAGCCGGTGCCGTAGCTGAGCCGCAGGCCGGTGAGGATGAACGGCATGGCGGCCGGGATCACCACCCGCAGGAAGGCGCGCAGCGGCTCGGTGCCGAACACCTTCACCACGCGGATATATTGCTCGTCGATGGCGGCGACGCCGGCCGCGGTGTTCACCAGGATCGGGAACACGGCGGTGATGAAGATGGCGAAGATGATCGACTTGAAGCCGAGGCCGAACCACAAGATGGCCAGCGGCACCCAGGCGACGCCGGGAATGGGATAGATGATGCGGATCGTGGTCTGCAGCGCGCTCTGCGTCCAGCGGGACCAGCCGACCACGAGGCCCAGCGGCAGGCCCACGATGACGGAGGCCACATAGCCGACCACCTGCCGCTCCAGCGAGCGCGCCACGTTGTGGATCAGGTCGCCGTCGGCGAACGCTTCGCGCACCGCCTGGGCGACTTCCCCGGGGGTCGGCAGGAGATGGCGCGGATAGAAACCGCTGGTGGCGGCGAGGTGCCAGAGCAGGATCACGCCGACCAGAAACAGATATCCCACGGCCGCGTGGGCAAAGCGCGTGGCGCGCGGGCCGCGCAGCCGGTCGATAAACGAGCGGGAGCCGCTCTCCGCGACGGTGGAAGGGGTCGCATCAATTGGCGACATGGCTTGCTCCCTCGTTGGCCGGGGCCGGCACGTCGGCGCCGAGAATCTCGGCGAGGCCGCGATAGGTTTTGTGATGGCCGAGCCCCATCTCCTCGCCGAGCGAGGCGCGCACCTGATTGACGCGTTCGAGATAGGCCGGCGAGGTGATGTCGCGCGGACGGGGAAGGTCGTTCTCCACCACCAGCTTCATGCGGCCGGGCCGCGAGGTCATGACGACGATGCGGTCGGCGAGCTGAACCGCCTCGTCGATATTGTGGGTCACGAACAGCACCGTCTTGTTGAGCGCCTCCCAGATCGAGAGCAGCTCGTCCTGAAGCTGGGCGCGGGTGAAGGCGTCGAGCGCGGCGAACGGCTCGTCCATCAGCAGAACCTTGGGATTGACGGCCAGCGCGCGGGCGATGGAGACGCGCTGGCGCATGCCGCCGGAGAGCTGCTTGGGATGCGCGTCGGCGAATTTCTCGAGCCCCATGACGGCGAGGATCGCGCGCGCCCGCTCCAGCCGCGGGGTCGCCTGCCAACCCTGGGATTCCAGGCCGAAGGCGACGTTCTCGGCCACCGTCAGCCAGGGAAACAGCGCATAGTCCTGGAACACATAGGCGCGGTCGGGACCGGGGCCGGTGACCTTGCGCTCATCCACTCGCACCTCGCCGCCCGACTGCTTGAGCAGGCCGGCGACAATGTTGAGGGCGGTGGTCTTGCCGCAGCCGGATGGGCCGAGCAGGCAGATGAACTCCCCCGTGGCGATGTCCAGGCTGAAGTCCTGGAGGGCCACCACCTGGCTTCCCCCCGGAGTCGAATAGGTCTTTCGCAGATTGCGGATTTCAACGCGGGACATGTCATCCTCAGCGATATATCGGATCAGATATCTGCGGACATGAAACGGAATGCCACCGTGCCGGTCAAGCCCATATTTTGAGCAAACCATTGATTAATAAATAGAATTTGCCTTAACGCAGACGCGCGGAAACGCGCCGGCTCCGTTTGGAGCGGCGTTTTTCAGGCGCGAACGGCGGGGAGGCGTCCCCGCCGTGTGTGCATTTTCTTCACGCGAACCGGTGTCCACTTCGCTCGAAAATGCTCTCGTGTCGGCTCAGAGCGCGCCGCAATCCGGCGGCAGGCGCTTATGAAAATCCGTCAGGCGCTGATAGGCGTCGGCGGCGCGCAGCAGCACGCCCTCGGCATAGGGGCGGCCCACCAGCTGGAACGAGGCGGGCAGGCCGTTCTGCGTGAAGCCGCACGGCACCGCCACCGCCGGCAGGCCCAGATAATTGATGCCGCGCGTGCAATGGGTGAGCTTGCCGAGCACGGTCGCGAAATCGGCCTGGGTGGTCTCCGCGATCGTCGGCACCGGAATGGCGAAGGTCGGGATATGCACCATGTCCGCCTCGCCCATGGCGGCGGCGAGCCACTCGCGGGCGATGGTCGCGCGCATCATCAGCGCCTCGGCATAGCGCGTGGCGGGGTAGGAGAGGCCGGGCATCAGGCGCGCGCGCACCTGGGCGCCGATGTCCTGCGGCCGCTCCACTAGCGCCTTGCGATGCAGGGTCGCGCCCTCCACCGCCATCACCAGCATGATGAGGGCATTGACCAGGGCCATGTCCGGCACCGCGGTCTCGATCACGCGGGCGCCGGCGTCCTTCATCACGCGCAGGCTTTCGTCCAGAAGGGCGTTGATCTCCGGCGTTGCCGCCTCGCGATAATAGGCCCGCGGCACCGCAATGGTGCGGCCAGCAAGATCGCCCGTGAGCGCGGCTTCATAGTCGCATACCGGCGCGTTCACGCTGGAGGCGTCGCGGGCATCCGGCCCGCCGATCACGGAGAGGAGGCGCGCCGCGTCCCGCGCGCTGGTGGCGAGCGGCCCGAGCGTGTCCAGCGAGGGCGCGAGCGGCATGGCGCCATACAGGGGCACTAGGCCGTGGGTGGGCTTGATGCCGGTGATGCCGCACATGCCCGCGGGATGGCGGATGGAGCCTGCGGTATCCGAGCCGAGCGCCGCCGGCACCAGCCGCGCCGCCACCGCTGCGCCGGAGCCGGAGGACGAGCCGCCCGCACCATAAGCGGTGTTCCAGGGGTTCAGCCCGTGGCCGTACTGGGCGTTGAAGCCGGTGGGCGAAAGCGCGAGCTCGGCGAGGTGCAGCGTGCCGAGATCCAGCGCGCCGGCCGCATCCAGCCGTTCCAGGGCGGTGGACGTGACGTCCGGCATGAAATCCTTGCGGATCAGCGACCCGCCGGTGCACACGCGCCCCGCGCGGTAATAGAGATCCTTATGGGCGAGCGGCACGCCGGCGAGCGGGCCGAGCGTCTCGCCCCGCGATCGCGCCTGATCCACCGCGCGCGCCGCTTCCAGCGCGCTGTCGCGGGTGATCAGCATGATGGCGTTGAAGCGCGGGCCCATGCGTTCCAGCCGGTCGAGGGCATGGGTGGCCACCTGCTCGGCGGAAACCTCACCTTTCGCGATGGCGTCGGCGGTCGCGACGACGCCCCATTCGTGCATGGCGCTCATGGCTTGGCCTTTGTGTCGGTATCGGGCGCGGTGAAGCTGGCGCACAGGGTCGCGAAGCTCCACGGGGCATCGGCGAGCGTGATCCGCTCGCGCGCGCCGGCTTCGATCGTCGTGTTGATCCCCAGCGCCACGTCGCGCGCAGCCGCCGCCTGGGCGGCATCAAGGGTTACGCCGTTGAGCGCGCGCATGCGGCTCGTCCAATCATCTTCGGTCATGGTGAGGCCTTTCAGTGCACGCCGAGGAAGCGGGTGAGGGTTTCGGGTTGGCCGGCGATCTCGGCGGCGGGCGCCTCGTGTACCATGCGTCCGGTTTCCAGAATGTAGACCCGGTCCGCCACGGCCAGGGCGCTGTAGAGGTTCTGCTCCACCAGCAGGATGGAGAGCCCGGCGCGCTTCAACTCCATCATGATGCCTTCCAGATGCTGCACCATCACCGGCGCGAGGCCCTCGGACGGCTCGTCCATCAAGATCAGCTCGGGGTCGATCATCAGCGCGCGTGCCACCGCGAGCATCTGCCGCTCGCCGCCGGAGAGCTGGTTGCCGCGATGAGAGCGCCGCTCGGCGAGGCGGGGGAAGAATTCGAACGCCTTGGCCACCGTCCAGCCATGGGTGGCGCTGGCGGGCTTGAGCACGGTGAGGTGCTCGGTCACGGTGAGCGAGGGAAACAGCCGCCGGCCCTGGGGCACCAGGGCAATGCCGGCGCGGGCGATGCGATGCGGGGCGACGCCAAGCAGGCTTTCGCCCTTCCAGCGCACCGCGCCCTGCCGCACATTGGGGGGCGAGAGGCCCATGATGGAGCGGATGAGCGTGGTCTTGCCCATGCCGTTGCGTCCGAGCAGGGCGACCACTTCGCTCTTGCCCACATTCAGGCTGGCGCCATGCAGCACATGGGCGTCGCCGTAATAGGAATGGATGTCCTCAACCTCAAGCATTGTGGCGCGCCTTGCCGAGATAGACGTCCTGGACGTCGCTATTGCCACGGATTTCCGACGGCGGCGCCTCCACCAGCAGCTTGCCGTTGTTGAGACAGGTGACGTAGTCCACCAGCGAGAGGATCAGGTCCATGTCGTGCTCGATCAGCACCAGGGTCAGGTCGCGCGGCAGGGCGCGAATGATGTCGGAAACGATGACGCGCTCGGCCGGCGAGAGGCCGGCGGCGGGCTCGTCCAGCAGCAGCAGCTTGGGTTGAGCCACCAGGGCCATGGCCATTTCCAGCTGGCGTTGTTCGCCATAGGAGAGTTCCTTCACCGCCGCGTCGCGCCGCGTGTGCAGGCGGGAAATCTCCAGCGCCGCCCCCGCCCGGCGGGTTTCCTCCGCATCCAGCGCATCCTGGCCGAAGAAGGAAAACTTGCGCGGCGAGAGGCCCCGCACGGCAAGGCGCATGTTTTCTGCCACCGTGAGATTGGGAAACAGATTGGTGATCTGGAAGGTGCGGCTCATGCCGCGCCGGGCGCGCTCGTGCACCGGGGCGCGCGTCACGTCCTTGCCCGCGAAGATCACCTGACCGGAGGTCGCGCCGACGACGCCGGTTATGGCGTTGAACAGCGTGGTCTTGCCGGCGCCATTGGGCCCGATGATGGCCCGCCGCTCGCCTTCGCGGACGCGGATCGACACGCCATCCACGGCACGCAATGCGCCGAACTGGACCGTGACGGAATCGAGTTGCAGAAAATCGGTCACGACGCGGGGCGCCTCGGTTCTAGCCGGTCAGCCTGCCGGCGAAAGGGGAAGCGAGAGGGGTCGGCGTCAGGGCTGAGCCCACCCCTCTCGCCAGCCGACGCGGAGCCTCCAAAGGGGGAGGGTGGCTCCGCTGCGGCGTCTCAGCTCTTCTTGATGCCCTGGAACTCGCGCGAATAGGGCGGCTGCTTCATGTAGGTTTCCGGATCGTACTTCCAGAATTGCGACACCTGCGGATAAGAAGCAATCGGCACGTTCCAATATTTGCCCTCGGCGTTCTTGACCACCTTGCGGATGGAGACGTCGTAGATCGGATTGCCGAAGGCATCGAGCTTCACGGTGGTGCCGAGCGGCGAGTTGACGAGGTCGGTCTTCATCACCGAAGCGAGGAACGCCTCGCGGTCCGCCGTGGCGCCGTTGAGCGGCTTCAGCGCCTCGTCGATCCACATGGCGCCGGAATACATGGAGAAGCCGTAGAGCGAGGGCAGCTTGGAGAATTTCTTGCCGTACGCCGCCACGAATTCCTTGGTGCGCGGATTGTCCGAGCCTTCGGCGAAATGCGCGGCGACGACCACGCCCTCGACCTCGTCGCCCATGGTGCGGATCACCGACTGGTCGGTGACGTTCATGGCGCCCACCAGCGGGATCTGCCCCTTGAGGCCGAAGCTGGCATATTGCTGCATCAGGCGCGCGGCGTCGGCGCCGGTCTCCATGCAGAAGATCACGTCGGCGCCGAGATTGGCCAATTGGCCGAGATAGGGGCTGAAGTCCGAGGTGTTGAGCGGATGCCAGAACTGGCCCAGCACCTTGCCGCCGCCCTCGGTGAAGGTCTGGCAGAAGCCGCCGCACTGCTCGTGGCCGAACGTGTAGTCCTGGCTGATGGTCGCGACCTTGCGATAGCCCTGCTTGAGGCACCAGTCGGCGAGCGGGCGCGGGAACTGGCTCGCGGTATAGCCGGCGACCCGGATCACGTTCTTGATGCGGTTGCGCTGGGTGAGATCGTCGGCGGCGATGATCGGGATGAAATAGGGCGTGCCGTTGCCCTTCACGTAATTGGCGACCGCAAGGCCGGTGTTGGCCAGCAGATTGCCGAACAGCATGTCCACATTCGCCTGTTCCACCAGGCGGCGGGCCTTCTGAAGCGCGGTGTCGGGGTTGGAGGCGTCGTCTTCCACGACGATCTCCACCTTGCGGCCGCCGGACTGGAAGCCCCGCTCTTCCCAATACATGTTGAAGCCGTCCACCATCTCGCGGCCGCCGGCGGCGACCACTCCGGTGAGCGGCGCCATGACGCCGATCTTGATCGGCCCGCTCGCCTGGGCGCGGGCCACATAGGGCATCGCCACGGTGCCGACGGCGGCCAGCGCGGCGCTTGATTTCAGAAACGTCCTGCGATCCATCTGTCCCGCTCCTGTCTGGAATTGTTTGTTGTCGTCTTCAGCGGCGGCGTTGCGCCACGAAACTGCGAATGCGCCCGAGAATGCCTTCGGGGGCGAAGATCATGATGAGGACGAACATCGCCCCGAGCACGCTCTGCCAGCGCTCGGTGTAGAGGCTGACGAGGTTCTCCAGCCCGATGATCGCGAACGACCCGATGAACGCGCCGAACAGCGTCCCCACCCCGCCGGTGATGGCCATCAGCAGGCCCTCCACCGATTGGGAGAGGCCGACCGTGGAGGGGCTGACGAAATCGTTGAACATGGCGTAGAGCGCGCCGGCGATGCCCGCGAAGAAGCCGGAGACGGTGAAGGCGAGAAACAGGTGCGCCGGCACATTGTAGCCGAGCGAGCGCATGCGGCTCTCGCTGTCGCGGATGCCGCGCAGCGTCAGCCCGAACGGCGAGCGCACGAACCGCCACATCACGAACGCGACCAGGGCAACCGCCACGAACACCGCATAATAAAAGGCAAAGCCATCCGTGAGGGCGGCGGGCCGCACCGCGCCGCGCAGGCCGTTCTCCCCGCCGGTGACGCTGGTCCAGCGCAGGCACACGCCCCATACGATCATGCCGAGCGCGAGGGTGAGCAGCAGGAAATAGACCCCGGACGTGCGGATCGCCAGCAAGGCGAAGATCGCCGCGACACCGGTCGCCGCGAGGATGCCCACCATCGCGCCGACATAGGGCGAGCCGCCCATATGGGCGGTCCAATAGACCACCACATAAGTGGAGACGCCGAAGATGGCGCCATGGCACAGCGGCGTGCGGCCGGTGTAGCCGGCGAGGATATCCACCGCCATGGCCAGCACTGCGAAGATCAGCACCTCGGTGAGGATGCTGACCTGGTAGGTGGGCAGAAGCAGCGGCAGTACCGCGAACACCAAGGCGCCCACGGCAATGGCGCCCATGGCGAGGCGGGACATGCCGGTGTCCCGAGCGGGGAGCGGAGCGGGGTTGGGAACCGGGGACGCCATCACGCCGCCTTTCCGAACAGGCCGAGCGGGCGGAAGGCGAGGATCGCCGCCATGGGGCCGAAGATGACGAAATACGCGAATTCCGGGAACATGACCTGTCCCACCGTATTCAGCAGGCCGACAATCAGCGCGCCCACCGCCGCGCCGACGAGGCTGCCGCGCCCACCGATGATCACCACCGCCAGCGAGAACACCAGGATCTCCGCATCCGCGCTCGGATAGAGGGTGAGAAAAGCGCCGCCCACCGCCCCGCCGAGCCCGGCCAGCGCCGCGCCCAGCATGAAGGTCAAAAGGAAGATGCGGCGGATGTTGATGCCCATCGCCTCGATGGTTTCGGGATCGTCCACGCCGGCGCGGATCAGGGCGCCGAGCCGGGTCTTGTTAAGCAGCAGCCAGAGCGCGACGAAGATGAGGATGCCCAGCACCAGCACGAACAGGCGATACTTGGGATAGAACAGCCCGGCGAAGCGCACCGCGCCGCGCAGGAATTCCGGCGCCGGCACGGTGTAGGTATCGCCGCCGAAGATCACCAGGGTCATGTCGTTCAGGATGAAGGCGACGCCCAGCGTCAGCAGCACCTGGCGCAGCTCGTATCCGCGCACAAAGCGCAGCAGCCCCTGGTCGAGCACCAGCCCGGTCACCGCCACCGCGGCCATGGCGGCGAGGATGCCGAGGAAGAAGTTGCCGGTGGCGCTCGCCGCCGCATAGCCCGCGTAGCCGCCCAGCAGATACAGCGCGCCATGGGCGAGGTTCACGATCCGCAGCAGGCCGAAGATCAGCGTGAAGCCCGAGGCCACGATGAACAGCAGGGCCGCGAACGTGAGCCCGTTGAGGAGCTGGAAGGCGTTGAGGCCGGTCATCCCGCAGCCGCCTCGGTGAGGGCGTCGGGCCGCTGGCCGAGATACCAATCGTAGATCTGTTCGCCGGTCATGAACGCGACGTCGTCGCGCGTCTTCATGGTCTCGAAGATCTTGCGGAAATGCGTGAGCCGATGCGGCGCGCCCATGATGTAGGGATGGACCACCAGGGCCATGATGCGCGCGCTGTCGCGGCTGTCGTGGTGGATCTGCTCGAACTGGTCGATGGCGCGGTCGTAATATTCGCTCGCCTTATGATGCTGGATCAGCATCATCGCCACGTCGTTGCATTCCTGGGTGTAGGGAATATTGACGATGGGGGAGGTGCGGGTCTTCAGCACCACCGGCTGGTCGTCCAGCACCCAGTCGCAGACATAATCATAGCCCTGCTCGACCAGAATGTCGGGGGTTTCCCAGGTCTCGGTCAGGCCCGGCCCGAGCCAGCCGCGCGGGCGCCGGCCGGTGAAGGCTTCAATCGCCTGGGTGGTCTTGGCGATGTCCTCGCGTTCGTCGGGCACCTTCTGCATGTTCTTCTGCGAGAAGCCGTGGCCCATGAATTCCCATTCGCGCTCCAGCGCCGCTTCCGCGATCGGCGCGTAGCTGGAGATGGCCGAGCCGTTGATGGCCAGCACGGCCGGCAGAGCGAACTCGTCGAAGACTTCCAGCATGCGCCAGAAGCCGACGCGGTTGCCGTATTCGTGCCAGGCCCAGTTCGGAATGTCCGGGGTGGGGGAGCCGCCCGCCGGCGGGGTGAGGACGGTGCGCGGCATGGTCTCGCGCGGGTTCCATTCCTCGATATTGACGATCACCCACACCGCCATGCGGGCGCCGCCCGGCAGCGTCAGCTTGGGCCGGCGGGAGATCGGCGAAAAGGCGATGCGTTCGGTGGGCAGCATGTCTCAGGCCTCCGGTTCGCCGATGGTCAGCGTTAGCGTGCCGAACCCCGCGATGGCGCCGACGATGCGATCGCCGGGGCGGATCTCACCGACCCCGGCCGGGGTGCCGGTCATGATGATGTCGCCCGGCTCCAGACTATACGAGCGCGAGAGGTTTGCGACGATTTCCGGGACGTTCCAGATCATCTGCGCGAGATCGCCACGCTGGTGCTCGATGCCGTTGACGCTGAGCGTGATGGCGCCGCGCGCAGGGTCGCCGCCGGTGCCGGCGGGATAAAGCGGACCGCACGGCGCGGAGAGATCGAACGCTTTTCCCGCTTCCCACGGCAGGCGCTTGTCGCGGCAGTCGCGCTGGCGGTCGCGGCGGGTGAGGTCGATGCCGATGCCGTAGCCGAAGATGGCGTCCTGCGCGCGTTCGACGGAGATGGTGCGCGCGGTGGCGCCGATGGCGACCACCAGCTCGATCTCATATTGGAAATCGCTGGTATCCGCCGGATAGGGAATGGTGGCGCCGTCCGCCACGATGCTGTCGCGCGGCTTCTGGAAGAAGAACGGCGGGTCGCGCTCGTCTTCCGCTTCCTTCATCTCGCGGATATGGGCGAGATAATTGCGGCCGACGCAATAGATGCGGCGCACCGGGAAGCGCGCCGCGCTGCCGACCACGGGCAGCGCGACGATCTCGGGGACGGGAACGGCGAAAGCGGTGCTCATGGATGCGCTCACGCCTTTGCCTTCGTGCCCTGATACCAATCCAGAATTTCCGCGCCGTTCCAGAACAGCACGTCGCCCAGGCTGGCGGCATATTCGTAGATCTGTTCCAGATACTTGATGCGGTGCGGCTGGCCGGAGATGTAGGGGTGGATCGCCACCGCAAGCACCTTGGCGCGCTCCTCGCCCTCGGCATGCAGGCGGTCGAGGCTGTCCTTGAAGCGCTGCACCCAATAAGGCGATTCATGATGGGCCACCGCCATCATGGGAATGTCGTTGTGCTCCACCGTATAGGGCAGCGTCACCAGCGGGCCCTTGGCGGTGGTGATGTCGCAGGGCTCGTCGTCCCACACCCAGTCGCCGATATATTTCACGCCGGCCTCGGCGAGGTTTTCCGGGGTTTCCAGGGTCTGCGTCAGGCCCGGTCCCAGCCAGCCCTTGGGGCGCGTACCGGTGAATTTCTCCAGGATGTCCATGGAGCGGAAGATCATGCCGCGCTGGTCTTCCTGCTTGTGGATCGGCCCCTGGTCATAGGCGTGGCCCATGAATTCCCAGCCGGCATCGCGCGCCTGGGCGGCCACGCGCTCATAATCCTCGGTGACGCGCGCATTGATGGAGAGCGTGGGGCGGATGCCGAGCTTCTCGTACAGCTTGAAGAAGCGCCAGGCGCCGACGCGCATGCCGTATTCGTGCCAGCTCCAGTTCGGCACGTCGGGCAGCAGGACCTGGCCGGTGGGCGCGGGCAGAATTTGGCGCGCCATGGGGCGGGCGATGTCCCACACTTCGAAATTCACGATGGTCCACAGCACCACGCGGGCCGTGCCGGGGAGCTTGAGCGGCGGGCGGTCGACAATGGCGGAATAGGGCGCGCGCTCACGTGGCAGCATGGTCATCGAAACTCTCCGCGAAATTCAGCGATGCGGGAAAAGGCAGGTGTCTCATGCGACTGCCGCCTGCCGGATGGCGACCACGCCGGGGCGCAGCAGGGTTTCCAGCGTCGCATAGAGGAACGTGGCACCGCGCCCGACCCAGTGCGCGGTGGTGTGCCCGGTGACGGGCAAGCCGAAGGCGCGGCCGGCGGCGGCGAGGCGCAAGGTGATGTCGTCCACCGCCGCGATCAGATCGGGATGGTTGGTATCGCCGAGGAATCCCATGGAATGGGCGAGGTCGTTGGGCCCCACCAGGATCAGGTCGATGCCGGGGGCGGCGGCGATGGCGTCGAGATTCGCGTGGCCTTTGGCGCTCTCGATCTGGACGATCAGCATGAGATCGCCTTCCCGCCCGCGGGTGGCGGCGCGCGCCGTCTCATGGAGCATCGCGCAGGCTTCGACGCTTTCGACCTGGGGCAGGACGAGGCCATCGATGCCGCAATCGAAATAGCGGGTGAGGATCGCGGGATCCTTGGAGGGCGAGCGCACCACCGCGCTCATGCCGCATGCCTGGGCGGCGCGGGCGAGCATGGGCACGCTTTCCACCGAAATTGCCGTGCGCTCGCAATCGATGAACAGGCAGTCGGCGCCACAGGCCGCGAGCGCCTCGACGGCCGGCAACGAGACCCCGCCGGGGTTCGCCGCCAGGATCGGCCGGCCCGCGAGGATCGTCGCCTTGGTGCGCGGGAGGCTGACGCGGACCCTCATGCGCCGTCCCCACCGAAGCGCAGACAGACGCCGTCCCGTCCCGGCAGCGCGCGCGATGCGCGCCCGTGGGGCGCGGGCGATCCTGCGGTGGCAAAGGGGGCGGACATGGAGCCGGAAGTCCTTCCTGGCGCGATCTGGAGACGCAAAAATTGCGTACAATCTTCGCACCGTCAATAATTAATGTATACAATTTCTGCTCAAAAATTCACCCGGTTCTGCCGCCATTATAGGCTTGAAGTCGTTTAATTCCGGGTCCTAGCTGGGACAGGTTCCGCTCCCGAGGCCGGCTTCGCGGTGGGGCTGGATTGTATCCCTGGACGGGTTCGGGTATGGCGGCTATGGCTGATCAAAAGGAGCGACCACCCGGCATGTCAGCGACCGTTTCCGACGCGCTCAGCGATTCCGCCCCGGACCTTTCTGCCGACGGCGGGGATACGGAACGCGCGCCCACCCGTTCGCTCTCAGTGGCCGACCGGATTCGCGCCTCGATTCTCTCGGGGGATTTCGAGCCGGGCGCACGGCTGCACGAGGTGCGCCTCAGCGAGCGGCTCGGCGTGTCGCGCACGCCGGTGCGCTCGGCGCTGCAATCCTTGGCCAGCGAGGGACTGCTGGAATATGCGCCGAACCGCGGCTATTCGGTGCGCCGCTTCCTCACCTCCGAGATCGTCGATGCCTATGAGATCCGCACCATGCTGGAATCGCTCGCGGCCCGGCTTGCCGCCGAGCGCGGCCTGAGCGATGCGGAGCGGGCGGTGATTGAGGGTGCGCTCGCCGATGGCGACGCCATTCTCGCCAAGGAGGAATTGGAAGAATCCGACCGCATCGGCTATGGCGCGGTCAATTTCGCCTTCCACGACACCATCCACGCCGCCTCGCGCTGCCGCATGCTGGGCGACATGATCCGCATGTGCCAGAGCGTGCCGCAATCCTCCCACCGCAACGTGGTGTCGTTCGAATATCTCGAAGTGCGCCGTCGGCACGAGGATCATCACCGCATCTATGACGCCATTCTGCTGCGCGATGCCTATCGCGCGGAAATGCTGATGCGCGAGCATGTGGCGAGCGTGAAGACCGGCCTCGTGCGCTCCATCAGCGGCCGCGCGCCGAGCCGCCGCCGCTGAGGCGCCGCGCTGGCGGCGGGGACCGGCTTGCTCTACCTTCCGGGGCCGTAACTGACTTGCCGGAGACAAGGCGTGCAGATCGCATCCATCGATCATATCGTGCTGACCGTGACGGACATCGAAGCCACCGTGGATTTCTACACGCGCGTTCTCGGCATGCGCAAAGAGGTGTTCGGCGAGAACCGTATCGCGCTCGCGTTCGGCGCGCAGAAATTCAACCTGCAGGACGGCCGGTCGAAGCAGGATATCGTCGCCGTCGCCGCCCAGCCGACACCCGGCTCGGTGGATCTGTGCCTGCTTTCGGCGGTGCCGCTGGATGAGGTGATCGCCCATCTCGCGGCGTGCCAGGTGCCCATCGCCGCCGGCCCCGTGCGCCGCATCGGCGCGACCATGCCGCTGCGCTCGGTCTACATCCGCGATCCCGATGCCAATCTGATCGAGATTTCCGTGCGCTGGGAGGATGAGGCCGGGGCAGCGCCCGGCCTCTGACAGCCTTCGCGGTGGCGCCCCTCCCTTTGAGGCGAGGGGCGTTTTCGTGCTCGCGTCAGCTGACCGCCTTGATCTCGTTGCGGATGATGCCGATGCCGGAAATCTCGGTCTCCATGACATCGCCCGGCTTCATGAATTCCTGGGGCTTGCGCGCAAATCCGACGCCCGGAGGCGTGCCGCTGGCGATGATGTCGCCGGGCTCCAGGGTGAGGCCGAGGGAGAGTTCGGCGATGATGCGGGGCACCTTGAAATACATCTGGCCCGTATTGGCGTCCTGCTTCACCACGCCGTTGACCCGCGTGACGAGGTGCAGGTCGTTCTGATCGAACGCGCCCTTGGTGACGATCCATGGGCCCATGGGGCCGTGCCCGTCGAGACTCTTGCCCTTGAACCATTGCCCGCCGTGGCGCGCGTTCTGCACATCGCGGGCGGTGGTGTCGTTGATCACCGAATAGCCGAACACGTAATCCATGGCCTCGGCCTCGGGAATATTGCGGCCGTGCTTGCCGATGATCACCGCCAGCTCGCCCTCCCAGTCGATCATGGTCGAAACCTTGGGGTCGAACGGGATGGAATCGTAGGGGCCGTTGATGCAATGGGTGCCCTTGGTGAAGAACACCGGATGCTCGGGATATTTCACGTCGGTCATGCGCACGGCCTGGCCTTCGGCGAAATGCTCCAGATAATTCCAGCCCACCGCGTAGATGTTGCGGCGCGGGTCCGGGATGGGCGCGAGATAGACGATTTCCGTGAGCTTCGGCCGGCCGGCGGCGGCGCCGCGCACCAGCTCGCGCACCTCGACGAGACCCGCATCGCCGGCGGCGATCAGCGAGACCATGTCGCTCGGATTAAAGGATAATGTCTTTCCCGTCCGCGCCGCTTCCGCCACCAGGTCGACCACGGTCCCGTCCGCCAGGGCGACGCCGATGCGCGCCGGCGATCCGTTCTGAAGCTTGAAGCTCAGCAGCTTCAAGGCGCTGTCGGCGTCCGAGGCGGACGCGGGCTTGGCGGCCGGGGCTTGCGGGCTGGCCGCTGTCTGCGCATTGGCGGAGAGGATGAGCGGAGTGGTGGCGGCCGCAGCCGCCATCGAGGTGATGAAAGATCGGCGGGTCTTGTCCATGGCGTTCATCCCTGCATTTATATGTAATTCTTAATTACATTATTATACAGGAAGGTTATGGACGGCAGATGACAGTGTCAAACGCCCGGTGTGCACTGCATATATGACGCTGGGTAAGTATATCGCAAAGCAAAAGCCGCATGATCGTCCATGCCAAAGCTTTCGCTGCACCCGCTGTGCCCGCGCACCCGAAGCAAGCCAAGGCGACGGGTGCGTTCGCCCGCCGCCTGGCCCCGCCGGCGCACGGACGTCAGGCGTTGAACGGCCGCACGTTGTAGCCGGCCGGCTGGGTGCGGGCATAGGCGCAGGCGGCGCGCACCACGTCCTCTTCGCAATAGGCGCGGGCGACGATCTGCAGGCCCACCGGCATGCCGTCGTCGGCGATCCCCGCGCACACCGCCCCTGCGGGCTGGCCGGTGAGGTTGAAGGGATAGGTGTAGAACACCCAGGACACGAGGTTGCGGTCCGGCAGGCTGTCGGGGATGTTCTTGCCGGCGTCGAGCGAGGTCACGGGCAAAACCGGCGAGATCAGGATGTCGTAGCGCTCGAAGAAGGTGCGCAGCTTTTCGCGCAAAGCATAGCGCTCGAACACGCTGGCATAATAGCTGCGCATCTCCTGGGCGAGCGCGGGGGCGAGCACCTCGGCCACCGCCGGGTCTAGCAAATCGCGCTGGTTCTCCATGAAGGCACGCAGGCGGATGCCGACGCCCGCGTAGAATTCCGCCGTCCAGAGGTCCGCCGGGTCGGTGTCGAAGACGCTTTCGACCAGGTCCACCTCGCAGCCGAGCGCTTCGAAGGTCTTGGCCGCGCGATCGGTGATCGCGACCACTTCCGGCGCGGGGCGGGCATAGCCAAGCGTCGGGCTGTAGGCAACGCGCATGCCGGCCACCGAAGCCTTTGTCGCGCCCATCACGTCCGGCACCGGGCCTGCGACGCCGAACGGATCGCGCCGGTCGGGCCCGGCGATGGCCGAGAACAGCAGCGCCGCGTCTTCCATGGAACGGGCGATGGGTCCCACATGGGCGAGCGTGGGCGTCGCGGAGGTGGGCCACACCGGCACCCGGCCGAAATGTCCCTTGATGCCGGCAAGCCCGGTGAAGGCGCAGGGAATGCGCACCGAGCCGCCGCCGTCCGTGCCGAGGGCGAACGGCGTGATGCCGGCCGCCACCGAGGACGCCGCCCCCGCGCTGGAGCCGCCCGGCGTCTTGTCGAGGTTCCAGGGGTGGCGCGTGATGCCCGTCAGCGGGCTGTCGCCCACCGGCTTGCAGCCGAATTCGCTGGTGGTGGTCTTGCCGATGAGAATGCCGCCCGCCGCCTTGGCGCGCTCCACAGCGGGGGCGTCCACCTGGGCCACGTTCTGCGCCATGGTGCGCGAGCCCGAGGCATAGCGCTGGCCCTTCACCGCCATCAGGTCCTTGGCCGAGAACGGCAGGCCGTGCAGCACGCCCAGCGGCGCGCCCTTCATCACCGCATCCTCGGCGACACGGGCGGCGGCCATGGCTTCGTCCTCCATCAGCAGGAAGAAGGCGTTGAGCGTGCCCTGGGTGGCCTGCGCCTTTTCGAGCGCGCGCCGCGTGAGATCGACCGGAGAGATTTCGCGCGCGCCGATGCGGCGGCGCAGGTCCAGGGCGCTCATGGTGTCGAATTCGGCGGACATGGGCAGTCTCCGGAGGCCAACAAGGAGTCCCTCTCCCGCTTGCGGGGGAGGGAGCGCGTCGCCAAATCATCGGGAAAGGCGCCGGGTGGCGTGGCAGTCTGCCACCCGGCGCCCTTTTGCGCCTCGTCAGGGCGTGAGGCGCAAACGTTCAGTTCAGGATGGCGAACGCGCGCACCGGCGAGCCGGAGCCGCCCTTGAACTTCAGCGGCGCGCCGAAGAACTGGAACTCGCCCTTGCCCACCAGCTCTTCCAGGTTCACCAGCCATTCCCAATGGCTCACCCCGAGGTCGCGGCACAGGCGGTGCTGGGCGAAGATGTTGTCGGTGGGCTTGTCGGTGGAAGGACCTTCCACGCCGTGCATCTTGGAGCCGCGATCATAGAGCCACTTCGTGGCCTCGGCGGTGAGCAGCGGGTTTTTCCAGACCGAATCCAGGCTCGGATAATTGCGCTTGTGGAAGCCGGTGCACAGCAGAACGATGTGTCCGTCCACCTTCACGCCGGCCTTCTTCTCCGCCTCTTCCATGTCGGCGACGGTGATTTCGCCGAGGTCGGGAATGTGGCGCAGGTCGAAGCACACCGCCTTGCCCATGAACATCTCCAGCGGCATCTCGTCCACCGGCGCGCCGTTCGGGTTCACGTGGCGATAGGCGTCCACATGGGTGCCCACATGGTCGAGCATGGCGATGAAATTGGTCTGGAAGGTCATGGCGTCGCCGGGCACGCCCAGATTGAGGCCCTTGGAGCCCTCATGGCTCATGTGCGTGGTGAGGACCGGCCGCTGGAACAGCTTGTGGGCCGGCATATTGTCCTCGATGAGGAGGGAGAGGTCGATGACTTTGGACATGGTCGCTCCTTGACGGGCTTGGTTTTCGGGTGAAATCGCAGGGCGTCGGACGCGTTCAGGCCGCCGCCTTCTTCTTCTTGCCGAGGAAGGCCTCCATCACCTCCGGGTCGCGCGCGAGCTCCGCGCTCGGTCCGTGGCGCGCCACCCGCCCGTTGGCGATCACATAGGCGTGGTCGGCGATGGCGAGCGCGTAGGAGGCAAGCTGTTCGACAAGCAGAATGGTAAGGCCGGCCGCGTTGAGGTCGGCGAGGACCCGCATCAGCTGGTCCACGATCTTGGGCGCGAGGCCGAGCGAAAGCTCGTCGATGATGAGCAGCTCGGGCTCGGCCATCAGCCCGCGCGCGATGGCCAGCATCTGCTGCTCGCCGCCGGACATGGAGCCGGCCTGCTGGGGCAGCCGTTCCTTGAGGCGCGGGAACAGAGTGAGCACCTTCTCGAGCGTCGCCTTGGAGCGCTCGGATTTCAGCCCGCCATGGGCATAGGCGCCGAGGATGAGATTGTCCTCCACGCTCTGGTCGGGAAACAGCAGGCGCCCTTCCGGCACCATCACCAGCCCGCGCGCCACCTTCTTGTTGGAGGAGAGGCGGGTGGTGTCCTCACCCTTGAACAGCACCTGGCCGCCCGAGGGGCGCACCAGGCCGGTGGCGCCGCGCACCATGGAGGATTTGCCGGCGCCGTTATTGCCGATAACGGCCACCAATTGCCCGCGCTTCACGCTCAGCGAGATGTCGCGCACCGCCACCGCCGCGCCGTAGCGCAGTTCCAGGCTGCGGATGTCGAGCAGGATGTCGCTCTCGCTCATGCCACTTCCTCCGCCGTTCCGGTGTCGAGGGAGGCGCCGAAATAGGCCTCGATCACGCGCGGGTCCTCCTGCACGATCGCGGGCGTGTCGCTGGCGATCACCTGGCCGTAGTCGAGCACGGT
Source organism: Roseixanthobacter pseudopolyaromaticivorans (assembly GCF_043195145.2). NCBI lineage: Bacteria > Pseudomonadati > Pseudomonadota > Alphaproteobacteria > Hyphomicrobiales > Xanthobacteraceae > Roseixanthobacter > Roseixanthobacter pseudopolyaromaticivorans. Next base: position 4,633,892 of record NZ_CM195539.1, read on the forward strand.
GACGGTGTCGGCGACCGCCATGATCAGCTCCACATGATGCTCAATGAGCAGCACCGAGATGCCGAGCGCGGCGATGCGCCGGATCATGGCTTCCAGCTCGTCGATCTCCTGGGTGGTGAGGCCGGCGGCCGGCTCGTCCAGCAGCAGCAGGCGGGGTTTCGCCGCCAGCGCGCGGGCGATCTCCAGGCGGCGCTGCAGGCCGAAGGGCAGGAAGCGGGCCTGTTCGTTGGCATAGGCATCGAGCCCGACGAAGGTGAGCAGGCCGATGGCGGCGCGCCGGCTCTCCCTTTCCTCGCGCCGCAGGCGCGGGGTGCGCAGCAGCGCGTCGGCAATGCCGTAGGTCAGGCGCTGCTGATAGCCGACCATGACGTTTTCCAGCACCGTCAGCTCGCCGAACAGTTCGGTGTTCTGGAACGTGCGGGCAAGGCCGATGCGGGCGATCTCGTGGGAGCGCTTGCCGGTGAGCTGAATGCCGTCCAGCTCGAACTCGCCCTCCGTGGGCTTGTAGAAGCCGGAGATGGTGTTGACGAAGGTGGACTTGCCGGCGCCGTTGGGGCCGATGAGGGCATGCACCTCGCCCGGCTTCACCCGCAGCGAGGCTTTGGAGAGGGCGGTCAGGCCGCCGAAGCGCACCGTGAGGTCGCGCGCCACCAGCTCCGCCTCGCCCGCGCGCACGTCGTGGCGCAGGCTCTGTTCGGCGGGAATGCCTTCCGCGGGATCGGCCTCGCGCTTCTGCGGGTTGAGGCGGGTGACCAGCATCCACGCCGTGCCGACGATCCCGCGTGGCAAGGCGAACATTACCACCAGCAGCAGCGCGCCATAGGCGAACTTCTGCCAGAGCTGGAATTGCTGCAGGAATTCCGGGAGATAGGTGAGGATATAGGCGCCGATTACCGGTCCGAAGGTGGAGGCCGCCCCGCCCAGGATCACCATCAGCAGAAAGCGCACGCTGTCGGAGAAAGTGAAGATGTCGGGCGAGATGTAGGAATTGAGGAAGGCGTAGAAGCTGCCCGCGATCCCCGCCGTGACCGACGCCACCACGAAGGCGAGCGTGCGCATGGCGGTGGCGTTGACGCCGAGCGCCCGTGCCGCCGTCTCGCTCTGGGAGACGGCGAGCATGGCCCGGCCGTAGCGGGAGAGCTTGAGATTATGGGTGGCGAGCGTCGCCAGGAACAGCGTCACCGCGAGCACGCCGTAGAAGGCGAAGCCGGAGATGCGATAGCCGAAGATGTTGGGGCGCGGGATGGAGGAGAGGCCCGTGGTGCCGCCGGTGAGCGACTGCCATTCGATGGCGACATTCTCCACGATGATGCCGAAGGCGATGGTGACGACGGCGAGATAGACGCCGCGCACCCGCACCGTGGGATAGGCCAAGAGCACGCCGAACACCCCGGAGACGATCGCGGCGGCGATGCTGGCGCTCAGCATGTCGAAGCCGAGCCGCACCGCGAGGATCGCGCCGGTATAGGAGCCGAGCGCGAACAGGCCCGCCTGGCCGAGGGAGACGAGGCCGGTGAGGCCCACCAGCACGTTCAGCCCCACGGCGATGACGCCGTAGATCAGGAACAGCATGAACAGGCGCAATTCGTATTCGTTGCCGGCGGTGAGCGGCACCGCGACGAGGATCGCGGCGAAGACGAGGAAGCCGAGCGCGGTGAGGTGTCTCATACCTTGAGCACCTCCCGCTTGCCGAACAGGCCCTGCGGAAACACGAGAAGAACCAGGATCATGGAGGAAAAGCCGATGATTTCGCGGGCGGCGGTGGAGATGTAGCCCTCGACGAACTTCTCCATCACGCCGAACAGCAGGCCGGCGATCACCACGCCGGGCGCGGAGGTGATGCCGCCGATGATGGCGACCGCAAATCCCTTCAGCCCCAGCAGCGTGCCCATGGTGGCGGAGACCTGGATCACCGGCGCCACCAGGATGCCGGCGGCCGCGCCGAACAGCGCCGCGAGTCCGAAGGAGAGGGCGACGATGCGGTTCACGTCGATGCCCATGAGGGCGGCGGCGCGCTTGTCATGGGCCACGGCCTGCATGGCGCGGCCGACCAGCGTGTGCTTCTGCATGAATTTGAGGCCGACCATGGCGAGGATCGCGACCAGGGGGATCAGCAATTCCTGCGGATAGACGCCGGCGCCGAGAATGTGCACGGCCTTTTCCACCCCCGGCGAGGGCAGGGGCCGGGAGAAGCCGCCGAACTGCATGGTGGCGAGGCTCTCGATCATGATGCCGACCGCGATGGTCGTCAGCATCCAGCCGATCGAGGTGGTGCCGCCGGTGAACGGGCGCACCGCGAAGCGTTCCAGCAGCACGCCGAACACCGCGCCCGCAACCACCCCGAGCCCGCAGGCGAGCCACAGCGGCAGGCCCGCATCGACCCCGAGCACGGCCAGCACCGCCCCAATCATCAGCGTGTCGCCATGGGCGAAATTCACCGCCTTGGCGGCGGTCCACATGATGTGGAAGCCGAGCGCGACGAGCGCATAGATGCCGCCGATGGCGAGGCCGGAGAGGGTGTATTGAATGAAGGTGGTCATTGCGCTGCCCTGTGGTGGCCGCTGTTGCTGATGTCCCGGACGTGCCGCGCGAGCCCCCTCCCCACCCCTCCCCCGCAAGCGGGAGAGGGAGCAGGGCGCGCCTGGCTTCGGCATCCCTCCGAAACCTCCTGAGGCCTTGCACACCACGTCCCCTCTCCCGCTTGCGGGGGAGGGCTAGGGAGGGGAAGGCCGGGGAGGACCAAGTCCTCCGCAGGAGAACGACCAAGGGACCCGCAGGACCTCAGTTGGTCTTGCCGTACTTGGTCTGCTCGATGGGCAGCAGCTTGCCGTCCACCCACACCGTCAGCTTGTAGTATTTCGGCAGGATCGCGTCCTGGCGCTCCGGGTCCTTGGCGTCGAAGGCGGGCTTATACTCGGCCACCAGACCGTCCATGTTCACCGTGTAGAGGGCGTCGTGCACCTTCTTCCAGTCGAAGGCGCCGGCCTTCTCGATGGCGGCGGCGATGATGTAGACCGCGTCATAGGCATTGGCGACGCCCGACGGCATCTTCACGTCGGAGGGCTGCTTCAGGCCGTACTTGGCCTGCAGCTTGTCCCACAGCGCCTTCTTCTTGGGGTCCATGTCGCCCATGAAGGTGTAGGTCTGGATGACTTCCACGCCGTCGGCCAGCGGGCCGGCCAGCTCGCCGAGATTGCCGGCGATGCCCCAGGCGCCAATGACGGTGGGCTTGTAGCCGACCTTGTCCATGGAACGCAGGATCTGGTTGCCCTCGCGGTCGAGCGCCCAGAACAGCACCACGTCCGCGCCGGCGTCGCGGGCGCGGATCACCTGCGGGCTCATGTCCTGGTCGTTCCAGTTGAAGGTTTCGGCGGCCACCAGCTCCTTGCCGGCCTTGGCCATGGCGTCCTTCACGTCCGGCAGGGCGCCGTTGCCCCAGCCGGTGTTCTCGTAGAAGAACGCGATCTTGCCGGTCTTGGAGGCCTTCAGCGCCTGCTCGACGAGGAAGCGCGCCACCCATTTGTCCTTCGCCGAGACGCGGAACATGTAATTGGGATTGGCGCCGTTCTCGATCGCCTTCGTGTTGGCGGCGAGCACGCCCACATAGGGAATGCCGATCTCGTTCACCGGCTCAGCCTGGGCGACCGCGACGGTGGAATGATAGCCGCCGAGGATGGCGACGCACTTGTCGGCGAGCGCGATGCGGCGGGTGTTGTCCACGCCGCGCGGCGGCGCGCCAGCATCGTCATATTGCACGAAGCTGAGCTTCTTGCCGAGCACGCCGCCCTTGGCGTTGATCTCGTCGATGGCGATTTCGGCGCCCATCTTGATTGCGGCACCGCCGAACGCGGCGGGGCCGGTGGTGGCGGCGGAATTGCCGATGCAGGGCTGCTGCTGCGCCATCGCCAGCGTGGACGACAGGCCGAGCATCACCGTCGCGGCCAGCAGCTGGCCACGTAAAAAGCTGTGTGAAGGCATGTATTTATTCTCCTGCTGTCTACAGGATGTGTGGGCATTTCGCCCCTGTTCCCATCTGCACAATAAAGCTACCGACAAGTGCCGCCCACCGACAAAGATGATTTTCCAATCGCCGATATAGGCAGGGCCTATGAACGCATTTTATAGGCAGAAGCGATGCTCATTTAAAACATATAAGCCAATGATAAAAATAATCTTTTTCTAAATTGATGCCCATAGTTTAAGCAGCTTGGCGCTTGGGAAGTCGTTTGACAAATCGAATTCGCTCGTGAGAATTCTGGGCTTGCAAAGGTGGTACATGGATCTTCGCCAGCTCAAATACTTCGTCCAGATTGCGGAAAGCGGAAATTTCTCGCGTGCCGCGGAAATCCTGCGGGTCGCCCAGCCCTCCCTAAGCCAGCAGATGAAAAATCTGGAGGATGAACTGGGCGTCGACCTGCTGGTGCGCCATGCGCGCGGCGTGACCCCTACGGAAATCGGCCAGCAACTCTACGATCATGCCCGCCGCATCCTTCAGGAGGTGGACCGGGTGAAGGACGTGGTGCGCTCGCAATCGGCGAACCCGTCCGGCCGCGTCTCCGTGGGCCTGCCCACCTCCGCCTGCCGGGGCCTGTCCATTCCCCTCATCAACGCCCTGGCCGTGCACCAGCCCAACATCACCTTGCACGTGGTGGAGGCGATGACCGGCTATCTGGACGAATTCCTCCAGCTCGGCCGGCTGGATGTGGCGCTGCTGTACGACCACAAGGCGTTCGAGCATGTGGCCTGGACCGAGATGATGGTCGAGGACCTGATGTTGTTCGTCCCGCCCGGCCATCCGCTCGCGGCGGAAGGCGAGGTTTCCTTCAAGCGCATGTTCGAATTGCCGATCGTGCTGCCGGGCCGCCCCAACGTGCTGCGCACAGTGGTGGAGCAGTTCGCCGCTCGCCACGATGTCGTGCCCGCCGCCATGGATTGCGACAGCCTGCCGGCCATCGCCAAGCTGGTGCGCCAGTCCACCGCGTTCGCGATCATGCCGCATTTCGCGCTCACCGAGGAGATGGCGCGCGGCGAGATGGTGGCGGTGCGGATCGTCGATCCCACCCCCTCCTGGCGGCTCTCGGTGGTGGTCTCCCAGCGCACCATGAACGTGCGCGGCAGCGAGGCGGTGGCGCAGGTGATGGCGGATGTCATCGCCGGCATGGTGGAGGCCGGCGTCTGGCGCGCCCGCCTGCGGGCCGAGAAGACCCGCGGGGAGCTGTCCCGCGCGCTGGCGAAATAGGCAGCGGGAAACAGGCGCCGGCCGCAGGCCGTGCGTGCGGCGCGGTGGGCGAGGGTACGTTTGCTGGACGGATTCCGCGTGCGCCGAAATGTCGGGCGAACGTTCGCCCGAAATCGCGGTGTGGTCGGCCCGAGAAGCGCGGAGAAGCGTCTTTAAACCGCGGTTCGTCCGCCGCAAGCCCTTGGTTTCACGTGAAACGTTTGCGCGGCGGGTGGCGCATCCGCAACGTCGGGTACCGCCGTGTCAGGCCCGCTCCAGGGCGCGCCGCACATACTGCACCCCGAGTTCCGGGCTGGTGAGGATGGGGAGGGAAAAGCCGTTATCCCCTTGGTCCTCAAGGGCGCGTGCCATGGAGGCCTGGGCCAGCACCACCACGTCCACCTTCGGCGCGATGGCGGCGAGTTCCGCCCGCACCAGCGCGTCGTGTCCGGCCCGGTCTCCCGCCGTCAGGCGGGCGAACGCGCCCTCGCACACGCCGCTGGTCAGCGTCACCCGCACCCCCGCCTGCGCCGCATGGCGCTTCAACAGGTCGGTGGTGGGAACGAGGGTGGTGGAGAGCGTGGCCAGCACCCCGATGCGGGTGCCTTTCTCCAATGCCGCCAAGGCCATGCCGTCGTCGATCCGGAACAGCGGCACCGGGCAGAGCGGGATCGCCGCATCCACCGCCGGCCCGAGGGAGGAGCAGGTGACCAGCACCGCATCGGCGCCCCCATCGACCGCCGACCACACAGTGCCTGCCAAACGGCGCATGGTGAGGCGGGAGAGCTCGCCCGTGCGAATGGTGTTCCGCAGCAGGCTTTCATCCACGATGTTGAAGGTTTCCCAGCCGGGCAGGTGCTGGCGGGTCAGGTGCTCGAACACCGGCACCAGGCCTGCGACCGTATGGATGAGCGCCAGGGTGCGCGGGGTGGGCGACGGCATCGTCATCGTGAAGCGGCTCTGCCTATTTGGGGAAAGCGGTGTTCAGCTCGTCGATCTGCGCCTGGGTCAGCAGGCGCGGATTGCGATCGCGCAGCAGCACGAGCAGCTTGGCGGTCTCCTCCAGCTCCTCGGCGGCATAGACGGCGCCCTGGAGGTCCTTGGCGGTGACCACCGGACCATGATTGGCCAGCAGCACCGCCGCGCATTCCCCGTTCTGTTCGCGGATCATGGTGCCCATGGCCGGATCGCCTGGCCGCACATACGGCAGCAGGCGCACCTTGCCGACCCGCATCACCACATAGGGCGTGAGCGGGGCGATGCAGTCGGCGGGGTCGATCTCCGGCAGGCAGGAGAGGGCGGTCGCATAGGTGGAATGCAGGTGCACCACGGCGCCGGTGCCGGGGCGCGTTTCATAGAAGGCCCGATGCAGGAACACTTCCTTGGAGGGCTTGTCGCCGGAAACGTGCTGCCAGTCCCGATCGAGCTTGGAGATGCGGCCGGCCTCCAGAAAGCCGAGGCAGGAATTGGTCGGGGTGATGAGCACCCCGTCCTCAACCGCGACGGAGATGTTCCCCGCCGAACCCACCGAATAGCCGCGCTCGAACAGCGAGCGCGAGAGGCGTACCAAGAGATCGCGGGTGGCGGCTTCATCCATGGCTCAGGCTCCCACCGTGCCGGAGATGGCGCCGAGCGCCTTGCCGAAGAAATCGGGCGCGCCGAAATTGCCGGATTTCAAAGCCATTCCAAGGCCGGTGCCATCTTCCGCCACCAGAACCGGCACGCCGGGGTCGATCTCCGGGCCGATGCGGAACGAGGTGACGCCGAGCGCGGAGACCACGGCGCCCGAGGTCTCGCCGCCGCCGACCACGATGCGCCGCATGCCGGCGTCGTAGAGCGCCTTGGCGGTCTGCGCGAAGATGCCGTCCAGCTTGTGGGCGACCTCGGTGCGGCCGTACTTTTCCTGCAGCGCCGCCACCTGCTCGGGCTTCGAGGAGGAATAGACCAGCGGCGCGTTGCCGGGGTTCGCCTGGATGAAGGCGACCAGATCGCCGGCGGTGATGGAGCCGTCCATCACCTTGTCCACGTCGATGGCCAGCACCGGGTGGTCCTTGCGATGGATCTCGATTTGCTGGAGCGTGGCGCGCGAGCAGCTTCCCACCAGCACCGCTTCCGGCCCGCCGATCAGGTCGACCGCCGGGTTGCCGCCCTTGGCGAGGCCGGCCTTGATGAAGTTGCGCGGCAGGCCGAGGGCGATGCCCGAGCCGCCGGTCATCAGGCGGGCATCGGCGCAGGCGGCGGCGATGGCGAGCAGATCGGCATTGGTCAGGGCATCGACAATGACGAGCCGCTCGCCCTTCTCCGCCGCCGCCGCGAGGCCCGCGCGGATCGCTTCCGGGCCGCGCTGGAGCACCGTCCAGTCCACCAGCCCGACCGGGTCCTTGCACTGAAGCTGCAGCCAGCGCCGCAGGTCAGCGTCGGTCATGGGGTTGAGCGGATGATGCTCCATGCCGGAATCGTTCAGCAGCCGGTCGCCGACGAACAGATGGCCCTTGTAGATGGTGCGCCCGGCATCGGGGAAAGCGGAGCAGGCGATTACGCCCTTCTCGCCGAGCCGCTGCGCCAAAGCCTCGCCCACCGGGCCGATATTGCCTTCGGGGGTGGAATCGAAGGTGGAGCAATATTTGAAGATCACCTGGCGGCAGCCCTGGGCCTCCAGCCAGTCGAGCGCCGCCAGCGACTGCGCCACCGCCTCGGCCGCCGGAATGGAGCGGCTCTTCAGCGAGATGACGCAGGCTTCCACGTCATCCGCCGCCGGAACGGTGGGAATGCCGAGATATTGCACCGTCTTGAGGCCGCCTTCAGGCGCGATTCCCTTGGCGATGGTGTTGGCGATGTCGCTCGCCCCGGTGAAATCGTCGGCGATAACTCCAAGCAGCATGGCGGGCACTCTCTGAGCGGTGGCGTGGGGCGGCGGAGGGTTCTCCGCCGCCGGTCAGGCGTTTTCCTTCAGGACCGCGCGCTTGGCCTTCACCAGAGCGGCGAGGCAGCGGTCGCGCCACGCCTTGCGGGCATCGAGCTTGTCCGCAGGAGTCTTCTCGCGCCGCTGCGCCTCGACCTGCGCGACAAGCGCTTCGCTCCACGGGCGCGGGTCGGCCTGTTCCTTGGCGAGATCGTAATACATGGGTCCGAGCTTCGCGCAATAATCGGCGACGCCACCCTGGGCATTCAGATCGATGGTTTCGAACGGGCCCATGAAGAACCAGCGCAGGCCGAGCCCTTCGGAAATGGCGGCATCCACATCGGTGGCGGAGACGATGCCGTCCTCCACCAGGCGGAACGCCTCGCCCAGCACCGCGCTCTGCAGGCGGTTGACCACGAAGCCGGCGATCTCGCGATTGAGGCGGATCGGCACCTGGCCGACCTGCTTCATCAGCGCATCGGTGCGCTCGACGACGCTCACGGCGGTCCAGGGCGCTGGGATGATCTCCACCAGCGGAATGAGGTGCGGCGGGTTGATGGGGTGGGCCACCACGCAGCGCTCGCGTCCCTCGATGTCGGCGGTGAAGGAGGAGGCGGGCAGGCCGGAGGTGGAGGAGGCGATCACCGCGTCCGCCTTCACCAGCTTGGCCAGTTCCTTATAGAGCGCCTGCTTGATGGGAAGGCGCTCCGGCGCGCTTTCCTGGATATAGTCGGCGTCGCGCACGGCCTCGGCGAGGCTGCTGGCGGGCTTTAGGCGGGCGAGCACGGCGGCCGGGGTCTCGCCGTTCAGCAGGCCTTGTTCGGCAAGGCCGGGTGCGGCACCGGCGGCAAAATCGAGCGCGGCCTGGAGGGAAGCGGGAGAGGGATCGTAGAGCGTCACGTCGAAGCCGGCGCGCGCGAATACGAGGCCCCAGGAGCCTCCCACAAGGCCACAGCCGACAAGAGCGATTTTCGTCATCTGGGAATGTCCCGGTTGGAAGATGAAGCCGGCGGCGGACGGCGCCGCCGGTTCGGGAGAGGCGGCGAGCCGCCGGGCATTACGCCGAGGCCGCGAACCCGCCGAGATAGGCGGCGCGCACCTGGTCGTTGTTCCACAATTCGTCGGGCTTGCCGGACACCAGCAGAGCGCCCGCCTCCAGCACATAGCCGCGGTCGGCGACGGAGAGCGCCATGTTCGCGTTCTGCTCCACCAGCAGCACGGTGGTGCCGCGCTCGCGGATCTGGGCGATGATGCGGAACACCTGCTGCACGATCTTCGGCGCGAGGCCGAGCGAGGGCTCGTCCAGCAGCAGCAGGCGGGGCTTGGCCATCAGGCCGCGCGCCACCGCGACCATCTGCATCTGCCCGCCGGAGAGGGTCCAGCTATAGGCGTGTTCCAGGCGCTGCAGGTCGGGGAAGAAGGCGAACATCTCGTCGGCCTCCCGCTCCAACTGGGCGCGGCTGACGCCTGAGCGGTTCGAGGAGCCGAGCAGGATGTTGTCGCGCACCGTGAGGCCGGGAAACAGGCGCCGGCCCTCCGGCACATGGGCGATGCCGAGGCGGGCGATGGCGCCGGTCTTCATGCCCAGGATCGAGGTGCCGGCGAAGGTGATTTCGCCGGAGGTGTTGGGCATCAGCCCGGAGATCGAGCGCAGTGTGGTGCTCTTGCCGGCGCCGTTGGAGCCGAGCAGGGCGACGATCTCGCCCTCGTTCACGGTGAGGTTCAACCCCTTGAGGACGTCGCTCGCGGTGTAGCGCGCGGTGAGCCCCTTGATCTCAAGCAGCTTCATTTTGCGGCTCCCCCAGATAGGCGGCGATGACTTCGGGATGGCTGAGCACGGACTTGGGATCGCCATCGGCGATGCCGCGGCCGAAATTCAGCACCGTGATGCGGTCGGCCACCTGCTCGATCAGCTTCATGTCGTGGTCGATGATGACGATGGTCAGCCCATGGCCCTTCAGGCGCTTGAGCAGCTCCGCCATCTCGCCCTTTTCCGTCAGGTTGAGGCCGGCGGCGGGCTCGTCCAGCAGCAGGATTTCCGGCGAGCCGGCGAGCGCGCGGGCGATCTCCACATAGCGCTGGTGGCCATAGGGCAGGTCGCCCACCGGCAGGTGCGCCACATTGCGCAAGCCGACGAAGTCGAGCGCGGCCAGCGCCCGCTCCACCGTGGCATCGGAGCCGGAGATGTCGTTTCCGGGCCGCTCGGCGCCGATGGTGACATTTTCCAGCACCGACAGGCCGCGGAACACGCGGATGTTCTGGTAGGTGCGGCACATGCCACGCTTGGTGCGCTCGTGGGGCGGCAGGGCGGTGATGTCCTGACCCAGCAGCTTCACCCGGCCCGCCGTCGCCACATAGAGGCCGGTGATGACGTTAAGCATTGTGGTCTTGCCCGAGCCGTTGGGCCCGATCAGCGCATGCACCGAGCCCTTGCGGACCTTGAAGTCCACGCCGTCCAGGGCCTTGAGGCCGCCGAAATGCTTGGCGAGCCCGGTCACATCCAGCACCACGTCGGCCGACATGGTGCCGGTGCGGCTGAGCAGGGGCAGGGGCGTCACCGGGCTGGTGTCGGCGGGGACCGGCTTGAAGAAGCGGTCGGTCAGGAGCCCCCACACACCGCGCGGCAGGAAGATCATGATCGCGATCACCGCCGCGCCGTACACGGCCAGATAGGCCTGGCGCAGGAAACGCAGCCATTCCGGCAGCAGCACCAGCAGAACCGTGCCGAGCAGGGCGCCGATGGGGGACTGCACTCCGCCCAGCAGCGCCATGGTGAGCAGAACGATGGATTCGTTGAAGGTGAACTGGTCCGGGGAGATGTAGGAGAAGGCACCGGCGAACAGGCCGCCGCCGAGACCGCCGAGCGCGGCGCTGATGCCGAAGGCGACGGTCTTGGTGCGGAACACGTTGATGCCGCAGGTGGAAGCGGCGATCTCATTGTCGCGCACCGCCTGCATGGCCCGGCCGAGGCGGCTGGTCTTCAGCAGGGCGGCATAGAGTGTGACCACCACCAGGAACACCATGCACAGGCCGAGATAGGTGGACCCGCCCGAAAGATCGAGCGGCCCGAGCATCGGCCGGGGCACGCCGGAAACCCCGTCGGGGCCGCGCGTGAGGCTGATCCAATTGGTCAGCACCATGGTGACGATCATCTGGAAGCCGATGGTCACCATGGCGAGATAATGCCCGCCGAGGCGCAGGGAGGCGAAGCCCAGGAACATGCCGCCGAGGCCGGTCAGCACGACGCCCATGCCGAGCGCGACGAAGAAGGGCAGGCCGTAATCCACCGTGCCGAGGGCGACGCAATAGGCGCCGATGCCGAGGAACGCGGCCTGGCACAGGGCGAGCTGGCCGCAATAGCCGAGCACGATGACGACGCCGGCGACGGCGATCGCATAGGTCGCCGCCTGCATCATGATGTTGAGGTAATAGCCGTGGGTCGGCGCCACGAAGGCGATGGCGATCACCGCCAGGATGGCGATGCCGCCGAACAGGAGACCGCGGTTGCGGTGCGAGGCTGCGGTTTTCATGGGTGCCTCCTCACGCCTTCTCGGCGATGCGTTCGCCGAACAGCCCCTGCGGACGAACCAGCAGCACGGCGAGCAGCATGAGGAACGCGAACGCGTCCTTGTAGGGAACGGAGATGTAGGCGGCGCCCAGCGTCTCCACGATGCCGATCAGCAGGCCCCCGAAGATGGCGCCGGGGATCGAGCCGAAGCCGCCGATGATGTTGGCGGCGAAGGCCTTCAGCGCGATCAGCGGGCCGATGCCCACGGACACGAACAAGATCGGCGCCACCAGGATGCCGGCGAGGCCACCGAGGGCCGCGCTGTAGGCGAAGGTGCCGAGGATCATGGCGATGACCGGAATGCCGAGCAGGCTCGCCATTTCCTTGTCCTGCGAGGTGGCCTGCAATTTCTTGCCGACCATGGTCTTCTCGAACACCAGATATTGCAGCGTCACCAGCGCGATGGTGACCGCGATGATGGAGAGATACTGACTGTCCATGAAGATGTTGCCGACCAGGAAGCCGGAGCCGTCGAACAGGCCGGGCAGCACCTGCGGGCTCGGCCCGTAGGTGGCGAGGATCAGGTTCGACAGAAGAATGGTTGCGCCGATGGTGGAGATGATCACCGGGATCTGCCCGCGATCACGCAGCGGCCAGTAGGTGATGCCGGCGAAGATCACGCCGAACACCGCCATCAGCACCACTGCCCCGATGAGGGCGATGGGGTAGGGCACGCCGAAGCCGGCGAACAGGATGACCATGAAATAGGCGCCGAGCATGGAGAACTCGCCCTGCGCGAAGTTCACCACATTGGCCGAGCGAATGAGCAGAACGAAGCCGAGAGCGACCATGGCATAGATGCTGCCGATGCCGATCCCGGTGAATAGAAGCTGAGGAAGCAAGCTCATCGCCGATCCTGTGCGCGAGAGGGCGTAAGACATCCCGCGCCGGGCCCGCCTCAAACGGCAGGCCCGACGCGGGGTGTGAAAGCGATCAGGCGATCACTTGTCGAAGGCGATGTGGCGGTCGAAGACGATCTTGCCGTTTTCGTTCTTGACGATGTTGTAGCCGCGCAGGCCATCGCCATTCTCGTCGAAATTGTAGGTTCCCTCGGTGCCGGGGAAGTCCTTGATGGCGAGGATCGCTTCGCGAACCTTGGCGGGATCGGTGCTGCCGGCCTTCTTGATGGCTTCCGCCAGCAGGAGCACGGAATCATAGGTCCAGGCCGAGGTGTAGTCGGGCGCGCGGCCGACCTTCTTGGAGAACTCCTCGAAATAGGCCTTGGCGAGCGGGTTGGCGTCGGCGTTGAAATCGGCCACCGCATAGGTGCCGTAGAGCGCCGGACCGGCCAGCTGCATGGCGGTGGTGGAGGCGACCGAGGCCGAGCCGACCCACGGGGCGGTCACGCCGAACTGCTTGAGCTGGCGGGCCAGCACGGCCACGTCGTTTTCAAACGGCGTGTAGGTGGCGATGATGTCGGCGCCCGACTGGCGCACCGCGAGCACCACCGGGGTGAGATCGGCCTGGCCGTTGTTGAAGCCCTGCACCAGCACCGGCTCGACGCCGAGGCCCTTGAGCTGCTCGATCAGCGCCTTGGCGCCGTTGGAGCCGAAGGCGTCGGTGGAGTGCAGCACCGCCCACTTCTTCTTCTTCAGCTGATTGACGCCGAAATCGGCGATCACCTTGGCGGAATAGATGTCATTGGGACGGGCGCGGAACAGCCACGGGTTGCCCGAATGGGTCAGCGTGGGATCGGTTCCGCCGAAGAAGACGGGGATGCCGGCCTTTTTCGCATCGGCCGAAATGGCGTTCACCTGGGTGGAACGCACGGAGGCGAGCACGGCGGCGAGGTCGCCGCGGCTGATCAGGCGGGAAAAGGCCAGAACGATGCCGGGATTGGTGGTCTGGTCATCCTCGATCACCAGTTCGAACTTCTTGCCGAGCACACCGCCGGCAGCGTTCACCTTCTCGATGCCGAGCTTGGCGCCTTCAGTCTGGAGGTGGCCAATTTCGGCGGCCGGGCCGGTGAGCGGCGCGGTGAGGCCGATCTTGATGGTCTCCTGCGCCGAAGCAGCGCCGAAGGAACCCAGGAGGGCAGCGGCGGAAAGCAAGCCGATAGCCGTGCGGCGGGACAGGACCATATGTGTCTCCCTATATCCGATCCGATTTGATATCGGAATTGATGGCCGCGAACATGGCTGCTAGGATTTCCTCAAGTCAAGGGGATTGGCGTCCGTAAGTGGACATATCGTTGACTTTTTTGTCGTTATAAAGAGAAAACCCCTCAAAATCATCTCTGGGGCGCCAAATGAGCGGTATCTATCAGATTTCCAAGCCCATACGCTTGGGCAGTGAAGTCTATGACATCCTGCTCAAGAAGTTGATGTCCTTGGAAATCCAGCCAGACGAGCGTATTGGTGTTGACGGTCTGGCGCGGGAACTGGGTGTTTCGCAAACACCCATCCGCGAAGCGCTTTCTCAACTTGAAGTGCAGGGGCTGGTGGTGAAGGTCCACCTCTCCGGTTACCGCGCTGCCGCGCAATTAACGCGCAAGCAGTTCGACAATTTGTGCGAACTTCGCCTTTTGATCGAGCCGCCGGCGGCCGCCAGGGCCGCCGTGTTGATGTCGCCGGAAGAATTGCAGGGGATAACGAGCTTGGCGGCGAAGATGCATGAGTCCAAGCCCGAGGATGCTCAAGCAGCTTATAATGCGTTCGCGCAGGAGGACGCCCGCTTCCACGCGGCGATCGCGAAGGCGAGTCAGAACGACCTGCTGCATGACATCATCACGCAGCAACGGGTTCAGCTGCATCTGTTCCGCCTGCGCTTCCATGCCCGCGTCACCCAGGACGCCATCGTCGAGCATGCGCGGATCCTGAATGCTTTCGGCCAGAAAGACGCCGAGGGCGCCGCTGCCGCCATGCGGATCCACATCGAAAATGCGCATGCCCGGTTCAAGACGGTGTTCGAGGGGTGACGCCGGACAGGCAGTGAACCTTCCGGCCATACGCGTGTTCATCCCGCAGGGGAGCAAGCTGCGAGGATGTCATGCCTGCAAAATCCAAGGCCCAACAGATGGCCGCCGGCGCCGCCCTTTCCGCTAAGCGGGGCGAGACCGCAAAGGGAGACCTGAAAGGCGCGTCGCGCTCCATGGCGGAGTCCATGAGCGAGGCCGAACTTGAGAAAATGGCCTCGACCAAGCGGAAGGGGAAGCCGGAGCACGTCTCCAAGCGCTGAGTTCCGGACGAGCTACGGCTGTCGTGATATGCTGGGCCGGCAGCGCAGGCAGGCGCGGAAGCCGGCGCTCTCGGCGGCGGTCCCGTCGGCCATGAAAGTCACATGCCCCCGTCGCGCCCGCGGCGAGGGACAGGACGGCCGGCAATAAATCCCGGTGGTCCGCACGCAATAGACGAAGGCGCCGTCTTGCGCGGGATCGCGGGCCTCGACCGCGCGCCACATGGCCTCTGCCGAACCGGCTTCTTCGCTGCGCATGGGATGCTCCAGGGCGTGTGTCTCTAGGGGTTTGATACGCCGCGCCCCGCGCGTGCGCAGCCCGATTTGGACAGGCCCCGGCCCCGGTCACGCGCTTGCGATATCGACCGGGCGGTCGTCCCGCGCTATACCCCGCGCCATGCAGCCGATCCTCTCCATCAGCCATCTGTCCAAGACCTATGCGTCCGGCCACGTGGCCCTCAAGGACGTCTCCCTCGATATCAGCCGCGGCGAGATCTTCGCTTTGCTGGGCCCCAACGGGGCGGGCAAGACGACGCTCATCTCCATCGTCTGTGGCATCGTCAACCCGAGCGGCGGCACAGTCACCGTGGATGGCGCCGATATCCTCAAGGACTATCGCGTCGCCCGCAGCCAGATCGGCCTCGTGCCGCAGGAACTCACCACCGACGCCTTTGAGAGCGTGTGGGGCACGGTGAGCTTCAGCCGCGGGCTGTTCGGCAAGAAGCCCAATCCGGCGCATATCGAGAAAGTGCTGCGGGACCTGTCCCTCTGGGACAAGAAGGACAGCAAGATCATGACGCTGTCCGGCGGCATGAAGCGCCGCGTGCTGATCGCAAAGGCGCTGTCCCACGAGCCGCGCATCCTGTTCCTCGACGAGCCGACCGCAGGCGTGGACGTGGAACTGCGCCGCGACATGTGGCGGGTCATGCGGGTGCTGCGCGATTCCGGGGTCACCATCATCCTCACCACCCATTATCTGGAGGAGGCGGAGGAGATGGCGGACCGGGTCGGCGTGATCCGCAAGGGCGAACTGATCCTGGTGGAGGAGAAGCGCACGCTGATGCGCAAGCTCGGCAAGAAGCATCTCACCCTGCAGCTCGCGGCGCCGCTCGATTCGATCCCGTCATCCCTGTCCGCCCATCAGCTGGCCCTGTCCGCCGACCGCTCGGACCTCATCTACACCTATGAGGCCGACGGGCAGCGCTCCGGCATCGCCGAGCTGCTGCGCGATCTTTCCGGGGCGGGTATCGCCTTCAAGGATCTGCACACGGAGCAAAGCTCGCTCGAGGACATCTTCGTGAGCCTGATGAGGGACGCGCAATGAACATTTATGCCATCCGCGCGATCTACATCTTCGAAATGGCCCGCACCGGGCGCACGCTGCTGCAGTCCATCATCTCGCCGGTGCTGTCCACGTCGCTCTATTTCGTCGTGTTCGGCTCGGCGATCGGCTCGCATATGGCCCAGATCGGCGGGGTCAGCTACGGCGCCTTCATCGTGCCGGGCCTCATCATGCTGGGCCTGCTGACGCAGAGCATCTCCAACGCCTCGTTCGGCATCTATTTTCCGCGCTTCGTCGGCACCATCTACGAACTGCTGTCGGCGCCGGTCTCGGCGGTGGAGATCGTGATCGCCTATGTGGGCGCGGCGGCCTCGAAATCCATCATCCTCGGGCTGATCACGCTCGGCACGGCCTCGCTGTTCGTCGACCTGCACATCGTGCATCCGTTCTGGATGCTCTCCTTCCTGGTGCTGACGGCGGTGACCTTCTCCCTGTTCGGGTTCGTGATCGGCATCTGGGCCGATAATTTCGAAAAGCTGCAGCTGGTGCCGCTGCTGATCGTGACGCCGCTGACCTTTCTCGGCGGCAGCTTTTATTCCATCGACATGCTGCCGCCGTTCTGGCGCACCGTCACGCTGTTCAATCCCGTGGTCTATCTGGTGAGCGGGTTTCGCTGGAGCTTCTTCGGCATCTCCGACGTGGGCGTGGAGATCAGCCTCGCCATGACCCTGCTGTTCCTGTGCCTGTGCCTCGGCATCGTCATGTGGATGTTCAAGACCGGCTATCGCCTGAAGAGCTGATCGCCGCCTCCAGGGCCCGCCCGTTCAGGCGGCGAGTTCTGCCGGGGCGGAGGCATCGCAGAAGCGGGCCAGTATTCCGGCGAGTTCGCGCGCGGCCTCTCCGGCATGCGGGGCAAGGCATAAGGCGAGTTCGGCGTCGGCCACATCGGGCAGCCCCTCGGCCCGCCCGAGCCGGCGATGCGCGGGGGTGAGGCTGCGCCGTTCCAGCAGCGCGATGCCAAGTCCACCCGCGACCGCCGCCTTTACGCCCATGAGGTTGGGGCTTTCATAGGCGATCCGCCAGGTGAGGCCGGCCGCCTCCAGGGCATGGATGGCCCGGTTGCGATAGATGCAGCCTTGCGGGAACGCCACCAGCGGCACCGGGGCGAGCGGGGGGATATCGTAGTCGGCGGCGGCGATCCAGATCAGGTGCTCGGGCCATACACCGAGGGCTTCTGCGGCCGCCGGCTCGCGCTTCAATAGAGCGACGTCGAGATCGCTGCGGGCAAGATCCGCCCCAAGGTCCCGGGACATGCCGCAGCGTACGGAAAGACGCACGTCGGGCCGCGCCCGGGCAAAGGCCGCAACCGTGCGGGTCAGCGGGATCAAGGCAAAATCGTCGGGAATGCCGACGCGCACCATGGTCTGCGGCGCTTCCTGGCGCAGCGCGGCCTGCGCCTCGCTGCTCAGTGCCAGGATGCGGCGGGCATAGCCGATCAGCCGCTCGCCCTCCTCGGTCAGCCGCACACCCCGCCCGCCGCGATGGAACAGCGCGCAGCCCGCCGCCTCCTCGAGCCGGCGGATCTGCTGGCTCACGGTGGACTGGGTGCGGTTGACGCGTTCGCCGGCGCGGGTGAAGCCGCCGGCATCCACCACGCTGACAAAGGCCCGCAGGAGATCGAGGTCCAGCATGGTCGGTCGTTCATTTGCGTTTCCACTATTAAAGATCATGACATTTAATTTTTCAATGCGCGCTTCTGCCGGTAAGAACGCGGCGCAAGCGCATCCGGCGGGCCCCGGACGTGCCGTCCAGGATTCCCGTCATGAAACCGACCGCCGCCGCCCCGATTTCCGCCGCGTCCGCACCGGCCGCCGCGACGCCGGCGCTCGTCGCCTTGTTCTGCGTGCTGTGGAGCTCGGCTTTCGTCTCGGCCAAGATCGCGGTGGTGGATTGCCCGCCGCTGCTGCTGCTGGCTGTGCGGTTTCTGCTGGCGGGCGCGATCCTGCTGGTGGGCTGCGCTCTCGCCGGCCGGCTGAAGCCGATCCCGCGCCGCGAACTCGCGATGCTGGGCCTATCCGGGGTGCTGAACAACGCGGTCTATCTCGGTTTCAGCTTCGTCGGCATCTCGACCGTCTCCTCGGGGTTCGCCGCCGTGATCATCAGCGCGAACCCGCTGCTGGTCGCCTTCCTGGCCGGGCCTGTGCTTGGCGAGCATCTCACCCGCCGCAAGCTGCTCGGGCTGGTTCTCGGCCTCGTGGGGGTGGCGGTGGTTCTGCGCTCGCGGATCGGCGGCGGGCATGAGGACGTGGTCGGCACGCTGTTTGTGTTCGCGGCGCTGGTGGCGCTCTCGGCGGGGACGCTGGTCTACAAGCGGGTGCGCACCACCGCCGATCTGTTCATGGCGAGCGGCGTCCAGAGCCTGGCCGGCGGGATCGCGCTGCTGCCGCTCGCCCTCGCCACCGAGAGCCTGAGCGCGGTGAACCTGACGCCTGCGCTGGTGGGCTCGTTCGCCTACATGGTGCTGGCCGTTTCCATCGGCGGATATAGCCTGTGGTACTTTATCCTCGGCCGCGCCAGCGCGACCGAGGCGAGCGCGCTGCACTTCCTCATGCCGCCGCTCGGGCTGCTGTTCGGCTGGCTTCTGCTGGGCGAGCATGTCCCGCTGCTCGATCTCGCCGGCATCGTGCCGATCGCGCTCGGCATCCGCCTCGTGACGCGGTAAGGCTCAGGAGAAGGCGGCGTCCGCCGTCGCGCCGATCTCGTCCGCGTCCAGGCCAAGCGCCTGGAGCGTCTCGATCATATGGACTGGAAGCGGGGCGCTGACGTCCAGTTTCGGCCCGTTCTTCGCCACCGGCAGGACGATGCGGCGCGAATGCAAATGCAGCATGGGCCCGCCGGGAAGGCGCGAGGCGCCGCCGTAAATGGCATCGCCCAGGATCGGGAAACCGAGATGGGAGAGGTGCGCGCGCAATTGGTGGGTGCGTCCGGTCACGGGGGAGAGGGCGAGCACGCTCAGCCCCGTGCCGCGATGGAGCACGCGCCAGTCGGTGATGGAATCGAGCGCACCGGGCGACCCCTTCGGCACCGCCTGCATCCACCAGCCGCGATGGGGCGAGCGCTTGGCGAGCGGCTGGTCGATGCGGCCTTCGTCCGCCTCCGGCGCGCCCTTGGTGAGCGCCACATAGGTTTTGTCCACCTGCCCGGCGGCGAACAATTTGTTCAGCAGCGCCAGTGCCTTGGCATGGCGGCCGAGGACCAGGCAGCCCGAGGTGTCCTTGTCCAGCCGGTGGGCGAGCTCGGGCGCGCGCGGCAGGCCGAAGCGCAGGCCGTTCAGGTGGTCGTGCAGCGTCTCCCCGCCCTTGGGGCCGGGATGCACCGGCAGGCCCGCCGGCTTGTCCAGCACCAGCACCATGCCGTCGCGATGCAGCACGCGGGCTGCGAGGGGGGATTGGATGTCCGCGGGGGCGGCGGGAGCGGCAGTCATCGGCGGTGTTTCGGGCTGGAGACGATGCGCCCGCATAGCACGATTTCGCCCGCGCGGGGGCTCCGGTCGTGCTCGACCTGCCGCGACGCAGCAAAAACACACGCGATTCAAGCCTGTTAGCTGTTGCGCGGTGTCATGACGGCGCGGTGAAGGCGTGGCACTGTCGGCCATCGTGTCTATGGAAAGGAGCTTCGGCCATGGCCCATACGAGAAAGAACGAGCGCCGCGTCCTGTCGGACGCCGAGCTGGAGTTCGTGGACAAGGCCCGCCATCCGGCGCTCGCCGAGATGCCCCATGCCGACCTGCACGCGCTCATCGGCCATCTGCGGGAGCGGCGGGACCGGGCGCAGA
Organism: Roseixanthobacter pseudopolyaromaticivorans; assembly: GCF_043195145.2. Lineage (NCBI taxonomy): Bacteria > Pseudomonadati > Pseudomonadota > Alphaproteobacteria > Hyphomicrobiales > Xanthobacteraceae > Roseixanthobacter > Roseixanthobacter pseudopolyaromaticivorans. The sequence continues at coordinate 4,653,871 of NZ_CM195539.1, forward strand.
CCATCGCCAACGGCCAGCGCCGGGCCTTGCGGGGTAAGGGGCCGGGCGATGTGCGCTACGACAAGGCCGATCTCGGCAATCGCCAGAAGGCCTCGGTGCTCACCGACGCGCTCACCCGCGCTCGCCGCGAGATGACCCGCCGCACCGAGAAGGCCGCCCGTGAGGAGCTGATGGCCAATGCCCGCCATGCATTGGCGCTGAAGCAGGCGGCCGGCGGGCCGCACCATCCCGACGGCGGCCCCACCGCCAACGAGGGCATGCGCGCAAAAGCCCGCAAGCGGGTCGATTCCCTCTCGCGCCCGGCCGAGGCGGGGCGGGTGACGAAATTCGTCGCCACCGCCCAGGCGAAAAAGGACAATCGCTGAGGCCGAAGGGCGCTCCGCCGGCCGGCCGGTGCGGCGGAGCGCCTGCGAATGCTCGCGGCGCGCTTAAAATGTTTCACGTGAAACAATGGCTTAGCGAAGACGAACAGCGGTTTACTGGGGCTTCACCGCGCCTTTCCGGCCGATGAAACCGCCGTTTCGGGCGAAATTCGCGCGATGAATTTCGGCAACCGGCGAGATGCCCGCCGGCCACCGCTAGTCGGCGAGTTCCAGCCGCAGGTCCAGGGTGGAGCGCTTGCCGAGGTCGTCGAAATGGGCGGCAAGGAAATCCTCCGCCGCCTGCCGGCCCATGTCCCGCAGATGCTGCAGGAAAGCCCATTCGGCATTGAGCTTGGAGGAGAGGTCGAAATCCACCAATTGGTCGGAGCCGATGCGGTGCAGGCGCACCCGCCGGTAGCCCGAGCCGCCCAGCGTCCAGCGGGTCAGCAGGCCCTGCTCGATCAATTGGGTGGCGTGGTCGATGGAACGCAATTGGGAGAGCAGCGAGGCGTTGAAGGTGATCTCGTTGATGCGGTTCTGGATCTCCGCCGCCGTGCGAGGCGTCTGCTCGCGCACCACGGGATTGATCTGCACCAGCACGATGTCGTCCGCATCCACCTTCTCATAGAGCGGAAACAGCGGCGGATTGCCCATATAGCCGCCGTCCCAATAGGGCACGCCGTCGATCTCCACCGCCTGGAACAGGAACGGCAGGCAGGCCGAGGCCATCACCGCGTCGGCGGTCATCTCCGTATGGCCGAAGATGCGCGCGCGCCCCGTGTGCACGTTGGTGGCGGAGATGAACACCTTCACGTCCGAGGCGCGGATCGCCGCGAAATCCACATGGGCGTCGATGATCTCGCGCAGCGGATTGATGTTCAGGGGATTGAAATCATACGGGGAAAAGAACCGGCTCGCGACTTCGAGCGCGAGATAGGCCGGGTTCTTGGCGAGCGACCAGTTTCCCATCAGCCGGTCGAAGGCCGAGCGCTGGATCGGCGACATGCGCCCGTCACGCGAGACGTCGCGCCAGAACTGGGTCAGCGCGCCGCGTGCCTGCTCGCGGTCGCCCTTGGCGAGGCCCGAGGCCAGCACCACGGCGTTCATCGCTCCGGCGCTGGTGCCGGAGATGCCCGAGATGACCAGCCGCTCTTCCTGGAGAATGCGGTCCACCACGCCCCAGGTGAAGGCGCCATGGGCGCCGCCCCCCTGGAGCGCGAGGGAGATCTGCTTGGCGCCGGAAGGCTTTGCGCCCGTGCCTTTGGCGGAGGCCTTGGCCCCCGCCGTCTTGCCCGTGCCCTTCGGCTTTGCGCCCTTGGTCTTCGCGCCCTCGGCCCCGGCCGCCTTGCCGCCCGGGGACATTTCCCCCGGCGGCGTGGTGTCGGATGCGTCCGGCCCGCCGGCCTTGGCGCCGCCGCGCACGCTCATCGTGCGGCCTCCGGCAGCGCCGGCATCACTCGGCGACCCAGCCGCCGTCGATCTGCTGCATGGAGCCGGTGATGGAGCGGGCATTGTCGGAGGCGAGGAACACGGCGAGGGCGGCCACCTCTTCCACCGTCACGAATTCCTTCGTGGGCTGGGCGGCGAGCAGCACGTCCTTCTTCACCTGCTCCTCGGTCATGCCGCGGGCCTTGGCGGTGTCGGGGATCTGCTTTTCCACCAGCGGGGTCCACACATAGCCCGGGCAGATGGCGTTGCAGGTGATGCCGAAGGTGGCGGTTTCCAGCGCCGTCACCTTGGTCAGGCCGGCGATGCCGTGCTTGGCCGCCACATAGGCCGACTTGAAGGGCGAGCCGACGAGCGCGTGGGCCGAGGCGGTGTTGATGATGCGGCCCCACTTCTTCGCCTTCATGCCGGGGATGGCGGCGCGGGTGGCGAAGAAGGCGGCCGAGAGATTGATCGCGATGATCATATTCCAGGTCTCGATCGGGAATTCCTCGATCGGCGCCACATGCTGGATGCCGGCATTGTTGACCAGGATGTCGCAGGCGCCGAATTCGGTCTCGGCGAGCTTCACCATGCCGCCGATCTCTTCCGCGTTGAGCATGTTGGCGTCGGAATAGAGCGCCTTGACGCCGAAGTCGCTCTCGATCTTCTTGCGTTCGGCCTCGATGGCGGCGGCGTCGCCGAGGCCGTTGATGACCACGTTTGCGCCCTGCTCCGCGAAGGCGCGCGCATAAGCGAGCCCGATACCGCTGGTGGACCCAGTGACGACAGCGACCTTACCCTTCAGCATGGTTCTATCCCTCAAGCTCGATGCAGCCCGCACGCGGAACGGGGGCCGATGGCGATGGTTTAGCGGGGCGGTGTGACGCTGGCGTCACGCTGCGCTCACGGCCTCGCGCGGCGACCTTGCTCCCTCCGCCGCCGCGGTGCAATGCAAACAAGGATAGGACCCGCTCCGCGGCGGACGTGGGGCATTTGAATGGCGCGGCCATGGAAAAGAGCGCCGTGGATTGCTACATTGTTTCACAAGCCGCTGCCCGCCGGGCGCCCATTCCATGGCGCGCCCCTTTGTGGCGGGCCGCGGAAGCCGCGATCCAGCGCGCGCGTTTTCCAGTTCGAGATGTCCATGCCCGGTCCCGCCGCCTCGCCCCATCATCACCACGACCATGCGGCCTGCATCTCGGGCGCGATGGCGCGGATCGAGCAATTGTGTACGCAGAAGGGCATGCGCCTCACGCCGCTGCGCCGGCGGGTGATGGAGGCCCTGGCGCAAAGTCACGTACCCCTCGGCGCCTATGAGCTGGTGGACCGGCTCGGCGCCGCGGGCGAGCGGCCGCCGCCCATGTCGGTCTATCGGGTGCTGGATTTCCTGGTGACCGAGGGGCTCGCCCATCGCATCGAGAGCCGCAACGCGTTCCTCGCCTGCGGCCATGAGCACGACAAGGACGAGGTGGTGGTGTTTCTCATCTGCGAGCAATGCGGCGACACCCGCGAGGTGCGCTCCCATGCGGTGGGGCGCGACCTCTCCTGGGCGGCGCGCGCCGAGGGGTTCGAGCCGCGCCAGCGGGTGCTGGAGATCGCCGGGTGCTGCGCACGTTGCCGCGAGTGAGATCGCGGCCGGCGCGTGAAAGATTGACGCTCGCCCGCGCGCGGCCTACCTGCTAGCCAAATCGCGCCGCCGTCTGCGGGACGGGGGTGCCGCCGCCCATTACAGGACGCTCCCATGACGCAGCAGCCCGTCGTGCCCACCGAATTGCTGGAAGCCGGCCCCGCGCTGCGCCGCGCCACCGTCGGCGTCCGCGTGGGCAAGGTCATGGTGGGCGGAAACGCGCCGGTGGTGGTCCAGTCCATGACCAATACCGACACCGCCGACATCGACGGCACGGTGCGCCAGGTGGCCGCGCTCGCCCGCGCCGGCTCGGAGATCGTGCGCATCACGGTGGATCGCGACGAAGCCGCCGCCGCCGTGCCGCGCATCAAGGACCGGCTGCTGAAGATGGGCGTGGACGCCCCGCTGGTGGGCGATTTCCATTATATCGGCCACAAGCTGCTGGCCGATCATCCCGCCTGCGCCGAGGCGCTGGACAAATACCGCATCAATCCCGGCAACGTGGGCTTCGGCGACAAGAAGGACCGGCAGTTCGCCGCCATCGTCGAGACCGCCATTAAATACGACAAGCCGGTGCGCATCGGCGCCAATTGGGGCTCGCTGGACAGCGAATTGCTGACCGCGCTCATGGACGAGAACGCCAAGCTCGACCGTCCGGCGGAAGCGCGCGCCGTGACGCGCGAGGCGCTGGTGCGCTCGGCCCTGCTCTCGGCGCAGCTCGCCGAGGATATCGGCCTGCCTCGCGACCGCATCATCCTCTCCGCCAAGGTCTCGGCGGTGCAGGACCTGATCGCCGTCTATACCGAACTCTCCCGCCGCGCGGATTATGCGCTGCACCTCGGCCTCACCGAGGCGGGCATGGGCTCCAAGGGCATCGTCGCCTCCACCGCCGCCATGGGCGTGGTGCTGCAGGCCGGCATCGGCGACACCATCCGCGTGTCGCTGACCCCGGAGCCGAACGGCGACCGCACCCGCGAAGTGCAGGTGGCGCAGGAAATCTTGCAGACCATGGGCTTGCGCACCTTCGTGCCGCTGGTGGCCGCTTGCCCCGGCTGCGGGCGCACCACGAGCACCGTGTTCCAGGAACTCGCGCAGAGCGTGCAGGACATGATCCGCGAGCGCATGCCGGAATGGAAGAAATCCTATCCCGGCGTCGAGGCGCTCAATGTGGCGGTGATGGGCTGCATCGTGAACGGCCCCGGCGAGAGCAAGCATGCCGACATCGGCATCTCGCTGCCCGGCACGGGGGAAACCCCTTCCGCCCCCATCTTCATGGACGGCAAGAAGGTCGCCACCTTGCGCGGCCCCAACATCCAGAGCGAATTCCGCGCGATGGTGGAAGACTATGTAGCCAAGCGCTACGGCGTCGCCGCCACCCGCGCGGTCGCGGAGATCGACGCGGCGGAATAGCCGCCGCGCGGTTGCAGGTGTGCCGCGCGCGTCTCACGAATCCTTCACTTGAACCCGCAGGTGCCGCTGCGTAGCGTCGTCCGCTTCAGGCGCCGGCCGGCTGGCCGCGCCCCCACGGGACATCTCAGCATGACATTTGCGCGCCTCTCCGCCGTCGCCCTCGCCCTGGCCCTGCTCGCGCTGCCGGCGCGTGCTCAGACTGCCGGCGCCAGCGATGCCGGCACCAGCGATCCCGGCGCCGTGAAGGCCGGCACTTATGTGCTGGATCCCGGCCACAGCCGCGTGAGCTGGAGCGTGACGCATCTCGGCTTTTCCACCTACACCGGCCTTCTGCCCGCCGCCGAGGGCACGCTGGTGCTCGACCCTGCCGCGCCGGAAAAGAGCACGCTCACCGTGACCCTGCACACCGGCAAGGTCGGCACGCTCGATCCGGCGCTGGACAAGCATCTGAAGAGCGCGGAATTCTTCAATGTGGAGAAATTCCCCACCGCCACCTTCAAGGCGACCCAGATCGTCGCCACCGGCAAGACCGCGAAGATCACCGGCGATCTCACCCTGCTCGGCGTGACCAAGCCCATCACGCTGGATGCCACCTTCAACAAGGCCGGCACCAACCCGCTGGACAAGACCTATTCGATTGGCTTCGACGCGAAGGCGGTCATCAAGCGCTCGGATTTCGGCATGAAGACCTATGTGCCGGCGGTGAGCGACGAGGTGACCTTGCAGATCGAAACCGAGCTGAAGGCGAAATAGCCACCCCGCTTCGGCGGTCGGTCTAAAGGGGCCGGGCCTCGTGTCCCGGCCCCCAGACTCCACCCACGAGATTGAGGCCCAACAGCCGCTCGGAGGAGAGGTCGGGGGCGCGGGCGAGGGCGCGCAGCTCCATGCTGGCCATCGCGCCCAGCAGCCGGCGCTGGGCCGCGTACGCCGTTTCCCACACCACCGCCTGGAAGCGGAAGCGCGTGCCGGGGCGCATCTGGGCGAAGCGGCCGAGATCGGCGGTGATCACGTTGGCGATCTTGGGATAGCCGCCGGTGGGCTGGCAATCGGCCATCAGCACGATGGGCAGGCCGTTGCCCGGCACTTGGATCGCGCCCATGGCGATGCCGTCTGAAATGATGTTGAAGCCCTTCAGGTGCGCCAGTTTCGGCCCGTTCAGGAAATAGGCCATGCGGTCGCATTTGGGCGAGACGGTCCATTCGGCGGCGAGGAATTCCGCGATCTGGTCCGGCGCGAAGAAATCGTCCTGTGGCCCCAGCATCACCCGGATCGGCGCCCCCGCCGCCGGATCGGCGATCGCGAATGCGCCCTCGGCCGGTCCCTCGGCAGGGGATGCCGCAGACGGCGCGAGGGGAAGAAAATCGCCCGCCCGCAAGCCCCGGCCAGAAAGGCCGCCGATGCCGGTGCGGGCGTGGGTGGCGTGCGCGCCGAGGGCCAGGGGCAGGTCCAGCCGGTCGGAGAACGCCAGATAGCACCACATGCCCGCCGCCCCGGCCTTCACCGACAGGCGCTCGCCGGGCTGCACCGTGACGACGCAGCCGTCGGACAGCCGTCGCTCCCCGTGCCGGACGATGAAATCCTCGCCGGCAATCGCCAGCCGAACCGCGCGCCCGCGCGCGGCGAGTTCGAGCCCGCCGACGGAAATCTCGATGGCGGCGGCGCCGGGCGCGGCACCGGCCGCCGCATTGGCCATGGCGAAGGCCGCGCGATCCATGGGGCCGGCAACATGCACGCCGTAGCGCAGATAGCCGCGCCGCCCCCCATCCTGGAGCGTGGCGCCGCCCGCCGTGGCGAGAATCTCGACCCCCGCCGTCACGCTGTGATCTCCCGAGCCGGGATCTTGCGCGCGATGATCTCGCCCGCCGCCGCGCGCGCATCGAGGGCAGCGAATTCGTCGCGCCCGATGGGGCGGAAGCGCACCAAATCCCCCACTTTCGCGAAGAATTGCGGCGTGCGCGCCAGGGCGAACATGCGCACCGGCGTGCGGCCGAGAATCCACCAGCCCGTGGGCATGGAAAAGGTGCTGATCTCGGTGAGCCCTGCCGCCGTCTTGATGAGGTTTTCCGGCGCTGGCGGGCGTGGCTCCAGCCGGCGGCTGACATTGAGCTCCGGCGGCTGGCCGCCCAGCATGCAGAAGCCGGGCGCGAAGCCGTACATATAGATGCGGTATTCCGCGCCGTGGTGGAGCGACACCAGCTTGTCCACCGGCATGCGCAGATGGTCGGCGAGATGGGGCAGGTCCTCGCCCATGGCGGGATCGTAGCAGCAGGGGATCTCCCAGGTCGTCGGCGCGGCGGAAACCGGGGCCGCCGCATCGAGCAACTGTGCCACCGCCTCCGTCAGCGCGTCGCGGCCGATCGCCATCATGTCGTAATGGATCATGAGCGAGCGATAGGTCGGGACCAGCTCGACCACGCCTCGCAACGCCGCGCGCTCCAGCGCGGCGGCAAGGGTGAGCACGCGCTCGTTGATCTCGCGGCTCACCTCGGCGCCGAATTCCACCACCAGCCCGCTGTCGCCGGCATCCAGGAAGCGCGGGGCCGCATATCCCGCGCTCATCTGGCCACCGTCGCGAACGGGGCGACGGCGATGCCTTCCTCGGCGAGGCGCACGCGCACCCGGCGCAGGCTTTCCACCGCATGGGGCGCATCGCCGTGGAAGCAGACCGAATTGATGCGGACCGGCACCAGGCGGCCGCTGAGGGTGGCGAGCGCGCCGGTCCGCACCATCAGCAAGGTGCGCTCGGCCACCGCCTGCGGGTCGGTGATCAGCGCGCCCGGCTGCCCGCGCGGCACCATGCGGCCGTCATCGCCATAGCCCCGGTCGCCGAAGACTTCGGACACCGCCACAAGGCCGAGCCGCTCGGCAGCCTGGACCTGCGCGCTGCCGGCGATGCACAGGCAGGCGAGCCGGCCGTCCACTGCCTTCACCGCCCGCGCCAGCGCCAGGGCGGCGTCGGCATCGGTCTCGCAGAGATTGCCGAGCGCGCCATGCGGCTTCACATAGGTGATCTCGTGACCGCAATAGCGCGCCAGCGCCTGGGCGGCGCCGATCTGGTAGGCGACCAGCCGCTCGATCTCGCCCGCGCTGTGGGGAATGCGCCGCCGGCCGAAGCCGGCGAGATCGGCGAAACCGGGATGCGCGCCCACCTGCACGCCCCGCCGCTTCGCCTCGGCGAAGGTGCGGGCCATGGTGTCGGGATCGCCGGCATGAAAGCCGCAGGCGACGCTGGCCGACGACACCAGCGCCAGCAACGCCGCGTCATCGCCGCAGACATAGCGCCCGAAGCCCTCGCCGAGATCGGCATTGAGATCAATGCTGCGCATGGGGTTTCCCGCCCGGTCCTGCGCGGCGCCGCGCGTTGGGTGTCAGGCCGCGACCACCAGCGCGCGGATTTCCTCGACCAGGGCCGCATGCTCGGCGACCGGAATGCGGTCCACGCTCATCTGCGGCTTGCCGAGCCGGTCCACGCGGCTGTCGTCGATCGCCTGCCCGGTTTCCACCGCCGCCGTGAGGAAGCGATATTCGTGCGCGGTGTCGAAATGGCGGAGCAGCGCTTCGGCAAGGTCCGGCCGCGCGGCGGCGACCCCGGCCAGCAGACCATAGGCGCCCCAATTGGACACCCCGGCGACGATCAGGTGGTCGCAGGGGGTCTGGGCGGCGATGACCTCGCCGTTGGGAATATCGCTCGCCACGATATCCGCCGGTAGCGAGCCCATGCCGATCTCATTGCCGCCGTCGCCGATGCCGATGGTGGTCCAGGGGCGAGCAAAGGCCGGATCGTCGAACAGCAGGTGCAGGGGCGCGGTCTCGCGCGACATGTCCCAGCCGTGCTCGCGATGGGGCTTGCCGTCCGGCCCCGGCGAGACCCGCTCCACCGCGACCAGATGGGTGAGGGGCGACGTCTGGGTGGCGAGCCGTTCGCGCAGGCGCAGCACCGCGCCCTCGTCGACGCCGACCACTTCGAGATGGACCGGCTCCGGCAGGGCATCCACCACCGCCCACACCGCCTTGGCGCAGGGCGCATCGGTGATGACCGTGACATCGAACCCCGCCGCGCGGAAGCCGGCGGCCAGATGGGCCATGCCGATCAGCCCGTCGGTTTCGGGCGAGGGCGGCTCGGCATGCTTGATGTAGAAGCCGGCGACGATGCCCACATGCGGGCGCGCCGTGCCGGCGATGGACTGGGCCGCGCGGCCGAGATTGCCCTTCGCGAAGGCGGTCAGGCGCGAGATGTCGCGGCGGACGTGCCGCGATACGACGCTTTCAATCAGATCGATGCTGTCACCCACGGGCGTGTCTCGCAACAAGGAGGGAGGGGAGGAAAGGCGGGGCCGCGGGGCGGCTCAGGCGGCGCGCACCGCCGCGACCAGTTCGATTTCCACGAGCCCGCCGGCCGGCAGGCTCGCGACCCCCAGCGCCGAGCGGCCGTGGCGGCCGCTCTCGCCGAACAGGGTGATGGCAAGATCGGAGGCCGCATCCATCACCGCGCCATGCTTGGCGAAGTCGGGGCGGGCATTGACGAAGCCGCGCATGAACAGCAGCCGCTCCAGGCGCGCGAGATCGCCCAGCTCCTGGTGCAGGGCGAGCAGCGCTCGTGCGAAGCACAGCCGCGCGGCCTGGTGCGCAAGCTCCAGGGAATCCCCGGCGGCAAGGCAGCCGCTGATGATGCCGCCGGTGGAATCGAGGCGGGGCAGCTGGCCGCTGGTATAGGCGATGCCGCCGTGGACGCTGACGAGAGCATAGCCGCCCTGCGCCTGCACGCGCTCGGGAACGGGAATTTCCAGCGCGCGCAGGCGGGTGAAGATGTCGTGCGAGGTCCAGGTGGGAGCGGACATTTCAGAACACCGCCATCTCTGCGTTGCGCCGATCCGTGATCAGCATGTGGGCCGGCTTGTGGGCGATGAAGAAGGGCAGCTTCGCGCTTTCCACCGCCCGCCGGGAGGTGACGCCGCAGGCCCAGAACACCGGCACTTCGTCCGCATGGATCGGCACCTGGTCGCCGCCATACTCCACGGCGTCCAGGCTCTCGATGCCGATGGCGGCGGGATCGCCGAAATGGATCGGCGCGCCGTGCACGCCGGGGAAGCGGCCGGTGATCTGGATCGCGCGGATCGCCTTCGCCGGGGTGTAGGGCCGCATGGTCACGATGTGCGGGCCGCCGAACGCGCCCACCGGGCGGGTGGGAACGTTCGTGGTGTACATGGGGCCGACCAGGCCAAGCTCGTTGTGCCGCACGCCGAGGCCCGCGTCCTCGAGCGCCTCCTCGAAGGAGAACGAACAGCCCATCGCGAAGGTGACGAGATCCTGCGACCAGTATTCGCGGATGTCGGAGACGGTGGCGACATGCTCCCCATTCTCGATCAGGTCATAGGCCGAGAGATCCGAGCGCATGTCGATGTCGGCGCCGAGGCCGGGCAGGGCGGGGTCGCCCGGCTGGCCCATTTCCAGCAGCGGGCAGGGCTTGGGATTGAGCTGGCAGAAGCGCAGGAAATCCGCCGCATGCTGGCGCGGCAGGATGACGATGTTGGCCTGCACGTGGCCGCGCGCCATGGCACTGGTCGGCCCGGCATAGTCCGCCGCCCGGATCGCTGCGCGCGCGTCGGCGGGGGTGCTGAAAGGGGGCGGGAACGCTCGGGAGGCGCACATAAGGGAATTCACCTTCGATCGGCACGCGACGGGCAGCCGCAGGGCGCGCGCCGGCTGGTTTTCGATGATGCCGGGATTAAATATACGTCGCGTATATCATTGGCAAGTGTTATTGTCCCGCGTCCGGACGGGGCGGGGCTGGCGCTCGTTTTCCACGTCCGGGCAGGAAGATGGCTGGAGGAAGCGCACCGCCCATGGCACAGACAGGGAAAGATCGAGCCGCCGCCGGGAAGCCCGCGGCCGCGGCGGGACGGCGGCCGCGCACGGCGGGCGAGAGCGGCAAGCCGTCCAAATCCGCGCTGGCGAAGTCTGCGCCGCCCAAATCCGCCTCGCAGACGGACGCAGCGGTGGAGCTGATCCGCGCCAAGATCATCGACATGTCCCTGGAGCCCAGCAGCCGCATCGACGAGGCGCTGCTCATCAACAAGTTCAAGCTGGGGCGCACCCCGGCGCGCGAGGCGATCAACCGCCTCGCGGCAGAAGGGCTGGTCTATATCGCGCCCAATCGCGGCGGCATCTATGTGCGCAAGCTGGACTTCCGCGAGATCCACGAGGTGGTGGTCGCCTATCAGATCGCCGAATCCATTAGCGCGCAGCTGTGCCGCTTCGAGGATTCCACGCTGCTGGACGACCTCAAGGCCATCGAGGCGCGCTACGAGCGCGAGGTGCACAAGCGCGCCTATCTGGAAATCACCCGGCTGAACGAGGAATTCCACCTGCGCATCAGCCGCTCCATCGGCAATTCGCTGTTCTTTGAATTCTCGCGCTCGGCTCATCGCCATGTGCGCCGCCTTCTGGTGATGATCTACAAGGTGGAAGAAGAAGAAGGCTCGCGCCTGGACGAGCAGTTCGACGTGAACCTGAAGGAACACGACGAGATCATTGCCGCGCTCGAGGCGCGCGACAGGGCGGCGCTGACCACCCTGATGCCCGCCCATGCGCGGCAGACGCAGAAGCGCCTGCTGCGCATTCTCAGCGAAACGACGCTGAAGCCCCCCGGCCTCGACGCCGACCTGATCCGCTTTGCCTCGGGTCCGAGCGAGGCGGTTTCGCCGAAGGGCTGACGCGCGCCGGGCCGCCATGCGGGAGGCGCCTCTTGCCTCCCGCCGCGCCGGGGCGCGTCTTCCCGCTCACAAGATATCGACCGCGTACCGATCGTAGATGCGCTGCAGTTCGCCGTTGGTGGTGATGTAATAGCACCAGGAATCCAGGAAGTTCTTCCAGGGCACATCGCCGTAGCGGATCATCCAGCTGTTGGGCCGCTTGTCGATGCTCTTGCCGGGCTCGACGATGGAGGCCCAATCGGAATTGCGCCGCACCAGCGCCATCGCTTCCGTATCGCCGACGATGCAGGCGGTGGCGCGCCCGGCGCGCACCGGTTCGGCCGCCATGGCATATTGGCCGGCGATGCCGATGATCTTCGCCTTCGGGAAGATCGCCGGCATGCGCTGCTCGTCCGCCGAGCCGGCATTCACCGCGATCGTCACGTCGGGACTGTTGAGGTCGGCGGCGGTCTTGTACTTCTCGGCATCGGCCTTGCGGATCACCGGCAGGCTGCCCTTGGCCCACAGCGGGCCGACATAATTCACCACCGTCGCCCGCGGCACGGTGAAGCTGGCGGACGAGCCGAACAGGTCGAATTCGCCCGAGCGCAGGTCGATGGTGGAATTGGCGAAGCTCACTTCCTTCCACTGCACGGTCATCTCAAGATCCCGCGCGAGGATATCGACGAGATCCTTGTAGACCCCCTTCAATTCGCCGCTCTTCGGATCCTTGAAGAACCACAGCGGCAGCAGGGCGTAGCCGACCTGAAGCTGGCCGCCCTTCTTGACCTTCGCCAGCACGGACTTCGGGTCGATGCCCGATTCCAGAAGCTGGGCCTTGGCGCCGCCGGCCCCGCCGATCATCGCAGCGGCACCCGCGACGCCCAGCATTCCGCCCAGCAAGGCGCGTTTCGACACATCAGTTTGTTCGCTCACGACCATCCCCTCTTTTATCTCTGGATGTATTGAAGGCAGTTCCGGCGTCAGGTTCCGGCCGCGAGCCCGTATTTGGTCTGGAACCGGACGTAAAAATGGTTCGCGATGCTCGAAAGCGAGAACAGCACGATGAAATAGGTCAACGCGACCACGGTGAGCACCTCGATGGGCTCGTACCATTGGTTGACGATCTTCAAGGCCTGGTACATCAGGTCCGGATTGGAGATCACCGAGACCAGGGTGGAAGACTTCACCACCACCGCGAGCTGGTTGATCATGAGCGGGGCCACCACGAGCAGCGCCTGAGGCGCCTCGATGCGCGTGACGATCCGCCAGCGGCTGAGCCCGACCGCCAGCGCCGCCTCCCGCTGCCCCTTGGGGAGGCCCTCGAAGCCGGCGCGGAACGTCTCGGCGAGATATCCGCTCGATTGCAGCGCCAGCGCCAGGATGCCGGCCTGCATGGCGGTCTCGGGGAAGCCGAACAGATCGGGCCAGACGTAGTTCACCCAAAGCAATTGCACGAGGATCGGTGTGGCGCGGCAGAATTCGATATAAGCGATGGCCACGAAGCGCAGCTGCGACACCCACATGCGCACCATGCAGGCGAGCATGCCCAGCACGATCGACAAGGCGAATGCGCAGAAGCAGATGTAGAGCGTGACGCCGAGACCATCCAGCAGCATGCCGATGTTGGCGAGCACGAGGCGATTGAAATTATCCAGCATCGGTTCGCCTCACGCCCAGCCGCGTCGCCGCCACCGGTCGGTCAGCCGGTTCAGCAGATAGGTCGCGAGGATGATGATCAGGCAGTAAAGCAGTGCCACGCCGGTGTAGAGCGGGATCGGCCGCATCTCCGAAGAGCTGATGACCGACACCTGGTACAAGATGTCGTGCACCGAGATCAGCGATACGATGGTGGTCGACTTGAACAGGGAGATCATCTGGTTGGTGGCTTCCGGCAGCATCCGGCGGATGGCCTGCGGCAGCACGATGCGGCGGAAGGTGGCGAACGGGGACAGGCCGAGCGCGGTGGCCGCTTCCGCATGTCCCAGTGGCACCGAGCGCAGCCCGGCGCGCACCGTCTCGGACAGGAAGCCGCTATAGGCGACCCCGAGGCCGAGCACGGCCGCCACATGGGGGCTGAAGCCGGCGCGGCTGCCGATCATCTTGCCGATGATCAGCGGAACCACGAAATAGATCCACACCAGAAGCACGTATTCCGGGGTATTGCGGAAGAATTCGGAATAGCAGATCGCCATCCACCGCACCGGCCGGCTGCGGCTGGCGCGCGCATTGCCCACCACAAAGGCGAGCAGCACCGCGAGCACGGCGGACTGGAAGAAAATGATGAGGTTCTGCTGAAGTCCTTGCAGCAGCGTTTCTCGGTATTCCCAAAGCAGCCCAGGGTCGAACGTGCTGGCGAGATAGGTGAACATGGCGTTTATTTCAAAGACGAGGCGATGAAGCGCTGGCAACGCTCGCTGTTCGGGGCGCCGAACACCTGGGCGGCGGTGCCGTCCTCCTCGATGCGCCCCTCGTGCAGGAACAGCACCCGGTCGGAGGCATCGCGCGCGAACCCCATCTCGTGGGTGACCACCAGCATGGTCATCCCGTCCTGCGCGAGGTCGCGCATCACCTGGAGCACTTCGCCGGTCAGCTCGGGGTCGAGCGAGGAGGTGGCTTCGTCGAACAGCATCACCTTGGGCTGCATGGCGAGGGCCCGCGCGATGGCGACGCGCTGCTGCTGGCCGCCCGAGAGGCGGGAGGGATAGGCATCCTGCTTGGCGATCAGGTTCACCTTCTGCAGGAAATGGCGCGCGATCTCGGCGGCTTCCTTGGCCGGGGTGCGCTTCACCTGGGTCAGCGCTTCCGTGACATTCTGGAGCACTGTCATGTGCGGCCACAGGTTGAACTGCTGGAACACCATGCCGAGCTTGGTGCGAATGCGGGTGATGGTCTTGCGGTCCTGGCGGGCGTTGGAGGCGGGCGTCGCCTCCAGCACGTCGCCGTCGATGATGATGGCGCCGGAGGTGGGCTGCTCCAGATAGTTCAGGCAGCGCAGGAAAGTGCTTTTTCCCGAGCCGCTGGCGCCGATCAGGCTCACCACCGTGCCCTGCGCCACCGAAAGCGAAATGCCGCGCAGCACCTCGACGGCTCCGAACGACTTGCGCAGGTCTATGGTTTCGATAATCGCGGACACCGCAGTCGTCCCCTGTTCTCGGGCTGCCTCGGCGCTGGCATCGTCCGAATTCCATATATACGTCACATATACGAATGCCCCGATCAAGGCGGTTTTGCAGTGCGGGACGAACGAATGTTGGGCAAGAGGTGCCGCCGAATTCGGCAAGTGGCGCAGCAAGTGGCGCGCCATGCGGCGATGCAAGCGGCGCCGAACTGGCGCGACGTGTGGGGCGGGCCTATGCAGGGCGGCAGACACCGTGCAAGAGGGGGCCGTTCCGCAGGGAAATCCCTCTGACGCCTGGAAACGCGTGACGCCGCGGCACGGATAAAGCCCTTGAGCCGCACCCTCAGTCTATGTATATCTCACGTATATCTAATATGGATGCCGCTATGCTGAGCCAGGATCAAACCGCGCAGATGCCATCGGCCGCCGGCCAGCCGAGCGCGCTGCCGCTGCCGCCTTTCCCCGTGGAGACGCCGTGCTTCGTCATTCTGGAGGAGGGTGTGCTCCATAATCTGGAGCAGACGGCGGCGCGCGCCGGCGGCATCGCCCGCCTGATGCCGCACGTGAAGACCCATCGCGCGCCCTGGATCACCGAGCTGATGATCGCGCGCGGCGTGCGCGCCTTCAAGGCGGCGGTGCCGGCGGAAGTGGAGATGGCGAGCGAAGCGGGAGCCGCGCTGGTGGTGTGGGCCTATCCCACCGTCAATCCGGTGGCGATCCGCCGCGTCGCCGCCGCCGCGCGGCACAATCCGGCGGTGCGCATCGAGGCTTTGGTGGATTCCCCGGAAGGCTTCGCCGCCTGGGCCCGGGAGCTGGAGGCGGCTCCCGCCGGCAATATCGGGCTGCGGGTCGATCTCGATCCCGGCCTCGGGCGCACCGGCCTGCCCATCGCCCCGGTTGCCGTGGAACTGGCCGAGCGCATCGCGGCGGCAGGCCTGTTCGCCGGCTGGCATGCCTATGACGGCCACATCCAGGATGCCGACCGCACGGCGCGCGAAGGGCGCCTCGCCGGCGTGATGCAGGCGGTGCGCGAGCTGATGGCGCTTGCCGCCGCACGCAATCTCTCCACCGATCTGATCGCCGCCGGCAGCTATTCCTTCAACCTCTGGCCGGCGGATCTCGCGCGCTGGGTTTCGCCCGGCAGCTTCACCTATTCCAGCGCCCAGCACGGCGCGGACCTGGAGGATCTCGACTGGCAGGTGGCGGCCTATGTGCTCGCGACCGTGCTCTCGGTGCGCGAGGAGACGGCGACGCTCGATGCCGGCTCCAAGGCGATCTCGCCCGATATTCCGCTCGCCAAGCGGTTCGAGGGCGGCGGCGCCATCCGCATGATGAAGGAAGAGCACGTGGTGGTGGAAACCAAGGCGCTCAGCGTCGGCCAGCAGGTGCCGCTGGTGCCGCGCCACGCCTGCACGGCGGCCTATCTTTATTCCCGCGCCTTGGTGCGGCTGCGCGACGGCAGCTGGGAATATCGCGACCAGCTCGGCGCCAATCGCTGAAGCGCTTTAGCCGGTTGGGAATTGGCCGGGCGCGACCGCCGAAGGCCCCTCCCCCGCACGCGGGAGAGGGGATTTAACGCGTCGGCCGACAAAGCGCTCATCTCATACGCGACGCCCTGCTCCCGCACACCGGAGAGGGGGCGGGGGGCACATGGCAGGGCCCGTTCGGCGCGGGCTCACCCCACCGTGCGGCGGTCGTCGATGGTCTTGGCGTCCGCCGGCAAGCTTCCCGGCGCCAAAAGGGCGAGGCGGCAGCGCAGCTTGGTGGAGGCGCGCACATCCTCCAGCAACGCCTCCTGGGAGAGCGCGCCGCCGTCCGCCACTTCCACTTCCAGCAGCATGTCGTCGCTGTCGCCGGCGCGGTCCACCACCAGGCGGGCCCGCGCGATGCCGGGATGCTTCTTCACCGCCGCGCTCACCTGCACGGGATGTACGAACATGCCGCGGATCTTCGTCACCTGGTCCGCCCGCCCGAGCCAGCCGCGCAGGCGCGTGTTGGTGCGCCCGCATGGGCTGATGCCGGGCAGGACGGCGGAGAGATCGCCGGTGGCGAAGCGGATGAGGGGATAGTCGCATTCCAGCAGCGTCACCACCACTTCGCCCACCTCGCCCTCGTGCTCCACGGGGTCGGGCGTGCCGGGGCGCAGGATCTCGATGATGAGATCCTCGTCGGCGATCAGGCCCTCTTCCGCCTCGCTCTCATAGGCCACGAGGCCGAGGTCGGCGGTGCCGTAGCATTGGCGCGCGAGGATGCCGGCGGCTTTCATCTCGGCGCGCTGGCTGGGCAGGAACGCTTCGCCGGAAACCAGCGCCTTCTTCAGAGAGGAAATGTCGGCGCCTTCCTCGCGCGCCTTGTCCACCAGGATCTTCAGGAAGGAAGGCGTGCCGCCATAGCCGTGCGGGCGGATGTCGGCGATGGCGCGCAATTGCAGGTCGGTCTGGCCGACGCCGCCCGGCACCACCGCGCAGCCCAGCGCATGGGCGCCGCTCTCCACCATCGAGCCGGCGGGGGTGAGGTGGTAGGAGAAGCAATTGTGCACGATCTCCCCGGCCCGGAAGCCGGCGGCGAACAGCGCGCGGGCGAAACGCCAGTAATTGGGTCGCCGCCCCTCGGGATCGTAGATCGGCCCGGGCGACATGAAGATGCGCGCCATCTGCCCCGGCGCAGCCCCGTTGAGCCCGCCGAACGGCAGGTTTTTCGGCTGGATCTCCAGCAGGTCGGACTTGCGCGTGACGGGCAGCTGCGCGAGCGCGGCGCGGCTGATTATGGCGTCGGGGTCCACATCCTTCAGCAGGGCGCCGAAAAAGGCGGAGCGGGTTTTGGCCGTCGCCACCTGCGCCGCCAGCGCCTCCATGAGCGCGGCTTCGCGCAGATGGGGATCGCGGGTCTCGGCGGCGTCGTAATGGCGGCTGCGGTCGTTCATGTCTTGCTCCCTTGCCGCTGCGCGGCCCCCTTCCCAGCCCTCCCCCGCACGCGGGAGAGGGGGCTTGCCGCGCGCACAGGTTGAAAGCCCTCTCCCGCCCGAACTCGGCTGTTGCCGAGTTCGGCACAGTCAGGTGCCGAAGTCGGAAACATCCCACTTCGGTTCGGGGGAGAGTTGGGAGGGGGCACGGCGGGGTCCGGCCTCACAGCCACCTCTTCCTGCGCTTGAACGATTTCAGGTTCTTGAAGGATTTGCGCTCCTCCCCGCCGCCCTGGCCGAGATAGAATTCCTTCACGTCCTCATTGTTCGCGAGCTGCTCGGCGGTGCCGTCCAGCACGATCTTGCCCTGCTCCATGATGTAGCCGAAATCCGCCACGCTTAGCGCCACGCGGGCGTTCTGCTCCACCAGCAGGATGGTCACGCCGAGATCCTGGTTGAGCTGCTTGATGATGGAGAACACCTCCTTCACCATCAGCGGCGAGAGGCCCATGGAGGGCTCGTCCATCAGGATCAGCTTGGGGCGCGCCATCATGGCCCGGCCGATGGCCAGCATCTGCTGCTCGCCGCCGGAGAGATAGCCGGCGAGCCCGGTGCGCTCCTTCAGGCGGGGGAAATAGCCGTACACGCGCTCGATATCGTCCTTCACCCCGTTGTCCTTGCGGGTGAAGGCACCGAGCCGCAGATTCTCCAGCACCGTCATGTCCGAGATGATGCGGCGCCCCTCCATCACCTGGAAGATGCCGCGCCGCACGATCTTGTCCGGCTCGATGCCGTTGAGCCGCTCGCCGAGGAAGGTGACGTCCCCGCGCGTGATCTCGCCGTCCTCGGTCTTCAGCAGGCCGGAGATCGCCTTCAGCGTGGTGGACTTGCCGGCGCCGTTGGAGCCGAGCAGGGCCACGATCTTGCCCTCCGGCACCTTCAGCGACAGGCCGCGCAGCACCAGGATGACGTCGTTATAGACCACCTCGATATTGTTCACCGCCAGCATGGGCGCGGGCGCGGCCTCGGGGCGGATATCGAGCTTCAAAGCGGCGTTGGACATGGCTCGGGTCCTGGGCGCGAACCCTCTCCCGCTTGCGGGGGAGGGCAGGGAGGGGGAAATGCCGGGAGGCGGCCCGCGCGGCCCCCTCCCCAACCCTCTCCCGCGCGCGGGAGAGGGCGCACGTTGCGCAGGCCGTCAGCTCACCAGCCGAGCAGGTCGGTCTTGCGCGGCAGGTTGATGGTGGTGACCTTCTCCAGCTTGATGGCGCCGCTCTTCACGAGGTCGGAGACGCTGCCCTCGGTGGCGCCGGAGACCACGGCGCGATAGAGATCGACCGTGGTGGTGGGGCGGTGGTCGCTGGCGGTCCAGGTGGAGGGATTGCACACCCCCTCCGTGCCCTTGGGCACCCAGTTTGCCTTCTGGTACATGCCGTCGCGGATCTTCGGGCCGGTGACGCCGCCGTTCTTGTCGGCCCATTCCATCGCTTCCTTCATGTACATGACGGTGCAGATGGCGGCCATGTAGTGCACCGGGCGATAGGTATTGCCGCTCGGGTCGGACATCTTGGAAATGTCCTTGAAGGTGGCGAGGCCGGGCGCCTCGCCGGTCCAGGTCACGGCGGTGCGCACGGGGAAGATGACGCCGTTGGCCGCGCTGCCGGCCGCCTTCATGGCGTTCTCATCCATGCCCCACACATTGCCGAAGAACTGCACCTTCACGCCGGCGGTCTCGCACGCCTTGAGCACCGAGATGTTGGAGCCGGCGGTATTGCCGAGATAGGCGTAGTTCGCGCCGGACTGCTTGAGCGTGAGGCACTGGGCGGTGTAGTCGCCGGGGGTGAGCGCGAAGGTGATGGGGTCCAGCACCTCGAAGCCCAGCTCCTTGGCATAGGCCTCCGCCGCCGCCTTGGGCGAATTGGGGAACGGATGGTTGGCGCCCATGTGCACCCATTTGGGCTTGCCCTGGCCGCCCTTGGCCTTCCAGTCGTCGGCGGCCCACTGCACCTCGGCGCGGGCGGCGTCCGAATAGGATGGGCCGTAGAAGAAATTATACGGCGCGGCGCGCTCGCTCTTGGGGCCGCCCTTGCCGGTGGGGTCGGTGAGGGTCGCGGCATAGGAGCCGGAATAATAGGGAATCTCTTCCTTGGTCACCATGGCGACCAGCGCCTCGGTATCGGCGGTGCCCCAGCCCTGGATCGCGACCACCTTGTCGCCGCCGACCCATTTCTTAAAGGCGGCCAGCGCGCGGGGCACCTGATAGCCGTATTCGTTGAAGTCGGAATTGATGGGCTTGCCGTTCACGCCGCCGTTCTTGTTGATATAGGCGATGGCGTCCTGCACGCCCTGGCCGTAGGGCGTGCCCACGTCCGAGGTGCCGCCGGAATAGTCCGCGAGATGGCCGATGTTGATGGACTGGGCCATGGCCGGCGCCGCCGCCGAAAGGGCGATGACGCTGACGAGGGTGGTGGCGATCCGTTTCATGCACGTCTCCTTGGGTTTGGGTGTTTCCTCGTGCGGCCGCCGCTCGTTGCTGGCGCCGGTCCGCGATCCTGCTCAATAGGAGAAGGGGTAGAGCTTCCAATAGGCCTTGATCTGCTTCCAGCGATGGGCGAGCCCGTCCGGCTCGAAAATCAGGAACAGGATGATGGTGGCGCCGATCAGCATCTCGCGCATGTAGGTGATGCCGTCCTTCAGATGCAGCGCCTTGTCGATGGCACTGCCCTGCAGCACGCCCGCGAGCGCGCCGGTCAGCTCCGGCAGCAGCACCATGAAGATGGTGCCGAGCAGCGAGCCCATGATGGAGCCGAGCCCGCCGATGATGATCATCGCCAGGAACTGGATGGAGAACAGGATGTCCAATCCCTCCACCGACATGTAGCCGATGTAGTGGGCATAGAGCGCCCCGCCGATGCCGGCGTAGAAGGACGAGATGCCGAACGCCATGGTGCGGTATTTGGCCAGGTTCACGCCCATCATCTCGGCGGAGAGATAATGATCGCGCACCGCGATCAGCGCGCGCCCGTCGCGGGTGCGCATGAGGTTCGCGGCGAACAGATACATCACCACCACGAACACCAGCACCACGTAGAAATAGCGCCGGTCCCCGGACATGTCGAAGCCGAGGATGGTGAACGGCGCCGCCACCGCCCCCGAGGAGCCGCCGGTGAACCAGGTGGCCCGCACGAAGAAGTCTTGCAGGATGAACTGGGCGGCGAGCGTCGCGATGGCGAGGTAGAGGCCCTTGACCCGTGTCGCCGGCAGGCCGAACAGCAGGCCCACGGCGGTGGTCCACACCCCCGCCAACACGATCGCGATCGGCACCGGCACGCCGTGCTCGGCGAGATAGGCGGACGCAAATCCGCCGAAGCCGAAGAACACCGCATGGCCGATGGAGATCTGGCCCGAGAAGCCGACCAATATGTTCAGCCCCAGCGCGGCGATGCCGAGATAGCCGATCTGGATCAGCAGGCTCAGCAAATAGGTGCTGAGGAACAGGGGCGCGAGCGCCAGCAGGATGATGCCGCCGACGATGAAGGCGAAGGTCAGGCGGGTATCGAAGATCGTCTGGTCGGCGCGGTAGCTGGTGCGATAATCGCCGCACGGGCGCATGGTGTCGGTGGCCATGGCGCTAGACCCTCTCGATGTCGCGGGTGCCGAACAGGCCGTAAGGCTTGATCATGAGAATGATGATGAGGACGTAGAAGGGAACGATTTCATACAGGTTTCCCCAGTGCAGGAACTGGCTGTCGAAATAATGGGCGATGTTTTCCAGCAGGCCGATGATGAGCCCGCCCACCACCGCGCCGAACACCGAATCGAGCCCGCCGAGGATCACCGCCGGGAACACCTTGATGCCGAAGAACGAGAGCGCGGAGGACACGCCGTTAACGATGCCCACCACCACGCCCGCGACCGCGGAGACGGCCGCCGAGATGCCCCAGGAGAGGGCGAACATCTGGCGCACCGAGATGCCGAGCGATTGCGCCACCTGCTGGTTGAAGGCGGTGGCCCGCATGGCGAGGCCGATCTTGGAATATTTGAAGAACCAGGCGAAGCCCGCCATGATCAGCACGCTGACCCCGGTGGACATCAGATAGGCGCTCTGCACCTGGAGCCCGAAGATATCCACCTTGCTGACGGCGAAGATCGGCGGGAACGGCTGCGCGAACGTGCCGAACATCCATTTCATCAGCGCCTGGAAGAAGATGCTGAGGCCGATGGTGACCATGATCACCGAGATCACCGGCTCGCCGATCAGCGGCCGCAGCACCAGCATCTGCAGCGCCAGGCCGAACAGCATCATGAAGGCGAGCGAGATCAGGAAGCCCCAGATGAAGGGGATCTGCCAATAGGTCAGCAGCCACCAGCAGGCCCAGGCGCCGATGAGCAGGAATTCGCCCTGGGCGAAGTTCACCACCTGGGAGGCCTTGTAGATGAGCACGAAGCACATGCCCACCACGCCATAGAGCGTGCCGATGATGAGGCCGTTGATGCAGAGCTGGATGAAGAGCTGAAAGGTCACTTCACGCCTCCCGCTTGCTGAGTGTGTGAGCTGGAACGGCGCATCATGCGGCCCTCTTCTTGCCGGAGGTGGAAGCCGTCGGCGCCAGCTTCAGGTCGATGACCTTGAGCGTGGTGCGGATGCGCTGTTTCGTGCCGTCCTGGAAGGCGATGGTGGTGTCCACGTCGATGTTCGGATCGCCGCGATACATGGCGTCGATGATCTCGCCATAGCGCTCGTTGATGACGCCGCGCCGCACCTTGCGGGTGCGTGTCAGCTCGCCGTCGTCCGCGTCCAATTCTTTGTAGAGCAACAGGAATTTCGAGATGCGCTGCTTCTCGGGCAAGGTCTTGTTCACCTGCTCCACCTCGCGGCGGAGCATGTCCGTCACCTCCTGCTTGGCCGAGAGGTCGGTATAGGTGGTAAAGGAGATGCGGTTCTTCTCCGCCCATTTGGACACGATGGGGAAGCGGATGCAGATCATGGCGGCGAGATGCTCGCGCCCGTCGCCCAGGATCACCGCTTCCGCCACATAGGGCGAGAATTTCAGCTTGTTCTCGATATATTGCGGCGAGAAACGGTCGCCATGGGCGGTCTGCGCCATGTCGCGCACGCGGTCGATCACCACCAGATGGCCGCGCGGATTGACGAAGCCGGCATCGCCGGTGCGCATCCAGCCGCCATCCACGAACGACTTCGCGCTTTCTTCCGGATTCTTGTAATAGCCGGTGAATGTATTGCCGTGGCGCGTGACGATTTCACCGAGCCCGTTGGGATCGGGATCGTCGATGCGGATTTCCACCCCGTTCATCGGCACGCCGACCGTGTCGAAATCGACGTCGCTGGCGGTGTGGATGGTATAGGCGCCCAGCAGTTCCGTCTGGCCGTAGAGCTGGCGCATGGGCACGCCGAGCGCGAGGAAGAAGCGGAACGTATCCGGCCCTAGGGCGGCGCCGCCGGTGGCCGCCGATTTCAGGTGCGAGAAGCCGAGGCGGTCGCGCAGGGCCCGGAACAGGATGAAGTCCGCGAGCTTGGAGCGCTGCCCGCGATCGAGCGCCGCGAGGCCGAGCTTCATGCCGAAGTCGAACATGGCCCGCTTGAGGACCGAGGCATCCATCATGCGCGCACGCACGTCGGCGGCGATCTGCTCCCACACGCGCGGGGCGAACAGCACGAAGGTCGGTCCGATCTCGCGCATGTCGGCCATGGTGGTCTCCGGCTCCTCGACGAAGTTCACCTTCATGCGGGAGAGCAGGGCCTGACCGAAGGCGTAGATCTGCTCCATGATCCACGGCATCTGCAGCACGGAGACATATTCATCGTCCGGCCCGCGCATGTCGGCGGCGAGATAGGCCGCGCAATGGCGCAGCACGGCGCCGCCTGTGAGCATGGCGAGCTTGGGATGGGAGGTGGTGCCCGACGTGGTGCACAAGATCGCGACATCGGCGCCCGAGCCCTGATTGACGAGGCGTTCGTAGAACTCCGGCTCCGCCGCCGCGCGCGCCGCGCCGCGGGCTTCAAGGTCCGCCAGGGACACGAGGCGGGCATCCTCGTATTTGCGCAGGCCGCGCGGGTCGGAATAGATGATGTGCCGCACGGTGGGGATGCGCTCCTCCAGCTGGAGGAGCTTGTCCACCTGTTCCTCGTCTTCGGCGAAAATGATCGCCACGCCCGCATAGGTGACGAGATAGGCGACCTCGTCCGCCAGCGCGTCGCGATAGATGCCGAGCGATTGCCCGCCGACCGCATGGATGGCGATCTCGCCCATCAGCCATTCCGGCCGGTTGTCGCCGAGCAGCGAGATCACGTCGCCGCGCGCGACGCCAAGATCGAGCAGGCCGAGGGCCATGTTCTGCACGCGGGTGTTCACCTGCTGCCAGGTATAGGCATTCCAGATGCCGAGGTCTTTCTCGCGCAGCCAGGTATCCGTGGGGTGCTGGCGCGCATTGAGCGCGAGCAGCTTGGGAAACGTGTCGTAGATCGCCACGTCGGGCAAAGCGGAGGCGGGGCTGTTCACGCTCATGACTGCCTCACGCGGACACGGCCTGGAGGAGGGGCTCATCCTCGACGACAAGGTCTTCCTCGCCGAGATAGGCCTTGCGGACATTGGGATTGGCCAGCACTTCGGCGGGCAGGCCCTCGGCGATCTTGCGGCCGAAATCGAGCACCATCACGCGGTGGGAAATGTCCATCACCACCCCCATGTCATGCTCGATCATGATGATCGTCATGCCCCACTCTTCATTGAGATCGACGATGTAACGGGCCATGTCCTCTTTCTCTTCGAGGTTCATGCCGGCCATGGGCTCATCCAGCAGGATCAGCTTGGGCTGCAGGGCGACGGCGCGCGCCAGCTCCACGCGCTTGCGCAGGCCATAGGAGAGGGTGCCGGCGGTGGCCTTGCGCACGTGCTGGATTTCGAGAAAGTCGATGACGTCCTCCACCGCCTTGCGGTGTTCCAGCTCTTCTTTCTGCGCGCCGCCGATCCAGTAGATCGCGCCTGTGAACAAATTGTTCTTCAGCAGATGGTGGCGGCCGACCATGATGTTGTCGAGCACGCTCATGTGGTGGAACAGGGCGAGATTCTGGAACGTGCGGCCGATGCCGGCGGCGGCGCGCTTGTTCGGCTTCAGGCGGGTGATGTCCTGCCCGTCGAACGCAATGCGGCCTTCCTGCGGCGAGTAGCGCCCGGAAATGCAGTTCAGCAAAGACGTCTTTCCAGCGCCATTTGGACCGATGACGGAGAACAGTTCGCCGTTGCGGACGGAAAATCCGACGTTGCTCAGCGCCTTGAGGCCGCCGAAGCGCAGCGAAATGTTATCGACATTCAACAACGACGAGTCGGCGACGGACGCGCCAGGACCCTTGCCTGTCGACATGTTCCCCTCCCGAATTCCGCATATGAGCGGGTGGCTTCTTTGGCCGCATCCCACATTGTGAGATGAATTGGATTGATTATCTAGCGAACGTTTGCTTCTTTCAAGGGACATCGCATATGGACATCCGAAATATTGCGACATGCACCTTTTTGTCTCACATTGTAGGACATGAACGACGAACTTGATCCGACCGCGCCCAAGGGCGCGCAA
Organism: Roseixanthobacter pseudopolyaromaticivorans; assembly: GCF_043195145.2. Lineage (NCBI taxonomy): Bacteria > Pseudomonadati > Pseudomonadota > Alphaproteobacteria > Hyphomicrobiales > Xanthobacteraceae > Roseixanthobacter > Roseixanthobacter pseudopolyaromaticivorans. The sequence continues at coordinate 4,679,006 of NZ_CM195539.1, forward strand.
AGCCTTGGGCGGGCCATCTCCGTGCTGCGGGTGGTGGCCAATGCCGCCCCGCATCCCGTCCGCCTCGCCGACCTGATCCAGGGCACCGGCCTGTCGAAGGCCACGGCCCATCGGCTCGCAACGACCCTGGTCTTCGAGACCCTGCTGGCCTACGACCCCCGCGACCGATGCTATTCCCTCGGCGCGTTCTTCTCGAAGTTCGTGGCCGGCAAAGGCCAAGTCGCCGCCCGCCTTCCGATCGAGGAGGATATGTCCCGCCCTGCGGCGCATCCAGGCCGCTACAGCGGCAGCAAGATTCCTCTGGCGCATCTGCTGTGCGACCGGCACCTGGCTGTAAAACGCGCCCATCCCGCGATGATCCACGAGACGGTCTCGGGCCAGACCTCAGAATTGAGCTTCGGAAAGCTCGCGGAATATTCATCTCGATTTGCCCGTGTTCTTTCGGCGGCGGGCATCAGGAAGGGCGACCGGGTCGCCGTCCTGCTCCCCAAGGGCATGGAACTGGTCATCACGGCGCTCGCCATCTGGCGGATCGGGGCCGTCTACATGCCGCTGTTTTCCACCTATTCGCCGGCGGCCGTCGAAGCCCGGCTGAAAGCCGGCGGCGTCAAGGCCGTGGTGGCGAACCGGTTCCTGATCGATCGCGCCTCCCGCTACATCAACGAGAAGACCTTCGTCTGCTTGATCGAAGGCGATCAGATCAACCGGATCGACGGCAAGGTGACCCAGTTCTGGTCGTCCATCTATGCATCCGAGCCACTCGAAGGGGTTGAAACCTACGGCGCGAACGACCCCTTCACCATGACCTATGCCCCGAGCTTCGTGGAGGCTCGCCTGGGCCTTCTGACGCCGGTTCGGGCCTTGGCGGCGATCGAGCAATATATGCGGATCGGAATGGATGTGCGCGATGACGACGTCTATTGGAACATGGCCGACCAGGGCTGGGAATACGGCATCTATTACGGTCTCATCGGTCCTCTCCTGATCGGTTGTTCGATCTTGTTCTGCGATGGGCCCTACGATGTCTCGCAGGGCTATCGCGTGCTGTCGAAGTTCCGCGTCACCAACCTCACGGCCGCCCCCTCCCAGATCAAGGCGTGGCGGCGCGGCGATCCGAACGACGCCACATCGCCCTTCGCCATCCGCATGGTCACTGTGGGGGGCGAACCGCTGCCGCCCGACGTCATTTCCTGGGTCACGCAGAAGCTCGAAGTGCCGCTGATCAACCAATATGGACACCGCGAAACCGGCATGATCGTGGGGATGAAATATGACCCCAACGACCCCGCTTCCTCCCGCCGCTCCTCGGTCGGCCGCGTGATGCCCGGCTTCGCCCTCGCGGTGCTGGACAAGCACGGCGACGAATTGCCCGCCGGCTCCGAAGGCATCCTCGCCATCGATGTGGAACGCTCGCCCTTGTTTTGGTTCCGATCCTATTTCAAGGACGATGCCAGAACAAAGACGCGATTCCAGTTCGGTGGCGACTATTATATTCTGGGCGATACAGGTTTCATCGACGAGGAAGGGTGGGTCCACTACAGCGGACGGGCGTCCCATGCCATATTGATGCAGAAAGATTGAAGGCGCATCCGAGCCTTGGTCATGCTGTCTCTCCCGTCATTGGCGGCCGTCTTGGCGTGGCGCGCCGGTCCCGATCATTCCGTCGGGTTTTCAGGAAACAATCGAACGTTCTTTTTCTCTCGCGGTCAAGGCCATTTTTGGCCGCGTGCGTCTTGCGTCCCCGCCGCGCTGCGCTCACTCTAGGCGGGGCGCCGGGGTAGGCGGCCCAGCCGATGTCCGAGGATCGTGCGCCCAAGAGCGCGATTGCAAATTGAGAAAAAGATGGCGCGTACAGTCGGTTCCAACGGTGCCCGCACCGCCCAGGCGATCCGCCAGGCGGGGGTGCTGCTGATCTACAAGCACGGCTACGAGGCCATGAGCCTGCGGCAGCTCGCTGCCGAAGTCGGTCTGCAGTCCGGCTCGCTGTACAAGTATTTTGAGAACAAGCAGAGCCTGCTGTTCGACATCGTGCGCGATCACATGGAAGACCTCACAGCCAAGGCGCGCGAGGCCCTGGAAGGGCTGGAGACGCCGCTGGATCGGCTGAAGGCATTCGTGGGCTTTCACCTGCGCTATCACATGACACGGCGCGCCCATGTCTTCATCGCCAACATGGAAATCCGCTCGCTGGACGACGAGCACCGCGCCGTGGTGGTGGAGATGCGGCGCAGCTACGAGGGGCTCTTGGAGCAGATCCTGCGCGAGGGCGCCGCGCAGGGCGTGTTCCAGGTGCGCGAACCGAAGGTCTCCACCTACGCCATCATTTCCATGCTCACCGGGATCTGCATGTGGTACCGGCCCGACGGGCGGCTGAGCCAGGATGATCTTGTGGAGATCTATGGCAACCTCGTCACCCAGGGCGTCGCGCCGGGAGCGCCGCAGGCGCTGGCCGCGTCTCTTGAAGCGCCGCTCCTTGCGGCGGAGGTGCCGCCCGCCCGCGCCAAGCGCAAGGCGCGCGCCTGATTTGTCCTTGCGGTTCTCATAAAAAAACGTACGATCGTTTCTAAGCCGACAACGAGCGGCACGGGAGGACGACGCGTCGAGGTTCCGCCCGCTTTTTCGGCAGGGCGTTCCGGCGTTCCTTCTTCCGCAATCGACACTCAGGGGTGAGGCCTCATGGCGATCATCGAGGATGCGGTGGACCGCCGCTCCGAAGCCTATCACCGCAATCGCGAAGCGCTGTTCGCCAGTGTCAGCGACCTGCGCGAGAAGGTGGAGGGCATCTCTCAGGGCGGCGGGGAGGTCGCGCGCGAGCGCCATCTCAAGCGGGGCAAGCTGCTGCCGCGCGACCGCATCCGTACCCTGCTGGACACCGGCTCGCCCTTTCTCGAACTCAGCCAACTCGCCGCCTATGACATGTACGGCGGCGATGTGCCCGCCGCTGGCATCATCACCGGCATCGGCCGGGTTTCCGGCCGCGAATGCATGATCGTCGCCAATGACGCGACGGTGAAGGGCGGCACCTATTTCCCCATGACGGTGAAGAAGCACCTGCGCGCCCAGGCCATCGCGCGGGAGAATCACCTGCCCTGCGTCTATCTCGTGGACAGCGGTGGCGCGAACCTGCCCAACCAGGACGAAGTGTTCCCGGACCGCGAGCATTTTGGCCGCATCTTCTTCAACCAGGCCAATATGTCGGCCGAGGGCATCGCCCAGGTGGCGGTGGTCATGGGCTCCTGCACCGCCGGTGGCGCCTATGTGCCGGCCATGGCGGACCAGTCCATCATGGTGAAGAACCAGGCCACCATCTTCCTCGGCGGCCCGCCGCTGGTGAAGGCCGCGACGGGCGAGGTGGTCACCGCCGAGGAACTGGGTGGTGCGGACGTGCACACGCGGGTCTCGGGCGTCGCCGACCATATGGCGGAGAACGATGCCCACGCGCTCGGCATCGCCCGCACCATCATCGGCGATCTCAACCGGGTGAAGCGGCATGATCTCGACATCCGCCCGCCCAAGGCGCCGCTCTATGATGCGGAAGAGATCTACGGCATCGTCTCGGAAGATCCCAAGAAGCCGTTCGACGTGCGCCAGATCATCGCCCGCATCGTCGATGGCTCGGAGTTCGACGAGTTCAAGCCGCTCTATGGCCAGACGCTGGTGACGGGCTTTGCCCGCATCTTCGGCTATCCGGTGGGCATCATCGCCAATAACGGCATCCTGTTTTCCGAGAGCGCGCTGAAGGGCGCGCATTTCGTGGAATTGTGCTGCCAGCGCAATATCCCGCTGGTGTTCCTGCAGAACATCACCGGCTTCATGGTCGGCCGCAAATATGAGGCGGGGGGCATCGCCAAGGACGGCGCGAAGCTTGTGAACGCGGTCTCCTGCGCCAGCGTGCCGAAATTCACGGTGGTGATCGGCAATTCCTTCGGCGCCGGAAACTACGGCATGTGCGGGCGTGCGTACGATCCGCGCTTCCTGTGGATGTGGCCCAATGCCCGCATCTCCGTGATGGGCGGGGAACAGGCGGCGAACGTGCTCGCGCAGGTGAAGCGCGACGGCATCGAGGGCAAGGGCGGCACCTGGCCGGCGGAGGAGGAGGCCGCCTTCAAGGCGCCGATCCAGGCCCAGTACGATCGCCAGGGCCACCCGTATTATTCTTCCGCGCGGATCTGGGACGACGGGGTGATCGACCCCGCCGACACCCGCATGGTGCTGGCGCTCGCGCTCTCCGCCGCGCTCAATGCGCCGGACAGGGAGACGCGCTTCGGCGTGTTCCGCATGTGAGCGAAATTTCCACGCCCGCCGGCGGCTGTCCCCAATCTTGGGCGGAGCTGTATCTCGCCTGTCACAGCCGCTCGGCCAAAGTCCGCCACGGAACATCCTACCGGCGGAGAACAGGTCCATGAGCCTCATCGTTTCCCATGAAGACGGCATCGCCACCCTCACGCTCGACCGGCCGGAGGTGCACAACGCCTTCGACGACGGCCTGATCGCCCTGCTCACGGCCGCCTATCATCATGCCGGCAGCGACCCGGCGATCCGCGCCGTGGTCTTGCGCGCCAATGGCAAATCCTTCTGCGCCGGGGCGGACCTCAACTGGATGCGCCGCATGGCCGGCTATTCCCACGAGGAGAACGTGGCGGATGCGGGCACGCTCGCCCATCTCATCCACGTCATCGACACCTGCCCCAAGCCGACGCTGGCGCGGGTGCAGGGCGCGGCCTTCGCCGGGGCGGTGGGGCTGATCGCGGCGAGCGACATCGTGGTCGCTGTGCCGGAAGCGGAATTCGCCGTCACCGAGGTGCGCATCGGCCTCATCCCGGCGGTCATCAGCCCCTATCTGGTGCGAGCCATGGGGGCGCGGCAGGCGCGGCGCTATTTCCTCACCGCCGAGCGCTTCTCGGCGCAGACGGCGCTTGCGCTCGGCCTCGTGCACCAGGTGGTGCCGGCGGAGGAGCTGGACGGCGCCATCGCCCAGCATCTCAAGGCCTTGAAGGCGGCGAGCCCGGCGGCGCTCAAGGCGGCGAAGGAGCTGGTGGCGGCGGTGGACCGGCCGCTAACCCCCGATCTGATCGCGGACACCGCAGAGCGCATCGCCCGCGCGCGCGCCAGCACCGATGGCCGCGAGGGCGTCTCCTCCTTCCTGGAAAAACGCAAACCCGAATGGGGACAAGCATGACCCGACCCATCCGCACCCTCTTGGTGGCGAACCGGGGTGAGATCGCGGTGCGGATCATGCGCACCGCGAAAGCCATGGGGCTGAAGACCGTTGCGGTCTATTCGCAAGCCGACGCCCGTGCGCTCCATGTGGAGCGCGCGGACGAGGCCTATCCCATCGGCCCCGCCCCGGCGCGCGAGAGCTATCTCAGGATCGAGGCGATCCTCGATGCGGCGCGCATGAGCGGGGCGGACGCGATCCATCCCGGCTACGGCTTCCTGTCCGAGAATGCGGAGTTCGCGGACGCCTGCGCGCGGGCGGATATCGTGTTCGTCGGCCCGCCGGCTTCCGCGATCCGCGCCATGGGCTCCAAGAGCGCGGCCAAGGCCCTGATGGAACAGGCTGGTGTGCCCCTCGTGCCCGGCTATCACGGCAAGGACCAGGACGAAGCCCTGCTCGCCCGCAAGGCCGGCGAGATCGGCTATCCCGTGCTCATCAAGGCGTCCGCCGGGGGCGGCGGCAAGGGCATGAAGGTGGTGCGGGCGGCCGAGGAATTCGCCGAGGCGCTCGCCTCCGCCAAGCGCGAGGCGAAGAACGCCTTCGGCGACGATCAGGTGCTGATCGAGAAATACCTGACTAAGCCGCGCCATATCGAGGTGCAGGTGTTCGCCGATACCCACGGCAATGCGGTCTATCTGCACGAGCGTGACTGCTCCATCCAGCGCCGCCACCAGAAGGTGGTGGAGGAGGCGCCGGCCCCCGGCCTCACGGCGGAGCGCCGCGCGGCCATGGGCAAGGCGGCGGTGGATGCCGCCAAGGCGGTGGGCTATGTGGGCGCGGGCACGGTGGAATTCATCGCCGAGGGCGACGATTTCTTCTTCATGGAGATGAACACCCGTCTGCAGGTGGAGCATCCCGTCACCGAGGCCATCACCGGGCAGGATCTGGTGGAATGGCAAATCCGGGTGGCGCGTGGCGAAAAGCTGCCGTTGGCGCAAGGCGACATTCCCCTCATCGGCCATGCCATCGAGGTGCGGCTCTATGCCGAAGATCCGGCGCGCGATTTCCTGCCCCAGGTCGGCCGGCTCGACCATCTGCGCCTGCCGTTCGATCTCGCCGGGCTGCGGGTGGACAGCGGCGTGCGCGCCGGGGATCAGGTGTCGATCCATTACGACCCCATGATCGCGAAAATCATCGCCTCGGGCGCCGACCGCACCGAGGCCCTGGGCCGGCTCGCTGCGGCGCTGGCGGCAACCGAAGTGGTGGGCTTGCCCACCAACCGCATGTTCCTCCAGGCCATCGTTTCCGAGCCCGCGTTCGCGGCGGCGGAGCTGGACACCGGCTTCATCGAGCGGCATCGCGCGACGCTCCTGCCGGCGCCGATGCCGGTGGACGACCGGGTGCTGGCGCTCGCCGCTCTGTTCCTGCTGCTGGACGAGGCGCGGATTTCCGCCGCCGCGGCCGATCCCGCAGATCCCTGGTCGCCCTGGGGCCTCGCGCCAGGCTGGCGGCTGAACCGCTCCGCGTTCGTGGACCTGACCTTCGCCGACCATGAGACCCGCATTCCGGTGCGCGCCCATTATACCGACGGCGGCTTCCTGCTGGACCTGCCAGGCGGCCGCATGGCGGTGGAGGGCACGAGCACTGAGGACGGCGGCCTCATCGCCCGGCTGGACGGCGTGCGCACCCGCGCCCGTGTGGTGCGCAGCGGCGCGCGGCTGACCATCTTCTCCGCCGGCACCGAGCGCAGCCTCGACCATATCGACCCGCGCCTCGCCAGCATCGAGGCCACCGGCACCGCCGGCCGCCTTGTGGCGCCGATGCCGGGCACGATCATCCGCGTCGCCGTCAGCGCCGGGGAAGAGGTGACCAAGGGCACGGCCCTGGTGGTGGTGGAGGCCATGAAGATGGAGCACACGGTCACCGCCCCGCGCGACGGGCGGGTGAAGAGCGTCGCCTTCGGCGTCGGCGATCTCGTGGACGAAGGCGCGGAATTGCTGGTGCTGGAGGATGTGGCGTGAGGCGGCCGGCGCGGGTGCGCATCGTCGAGGTGGGGCCGCGCGACGGCCTGCAGAACGAGCCGGGCACCGTTCCGCTCGCCGCCAAGGTGGCGCTTATCGAGGCGCTAGCCGATGCCGGCCTCACCACCATCGAGGCGGGCAGCTTCGTTTCCCCCAAATGGGTGCCGCAGATGGCGGATACGGCGCAGGTGCTGGCGGCCATCCGGCCGCGCGAAACCGTGCGCTATCCGGCGCTGGTGCCCAATATGAAGGGGCTCGAGGGGGCGCTGGAGAGCGGCGTCTCCGAAATCGCGGTGTTCGCCGCCGCCTCGGAAGCGTTCAGCCAGCGCAACATCAATTGCTCCATCGCCGAGAGCCTGGAGCGCTTCGTGCCGGTCCTCACGGCGGCGAGCGTCGCCGGCATCGCGGTGCGCGGCTATGTGAGCTGCGTGCTCGGCTGCCCCTATCAAGGCGCGGTGCCGGTGGAGAAAGTGGTGGAGGTCTCGCGCGCGCTGGTGGAGATGGGCTGCTACGAAATCTCGCTCGGCGACACCATCGGCGTCGGCACGCCGGACAAGGCGAAGGCCATGGCGGGCGCGGTGGCCGAGGCCATCGGGGTGGAGCGCACGGCGGTGCATTTCCACGACACTTACGGACAGGCGCTCGCCAATGTGTTGGCGTGCCTCGATCTCGGCATCGCCGTGGTGGACAGCGCGGTGGCGGGGCTCGGCGGCTGCCCCTATGCCAAGGGCGCCTCCGGCAATCTCGCCACCGAGGATCTGGTCTATATGCTGGACGGCCTGGGTATCGAGACCGGCGTGGATCTGGACAAGCTCTCCGCAGCCGGGCGGGACATCACAGCCGCGCTTGGGCGCGTGCCGGCCTCCAAGGTGGCGCAGGCGCTGGCGGCGAAGCTCTAGCGTGCGCCGAGGTCGGTGGATCTGGCCCAGCCGCTGATCTGGTCGATCCGGACCAATTCCCCGTCAGAAAACTGGCAATACCTTTCCGAGCGTGCGTCAATTCCCTCTCCCGCTTGCAGGGGAGGGTTGGGGTATCGCCGGCGCCGTCAGCCCCGCCCGCGCGCCGCGCGGGTGGGAAGCACGAGCTGTTCGATCCAATTGCGGATCTCCACCGTGCGCAGATCCTTGGAGATCACGGCCCCGTCCACCCCGTGGCGCCAGACCAGGGGCTGGTTGCCGGGCTCGCGCTCCAGGGTTTCCAGATCGCCGATGAAGCTCTCCTGGGCCTCCTCGTCCTGGAAGAAGCCCTCCGCCACCAGGGAGGGGCTCAGCCGACGGAAGATGGCGGCCATTTCCCGGAACGGATATTCGGGATGGTATTGCACCGCCCAGGCGGTGCTGGCGCCGGCCGGAATTTCGGCGGCCTGAACCTGGGAATGATCGTTGGTGGCCAGCAGGCGCGCGCCCTCCGGCAAGGTTTCCACCTCGTCCAGATGCACGGTCATGGCCTCGAACACGCGCGGCTTGCCGATGAAGATGGGATGCTGCGCGCCATGCTCGGTCATGCGGATGCGGCGGCCGAAGCCGACCTCCCGCCCGCGCGGATTGCGCCGCACCACGCCGCCGGCCGAAACCGTGATGAGCTGCAGGCCCCAGCAACTGCCGAACACCGGCGTGCCGGTGGTGAAGGCGGTGCGCAGCAGTTCGATCTGCTGCTCGATGGGCAGGCCGCCATTGTAGATGTTGAGCGAGGAGCCGGTGATGGCGATGCCGTCATAGCCCTCGAGCCCGCCCGCGTCGGGCAGATTGGCACCGGGGTCCGCCGGATAGCAGATATCGACCACGGCACCGGGGCAAAGGTCGCGCAGCAGGCGGGCATACCCTTCGCTCGCCGCCTCGCCGCCGAACTTCACCTGGCGGGCGCGGGCGTCTGCGGTATTTCCTTCAACGACGAGCAAATGGGGGGCGGGCATGGATGACGATCCGAACTCTGTGCCTTGCAGCATAAGGCCTATTTTGACGAAAGCGAGGAAGCGGCGGGACTTTTCCCTGTTTCCTCACTCGGGCGTCGTCGCATAGAGGGTCTTGCGCGCCCGGTCTTTTCGCTCCTGCAAGAGAAGATAGATTCCCGAACTCACCACCACCGCCGCGCCCGCCAGCGTCCATCCGCTCGGCAGGTTGCCGAACATCAGCCAGCCGAGCACGATCATGGAAATGATCTGGGTGTAGATGAAGGGCGAGAGCGTCGCCGCCGGTGCGCGGGCGTGGGCGAGGATGAGCAGGAAATGCCCCGCGCCCACCACCACGCCCAATTCCAGCATGGCGCCGAACACCATCGGCTCGTGCGGCGTTTCCCACACCCAGAATAGCGGCACCGAGGCCACCACCGCGCCCACCAGGGAGGAATAGAACAAGGTGGTCTGGGAGGCGTCGGTCGCCGCCAGCATGCGCGTGGTGATGCCGTAGAGCGAATAGCAGACCGCCGCCGCCAGCGAGAGCAGGGCGGCGGGATGGATGCCGCCCACGCCCGGCCGCGCCACCAGCACGATGCCGGCAAAGCCCACCAGGATCGCCGCCCACCGCCGCACCCCGATCCATTCGCCCAGCATCGGCCCGGCGAACAAAGCGACGAAGAAGGGGGTCGAGAACATGATGGAGACGGTCTGGTCGAGCTGCAGATATTGCAGGGCGTAGAAGTTGAGTGCGGTGCAGGCGAACAGCAAGGCGGAGCGGAACAATTGCAGCCCCGGCCGGCGCGTGCGCATCAGCCCCGGCACGGTCCAGGGATTGAACACCAGAAGCGCCAGTACGAACTGCACCACATAGCGCGCCCACACCACGACGAACACGTTCACGTGCCCGCTGAGCCATTTGGCCGTCGCGTCGCTGAGCGCGAAGCAGATCACCGCCAGGCACATGAGGCCGATGCCGACGAGCGTCGAATCGCGCCGCCCCGAGACCTGCACCTTGTGTCCGGCGATGTTCATGGAAGGCTTCCCGGCGCCGCGGCCCGCGCGGCGCTGCTGGTCAATAGGTGGCGCGTCCCCCCGACAGGTCGAACACCGCGCCGGTGGTGAAAGAGCAGTCCGCCGAGGCGGCGAATGCGATGGTGGCGGCGGCTTCGTCGACCTTGAGGAAGCGGTTGCGGGGAATCTTCGAGAGCATGTAGGCGATGTGCTGTTCGCTGATCTGGTCGAAGATGGCGGTCTTGGCTGCGGCGGGGGTGACGCAATTCACCGCGATATCATAATCCGCCAGTTCCTTGCCCAGCGATTTCGTCAGCGCGATCACGCCGGCCTTGGAGGCCGAATAGGCCGAGGCGTTGGGATTGCCTTCCTTGCCCGCGATGGACGCGACATTGACGATGCGCCCGTAATTCTGGGCGATCATGCCCGGCACCACGGCGCGGCAGCAATTGAACGGGCCGTTGAGATTGATCGCCATCACCTGCGCCCAGGCGTCGGCGGGATAGTCCCACGTCTTATGATTGGGTCCGGCGATGCCGGCATTGTTGACGAGGATATGGATCGCCCCGAGCGCGGCGAGGGTTTCATCGCGGGCGCGCTCCACCTCGGCGAGGCTGGTCACGTCCACCGCCACGGGCACCACCTTGTCGCGGCCGAGCGTGTCCGCGACGCTCTGCGCCAGGCCGGCGTCGCGGTCCCAGATGGCGACCTTGGCGCCGGAGGCGAGGAAGCGCTCCACCACGGCGCGGCCGATGCCCTGGGCCCCTCCGGTGACGACAGCGCAGCGTCCATTGAGATCGATGGCGTTGGACATGACTCCCCTTTCCGACCGAAGTGAAGATTCGGCTCTTAATCGATTAGATTTCCAGCAATACCGCGTGCGCGCGGGATGGGCAAAGCTCTAATCTTGCATGGATCGGGAAAGGGCCCATGCGCGCGGAGCGGGGCCGCGCGATCGGCAAATCGCCGGCCCCGGTTTCGGCGCCGGCGCGGCGCTCGCGGGCCTTGGCCGGAGCGTGCGCGCGATGCTTTCGGTCCTGCAAGATCTGCCTTGCAAGATCTGCCCAGTGAGCTCTGCCCTGCAAGACCAGATCTGCAACCTCTCCCCGGCAAGAGCCGCCCAGCAACCGCCGGGCTCAGCTCGCGGCCGGGGACGGCGCTCAATTGTCGTCTTCGTCGTCCGCCGGCTCGACGTCATCGTCCGCGCCGCCATCGGCCCCGAGGCGCAGCGCGAGGTTCTTTTCCACCTTGCGCAGCAATTTGCGCAGGCGCTTGCGCTCCTTGCTTTCGAGGCCGGCGACCATCTCGTTTTCCAGGGTTTCCCAGACATGGTCGATGGCGCTGCCCTTGTCGCGGCCGGCAGCGGTGAGGAACACGCGCACCAGGCGCCCGTCGCCGTCGGTGGCGCGGCGTTCCACCAGGCCCTGCGTCGTGAGGCGGGCGATGGTTTTGGAGGCCGTGGGCGGGCGCACACGCAAGGCCGTGGCGAGATCGCCCATGGTGCGGCCGTCCTCGTCGATCAGCAGTTTCAGCACCGATTCCTGCCCCGGAAACAATCCGAGATCCGCCAGCAGCCGCGCGGACAGGGCTTTTTGCAGCCGCGCCGTATGTGTGAGCCGGTAGCCGATGGTCTTTGCGATCGGATCCTTCATCCCAACCCCCTGGCGCGCCCCAGCACAATCGTCCGCAGGCCGTCGATTGCCGCGCGCAGCCTACCTTATCCACGCGCCGGCTTACAATTTTGCGAAGGTCTTGTGCCGATTGGGAGACAAGGGCCGCGCCGGCGTGCTTGCGGTGCAGCAGACACGCTCCTAATGTCCGCGCCGAAAACGCGGGCGCGCCGCCCCAGGCGCCCGCCCCGCGACCACGATGACACCGGCATGACCCCACGGGTTCTTCCATGACACACCGATTCTGGGCCGCGCTGTCGTCGCCGGCGCTCGCGGCGTTGGACCGCGCGGCGGCGATCGCCATCCTCCCGGTCGCGGCGGTGGAACAGCATGGGCCCCATCTGCCGCTCGGCACGGACACGTTCATTTCCCAGGGCTATATCGACCGCATCCTGCCCTTGCTGCGCCCGGACTTAACAGCCCTGTTCCTGCCCATCCAGGCGGTGGGCAAGTCCGACGAGCACCTCTCCTTCACCGGCACGCTCACCCTGTCGCCGGAAACCGCGCTGCGCGCCTGGACAGAGATCGGCGATGCGGTGGCCCGCGCCGGCATCCGCCGCCTGGTGCTGCTCAACACCCACGGCGGCAACGTGCCGGTGATGGATCTCGTGTCGCGCACGCTTCGGGTGCGCCACAAGATGCTGGCGGTGAACGTCTCCATGCACCGTTTCGGTTATCCGGAAGGGCTGTTCGCGCCGCAGGAGCGGGCGCACGGCATCCATGGCGGGGATATCGAGACCTCGCTGATGCTCGCCTTCCGCCCCGATCTGGTGGACATGGCGCAGGCGCGCGACTTCGCGCCCTGGAGCATCGCCATGGAACGCCAGTTCACCCAGCTGCGCGCCAACCATCCCGTCGGCTTCGGCTGGATGAGCGAGGATCTAAGCCCCGCCGGCGCCATGGGCGATGCCCGCCCGGCCAGCGCGGAAAAGGGCGCGGCGGCGGCGGAGTTCGGTGCCCGCGCCTTCGTCGCCCTGCTTGAGGATGTCGCCGCCTTCGACCTCACACGGTTCGATGCGCGGCCTGAAGGAGAAGACCCGTTATGACCGAGGGCCGCAGGCTCGATATGGACGGCGCGCGTGCCTATGCCGCCGCCGCGCTCCAGCATTTCAACACCAGTGCGGAAAACGCGGCCGTGGTCGCCGAGGCGCTGGTGGCGGCGGAAGCCGACGGCCTGCCCAGCCACGGGCTCGCCCGGCTGCCGAGCTATGGCCTCCAGGCGCTCGCCGGCAAGATCGACGGCCATGCCGTGCCCACGCACCGCAAGGCCGCGCCTTCGGTGGTCGGCGTCGATGCCGCCAACGGCTTTGCCTATCCCGCCGTGCGGCTCGCGGAACAGCACCTCGTGCCGCTGGCGAAGGAAATGGGCATCGCGATTGCCGGCATCCGCCGCTCCAGTCATTTCGGCGTCGCCGGCCATCCGGTGGAGCGCATGGCGGAGGCGGGGCTGATCGCGCTCGCCTTCACCAATGCGCCCGCCTCCATCGCGCCCTGGGGCGGACGGCGCCCCGTGTTCGGCACCAATCCCATCGCGTTCGCGACCCCGCTGCTGGACCGGCCGCCGGCGGTGGTGGATCTGTCCGTCTCCAAGGTCGCGCGCGGCTATATCCTCGCCGCCGCGCAGAAGGGCGAGCCGATCCCCGAGGGCTGGGCGCTGGATACCGAGGGGCGCGCCACCACCGACGCCAAGGCGGGTCTGGCCGGCACCATGGTGCCCATGGGCGAGGCCAAGGGCACGGCGCTCGCCTTCATGGTGGAGGTGCTCTCCGCCGCGCTGAACGCGGCCACTTTCGCCATCGATGCCCCGTCCTTCTTCGACGGCGAAGGCCCGCCGCCCGCCATCGGCCAGACCCTGGTGGCGATCAATCCCGGCGCGCTGGGCGGCCCTGGCTATCTCGACCATCTGGCGCGGCTGGTGGAAGCCATCGAGGGCCAGGAGGGCGCGCGCCTGCCCGGCTCGCGCCGCATCGCCGCCCGCGCCCATGCCGCGCAGGAGGGGGTGCTGGTGAGCGCCGCCCTGGAGCGCGAACTCGCGAAACTCGGCTTCGGCGCTTAGCGCCGCGGCACGAGGTGAGGCTTGGGGGCGAAGCTTGGGGGCGAAGCTCAGGCTTCGGCCCGGGCCTTGGCCGCGAGCTCGGCCAGATGCGCGCGGTTGAGCGCCAGCCATTGCAGCGCGATGCGGGTATAGCCGTTCATCACGCAGCCGGGGCTGAGCATGCCGAGCGCATCATCCAGGCTCAAGGTGAAGGGCGCCGTGACCTCGTGCTCATGGGCGAGGCCCGCGCGGGCGGGCAAAGCGTGGGAATCCACGATGCCGAGGTAGAGCGTGCAGATTTCGTCGGTCACGCCCGGCGTCGGCATGAATTTGAACAGCTCTTCCAGGCGCGTCGGCGCGACGCCGATCTCCTCCAGGCATTCGCGATGGGCGGCGGCGGCCGGCGCCTCGCCGGGATCGACCCGCCCGGCGACGATCTCCACCATCCGCCCGAGGCCGGTGGCGAGATGGGCCGCGAGGCGAAACTGGTGGATCAGCACCACGCGGTCGCGCGCCGGATCGAAGCACAGCACCCCGACCACCCGTCCGCCGACCACGATATCGCGTTGCGACGTCTCCGCCGCGCCGCCCGGCTCGTGATGCAGCTTCACCTCATAGCGCAGATAGTCGCGAAACCCCTTGCCCAGCAGATGGGGCGGGGACACCTCGGCCTGCGCGGCCGCATCGCCATGGGCGCGCGGGGGCGCGGTCCTGCTCGGCTCGGTCATTGCGCGGTCACTCCCGGCTGGGCGGTTTCCAGATTGAAGGCGGCGGCGAACAGGGCCTTGGTATAGGCTTCCTTCGGGTTTTGGAATACCTCTCGCGCCGGGCCTTCCTCCACCATCTTGCCGTTGCGCATCACCAGGATGCGGCTCGCCAGCGCGGACACCACCCGCAGGTCGTGGGAGATGAACATATAAGTGAGCGACCGGCGCCGCTGCAGGGCGCGCAGCAATTCCACGATCTGCGCCTGCACCAGCATATCGAGCGCACTGGTGGGCTCGTCCAGCACCACGAACGAGGGTTCGAGTGCCATCGCCCGCGCGATTGAGATGCGCTGGCGCTGGCCGCCGGAAAATTCGTGCGGATAGAGGTGCCGGCTTTCCGGGTCGATGCCCACGTCGGCGAGCGCGGCGATCACGCGCTGCTCGCGCGCGTCGGCGTCGAGCCCCTTCTGGTGCACGCGCAGGCCCTCGCCGACGATGTCCTCGATGGACATGCGCGGGGAGAGCGCGCCGTAGGGATCCTGGAACACGATCTGCATGTCCGCCCGCAGGGGCCGCAATTGCTTGAAGCGCAGGCCGTCGATGCGGTTGCCGAGGAAGGCGATGGGGCCGTTGGACGAGATGAGGCGCAGCAGAGCGAGGCCGAGCGTGGTCTTGCCCGAGCCGGATTCGCCCACCACGCCCAGGGTCTCGCCCTCGTGGATGTCGAGCGTGACCCCGTCCACCGCCTTCACATAGCCGATGGTGCGGCGAAGGATGCCGCGCTTGATGGGAAAATGCACCTTCAGGTCCTGCGCCGAGACCACCACTTTCGCGTCCGGCGCGGCGGGGGCGGGATCGGGCTTGGGCTCCGCATGCAGCAGCGCCTGGGTGTAGGGGTGCTTGGGATGGAGGAAGGTCTCCTCCGCCCCGCCCTGCTCGACGATCTCGCCCTTGCTCATCACGCACACCCGGTCGGCGATCTTGCGCACGATGCCGAGGTCGTGGGTGATGAACAGCATCGCCATGCCCATGCGCGCCTGGAGATCCTTCAGCAGCTTGAGGATCTGCGCCTGGACCGTGACGTCCAGCGCGGTGGTGGGCTCATCGGCGATCAAGAGGTCCGGTTCGTTGGCGAGCGCCATGGCGATCATGACGCGCTGGCGCTGGCCGCCGGAGAGCTGGTGGGGATAATCCGACAGCCGCCGCTCGGGATCGGGAATGCCCACCTCGTGCAGCAATTCCAGCGTGCGTTCGCGCACCTGCGTGCCGCCCATGCCGCGATGGAGGATGAGCATCTCGCCGATCTGCTGGGCGATGGTATGCAGCGGGTTGAGCGAACTCATGGGTTCCTGGAACACCATGGTCACGTCATTGCCGCGCACGCCGCGCAACTCCCGCTCCGGCAAGGTGAGCAGGTCGCGGCCCTTGAACAGGATCTTGCCGGTGGGATGGCTCGCGGCCGGATAGGGCAGGAGTTTGAGCACCGAGAGCGCGGTGACGGACTTGCCCGAGCCGGACTCGCCGACCAGCGCGACCGTCTCGCCCGGCGCGACATCGAACGAGACGTTCTTCACCGCCAGAAAATCCCCGCCCACCCGGCGGAAGGCGACGGACAGGTCTTGCACGGAGAGGAGGGGATCAGTGGGCACGCGCCGAAATCTCCTTAAAGAGCCGCCAGACATTGTCCTCGGTCGTGAGGACCTTGGAGATTTCGGGGGGAGTCCAAAGCGTTGTATCTCGGGTGAGAAAGAACCGGCACCCCACTGCAACGGCGCTGGCGACATGGATCGCATCGGGAAGCTTCATGGATTTCTCCTTGGCCCGAATTTCCGCCGCCGTATGCAGGACACGACGAACAACTGGCACCACTTCGATCTGATCGTTCGTGATGGTCCAATTGTCATAGACGCTCACCAACTCGGCCCTGCGGGTTTCCAGCGGCTTGACCAATAGCTCACTGAGAGTCAGCTCGCTGGTAACGAGCGGTTGCAGTTTCCAATCGCCTTCCGCAAGGAAGAGCGCTTCGAGCGCCCTCGAAATCGGCCCTTGCCCCTCGAAAACATCAATAAATACATTAGTGTCGAGATAGATCCTCGCTTCGTCCTGCGGATCAGGTATCCCACTCATCGCGCAGCTTTCTGATGCGTTCGACAGCATCGTCTCCGATGGGCATGGCCCTTTGCGCAAGAGCGCGCGCTTCGGCAAAGGTCATTCGCTTGGGATTGCGAGCGACTTCCCTTAAAGACGGCTCGATCGTATCCCTACGTCCGCCTTCGTCTTCCACCGTTACTGTCACCGTCACGCCCGCAGGCAATCCGTCCCGCAGATCCTCCGGCAATTTCTCCACGGGATAATGCTCCCGCACGATCCTGTTCATAGCTTCATCTCCATGGCGTGCATCCTACCACACCTCACCCGAAGGTCTTGCGCGGGTCGAAGGCGTCGCGCACCGCCTCGCCGATGAAGATCAGAAGGCTCAGCATCAATCCCACGGTGAAGAAGCCGGCAAGGCCCAGCCAGGGGGCCTGGACGTTGGATTTGCCTTGCGAGAGCAGTTCGCCCAGCGAGGGCGAGCCGGGCGGCAGGCCGAAGCCGAGGAAGTCCAGGGCGGTCAGCGTCATCACCGAGGAGGAGAGGATGAACGGCAGGAAGGTGAGCGTCGCCACCATGGCGTTGGGCAAAAGGTGCCGCACCATGATGGTGAAATTGTTCACGCCCAAGGCGCGCGCCGCCTGCACATATTCGAAATTGCGCGCGCGCAGGAATTCCGCCCGCACCAGGCTCACCAGCGAGACCCAGGAGAATAGCAGCAGGATGCCCAGCAGCACCCAGAAGCCGGGCACCAGCACCGAGGAGATGATGAGCAGCAGGTAGAGCGAGGGGATGGAGGTCCACACCTCGATGAAGCGCTGGAACAGAAGGTCCACCCAGCCGCCGAAATAGCCCTGGACCGCGCCTGCCGCGACCCCGATGGCGGAAGAGACGAGGGTCAGCGCGAGCCCGAACAGCACCGAGATGCGGAAGCCGTAGATCAGGCGTGCCAGCACATCGCGGCCCTGGTCGTCGGTGCCCAGCCAATTGTATTCGAGCCCCGAGCAGCCGGAGACGCCCTTGCGCTCGGCCACCGATTTGCACTGCTCCTCGCTCAGCATCCAGGTGGGCGGCGAGGGGGCGGGGGTCGGCAGGTCCAGATTGTGAGTGGAATAGCTGAAATGCACCGGCGGCCAGATCATCCAGCCGCCCTTCTCGTCGATCAGCTTGCGCAGATAGGGATCGCGATAATCCGCCGTGGTCTCGAAATCGCCGCCGAACGTGGTTTCGGGATAAGCGGTCAGCACGGGGAAATAATAGGCGCCATCGAAGCGCACCACGATCGGCCGGTCGTTGGCGATGAATTCCGCGAACAGGCTGAGCACGAACAGGATCATGAACAGCACGAAGGACCACCAGCCGCGCCTGTTGGCGCGGAAATTGGCGATGCGCCGCCGGTTGAGCGGCGAGAAGAAGGGCCGCTTGGTCGGCTTCGCCGTCGGCATGGGGGCCGGCGGGGTGGCGGGGGCGGTCTGGGGAAGGGTGGGCAGGGCCGTCATGGTTCAGACGTCCCGCGTCTCGAAATCGATCCGCGGATCGACCAGCATGTAGGTGAGGTCCGACAGGAGGCCGACCACGAGGCCCGCCAGTGAAAAGATATAGAGCGTGCCGAACACCACCGGATAATCGCGGTTCAGCACGCTCTCGAAGCCCAGCAGGCCGAGCCCGTCGAGGGAGAAGATGGTCTCGATCAGCAGCGAGCCGGTGAAGAAGGCGGAGATGAAGGCGCCGGGAAAGCCGGCGATGACGATCAGCATCGCGTTCCGGAACACGTGGCGATAGAGCACGCTGCGCTCGGAGAGCCCCTTCATGCGGGCGGTGGTGACATATTGCTTGCGGATCTCTTCCAGGAACGAATTCTTGGTCAGCAAGGTCATGGTGGCGAAGGCGCCGAGCACCATGGAGGTGAGCGGCAGCACCAGGTGCCAGCCATAATCGGCGATGCGCGCGGGCCAGGACATCTGGCTCCAATTGTCCGAGGTGAGGCCGCGCAGCGGAAACCAATCCAGGAACGAGCCGCCGGCGAACAGGATGATCAGCAGGATGGCGAACAGGAAGGACGGGATGGCATAGCCGACGATGATCACCGCCGAGGTCCACACATCGAAGCGCGAGCCGTCGCGCATGGCCTTGGAGATGCCGAGCGGGATCGAGATGGCGTAGGTCAAAAGCGTCATCCACAGGCCGAGCGAGATCGAGACCGGCATCTTCTCCGCGATCAGGTCGATGACGCGAATGTCGCGGAAATAGGAGCGGCCGAAATCGAAGGTCGCGTAATTCTTGATCATCAGCCAGAAGCGCTCATAGGCCGGCTTGTCGAAGCCGAACTGCTTCTCCAGCTCCTGGATGAATTTCGGATCCAGCCCCTGGGCGCCGCGATATTTCGAGGCCGAGGCATCCGCCCCGCCGCCGCCCGGCAACGTGGCGCCGCCGGCGAAATCGCCGCCCTGGCCGGAAATGCGCGAGGTGGCGGAGGCGCCGTCGCCGGTCAGCTGCGCGATCACCCGTTCCACCGGGCCGCCCGGCGCAAACTGCACCACCACGAACGAAACCAGCATGATGCCGAGGATGGTCGGGATCATGAGCGCGACACGGCGGATGATATAAGCGAGCATCGGGTCTCCAGGTTCGGGCCGACGGTGCGGGCTCTGGCGGGCGGCGTCAACCGCCCTTTACGGGCGGCAGGGAGGATGCCGGCTTCTGCCACCAGGTGTCGAGCACGCCGCGATCATATTTCGGCTTCACGGCGGGGCGCTCGAACAGGTCCCAATAGGCGACCCAATGGGAGGCCTTGTTCCATTGCGGCACCCAATAGCGGCCGGCGCGCAGCACCCGGTCGAGCGCGCGGCAGGCGGTGACAAGGTCTGGACGGGTCTGGGCGCCCAGCGCCACGTCGATCAGCCCGTCCACGGCGGTATCGGAAATGCCGGAGAGATTGTTCGAGCCGCGCGTGCGCGCCGCCTCGCTGCCGAAATAGGCGCGCAATTCCTCGCCAGGATTGAGCGATACCGAATAGCGGCGCACCACGATGTCGAAGTCGAAATCCTTCAGCCGCGCCTGATATTGCGCGGGATCGACGATGCGATAGGTGGCGTCGATGCCGAGCAGCTTCAGATTGCCGATGAAGCGGGCGGTGTGGCGCTCGAACGAGCCCTCGTCGTCCAGGAATTCGATCTGCAGCGGCTGGCCCTTGCCGTCCACCAGCTTGCCTTGCTGGATGGTATAGCCGGCTTCCTTCAGCAAGGCGGCCGCGCGGCGCAGCAGGGCGCGGTCCTGGCCAGAGCCGTCGGTGACGGGCGGCGCATAGGCCTCCTCGAACACATCCTGCGGCAGGCGCTCGGCATAGGGGCGCAGCAGCTTTTCTTCCGCCGGCGAAGGCTTGCCCTGCGCCATCAGGTCGGAATTCTGGAAGAACGACCAAGTGCGCTCATACTGGCCGAACATCAGGTTCTTGTTGGTCCATTCGAAATCGAAGGCGAGCGAGATCGCCTCGCGCACCGAGCGGTCGAAGAATTTCGGCCGGCGGGTGTTGAAGAACCAGCCCTGCGCGCCCGAGGGGGTCTCGTCCGGCAGAACGTCGCGCTTCACATGGCCGTCGCGCAGTGCGGGGAAATCATATTGGGTGGACCAGGCGCGCGAGGTGAATTCCTCGCGGAACAGATAGACGCGGGCCTTGAACGCCTCGAAGCCGACATCCCGATCGCGGAAATATTCGAAGCGCAGGGTGTCGAAATTGTTGCGCCCTACGTTCACGGGCAGGTCCTTGGCCCAATAGTCCTTCACCCGGTCGTATTCGATATAGCGGCCGGATTCGAAGCGGCCGATCTTGTAGGCGCTGCTGCCGAGCGGCGGCTCCAGCGTCGTCTCCTCGAACTTGTGCTTGGTATAATAGGCCTTGGAGAAGATCGGCAGGCTCGCGGCATAGAGCGGCACGTCGCGCGGACGCTGCGCGGTGAAGCGCAGGTTCACGGTGCCCGTCCCGCCCGCCTCGGCGCCGGTGAACTCGCGCAGCGCCTGGCGGATCAGCGGATGGCCCTGCGCCTTCAGCGTGTTGAGCGAGAAGGCCACGTCCTCCGCCGTCAGCGGGGTGCCGTCGTGGAAGCGCGCCTCGGGGCGCAGGCGGAAGGTGTAGAGCTGGCCGCTATCCCCGATGGTCACGCCGGAAGCGACGAGGCCATAGAGCGCATCCGGCTCGTCGGTGGCGCGGGCCATCAGGCTGTCGAAGATCAGCGCCAGCCCCTGGGCGCCATCGCCGCGCAGGATGTAGCCGTTGAGCGAGTTGAAGGTCTGGAACGATTGGTTATAGGCCGCCGTCGGGCCGATCTGCGAAAACGTGCCGCCCTTGGGGGCGTCCGGGTTCACATAGTCGAAATGCTTGAAGTCCTTGGGATATTTCAGTTCGCCGAAGGAGGAGATGCCGTGTCGCTCCACCCCTGGCGCGGACGATGCGCCGCCTTCCGCCTCCGCCGCCGTCTTGCCGTCGGGCGTGGCCTGGGTCTGGCTGAACGCCGGCCGGGCGAGCAGCGTGACCCCGCCGGCGGCGGCGAGGCGCAACAGGGTGCGGCGATCGAAATCGCTCATTGGCCGCGGGTCCCGACCTTCGCCGCCTTGGCCGCGTCCCACCACCAGATTTCGGGGAAGGCATAGGAATAGCGCGGCAGCTTTTCCGGATGGCTGAAGCGGTCCCAGCGGGCGGTGCGGGTGTAGCGCAGCGTCCAGGCGGGGATGACATAGTCGTTCCACAGCAGCGCGCGGTCGAGTGCGTGGGTCGCGGCCACCAGATCCTCGCGGCTGGTGGCGTAGATCACCTTCTCGATCAGCGCGTCGATGGCCGGATTGGAGATGCCGGCATAATTGCGCGAGCCGTCGCGCGTCGCGGAATCCGAGCCCCAGTAATCGCGCTGCTCATTGCCGGGCGAGAGCGACTGGCCCCAGCTCGCGACGATCATGTCGAAATCGCGCGAGCGGATGCGGTTGATATATTGTGAGGTATCCACCATCCGCACCGAGACGCCGATGCCGAGGCGTTCCAGCGCCGGCTTGTAGAACAGGGCGACGCGTTCGAAGGAGGGGCTCGTCAGCAGGATCTCGATGGTGAAGGGCGCGCCTGAGGCGTCCACCAGTTGCTTGCCCTTCACCACATATCCCGCCTGTTTCAGCAGGTCGGCAGCCATGCGCAGATTGCTGCGGCGGTCCTGGTCGGTGCCGTTGACGGGATTGACATAGGGCTTGGTGAAGACCTCGGCCGGCAGCTTGTCCTTCAGCGGGGTGAGGATTTCCAGCTCGCGCCCGGCGGGCAGGCCCGAGGAGGCCAGCTCCGTGCCGCTGAAATAGCTGTTCACCCGCTCGTACTGGTCGAAGAACAGAGTCTTGTTCATGCCCTCGAAGTCGAGCGCATAGTTCAGCGCCCGGCGCACGCGCGGGTCCTGGAACTTCGGCCGGCGCAGATTGGGCACGAACGCCTGCATGACACCGGAGGCGCGGTTCTCGAAGGTTTCGAGCAGCACCTTGCCGTCGGTCTTGGCCGGGAAGTCGTAGGCGGTGGCCCAGTTCTTGGCCGAGATCTCGACACGGAAGTCGTATTGGTCGGCCTTAAAGGCTTCCAGCTCCACCGTGTCGTCGCGATAATATTCGTAGCGGATCTCGTCGAAATTGTTCGTGCCGACATTCACCGGCAGGTTCGCGCCCCAATAATCCTTCACCCGTTCGTACACGATGGTGCGGCCGGGCACGAAGGACTTGATCTTGTAGGCACCCGAGCCGAGCGGCGCCTCCAGCGTGCCCTGGGTGATGTCGCGCTTCTTGCCGGTGCCGTCGGTGCCGGTCCACCAATGCTTGGGCAGCACCATCATCTCGCCGACGATCTGCGGCAGTTCGCGATTGCCGCCCTGGTCGAAGGTGAAGGTCACCTCCCGTTCGCCGGTCTTCTGAACCTCTTTCACGTGGCGATAATAGAAGGCCTGCCCGGGATTGTTCTTGGTGAGCACGTCGAACGACCAGATCACATCGTCGGGGGTGATCGGCGTGCCGTCATGCCATTTCGCCTCCGGCCGCAGGCGATAGGTGACGGAGGAGAAATCCGGCGGAAAGCGGATGCCGTCCGCGATCAGGCCATAGGCGGTCGCCACCTCGTCGCGGGACTGGGTGGTGAGCGTATCGTAGATCAGGCCGAGCCCCGCGCCCGGCGTGCCGCGGGTGATGATCGCGTTGAAGCTGTCGAAGGTGCCGTTCTCGGACAGGCGCACGGTGCCGCCCTTGGGCGCGTCCGGGTTCACATAGTCGAAATGCTTGAAATCCGCCGGATATTTCGGCGTGCCCATCAGCGAGGTCGCGAAACGGAAGGGGCCGGCGTCGGCCGGTGCTGCGGCCGGGGTCGAGGCGCCCTGCGCGGCCGCGTCGCGGATCGTCCCCGGCAGGCCCAGAACGGGCAGGAGGGAAACGAGGAGGGCGGCGAGGCGGACCTTCACATGCATCAGCGGCTCCGGAGGCTGGGATAAGCGACTGCGCTTCAGCCAATATCCGATTATGGCACCTGCCGCGACGGCATAAAAATGGCGGAGCGCACAGGCCGCGCCACATTCTCCCCGCCCGCCGTGCACGTTGCGGTGAGGAGCGGGCGGGCGGGAAAAGAAAAAGGCCCTCCCCGGCGGGGAGGGCCTCGTTCGAGCGGCGGCGGTTCGCTGCCGCCGCGGTCAGCGCATGATGCGACCTCGCGGTCAGCGCACGATGATGTTCTTGAACTGCCAGGGGTCTTCGCGGTCGATGTCCTCGGGGAACAGGTCCACGCGCTTGGTGAGCGGGGTCCAGTCGGTATAGGTGCCCTTCACCTCGCCGAGATAGGGCGCCTGCACCTGGAGGCAGCGGCGGAAGTCCATCTCGTCGGCTTCCACGATGCCGGCTTCCGGGTTTTCGAGCGCCCACACCATGCCCGCGAGCACGGCCGAGGTCACCTGGAGGCCGGTGGCGTTCTGATAGGGCGCGAGTTCGCGCGCTTCCTCGATGGAGAGGTGCGAGCCGTACCAATAGGCGTTCTTGGCATGGCCATAGACCAGCACGCCCAACTCGTCGCGGCCGTCGACGATCTCGTTCTCGTCGAGGATCTTCCAGGACGATTGCTGCACGCCGCCATTGCCGAACATCTCGTGCAGCGACAGCACCGCGTCGTTGCAGGGGTGGTAGGCATAATGGCAGGTGGGGCGATAGAGCACGTTCGCCCCGTCGCGCACGGTGAGATAGTCGGCGATCGAGATCGCCTCATTGTGCGTGACCAGATAGCCGAACTGCGGCCCCGGGGTCGGGGTCCAGCTGCGCACGCGGGTGTCCGCGCCGGGCCGCATGAGATAGATGGCGGCGCCGCAGCCGCTCGCATGGGTGCGCCCGTCCGGGGGAAGCTGCTTCTCGTGCGTGCCCCAGCCGAGTTCCGCCGGCTGCAGGCCCTCGGAGACGAAGCCTTCCACCGACCAGGTGTTGACGAACACGTCGGCGGGCTTGGGATCGCGGGCGCGCTGGGTGTCGCGTTCGGCGATGTGGATGCCCTTCACGCCGAGGGCGCGGGCGAGCTGCGCCCATTCCTCGCGGCTGGCGGGCTCCGGCCGGTCCAGCCCGGTATCGGCGGCGATGTTGAGCAGCGCCTGCTTCACGAACCAGGACACCATGCCCGGATTGGCGCCGCAGGTGGAGACGGCGGTGGGGCCGCCCGGCGAACGCCGGCGCGCATCCAGCAGGCCCTCGCGCAGCGCGTAATTGGAGCGCGCCTCGGGGCCGAGGGTGTTGTCGAAATAGAAGCCCTTCCAGGGCTCGATGACCGTATCGACATAGAGCGCGCCGATTTCCCGGCACAGTTCCATGATCGCGATCGAGGACACGTCCACCGAGAGATTGACGCAGAAGCCGCGCCCGCCGCCCGCCGTCAGCAGCGGGGTCAGCAGGTCGCGATAATTCTCAGCCGTCACCTCGGACTGGATGTAGCGCACGCCGCGCGCGTCCAGCAGAGCACGATCCTTGTCCACGGGGTCGATAACCACGAAGCGGGATTTGTCGAATTCGAAGTGACGCTCGATAAGCGGCAGCGTGCCGCGACCGATCGACCCGAAGCCGATCATCACAATGGGTCCATCGATTTTCGCGTGAACCGGCCATTGGCTCATGATGGGGAATACTCCTCGTCAACGCCCAGATGTAAGCGCGGCCGCACCATGCGGACGGCCGGTCCCGCCGTCAACACTTGCCCGGTGAAAAGTGAAGAAACACAAGGCTTGGGACGGGATTTTGCGGGCGCGGCGCGGGGTCGGGACGACATAAAAATGTCATGTGGAGTGCAGGTGCGGGCGCACCGCCCGCGATGCGCGAAAAGCCCGCGCCGCCCTGTGGGAAGCTGCCGTAGCGTCGTGCATGCGCGCGCCATGCACCCTCCGGCGCGCGCGGGGCGGGTCGCGCGCGCCTCAGGATCGGTCGATGGCCCTAACGCGCGCGGGGGCGGCGCTTTGCCGCCCGGATGCCGCGCCCGTGAAGCCAGCTGGCCCGCGCTTTGGAGGGGGCGGCGGCGGTCAGGCCCGATTCTGCATATGGGCGGCGAGCGCCTCCACGCGCGGCAGAAGCTCGGCGGCGGCGGTGCGGTCCGTGACCGTCTCGGCCAGCGCCTGGCGGAAGCACGCCAGCCAGCCGTCGCGCTCGGCCGGGCCGATGGCGGCTGGGAAATGGCGCATGCGCAGGCGCGGATGGCCGTTGCGGGCCACGTAATCGGACGGGCCGCCCAGCCAATAGGTAAGATATTCCTCCAGCTTGCGCGCACTGCCCTCCAGGCTCGGCGGATGGATGGCGCGGCATTCGGCAGCCTGCGGCAGCGTGTCCATCAAATGATAGAAACGCCCCACCAGCGCCCGCACGGCGCCTTCGCCGCCGATGCGCTCATAGAGGCTGGGATCCCCGACGTCTGGCATGTTTCCTTCCCGTTTTTCGCTATGTGCCCGGAAGCCTAGCGCGGCGCGCGCGCCGGCTCATCCTGGGGCGATTGCGGAGCTTCCCGCGCCTTGAGCCGCGCTTGTTCGAGGTCCGCCGGGGTATTGACGTTGAAGAAGATCTCCGCCTCCGCCGCATAGGCGGCCACATCGGACGGTGGCAGGATCACCGCATCGAGGGCGGCAATGAAGCCGTCCATGCGCAGCGCGCGGCGCGCGATGAAGGGCGGGATCAGCGACGCGATGCGGCGGGCATAGATGGCGTGCAGCGGCTGTAAGCCATAGCCGTCGCGCGGCACCGCGGCGTCGTGCGCGCCGAGGCTGGCGTTCAAATGGTGGATCAGCGGCGCGGAGATGAAAGGCATGTCGCAGGCGCACACGAACACCTTGTCGCCGCGCGCGCGGGTCAGGGCCGTATGCAGCCCGCCCAGTGCCCCGTTGCCCGCCTCGATATCGGGATAGACCACAAGCCCGCGGGCCGCATAAGGCTCGGGATCGGCCGCGATCACGATGAGTTCCTCGCACAGCGGCGCGAGGCGGGCGATCAGCCGGTCGATCACCGGCACGCCGCCCACCGTCACCAGGGCCTTGTTGATATGGCCCATGCGGCGGGCCTGGCCGCCGGCGAGAATGGCGGCGCTGAGGCCGGAAATGCGCTGCTCACTCATCTCGCTCTGCTCCACCCGCCGCCCGCCCGCGGTCGACCGGATATGGACGTCGCGTCCGGCCCTGGCAAGGCGCTGCGCTGCGTTCAAGAAAAAGTGGATCGGCTCGCCTTTGGTCATGCTGGACAGGCGTAAAGATACTCTGTATCAGAATGCCCATGACGTTGCTCGACCCCACTTCCCAGGCCCCGTCCCGCGCTGCTTCCCACGCCGCGCCCCATCGCCACAGCCACGCCCATGGGCCTTCCGGCGTGGTGGCGGTGGCCCGGCCGGTGACGTTCTCGGTGCTGCGCTCCTCGCTCGGGGCGCGGCTGGCGTTCGTGGCGGGCCTCAGCGCCGTCATGTGGGCGGGCGTGCTGTGGGTGATCTCGTGAACACTCCCATCCAGCTGCGCTTCCGCGACCTCACGCTCGGCTATGAGCGTCATCCGGCGGTCCATCACCTGGACGGCGCGGTGGAGGAAGGGGCCCTGCTCGCGGTCTGCGGACCGAACGGGGCCGGCAAGTCCACGCTCATGAAGGCCATTTCCGGCGCGCTGCGCCCGCTCGGCGGCGCCATCGAGCGCTGCGGGCTCGATTCCCGCGACATCGCCTATCTGCCCCAGGGGGCGGAGGTGGATCGCTCTTTTCCCATCAGCGTCTATGATCTGGTGGCGATGGGCCTGTGGCGCCGCGCCGGCCTGTTCGGCGGCATCGGCAAGGCCGACCACGCCCGCATCGCCGACGCCATCGCCGCGGTCGGCCTGACCGGCTTCGAGCGCCGGCCCATCGGCACGCTGTCCGGCGGGCAGATGCAGCGCACCTTGTTCGCGCGCCTGCTGCTGCAGGATGCGCGCCTGATCCTGCTGGACGAGCCGTTCAACGCGCTCGACGCCAAGACTGTTTCCGACCTGCTGGAGCTGGTGCGCCGCTGGCACGGGGAAAAGCGCACGGTGCTCGCGGTGCTGCACGATTTCGAATTGGTGCGCGCGCATTTCCCGCAGACCCTGCTTTTGGCCCGCACGCCGGTCGCGTGGGGCCCGACCGCCGAGGTGCTGGCGCCGGAGAACCTGCTTCTCGCCCGCCGCATGACCGAAGCGCCCCAGGATGGCGCCGCGCCCTGCAGCGCGGCGGCCTGAACCATGAACGCCTACGACCTGCTGGTCGGTCCGTTCGCGGAATTCGAATTCATGCGCCGCGCCTTGGTGGGCGTGTTCGCATTGGCGATCGGCGCCGGGCCGGTCGGCGCGTTCCTGATGCTGCGGCGGATGAGCCTGACCGGCGACGCCATGGCCCACGCCATCCTGCCCGGCGCGGCGCTGGGCTTCCTGGTGTCGGGGCTGAATCTCTACGCCATGACGCTCGGCGGCATCACCGCCGGGCTGCTGGTGGCGGTGGGCGCGGGGGTGATCGCCCGCGCGACGGAACTGAAGGAGGACGCCTCGCTCGCGGCCTTCTACCTGATCTCTTTGGCGCTGGGCGTGATGATCGTCTCGCTCAAGGGCTCGAACGTGGACCTTCTGCACGTGCTGTTCGGCACCGTGCTGGGGCTCGACGACCCGACGCTGATCCTGGTGGCCGGCATCGCCACGCTGACCTTGGTGACGCTGGCCATCATCTGGCGCCCGCTGGTGCTGGAATGCGTGGACCCGGCCTTCCTCGCCTCGGTGAGCCGGGCCGGCGGGCCGAGCCACATCGCCTTCCTGGCGCTGGTGGTGCTGAACCTCGTGGGCGGCTTCCATGCCCTGGGAACCTTATTGTCGGTGGGCCTGATGATGCTGCCCGCCGCCACCGCCCGCTTCTGGGTGCGCGACCTGACGCCCCTGGTGGCGCTGGCCACTTGCATTGCGTTCGCGAGCGGGGTCGTCGGCCTGCTCGTGTCCTACCATTTCGGCGCCCCCTCGGGGCCGGCCATCATCCTGGTGGCAGGCACCGCCTATGCGGTCTCCGTGCTCGTCGGGCCAGCCGGCGGCATCTTGTCCGGACGGGTCCGAAGACGGCATCTCGAAGCCTAACGGAGTAAGCCATGCTCTCTCGTCGTTCCCTGCTCGCCGCGGCACTCGTGCTCGGCGTAACCCCGGCGCTCGCCCAGAGCGATGCCGCCCCCCCCGCCGCGAAGCTGCCGGTGGTGGCCTCGTTCTCGATCCTCGGGGATTTCGTGAAGAATGTCGGCGGCGACCGCATCGCCATGACCACCATCGTCGGCCCCAACAGCGATACCCACGTCTACCAGCCGACCCCGAACGACGCGAAAAAGCTCGCCGCCGCCAAGGTGGTGTTCGTCAACGGCCTCGGCTTCGAGGGCTGGATGGACCGGCTGGTGAAGGCCTCCGGCACCAAGGCGACGGTGGTGGTCGCCACCACCGGCATCAAGCCGCGCGAGCGCACCGCCGACGAGCCGCAGGACGACGACGACAAGCCCAAGGGCAAGAAGGAGACGCACGCCCACGGCGCGATCGACCCCCACGCCTGGCAGTCGGTGGCCAATGCCAAGGTCTATGTGGCCAATATCCGCGACGGCCTGATCGCCGCCGACCCGGCCGGCACGGACGTCTATACCGCCAATGCTGCCGCCTATCTCGCCAAGCTCGATGCGCTCCAGGCCGATGTGCTGAAGACCGTCGCCGCCATCCCGGACGACCACCGCCGCATCATCACCTCGCACGACGCCTTCGGCTATTTCGGCGACGCCTATGGGCTGAAGCTGCTGGCGCCGGAAGGCGTCTCCACCGAGAGCGAGGCGTCCGCCAAGGATGTCGGCCGCATCATCCGCCAGATCAAGGCGCAGAAGGTGCCGGCGGTGTTCCTGGAGAACGTGTCCGACCCGCGCCTGATGGACCGCATCGCCAAGGAAAGCGGCGCGAAGGTGGGCGGCACGCTCTATTCCGACGCCCTGTCCGATGACAAAGGCCCTGCCACCACCTACATCGACATGGTGCAGTCCAACCTGCACGCCCTTTCAGCTGCTTTGTCGAGCTGAGCGGCGCCACGGGCTGGGGCAAAGGATTTTCATTTGACCGGGCGGCGGCGCGAGCCTGCCGCCCGGCATGTGGCGGGGCCGAAGCCCGCACAGGAGAGACCATGTCTGGAACCGCGTCCGAAAAAATCCCCGTCACCGTGCTCACCGGCTATCTCGGCGCCGGCAAGACCACGCTGCTGAACCGCATCCTTTCCGAGCCGCACGGCAAGAAATACGCCGTCATCGTCAATGAGTTCGGCGAGGTCGGCATCGACAACGACCTGGTGGTCGGCGCCGACGAGGAAGTGTTCGAGATGAACAACGGCTGCATCTGCTGCACCGTGCGCGGCGACCTCATCCGCATCATCGACGGGCTCATGCGCCGCAAGGGCGGCTTCGACGGCATCATCGTCGAGACCACCGGCCTCGCCGATCCCGCGCCCGTCGCCCAGACCTTCTTCGTGGACGAGGAGATGGGCGCGCGCACCAAGCTGGACGCGGTGGTCACCGTCGCCGACGCCAAATGGCTCATCGACCGGCTGAAGGACGCGCCCGAGGCGAAGAACCAGATCGCCTTTGCCGACGTGATCCTGCTCAACAAGACCGACCTCGTCACCGCCGAGGAACTGGCCGAGGTGGAGGCGCGCATCCGCGCCATCAACCCCTATGCCAAGCTCCACCGCACCCAGAAGTCGGCCATCGCCCTCGATCAGGTGCTGGACCGCGGCGCGTTCGATCTCGAGCGCATCCTGTCGCTGGAGCCGGCATTCCTGGAGCAGGACGACCCGGACCACGTCTGCGGCCCGGACTGCGGCCATGATCATGGGCATGACCACGGGCACGATCACGATCATGGGCACGGCCACCATCACGGCCATGGCGGGCTGAAGCATTTCCACGACGAGGACATGCAGTCGGTCTCCATCGCCACCGACAAGCTCATGGACCCGGACAAATTCTTCCCCTGGGTGCAGGAGCTGGTGGCGACCGAGGGCCCGAATATCCTGCGCTCCAAGGGCATACTGGCGTTCAAGGACGATCCGGACCGGTTCGTGTTCCAGGGCGTGCACATGATCCTGGACGGCGATCACCAGCGCCCCTGGAAGCCGGAGGAGAGGCTGCAGAGCCGCATCGTCTTCATCGGCCGCAATCTCGACCGCACGAAGCTGGAAGACGGCTTCCTGAGCTGCGCGGCCTGAGCCACCTGCCGCGCGCGGTCGGCGTCAGCCCCGCGCGTGGGCCGGGCGCAGGCGGCGGAGCGGGGCGGGCAAGGTGCGGTCGATCCAGGCCGCGAAGATCTGGCGGCGCGGGTAGAGCCACAAGCCCGCGCCCATCACCGCCACGCCCAGCGCGGACAGCGCGAAGGGGAACAGCAGCGAATCCTTGAACACGTCCACCACCAGGTGGCCGAGATAGATGCAGATGCCGATGGCGCCGAACACGGCATAGACCCGTCGCGCCAGGAAGATGGCGAGCAGCACCAGGCCCACATTGATCAGGCAATAGAGCATCTTCGACCATTCGGTGCCGCCGTCCTGAAAGGTCAGCCCGCCCCAGAAGGTCACCGCCGCCACCAGATGCAGCCAGAAGGCGAAATCGGCACGGGTCGCGGCGAGATCCACCACCCATGCGATCGCCAGCACCGCGAGGCCGAAATAGAGCGAGACGTCGCGCCGCTCCTCCCAGCCCAGGTCCGGCCGGTGGAACAGAACCGGGGCGAGGTCCATGGAGAGGAACCAGAGGGCGAAGGCGATGACCGCGACGATGAAGGGAAAGCGGTAGAAATAAAGCGCGAGCGCGCCCGCCGCGAGGGTCGCCAGCTCCATTGGCACCCAGCTGCCGTGGATCCAGCGGTAGAAATCCACGTATGTGCCGGGATTGCCCTCCGGTCCCCAGGCCGCGAGGCTGTCCTGGATGCCGAAGACGGCGAGCGGCGCCATGCCGACCGCGATGGCGACCATCAGCCCGCCCGGCGTGGTGAGCCCGCGCCGCCACAGATGATGGCCGGCGATGAGGAAGACCGCGGCATAGGCGACGGCGGTCGTCGTGAGCGCCACCCCGCCCATCTGCGCGAAGGCGAGGGTGGCGAACAGCGTCATGGCGCCGAGGATGATCAGCGCCCCGCCATACCAGAGCAGATGGGTGAGATCGAAGCGCGGCTTCGCCATGGCGGAGGCGCCGGTCGCGGGCGTCTGCGGCAAGGCGGCGAGCAGCCGCGCCACCGCATCGGGTGCGATGGCGGCGGAGGCCGCCGCCTCGGCGATCTGTTCGCGGGTGAAGGACATCGCCTCGCTCCGTCTTCCCCCCGCCCGGCCGCTAGATGAAATAGAGGAACGTCAGCAGCGCGAAGCAGGGCAGCAGGAACAGGCAGGACCAGCCCATATAGCCGAAGAAGCTCGGCATCTTCACGCCGCGATGGCGGGCGATGGAGAGCACCATGAAGTTGGGTGCGTTGCCGATATAGGTCATGGCCCCCATGAACACGGCGCCCGCCGAGATTGCCTCCAGCGTCACCTGCAGCGGCCCCATGAGACGATAGGGATCGCCGCCGGCGAGGTTGAAGAAGACGAGATAGGTGGGCGCATTGTCCAGGAACGAGGACAGGATGCCGGTCAGCCAGAAATACCAGACGTTCACCGGCTGGCCGTTCGGATCGGTGACGAGGTCCACCAGCGGCGCGAGCGCGCCGGTGGAGCCCGCGCGCAGGATGGCGATGACCGGGATGATGGTGAGGAAGATGGCGGCGAACAGTTTCGCCACTTCCAGGATCGGCTCCCAGTCGAAGCCGTTGCGCTCGCGCACGAGGCGCGGGGTGATGGCGAGCGAGACGAAGGCGATGGCGATCAGCAGCACGTCGCGCACCACCCATTGCAGCTCCACGCGGGTGCCGTAGACATCGAACACGATGCCGGGCTTCCACAGCGCGCTCAAAAGGATGGCGCCAATGATGCCGACCAGGAGCGGCAGGTTCTGCAATCCGCGCACATTGACGCGCTCGGTGTCCGGGGTGGGATCGCGCAGCGGGGGCGGGGTTTCCTTGGAATAGAAATAGCGGTCCAGAAGATAGAACGCCACCAGCAGCAGGCCGGCGACCACCACCGTGTCATGAAACAGGTGGGTGGTGGTCCAGAAGAAGGTGACGCCCTTCAGGAAGCCCAGGAACAGCGGCGGATCGCCGAGCGGGGTCAGCGAGCCGCCGATGTTCGACACCAGGAAGATAAAGAACACCACCACATGCACGTTGTAGCGGCGATTGTCGTTCGCGCGCAGCAGCGGGCGGATCAGCACCATGGAGGCGCCGGTGGTGCCGATGAGGCTGGCGATCAGCGTGCCGAAGGCGAGAATGCCGGTGTTGGTCAGCGGCGTGCCGTGGATGTTGCCGGCGATCAGGATGCCGCCCGAGACCGTGAACAGCGAGAACAGGAGGATGATGAAAGGAATATATTCCAGTGTCGCCGTATGCACCACTTCGTGCAGGGTCAGGCTGGGTCCGAAGGTGAGCGCGAACGGCACCACGAAGCAGGCGCCCCAGAACAGCGCCACCTTGCCGTAATGATGGTGCCAGAAATGGTTGGCCAGCAGCGGAAACAACGCAATGGACAGCAGCATTCCGACGAACGGGATGCCCCAGAGCAGGTTCAGGTCGGCCCCGTTGATGGTCGTCGCGCCCGGCGCGGCGGCGTGGGCGAGCGAGGCGCCCAACAGAACCGGAGTGGCGGCCAATGCGCCGGCAAGCGTGCGCAGTCGGCCTCGCCCGTGGGGTGCATGCGGCTCTGCGGTTTCACGTCCCGGATTTCGCACCACCGTCCACCCTCCCACGTCTGCCAAGCTTTTTGATGGACGATGCAGGCGGCTAACGCAAGCTGGCCGGGCCGCTTTCGGCATCTCACATGCCGTAACGTCAGGAAGGATCATGTCCTGCGCGGCTTCGCCCTGTGCGTCGGCGGCGCGCTCGCCGGGTCCTCCGGCCAGGGATGGCGGGGATAGCGCCCGCGCATTTCGGCGCGCACGTCGCGCCAGGAGCCGCGCCAGAATTGCGGCAGATCCTTCGTCACCTGGATCGGCCGGTGCGCGGGCGAGAGCAAGGAGAGAATCAGCGGCACCTTGCCTCCTGCGATGGCGGGATGGCGGGTGAGGCCGAAGAGTTCCTGCACCCGCACCGCCAGCAGCGGCCCTTCGGGATTCTCATAATCGATGGGCAGGCGCGAGCCCGAGGGGGCATCGAAATGGGTCGGCGCCTCCGCCTCAAGCCGGGCGGTGAGCGCATAGGGCAGCAAGGCGTGCAGCGCATTGGCGAGATCGCCCGCGCCGATCTGGGCGAGCGACGACTTGCCGTCCAGAAACGGGGCGAGCCAGACGTCCGCCGTGGCGGAAAGCGTTGCGTCGGAAAGGTCGGGCCAGCCCTGGGCCTCGCCCTCCGCATGGCGCAGGAATTCCACCCGGTCGCGCCATTGGGCAAGCGCCGCCGTCCAGGGCAGGCGATTGAGGCCGAGCGCGGCGATCCCCTGCGCCAGCACCCGCGCGGTTTCCGTACCCGGCGGCACCGGGCGCGGCCGGTCCGCGAGCACCAAGGCGCGCAGGCGCCGCGTCTCGCGCGCCCGCACGGCGGCGGCTTCGGCGTCGAAGCCGATCTCGATTCCGGTGCGGATCTCGCCCGCGAACAGGCGCTCCAGCTCCTCGTCGGACAGCGCGGCGGCGAGCGAGATGCGCGCCGCCTCTGCCCGGCCTGAAATCTCCGCCACCGCCAGCAGCGGTGCCTTGGCGAGTGCGGCGGAGGGCTCCATCACCCCGCCGCGCCCGTTCGCAAGCAGGAAGCGCGTGCCGTCGCCGCGCGCCTTCGCCACCCGGTCGGGAAAGGCGAGGGCCAACAAGGCGGCGGGGCAGGGGGCATCGCCCGTCTTCGGCGCGCGCGCGCCAGCAAGATCGGCCCAGCGTTCTGCGAGGCGGCGGGCGTCGTCGGCGCGGCGCGAGCGGTCGCGGCGGAATTCGTCCAGGCGGTGCAGCAGGTCCACGCTCTCGCCGCCGAGCCCGCGTTCCACCAGGAGCGCGGCGATTTCGGCGGCAAGCGCGGCCACGCCGGCATCGGCGCCCATCACCACCATATGGGCGAGGCGCGGCGGCAGCGGCAGGCGCGCCATGCGCTGGCCGAGCGGCGTCACCCCGCCGTCTTCGTCGAGCGCGCCCAGCAGCACCAGCAGGGCCTTCGCCTCGGCCAGGGCGGGCAGCGGCGGGGGATCGAGAAAGGCGAGGCTGCGGGCATCGCGCACGCCCCATACCGCGAGATCGAGCACCAGGCCGGACAGGTCGGCGGCGAGGATCTCCGGGGTCGCGAACGGCTGAAGGCTCGCCGTCTCCCCTTCGCCCCACAGGCGATAGCACACGCCGGGCTCCGTGCGGCCCGCGCGGCCGCGCCGCTGGTCGGCGGCGGCGCGGGACACGCGCACGGTCTCAAGGCGCGTCAGCCCCACGTCCGGCTCGAAGCGCGGCACGCGGGCAAGCCCGCCGTCCACCACCACGCGCACGCCCTCGATGGTGAGGCTGGTTTCGGCGATGGAGGTGGCCAGCACCACCTTGCGCCGTCCCGCCGGGGCGGGCAGCACGGCGCGGTCCTGCTCGGCGGAATCCAGCGCGCCATAGAGCGGCACGATATCGACGGAGGGGTCCCGCACCTGCGTGCGCAGCAGGTTTTCCGTGCGGCGGATTTCGCCCGCACCGGGCAAAAACGCGAGCACCGAGCCGCGCTCGGCGGCGAGCGCGGTCTTCACCGCGTCCGCCACCTGGGCGTCGATGGGCGCGCGGGCATCGCGGCCGAGATAGCGGGTGGTGACGGGAAAAGCCCGGCCCTCGCTCTCCACCACCGGCGCCGGCTCGCCCGCCCCGCCCAGCAGCGCGGCCACGCGGGCGCCGTCCAGCGTGGCCGACATGGGCAGCAGGCGCAGGTCTTCGCGCAGCGCGCCCTGGGACTCGAGCGCGAGGGCGAGGCCAAGGTCGGCGTCCAGGCTGCGCTCGTGATATTCGTCGAACAGCACCGCCGCGACGCCGGACAATTCCGGATCGTCCAGGATCATGCGGGTGAAGACGCCTTCGGTGATCACTTCGATCTGCGTGCGACGGGAGACTTCCGAGCGCAGGCGCACCCGGTAGCCGACGCGATCCCCCACGCGCTCGCCGAGCGTCTGCGCCATGCGGTGGGCGGCGGCGCGGGCCGCGAGGCGGCGCGGCTCCAGCACCAGGATGCGCCGGCCCGCGACCCAGGGTTCGTCCATCAGCGCGAGGGGCACGCGCGTGGTCTTGCCCGCGCCCGGCGGGGCGACCAGCACGGCGCTCGCCCGCGCGCGCAGCGTCGCGGTGAGGGCGGGCAGAACGGCGTCGATGGGCAGGCGGGTATCGAACATGGAGCACGGCGACCAGGAGAGCCGCTCCTTAGGCCATCAAAGCGCAGGGAAATCCAGAGGAGTCACGCCCGCATGGCGCCCCGAAGTGAGACAAGGCGGCGGCCTTGGCTTATGAAGGCGGCATCCGACCGCCTTCATGGAATGTCGCCCTCAATGCCGTCCACGCCGTCCTCGCTCACCGACAAGGTGCGCACCTTCGCCCTCGACGGGGCGACCGCCTGCGTCGCGTTCCTGCGCGGCACCTGCGTTTTCATTTCCGAGACCGGCACCGCCTTGTTTCCCGGCGCGGACCGCACGCTCGCGCTGCACGACGGCGTGGTTCTGTGCGCGGCCGGCGACGGGCAGCGCCTCGTCACCGGCGGGGACGACGGCAAGGTGATGGAGGTGCTCGCCACCGGTGAAGCGAAGACCATCGCCACCCAGAAGGCTCGCTGGATCGACCGGATCGCGCTGGGGCCGGACGGTGCGGTCGCCTATTCCGCCGGCAAGGTCGCCCACATGGTGCCGACGAAGGGCGAGGCGCGCAGCTTCACAGCGCCCTCCACCGTCGGCGGCCTCGCCTTCGCGCCCAAGGGGCTGCGGGTGGCGGTGGCGCATTATGGCGGGGTGAGCCTGTGGTACCCCAACGCCGCCGACGCGAAGCCCGAGGTGCTGGAATGGAAGGGCTCCCATCTCGGCGTCACCTATTCGCCGGACGGTCGCTTCATCATCACCACCATGCAGGAACCCTCGCTGCACGGCTGGCGCCTCGCCGACGGCGCGCACATGCGCATGACCGGCTATCCGGCGCGGGTGAAGAGTTTCGAATTCACCCATGACGGCAAGTGGCTAGCCTCCTCCGGCTCGACCGAAGTGGTGCTCTGGCCGTTCGCCACCAAGGACGGCCCCATCGGCAAGCAGCCCTCCATGCAGGCGCCCTCGGCCAGCGGCGGGCGCGTGACCATGGTGGCCTGCCATCCCAAGGACCCGGTGATGGCGTGCGGTTATGACGACGGCATGGTGCTGATGGTGCGCCTGACCGACGGCGCGGAAATCCTGCTGCGGGCGCCCGACGCTTCCCCCGTCTCGGCCATCGCCTGGCGCAAGGACGGCGGCGCGGTGGCGTTCGGCACGGCGGGCGGAAGCGCCGGGCTGCTGGAATTCTAGGCTGTGCGCGGGCGGGCGGGATGAGGCGGTCCGCCGCCTGGGCGCCACGGCTCAACCCCGCCGCCGCGCCTTGGCTGGTTGTGATCGTCGCGGGGCTGTCACGTCGAAGGGCTATCGGCTAACGTCAGCGTCATCTCGCAGGCGCGAGATGCCACAGCCGGTCGGAGATGCTCCATGAAGATCGAGGACGTTCGCCGCAACGCCTATTCCATGCCCCTGACGAATCCCGCCTATCCGCCGGGACCCTACCGCTTCTTCGACCGCGAATTCCTCATCATCACCTATCGCACCGACATCGAGGCGTTGCGCCGCGTCGTGCCCGAGCCGCTCGAAGTCTATGAGCCGCTGGTGAAGTATGAATTCATCCGCATGCCCGATTCCACCGGCTTCGGCGATTACACCGAGACCGGACAGGTGATCCCGGTGAAGTTCAACGGCGTGGAAGGCGGCTACGTCCATTCCATGTATCTGGACGACGAGGCGCCGATTGCCGGCGGCCGCGAGCTGTGGGGCTTCCCCAAGAAGTATGCCCACCCCAAGATGGAAGTGGAAAAGGACGTTCTGGTCGGCCGCCTGCATTACGGCAAGACCCTGTGCGTGGAAGCCACCATGGGCTACAAGCACAAGCAAGCCGACAAGGACGCGGTGCTCGCCGCCCTGAAGACGCCGAGCTTCCTCATCAAGATCATTCCCCATGTGGACGCCACGCCCCGCATCTGCGAGCTGGTCCGCTATTATCTGGAAGACATCCAGCTCAAGGAATGCTGGACCGGCCCGGCCGCGCTCGGCCTCTACCCGCACGTGATGGCGGACGTCGCCAAGCTGCCGGTGCTGGAGGTGGTCTCGGCCCTGCACCTGCGCGCCGACTTGACCCTTGGCATGGGCGAAGTGGTGTACGATTACTTGGCCGAGCCGAAATGATCCGGCCCGGAGGGCATGCCGCCGCAGGGCGCTTGCGCTCCGGCGCCTGATTTTGCCTTCTCGAACACGACGGCGTGGCCCGGCGAGGGGTGGCGGGGAAACCTCCGCCCCTTGCGCGCTGAACGGGCCGCTGGCCGCCAAGCTGGATGGGGAACGACATGCGCACGCGGACCTGTGAAAATCCCAACGACATCAGCGAGATCGTGAAGGATTACGACCGTATCGCCCTGGTGTTCCAGGGCGGCGGTGCGCTCGGCGCCTATCAGGCGGGTGTCTATGAGGCGCTGTCGATCGCGGGGGCCGAACCCAATTGGATTTCCGGCGTCTCGATCGGCGCCATCAACGCTTCGATCATCGCCGGCAACACGCCGGAAAACCGCATCCCCCGCTTGCGGGAATTCTGGGAGACGGTCTCCGGCCGCAAGATCTGGCCGTTCACCCCAGACGGCGACGTGTTCCGCGCC
The DNA here is from genome assembly GCF_043195145.2 of Roseixanthobacter pseudopolyaromaticivorans. Classification (NCBI taxonomy): domain Bacteria; kingdom Pseudomonadati; phylum Pseudomonadota; class Alphaproteobacteria; order Hyphomicrobiales; family Xanthobacteraceae; genus Roseixanthobacter; species Roseixanthobacter pseudopolyaromaticivorans. Next base: position 4,717,078 of record NZ_CM195539.1, read on the forward strand.
CTGCGCAACCAGATGAGTTCCTATGTGACCATCAACATGGGACAGCCGGGCTTCTTCAAGCCGCGCTGGCCCAATGCGTGGCTGCTGCCGACCGGCGCCGAGGGCGCCACCAGCCTCTATGACACCACGCCGCTGCACGAGACCCTGCTGCGGCTGGTGGATTTCGACCTCATCAACAGCAAGCAGAAGCGCTTCTCTGTGGGTGCCACCAATGTGCGCACCGGCAACTTCGTCTATTTCGACAACACCACGCACCGCATCGGCCCCGAGCACGTGATGGCCTCCGGCGCGCTGCCGCCGGCTTTCCCCTCGGTGCGCATCGATGGCGAATATTATTGGGACGGTGGCGTGGTCTCCAACACCCCGCTGCAATGGTTGCTGGACCAGCCGGACCATCCGGGCGCCCTGGTGTTCCAGGTGGATTTGTTCAGCGCGCGCGGCGAACTGCCCCGCGACATGTTCCAGGTGATCGAACGGCAGAAGGACATCGGCTATTCCAGCCGCACGCGCTACACCACGGACCTGTTCCGCCGCGTGCAATTGCTGCGCGCCAAGCATGCGGAAGCGGTGCTGCGCATTCCCGAGCAGCTGCGCACCGAGGAAGACCAGCAGGTGATCGCCGATTACGAGAAGTCCGGCGCGGTCAACATCTGCCACCTGATCTATCAGGAGAAGGATTACGAGCGCGACTTCAAGGATTACGAATTCTCCGGCACCTCCATGCGCGACCATTGGGCGTCGGGCTTCGAGGATACGGTGAAGACGCTGCGCCATCCGCAATGGCTGGTGAAGCCGGACAAGAGCAAGGCCATCGTCATCCACGACGTGCACCGCACCGACGACTGATCCGGGCGGGTCCCGAACGCTTCATCCCCGGCTTCCAGGCCGGGGATTTTCATCTGGCCCCTCAGGCGAGGAGGCCGCGCGCCAGCATGAAGACGCCGAGGCCGAGGAGGCCGGCGAAGAAGCAGGTCTTGAACGTCGCCGGGGAGAAGGTGAGGCGCATGCGCCGGCCCGCCTCCATCCCGATCAGTGCCGGCACCAGAGCGATGAGCGACAGCATCACCGCATGCGGATCGGCGAGCGGCGCGTCGCCGCCGGTGAGGGCGAAGGCAAGGGTGAAGTTCGCCACCGTGAAGGTGAGCCCGAGCGCCTGGATCAAATCCTCCCGCTCCAGGGCGAGCGATTGCAGATAGGGCGCGGAGGGCATCACGGTGACGCCCGTGGTGCCGGTGAGAAAGCCCGACGCGAGGCCGATGACCGGCGAGAGCCAGCCTTCCCAGCCGCTGGGCGTATGGAAATGAATCGCCCGCAGGCCGAGCACGCCATAGACGGACAAGGTCAGCCCCAGCAGCGGCGGCGCCCAGTGGGAGCTTAGCCCGCCCAGCCAATAGCCGCCGACCAGCGTTCCGGTCGCCAGCATCGCCAGCAGCGCCCAGAACCGCTTCGCGTTGGGCACGACGCGCGGGCCGCTGAACAATTGCAGCACGTTCGTCACGGTCGCCGGAATGATGATGATCGCCGCCGCATGGGAGGGCGGCATGACGATGCTGAGCAGGCCGACGCCGATGGTCGGCAGGCCCATGGCGATGACACCCTTCACGACACCGGCGAGGACCAGTGCGAAGGTGATGAAGATGAGGGTGAGCAGGGGCCAGTCGGACATGGGCGCGAACATGCTGCTTCCGCCCGAGCGCGGCAATGTGGAACTTCCGCTTCTAGCCTTCGGAATTTCCGTAGGATAATCTCCTTCTATGCGCTTTGATCTCTCAGACCTGCGGCTGTTCCTGAATGTGGTGGAGGCCGGGAGCCTGACCGCCGGGGCCGCGCGCGCCCATCTGGCGCTGGCTTCGGTAAGCGCGCGGATCCGTGACATGGAAGCGGAGATCGGCACGCCGCTGCTGGAGCGCGGGCGCGCCGGCATCGCCGTGACGCCGGCCGGGGAGGCGCTGGTACATCATGCCCGCCTGATGCTGGCGCAGAGCGAGCGGATGCGCGGCGAGCTTGCAGGCTATGGCAAGGGACTGAAGGGGCATGTGCGCCTGTGGTGCAACACCGCCTCCTTCGGCCACGGCCTTTCGGCGGACCTCGCCCGCTTTCTCGCGGCCAATCCCAATATCGATATGGATCTGGAGGAACGGCCCAGCTGGCAGATCGCCCAGGCGCTCGCGGAGGGGCTGATCCATCTCGGCATCACCTCGGACGCCGCCGACACCTCGGGCCTGCAACTGACGCGGTATCGGGAAGACCAACTGGTGGTGGCCATGCCGCGCGGCCATCCCCTGTGCCAGCGCGCGCGCCTGCGCATCGCCGATGTGCTGGACCAGCCGTTCGTCGGCCTGCCCGAGGGCAACGGCCTGCAAAGCTTGGTGGATCGCAATGCGGTGCGGGCCGGCGGGGCGCTGAAGTATCGCGTGCGGGTGAACGGGTTTGCCGCGGTCGCCACCATGGTGGGGCCGCACATCGAAGCCCATGTGGGGCTCGCGGTGATCCCGGCGGCGGTGGCGCAGCAATTGCGCGAGAGCCATGCCCTCGTCTTCGTGCCGCTGGACGAGCCCTGGGCGCGCCGTACCCTGGTGATCGCGGTGCGGCGTGAAGACGTATTGCCCGCCTATGCCAAGCGCCTGCTCGCCTATCTGCGGCCGGCGGCGTGAAGGCTGGGCGCAAGGTCCCGTGCCGTGATTTCGCCGTCGATTTCCGTTGCGCCGCCTGCATCGCGGCTTCGGCCGGTTGTTTTTCCGCCGCCTTTCAGAAAAATTCAGAAATGAAAGATCAGAAACCAGAAACATCTAGAAAAATATGGGAAATAACACATAACCCAATAGTCGTTGACCCGATTCACTATCTTGTTCGATATGATCCGAGGTATTTTGGACAATCGAACGACGATGAATACGAAGCGTGTCGCGGCCATCGTATATGGCGTTTACATCAATCCCCAGGTGGATTGGAAAAGCTTTATCCGAGAGCAGCTGGCAGACCTGTGCGCGACAGGTGTTCTCGCTGTCGCGGATCTGCATGTGATCGTCTCGAATCCCTTCGGGGTTGCCGGCGTGGAAGCGTTTTTCGTCGGTTTGGACGTGCCGTGCCGGCGCATCCTGGTTCACGCGAAAAACAAATACGAATTCTGGGCGATTTCCTATTTGTGGCATCTGGCGCAGGGCCGTGCGGGATATCGCTATGTCGCTTATCTGCGCACCAAGAGCATGAGCTACGCCAACAAGCGGCGGTGCAAGGTCGAGGCGGTCCTGACCTATTTTACCTTCTCATCCTGGCGGAAGGCGCTCGAGATTTTCGAGACTCAGAAGGAGATCAACAAGATCGGCCTGTTTCCCGCCCGTGATCGGGACGATTGGGGCGGCTGGATGTGGTTCAATTTCTGGTGGGCGAAGGCGGACTATATCCGCGGCCTGCAAAAGCCCCGCGAAGGCATGGAGCGCTTTTATTACGAGCATTGGCTGAGCCTCACCGATGCGTGCCGCGGCGCTCCCCTGGACGACAGCTATTCGCTCTATACCATGAGCAAGGCACGGTTTTGCGCCTCCAGCACGCGGCCGGCGGTGTCGGTCCTGCGCCATCGCCTCTCCTACCAGGCCATGCGGGCGAGCGGCGCGGTGGGTAAGGCGCTGCGGGTGAGCGTTGGCTGGTCGCTGGATCGGGTGGGATTGAATACCGGCTCGGATGCGGTCTTTTCGCAGGGCTGGACGCATGCGTTGCGAGCCCCGTTCACCACCCTCGCGCCCCGGCGACACAGGGCGCCCGCCGCACCGTACGGCATCGCCAAGAGAGCCTGAAGATCGCCAACAGAGCCTGAATGACCAACAGAGCCTGAAGCCGCTCGCCAGCGCTGCGCGGGTCGCCGGACGCATCGGCGTCAAAGGAGGGCCGCACGCGCGTGCGGCCCGGTGCGAGCGTCGGTCGCGACAGAAGCACCCGCAGGTCCTTCTGTTTCAGCCGATCCCCACATGCCGGACCTGGAACCGCAAGATCGGCCCTCAGAACTCGACGTCCAGCTCTTCCAGCTCGTCCGGCTCGCTCTTCGCGCCGGCGATCCATTCCTGCATGAAGGGGTGGGCCATCATGCGGTCGCGATAGGCGGTGCAGGCGGCGTCGAGGGCGACGTCATAGGTGGCGAAGCGCGAGCACACCGGCGCGTACATGGCGTCCGCGAGCGTGATGTTCTGGCCCATCAGATATGGCCCGCCGTGGGCGGCGAAGCAGCCGCGCCAGATGGCCAGGATGCGCTCGATATCCGCCTGGGCGCCGGCCCACACCTTGAAGCCGGGAAAATGAGATTTCATGTTCATCGGCAGCGCCGAGCGCATGTTGGCGAAGCCGGAATGCATCTCGCCGGAGATGGAGAGGCAGTGCGCCCGTGCCGCGCGGTCGGCGGGCAGAAGTTGGGCTTCGGGAAAGACTTCGTTGAGATAGGCGGCGATCGCCAGCGTGTCCCACACGGTGACGCCCTCGTGCACCAGGCGCGGCACGAGGAAGGAGGGGGACAGCAGCAGCAGTTCGGCCTTCGCGTCCGGATCGTCCACCGGCACCCGCTCCTCCTCGAAGGCGAGGCCCGCCATCTTGCACAGCAGCCAGCCGCGCAGGGACCAGGAGGAGTAGTTCTTGCTCGAAATGGTGAGGGCGCTCATGAACGTCACCGCTGGCTCGAAGGCATCTGAAGCAATCTTAGCGGTTGTGTGTTGCAATGCACCACCCCCCGCTCCAATATCCTTTTCTAAGTACATCCGATCGAGCGCCTAGGGAAGCTGTAGAACAGAAATTGCGCCAAAGCCTTAGCTCTTTCGGACAGGTCGAATTGCGGGCCGGCTCGGTCGTCGGCGCGGCACGCTCAGCGGGTATCCAGCGGGTAAAAGGCGTTCAAACGCGATGAAAAAGAACCTGTCTTCCAGGACCCAGCCCCCCTCTTTCCGGCAGCGAAGGGCATCATGATGTACCTCGCTTACCAGACCCAATCCGATCTGATGGACCCGTTGCGCTTCGGGGCCCACATGGCCCGGCGCGCCCTCGACAATTCCTTCCTCTCCTTGTTCAGCACCGAGAGCATGCGCACCGGCATGCGCCATCTCTCGGCGGCGTTCGAGATGGTGGAACGCGCCGGGCTCAGCCACGCGCGCCTGCCGTTCGGCATCTCAAGCACGGTGGTCGGCAACCAGGAGGTGGAAGTCACCGAGGAGCCGGCCCACGTGCTGCCCTTCGGCACCTTGCTGCATTTCAAGAAGGACACCACGGTGCCGCAGCCGCGCGTGCTGGTGGTGGCGCCGCTCTCCGGCCATTTCGCCACCCTGCTGGTGGGCACGGTGAAGACGCTTCTGCCGGACCACGATGTCTACATCACCGACTGGCACAATGCCCGCGACGTGAGCCTGGAGCACGGCGCCTTCGGCTTCGACGATTATGTCGAGCATGTCATCAAGTTCCTGGAATTCATGGGCCCCGGCTGCCACATCCTTGGCGTGTGCCAGCCGTGTGTGCAGGTTCTGGTGGCGGCGGCCGTGATGGCGCAGGAGGGCAACCCCGCCTATCCGCGTTCCATGACGCTGATGGCGGGTCCCATCGACTGTCGCATCAATCCCACCAAGGTCAACGAGCTGGCTACCTCCAAGCCCATCGAATGGTTCGAGAAGAACCTCATCGCCACCGTGCCGATGGGCTTCAAGGGCGCCGGCCGCAAGGTCTATCCCGGCTTTATCCAGTTGACCGCTTTCGTCAGCATGAACATGAACCGCCATGTGAAGGCGCACATGGAGCTGTACGAGAACCTCGCCGCCGGGGAGCTGGAAAAGGCCGATGCCACCAAGCACTTCTACGATGAATATTTCGCGGTCCTGGATCTGGCCTCGGAATTCTATCTGGAGACGGTGAAGTACGTCTTCCAGGATTATCTCCTGCCGAAGGGCGAGCTGACCTATCGCGGCAATCCCATCGACTTCAAGGCGATCCGCCGCACCGCTTTGCTCACCGTGGAAGGCGAGCGGGACGATATCTGCTCCATCGGCCAGACCATGGCGGCGCAGGATATCTGCTCGGGCCTGCGGCCCCATCGCAAGCGCCATCACATGCAGGCGGGCGTGGGTCATTACGGCGTGTTCAGCGGGCGCAAATGGGCCGGCCAAGTCTATCCGCTGGTGCGCAACCACATCCTCGCCAGCGATTGAACATTGCTCCCCCGGCCGGGCGGCCGGGGGCGAAGCCCGCGCATGGGGCGGTTTCATTCAGGCAGGCATCGTCACGCCGCGCGCTGGCCGCCGTGTTTCCCCTCGGCGAATTCCTCGATCATCTTGGCGTTGAAATCAGGAATGTCCTTGGGATTGCGGCTGGTGACGAGGCCCTGGTCCACCATCACCGATTTGTCTTCCACCTTCGCGCCGGCGTTGGCGAGATCCACCTGGATCGCTTTGTAGCCGGTCATCGACCGGCCTTTCACCAGCCCGGCCGAGATCAGCACCTGCGGGCCGTGGCAGATGGCGGCCACGGGTTTGTGATCGGCGAAGAAGGCGCGGGTGAAGGCGAGCGCCTTGTCATTGATGCGCAGCGCGTCGGGGTTCATGACCCCGCCCGGCAGCAGCAAAGCGTCGAAGTTTTTCGCGTCGGCCTGGTCGAGCGCGACATCCACCTTGATGCGGTCGGCGGGCTTGTCGTGATTGACGCCCTGAACCTCGCCCTTCTCGGGGCTGACGATTTTCACGTCGGCGCCGGCGGCCTTGAGGGCCTTCACCGGTTCTGTCAGCTCCACATTCTCGAAGCCGTTGGCGACCAGGACCGCGATCCTGCGTCCGTCGAGACGGTTAGCCATGGAAATTCTCCTTTTTGCTCATTGGTGCTATCGGTGCGCTCAAGCCCTGTGGCGAGAGGACGAGCCCCGTCCGGCCCCGGGGAACAACCCGAGGAAGCAGCAAGGGGTTCCTGGCGCCGCCGGGAGCCCGAGGGAGAGACCCCATGTTGAAAACCGTCGCCGCCTTCGACCGGATCGGCGAGGAAAATGCGTTCGCCGTGCTGGCGCGCGCCACCACGCTCGCGAGCCAGGGCCGCGACATCGTCAATCTCGGCATCGGCCAGCCCGATTTCCGCACCCCCGAGCATATCGTGGAAGCCGCCATCAAGGCGCTGCGCGACGGGCAGCACGGCTACACCCCCTCGGTGGGCATCGCGCCGCTGCGCGAGGCGGTGGCGGGCGATCTCCACAAGCGCTACGGCGTGGAGGTGGATCCCGGCCTTGTGATGATCGTGCCCGGCGGCAAGGTCACCATGTATGCGGCGATCCGCCTGTTCGGCGAGCCGGGCGCGGAAATCCTCTATCCCGATCCCGGCTTCCCCATCTACCGCTCGATGATCGAGCACACCGGCGCGACCCCGATCCCGGTGCCGATCCGCGAGGAAAACGCCTTCGCCTTCTCGGCCGAGGAGACGCTGGCGCTCATCACGCCGAAGACGCGGCTTTTGATCATCAATTCCCCCGCCAACCCGACCGGCGGCGTCACGCCCAAGGCCGAGATCGACAAGCTGGTGAAGGGCCTTGCCGCCCATCCCCACGTGGCGATCATGTCGGACGAGATCTACGACCATTTCGTCTTCGATGGGGAAACCCACCAGACCCTGCTCGCCTATCCGGAGATTCGCGACCGGCTGATCCTGCTCAACGGCTGGTCCAAGACCTATGCTATGACCGGCTGGCGGCTCGGCTATTCCATCTGGCCGAAGGGCCTGTACGAGCAGGTGCGCAAGCTCTCCGTGAACGCCTGGAGCTGCGTCAACGCCGCGACCCAATATGCCGGCATCGCCGCGCTTCAGGGGCCCCAGGACGCGGTGCATGCCATGGTCGCCGAGTTCGACCGCCGCCGCCACATCGTGGTGGAGGGGCTGAACGCGCTGCCGGGGATTTCCTGCGCGACGCCGGGCGGCGCCTTCTATGCCTTCCCGAACATCGCCGGCACCGGCTGGACCTCGGCCAAGGCGCTCGCATCGGCGCTGCTGGAGGACGCGGGCGTGGCGGTGATCGGCGGACCGGATTTCGGCGTCTATGGCGAAGGGTATCTGCGGCTGTCCTATGCCAATTCGGCCGAGAACATCCGTGCCGCCCTTGGCCGCATCGCGGAATTCCTGGCGCGGCGGCAGGTCGCCTGAGCAGCCGGCGGGCGGAGGGGGAATGACACGCTGCGCCTTCGCCCGCAGGTTCCCCGGCTGCGGTCTTGCGCGGCTTCTGTTTGTGCTCCTCCTTCTCGGCGCACCGCACGCGCAGGCCCAGCCCCCGGCCGCGCCGGCGAAAGCGGTTGCGGCGGAGCCCTGGCCGGCCACCGCCCGCTGCCGCAGCGGCGAGGTGCTGGCGCGCGACTACAATCGTTGCCTCTACGATGCCATCCAGGTGTCCGAGAAGGTGATGGAGGCGGCGCTCGCCAATGCCTTCGGGGTGATCGACGCCCGCTCGGATCTTTTGCCGTCGCAGCGCAACCGCTGGCGTCTCCTGCTCGACGAGGCGCAGATCCGCTACGGCATGTACCGCAATTTCGATTGCCAGAGCGTGGCGCCGTTCGAGGGGCCGCGCGGCATCGGCAATTTCGAGCAGCGGGCCCTGTGCCTGATCGCCAATAACGAGCGCCGGGCCGAGGATCTGCGACGGCGCTATGGCGAGGTGCCGCCGCCCACAGCGCCTGCCCCTGCCGTCGTGGTGGAGAATATCGGCACCCGCCCCGCCACCTGGCTCGCCGCCGTGGCGCGGCCGCTGGATTAGCCGCGCGAGCTTCCCGGAAATGCCCCCTCTCCCCGCCGGGGAGAGGGCTGGGGTGAGGGGGCAGCCATCCCCTGTCGCCTAAAACCATTAGACTTGCGCCAGCCGCTGGCTTTCGCCAAAGGTGCGGGCGGATGCGTTCGAGGAAGTGCAATGGCCAAAGTGGTTTGCGTCGGCGAAGTGATGGTGGAACTGGCGCGCGGCAATGACGGCCGGTTCGGGCTCGCCTTCGGCGGCGATACCTTCAACACCGCCGTTTATCTGGCCCGCGCCGGCATCGAGACCGCTTACGCCACCGCGCTCGGCGACGATGCCTATTCCGCCCAGATCCTCGAACTTGCCGCTACCGAGGGCGTTGAGCGCGATGCGGTGCTGATCGCCAAGGGGCGGGTGCCGGGGCTGTATCTCATCACCACAGACGACCGGGGCGAGCGCACCTTCCATTATTGGCGCGATACCGCCCCCGCCCGTTCGCTGTTCGAGTTCGAGGGCTGGCAGGGCGTCGCTGAGATCCTCGTGGATGCGCGGGCGACCTATTTCTCCGGCATCACCTTGTCGCTCTATTCCAATGTCGGGCTCGGTCGGTTCCTCGCCGCGCTGGAGATGGCGGGCGAGCGGGGCGCGTGGCGCGTGTTCGACGGCAATTACCGGCCGCGCGGCTGGGGCGGCGATGTCACGCGCGCCCGCACGGTGTTCGCCGAGGCGCTGAAGCGCGCGTCCATCGCCATGCCCACGTTCGAGGACGAGGCGGCGCTCTGGGGCGATGCCTCGCCGCATGCCACCATTGAGCGCATGACCACCTATGGGGTGGGAGAAGTGGTGGTGAAGAACGGCGCCGGCGGCGCGCTGGTCTATGCCGAGGGCCGCATCGTCGAAGTGCCGGTGGAGCGGGAAGTCAGGCCCGTGGACACCACCGGCGCGGGCGACAGCTTCAACGCCGCCTATCTTGCCGCCCGCCTGAAGGGCGCAAGCCCGGAGGATGCTGCGCGCGCCGGCCACCGTCTCGCCGGCACGGTCATCATGCATCGCGGCGCCATCATCCCGCGCATGTCGCAAGAGGGGCTTTCCGCCCATTGAGCGGCCGGGCGCTCCACGCGCCCGGCTTATGGCGGCAGGACCAGCCTCAGCCGAACTTCGCGGCCCGGGGCAAAGCGGCGGCCACGCTCGCGAGATCGCGGATGGCGGTGAAGTCGCCGGCGCGGATCAAATCCGCCGGCACCACCCAGGAGCCGCCCACCGCCACCACGTTCGGCAGGGCGAGATAGTTCGCCACATTGTTGGGCCCGATGCCGCCCGTGGGGCAGAAGCGCAGGTGTGGCAGCGGCCCGGCAACGGATTTGAGGAAGGCGACGCCGCCCGAGGCCTCGGCGGGGAAGAATTTCAGCACCTCGAAGCCGAGGCCGGAGAGCACCATGGCTTCGCTCGTGGTGGCGCAGCCGGGCAGCACGGGCACCGGCGCCTGGGCCAGCGATTCGGCGAAGCGCGGCGTCGTGCCGGGGCTCACCAGATAGGCGGCGCCGGCCTCGATGGAAGCTTCCACCTGGGCCTGGTCGGTCACCGTGCCGGCTCCCGCGAGCGCGCCTTCCACGTCGCGCACGATATGGCGGATGGCTTCCAGAGCCACGGGCGTGCGCAGCGTCACCTCGATCAGCGGCAGGCCGCCCTGCACCAGGGCGCGGGCCAGGGGAACGGCATCTTCCAGGCGCTCGATCACCACCACCGGGATGACGGGCGCGCGGGCGACGAAGGGGAGCGGGCTTGGAAGGCTCATGATGTGTCTCTCTCAACCGAGCCGCCTTTGAACCCCACCCGCCATCCGCTGTCGAGGGGGCATCGCGCAGGGCAGGCCCGCACAGCCGCGGGCGTTGCGCGCCAAAGGGTTGAAACGATTTAAGAAATGCCCGGCGGAAAATCGGCGGCGTGTCAGACCAGGGCGGTCATCAGGCTGGAGCTTGGGAACAGCGCCAGCCCCGCGCCGGCGAGCGCCACGCCATAGGGCAGGCTCCCCGCCATCCGGAGGCCGCGCCATCCGCCCCGTGCCCACAGCGTGACGCCGCCCACCAGCAGGGCGCCGAACACGCCGCAGATCAGGGCGAAGGCCGGCAATTGGGAGGGATCGAGCCACAGGGCGAGGGCGGCGGCGAGCTTGGCATCGCCCGCGCCGATCAGATCATGGGCGAACAGCCAGAAGCCTGCCGCCAGCACGCCGGCCGCCAGCATCAGCCGCAGCGGCAGATCATCCACATGGCCGGCGCCGGCGAGCAGCGCAAAGCCGCCGGCCAAGGCAAAAATGATGAGGTTGGGAATGATGCGGCGCGACAGATCGGTCGCGATCACCGCCGCCAAAGCGGCCGGGAACAGGCCGAGCACCAGCAGATGGTCGAGCGGAAGGAAGGCCACGCCGTTCAATTGCCCGCCGCTGCGGCGCCGGCCTTCAGCCGCGCCAGCGTCAGGCCGATCTGCGTCAGCACGGTGACGATGGCAATGGACAGCCCGGCGGCGATCAGCCCGTATTCCAGGGCCGTCGAGCCGTGTTCTTCCCTTACGAAGCGGGCCAGCAAGAGCTTCATCGCGCACCCTCGTCCGCGCATCCCGCGCGGCGGTCTCAGACGGTGTAGCGCCCGTCCTTGGGTCCCGACGCTAGGGGATGCTCCTTTGCCGAGTGGTAAACGCGGGGGTCCGGGGGCCTCTTGCGCCGGCACAGCTTGCCCAGAAGGTTAACGCTCCCTCAGCAGCGCTCGGCCACCGCCGGCTGGGCGCGGGCGTCGAGCCGCTGCGAGACCAGCCCGAGCGCGAGCGCCGCGCAGGCAAGCGCAATGCCCACGAACGGCAGGTTCTGATAGGCGAGGCCATGGGTGATGGCGACCGCGCCGATCCAGGCGCCGGCGGCATTGCCGAGGTTGAAGGCGCCCTGGTTGAGGGTGGAGGCAAGGTTCGGCGCCGAGGCGGCGGTGTCCACCACGCGCAATTGCAGCAGCGGCACCAGCGCGAAGGCCAGCACGCCCCACACCGTGAGGATCCCGAGCGCGGGCAGCGGCGCCGTGCTCGCCGGCACGAACAGCACCAGCACGGCGATCAGCACCACCAACGTGCCGATGAGCGAGGGCATCAGCCGCCAGTCCGCAAGCTTGCCGCCCAGCATGTTGCCGGCGGTGAGCCCCACCCCGAACAGCAGCAGGGCGCCCGTGATCGCATTGGCGGAAAGCCCCGTCACCTGCGCCAGCAGGGGCGAGATATAGGTGAAGACGCTGAACAGGCTGGCCGAGCACAGCACGCTGATGAGCATCGCCAGCGCCACCTGGACATCGCCCAGCACGCGGAATTCGCTGAGGATGCGGCTGCTCTTCATGGGCAGGCCGCGGGGCAGCAGCACCACCAGGGCGGCGAGCGCAGCGGCCCCGATGAGTGCCACGGCGAAGAAGGTGGAGCGCCAGCCGAGCCATTGGCCGAGCGCAGTGCCCGCCGGAACCCCGAGCACATTGGCGATGGTGAGGCCGGCGAACATGAGTGCGATCGCCTGCGCCCGCTTGTGGCGCGGCACGAGGTCTGAGGCGACCACCGAGCCGATGCCGAAGAAGGCGGCATGGCAGAAGGCGGTGACGATGCGCGCCCCCATCAGCAGGCCATAGCTGGGCGAGAGCGCGCACAGGATGTTGCCGCCGATGAACACCGCCATCAGCCCCACCAGCGTGGTCTTGCGCGGCCAGTTGGCGGTGAGGATGGCCAGCAACGGCGCGCCCACCACGACGCCGAGCGCGTAGCCGGTCACCAGCAGGCCGGCTTGCGGAATGGTGACACCGAGGTCGCGTGCCACATCGGGCAGAAGGCCCATCACCACGAATTCCGTGGTGCCGATGCCGAAGGCGGCCACGGCGAGCGACAGGAGCGACAAGGGCATGGGCGGATCCGCGCTGAGGGTCAGATTTGATCCTGATCAAATTGACGCGCTGCAGCAAGTGCGGTGCGGTATTGCCAGCCATGCGATGGCGCGGGAGGGCGCACCCGCTCGTCTTCGCATCGCGACAGCGCGCGTGTGTCTGATATGTTGCCAAAGCCGCGTTCGACGGGGGCAGGGGAGAGGCGATGGGCCTGCGTTTCAGGGACGAACTGTTCGACGCGCAATTCCTGCGCACGCTCGGCCATACCTATTATCACGGGGCCGACATCGGCGAATGCCTGGCGCTCGCCGCGCGCATTCCGGATGGCGACACGGAGCGCTGGTACAGCGAATGGAACGCGCTCGCCGAACGGCTCTACGATGCCGGGCAGGCGAGCCTTGCCGCCGGCCGGGGCACTAGCGCGCGCCAGGCTTTTCTGCGCGCCTCCAATTATTTCCGCACCGCCTATGTGTTCCTCCTCGCCGCGCCGCTCGATGAGCGCGCCGTGCGGGCCTATGACCGGCAGGCGGAAGCCTTCGCCCGCGCCTGCGCGCTCATGGAGCACCCGGCGCAGAGCGTGCGCATCCCGTTCGAGGAGACGAGCCTGCACGGCCTGTTCCTGCGGCCTTCGGTGACCGACACGCCCCGCGCGACCCTCATCGTGACCGGCGGCTATGACGGCACGGCCGAGGAAAACTTCTTCTACAGCGGCGCGGCGGCGCTGGAGCGCGGCTATAACGTGCTGCTCTATGACGGGCCGGGACAGGGCGAGGCCCTGTTCAAGCAAGGTCTGCACCTGCGGCCGGACTGGGAAAACGTGCTGCGGCCTGTGGTGGACTTCGTCCTCGCCCAGCCGGGCGTCGCCTCCGACCAGATCGCGCTGTTGGGCGTCAGCCTCGGCGGCTATCTGGCGCCGCGGGGCGCGAGCGGCGAGCCGCGCCTCGCGGCCCTGGTGGCGGACCCCGGCCAATATTCCCTGCTGGAGGAGATGCGGGCACGCCTGCCGGGCTGGCTCGGTCGCGGTCTGCCGAAGGGCAATCCCCTCACGCGCCGGGTGCTGAGCCGCATGATGGAGCGCATGATGCGCAGCCCCACCAAGGGCTGGGCCCTGCGGCGCGGCCTGTTCGTCCATGGCGTGGCGACCCCGTGGGATTATGTGCAGTCGATCGCCACCTACACCCTGGAAGGCCGCGCGCAGGAGATCGCCTGCCCCACCATGGTCTGCAAGGCGCAGGGCGACGCTATCGGCGCCTCGGCGGAAAGCCTGTTCGAGCGGCTCGCCTGCACCAAGCGCCTGGCCCTCTTCAAGGCGGACGACGGTGCGGCGGCGCATTGCGAGAGCGGCGCCCGCGCGCTCTTCAATCGCGAGATGTTCGACTGGCTGGATACCGTGCTCGCGCGCTGAGCGGCGCGGCTCAGGCGGCATCCCTTCGACGCACGGCGAGGTTCAGCAACACCCGCTCGGTGATCGGCTGGGCCATGGCGGCATTGCGCCGGCAGGCGAGAATGGCCTCGTCCACGGTGAGGATCGCGCGCAGACAGCGTTCCGGCGTGAAGGAGCGCAGAGCCTTGTCCACTAACGGCTTGCGGGAGAAATGCACGGCCGGGCGGGCCTGGTCGATCACCCGCTCGATGCTGCTGCCGGCCTCCACCGCCAGCGCCATCTGGTGCAGCGACATCAGCGCCCGCAGCAGCGCTCCGAGAATGGCATCGGGCCGCGTCGCCGCGCCCCACGCCTTGGCGAGGGCGGTTGCGGTCTGCGCCGGCTGGCCGGCGAGCGCTGCGTCCACCACATCATCCATGGCGAGGGCCGAGGCATCGCCCACGATCACCCGCACATCGTCCAGCGTGACGCGGCCGTTGCCCTTGGCGTAGAGCGCCAGCTTCTCGATCTCGCCGCGCGAGGCGAGGCGATCGCCGCCGATGAGGGAAACCAGCAGGTCGCGCGCGTCGCGGTCGATGGCGAGGCCCGCTTCGCCCAGCATGGTATCGACGAGGCGCATCAGGTCGCGCTCGCCGTCGGCGTAGCAGGGAATGGCGAGCGCGTTCGGCGCGCCCTCGCACAGGGCCCGCAGCGGGGCGCCCTTTTTCAGGTCGCCGGCCTCCACCACCACCAGTGCGTCGCAGGGCTCGGCGAGCACCGGCTCCAGGGCGGGAACGATGTTGCGGCTGCCGGCGCGGATCCATACCACCCGCTGGCCGCCGAACAGGCCGATGGTGCGGGTCTCGTCCATAAGCCGGCGCGGATCGGAGGAGACTTCGTCGCCGTCGAGCCGCACCACGGCGAACGGGTCGGCGGTGTCGGGCACGGCGCGGCGCACGAGCCCGGCGGCGCGCTCGCGCACCAGCCCCATGTCCGGGCCGTAGATCAGCACCACGGGACGCTTGGAATCGCGGCGCGCGAGGGCGGCGTCCGCCTCGCCCGCGCGCACCGCAACCATGGGTCAGCGCGCCGGAGTTGTGGCCGGAGCTGCGGCCGGCGTCTCCGGAGCGGCTGCCGGCGGCGGCGGCACCGGCGGGCTGCCGGTCGAGGGTCCGCCGGGCGCGGGCGTGCCGGTCGGGTTCTTGATGAAGAAGGCAGCGAGCTGCACCTTGATCTGGTCCGCGACCGTCTGGGCGGCGCGGTTCTCGGCATCGCGCGCGGCGCTGTAATTGGCGAAGCGCTGCTCGCTGACGTCGGTGGAGACGGCGGCGGCGGCGCGACCGGAGGCGAGCGGCGGCTTGGTCTCCTCGCCCGCGCGTACCAGCTTCCATTCGCCTTCCACGCGGAAGGTCTTGGCTTCCGGCAGGCCGGACTGGGTGTCGACGATGGCGAACGAGCTGGACGATTTCACCGTGATGAACATCTTGTACGGCGCGTTGGCGGGATTTCCCGCGCCGCCGGTGAGATTGTAGATCAGGTCGTTGCGCAGATCGTTGCCGATGCGCCCGTTGATCTTGACGATCTCGATGTCCTGCAGCCGCTCCTGCAAGGCAGGCCCGGCGACGGTGGAATTGGCCGCATACATGGGCTGGAAACAGCCGGCGAGCGCCCCGGAGAGGGCGCACACGAGGCCGAGGCGGGCGAGCAGCGCGGCGCGGTCAGGCGACAACATTCACGATCCTCTGTGGAACCACGATGATACGCTTCGGCGGCCGTCCGTCGAGAGCGCGCTGGATGCTGTCCAATGCGAGCACGGCGGCTTCGACCTCGGCGGCGGTCGCCTCCCGCGGGACGACGATGTCGTCGCGCTTGCGGCCGTTGACCTGGATCGGCAGGGTGATGGTGTTCTGCACCAGCAGCGCCGGGTCCACCTGCGGCCACGCGGCTTCGGCAACCAGGCCCTCGTGGCCGAGCGCGGCCCAGCATTCCTCCGCCAGATGGGGCGTCATGGGGGCGATGGTGCGCACCAGCATCTCGGCGGCTTCGCGCAAGGCGAACGCCATGTCCGGCGCCACCTCGCCGGCGCGCACGCCGGCGATCGCCTGGCCGAACGCATTGGCGAACTCGTGCACATGCGCGACCGCCACGTTGAAGCGCAGGCGTTCCACATCCTCGGCGACCGTGGCGACCAGGGCATGGGAGGCGCGGCGCAAAGCGGTCGCCTCCGCGCCGAAGCTGTCTGGCACCGGCGCGTCGGCCGGCGCGCCGAGGGCGATCCCCTCGTGCACCAGACGCCACACCCGCTGCACGAAGCGCCACGCGCCTTCGATGCCGGACTGGGTCCACTCGCTGTCGCGCTCGGGCGGGGTGTCCGCGAGCATGAACCAGCGGGCGCAATCCACGCCATAAGTGTCGGCCACCACTTCCGGGGCCACCACATTGCGCTTGGACTTGGACATCTTCTCCGGCGGGCCGACCGCCACGTCCTCGCCGGTGTCGATCTTCACCGCCTTGCCGGTGCCGAGGAGCTTCACTTCCTCCGGGAACAGCCAGCGGCCGGCTTTGTCCTTATAGGTTTCGTGGACGATCATGCCCTGGGTGAACAGGCCGGCGAACGGCTCCTTGATGTCCACGCGGCCGCAGGCGTTCAGCGCGCGGGTGAAGAAGCGCGAATAGAGCAGGTGCAGGATCGCGTGCTCGATGCCGCCGATATATTGGTCCACCGGCAGCCAATGGCGGACCGCGTCCTTGTCCAGCGGCTTCGACACGTCGTCGCTGGCGTAGCGCAGGAAATACCAGGACGAATCCACGAAGGTGTCCATGGTGTCGGTCTCGCGCTTCGCCGGCGCGCCGCACTTGGGGCAGGGCACGTTGCGCCAGGCTTTGGCGCGATCCAGCGGATTGCCGGGCATGTCGAAGGTGACATCGTCCGGCAGCGTCACGGGAAGCTGGTCGCGCGGCACGCCCACGGGGCCGCAGGTCTCGCAATGGATGATGGGGATCGGGCAGCCCCAATAGCGCTGGCGCGAGATGCCCCAGTCGCGCAGGCGGAAGTTCACCTGCCGCTTGCCCTGCGGTTCGGTGCCGATGCGGAACCGCTCCAGCCGGCGGGCGACCGCCTCCTTGGCGTCCTCCACGCTCATGCCGTCGAGGAATTGGGAATTGAACAGCGTGCCCTCGCCGTCATAGGCGAGGTCCTGCACCGCGAAGGTTGCGGGGTCGGCATCCGGCGGCAGCACCACGGGGGTGACCGTGAGGCCGTATTTGCGGGCGAAGTCGAGGTCGCGCTGGTCGTGCGCCGGGCAGCCGAAGATCGCGCCGGTGCCGTAGTCCATCAGCACGAAATTCGCCACGTACACCGGCACGGTGCGGCTGGCATCCAGCGGATGCACCACCTTCAGGCCGGTATCGTAGCCCATCTTCTCCTGGGTCTCGATGGCCTCGGCGGTGGTGCCGCCCTTCTTGCAGGCGACGATGAAGGCGGCGAGCGCCTCGTCCTTCGCCGCCAGCGCCGCCGTCAGGGGATGATCGGGCGAGAGCGCCAGGAAGGACGCGCCGAACAGCGTGTCGGGCCGGGTGGTATAGACCTTCACCGCCGCGGTGCCGGCCGGAATCTTCTCCCGGTGGTGCGCCTTCGACAGTTCGAACAGCACCTCCAGGCCTTCCGAACGGCCGATCCAGTTGCGCTGCATGAGGCGCACGCGGTCCGGCCAGCGGTCCAGCGTGTCGATGGCGTCCAGCAGGTCCTGGGCGAAATCGGTGATGCGGAAGAACCATTGGGAGAGCTTGCGCCGCTCCACCACCGCGCCGGAGCGCCAGCCGCGCCCGTCGATCACCTGCTCGTTGGCGAGCACGGTGTTGTCGATGGGGTCCCAATTGACCTCGCTCTCCTTGCGATAGGCGAGGTCCTTGTCGAAGAAGTCGAGGAAGATCCGCTGCTGCTCCACATAATAGGAGGGATCGCAGGTGGCGATCTCGCGGTTCCAGTCCAGTGACAGGCCGAGCAGCTGCAGCTGCTCCTTCATGGAGGCGATGTTCTCGTAGGTCCACGCCTTGGGATGGATGCCGCGCTCGATGGCGGCATTCTCCGCCGGCAAGCCGAAGGCATCCCAGCCCATGGGATGGAGCACGTTGAAGCCCTGCATGCGCTTGGTGCGCGCGAGCACGTCGCCCATCACATAATTGCGCCCGTGGCCGATGTGGATACGGCCCGACGGATAGGGGAACATCTCCATCACGAAGAATTTGGGACGCGGATCGTCGTTCCGCGTGCGGAAGATGCCGCGGTCCTTCCAAATCTTCTGCCAACGGGGTTCGGCGTCGCGCGCGTTGTATCGGTCTGTGGTCATCGAATATCTATGGTCCAGGGGCGGCGGGACTAGGACAGAAACCGCGCCACGGGTCAACCTTCGCGGCTGCGGAAGAGGGGTGCGGGAGGGGCGGGACACGCATGGCGGACCCGCACGCCATCCCGCCGTCGCACTGGCCCGCCGCCTTGGCGCCATGCTAACCAGCAGGGCAAGGAGACCGCCATGTCGACCGTGCTGCCCGATTGCTTCGCCCCCGCCGCCGCGCCCTCTTTGCCCGTGCACCTGCTGACCCGGGAGGGCTTCAAGACCGCGGCCCTGGCCCCGGCCGCGCGCCGGTTCGCGGAAGCGGCGGGCTTCAAGGGCGAAAGCGGCAAGCTGCTGGCCCTGCCGGGCTCCGATGGGGCGGTCGCGGGCTTTCTGTTCGGCGTGCCGGGCGAAAAGGGCGACCCGTTCGCCGCCGGCGCCCTGCCGGGGCTGCTGCCGGAAGGCGATTATCATCTGGAAGGCGAGATCGGCGCGCTGGACACCCTCGCCTTCGCGCTCGGCACCTATCGTTTCACGCGCTATCGCGCCAATTCCAAGGGGCAGGCGCGCCTGAAGCTCGGCGCCGGCGACGATGCCGCGGCGCTTGCGCGCACCTTTGAGGCGGTGAGCCTCGTGCGCGACCTGGTCAACACCCCGGCAAACGATCTCGGCCCCGCCGAACTGGAGGATGCCGCCCGCCGTCTCGCCGCCCGCCATGGGGCGAGCTTCCGCTCCATCGTCGGCGCCGATCTGCTGGCGCGCAATTTTCCGCTGATCCACATGGTCGGCCGTGCCGCCACCCGCGCGCCGCGCCTGCTCGATCTGACCTGGGGCCCGGAAGACGCGCCCAAGGTGACGCTGGTCGGTAAGGGCGTGTGCTTCGATACCGGCGGCCTCGACATCAAGCCCTCCTCCGGCATGCTGATCATGAAGAAGGACATGGGCGGCGCCGCGACCGCGCTGGGCCTTGCCCATCTCATCATGTCGCGCGGCCTGAAGGTGCGGCTGCGGGTGCTGATCCCGGCTGTGGAGAATGCCATTGCCGGCGATGCCTTCCGCCCCGGCGACATCTTCGCGAGCCGCAAGGGCCTCAGCGTCGAGATCGGCAATACGGATGCGGAAGGCCGCCTCGTGCTGGCCGATGCGCTCTCGCTGGCGGACGAGGACAGCCCCGATCTGCTGGTGGATTTCGCCACGCTGACGGGCGCCGCCCGCGTGGCGCTCGGTCCCCATCTGCCGCCGGCTTACACGGACGACGAGGCGCTCGCCGCCGATCTTGCCCGCCACGCCCAGGCGCAGGCCGATCCGCTTTGGCGCCTGCCGCTGTGGCGGCCGTACGCGGCGATGCTCGATTCCAAGGTGGCGGACATCAACAATGCCGGCTCGGGCGGCTTTGCCGGCTCGATCACGGCCGCGCTGTTCCTGGCGAAATTCGTCGAGACCGCCAAATCCTGGCTGCATCTCGACATCTATGCTTGGAACCCCTCGGCCCGCCCCGGCCGGCCGGAGGGCGGCGAGGCACAGACCATCCGCGCGCTCGATGCCCTCATCGCCGAACGCTACGGCGCATGAGGGCCGTTTCATGAACGATCTGCCCAAAGGCCGCGACCCGCGTCTCACGCCGGCCAAGGCAAACCTCGCCGCCGAGAGCCTGCGCGGCATCGTCGATGCGCCGTTCTACAACGAGGGCGTGAAGCGCCGCGTGGTGGAGCCGGTGGCGGCGGTGCGCCGCGCGCCGTCCTCCACCGCCGCACTCGATACCGAGGCGCTGCAGGGGGAGATCGTCACCATCTATGAGGATGAGGGCGAGGGCTGGGCCTGGGGCCAGCTGGAGAGCGACGGCTATGTGGGCTATCTGCCGAGCGAATCGCTCGCCGCCCTCGGCCAGCAGCCGACCCACAAGGTGCGGGCGCAGCGCACCTTCCTGTTCCCCGGCCCGGACATCAAGCTGCCGCCGCGGGCGGTGCTGCCGTTCGGCGCGCAAGTGGAGGTGCGCGAAGAGCGCGGCGCCTTCGCCGTGACGCCGCACGGGTTCTTGCCGGCCGTGCATGTGGCGCCGCTGGATGTGCTGGAGGCCGATTTCGTCGAAGTGGCGGGGCGGTTCTTGGGCACACCCTATCTCTGGGGCGGGCGCTCGGCGTTTGGGCTCGACTGCTCGGGCCTGGTGCAGACAGCGCTTGCCGCCTGCGGCATCGCCGCGCCGCGCGACAGCGACCAGCAGGAAGCGGCCCTCGGCACCGCCCTGCCGCTGGATGCGCCGTTGCGGCGGGGCGACCTGCTGTTCTGGGCGGGCCATGTGGGAATCGTCGAGGATGAGGCGACCCTGCTCCACGCCAACGCCTTCGCCATGTCCGTTGCCCGCGAGCCTCTGGCGCACGCGCTGGCCCGCATCCCCCAGACGGCGCCGCTGCGCAGTGTGAAGCGGCTGGCGCTTTAACCGGCCGGCTGCTCCGCCAAGGCATCCTTCTTCGCCAGCGACTTGAAATGGCCGCGTGCCTGCAGCCAGGCCAGCAGGATCAGGCCCGGAATGCCGGCGATGACGGTGATGACGAAGAACAGCGCCCAGCCGGTCGCCTCCGCGATATAGCCACCGCCGGAGGCGAGGAAGGTGCGGCCCACCGCGGTGAGCGCGGTGAGCAGGGCATATTGGGTGGCGGTGTGCGCCCGCGCGCCGCACAGGGCCGAAAGATAGGCGACGAAGATCACCGTGCCGATGGCGCCGGTGAAATTCTCCACCACCACGGTGGCGGTGAGCGCCGGCACGTTCACGCCGATCAGCGCCTGGGCGGAGAAGGCGAGGTTCGAGGTCATCTGCAGGATGCCGCCGATCCACAGGCAGGTGACGAGCGGATAGGCGCGCGCCAAGGCCCCGCCGGCAAAGCCGCCGAGCAGGGCCGCGGCAAGCCCCACGCCCTTCACGATGGCCGCATAGGTCGCCTTGTCGAAGCCGATGGAGATGACGAACGGCGCCGTGAGCACGCCGGCGAACGCGTCGCAGAACTTATAGAGCAGCACGAACAGCAGGATGGTCACCGCCTGGTCACGCGAGAGGAACTCGCTGAACGCACCCACTGCGGTTGCGACGACGCGCTTCAGCGCGCTGCCCTCGCGGGTCGCTGTGTCGCCATCGTGCCGCACCGGAGCTTCCGGCTCGCGGGCGAGGAAGGTGGCCGCGATGCCAACCCCCATGAACAGCGCGGCGGCCACATAACCCCAGGTCCACACCTGCGCGCGCGGCACGCCATAGACTTCCAGTGCCGCGACGATGGCGATGACGCCGGCGCCCGAGACCAGCATGCCGATGCGATAGGCCGCCACATAGCCCGCCATGCCGGCGGCCTGCTCGGACGTGTCGAGCCGTTCCACGCGGAAGGCGTCCACCACGATGTCCTGCGTCGCCGAGACGGTGGCGACGATCACCGCCCCGAGCGCGACGGCGAACGGCGCCGACGCCGGGTTCTGGATGCCGAGGAACAGGATGGCGAAGGCGAGCACGATCTGCGTCGCCAGCAGCCAGCCGCGCCGCCGGCCCAGCCAGCGCGAGAGCACCGGCACATCGAGCGCATCGACGATCGGCGCCCAGAGGAATTTCAGCGTGTAGGGCAGGCCCACCAAGGAGAACAGGCCGATGGTGGCGAGGTTTACCCCCGCTTCCGTCATCCAGACCGACAGCGTGGTGCCCGTGAGCGCCAGCGGCAGGCCGGAGGAGAAGCCGAGCAGGATCACCACCAGCACGCTCGGCCGCAGATAGACCGCGAGCGCCGCGAATGCGGAGGAAACGCGCGCATTCGCAGATGTGAGGCTCATGAAGCGGGCTCCAGCGTGGGACATCCGGGCCGCCACCATGCGGCCCGGGGCGCGATCTCGAAAGGGCTCAGGCCTGCCCGTGGCTCCACAGGCCGGATTCCACCTTGGAGACGGCAATGACGGCCTGGGTGCGGCTTTCCACCCCGAGCTTCTGGAGGATGGCCGAGACATGCGCCTTCACGGTTGCCTCGGACACCGACAATTCATAGGCGATCTGCTTGTTGAGCCGCCCCTCGGACAGCATCATGAGCACGCGCACCTGCTGCGGCGTCAAGGTGGAGAGGCGGGCGAGGATGGCGTCGGATTCGCTGTCGCCGCGGCCGGAGAGGTTGATGTCCGGCGGCGCCCAGCTTCCGCCGGCGAGCACGGTGGCCACCGCGTCGCGCATGGCGGTGACGCCGAGCGTCTTGGGAATGAAGCCGGAGGCGCCGAGATCGAGGCAGCGGCGGATGATCGGCGCTTCCTCATTGCCGGAGACCACCACCACCGGCACGCCGGCATATTGGGCGCGCAGATAGATGAGGCCGGAAAAGCCGCGCGCGCCGGGCATGGTGAGATCGAGCAGGATCAGGTCGAAATCCGCTTCCTTCTCGAGCAGGGCGTGGAGATCGTCGAACGTGCCGACCTCTGCGATCTCGCTCTGCGGATAGAGCGCGGTCAGCGCTTCGCGCAGCGCGCCGCGAAACATCGGATGGTCGTCGGCGATGACGAGCCGGAAGGCGTTGGCGTCTCCCAAATGGCTTCTCCCCCCGGTCGCACCGGCTTTTGCTTGCCCACCGGCCTTTGCTTGAGGCCCGCGCCCGAATCGGAAACAAGCGAATGATCCGACCCGTCGGCGCGCGTTGCAAGCCGGCTTATCCACCCGTGCCTTGAGGGCATACGGCACGGTGCGGAGTCAAGCGGGCAGGTCAAAGCCCGGTGCAATCGGCGCCGACCACACGTGAAACAGCCGACCGCCGCATGATGCCTATTCAAAAGGCAACAATGCGTAAAAATTGAGCATATTCGGCTTCAGCCGCGCATTTTGCGGTGCGGCGCGTGACGGGGCCAAGCGGGAGAAGGGTTTTGCGGCGAGGCAAGGTGACGCGGGCGGGGGTCTGCAAATAAAAAGGGCCGGCGCATGTACGGGCCGGCCCTTAGATCATGTGAAAGTGTTTTGAAGACGAACGTTGCATCGGTTGCGTGGACGTCTTGAATTCAGCGCTTGCGCGGCGTCTCCGCGTCCTGAATTGCAGCCTCGTGGTACCAGCTGCTGCCGAAATTCATGGTAGCGATCTGCATCGCAGCAAGGTCGTTCACCGGCTTCGCGGGGGTCTGCCGGCTGGAAACACCCGCGCGTCCGCCGGTGGGGAAGGCGTAAATCTTTGCAGATCCCGGATACTGACTCGTAGCCATTCTATCTCTCTCTCGTTTTGTGCTGTGCGATAACGCATCAGACGTTAGGTGAGCATAGCATGGTCTGCCCGCGTTTTATACAAGTTGCCTCTTTTAAAATCACCGTTTGACTACATTATCAGCACTTCGGTTTTTGCATCTTCGGCTAGCATTCCATGAAGATGGAACGTGCGGTTACGCATGAAGTTCCGGCCGCACCCTGCGGCTGCTGACGGGGTTGCTGTCAAATGGAGCCTGTTCATTTCCTGGGCACGCCATTCAGCCTCATGCTGAGCCGCCTATCTTGTGCGGGCCTGGGACGGTTCGGGGCTGGGGTGGGTTTCACGGCCGGATATGTCCGGTCCAGCCTGTCGCCGGAGTTGGCATAAGAAATGCTTGGGAAGGGTCAGCCAGTTGGCGGCCGAGCACGCCATTCGCTGCCGATCCTTTTTCGGGGTCGCGCATCCGAACACGGTCAAACGTCGCGTCATCAGCTCACGAGAGGCTCGTAATGACAAAGTACAAACTCGAGTACATATGGCTGGACGGGTACAGCCCCGTTCCCAATCTGCGTGGGAAGACGCAGATCAAGGAATTCGACCATTTCCCCGCGCTCGATGAGCTGCCGCTTTGGGGCTTCGACGGTTCGTCCACCAATCAGGCCGAAGGCCGCAGCTCGGATTGCGTGCTGAAGCCGGTCGCGATCTATCCCGACCCCGCGCGCAAGAACGGCGCCCTGGTGATGTGCGAAGTGATGATGCCGGACGGCGTCACCCCCCACGCCACCAACGCCCGCGCCACCATCCTGGATGACGAAGGCGCCTGGTTCGGCTTCGAGCAGGAATACTTCTTCTACAAGGACGGCCGTCCGCTCGGCTTCCCCGAGCATGGCTATCCGGCCCCGCAGGGTCCCTATTACACCGGCGTCGGCTTCAAGAATGTCGGCGACGTGGCTCGCGAGATCGTCGAGGAGCACCTCGAGCTCTGCCTCGAAGCCGGCATCAACCACGAAGGCATCAACGCGGAAGTCGCGAAGGGCCAGTGGGAATTCCAGATCTTCGGGAAGGGCTCCAAGCGGGCTGCCGACGAAGTGTGGATGGCGCGCTACCTGCTGCTCCGTCTGACCGAGAAGTACGGCGTGGACATCGAGTTCCACTGCAAGCCGCTCGGCGACACCGACTGGAACGGCTCGGGCATGCATGCCAACTTCTCGACCAAGTACATGCGCGAAGTCGGCGGCAAGGATTATTTCGAAGCCCTCATGGCGGCCTTCGACAAGAACCTTGAAGACCACATCGCCGTGTACGGTCCGGACAACCACATGCGCCTGACCGGCAAGCACGAGACCGCGCCGTGGAACAAGTTCAGCTATGGCGTGGCCGATCGCGGCGCCTCCATCCGCGTGCCGCACTCGTTCGTCAAGAACGACTACAAGGGCTATCTTGAGGATCGCCGCCCCAATTCCCAGGGCGACCCCTACCAGATCGCTTCGCAGATCCTGAAGACCATCTCCGAGGTTCCCACCAAGGACAGCGTCTCGGCTGCGGCCTGATCTTTCCCAGCGTTACGGAAAATGGCGCGGCCTTGCGGTCGCGCCATTTTCATTTGTGCGGTTCATATGCGAGGGGCTGCGGGGTCCGGGTCCTCGGTGTCTGGTTCTGCGGGCCTCACGCCTCGGCGAGGCCGGGCGCGAAGCGACGGCGATAATCCCCGGGCGAGAGGCCGGTCACCTTGGCGAACACGCGGCGGAACGCGCCGGCGTCCTCATAGCCCACCTCGCGGGCGATCTGCTCCACCGAGCTGGCGGAAAGCTCCAGCATCTCGCGCGCCTTGCCCACCCGCACATATTGGCAATATTCGATCGGTTTCATGCCCGTGGCCTTGCGGAACCGGCGCAGGAATGTGCGCTCCTCCAGCCCGGCCTGGGCCGCCATGTCCGGCAGGTGCACGTCTTTGGCGTGCTGGTCCCGCAACCAATGCTGCACCTTCAGCACCGCCTTGTCGCCGTGGCGCAAAGGCGGCGCGAACGGGCTGTAGAAGCGCTGCTCGCGCCCCGGCGGATCCACCAGCATGAAGCGTGCGGTCGCCATCATCACGCTCGGCCCGAGCACGCGCTCCACCAGCTTCAGCCCCAGGTCGGTCCACGCCATGTAGCCGCCGGCGGTGATGATGTCGCCGTCGTCGATCACAAGCTTGTCGGGGTCGACGTGGACATCCGGGAAGCGTGTGGCGAGGGCTTCCGCATAGGCCCAGTGGGTGGTTGCGGTGCGACCCGCGAGCACCCCGCTCTCCGCGAGCACGAACGCCCCGGCGCACACCGAGCCGAGGGTCGCTCCCGCCGCGTGCTGCGCCTTCAGCCAAGGCCCATAGGGTGCCGCGACCTCCCGGCTGACCGGCTGGTTGAGGGTGGGCGGCAGGATCACCACCCGCGGCGTGCCGCCGAGGCCGGGATCGGTATCGAAGCTGCGCGCGAAGCGTCCGTCGTCCAGCCGCGCCCAATGGGTGACGCGCAGGTGCGGCGCGCCCGTCGCGCGGGTCGCGGCCTCTTTGTTAGCCAGCGCAAACAGATCCGTGAGGCCGTGGAGCGCCGCGATCTGAATGCCGGGATAGAGGAGAAGGGCGATTTCGAATGGCGTCAGTTCGGCAGGAATCATGGGTCGGTTTTTGCCCGATAAATGTCGCTAACGACAATCCCGGTGGCAGGCCGCCGCTCGCAGTTTGCCGACGGAAAAAACGATCTTGCAGGCGCCGGACGCCAATCGCTTCCAACCGAGGACAGGACCATGAGCGCGATCACCACGAAGGACGGCAGGGATATCTTCTACAAGGATTTCCGCGCAGGCCAGCCGCTCCTGCCCTCCGCGTCCCGCGCGCCGGCGGCGGATGCCCGGGCAGCGTCGCGGGCGCCTGCGACCCGCGCGGCCAGGGAAGTGTTGCAATGACGGAAACCGCCACGGCCGCTCCATCGGGCGGGCGCACGGGGATACCGGGACTCAGTGCGCTGACAATCTCGCAGAATTGATCGGTGCGCGGGCCTTCATGTCCGGTGGCCTGCTGCGGCCTCTACGACCGCACCTCCGGCGGTGCGGGAGGCTCCTATCGCCCCGACTCGCCGCAGAAACTCAGCACCACCTCGCGCACATGCGGGCGGGAGCGGTGCTCGATGAGATAGATCGCCTGCCAGGTGCCGAGCAGCGGCGCGCCGTCGGCCACCGGGATCGACAGGTCGCTGGCGGTGAGCGCTGTGCGGATGTGGGCGGGCATGTCGTCCGGCCCTTCCAGATCGTGCACCCAGGGATGATCCGCCGGCGCGAGGCGCCGCAGGGCGGTGAGGAGATCCACCCGCACATCGGGGTCGGCATTCTCCTGGATCGTCAGCGAGGCGGAGGTGTGGCGGCAGAACAAATGCAGCATGCCGTCCCGCGCGCCCACCTCGGCGAGGAAGGCGCGGGCCTCGCGGGTGAGGTCGGTGAAGCCCTCGCCGCGCGTCTCCACCTCCAGCCGCGCCTGGGTGCAGATGTCGAGGGCGGTGACGCGCGCGCGGGCGCGGCGGAACTGGCTCATGCCGGCCTCCTCAGAGCGCGACACCCTTCACCAGGGCGGCGATGAGCTGGGCGATGCGGCCCGAGGGGTCGGCCATGGTCTCCAATATGGTGAAGTGATTGGTATCGGGGATTTCCTCATAGTGCAGCGGCAGGTGCTGCGCCGCGCGATGGGCGGCGAAATCGGCGGTCTGCTTGCGCATGAGGGGCAGTTCGGCGCCGCCGGCCACGAGGATGAGGGGAACATCGCCGCGCCCCGGCAGCAAGGTGGGCGAATTGCGCGCCACCGCCGCCTCGTCGAGCCCGAGCTTGGCGTTGATATAGATGTGGCGCATGGGCTCCAGGTCGAACACGCCGGAGATCGCGATGCCGCCCTTGATGAGGGGGTGGTCGAGGTTCATCACCGCCAGGTGCCCGCCGGCCGACCAGCCGGAGAGGAACACCCGGTCCACATCGCCGCCGAGCGCCGGCAGTTCGCGCGTGAGATGGCGCAGGCCGGTGCGAATTTCCTGGCTGATCTCGTCGATGGTGGCGTCGGGCGCCAGCGTATAGCCCATGAGCGCTACATTGATGCCGTGGGCGAGCGGCCCGGCGGCGCAGAAGGTGAAGTCCTCCTTCGCCCGCATCTGCCAATAG
Source organism: Roseixanthobacter pseudopolyaromaticivorans (assembly GCF_043195145.2). Classification (NCBI taxonomy): domain Bacteria; kingdom Pseudomonadati; phylum Pseudomonadota; class Alphaproteobacteria; order Hyphomicrobiales; family Xanthobacteraceae; genus Roseixanthobacter; species Roseixanthobacter pseudopolyaromaticivorans. The sequence goes on from NZ_CM195539.1 coordinate 4,744,752, forward strand.
CCGCCGTGGATGAACACCAGGGTGGGGGCATTCTCGCCCGCTTTGAGGAAATCGATGCGGTTGCGCGGGCCGGGGCCATAGGGCAAGTCGAGCGTGAGGCCGCATTGCGCGCGCAGGGCGGCCGAGCGCTCGCCCCAGCCGCGTAGGATCTCGGCGCTGTCGGCCACCGCCGCCGAATTGTTGAAGGCGCGATCGCGGGCCTCCTGGTCGAGCGCGCGCCAATCGGGCGCTTCAATCGCCGTGTCCATCCCCAAGCTCTCCCCGCGCGCCGAATCCGTTTCGCCTTTGCGCAGAGCCGACACCGGAACGGCGCGGCATTCAAGAGGCGCGCGCCGCGCACCGTTCGCCAATTTTTTATGCCGCCGCACCGGACGTTGGGGATGCCGCAGAGGCAGAGAAAATGCGCAAGGTGAAGTGATGGTATGAATATTCATTCGCAAAGCCAGATCAAGTCACTGCATGCGAATCTCTGCGGAATACGTCGCAGAATGTGGGCGGATAAAGCTAATTTTGAGCCGGCTTAGTCTATTTCACAGCAAATATAGATAAATCTAAATCATATAAACGTCACAAATCGATCAAATGCCGCCTGATATACGGAGCGCCGGGTTATTCGGCACTTACGTCACTTTGCCACCTGAAGCATTTCAAGCTGGCTAACTATTAGGGGCTACCATGGCTGGAACGGTAAGCGGCATCCAGATTCAGGATATGGCGAACTCGCTCGCGGGCTCGCCCACCACCCCCACCGGCAGCGACGCGCTGACGCTGACGCGCCTCGGGGCCTATCAGACCGGGTCCGGCACCGAGTCCGGCGAGGTGTTCGCCTATGACAAGCTGACCAAGAACATGTTCGTGATGAACAACGTCACGGACAAGGTGGAGATCGTCTCCATCTCCAGCTCGGCCGCCATGACCAAGATCGGCGAGATCAACGTGGGTGCGCTCGCCGGCTATGGCGGCATGAATTCTGTCGCGGTGTACGGCACGACGCTCGCGGTCGCGGTGCAGAACGCCGACGGCATGGCGAACGGCCTTGTGGCGCTCTACAACACCGTCACGGGCGCCCTCGTGAAGACCGTGGAAGTGGGCGTGCTGCCCGACATGCTGACTTTCTCGCCCGACGGCTCCAAGATCCTGGTGGCGAATGAGGGCGAGCCGGTCGCCGGTGTCGGCGACCCCGCCGGTTCCATCTCGATCATCGACATGTCGGCCGGCGCCGCTGGCGCGACCGCCTCCACCACCGGCTTCGGCGGCTTCGACGGCCAGGAAGACGCGCTGCGCGCCCTCGGCATCCGCATCACGCCGGGCACGCTTGCCTCGCTCAATATCGAGCCCGAATACATCGATCTCTCCGACGATGGGAAGACCGCCTACGTCACGCTCCAGGAAGTCAACGCGGTGGGCGTGTTCGACGTGTCCGGCAAGACACCGGTGCTCAAGTCCATCCTGCCGCTCGGCTATGTGGACTTCTCCCTCCCCGGCAATGCGGGCGACTTCTCCGACCGTGACGGCCCCGGCAACAGCGGCGCCATCTCCATCGGCAACGACCCGATCCGCGGCATGCTGATGCCCGACGCGATCGCCACCTTCACGGTGGGCGGCGTCACCTATTTCGTCACCGCCAACGAGGGCGATTCCCGCGTCGACGGCTCGGACGAAGCGCGCCTCAAGGACGTGGATCTCAACAACGCGATCTTCGGCTCCAACGAGGCGATCCTGAAGAATGACGACGGCGCCGGCCGCCTGACCATCTCCAACATCGACGGCGACCTCGACCCCTCGGCCGCCGGGCTCGAAGCCATCTATGCCTTCGGCGGGCGCGGCATGTCGGTGTTCCGCGTCAATGCGGACGGCACCATCGTCAAGGTGGACGAGACCGGCGGCGAGTTTGAGGCGATCGCGGCGGCCCTGCCGAACGCGACCACGGTGTTCAACGGCGAGAACGGCGGCAGCTTCGATACCCGCTCGGACAACAAGGCGGCGGAGCCGGAAGCGGTGGACGTGGCCAATATCGGCGGCCGCTTCTTCGCCTTCGTCGGCCTGGAGCGCCTCGGCGGCATCATGACCTATGACGTCACCGACCCCGAGCATATCCAGTTCGTGAGCTACACCCCGGCCACCTCGCAGGATTACGGCCCGGAGATCGTGAAATACATCGCCCCGGTGGACAGCCCCACGGGCAAGGGCCTGGTGCTGACCGCGAACGAGATCAGCGGCTCGGTCACCGCCTATCTGGCGGAGGCCAAGACCTACACGCTGCAGCTCCTGCATCTGTCGGACGCGGAAGCCGGCCTGCTGGCCGAGGACACCGCCCCGATCCTCGCGGCCCTTGTCGACCGCTTCGACGATCAATATGCCAATACGCTGATCCTCAGCGGCGGCGACAGCTTCATCCCCGGCCCGTTCATCAATGCCGGCACCGATCCGGCGCTGAACGCGCTCATCGGCGCCACCGCGCCGGGCCGCCCCGACGTCGCCATCCTCAACGCGCTCGGCGTCGAGGTCTCGGCCATCGGCAACCATGAATGGGACCTCGGCTCGGCGGTCTATGCCGATGCGATTCGCGGCTCGGGCGCCTGGGTGGGTGCCCAGTACGCCACCGTCTCGGCCAATCTCGACTTCTCCGGCGACAGCGCCGTGAAGCCCCTCACCACCACCGGTGGACAGGACGCGGCCAGCATCAAGGGCAAGATCGCCCCGTGGGTGACGGTCACCGAGGGCGGCGAGAAGATCGGCATCCTCGGCGCCACCACCCAGATCCTGGAGCGCATCTCCTCGCCCTCCGGCACCGAGGTGAACGGCTTCCCGAAGGCCGGCGAACCCGGCGACAACAATGTCGAAGTGGACGACATGGACCTGCTGGCGGCCCAGCTCCAGCCGATCATCGACCAGATGCTGGCCTCCGGCCTCAACAAGATCATCCTGCAGACCCACCTGCAGGACCTGAACAACGAGCGCGCCCTCGCCACCAAGCTGCACGGCGTCGACATCATCATGGCCGCCGGCTCGCACACCCGCCTCGGCGACAGCACGGACGTGCCCGGCACCTTCCCCGGCCACGGCGCGGACTTCGCCGACACCTATCCCATCGTCACCGCCGGCACCGACGGCAAGACCACGCTGATCGTTAATACCGACAACGAATACAGCTATCTCGGTCGCCTCGTGGTGGACTTCGACGCCAATGGCGACATCGTCCTTCCCTCGGTTGCCGCCAATGTGGACATCAACGGCGCCTATGCCGCCAATCAGCAGACGCTTGAAGCGGCCTACGGCGCCGACATCGCCAAGGCGTTCGCCGAAGGCTCCAAGGGCGACAAGGTGCGCGACATCACCGACGCGGTGTCGGGCATCATCGATTCCAAGGACGGCACGGTGTTCGGCTACACCGACGTCTATCTGGAAGGCGAGCGCACCTTCGTGCGCGGCGAGGAGACCAATTTCGGCAACCTCTCCGCCGACGCCAACGGCGCCTTCGCCCAGAAGGCGCTCGGGGACGGCGCCTTCGTGGTGTCGCTGAAGAACGGCGGCGGCATCCGCGCGCAGATCGGCGCCGTGGACCCGGCGACCGGCGAAAAGATCGGCCCTGCCGCCAATCCCGACGCGGGCAAGCAGGAGGGCGGCATCTCCCAGCTCGACGTGGAGAATTCGCTGCGCTTCGACAACAAGCTGATGGTGTTCGACACCACGGCCGCCGGCCTGCTGGCGATCCTGGAACACGGCGTTGCGGCCGGCGGCAATCAGGGCCGCTTCCCGCAGATCGGCGGCGTGCGCTTCGCCTATGATCCGGACCTGCCGGCCGGCCACCGCATCACCGACGTGGCGCTGATCGACGAGAACGACACCGTGCTCGCCGTCCTGGTGAACGACGGCATCGTGAACCCGCTCGCCCCCGCCAAGATCAGCGTCGTGACGCTGAACTTCACTGCCAACGGCGGCGACGGATATCCCACCAAGGCGAACGGCGAGAACTTCCGCTATCTCCTGACCGACGGCACCGTCGGCCCGGCGCTGGACGAAGCGGTGGACTTCACCGTTGCGCCCAACGTGCCGGCCAACGCGCTCGGCGAGCAGAAGGCGTTCAACGACTATATCTCCGCCCACCACGCCACCAAGGAAACCGCCTTTGACGAGGCGGATACGCCGATGGCGCTGGACACCCGCATCCAGAACCTCAACTTCCGCGCCGACACGGTGATCCAGTCGCCGACGCAGACCGGCGGCAATGGCGACGAGCGTTTCGTGCTCACCGCCGGCGAGGATGTGGTCAAGGGCGGCCAGGGCATCGACACGGCGGTGTTCGCCCACAGCTTCGCCCAGGCGAAGTTCGCCTTCACCGCCCAGGGCATCGTGGTCTCCGGCCCGGGCGGCACGCACGACCTGCTGTCCGGCATCGAGAAGCTGGAATTCAGCGACCGCGTGATCAACGGCGCCGACGACAACCCGTTCGTCGACGATCTCTATTACCTGCTCAGCAACCCGGACGTCCTGGCGTCCGGCCTGGATGCCGAAGCCCATTATGCCCGCTTCGGGGCGGCCGAGGGGCGCAGCCCCAACGCTTTCTTCGACGGCAAGGCCTATCTCGCCGCCAATCCCGATGTGGCGAAGGCGGGCTTCAACCCGCTGACCCATTATCTGAACAACGGTGCCGCCGAAGGCCGCGACCCCTCGGCCAATTTCGACGCCGCCCTTTATCTGGCGCACAATTCCGATGTGGCCAAATCCGGCATGGGTGCGCTCGCGCACTACCTGCAGTTCGGCCAGGCGGAAGGCCGCCAGACCTACGAAGCCATCGGCAAGACCTTGGTGAACGGGTTCGACCGGGAATATTACGTGCTGAACAATGTGGATGTCGGCCAGTCCGGCATGGACCCCTATCAGCATTATCTGCAATTCGGCATCAAGGAAGGCCGTGACCCCAACGCGGTGTTCGATACCTCGGCCTATCTGGCGGCGAATGCGGACGTGGCGAAGGCGGGCGTCGATCCGCTGGCCCACTACCTCCTGTACGGCGCGGCCGAGGGCCGCGACCCCTCCGTCGATTTCGACAGTTCGTCCTACCTTGCCGCCTATCAGGACGTGGCGGAGGCCAAGGTGAACCCGCTGGTGCACTATCTCACCTACGGCATCTACGAAGGTCGCCAGACCTTCGCGGACGGCTCCATGGCCTGAGGACGCCGTTTCACAATCGCGCGTTCAGCGCGCGATTGCGGGATGGGCGCGGCTGCGGCGCTCCCTGCCGCCGCGCCTTCACCGCAGTCGGCATCTTGTTCAAGGCCCTCCCAAAAGGAGGGCCTTGTCGTTTCAGGAGGATGGCGCCGGGAAACGCGCGCGCCCGAGGGCGGGCCGATCGGCCTAGCGCACCAATTCCAACAGCCGCGCGCCGTCGAGCGCCGCCACGGCGCGCCCGCGCTTGCCGGTCACGGGATCGGCCGCGAGCATGGCATTCAGCACCGCTTCCTCCACGCTCTCCACGGCCGCCAGGAAGATCGGGTCGAGATCGTCGCTGGAGAGCGCCTCCAGCTTCAGGCGCGGCGGCTCCGGCAGCGGACCGGGCGAATTGGCGGTGGTGAAGGCGAGGAAGATATCGCCGGAATTATTGCCCGAGGGCGTGCCGCCACGGCCGATGCCGATGGCCGCCCGCTTCGCGAGCCGCTGCATCTGGGTCGGCAGCAAGGGCGCATCGGTGGCCAGGATGACGATGATGGAGCCGCGCTCACGGGTCCACAGCAGGTTGTCGGTCAGCGTCTCGCCCACGCGCTGGCCGCATACGGTGAGCCAGGGCCGGATCCCGTGGTTGGCCTGCACGAGCGCGCCCACCGTGAACGCGCCCGTGGGGGTCCGGGCGATCCGCGAGGCGGTGCCGGTGCCGCCCTTGTATTCATAACAGATCATCCCCGCGCCGCCGCCGACCGAGCCTTCCGCCACAGCCCCGCCGTGCGCGCCGTCGATGGCCGCGCGCACATGCTCTTCCGTGACGTGGAAGCCGGAGATGTCGTTGAGATACCCGTCATAGGTCTCGGCCACCACGGGCAGCACCCAGAGGTCTTCCCCGATCACCGGGCCGAAGCGCCGGCACATCCAGCGCGCCGTTCCGTGGTGCGCGATGCCCAGCGAGAGCGTGTTGGTGAGCGTGATCGGCCCGGTGAACCAGCCGGCCTCGTGGATCCAGTGCACCCCGGTCATCTCGCCATTGCCGTTCATGGAGAAGGCGCCGGCCCAGATGGGTTCGAGCAGGGCGTCGGGCGGCCGGGGCAGGATGGCGGTGACACCGGTGAGGATGCCCTCCTGGGGCGCGGTGAGGGTGGTCATCCCCACGCTGACGCCGGCGACATCCGTGATTGCATTGAGCACGCCCGGCGTCCCCGGCAGCTTCAGGCCGAGCCCGCGCGCCCGCGGGCGACCGGTCGGGGCGTGGGTGGCCGGGGCGAAACGGATGTGAGGTTCGCTCATGGTTCAGCCTTCGCGATCAGGCGGGCACTGTTTTTTACGCCGAGCATGAAATCCGGATGAAATCGCCCCGAAGAGTGGTTTCATGGCGCGGTGATCGGCCATGAAACCAATGTTCGTCAGGTGCGGTCGCCGCTTGGGGTGCCGTTCACCAGATCGCGCAGGCGGCGGAAGGCCCGCTCGGCATAATCGAGGGCGGCGTCGAAATCCGACTGGCTCGGAAGGTAGGATGATCCCGGATTGGGGGCGGTCGCGGGCCGCCCTTCCAATGTGGCGATCCGCGCCTGGAGGCGGGCGATCTCCGCCTCATAGGCATCGCGCGAATCCGGCACCGCCTCGCAGGAATAGCCTGCCGAACCCTTGCCGCAGAAGGAAACCTGCCCGCTCTGGGTATCGAGCTTCAGGGCCCCGCCCTCGACCGGCGAGAAGGTGTAGCGCGGCCCCGCCGGCGCCGGAGCGCCGGGCGCGGCCGGCTCGGCGGCGTGCGCCGGCATCAGAAGAAGGGCCGCAAACCCAAGGCCCGCGAGGGTTGGTCGGCCCATGGAGGCCCTTTGCATCGTCCGTCTCCCGTCAGGCATGGATTGCGACTGTCGCAGGGGAAGTGGGCCGAACCGCGGCACGCGCGCTGCTACACCGGGCGGAACGGCGCCCGGCCGCTGGCGAGTGCATCGTCCAGCAGCTCGATCCGATCCTGGCCCCAAAATACTTCTCCATCAAGCACATAGGCCGGGGCGCCGAAGACGTCGGCGGCCAGGGCCTGCTCCCGGTTGGCGTGATAGGCGGCATCGGTCTCGGCGGTTCCGGCGGCGGCGATCAGGTCGGCGCCCGGCAGTCCGACGGTGTCGCACAACGCGGCGATCACCTGCGGGTCGGCGAGGTTCTGCTGGTTCTGCCAGATGCCGGAAAAGATAAGCGGCAGAACCGGTTCGATATCCAGGCCACGGGCGAGAGCGGCGATCAGCACCTTGTCGGCCAAGGCCCCGTTGAACGGCCAATGCGCCGGATGGATATGGAAATCCACCCCCAGCTTTACCCGCCAGCGCTGGAGTTCCAGCAGGCGGTAGCGCTGGCGCTGCGGCGCCCGCCTCGAAAGCGGCAGGCCACCGGATTCCGCGAATACCGATCCCAGATCCACCGGAATGAACCGCACCTGCGCCTTGTGCCGGGCCGCAACCGCCATGAAGGGCGCGTGGCCGAGGAAGGTCCAGGGACTGACGACGGAAAAGAAATAGTCGATATGACGGGATGTTGCGGACACTGGCGCCTCCAATTTTTTGCTGTTTTAGCACGCTTGCGGCGCAGGATTTGCCTCTAATTAAACGAAAAATAATGTTATTTAATTAAAATGTTGACGATACAATGTGAAATTGGCATCGTTCGGCATTGCCTGCTTCAGCGTTCGCCATGCCGAACGTTCCGGGCAGTTCTGGTAAAGGTCCTCCCTGACACCTTTGGGCGCGAACCTCTGGTCGCGCCTTTTTCTTTGCTGGAACGCCAGACTCGGCGTTTGATGCGCGTCAAGGCGCGCCGGCGGCGCGGGCGCATGGTTTCAAAGGACTTTGCCGGGTGCGGGCTCTGCGCCTAAGCTGGGGCGAGACCGTTTCCCGGCCGCTTCTTCGAAAGGCCCGCCATGGCAACCCGCCGTCCCGAACTCGACGCCCTCAAGGCCGAACTGGCGGCGCAAGCGACCGCCGATCCCGCGCCCGCCGCGCCTCACAAGGCAAGGTCCCGCGCGAAGCCCGCTGCCGCACCGGCACCCGATGCTCCGCTCGATGAGGCGCTCCGCGACCAGGCTCTTCCGCCGGACGACAGCGCTTCCGAGGCGCCCGAGCCGAGCCTCACCGAACTGCAGGCTCTGGTGCGCGATCTCCAGGAAGCGGTGACGGATGCGAAGGCACAGGCCGATGCCACCGTTTCCGCGCATCCGGCGGTCTCCGTCGCCTCCGCCTTCCTTCTCGGCGTCCTGGTGGGACGCGCATGGGGACGTTCGTCATGAAGCTCGATACTGCCGCGCGGAACTTGCGGGTTCTCTGGCGCGCCGATTCCATCATCGCCGACATTCATCTGCGCACGCTGCTCGCCCGGTCCGGCATCTACGCCTTCGCGGCTTTAATCGCGTCTGGGGGCGTGCTGATGCTGGGCGTCGCTGCCTATCTCGCCTTGTCGGAGCTGTGGGGCCCGATCTGGGCGGCCGTTGCGGTGGGCGGAGGCAACATCCTCGTCGCCGGCATTGCAGCGGTCATTGCAAGCGCCATCAAACCGGGGCGCGACCTGGAATTCGCCAACGAGATCCACAAATCGGCCATCGAGGCCCTGGCGGCGGACCTGCGCGAGGCGGAGGGCGAGGTGAAGGCGATCGCCAACGCGGTGCGCCACCCCTTCGATTCGGCCTTGCCTGCGCTGCTCGTGCCGGTGGTGGGATCGCTGCTGAAGGGGCTGCGGTCCGACCGGGGAAAATAGCCGCAGGCCAGGGGTTATGCCTTGCGCACCCAGCGGCCGTTTTCGTCCTGCTGCCAATAGGTGAGGGCGTGGCCGGCAGCTTTGGCCTCGCGCCAGCGGTCGCGGGCGGCAGCGACGGCTTCCTCGTCGCGGCCGTTGAACATATGGATCACCCGCAGATAGGGCGCGGCATCGGCGAGGATCGCGCCGTCCACCAGGAAGCGCACCTGCGCCCCGTTGGGGTTTTCCTCCGTGGTGGTGATGAGAATCGGCTGGCGTTCCACCTGGGGCTGCGCGTCCGTGCCGTGGGGCAGGAACGAGCTTTCGTTATAGGTCCACAGATGGGCATCGAGCGCGTCGCGCCGCTCGGGCGAGGAGCATTGGACGACACAACGCCATCCCCGCTCCAGGCTCTTTTCGAGCAAGGCGGGCAGGGCGTCCTCCAGGGGGCGCCGCTCCAGATGGTAGAAGACGACTTCGCTCAACGCCCGTTCCTTCGCCGCGCGACCTTGCGGGGCCAAGCGTCAGATGTGCGGTGCCTCGCGTGCCCGGTCAAGCGGCGCGCGCTCAGACGAATTCTTCCAGCACCGCCGTCAGCCGCTCCAGATCCTCGGGCCGGGAGAGGCGATGGTCGCCATCCTTCACCAAGGAGAAGACCACGTCGTCCTCCGCCAGGCAGGACACAAGGCGCATGGCGTGCTGCCAGGGCACGTCTTCATCTTGCGCGCCCTGGAGAATGCGCACCGGGCAGCCCACCGCGAACGGCGCGCCAAGAACACGATGCTGCCGCCCATCCTCGATCAGGGCGCGGGTGATCACATAGGGCTCGGCGCTATAATCGGAGGGCCGTTCATAGCGGCCGGTCTCCAGGATCGCGCGCTGCGCCTCGGGCGGAAAGCGCGCCCACATGAGGTCCTCGGTGAAATCGGGCGCGGGGGCGATGAGCACCAGGGCCTTCAGCCGGCTCTCGCCCCGCGCGGCAAGGGCGCGAGCAAGTAGCAGCGCCATCCAGCCGCCCATGGACGAGCCGACGAGGATCTGCGGGCCGACGGTCTCGCGATCGAAAACAGCGAGCGCCTCCTCCGCCCAGGCGGAGATGGTGCCGTCCTCGAACCGGCCGGCGGATTCCCCGTGGCCAGAATAATCAAAGCGCACATAGGCCTGCCCGCGCTGGGCCGCCCAATGGGCGAGGGTCTGCGCCTTGGAGCCCATCATGTCGGACTTGAAGCCACCGAGCCACATCACGCCGGGCACCTGCCCGGGCAGGCGGCGCACTGCGATGGCGCGGCCGTTCACGTCGAGATGGGTCAGGATTTCCGCGCCGGGGGTGCTCATGGGTCGGTTCCGAACGGGTCAGGCCGCGAAGGCGGCGAAATAGCGGGCGATCATCAGCTCATAGATGCGGGTGAGGTCTTCCAGGTCGCTGACCGGGGTGCACTCGTCGACCGCGTGCATGGTGCGGCCCACCAGGCCGAACTCCACCACGGGACACAGATCCTTGATGAAGCGGGCATCCGACGTGCCGCCGGAGGTGGAATGCTCCGGCATATGGCCCGTCACCTCGGCGATGGCGCCGCTGACGAGATCGACGAACGGGCCGGGCGCCGTAAGGAAGCTTGTGCTCGCCCCGGTGCGGAAGCTCACCTCATAGGAGCCGGTGTGGTGCGCCGAGGCGAGGCGGCGGGTGATCTCGGCCTTCAGGCTGTCGAGCGTGAACTGGTCGTTGAAGCGCACGTTGAACTTGGCCTCGGCCTCCGCGGGAATGACGTTGAACGCGGGATTGCCGACATCCACCGAGACCACTTCCAGGTTCGAGGGCGGGAAATGGGCCGACCCTAAGTCGAGCGGCTGCGCGGTCAAGGCCGTCAGCAGCCGGAGCAGGCGGGGCACCGGATTGTCGGCGAGATGGGGATAGGCCACATGCCCCTGCTTGCCATGCACGCGGATGACGCCGGAAAGGCTGCCGCGCCGGCCGATCTTCACCGCATCGCCGAGCGCGGAGGGATTGGTCGGCTCGCCGAGGATGCAATGGTCTACCCGCTCGCCGCGGGCCTTGAGCCATTCCACCACCTTCACCGTGCCGTCGAGCGCGGGGCCTTCCTCATCGCCGGTGATGAGGAAGGAAATGGCGCCCTTGTTCGGCGCGCCATGGCGCAGCGCCGCCGCCAGCGCCGCCGCGACCGCGCCCTTCATGTCGACGGCGCCCCGGCCATAAAGCTGGCCATCCACCACCTCGGCGCCGAACGGAGGGTGGCTCCAGGCGGCTTCGTTGCCGGGCGGCACCACGTCCACATGGCCGGCGAAGCACAAATTGGGATGCCCGGTGCCGATCCGCGCATAGAGGTTGGCAATCCGCGGGCCGGCGCTGTCGAATGGGAGGAGCGTCACCTCATAGCCCGCGCCCTCCAGGATCTGCGCCACCAGGGCAACCGCCCCTTCGGCATCCGGTGTCACCGAGGGCGCCCGCAGCAGCGCCTGAGCCAACGCGAGGGGATCGCGCACCGCGATCGGAGCTTCGCTCTTGACGGGAAGGGGGCTGGTCATGGAGGTAGGTCCGCGTCGAGGTTTTCCTGTTCTTAGTGCGCTTCGCCCGCGAATGGAAACAGTCGCGCGGCGTGCCGCCGGCTTTGCCCGCATCGCGGCCATTTTCGGGCGGCCATCAGTCTGCCGCCTTCGCTTTCCTATAAGGGCGCCTTCTGTACGGGCGCCCCCTGGAGGTTTCTCATGTCGCGACCCATCGCGCGCGCCGCCGCTTTGGCTGGACTTCTGATCGCGGTTCTGTTCGGGAGCCTGGCTTTGCCTGGGCTTGCCGCCGCCGCGAGCGATCCGGCCGTGCAGGCCGCGCGCGAAAAGGTGGACGCGACGCGCTCCTCCCTCGACAGCATCGAGGGCGCGCTCTCGGTGGAGGGGCTGCGCGCCGATGATCTCGACGAACTGCGCAACCGCCTCGACCCGGTGCGCCGCGAATTGGCCCAGCGCACCGACGCCCTGGTGCCGCGCCTCGCCAATGCCAAGACCCGCGCGCAGGAGCTGGGGGAGCCGCCCGCCGCCGGCGCGCCGCCGGAAGATCCCTCGGTCACCGCCGACCGCGAGAGCATGCAGAGCCTGATCGCGGAGCTGGATGCGGTGATCAAGCAGAACCGCGCGCTGCTCGTGCGGGCGGACCAATTGTCGGACCGCCTGTCGAGCCGCCGCCGCAGCCTGTTCACCGGGCAGTTGTTCGACCGCTCCATGAGCATCCTCGACCCAAGCCTGTGGACCGGGGCGGCAAGCGGGCTCGGCAGCGAGGGCCGCTCGCTCCGCTTCCTGGCGAACGACTGGCTGGCCTTCGCCCTGCAGCGCCAGGGCGGCCCGGTGCTGGTGGCGATCACCGCCGGCGCCCTGCTGATCTTCGGTCTGGTGTTCGCGGGCGGGCGTTTCCTGCGGCGCAGGTTCGCCTGTCCCCCGCCGGCGGAAGGCACCAGCTATTCGCGGCTCCGCTCCGCCCGCGAAGCGGTGAAGATGGCGGTATTCAACGCCCTGACGACGCCTGTGGCGGTGATCGCGGCCTTCTCCTTCCTTGCCGGGTTCGACATTACGCCGCCGCGCGCGGCCGATGTGATCCACGGGCTTCTGGTGGCCGTCTTCATCCAGTCGATCGGCCTTGCGGTGTCGCGCGCGGTGCTGGCGCCGGACCAGTCCTGGCGGCGCCTGCCGCCCCTGTCGAACTCGGCCGCCAGCCTTGGCTATCGCTACTTCACCTGGATGGTGTGGACGCTCTCCATCGCGGCCTTCCTCAATTCCATCCATCGCGCCCTGTTCGCCCCGGTGGCGCTCACGGTGGCGACCAGCGCGGTGATGGCGCTGCTGATCGGTCTGTTCACCTCGCGCATGCTGGTGGTGCTCGCCCGCGAGGGCGATGACGAGGCCGGCGGAGAGACGCAGACCAGCAGCGTGCCCTGGGTGCGCTTCCTCATGTGGCTGGTGCTGGCCGGCCTCGCCGGCGCGCTGGTGGCGGGATATGTCGGCTTCGCCGCTTTCGTCTCTGCTCGGATCGTGGTCGCCACCACCGTGATCGCCGCCCTCTACGTGCTGAACGCGCTGATCGAAGCCTTCTTCGGCAGCCTGACGCCGGAAGCCATCCATGCCCGCCAGCTTTCGCGCACCCTCGGTTTGCGGCAGGAGCGGCTGGACCTGCTGGGCACGCTGATCGCGGCGCTGCTCAAGCTGATGCTGCTCGCCATCGGCCTGCTGGTGGTCATCGGCAGCTGGGGCACCTTCACCGCCGACGTGATGGACACCATCGAGCGCACCTCGTTTGGCGTGCGCATCGGCACCACCACCATCACGCTCGGCAACGTGGTCTATGCCGTCGTCCTGCTGATGGCGGGCATCTTCATCGCCCGCTCCATCCAGCGCTGGATCGCGACCAAATTCCTGCCCCGCACAGGGCTTGAGCCCAGTCTGCAATCCTCCATCGCCACCATCGTCGGCTATATCGGCACCATCGTCGCCCTGATGGTCGCCATGGGGGAGATCGGGCTCAACCTGGAGAACATCGCTCTTGTGGCCGGCGCGCTCTCCGTCGGTATCGGTTTCGGCCTGCAGTCGATCGTGTCGAACTTCGTGTCCGGCCTGATCCTACTGGCGGAACGGCCGATCCGCGTGGGCGACACCATCAATGTGAAGGGCGAGGAAGGCTACGTGCGCCGCATCAGCGTGCGCTCCACCGAGATCGAGACCTTTGAGCGGGCGACCGTCATCGTCCCCAATTCCGACCTGATCTCCGGCATGGTGAAGAACTTCACCCATTCCAACACCACGGGCCGGGTGATCGTGGCGGTGAACGTCACCTATGACGGCGACCTGGAAGAGGTGCGCGACATCCTGGTGGCCTGCGCCTGCGACCATCCCCAGGTGCTGCAATCGCCGCCGCCGCGCGTGTTTCTCACCAAATTCTCCGATTCCGGGCTCGGCTTCGAGTTGCGCTGCGTGGTGGCGAATGTGGATTACGGGCTGACGGTGAAGAGCGATCTGCATTTCGCCATCCTTTCGCGCTTCCGCAAGGCGGGCGTCGGCTTGGCCTGCCAGCCCTGGGCCGCGTTGGCGCGCGCACCGGCTGACATGGTTCCCCCGCCACCGCGCGTCGAGCCCGAGCGGCCGGCCGAACTGGCGCCGCCGTCTTCCGCTCCCGATGCCGCCGCCCCGTCCTCGCCTCCCGCGCCAGCCGCCACCGGGGATGGGAAGCCCGACCGTCCCGGCATCCTCGGCGCGGCGCAACAGCCGGAGGGCGCCTGAGGGAGGGATGCTAACGCTTCCTAAACCTTGCCGCCCTCACATAGCGGGCCGAAACCTTTCCTGTCCTGGAGGCCGCATGCGCGCCGCTCCCCTCATCGTGCTCCTGTCTTTCCTGCTCGCCGCCTGCGGCACGACGGAAGTGGAGCCGACCAAGCCCGCCTTCTATGACGATCTCTCCAAGAGCGGGCAGCCCGTGGACCCGGCGGCCGCCGCCTCCATCATCAGCGCCTACCGGACCGGAAAGGGCCTTTCCGCCGTCGTCATCGACCCCGCCTTGAGCCGCGTCGCGCAGGACCAGGCCGACGCCATGGCCAAGGCGGACACGCTCTCGCACGAGGTCGGCGGGCGCACTTTCGTCATGCGCATGAAGGCGTCGGGCTATGACCCCGCGATCGCGGTGGAGAATGTGGGCGCCGGCTATCACACCCTCGCCGAGGCCTTCTCCGGCTGGCGCGACAGCCCGCCCCACAACAAGAACATGCTCACCCCGGGCGTGACCCGCATGGGCATCGCCACCGCGTTCAATCCGCGCTCCAAATACAAGGTCTATTGGGCCCTCGTGCTGGCGCAGCCGGAAAAAGTCCGGTGACGCCGGGGCGCTTGTCCTCTTGCGGGTGCATCGCACAATGAGGATGGACGCGGACGCAACAGAGCTTTAGCTTGCGTTCCTGCCTAAGCTTTAAGCAGGAAGGTGAAGTTGCCCGCATCCGGTGAGTATGAACGCCGTCGCGCCGCGTTCCAATGGCGCATTCCTGCGCGCTACAACATCGCGGTTCATGCCTGCGACAGCTGGGCCGAACGCGAGCCGGACCGCCCGGCGCTGTTCCTGCCTTCTAAAGGTGGCTTCACACCCCTGAGCTATGGCGCGGTGGCCGCCGCCTCGAACCGGCTGGCGCGCGCGCTGGCCCGGCGGGGAATCGGACGCGGGGATCGGGTGGCGATCCTGCTCTCGCAAGGGCTGGAGGTGCTTGCCACCCATCTCGCCATCTACAAGCTCGGCGCCATCGCCGTGCCGCTGGCGGCGGTGTTCGGCATCGATGCCATTTCCTATCGGCTGGCGGATTCCGGCGCCACGGCGCTGGTGACCGATGCGGCGGGGCTCGCCAAGCTGCCGGTGCGGCCCGAGGGCCTCTCCCTGGTTGTCTGCACCGAAGGGGCGGCGGCGGGCGTCGCCGGCTTCGCCGAGATCTGCGCCGGCGAAAGCGCCGCCCCGCTTGCCATCGACAGCGGGCCGGACGATCCGGCGCTGATGATCTACACCTCCGGCACCACCGGCCAGCCCAAGGGCGCGCTGCACGGGCATCGCGTGTTGCTGCCCCATGTTTCGGGCATGCAGTTCACCCATGACGATCTGCCCAAGGCCGGGGACCGCATGTGGACCCCCTCGGACTGGGCCTGGGCCGGGGGGCTCCTGAACACGCTGTTCCCTTCGCTGGCGCTGGGCGTGCCGGTGGTGGTGCAGCCGCCGGGCAAGTTCGATCCCGAGCGGGCGTTCCACCTGATGGCGCAGGCGCAGGTGCGCAACGTCTTCATTCCGCCGACGGCGCTGAAGATGATGCGGGCGGTGGCGCGCCCCAAGGAACGCTTCGGCTTCGATCTGCGCACTGTGGGGTCGGCGGGGGAGGCGCTGGGGGCGGAGACGTTTCAATGGGGCCGCGAGGCCCTAGGTGTGCCCATCAACGAATTCTACGGCCAGACCGAATGCAATTACGTCATCGGCTCCAATGCTGCCATGGGGGTCGCGCGGGCCGGCGCCACGGGCAAGGCCCTGCCGGGCCATGACGTCGCCGTGCTGCGACCGGATGGTGTGCCCTGCGCCGTCGAAGAGATGGGGCAGATCGCCATCCGCGCGCCCAACCCCGTGATGTTCCTGGAATATTGGAACCGCCCCGAGGCGACGGCGGAGAAATTTTCCGGCGATTGGATGCTGACCGGCGACCTCGCCCGGCAGGATGGCGACGGCTATATCCATTTCCTCGGCCGGGACGATGATGTCATCACCTCCGCCGGCTATCGCATCGGCCCGGCGGAGATCGAGGATTGCATCCTGCGCCATCCCGATATCGCCATCGCCGCCGTGGTCGGCAAGCCGGACCCGGTGCGCACCGAGGTGGTGAAAGCCTTCCTTGTGCTGAAGGATGGCGTGGTGCCGAGCGAGGCGTTGAAGGCCGAGGTGCAGGCGCTCGTGCGCAACAATCTGGCGGGCTACGAATATCCCCGCGAGATCGTGTTCCTGGAGGAAATGCCGCTCACCAGCTCGGGCAAGGTGATCCGCCGCCTGCTGCGGGACCAGGATTAGGTTTTGCCGGATCTTCCCTGCAAACGGGGTGGTCCGGAGAAAAATGTTTCACGTGAAACAAGGACTTGGCGCAGACGAACAGGGGTTTTCTGGCCCTTTTCCGCGCTCCTCCAGGCTTCTCCGCGCCACCGAACCGGAATTTCGGTGAAGATTCGCCTTGGCGAAATTCGCCGGGCGTGGTCAGGCGCGGGCGCGGGCACTCGGCGGACCCGGCCACGCCGGCATGCGGGCGATGAGGGCGCGATACGGGCCGAGGAACAGCAGGATCATCGCCAGCTTCACGCCATAGTCGAACACCGCCCAGGTCTGCCAGGGCAACTCGGTGCCGGCGAAGGCGAGGGTGAAGAAGACGAGGGTGTCGATGGCGCTGGAGATCAGGCCGGAGACGAAGGGCGGCATCCACCAGGCGCGCCGGCGCAGGCGGTCGAACACGGTGGCGTCCAGCAATTGGGCGGCCAGGAAGGCGGTGCCCGAGGCGAGCGCGATGCGCGGCGTCGCCAGGAGGGCGGAGAGCACCACCGCCAGCGCGAACCCCACATAGATCACCCGCCGGGTGCGGGCGGGGCCGAGGCGGCGGTTGGTGAGGTCGTTCACCAGGAAGGTGACGGGATAGGTGAAGGCGCCATAGGTGAGATAATCCGCAAGGCCGAACGGCTCGAACGGGAACTGCACCAGGATGTTGGCGGTCAGCACCGCGGCGCACATGAAAAAAACCGCGAGCGCAAACGCCCGCGGTTCGGATTGCAGCGGAAACAGGCGCGCCATGGCGGACCGCCCAGACCATCGATCGCGAGACGCGATCAGGCGGCCGGCTTCGCCTCGGCGAGGGCCTTGACCACGAGACGCTTCAGCTCGAGGGCGCGCTGGGAGAGTTCCTCGTCGCGCGCCTTCTTGAGGAAGCCGTCGAGGCCGCCGCGATGATCGACGCTCTTCAGCGCGTTGGCGCTGACGCGGAAGCGCACCGAACGGCCGAGCACTTCGCTCTCGAGCGTCACGTTGCAGAGATTCGGCAAGAACCGGCGCTTGGTCTTGTGGTTCGAGTGGCTCACGAGGTGGCCAGTCAGAACCCCCTTGCCGGTCAGGTCGCACCGCCGGGACATGGCAGAAGTCCTTCAAATTCGTTGGTCACGGACGCGGAAGCCCAGGGCCGAACCCGACCCCTCGTCTCACACCCGCATGTATCGGGAAGGCGCTCGTATAAGGGGAGCCGGCTTCCGCGTCAAGGTGGGGACGCGGGTTCCGGTGTCGGGACGCCGGACCCGGCGCCGCGCCGCGCGGGCGTTGACGGTCTGCCGTGTCGCGGACCCAGCGCGGCTCGCGGTGCCGCGAGGGCACGAGGAGAGATCCGCGATCGGCGTGTATGGTGGCGCCCGAACGCCGATTTTTAGCGCAGGGCCTCCCCATGCCAAACCAGCCGGACGAACACCTCGATCGCCGCGACTTCATGATCGCGTCCCTTGCAACGATCGGCGCCTCGGCCGCGCTGGTCGCTGATGCCGGCGCCGCCAGCGCACAGACCCAGCCCCGGGCCGCGTCGCCCGCCGGTGCGTCCTCCGGCACGGTCTATACCGGCGACATGATCCAGGGGAAACAGGTGGTCAGCGCCCTGAACGTCGCCGACCTGGCGCCGGGGCAGAAGCACTTTTTATATTTCCAGGGCGTGCAGATGCCCACGGGACACTATTGGTACGTGTCCGTCACCGTCGCCAAGGGGGCAAAGCCGGGCAAGCGCGTGGTGCTGGTCAGCGGCGTGCACGGCGATGAGATGAGTTCCGTGCACACGGTGCAGAGCGTGATGAACCAGCTCGATCCGCGGCAGATGTCGGGCACGGTGATGGCGGTGACCGACGTCTCCCGCCCGGCCCTGGAAGGCATGCAGCGCCGATGGCCCAACGCGGGCCGGGGCGCCGATCTGATCGACATGAACCGGGAATGGCCGGGCAATGAGAACGGCCTCACCGCCCCCAGCCGGCATGCCGGGCTGCTGTTCAACCGCCTGCTGCGGCCGAACGCCGATGCGGCCATCGATTTTCACACCGGGACCACGGGCTTCGATGTGACCGCCTTCAATATCGCCGGCCTGGATGTGCCCGCGATCAAGGCGATGGCGGAGCTTTATCCCGTGGGCCAGATCTTCGACAATCACGTCTATCCCGGCGTGCTGCACAATGCCTTCATCGACGCGGGCATCCCCGCCTTCACGCCGGAGATCGGCGCCGCGCGGGTGCTGGACGTTCAGATGGCCGCGCTGTTCGTGGAAGGCACGATGAACGTCCTCAAGCATTACGGCATCCTGCCCGGGCCGATGGGGCGCACGGGGAAGGACGTCAACGTCTTCATCGGCAACAGTGCATTCCCCATCCTCGCCACCCAGGGCGGGCTGGTCGAGCATCTGGTGAAGCTGAACGACAAGGTCGAGGCCGGGCAGAAGGTCGCGGTCCAGCGCGACAGTTTCGGGCAGGTGGTGGCGGAATATACCAGCGGCGTGGCCGGCGCGGTCACGGGCCAGCGCAGCGACGCCATGGCGGAGCCCGGCAACCCCCTGCTGTTCATTCTCTTCCACAAGCCGGCGCCGGACGGGGGCGAGACCTATCCCGAATGACCGGGCCAAGCGGGCGCCGGCTCTAGCAGACCTGGCGTTCGGCCAATGCGGCGAGCTGGTTCGCGACCGTGCCCCAGCCGTCGTGAAAGCCCAGCTCTTCATGCATGGCGCGGTCGGCGCCGTTCTTGTGCATGACATGGGCGGCATAGGTGGTGCCGTCGGGATGGTCGCGAAAGGTGATGATGGCGGTGATGAAGCCTTTTTCCGCCGGCCGCCATCCCCCCAGCAGCACGTTGGTGAAGACGATCCGCTCCTGCGCCACAACGTCCAGGAAGCAGGCGTCGAGATGGGGTACAAATGGGCCGCCCTCTTCGCTCATCCGCGTCACGAAGGCGCCGCCGGGGCGAAACTCCATCTGCGCCACCTGACAGAGGGTGGGGGCGGGAATCCACCATTGCGCGAATTGCGCGGGATCGGCCCAGGCGTTCCAGACCACGGATCGAGGCGCCCTGATGACGCGCGAGAGGGTCAGGTCGAGATCGGAATTCACGCTTGGGCTCATTCTGGTGTTTCCCGGTTGGCGGTGGTGACGAAGCGTTCCAGCCGGTCGGCACGGCCCTCCCAGAGCGCGCGCTGGCCGCGCAGCCAGGATTCGGCGAGCGCAATGGATTGGCCCTCGATGGCGCAGGTGCGCACCCGCCCGGCCTTGTGCGTGCGGATCAGGCCCTGGCCCTCCAGGAAATGGATGTGCTTCATGAACGAGGGCAGGGCCATGGCGAACGGCGCCGCCAATTCGCTGATGCTCGCCGGCCCTTGGCCGAGCCGATCCAACACGGCGCGGCGCGTGGGGTCGGCGAGAGCCTGAAAAATGCCGTCCAGGCGATCGGAATACTGATCCATGCGGCTAAGTATCATGAGGCGATACTTAGCGCAACGGCTAAGCGTTTGTCTGCGCTCCGGCCGGCAGAAACAGCGCCTGCGCCTCCCGCGCCGCCTTGGCGATGAAGTCGGAGGCGACTTTCACGCGGGCGAGATCGCGCATGTCGGCATGGGTCAGCAGCCAGAAGCTGCGGGTGAGGGAGACTTCCTGCGGGAGAATGGACACCAGCGCGTCGTCGGTATCGCCCATGAAATTGGGCAGCACGCACACCCCCGCCCCGCCGCGCGTCGCCATGAACTGCGCCACGAGGTTCGAGCTTTTCAGGCGCGGCCGCAGGTCGCGCGAGACCAGCGGCACATAGTCCAGCTCGGGCGTGTAGATAAGGTCGTCGATATAGCTGATGAAGGGATGGCGCAGCAGCGCCGCCCGGCTCTCGATGGGGCCGTGGCGGGCGAGGTAATCGCGCGCGGCATAGAGGCCGAGGCGATAGTCCGTGAGCTTCCTCGCGTGCAGGCGCCCTTCCTTGGGCCGACTGATGGAAATGGCGATGTCCGCCTCGCGCTTCGACAGGCTGAACACGCGCGGCATGGCGAGCAATTGGATGTCGAGGGCGGGATGGAGCGCCGCCAGCGCGCCGATGCGCGGCGCGAGGAAGAAGGTTCCGAACCCGTCCGGCGCGCCGATCCGCACCGCGCCGGAGACGCCGAGATCCGCCCCGCCGATGTCCTGCTGCGCCCCTGCGGCGAGGGTCTCCATGGCCTCGGCGGTGGTCATCAGCCGTTCGCCGGCGCTGGTGAGCACGTAGCCGGCGGGCTGGCGGTCGAACAGCTTCGCGCCGAGGCTGCGCTCCAGCGAGGTCAGCCGGCGGCTGACGGTGGAATGCTCCACACCCAGCAGCCGCGCCGCCGTGGTGAGCTTTCCGGTGCGGGCGATGGCCAGGAAATGGCGCAGGTCCGCCCAGTCGAACAAGGCCGATGGCATGTGAAAATCCGCACAGTGACCGTGCAACAATAGCGCTGGATGTGCAAAAAATGATAGGCCA
Source organism: Roseixanthobacter pseudopolyaromaticivorans (assembly GCF_043195145.2). Taxonomy (NCBI): domain Bacteria; kingdom Pseudomonadati; phylum Pseudomonadota; class Alphaproteobacteria; order Hyphomicrobiales; family Xanthobacteraceae; genus Roseixanthobacter; species Roseixanthobacter pseudopolyaromaticivorans. The sequence continues at coordinate 4,765,684 of NZ_CM195539.1, forward strand.
TTGTGCCGGCCAACAAGCGACGCCAAAATCTGGGAAACGCTTTAAAGCAGGGAGGCGCATCATGCGCGATATCGGCCATTTCATCGGCGGCAAGCACGTTGCCGGCACGTCCGGGCGCTATGGCGACGTGTGGCAGCCCATGACGGGTGAAGTTGTGGGCCGCGTGGCGCTCGCCTCGGCCGCCGAGATGCGCGCCGCGGTGGAGAATGCCAAGGCCGCGCAGGTCGGCTGGGCCGCCACCAATCCCCAGCGCCGCGCCCGCGTGATGATGAAGTTCCTCGAACTCGTGCAGCGCGATTATGACGCCCTCGCCGATCTGCTCGCACGCGAGCACGGCAAGACCGTTCCCGACGCCAAGGGCGATATCCAGCGCGGCCTGGAGGTGATCGAGTTCGCCTGCGGCATTCCCCATCTGCTGAAGGGTGAGTTCACCGACGGCGCCGGCCCCGGCATCGACGTCTATTCCATGCGCCAGCCGCTCGGCGTGGTGGCCGGCATCACGCCGTTCAACTTCCCGGCCATGATCCCCATGTGGAAGTTCGGCCCCGCCATCGCCTGCGGCAATGCCTTCATCCTCAAGCCGTCCGAGCGCGATCCCGGCGTGCCCATGAAGCTCGCCGAGCTGATGATCGAGGCCGGCCTGCCCGCCGGCATCCTGAACGTGGTGAACGGCGACAAGGAAGCGGTGGACGCCATCCTCGACGACCCGGACATCCAGGCCGTGGGCTTCGTCGGCTCCTCCAACATCGCGCAATATATCTATGCGCGCGGGGCGGCGACCGGAAAGCGCATCCAGGGCTTCGGCGGCGCCAAGAACCACATGATCATCATGCCCGACGCGGACATGGACCAGGCCGTGGACGCCCTGATCGGCGCCGGCTACGGCTCCGCCGGCGAGCGCTGCATGGCGATCTCGGTGGCGGTGCCGGTGGGCGAATATGCCGCCGAGAAGCTGCTGGAGAAGCTGGTGCCCCGCGTCGAGAGCCTCAAGATCGGCCCCTCCACCGACGTCACCGCCGATTTCGGCCCGCTGGTCACCCGCGAGGCGCTCGAGCGGGTGAAGAGCTATGTCGACATCGGCATCAATGAAGGCGCCAAGCTGCTGGTGGACGGCCGCAATTTCAAGCTCCAGGGCTATGAGAACGGCTTCTACATGGGCGGCTGCCTGTTCGACAATGTCACCGCCGACATGCGCATCTACAAGGAAGAGATCTTCGGCCCGGTGCTCTCCGTCGTCCGCGCGCCGGACTATAAGGAGGCCCTGCGCCTGCCGACCGAGCACGAATATGGCAACGGCGTCGCCATCTTCACCCGCGACGGCGATGCCGCCCGCGATTTCGCCTCCAAGGTGCAGGTGGGCATGGTGGGCATCAATGTGCCGATCCCGGTTCCCATCGCCTACCACACCTTCGGCGGCTGGAAGCGCTCCGGCTTCGGCGATCTCAACCAGCATGGGCCGGATGGCGTGCGCTTCTACACCAAGACCAAGACCGTGACCTCCCGCTGGCCTTCGGGCGTCAAGGACGGCGCGGAATTCGTCATCCCCACCATGAACTGAGCCGAACGGCCGGGTCCCTTCGCGGGACCTGGCCGCGCGCACGCCTCAGGCGCATGACGCGACGGTTCCAGCGCCATGCGCCTTCCTTCGGCACGCCGGGCCAACCGGCGGCCAGACACATGATCGGGAGGGTGCCATGTTCGAATTGACGGAAGACCAGCAGGCCATCCGCGCCATGGCGCAGGATTTCGCGCGCGAGGAAATCGCCCCCCACGCCCAGAAATGGGACGAGGCCGAGCATTTCCCCCTGGAGACGCTGCGCGCCGCCGCCGCCCTCGGCATGGGCGGCATCTATGTGCGCGAGGAGAGCGGCGGCTCCGGCCTCTCGCGGCTCGACGGCACCTTGATCTTCGAGGCTTTGGCCACCGGCTGCCCGGCCACCTCCGCCTTCCTGTCGATCCACAACATGGTCGCCGCCATGATCGACCGCTTCGGCGACGATGCCCAGCGCCTCGCCTGGCTGCCGGGCCTGTGCAGCATGGAGCGGGTGGCGAGCTATTGCCTCACCGAGCCCGGCAGCGGCTCGGACGCGGCGGCGCTGAAGACCCGCGCGGTGAAGGACGGCGACCATTACGTGCTCGACGGGGTGAAGCAGTTCATCTCCGGCGCCGGCGCTTCCGACCTTTATGTGGTGATGGCCCGCACCGGGGGGCCCGGCCCCTCCGGCATCTCCGCCTTCCTGGTGGAGGCGGGCACGCCCGGCCTCTCGTTCGGCGCCAATGAAAAGAAGATGGGCTGGAAGATCCAGCCCACGCGCGCCGTCATCATGGAAGGCCTGCGTGTGCCGGCGAAGAACCTTCTGGGCAAGGAAGGCGAGGGCTTCAAATTCGCCATGGCCGGGCTCGATGGCGGCCGGCTGAACATCGCGGCCTGCTCGCTCGGCGGGGCGCAGAGCGCCTTCGACAAGGCCCTCGGCTACATGCGCGAGCGCACCGCCTTCGGCAAGGCGCTCAACGAATTCCAGGCGCTGCAATTCCGCCTCGCCGACATGGAGACGGACCTTGAGGTCGCGCGCACCTTCCTGTGGCGCGCCGCCGCCGCCTACGACCGGGCGGACCCGCAGGCGACGCGCCTGTGCGCCATGGCGAAGCGCGTGGTGACCGACACCGGCTTCGAGGTCGCCAACCAGGCGCTGCAATTGCACGGCGGCTACGGCTATCTCGCCGACTACGGGATCGAGAAGATCGTGCGCGACCTGCGGGTGCACCAGATCCTGGAAGGCACGAACGAAATCATGCGGGTCATCATTTCCCGCGCTCTGGTGGCGCGGGCGAACTGATCATGACCGGTCCGCATAACTCAATCCTCAAATCCCCCAGCGCCTGGAGGTATGCTGTTCTTGAGCATCTCGTGTGTTGGGTTCATCGCGAAAATTATATTGAAGGTAATATAAATAAAATTCACGAAACTAAATATTTTTGGCAAGTGTTTTTATATTATTATAATTTAAGTAGAAATTTCAAGAGAGGTGAAAACGACGAAAATATCAAGAAAGTATTTGAGATATTTGAAACGGCTAAAATTCCACAAAGTGATTCAGATTTTTTCAGAGGTGTTAGGCTCATCTGCGAAAGGGTTTTGTCGCTGGATGATCAAATCGTGCGCCCGCATGAAAAGATCGGCGGGCCAAAATCCGCCGCCTCAAAGGTTTTATTTAATAAAAATCCTTATTTTGGATTTATATTCGATTCTAGAGCGAGCAAATCTCTTAAATCAATACGTAAAAATATTCCGATCTCAAAAATAAGTGTCGGATTTGATTTTGATGTCTTCTACGAAGAATATGCGAAACAATTTTTCCCAGTTCGAGATTTAATGCAGGGCATTCTGGATGATTATGGTTTGATTCCCGGTATGACCGCGGGTCGCATCGTGGATAAGCTTCTTTATCTAGGGGGAGGAAGCCTTATCGAAGAATCTGAACGAATTCTTGATTCAAGTGCTGCTTTGGTGATGTTTGAAAGCTGCAATGAAGCGGCAACGGAAGTTGGGGCAAAAATTTCTAAAATATTTGAGGAAACCCTATGAGTAGCATCGGTTTCATCGGGCTCGGCAACATGGGCGGGCCCATGGCGGCCAATCTGGTCAAGGCGGGGCATGGCGTGCGCGGGTTTGACCTTGCCCCCGCCGCGCTGGAGGCAGCGAAGGCGAAGGGCGTCGTCATCGCCGCGACTGCCGCCGAAGCGGTGGCGGACGCCGACATCGTCGTCACCATGCTGCCCAGCGGCAAGCACGTGGTGGGTGCCACCACGGGCGAAAACGGCCTGTTCGCGGCGGCGAAGCCCGGCACGCTGTTCATCGACAGCTCCACCATCGACGTCGCCTCGGCGCGCGCCTTCCATGACGCGGCCCTGGCCGCCGGGCATGAGCCGCTCGATGCGCCGGTCTCCGGCGGCGTGGGCGGGGCGGAAGCCGGCACGCTCACCTTCATGGCCGGCGGCACGGCGGAGGCGTTCGCGAAAGCGGAGCCCATCCTCGTGCTCATGGGCAAGAAGATCGTCCATTGCGGCGATGCGGGCGCGGGGCAAGCGGCGAAGATCTGCAACAACATGATCCTCGGCATTTCCATGATCGCGGTGAGCGAAGCCTTCGTGCTGGGCGAGAAGCTCGGCCTCTCCCATCAGGCGCTCTACGATGTGGCCTCGACCTCCTCGGGGCAATGCTGGTCGCTCACCACCTATTGCCCCGTGCCGGGGCCGGTGCCCACCAGCCCGGCCAATCGCGGCTACCAGCCGGGCTTTGCGGCCGCGCTGATGCTGAAGGATCTGCGCCTCTCCCAGGAAGCTGCCGGCCAGGCCGGGGCTGCGACCGCCCTCGGCGCGGCTGCGACCGCGCTCTACACCGCCTTCGAGGAAGAGGGGAATGCCGGCAAGGACTTCTCCGGCATCATCGAATGGGTGCGCACCCGCGAGGGGTGACGCGCCCGGATGATCCGAACGACGCGCGATGCCCCGGCTGGTCCGGGGCATTTTTTTGTCGGCGCGCTGGACGCGCGGGCAAAGGGAAGGCACGCGCGCGGCGTGGCCGGCGCGGTATCTGTTCAGGACCAGTGATCGGGGCGTTTTCGGCCGGGGGCGAATGGTAGCAGCGGGCGGATTTGAACCGCCGACCTCCGGGTTATGAATCCGGCGCTCTCACCAACTGAGCTACACTGCCACATCGCACGCCGCTCGGTGCCGGGCACGCGAGCTTGCGGAGGACGGGATATAGGGGAGCGGGCGCTGCGGTGTCAAGAAAGCGCGTGCGTTCTTCAACCGCTCTGCCGCCCCCTCAGGCGCGCGATTTCTTGATGCGCACCAGCTTGAAGAAGCCGACCGGGAAAACCGGCGAGATTTCCACCACTTCCATGTCGCCCTGCCGGGCGGCCCAGGCGCCGAGGCGGCTGGCCTTGAAGGCGATGCTCCAGCCCACCTTCTTCACCAGCGGGGCGAGCGCGGATTCCACATGCATGGCCGGGCCGGCATCGGCGCCGAGCTTGGAGGCGATGATGATTTCCCCGCCCGGCTTCAGCACGCGGCGCATCTCGTCGAGCGCGCCTTCCGGGTCCGGCACCAGGGTGATGACGAAGGGCACGGTGACGGCGTCGAAGCGGGCGTCGGGGAAGCCGAGCGCGCAGGCATCCATGGCGGCCAGCAGCGAAACCTGCTTCAGGCCGCGCGCCGTGGTCTTCTGCACCGCCTTGCGCAGCATGTCCGAGGACAGATCGATGCCGGTGACGCGGCAGGTGCGGGGATAATAGGGCAGGGTCAGCCCGGTGCCGACGCCGACCTCCAGAATGTCCGGGCCGCAGCTCGCGGCGGCATTGGCGGCCTTGCGCTGCGCGTCCGCCAGCAGCTTCTCATAGACGGTGTCGTAGATGGGCGCCCATTTCGCATACGCGCGCTTCTGGCCTTCGAGATCGTACTGGACCGCCATGTCTGCCTCTGCCCCAGCCTGTGCATCCCGGCGGTCGCCCCGCCGGGACGTCTTGTCATGCGGCACGTGCGCCGCGAAAGTTTCGTTCCCTCAGGCCACCTGCGCCTGCATCGCGTCGCGCACCGCCGAGCGGGTGCGCAGAATGGTGCCGCCGCCCAGAAGGCGGGCACCGCCGTCGGGTGCATCGTAGAGCACGCAAGCCTGCCCCGGTGCAACGCCTTCTTCGCCGAGATGCAATTGCACCAGCGGGTGCCCCTGCGCGTCGAGCCCCAGCCGGCCCGGTGCGGGGGCGCGGGTGGAGCGCACCTTCACGAACACCTCGCGGCCGGCCGCGCAGGCCTCCGCGAACGGCTCGTCGCCCAGCCAGTTCACGTCGGCGATGCGGATGGCGTGCACCGCGAGCGCCTCGCGCGGGCCGACCTTGACCTCGCGCCGCGCGGCGTCGATGCCGATCACGTACAGCGGTTCGGGCGTGGAGATGCCGAGGCCCTTGCGCTGGCCGATGGTGTAATGCATCACGCCGCGATGGCGGCCGAGCAGGCGCCCGTCCAGATGCACGATGTCGCCGGGATCGCCCGCTTCGGGCCGCAGGCGCTGCACCACTTCGGCATAATCGCCGCCGGGCACGAAGCAGATGTCCTGGCTGTCCGGCTTGTCCGCCACCACCAGCCCCAGCTCGGCGGCGAGCGCGCGCACTTCGCTCTTCTTCAGGTGGCCGAGCGGAAAGCGCAGCCGCGCCAACTGCGCCTGGGTGGTCGCATAGAGGAAATAGCTCTGGTCGCGATTGTCCTCGGCGGCGCGAAAGAGCGCGCGGCGGCCGTCCGCCAAGGCGCGGCTGGAGACGTAATGGCCGGTGGCGAGCACGCTGGCGCCGAGATCCTCGGCGGTGGCCAGCAAGTCGCGGAACTTGACCGTGCGGTTGCAGTCCACGCACGGAATGGGGGTGACGCCGGAGGCATAGCTGTCGGCAAAGCGCTCGATCACTTCCTCGCGGAAGCGGCTTTCATAATCGAGCACGTAATGGGGAATGCCGAGCTTTTCCGCCACGGTGCGGGCGTCGTAAATGTCCTGCCCGGCGCAGCAGGCGCCCTTGCGCAGGGCGGCGGCGCCCTGGTCGTACAATTGCAGCGTCACGCCCACCACGTCATAGCCGGCGTGCGCCAGCAGCCCCGCCACCACGGAGGAATCGACGCCGCCGGACATGGCCACCACCACGCGCGTGGAGGCGGGGTCCGCGCCGATATCGCCGATGTGGTCGAGGAGGCTAGGGGGCAAATTCATGGGGCGGTGTCACCGGCAGAAGGACTGGCGCATGGCCGGACCCTGCGCGACCACGCCCCTTTAGTATAGGTCGCCGCCGCCAGTGTGCAATTGCGACGCAACACAACGTCCATGTGTGCCAAGCAGGGCCGGGCGCGCATCGGCGCGTGGCGCGCTCAGCTTGCCCCGGTCCCGCCGGCGAGGTGGTGGAGCACGATGCCGCTGGTAGTGGCCACGTTCAGGCTGTCGAAACCCGGCGCCATGGGAATGGAAACAGTGCGGGTGCGCGCGAGCAGGTCGCCGGGCAGGCCGGGCCCCTCGGTGCCGAACAGCGCGGCCACGCGCGCGCCGCGTTCCAGGCGGGACAGAGGGCTTGCCCCGGACGGGCTGAGCGAGACGATCTCGAAGCCGGCCTGTTCCAGCGCCTCCAGCATCGCGCCGCCGCTGGCGACCCGCGCATAGGGCACGATCAGGCTCGCGCCCACGGAAACCCGGATCGCCTTGCGATAGAGCGGGTCGCAGCTCCCCGCGTCCAGCAGCACGGCGCTCGCGCCGAAGGCGGCGGCGTTGCGGAAGATGCCGCCCATATTGTCATGGTTGGAGATGCCCACCAGCCCCACCACCAGGGCGCGTGCCGGCAGGGACGCGAGCAAGTCGGCCGGATCGGGGAGCGGCGGCGGTTCCACGAGGGCGAGGATGCCGCGATGGATATGGAAGCCGACGATGGCGTCCATCACCGCCTGCGCCGCCACATGCACCTGCACCTCGTCCGAGAGTCGCTCGATCACGTCCGCGAGGCGCGCGGCGCTGGCGGCCGAGAGCAGCAGCGCCGCGATGCGATGGTCGGCGCGCGGCGCCAGCAGGCGCAGCACCACCTCACCCTCGGCGATGAAGCGGTTCTTCCGGCCGATCAGGTCGCGCTCGCGCACGGCGAGGAAATCCGCGACGCGCGGGTCCTGCGCATCGGTGATCGTGACGATGTCCGGCATCTCAGCGTGCGGGACGGGCCGGCGGGGGACCGGCGGAGGCGCGCACCACCAGCTTCGGCTCCAGCACCACGCGCTCTACCGGGCGGGTGGGGGCGGCGATGCGCGACAGCGCGAGGCCGGCGGCGGCCCGGCCATATTCGGGAATGCGGGTGTAGACGGTGGTCAGTGCCGGGTGCCAGAGCGCCGCTTCGCCGATGTCGTCATAGCCGACGATGGAGAAATCCGCGCCCACCTCCAGCCCCGCCGCCTGCACGCCCATGACCGCCCCGAAGGCGCACAGATCGTTGAAGCAAACCGCGGCGGTCGGTGGATGTTCCAGCGCCAGCAGGCGCGCGACGCCCTCGCGGCCATATTCGCGCAGCCCGGGGCCGGGCACATGCAGCTCCGGCTCGAACGGCAGCCCCGCCTGCGCGAGCCCGGCCTTGTAGCCGGCGAGCCGCTTGCGCCCGGTGGAGGTTCCCTGCAGGCCGCCGATCATGCCGATGCGGCGGTGGCCGAGCGCCACCAGATGGGCGACGCCCAGGCTGACACCGACCTGATCGTCGGAGCCGGCGAAATCGAAGCCCGATCCCTCCACCTCGCGCGTCACCTGCACCACGGCGATGCCGCTGATGGCCAGCGCCCGCAGGTCGGCGACGGTGCTGTCCACGGCGGGGGAGATGATGAAGGCGTCCGGCCGGTATTCGGCGAGCGTGCCGAGGGTGCGGGCCTGGCGCACCACGTCTTCCTGGCTCACGCCCAGCAGAATGGTCTTGCCGGCGCCGCTCAGCGCATCTTCAAGCGCCGCGAGCAGCTCGGTGAAGGAAGGATTGACGATATCGTGCAGGCCGACACCGATGATATTGGTGCGGGCGGTGCGCAGGGAGGCGGCGCCGCGATTGGCCACATAGCCGCGCTCGCGCGCCATCTCCTGGACCCGCTGGCGGGTGGCCTGCGCCACCACCGGGCTGTCGCGCAGCGCGAGCGAGATCGTGGCCGTGGACAGTCCCAGTTCCGAAGCCAGGCGTTGCAGCGTGACCCTGCCCAGGCTGGCCGTTTCCGTATCGTCCATGATCCCTCCGTGCTGCCAAGTCTTAGACGCTTCGCTTGCTCACTTCATCCATGCTAAACGATTTAAGCCCCGCGACCAAAAGACAAAGTCACTCGGAGGGAACGGAAATGGAAAAAGCGCGCATCGGCTTCATTGGCGTCGGCCTCATGGGCCATGGCATGGCGAAGAACCTGCTGGAAAAGGGTTTTCCCCTCACCGTCCTCGCGCATCGCAACCGCGCGCCGGTGGAAGACCTTCTGGCGCGTGGCGCCGCAGAGGCCAAGAGCGCGGCCGATCTCGCGCGCGCCTGCGACATCATCTTCCTCTGCGTCACCGGCGCGCCCCAGGTGGAAGCGGTGGTGCGCGGACCGGGCGGTATCCTGGAAGGCGCGCGGCCGGGGCTGCATCTTGTGGACACCTCCACCTCCGAGCCGGCGCTCACCATGGCGCTGCATGCCGAGCTGAAGGAAAAGGGCATCGCTCTGGTGGATTCCCCGCTCGGCGGCACCCCCGCCAATGCGGCCGAGGGTACGCTCATCGCCATCGTCGGCGCCGAAGACGCGGCCTTTGCCACGGTGAAGCCGGCGCTGGAGGCGATCTCGGCGCGGATCAATCATGTGGGCGCGCCCGGCGCCGGCCACACCATGAAGCTGCTCAACAATTTCCTCTCGCTCGGCTATGGCGCGCTCTATGCCGAGGCGCTCGCGCTCGCCGGCAAGGTGGGCGTCTCGCCACAGACCTTCGACAGTGTCATCCGTGGCTCGCGCATGGACTGCGGCTTCTACCAGACCTATTTCAAATATGTGCTGGAGCGCGACGTGAACGCCCACAAGTTCACTTTGTCCAATGCCCACAAGGACATGCGCTATGTGAACAATCTCGCTTCCGCGACCGGGGCGGCCAATTTCATCGGCGCGACCATCAAGAACGTCTATGCCGCCGCCGAGGGGCTGGGCCGGGGCGATTGGAACGTGCCGCAGATTTCCGACGTGGTGGCCGAGATGAACGGGGTCTCGCTGGGCGAGATTCCGCAGATGAAGGCGGCGGCGGAATAGGCGTCCTATTCCACCTCGCTTTCCACCGGGCCGCCCTCCATCAGCCGGCGCAGCGCCAGCAGCGCCTCGCGCAGAACGGCGTGTGAGGGCGGAGACAAGGCGAGCCGCAGCGCGTTCGGCGCATGGCCGGGGGTCACGGCGAAGGCGCTGGACGGGGTGATGGCGATGCCCTGGCGGGCGGCGGCGCCGGCAAAGGCCTCCGCGCGCCAGGTTTCGGGCAGTTCCAGCCAGGCGTGATACGCGCGAGGGTCCGCCTTGAGCATGGGGCCGTCGAATACGCCGCGCACGATCGCCTGCCGCGCTTGCCCGTCCGCGCGCTTGGCGGCCACGAGCCGGGCGACCACGCCTTCGGCCATGATGTGCAGCCCCTGGGCCAGGGACAGGCCGGTGACGGCCCAGGCGCCGGCGCGCACCGCCGCGACCAGCCGCTCGCTCCAGGCCGGCGGCGCGGCGATGAAGCCGAGGGTGAGCCCCGGCGCGACCTGCTTGGAGAGGCTGTCCACCAGCAGCACATGGTCCGGCGCGCGCGCGCTCAAGGGCGCGTCGTCGCACAGGAAGCCGTAGATCACGTCTTCCACCGCCATCAGCCCTTCGCTTTGCAGCAGATCGGCGAATTCCGCGCGTCGCGCCGCGTCCATGGAGACGCCGAGCGGATTATGGAGGCTCGGCTGCACATAGACGCCGCGCAACGGCGCCGCGCGGTGGGCGCGGGCGATGGCGTCGGGCTTGAGGCCCTTCTCATCCATGGCGAGCGGCACCAGCGTGATGCCGAGGCGCGCGGCGATCCATTTCACGGCCGGATAGGTCATGGCCTCGACGCCGATGCGCTCGCCCGGCGGGGCGAGGGCGGCGAAACTCGCGGCGATCGCCTGCCGCCCGTTGCTGGTGAACAGGATGCCGGCCGGATCGGGCCGCCAGCCGGGGCGGGCCAGAAAGTCAGCGGTCGCGTTGCGGGCCGCGCGCGTCCCTGCGGCCCCAGTGGGGCGGAACGCCGCCGAAAGCCCGCCCTGCCGGGCAAACCCCGCCAGGATCTGTTCCAACTCCGCATCCTGGTTCGGGAGCATGGGAAAATTGAGCTGAAGATCCACCGACGCCTGCGCCGGTTCCCCGAGCCCGCCGCTGCTCGGCGTGGGCAAGGTGCGCACGTAACTGCCGCGCCCCACCTCGCCGGAAATCAATCCCCGCCGTACCAGCTCGGCATAGACCCGGCTGGCGGTCGAAGGGGCGATGCCGACGGTATAGGCGAAGTCGCGCTGGGTCGGCAGCCGGCTACCGGCGGCTAGGCGACCGGACGCGATATCGGCGGCGAGCATGTCGGCGAGGGCGCGATAGTCAGGTGCAGGCATTATTGATCCGAGGGCAATATAACAATTGCACCGATATTACATCGGCGCAATGAATGCGAGCAATTCATGAGGATCTTACCATGACATCGCTCACTCGCCAGATTACTCCGACCGAAAAGCGCGGTCGGTCGGCGCTTCCCGCCCTGGGGCGCGCGCAGGGTGCTCAAGCGTCAGCGCGGGGCCGGGTGGCGCGCGGCACCGTGCGCGGCGCCGCCGCGCCGGTGCCCGACAGCCGTCTCGCGCAGCTCCTGGGAGTGTTGAAGGTGTGGCTGCGCCGGGCGCGCGAACGGCGCGAACTGGCGGATCTGGACGACGACCAGATGCGCGACGCGGGAATCAGCCGCGATGCGGCGCGGCGCGAGGCGGAGAAGCCGTTCTGGCGCGCGTGACCGCGTTCAGCGCTTGACGCCGTAGGCGCTCATGAACATGCGCACCGCGCGGCCGACCACCGCTTCGATCTGATCGCGCTGGATGGTGGCCGCCGCTCCGAACAGCACCGGGGCGAGGATGGTGTCCTTGGAGAGGGAGAGGAACTGGCTGGCCGCCGCGTCCGTGTCGTCGATGTCGAGCACGCCCTGGTCGACTTTCGCCTGGAGAAAGGCCGACAGGCGGCGGGTGCCGGAGTTTGGCCCCGCTTCCAGAAAGCGCATGCCGATGGCAGGGAATTTCTCGGCAATGGCGATCACACTGCGCACGGTCGCCACGTGGCAGGGGCGCAGCATCGCCTCGATAAAGGAGATGCCGAGCTTGGTCAGCGCCGCCTCAAGGTCCGGCTCTGCGGCATCGAGCACGAACAGGCGCTCGGCGGTCTCCGCGCATTCGCAGCTCACGAGGCTGGCGAAGAGATCGACCTTGTCGTGGAAATACACATAGAGCGTGCCTTTGGAGACGCCCGCCGCGCGCGCGATCTCGCCCATGCTGGCGGCGTCGAAGCCCTGGTCCAGAAACACCTGCCGCGCACCGGCCAGGATCTGCCTGCGCTTCTCCGGGTCCTGGCCCGCCACTGCTTCCCTGGTTTCCACAACCGACAAAATTTGTTCTCCACACTCGGCCACGGCGCCCAAGGGGCTGGCGTTGTTGCATTACCCTTGGCTGAAAGGGCGGCCGCGTCAATTGTCTGGACGCTCACAATGGTTAAATATTGACCGAACCGTTCAGTTCCACTTGCGCGCTTGAAAAAGCTCGGCTACACAGGGATTGTCTTGACCGAACCGTTCGGTCACGTCCGGAGCCGCAACCCGGGCATGGCTGACGTCGAGGGAGGAGAGCACCGCCCCCGCTCTCCTCCCTCATTCTCCTCAAGGCCTTTCCATTCCATATGCCGGCTTCACGGCGCCGCGAATTTGCTCATCGGTTCAGCCCGACGTGAGAAGCGTCGGCGTTTCGATCGGCGGCGCGACGCTCAGGCGATTGAGTCCTTCCCGCTTGGCGTCATACAGCGCGCGGTCCGCCGCCTGGATCAGCACGTCCATGCTGGCGGTGGTGCCGGGCCGCGTCGCGGCGATGCCGGCCGAAGCGGTGCACATGCTCTCGCAGCCTTCCACCATGCCGGACAGATGCGTGAAGGTGACCATGATGCGCCGCGCGGCGATGGCCGCCTGCTGGCCGTCGGTCTCCGGCAGCACCACCGCGAATTCCTCGCCGCCGATGCGCCCGGCCATGTCACCGGCGCGCAATTGCGTCGTGGCGGCGCTGGCGAACGCCAGCAGCACAGCGTCGCCCACCGGGTGGCCGTAGGTGTCGTTGATGAATTTGAAGCGGTCGAGATCGAACACGATGACCGCGCTCGGCCGGGCGCGCCGCGCATCGCGCGCCAGGGCGGCCACCGCATGGACGAACAGGGCGCGCCGGTTGGGAAGGCCGGTCAGGGCATCGGTATCCGCCGCGAGCCGCAGGTGGGCGGCGATCTTCTCCTTGGTCAGGGTCACCAGGAGAAAGGCGAACAATTGCAGCATCACCACATTTTCAAGCGCAATCGGGATGAACCACGGATTTGCGAACATGAAGATCGGGCCCTGCGGCTGCATGAGCGCCAGCGGGATGCGCAACAGCAGGCCGATGCCGTGCACGATCATCAAGATGGCGAGAGGAATGCGGCTCGGCAGGCCGTGGGCCCGCAGGAATTCGCGCGCCGCTGCCGCGCAATAGCCCGCCAGCAGGACCGAGGCGACGGTGATGCGGCCGGCCGTGTTGCTGTAGAAATCCGGGAACTGGCACGCCACCAGCCACAGCACCGCGCCGGCCACCGCCACCAGCGGCTCCATCTGCCGGCCGTTGAAGGCACGCGCGGCGGCATAGATGAGGCCGCCCCCATAAATGACGAGGCCGGTCCCGAGCACCTGCGAGAACATCGCCGGCAAGGCCTCGCGCGCGGCGTTGAGGACGATGCCCAAGGTGATGATGGCGTAGGCGATGCCGCCCCACAGCAGCAGGCGCTCGCCGCGCGCCTGGGACCACGCCCAGAGCTGCAGCCCGGCGCCGATGGCGGCCGTCAGCACAAGCAGGGCGAAAAGCGTATGGGGCTCGGATGGCATCTGGATCTTCGTGGCCTGCGGGCGCAAAAAGCGAAGCGCGGGTTCATTCGTGCGACCCTATATAGCACCGCCCAGGATTGGCGTCGCGCGGGCAGCGACCCCGGCGATACCCTGGCGCCGCCGCCGGCGGATCGGCTAATATGCCCCCTTCTGCCTTCGCGTGCGCCTCAGGCGCGCCCCTCCCGGACGCCTCGATGACCTCTCAGGCTCGCAACGACACTCGCTTCTCCCGCAAGGCGTGGGACGCGAACGCCCCGCTTTACGACGCCATCCGCGCCATGCCCTTCAATGCCGAGCTGGCGGCGGGAACGCTGGAGGAGGCGCGGTTCAAACACTACATCGTGCAGGATGCCCATTACCTGATCGGCTTCGGCCGTGCCCTTGCGCTGGCCGCCGCCAAGGCGCCGACCCCGGACCGGATCGTGCAGTTCGCCAAGGGGGCCGAGGTCGCGATCATCGTCGAGCGTGAATTGCACGGCTCGTTCTTCCTGCAGTTCGGCATCGGGCCGGCGGCCTTCGCGCACACGCCCCTCTCCCCCGCCTGCCACCATTATGTGTCCTTCCTCCTGGCGACGGCCCATGGCGAGCCCTACGAGGTGGTGCTCGGGGCGTTGCTGCCGTGCTTCTGGATCTATGCCGAGGTGGGACGCGACATTCTCGCCCGTGCCGCCCCCGGCAATCCCTACCAGGCCTGGATCGATACCTATGCCGGCGAGGAGTTCCACGCCGCCGTGCGCGAGGTGATCGCCGCCACGGACGAAGCCGCCGAGCAGGCTTCCGCCGGCACCCGGGCGCGCATGTTCGACGCATTCGCCCGTGCCACTCAGCTCGAATGGATGTTCTGGGATTCCGCCTATCGCCTGGAGGCCTGGCCGGTGTGAGGCGGCGGTCCCGACAGGGGCCGCGAGCCATGCGGAAAGCGAAGGGAGGACGCGCGCTGTTCGTCCACAGCATGGTCTTGCCCCCGTCGTCGGACATGGACACACTCCGCCGCAAATCACCCCGGAGCCGCGCCGAGAGCGGCTGCACGGGCCGCGCAGATGGAGCCGCCATGACCGCCAAACCCGCATTCGCCCGCACTGTCGTCGCCTCCGTTCTGGCGGCCGGCCTCCTGGCCGCCGTGGCGGTTCCGCTGGCGCCTGCGCACGCGGAGAGCTGCCTGGAGCAGATCGTCGCCCTTCAGAAGCGGGTGGATGCGGTGCAGGGCAAGCCGGCGGCGCCGCGCCCCGAGCCCCAGAGCGTCGGTGCCCAGCTCGACCAGCAGCCGACCCCGGGTTCGGTCGCTGCCGCCACCGGCAACCTGCCGCCGCCGGTGGGCCCCGCCGCCGCGCTCAATGCCGCCCAGAATTTCCAGGCGGCCGGCGATGAAGCCAAGTGCCTGAAGGCGGTCGGCGAGGCGCGCGACATGCTGGAAGGCCGCTGAGCGCGTCGTTTCCGCTTGAGCGAGGATCGCGCCGCGATAACTCCTCTGGCGACCGCCAGGAGGGCAGGACCGCGATGCGGCTTCGCGCGGCCGGGGACACACCAGGCCGGCGGTCTTGTCCGCCTACCCCATTTGACTAAGGTGGGATCATGATCGACCCCTTCCTCGCCGGCCGCCTCACCTTCACGCCCGCCGCCCCCAGCAAGCCGCCGCTTCCCGCCGGCCGCAATGCGCTCGGCATCGCGCCGGAGCGCGACGCCGTGCTGTTCGTGCCGTCGCGGCTCGATCCGACCCGGCCGGCACCGCTCGTGGTGCTGTTTCATGGCGGCGGCGGCAGCGCGGAGAAGATCCTGCCGGTGCTGGAAAGCCAGGCGGAGATGCATTCCTTCCTGCTTCTGGCGCCCCAGTCCCAGTTTCCCACCTGGGACATCGTGATCGCCGGGAACGGCCCGGACCGCGAGCGGCTCGACAAGGCGCTGGCGGAGGTGGCCGCCCATTTCGTGGTGGACCGCGACCATCTGGCGTTCGCCGGCTTCTCCGATGGCGGCAGCTATGCCCTGTCCCTCGGCCTGACCAATGGCGACATCGTCAGCCATATCATCGCGTTTTCGGCCGGCTTCATGTCGGTGCACGTGCAGGAGGGCGCGCCGCGCGTGTTCATCGCGCACGGCCTCCAGGACGAGCAATTGCCCATCGCCACCGCCGGGCGCGCCAATGCCGCCAAGCTCCAGGCCGCCGGCTACGACGTGCAATATGTGGAGTTCAACGGCAACCACTCGGTGCAGCCGCCGATCGTGTTCCTGGCCATGAATTTCTTCCTTGGCGCCGGCGTCGCCACGTGAGCGGGCGCTAGGGCTTCACGTTGAGGAATTTGATGCGGCCCACCGCCGCGATCAGCTTGGCGATCAGGCGCGGGGCAAAGCGCTGGTAGCGGCGCGCCTCGCTGGTGATTTCGTCCGCCACGCTCTGGTTGAAGCGATCGTTCATCACGATGCCGCTCAGCGGCGCGTTGGCGCTGCGCAAGGCGGCGGCGGCGCGGGCGAGGGCGGCGCGCGAATCGCGTCCCGCCATGCAGAGCACCACAAGGCTGTCGCACGCGCCGGCGATGCTCGCCACCGGCACGGCGACGCGCTCGCGCGGTTCCACCGCGGCGAGATCGAGCACGATGGCGTCGTAGGATTCCAGCAACAGATCGACCATGGCGCGGATCGCGGCTGCGCTGCGGAAGGCGAAGCTGGCCTCGGGCAGCGGGGCCGCGATCAGCGTATCGAAGCCGCGCGGATCATTGTCGATGAAGGCGAGAAGGTCGGGATCGGCCGGGGTCCATACGGTCGCCTGCGCGGGCACGGCGGCGGTCGGGTCCGCAAGGCCGACGAGCAAGGTGCGGTTCTGGCGCTGGGACCGCACCGCCAGGGCGGCGGCGAGCGCCGAGACCCCGCTGCCGCTGTGGACGCTGGTGATGCCCACGGCGCGGGCGCCCTGTCCGAAGGTGGAGAGGTAGATGGATTCGACCTCGCGCAGGCTGCGGCCCCTCATGGTCAGCCTCCCATCGCGAGAATGAGCGAGATCACCGGCAGGATGTTGCGCATGGAATCGACGAAAATCTTCCACTCGCTCTGCGAGGAATTGGGCACGTAGACGGTATCCCCCGGGCCGACCACCGGCAGCATGGTGATGTCGCCGGTGCGGGCGAATTCCACCAGATCGAACACGCGGGCCTGCTCGCGGCAGCATCCAAGGTTCACCACCACGATGCGCTGCTGATAGGCATCCGCCGTGGGGCCGCCGGCCTCCGCGAGAAGATCCAGCAGGGTCATGTTGGCGGCGAAGCGATAGCGGCCGGGCTTGCCCACGGCGCCCAGCACCCGCACCGTGTTCTCGGCGGGATCGTCGAACCAGTCCTTGTTGTTGCGGTCGGGCACGAAGATCACGTCGCCGGTGCGCACCTTCGGCAGCAGTTTCTCGTCCCCGGTGGCGAAATATTGCGCCAGATTGACCTGGGTGACCTTCGAGCCGGGCTGGTTGCGGTGCGACACCCGCACGTTGCGCAGGTCCGCGTTGGAAGTGGGCCCGTTGGCTGCGGTGAGAATGTCCATGAAGGTCATGTTCTTGTTGAAGGCATAGCGGCCGGGGGTGCCCACCTGGCCCATCACATAGATCGCATCTTCCTTGGCCAGCTGGACCCACTTGGCCTTGTTGTCGATGGGCGAATCGGGCAGCGGCGGCACGCGGATCACGTCGCCGGCCTCGATCTTCGGCAGGTCCGATATCTTGCCGCCCGTGGTGATGAAGGCGCCGAGATCGAAGGCGAGCGCCTTGCCGCCCTGGCGCGTCTTCAGGATCTGCAAATGGGCGATGTCGCCGTTCTGGGTCGGCCCGCCCGCTTCGCCCAGGAGGTCCAGCAAGGTCATTTCGTCGGACCATTCGTAGCGCCCGGTCCGGTGTACGGCGCCGATCACCTCGACCGCCCGATTGGGCGGGACCTTCAGCCATGAGGGGCGATCGGAGGCCTCGATCTTCTCCGGCACGAACACCGCATCGCCCGGCAGGATCTCCGGCAAGGGCTTCTTGTCGCCCTCGGTATAGGCGAACAGGTTGAATTGCTGGACCGTGCCGTCGGCCTTGAGAATCTTCACCCGCGTCGTGTCGGCGAAGCGGGTCGGGCCGCCGGCATTGGCGAGGATTTCGACCAGGCGCGCATCGGGCGGCGCTTCGAGCGATCCGGGCCGGGCGACCTCGCCGATGACATAGACAGTGCGCACCGAGCGGCGGATCTCGTCTTCCTGCTTGGGAATGAAGATGGTGGCGCCGGGCTTCAGCGGCGGCATCAGCTTCGCGTCGCCGGTATCGAGATATTTGCGCAGGTTGAAGATCTTCGGTTCCCCGCCGTCGATCACGCGCACCTGGTCGATGGAGGAGAAGCGGGTAACGCCGCCGGCGCGCATGATCATGTCGACCACGCTGAGCCCCTCCTTATAGGCGAAGGAGCCCGCCCGGCTCACCTCGCCGAACACCTTCACAGCGGAGGGGGATTCGGCGGCGTCGCCCTGCTCGGCGAGGGTGCGGCTGTCGAAATTGATCTGCACATTCCCGGTGGCCGGCGAGGCGGGCACGAAGATGATGTCGAGCGGCTGCAATTGCGGCAGCAGGCTGGTATCGCCCGTGTCGAGATAGCGCTTGTAGTTGAACACGGTGGTGCGGGTGCCCCGGCGCACCTGGAGGCGGTCGAGCTGGGCGCCCTGCAGCAGCCCGCCGGCCGCGCCGATCGCCTGTTGCACAGTGGAATCTCCCGGCAGGTCCACTTCGCCGGGCTTGTCCACATAGCCAAGCACGGTGATGTAGAGGCGCCGGTCCTTGAGGGAGACGGTGAGCCGCTCGAGATCGCGATAGGCGCGCGCCAGGGTGGTGCGGATCAGCGTGGTGGCCTCCGCCAGCGTGCGGCCGGCGACATCCAGCGCGCCGACTTCCGGCAGGGTGACGCGGCCGCGCCGGTCCACGTTCAGATCCTTGTTGAGCGCGGGTTCGCCCGGCAAGGCGATCGCGAGCACATCGCCGATCCGCAGCCGAACCTCCTCGCCCGCACCCGCACCCACGCCCGGGCCGCCGCCGGCAGTCTGCGCCCGTGCCGGCCCGCACAGGCCCAGCACAAGCGCGATCAGCGCCGCACAGAGCCAGGCGAGCGGACCAGAAGCGGCGAGGGGCGCGCAGCGGCTTTGCATGTCACGGCGCCCGCTCGTCCTTTGGCTTCGCGAGGGCGCGCTCGATCTGGTCGAGCTTGCGCTTCAGGCGGGCCATCTGGATTTCCGCGTCTTCCGGCAAGCCGCCCTCCGAGAGCCGGCGCAAGGTGATGAGCATCATTTCCGCGTCGTCGTAATCCGCCGCCGCGTAATAGCGCGCGTTGCGTTCGGTCAGCACCATGAGCCGCCGTTGCAAGGCGTCGATTCGCGGATCCTCCGAGGGCCGGCGTTCCGCCATGCCCCCGGTGCCCTTGGGCGGCCAGGGCACATGGGTGACCGTGTCGCAGGCCGATGTGAGGAGGCCCGCGACGATCACCAGCACGATCGGATCGTGCGCAATCCTCATGAGGGGCAGCTCTCTTCCGTCAGGTCGGCGAGGCGCAGGTGATTGATGAGCCGCATGGGCTGCCCGCTCGCGCCGCGCAGGCGCAAGGTGCGGCCGGCGACGCGCAGGCGTTTGTAGAGATAGACGATACCGCCGATGCCCGAGGAATCGATGAAATCCACGGCGCTCAAATCGAGCGTGACGTCGTCACTGGCGGTTCCCAATTCTTCAAATACAGGCTTAAGCTTAGCCATGGACGCGGCGTCCATGTCCTCGACGATCTGAACCAACTTTGACATTGATTGCCCACCCGGTTGGTCTTCAGCGGTGCCACGAACGCCCGGTTCGCCGTGCCGGCGCGCGCGTTGGCGCGCCCCGTCCCCTGCCGTGCGAATCGAGCATGTTGTGTCGCAGCATCGCTCGCTCGCAACAAGGAACCATTTACCTTAATGAGTGGTGAATAATGGCCGATGACAGGGGGATTCGTGTCCGGCGCACTGGTGCAGATCGTGCAGTGCCTCGCTCCGGGCGGGATCGAAGTGCTGGCCCTTGAGCTCGCGCGCCGCTTGCCCGGATCGAATCCCGTTTTCAGCCTGGACGGTACCACCCAAAGCCTCGTGGACGCCTGGCCCGCCTTGGCGCAGGCCGGTCCAGTGGAGGGGCTCGCCAAGGCGCCCGGCCTGCGGCCCGGCCTGGTGTTCGCGCTCGCCGCGCGTTTGCGTGCGTTGAAGCCGCGTGCGGTCCTCGTCCATCATATCGGCCCGCTGATCTACGGCGGCCTTGCCGCGCGGTTGGCGGGGGTCCCCGTCCTTGCCTATGTCGAGCACGATTCCTGGCATTATGACGCGCCGCAGCAGCGCACCCTCACGGCCGCCATGGCGCGCATCGTGCGGCCGCAGGTGGTCGCGGTGTCGCAGGCCGTGGCCGCAGTGTCACGCACCGTGATGCCGGGCGCCCAGGTGCGGGTGATCTCCAATGCGGTGGACACCGAGCGCTTTCGCCCCGGCCCGCGCGCGGCGGCACGGGCCCGTCTCGGCCTGCCGGCCGAGGGCGCGCTCGTGGGGTCGGCGGGGCGGCTGGAGCCGGTGAAGGGCCATGACGTGCTGCTGCGCGCCATGGTGGCGGTGCCGGAGGCGCGGCTGGCCCTGATCGGCCAGGGCAGCGCCATGGAGGCTCTGCGCCAGCTTGCGGGCGAACTCGGGATCGCGGACCGGGTCCATTTCCTCGGTCATCGCGGCGACATGCCCGAGGTGCTGCCCGCCCTCGACCTGTTCTGTCTGCCCTCCCGCAACGAGGGCCTGCCGCTGTCGGTGCTCGAGGCGCAGGCGTGCGATATTCCGGTGGTGGCGAGCGATGTGGGCTCCCTGCGCGAGGCGGTGTGCCCCGCCTCCGGACGGCTCGTGCCGCCGGAGGACCCGTCGGCACTCGCGGCGGCGCTCCGAGCCGCGCTGGCCGCTCCCGCGCCGGTTGCGCCGCGCGCTTTCGTGAGCGCCCATTTCTCCTGGGAGCGGATGATTGAGGCTTATCAGGATCTCATGGCAGGGCGCGCGCCGTGCTGATGCTTCAGATCCTGTTCTGGGTGAGCGTCGCGGGCGTGGTCTATCACCATGCCGTCTACCCCGTGGCCCTGCGGCTGCTGGCCCGCCTGCGGCCCGTTCCGCCCCTTCCGCCGCTCGGCGCCGCCGCCGGGCTGCCGTTCGTCACCTTTGTCATTCCGGCCTATCAGGAGGCGGGCTTCATCGCGCTCAAGCTGCGCGATTGTGCGCGCCTCGCCTATCCGCGCGACCGCCTGCATGTGATCGTCGCCTGCGACGGCTGCACCGACGGAACGGCGGAGATCGCCCGCGCCGCGCTGTCGTCCCCCGAATGCGCGGGCCTGAGCGCGGAGGTGCGCGCCTTCCCGGTCAATCGCGGCAAGGTCGCGGTGCTGAACGAGGTGATCGGGTCCATCTCCGATGGCATCGTCGCGTTGTCCGACGCCTCGGCGACCCTCTCCGCCGATGCCCTGATGCGCGCAGCCGCGCATTTCTCGCGGACCGAGGTCGGAGTGGTGGCGGGCACCTACGCGCTGAAGGCGGCGGGCAGCGCGGGGGAAGCGGGCTATTGGGCGTACCAGACCGCCATCAAGGCCGACGAGGCCGCCTTGAGCGCGCCGTTCGGCGTGCACGGCGCCTTCTATCTGTTCCGCCGCGCCCTGTGGACGCCCCTGCCGGGGGACACGATCAATGACGACGTGCTCCTGCCCATGGGAATCGTCGCCGGCGGAGCGCGGGCGGTCTACGATCTGAACATCGTCGCCACCGAGGAGGAGCGCACCCGCCGGGGCCAGGAATTCCGCCGCCGCGTGCGCATTTCCTCGGGCAACGTCCAGCAGGCCCTGCGCCTGTGGCGCCTGGCAGACCCGCGCCGGCCGGGCCTCGCCTTCGTCTTCCTTTCGGGCAAGGCGCTGCGCGCATTGGTGCCGCTGTTGCTGGTGGTGGCGTTGCTGAGCAATCTGGTGCTCGCTTTCGAGGGCATTGGGCTGTACCAGCTGCTGCTTGGCGGGCAGATCGCCTTCTATCTGCTGGCCGGCGTCGCCATGACGCATCGCGGCAATCTTCCCCGCGCGGCGCGATTCGCGGCCTATTTCGTGGAAGGGCACGCGGCGGGGCTGGTCGGAGGGATTCGCCAGATCGCCGGGCGGGACAAGGGACGCTGGCATCGGGCGGGGGGAACGGAGTCGTGAGTTTCGACGCGGATTTTACGCATCCCATGGTGCGCCTGGGGAAACGCGCGTTCGATATCGTCGTGGGCCTTGTCGCGACGTGCGTCCTGGCGGTGGCGTTCCTGCCGGTGGCGCTGGCGATCAAGCTCACCTCGCGCGGCCCGGTGCTCTATCGCCAGCTGCGCGTGGGCCAGGCGACGCCCACCTGCACCCATCTGTTTTATCTCTACAAGTTCCGCACCATGTATGTGGACGCGGAGGCGCGCACCGGCGCGGTCTGGGCCACCGCCAACGATCCGCGCGTCACGCCGATCGGCCGCTTCATGCGCAAGACCCGCATCGACGAGCTGCCGCAGGCGCTCAATGTGCTCAAGGGCGAGATGTCGATCGTCGGCCCGCGCCCGGAACGGCCGGCCTTCTTCGCCAAGCTGGAAACCGAGATTCCCTTCTATACCGAGCGCATGTTCGGCCTGAAGCCCGGCATCACCGGCCTTGCCCAGGTGAACCAGGGCTATGACGCCTCCATCGAGGACGTGCGGTCGAAAGTGTCCTACGACCATGCCTATGCCATGCGTCTGCTGGACCCGCTGGACTGGTTCAAGACCGATGTCTGGATCATCCTGCGCACCGCTTCCACCATGGTGCTCGGCAAGGGGCAGTGACACCGCTCCGGCGACCGGGGCGAGGAGGCGGCAAAACATAGCTTTTGATCTTGCGGCGTTCTGGGGGTAGAGGATCAGCCCGATTGTGAGCCCCATGAATTCATCAGCTCCCCCTCCCGTTCTCGCCGACCTGCGCGCCGAGATCGATCGCATCGACGAAGCCATGCACCGCCTCCTCATGGAGCGCGGCGAGATCATCGATCGCCTGGTCGCGGTGAAGCGCAACCAGAGCGAAGGCTCCGCCTTCCGCCCCGCCCGCGAGGCCGCGATGATGCGCCGGCTCGTGGACCGGCACGCCGGCCTGCTCCCGCTCGACACCGTCGAGAGCATCTGGCGCGTCATCATCTCCACCTTCACCTATGTCCAGGCGCCCTATGCGGTGCATGCCGACCTCTCGGTGGGTGAGCCGCAGATGCGCGACAGCGCCCGCTTTCATTTCGGCTTCACCACGCCGTTCGTGACCCATATGGGGCCGCGCGGGGTGATCGAGGCAGTGGTGGGCTCCAAGGGCGACCTGGGCCTGCTCCCGGCCTCCGCTCTGTCCGTCGGCGATGCCTGGTGGACGGCGCTGGAAGGCAGCAATGCGCCCAAGATCATCGCGCGTCTGCCGTTCGTCGAGCGGGCGGACCATCCCGCCGGGCTGCCGGTATTCGTGGTCTCGCACCCGATCAACGATGCCGCCGTGACCGAGGTGGAGACCTGGAGCCTGCATCTGTCCGGCTGGAGCGCACGGGCTGCCGGCGCGCTGGGCGGGCAGGGCGACATGCTGGTCGCCGCCGACCGCGCCCCCGGTCAGGCCGCCGTGCTGCTCAGCGTGCCCTCGGGCTTCCGCGACCCGGCGCTGGACGCCCTGCGCCAGGCCGGCGCGCAGATCAACGCCGTTATCCCCGTGGGCAGCCACGCCGCCCCCTATCGTCTTGGCGCGGACGGCATCCCCCGTTCGTGACCTGTGGAGTCGAGTATGTCCACCGCCGCGCAAAGCCCCCGTCTTCCCGTCCGCCCCGAGCCGCGCCCCGGCGTGCTCGATATCCGCGCCTATGTGCCGGGCAAGAGCCATGCGCACGGCGTCGAGAAGGTGTTCAAGCTTTCGTCCAACGAAACCCCGGTGGGACCGAGCCCCGAGGCGATGAAGGCGTTCGCGGAAGCCGGCGCGCATCTGCAGGATTATCCCGACGGCACCGCCGGCGTGCTGCGCCGGGCCATCGGGCACACGTTCGGCATTGATCCCGACCGCATCATCTGCGGCGCGGGTTCGGACGAAATCCTCTCCATGATCGCCAATGCCTTCATCGGGCCGGGCGACGAGGCGGTCTACAGCCAGTTCGGCTTCCTGGTGTACCCTATCGCCACGATGGCGGCGGGCGGCAAGCCAGTGGTGGCACCGGAGCGCGACCACACCGCGAGCGTGGATGCGCTGCTCGCTGCCGTGACGCCACGCACGAAGGTGGTGTTCCTGGCGAACCCCAACAATCCCACCGGCACCTACCTGCCGTTCGAGGAAGTGCGCCGCCTGCATGCCGCTTTGCCGGGCAACGTGCTGCTGGTGCTGGACGCCGCCTATGCGGAATATGTCCGCCGCAACGATTACGAGACCGGGCTGGAGCTGGCGCTCTCCGCCGAGAACGTGATCATGACCCGCACCTTCTCCAAGATCCACGGGCTGGCGGCCCTGCGGGTCGGCTGGGCGGTGGGGCCGGCGGCGGTGCTCGATGCCATGAACCGCATCCGCGGCCCGTTCAACATGAACACCCCGGCGCTGCTGGCCGGTGCGGCGGCCATCGCCGACACGGCCCATGTGGATCTCGCCGTCGCGCACAATGAGCACTGGCTGCCCTGGCTGACCGACGAGATCGGAAAGCTGGGCCTGAAGGTGACGCCCTCGGTTGCCAATTTCGTGCTGATCCATTTCGACGAGACCCCTGGCCGCACCGCCAAGGACGCGGATGCCTTCCTCAGCGCGCGTGGTCTGATTCTGCGCGCCGTCGCCTCCTACGGCCTGCCGAATGCGCTGCGCATGACGGTCGGGACCGAGGAAGCGAACCGCCGCGCGGTGGAAGCGCTCGCCGCCTTCCTCTCGGGGGCGGAGCGTTGAACGCGCCGCTCGTCGGCCGTCTCGCCGTCATCGGCGCCGGTCTGATCGGGTCGTCCGTCGCCCGTGCGGCACGCGAGAAGGGGCTGGCCGGGGAAGTCGTGGTGTTCGATGCCGATTCCGGCGTGCGCGCGTGCGTGCGGGCGCTCGGCTTCGCCGACGCCGTGACGGAGAGCGTCGTCGACGCGGTGCGCGGTGCCGATATCGTCATCGCCGCCGTTCCGGTGGGTGCATCGGGCGCGGTGGCGGCGCAGGCCGGGCCGCATCTGAAGGCGGGGGCCATCCTTTCCGACGTGGGTTCGGTGAAGGGGGCCGTGCTCGAGGCCATGGCGCCGTTCGTACCGCCCTATGCCCATCTCGTGCCGGCCCATCCGGTGGCGGGCACGGAGTTTTCAGGCCCCGAGGCGGGGTTCGCCACCCTGTTCGAGAACCGCTGGTGCATCGTCACCCCGCCCGAGGGGGCGGACGCTGCGGCGGTGGAAAAGCTCTCGGCGCTCTGGCGCGGCTTCGGCTCCAATGTCGAGCAGATGTCGGCGCAGCATCATGATTTGGTGCTGGCCATCACCAGCCACGTGCCGCACCTCATCGCCTACAATATCGTTGGCACCGCCGAGCATCTGGAGCAGACGCTCACCTCCGAGGTGATCAAATTCTCGGCTGGCGGTTTCCGCGACTTCACCCGCATCGCGGCATCCGACCCCACCATGTGGCGCGACGTGTTCCTCTACAATCGCGAGGCGGTGCTGGAGATGCTCGCGCGCTTCAATGAGGATCTCATGCAGCTCCAGCGGGCGATCCGCTATGGCGACGGGGATGCCCTGTTCGCGCATTTCACGCGCACCCGTGCGATCCGCAAATCGATCATCGAGCAGGGGCAGGAAACCGCCGCGCCGGATTTCGGCCGTCGCGGCGGCTGAGGGCGGTGCCGCTCAATAGAGCGGCGGAATGATCCCGACGGGGAATTTGCCGAGCTGGAGCACGCCTTCCTTCAGCAGCAGCGAGAAGGTCGCACCCTTGCGGCCGGCGACGTCCCCGGGCTTTCCCGCGAGCGCGAGCGCCCCGACGATGGGCGCCATCTCCTGCGGAATGAGGCCGCTGCGCGAGAGGTTCCGCGTCACTTCCTCGATGCCGGCGAAGCCGACATTGACGGCTCCGTTCAGCCGGCCGGCTGTGTCGAGGGCGAGCGCGCCGGACGCGCTGACCGCCGCCTTGGGGGTCGTGATGGTCAGGGTGTCGAGCTTGAAGATGCCGCCGGCGGCCGCCCAGGCGCGCAGCCGGTCGGTGACCGCCATCGGCCGGAAATCCTCCGCCGCCGTCACGGTGCCCTGCAGATTGAGGTTCAGCGGGCCGGTGGCGCCCGCGGCAGCCAAGGCGGCGCTTTCGCCCGCATCGATGGAGGCCGCATAGTCCACGCCGTCCGGAACCGCGGTGGTCGCGGGATTGCGGCGGGCGTGGATCTCCAGATGCTTGGCGGACAGCACCGGGAGCGCGTCCGCGCCGGGCGCGGGCACCCATTTCACGTCGGGCTGGTCCACCACCAGGGCGAACCGCTGGGGCCGCCCGCTGGTGTCGCCGATGCCGCTCATCTGCAGCAGGCTCCAGTTGGCCTCATAGATGCGGCCGGTCTTGGGATCTTCGACCCGCGCGGGGGAAGCAAATTCGGCGACGATATGGTTCGGCGCCCACACCTGCGCCACCGCATGGGCATTGGCGGCGCTGATGCGCAGCGGGTCGCCGCCCTGGGTCTCCAGGGTCGCCGACTTGCACAGCAACTCGAAGCGGAAGGGGAAGCCGCCGAGGCTGCGCTCGCCGCAATTCCAGATCCGGCCGAGGGTTTTCTCGCGCACGATCCAGGCGTCGATCTCCCGTTCCGCGCGCCCGGCGGCATAGAACCACAGGCCGCACCAGCCGATGGCGAGAATCACCACCAGAGCGAACGGGATGGCGACGATCCAGCTCTTGCGGCGACGCGGCGCGGGCGAAGTATCGGTCATGAGCGTTCCTATAATCAGTCCGGTACCGAAAATGCCTGTACGAATAGCCGGAAATACGGCCTGCCGGGACAAGCCGGGGCGCTTGCCCTTGCAGAGGGAAGAAGACGCTGTTAGGCGACGATGAACGTTCCGTGTCAATGCCGGCCCGCGCCGCGATGATCTCCCCCGCACAAATGCCCCACGACCATTGGGTCTTCGCCTATGGCTCGCTGATGTGGAATCCCGGCTTCGCCTTCGCGGAGAAGGCAGAGGCGCGTCTGCTCGGCGCGCACCGGGCGCTGTGCGTCTATTCCTTTCACCATCGCGGCACGCCGGAGCAGCCGGGCCTGGTGCTTGGCCTGGACCTGGGGGGCTCGTGTCGCGGCATCGCCTATCGCATCGCGCCCGAGGATTGGGCGCAGACCCATGCCTATCTCACCGCGCGCGAGCAGATTTCGGGCGTCTATCGCGAGCGCGTGCGGCGGGTGCAGATTCTGGATGGATCGCGGCGCGACGTATCCGCGGTCGCCTATCTGGTGAACCGCAGCCATGCGCAATATGCGCGGCGCCTGGATCTGGAGGATCAGCTTCATCTGGTGCGGCGCGCGCACGGGAAATCCGGTCCGAACCGCGATTACGTGCTGTTCACTGTCCATGCCCTTGAGGCGATGGGCATCGCCGATTCCAGCCTTACCTGGATCGCCCATCGGCTGAATGCGGGCCGCGATTAAGCGGCCGGCCGGCAACGTCGACGCGGCGGCGCCGCGCGGAAACCGCCCTTTGCCACGATCCTAGCGGGCGTGGCCGCGCGCGCCGGGCTTGGGCGCCGCGATCCCGAGCGCCTTCATGCGCGATGCGAGCGTGGTGGATTTCAGCCCGAGCCGCTCTGCCGCCCCGCCCGGGCCTGAAACCTTGCCGCCGGATGCCTCCAGCGCCGCGAGGATGCTGGCGCGATGGCGGGCGCGGCGCTCGCCCTCGGTCTCCAGCCCCTCCGCGCCGCCCGATACCGGGACGGGCGCGGCGTCTTCGTGGGGCTCCGGCAGATCGATGGTGAGGCGGCCGTTGCGCGCGAGGATGATGCCGCGCTCGATCACGTTCTGGAGTTCGCGCACATTGCCCGGCCAGTCGTAGGCGACGAGCTTGCGCATATCGCCCTCGCTCAATTGCAGCGCGCCGGAGAGCGGCTTGCGCGAGGCGCCGCCGAGGAAATGCAAAGCGAGGGCGGGAATATCCTCCCGCCGCTCGCGCAAAGGCGCGGATTCGATGGGCATGACATTGAGGCGGTAAAACAGATCCTCACGGAACCGCCCCGCGCGCACCTCGGCCCGCAGGTCGCGATTGGTGGCGGCGATGATGCGCACGTCCACTTGCCGCGTGCGCTCCTCGCCGATGCGTTCGAACTGCCCTTCCTGGAGCACCCGCAGCAGCTTGCTTTGCAGCTCGATGGGGATTTCGCCCACCTCGTCGAGGAACAGCGTGCCGTGGTCGGCGAGTTCGAACCGGCCGATGCGGTCGCGCAGGGCGCCGGTGAAGGCGCCGCGGGCATGGCCGAAGAACTCGCTCTCGAACAATTCGCGCGGAATGGCCGCGCAATTCACCCGGATCAGCGGGCGTTCGCGCCGATCGCTGGCTTCATGGATGGCGCGGGCGATCAATTCCTTGCCGGTGCCGGATTCCCCGGTGATGAGCACGCTCGCTTCCGTGGGCGCCACCAATTCCACCTGCCGCAGCACCTTCTTGATGGCCTCGCTGCGGCCGATGACCCCGCGATGGCTGCCTTCGGCGCGGATTTCCTCCTGGAGATAGGCGTTTTCCAGCTCCAGCCGCTCGCGCAGGCTGTCCACCTCGGCGAGCGCGGCGCGCAGCCTCTCGTCCGCCTCGCGGCGCTGGGTGACGTTGCGGAACGCCACCACGGCGCCGATCAGCACGCCCCGGTCGCGGATCGGGGTCGAGGTGTATTCGACCCAAACCGGCTTGCCCGAGCGATGCCAGAACACCTCGTTCTCCACCCGGTGGACCGCGCCATCGCGAAAGGCGGCGTAGATCGGGCAGGTCTTGTGCGGGTAGGGGCTGCCGTCATGGTGGTGGTGATGCACCATGGTGTGCATGTCGCGGCCAATCAGCTCCTCCGCCGTCCAACCGAGGATCTGCTCGGCGGCGGGATTGACGAAGGTGGTCTTGCCCTCCGAATTCACCCCATAGATGCCTTCCCCCACCGCATGGAGGATGAGGCGGTTCTCGCGCTCGATATCGCGGAAGAAGCGGTCGACCCGCTGCCATTCGGCGATGCCTTCGCGCATGAAGGAATCCGCATCGGCATCGATGTCGCGGCGGTGGCGCGCCTCCAGATCGTGCAGGGTGATGAGCAGGGTGCGCCCGCGCGGGCTGGTGACCTGGATGCCGGCATATTCCAGCCGCAGGGGCCGCCCGTCGGCGTGCAGGGGGGAGAGCGAGCGCGTCCAATGGGCGCCGCGATCCATCACCGCCTGGGTGAACACCACCAAAGCGGACGCCTGGCCGGGATGCAGATCGAAGATCTGCATGGCTTTCAGTGCCTCGCGCTCATGCCCCAGCAGGCGGCAGGCGGCGGGATTGGCGTCGAGGATGCGGGCGGTTTCCGTATCCACCGCAAGCTCCGCCTCGATCCCCGCATCAAAGGCGGGGCCGAACGGGCCGAAGCGCGGAAGCTGGGGCAGATCGAGGGCGTCCATTTACGATTTTTCGGGAGTTGAATTACGAAAAATCATAAATCACGAAAAATCGTAAATCCAGGCGTTTTCCCAGGCTTTTGATTATATTGGGAAAATCGAAGGATCCGCCGCTGGCACGTGCTTTGCTTAACGTCAGGGAGAGCGCGTTTCTTCCAGGCCCATAGCGAACGAGGCGGTCCATGACGAGCAAAGACACCTTCCGGCGCTTTTCCCGTTTGTTTTCCGGCTGCGCCTGCGGGCGGCACCGCTCGGCGGCGGAACACGAGGCCGCAGCCCGCGCCTCGGAAGAAGCCCGCTATGGCAGCCTGGTGGAAAAGACGGTGTTGCACGCCCTGTTTCCGCAGGACGCCCATCGCCGCGCCTTCCTGAAGGCCATCGGCGGGACCACGGTCGCAGCGGCCCTTGCCCAATTCCTGCCCATGGGCATGGTCACGGAAGCCTTCGCGCAAGGCACCGGGCCGATCGAGAAGAAAGACCTCAAGGTCGGCTTCATCCCCATCACCTGTGCCACGCCGATCATCATGGCGCACCCGCTCGGCTTCTATACCAAGCAGGGCCTGAACGTGGACGTGGTGAAGACCGCCGGCTGGGCGGTGGTGCGCGACAAGACCATCAACAAGGAATACGACGCCTCCCACATGCTCTCGCCCATGCCTATCGCCATTTCGATGGGCCTCGGCTCCAATCCCATTCCCTTCTCCGTGCCGGCCATCGAGAACATCAACGGCCAGGCGATCACGCTCGCCATGAAGCACAAGGACAAGCGCGACCCGAAGGATTGGAAGGGGTTCAAGCTCGCGATTCCGTTCGACTATTCCATGCACAATTACCTGCTGCGCTATTATCTGGCGGAGCACGGCATCGATCCCGACGCCGACGTGCAGCTGCGCTCCGTGCCGCCGCCGGAGATGGTCGCCAACCTGCGCGCCGAGAACATCGACGGCTTCCTGGCCCCCGACAATATCTGCCAGCGCGCGGTCTATGACGGGGTAGGCTTCATCCACATCCTGTCGAAGGAGATCTGGGACGGTCATCCCTGCTGCTCGTTCACCGCCAGCAAGGAATTCGTCACCACCAATCCCAACACCTATGCGGCCTTGCTGCGCGCCATCATCGATGCCAGCGCCTATGCCCAGAAGCCTGAAAACCGCAAGGAAATCGCCGAGGCCATCGCCCCCGCGAACTATCTCAATGCGCCCCCGGTGGTGCTGGAACAGGTGCTCACCGGCACCTATGCGGACGGCCTCGGCAACATCAAGAAGGACCCGAACCGGGTCACCTTCGAGCCGTTCCCCTACGATTCCTTCGCCATCTGGATCCTCACCCAGATGAAGCGCTGGGGCCAGGTGAAGGGCGACGTGGATTATGCCGGCATCGCCAAGCAGGTGTTCCTCGCCACCGAGTGCGCCTCGGTGATGAAGGACATGGGCCTCACCCCGCCGGCGCCCACCAAGACCATCGTCGTCATGGGCAAGCCGTTCGATCCCGCCAAGCCCGACGCCTATGTGGCGAGCTTCGCCATCAAGCGGGCCTGAGCGCATGGCTTCCTCATTGACCCTGCGCGCGGCCCTGGTTTCGGTGCTGCTGCTGGCGGTGTTCCTGCTGATCTGGCAGGGCGCCACCGCCGGCTTCGGCGCCGGCGGGCCGGGCGCGGCCTCCGGCATGGATCCGGAATATGCCAAGCTCATGGGCCTCACCGCGACCACCGGCAAATCGGCCATGCCGAGCCCGTTGGACGTGGGCGCTCAGCTCGTCAAGCTCCTGTCCGATCCGTTCTACGACAAGGGGCCGAACGACAAGGGCCTCGGCATCCAGCTCGCCTTCTCGCTCGGCCGGGTGCTGATCGGCTATGGCATCGCGGTGCTGGTGGCGATCCCGCTCGGCTTCCTGATCGGCATGTCGGCGCTGATGAGCAAGGCGCTCGACCCCTTCATCCAGGTGTTGAAGCCCATCTCGCCGCTCGCCTGGATGCCGCTCGCGCTCTACACCATCAAGGACAGCGGCATCTCGGCGGTGTTCGTCATCTTCATCTGCTCCGTGTGGCCGATGCTGCTGAACACCGCCTTCGGCGTCGCCAGCGTGCGCAAGGAATGGCTGAACGTGGCGCGCACCCTGGAGGTGGGGCCGTTCAAGCGGGCCTTCACCGTGATCCTGCCCGCCGCCGCGCCGACCATCCTCACCGGCATGCGGATTTCCATCGGCATCGCCTGGCTCGTGATCGTCGCGGCCGAGATGCTCGTGGGCGGCACCGGCATCGGCTATTTCGTCTGGAACGAGTGGAACAACCTGTCCATCACCAATGTGATCATCGCCATTCTGGTGATCGGCGTGATGGGCATGCTGCTCGACCAGATCCTCGCCTTCGTCGCCCGCCTCGTCACCTTTCCGGAGTGAGGCGCATGAGCGAGCCCCGCTATGTTTCCATCGAAGGCATCTCCCGCCGTTTCCAGGCGGCGGGCGGGCGTACCACGACCGTGTTCGAGGATTTGTGGTTCTCCATGCACAAGGGCGAGTTCGCCTGCATCATCGGCCATTCCGGCTGCGGCAAGACCACGGTGCTGAACATCCTGTCCGGCCTCGACCGCCCGGACGACGGCGCGGTGGTGGTGGATGGTACCGCCATCGAAGGCCCGGCGCTCGACCGCGCCGTGATCTTCCAGAGCCACGCTTTGATGCCCTGGCTGACCGTGCTCGGCAATGTGGCCTATGCGGTCTCCTCCCGCCACAAGGGCTGGAGCCGGGCGCAGGTGCGCGACCATGCGATGCGCTTCATCGAGGTGGTCGGGCTCAAGGGCTCGGAAAACAAGCGCCCCTCGGAACTCTCGGGCGGCATGAAGCAGCGCGTCGGCATCGCCCGCGCGCTCTCCATCGAGCCCAAGATGCTGCTGATGGACGAGCCTTTCTCCGCGCTCGACGCGCTCACCCGCGGCACGTTGCAGGACGAGGTGCGCCGCATCTGCCTGGAGACCGGCCAGACCGTGTTCATGATCACCCACGACGTGGACGAGGCGATTTACCTCGCCGACCGCATCGTGCTGATGACCAACGGCCCCAACGCCACCATCGCCGAGATCGTGCAGAACCCGCTGCCGCGGGATCGCCGCCGCCTCGACATCCACAAGCAGGGCGATTTCTACGCCGTGCGCAATCATCTCATCGACTTTCTGGTGGAGCGCTCGAAGACCTTCAAGGACCAGCGCCCCGTCGGATACGACCACCGCCATCCCCCGGTGGTGCGCCCCACCGCGTCCACCCCACCTTCGCCCGACGGCGACCAGCGGGCGGCGTGACCCCTCTCATTTCAACGCCCGAGGCAAAAGGAGAAGAACATGAAGCGCGAAGAACTCACCGAGAAGATCCTCGACATCAAGCGCGAGAAGGGCTGGACCTGGAAGTACATCACCGATGAAATCGGCGGCATGTCGCCGATGCTGGTGGTGGGCGCGCTGCTCGGCCAGATGAAGCTGGTGAAGCCGCTGGCCAAGGCCGCGGCGGACCTGTTCGGCCTTTCCGAGGTCGAGGAGCGCATGCTGAACGAAGTGCCCTATCGCGGCATGCCCATGCCGCCCACCGACCCGCTGATCTATCGCTTCTATGAGATGGTGATGGTGAACGGCCCGGCGTTCAAGGCGCTGATCGAGGAGGAGTTCGGCGACGGCATCATGTCCGCCATCGATTTCGACATCGACATGGAGCGCCTCGCCAATCCCAAGGGCGACCGGGTGAAGCTGACCATGAGCGGCAAGTTCCTGCCCTACAAATATTACGGCGCCGAGCAGGGCACGCCGGAATACGGCTTCAAGGAAAGCTGAGCGCTGGGTGCCTGCGGGCGAAGAAACGTGGGAGTTCCCGCCGGGCCGGCGCATCCGCCGGCCCCCGGGCGCGGGTTTCCTGCTATCTTTCCTCTTCCTGCACGCGGGGGAGGACGCCGAGATGACTGCGGACCAAGGGACATCGGGAGCGCCGGGAGAAGACGACCTGGGCTTGGACATTGCGAGCCGCTTCGTCGAGCTTGGCCCGTTGCGCCTGCACTATCTGGAGGCGGGCGAAGGCGAGCCGGTGCTTCTGCTGCACGGCTATGCGCAGACCAGCCATATGTGGCGGCCGCTGATCGCCGAACTCGCCAGGACGCACCGCGTGATCGCGCCCGATCTGCGCGGCTTCGGCGCCTCTTCGAAGCCCGAGGCCGGGTACGACAAGGCTTCGATGGCCCGCGATGTCCATGACCTCGCCACGGCGCTCGGCATCACCCGCGCCGGCGTGGTGGGGCACGATATCGGCCTGATGGTGGCCTATGCCTATGCCGCCCAATATCCCGAAGCGGTGACGCGCATCGCGCTGATGGATGCCTTCCTTCCCGGTGTCGGCGACTGGACGCACGTCTGGCTGATGCGCGACCTGTGGCATTTCCATTTCTACGGCAAGACGCCGCTGGCGCTCGTCGAGGGCCGCGAGCGCATCTATTTCGAGCATTTCTGGAACGATTTCGCGGCCGATCCCGCCCATTCGGTGTCCGAGGCGGATCGCCAGTTTTATGCGGCGGCCTATGCGCAGCCCGGCGGCATGGCGGCGGGGTTCGAGGTGTTCCGCGCGTTCGAGCGGGACGCCGCCGATTTTGCCCGCTTCGCCGAAACCAAGCTCACCATGCCCATGCTGGTGCTCACCGGGGAGAAGGCCTCCGGCGAATTCCTCATCGCCCAGGGCCGGCTCGTGGCTGAAAATGTGGAGGGCGTGGTGGTCGAGGGTTCGGGCCATTGGCTGATGGACGAGGCGCCGGGGAAGGTCATTCCCCGCCTGGTGGCTTTCTTCGCGGACTGAGCGCGGTTGGCGCGCCGTCGCCGACCCGGCGCGGTGTCGCGGAAGAGCACTTCATTCTATCTTTTCTTCTCGCGCACGCGGGGGGAGGACGACCACATGGATGGGGACCAGGAGATGCCCGCAATGCCGACGCCCGAGCCGCAGCCGCAACGGTCCAACAGCTGGGCGGTGACCGGAGGCGTGAGCGTCATCCTGCTGACCGGCATGGCCGCCATCGCCAAGCTCCATGAGGACGGCGGGAGCCTAGGCTTCCTGGCGCTGATCCTGGGGGTGACGGTGGTCGGCGCCTTCGCGCTCGCGCGCTTCATTTCCCGCCACGGCCACGAGATCGGCGAAGCCCGGTTCGACACCACGCCGAAGGAGCCCCCTGCCGCCTGAGCACGCCGCGACGGCCGCCCGCCGTCGAATGGGCTCCAATCAATGAGAAAGGCCGCCGGGCTTGCGCCCGGCGGCCTTTCTTTTTCGTCCCGTCCCGCGTGAGCGGGCGGCGATCAGAGGTTCTTGACGACTTCCTCTGTGACCTTCTTGGCGTCGCCGAACAGCATCATCGTGTTGTCGCGGAAGAACAGCTCATTCTCCACGCCGGCATAGCCGGAGCCCATGCCGCGCTTGATGAACAGCACCGTCTTGGCCTTTTCGACATCCAGGATCGGCATGCCGTAGATGGCGGAGGTCGGGTCGGTCTTCGCGGCCGGGTTGGTCACGTCGTTGGCGCCGATGACGAAGGCAACGTCCGCCTGGGCGAACTCGCTGTTGATGTCTTCCAGCTCGAAGACCTCGTCATAGGGCACCTGGGCTTCCGCCAGCAGCACGTTCATGTGCCCGGGCATGCGGCCCGCCACCGGATGGATGGCGTACTTCACCTCGACGCCCTCTTCCTTCAGCTTGTCGGCCATTTCGCGCAAGGCGTGCTGGGCCTGGGCCACCGCCATGCCGTAGCCCGGCACGATGATGACCTTCTGGGCGTTCTTCATGATGTAGGCGGCATCGTCCGCCGAGCCCTTCTTCACCGGGCGGGTTTCCACCGCGCCGCCGCCACCCGCCGCCACTTCGCCACCGAAGCCGCCGAGGATGACCGAGATGAAGGAGCGGTTCATGCCCTTACACATGATGTAGGACAGGATCGCGCCCGAGGAGCCCACCAAAGCGCCCGTGATGATGAGCGCGGTATTGCCCAGCGTGAAGCCGATGCCGGCCGCCGCCCAACCCGAATAGGAGTTGAGCATGGAGACGACCACCGGCATGTCGGCGCCGCCGATCGGCACGATCAGCAGGCCGCCCAGCACCAGCGACAGGATGGTGATGATCCAGAACAGCGGGATCGAGCCGGTCATCACGAAGGCGATGATCAGCACCAGCAGCAGCAGCGCGAGGCCGCCGTTGATGAAGTGGCGGCCCGGCAGCATGATCGGCTTGCCGGACATGTTGCCGTTGAGCTTGGCGAAAGCGATGATCGAGCCGGTGAAGGTGATCGCGCCGATGGCGACGCCCAGCGTCATCTCGATCAGGCTTGCGCCGTGGATGTTGCCCGGTTCGCCGATGCCGAACGCGGCCGGGGCATAGAGCGCCGCCGCCGCCACCAGCACCGCCGCGAGACCGACCAGCGAGTGGAAGGCCGCGACCAGCTGCGGCATGGCGGTCATGGCGATGCGGCGGGCGACAACCGCGCCGATGCCGCCGCCGATGCCGATGCCGGCGATCACCAGCACCCAGCCGAGAATGTCGGCGGGAGGCGAGAGCGCGAGCGTGGTGAGCACGGCGATGGCCATGCCGACCATGCCGAACATATTGCCCTGACGCGACGTGGTGGGGTGCGAGAGCCCCCGCAGCGCGAGCACGAAGAGGATGCCCGCAACCAGGTAAAGAAGCGCGGCCAGATTGGCGTTCATGGGTCCGCCCTCACTTCTTCTTTTGGTACATGGCGAGCATGCGGCTGGTCACGAGGAACCCGCCGAAAATGTTCACCGACGCAAAGATGAGAGCGATGAAGCCGAAGCCGCGCGCCCACAGAGAATGGCCGGCATCGCCGACCGTGGAAACACCAACCGCCAGCAGCGCGCCCACCACGATCACCGAGGAGATCGCGTTGGTGACGGACATGAGCGGGGTATGGAGCGCAGGCGTCACCGACCACACGACGTAATAGCCGACGAACACGGCCAGCACGAAGATGGAGAGGCGGAACACGAATGGGTCGATGGCGCCGCCGGTGGCGGCATGGGCCACCGCGCCCAGCGCCGTGGCCGCCTGATCGGCATAGATCTGGGCGGCTTCGGCGGCCTGGCGGGCCACCTCGGCGGCAGCGCGCGCCTGGGCGGCGGCGTCGGCGGCGGTTTGTGCAGTGATCGGGTTCATTGGGCGGCTCCCTCAACCTTGGGGGCGAAGTTCGGGTGAACCACGGCGCCGTCGCGGGTGAGGAGCGTCGCCTTCACGAGCTCGTCGTCCCACTTCACGGCGAGGGCCTTGGCCGACTTGTCCACCAGGGTCTCGACGAAGGCGTAGAGGTTCTTGGCGTACAGCAGCGAAGCCGAGGCGGCGATGCGGCCGGCGACGTTGAGATAGCCGACGATCTTCACGCCGTTCACGTCCACCACCTGGCCGGGCTCGGCGCCTTCCACATTGCCGCCGCGCTCGACCGCGAGGTCGATGAGCACGGAGCCGGGCTTCATAGAGGCCACCATCGCCGCGGTCACCAGACGCGGCGCGGCGCGGCCGGGGATCAGGGCGGTCGTGATGACGATGTCCTGCTTCTTGATGTGCTCGGCGACAAGCGCCGCCTGCTTGGCCTGGTATTCGGCCGACATGGGCTTGGCGTAGCCGGCCGCGGTCTCGGCCTGCTTGAACTCGTCGTCCTCGACGGCGACGAACTTCGCGCCGAGGGACTCGACCTGTTCCTTGGAGGCGGGGCGCACGTCGGTCGCCGTCACCACGGCGCCGAGGCGGCGGGCGGTGGCGATGGCCTGCAGGCCGGCAACGCCGGCGCCCATGACGAACACGCGGGCGGCGGGAACCGTGCCGGCGGCGGTCATCATCATCGGCAGCGCGCGGCCGAACTGTTCGGCGGCGTCGATGACGGCGCGATAGCCGGCGAGATTGGCCTGGGAGGACAGCACGTCCATGACCTGTGCACGGGTGATGCGGGGCATCAGCTCCATGGCGAAGGCGGCGACGCCGGCGTCGGCCATGGCCTTCAGCGCGGCCTCGTTGCCGTAGGGGTCCATGATGGCGAACACCAGGGCGCCGCGCTTATAGGACGAAAGTTCGGCTTCCGTCGGACGGCGAACCTTGAGTACCACATCGGCACCGCTCACCGCGTCGAATGCGGTCTGAGCAATGGTGGCACCCGCGGATTCATAATCCGCATCGAGGATGCCGGATTTCAGGCCGGCGCCGCTTTCGACCACGACGTTGGCGCCAAGCGCGGTCAGGCGCTTCACCGTATCGGGGCTCGCAGCAACCCGCGGCTCGCCGAGATCAATCTCGACGGGGACAGCGATTTTCATTGAAACGTCTCCGAAGTCCGAGTGCGAGACTCAGAGCAGGAAAATCCACATGAGGACGAGGATAACGGCGACCGTAATCGCGCCGTATTTCGTGAGCTGCGTAAAAAGCGCAAACGTCCGGGCATGCTCGGCGTAATCGTTGCCCTCGGCTGTCACATATTCAATTGTGCCGTGCTCGGCCATTGGCGTTTCCCCTCAGCTGACGGTGGCCTTGGCCCTTTAGCGGAGAAGGGCTGCTGTGGCAACTCGCGCTGGTGGACAATATACCAGATACGCTAAGGTTCAAGGCCAAAAACACGGGTCGAATTCGGGCTAACGTTCTTGTTTTGTTCGCAGGCTGATGTACCATGAAATCATGGATTCTCAGCGCGATTCTGCCCTTCCGGCAACTTCAGCCGGTGCCCCGGCCGCAGGGCCCGCGCCGCGGCCCGTGCGGGCACAGGCGAAGCGTTCCGTCGCATCCGCGACAAAAAAAAGCAACAAAAGCGACCAGATTGTTGGCCGCCTGAATGAGGATCGGGGCCTGCGCGCAGCGGCCAGGACGCACGCGCTGGCCCTGGGCCGTGCCGAAGCGGAAGCCATGGCGCTGCCACAGGCGCCTGCCGCAGCGGCTTCGGTCCCGCCCGACCACATGCTGACGGCGGTGGACGTGGACCCGCTGGCGCAGGTGGGCGAAGCCCGCCGCCGGGGGCGGGGCGCGGTGTCCAATGCCGCGGGGCGGTTCGAGCCTGCGGCGCGCATCCTGTTCGATGACGGCTGGGCGAGCCTGGAGGACCTGCCGGCGTTCCGCACCGAGGTGGTGGAGGAGCGCGCGCGCACCGTTATCACCCGCAACACCTCGCCGGACATCGCCTTCGACCGGTCGATCAATGCCTATCGCGGCTGCGAGCACGGCTGCATCTATTGTTTCGCCCGGCCCACCCACGCCTATCACGGGCTTTCGGCGGGGCTGGATTTCGAGAGCAAGCTGTTCGTCAAGCCGGACGCGCCGGAACTGCTCGCGCGCGAGCTGATGCACCGCACCTATACGCCCCGCACCATTGCCATGGGCACCAATACCGATCCCTACCAGCCCATCGAGCGGCAATATGAGGTCACGCGCCGGCTTTTGGAGGTGCTGCGGGATTTCGGCCATCCCGTGGGCATCGTCACCAAGTCCGGCCTCGTGGCGCGGGACATCGACATTCTCGCCCCCATGGCCGAGCGCGGGCTGGTGAAGGTGGCGATCTCGATCACCACCCTCGATCCCAAGCTCGCCCGCCTGATGGAGCCGCGCGCGGCGAGCCCGGCGCGGCGGCTGGAGACCATCCGGCGGCTGAGCGAGGCGGGCATTCCCACCGCCGTGCTCACCGCCCCGCTGATCCCCGCGCTCAACGATATGGAGATCGAGCGCATTCTCGACAGCGCCAAGGCTGCGGGCGCCATCGAGGCTGGCTACGTGACGCTGCGCCTGCCGCTGGAGATCGCCGACATGTTCCGCGAGTGGCTGGCCGCCCATTTCCCGGAGAAGGCGCGCCACATCATGTCGCTGGTGCGCGAGATGCACGGCGGCAAGGATTATGATTCCGGCTTCGGCAAGCGCGGCCGGGGGGAGGGGCCCTATGCCTGGACCATCGGCCGGCGCTTCGAGATCGCCGCGCGCCGGCTCGGCCTTGTGGGGCGCGGGCTCAAGCTGACCACCGAGCATTTCAAGCGCGCCACCCAGGTGGGTGAGCAATTGTCGCTTTTCGAGTGAGAGTGTCCCGATGATGTCCGCTGCCCCCTCCGTTCCGCCCGCCGCGCCGCCGCTGCGCCTGCATCTCGTGACGCTCGGCGTCGCCGCGCTTCCGCGTGCGATTGCCTTCTATGACGCCCTCGGCCTCGTGCGTCGGGATCGGGGGACGCAGGGCGTCGCCTTCTTCGAGGCTGGCAACGTGGTGCTCGCGCTGTTCCCCCGGCCGGCGCTGGCCGCGGACGCGACCATGGTGGACAGCGGACCGGGCGGATTTTCCGGCATCGCGCTCGCCTTCAATGTCGCCGGGGAGGGGGAGGTGGATGCCACCCTCGCGGCGGCGCAGGCGGCCGGCGGGACGGTGGTGAAGGCGGGGCAGCGCGTCTTCTGGGGCGGCTATAGTGGCTATTTTACTGATCCCGACGGCCATGTGTGGGAAGTGGCGCACAATCCCTTCTTCCCCTTCGACGACGCCGGCCGCCTCGTGCTGCCGGACTGAGCGCGACAAAAATTCCCCTGCGCGCAGACCATGCGCGCCCGGGGAGGGGCCGGCCGCCTCCGCCGGACAGGTCTCGTCCGCCTGGACCTTACCCCTCCCCGCCTTTTCCCGATGCGGGCACCGTGCTCGACCGGCGGATCGCAGCAGGTGGCCTTGCAAGGCGCCATGACGCGCCGGCCCGAGGCGAGCTAGAGTGGCGCAATAATCTCCACGCAAGGCGCATCATGGCTTCGTCCTTCACCGTCGTGCCCTTCGCTCCCGCCCATCTGCCCGCGCTCGCCGATCTTTGGGTCGCGACCTGGGCGAAGACCATGCCCGAGATCGATTTCGAGGCGCGCCGCCCCTGGTTCCTGGATCACATCGCCAAGTTGCACGGGCAGGGCGCAGAAACCCATGTGGCGCTGGATGCGCCCGTCGGCGCGCCTGCCGGGTTCGTGATCATCGATCCGCGCACCGGCTATCTCGACCAATTGGCGGTGGCGCCCGCCCATTGGGGGCAGGGGGCGGCGGAGGCGCTGATGGAGGCGGCCAAGCTCCGTGCGCCAGGCGGCATCGCGCTGGATGTGAACCAGGACAATCCGCGTGCCGTCGCCTTCTACAAGCGTCTCGGGTTCGAGATCGCCTCCGCCGGGCAAAATCCCATGTCCGGCCGGGCGATCTGGCGCATGGAATGGCGGCCCGCGGTCTGAGCCGAACCTGCGCCCGCCCGAACGCGGCCGTGCACAACGGGAAAGTGATGGCGCCCCGCCGCTGCGATCCGCCGTTCTTCGGGCTTATGCTTCGGCAACGCATCGCACACGGAACGGAGTCCCCATGCCGACAGACGTCATCGACAATCCCGCCCAGAACCGCTTCGAGCTGAAGGTGGGCGATGAACTGGCGCTCGCCTATTACAAGCGCGACGGCGACCGGATCATCCTCACCCACACCGAGGTGCCGCAGGCGCTGTCCGGCCAGGGCATCGGCTCGCGTCTCGCGGCCGGCGCCTTCGCGCATATCCGCGAGGACGGAAACAAGGCCGTCACCCAATGTTCCTTCATGGCAGCATGGTCTGCCCGCCACCCGGAAGTGGCCGACCTGGTCGTGGG
This sequence comes from Roseixanthobacter pseudopolyaromaticivorans, assembly GCF_043195145.2. Lineage (NCBI taxonomy): Bacteria > Pseudomonadati > Pseudomonadota > Alphaproteobacteria > Hyphomicrobiales > Xanthobacteraceae > Roseixanthobacter > Roseixanthobacter pseudopolyaromaticivorans. The sequence goes on from NZ_CM195539.1 coordinate 4,806,614, forward strand.
CTGAAGCGGCCTCAGGCCGCCGTATTGAACTGGAGCGCGGCAAGGCGGGCATAAAGGCCGCCCTTGCCCACCAGTTCGGAATGGGTCCCCTCGTCGACGATGCGGCCGTCCTCCATCACCAGGATGCGGTCGGCGGAGAGCACCGTCGCGAGGCGATGGGCGATCACCAGCGTGGTGCGCCCTTCCATGGAGCGCTCAAGCGCGGTCTGCACCAGCGTCTCGCTTTCGGCATCCAACGCGCTGGTGGCTTCGTCCAGCAGCAGGATGGGCGCGGCGCGCAGGATCGCGCGGGCGATCACGATGCGCTGGCGCTGCCCACCGGAAAGCGTCACCCCGCGCTCGCCCACCAGCGTGTCCCAGCCGTCGGGCATGCGGGTCACGAACTCGTCCACCAAGGCGGCGCGGCCGGCGGCCTCCACCTCGGCATCGCTCGCCTCAGGGCGGGCTAGACGAATGTTCTCGCGCACTGTGTCGGCAAAGATGGCCACGTCCTGCGGTACCAGGGCGAGATTGAGCCGCACCGCGACAGGATCGCAGCGCGTCACGTCGATCTCGTCCAGCAGGATGGCGCCGGCCTGCGGGTCATAGAAGCGCTCCAGCAACTGGAACACGGTGCTCTTGCCGGCCCCGGACGGCCCCACCAGCGCCACCCGCTCGCCGGGGCGGACGGTGAAGGAAACGTCGCGCAAAGCCGGCGCATGGGGCCGGGTGGGATAGGTGAAGCCCACATGGTCGAACCTTATGGCGCCGGAGACCCGGTCGAGCGCCACGGGCGCGGCGGGGGCCTTCACCTTCGGCTCTTCCTTGAGCAATTCGCCGATGCGCTCGGCGGCGCCGGAGGCGGCGGACACCTCGCCCCACACCTGCGACAATTCCCCGAGCCCGCTCGCCGCCAGCACCGCGAACAGCAGGAACTGGCTGAGCTGGCCCGACGACATGGACCCGTTGAGCACCGACTGGGCGCCCACCCAGAGCACGCCGACCACGCTGGAAAACACCAGGAAGATGATGACGCCGGTGAGCCAGGACCGCGCTGCCGTGGCACCGCGCGCCGCCTCGAAGGACTTTTCCACCGCGCGGTCGAACTGGGCGCGGGCCGAGCCCTCGGCGGTGGAAGCCTGGACCGCGCGCATGGCGCCGATCACTTCGGAGGCATAGGCGGAGGCCTCCGCCAGCGTATCCTGAGCCGCCCGCGAGCGTGCTCGCACCTTGCGGCCGGAGGCGACCAGGGGCAGCACGATCAAGGGAATGACGATGAGCACCAGGCCCGACAGGCGCGGGCTCGTGACCACCATCATGATGACGGCGCCGATGCACATGACGAGGTTGCGCAGCGCCACCGACGCGGACGAGCCCACGGCCGACTTGATCTGCGTCGTGTCGCCCACCAGCCGCGAGGTTAGCTCGCCGGCCCGCGCGGTATCGAAGAAGGTGCCGTCCAGCGTGGTGAGCCGCGCGAACACGGCGGCCCGCAGGTCCGCGACCACCCGTTCGCCGAGCGTGGTCACGAGGTAATAGCGCGCGGCGGAGGCGAGGGCGAGAACGCCCACGACCACGATCAGCACGGCGAAATAGCGGTCGATCAGCCCGGCATGGTCGGCGGCGAAGCCGTAATCGATCATGCGCCGAACGGCGACGGGCATGGCGAGGGTGGCCAGGGCCGCCACGGTGAGCGCGATCAGCGCGCCGCATACCCGCGAGCGATAGCGCAGAATATACGGGCCAAGCGCAAGCAGCGGACCGATGCTGCGGCGGCTTTTGGTCGATTTGGAGGGATCGACGGCGGGTTCCAGTGCGGTGTCGGCTTGTGTCAACGGATGCTCTCGGTTATAGACCCGCCTCATTCCCTCAGGAAACGAATTCATACCGCTGCGGGCTTGAATGCTCGGCGCGGCGAGAAGGACGCAACCCATGAAGAGCGACGTTCACCCCGATTACCATTTCATCAAGGTGGTGATGACTGACGGCACCGAGTACACGACGCGATCGACCTTCGGCAAGGAGGGCGACAGCCTTCAGCTCGACATCGACCCGCGCACGCACCCGGCTTGGACCGGCGGCACCCAGCAGCTGCTCGACCGCGGCGGCCGTGTTTCCCGCTTCAAGAACAAGTTCGGCGGCCTGCTCAAGGGCTGATCGCACGGGGTGCGGCGCCGCGTCCTGCGGGGCTCGGTCGCACCGCTTCGCCGTCTTTCGAACCCCGCGCGCGGCCTGTTTGCCACGCTCTTGCGCCGGCTCATCCGAGCCGGCTTTGCCATGTCTGGAGCCTGGGCGCTCGGCGCCGACGCGCGCCGCCCTGGAGGCGAAGCGCCCGGTTCAGAACTTGAACACGGAATGGGCGGCATCGCGCGAGGCGATCTTGGCCGCCTTGGCCCGCTCCAGCCGGTCGATCTCTTCCCGCAGCAGCACGATGCGGGCGTCGATCTCATCCACGGAGAGCCGGTCGAGGTCTGCCGGGGCGAGCACCGCAGAGGGTTTCGGGGCGATGGGGCGGTCGTCGTCCATGGCGCGCACTCCTGGCCGTTGCACGGCTGGCCGGTGAAACGCCGGCTGAAACGCCGGCCGCTGAACCGAAAGCATCCCGAAGACAGGCAGGCCCGCTCCGGATCGTCGGGCGGATAAAAGCCGCTCGCGCCCCGCGCGTCCATCTTTCCGTTTTTTCCCCGCCCGGCATGGGATAGTAGGGCTAACCCCGGCGCTGCCGCGCCGGTCCCTCTCTGCCGTCCCGCACCGTCACGGTCGGGCGCCTCCCGCTCCCTTCCGGAACCGCGCCATGACACAATCCTCCTCGCTTCCCGCCACCATGATCGCCATCAACATCACCACCCCCGGCGGCCCCGAGGTGCTCGTGCCCGGCAAGCGGCCCGTGCCGGTTCCCGGCGCGCGTGAGATTTTGGTGAAGGTGGAAGCCGCCGGCGTGAACCGCCCGGACGTGGTGCAGCGGCGCGGGCTTTATCCCGCTCCTCCCGGCGCGTCCGACATTCCCGGCCTGGAGATCGCCGGCATCGTCGTGGCCCTGGGCGCCGAAGTGACGCGCTTCAAGCTCGGCGATGCGGTGTGCGCGCTCGTCACCGGTGGCGGCTACGCGCAATATTGCCTGAGCCACGAGGCGACCGCCCTGCCGGTGCCCGAGGGCCTGTCCATGGTGGAAGCGGCGGCCATTCCGGAAACCTTCTTCACCGTGTGGAGCAATGTGTTCGACCGGGGCGGCCTCAAGCGCGGCGAGACGCTGCTGGTCCACGGCGGCACGGGCGGCATCGGCACCACGGCGATCCAGCTCGGCAAGGCGTTCGGCGCCACGGTGATCACCACCGCGGGTTCCGCGGAAAAGTGCACGGCCTGCCTCAAGCTCGGCGCCGATCTCGCCATCGACTACAAGACCCAGGATTTCGTCGCCGAGGTGAAGAGCGCGACCGGCGGCAAGGGTGCCAACGTCATTCTCGACGTGGTGGGCGGCGCCTATATCCAGCGCAATTACGAGGCGGCGGCGGTGGAAGGGCGGATCGTGCAGATCGCCTTCCAGGACGGCTCGAAGGTGAATATCGACTTCATGCGCCTGATGCTGAAGCGCCTGACGCATACCGGCTCCACCCTACGGGCGCGCCCGGTCGCGGACAAGGAAGCCATCGCGAACGCCTTGACCCAGCATGTGATTCCGTTGATCGCCGCCGGTACGGTGCGACCGCTGATCGATTGCACCTTCCCCCTGGAGAAGGCGAGCGAGGCGCACGCGCGCATGGACACCAGCGCGCATATCGGCAAAATCATGCTGACCGTCGCGTGAGCCGACAGCGCCCGTTGGTGATGCGCCGCAACAGGCATAGCGTCGGCTATGCCTTGCTCGCGCCGCATCCGAGCGCTAGTCATGCGCGTTCGGCCTGGCGAATAGCCGGGTGCGGAGGTTTGCCGTTGCGTTCTACGATTGTCTTTTGCATCGCACTGTTGGCGGTTCTCGGGCTCGGTGCGCCGGCGGCGCATGCCGTCGAGACCATCGCCGTCCGTCTCGATGCCAAGGTCACGGACCTCCTGCCCGCCGTCGAACGCCAGCACACCGACAACGACCGCATCCAATTGTCCACGGCGCCGGGTGCCGACGGCATCGTGCGCCGCATTGAGGTGCGCACCACCGACGGCCGGCCGCAGGGCAATTGGGTCACTTTCGCGCTGGCCAACAATACCGACGAGCAGGTGGACCGCCTGATCGTCGCGCCGTTTTATCGCATGGTGGGTTCGGGCCTATTCTGGCCCGATCTCGGCAATCGCCGCATCCTCTCCCTGACGCCCAGCCAGGGCTTCAAGCCGGAGCGCGAGGCGGCGCCCGACGCGGATGTCTTCACCATCACGCTGGATCCAGGCTCCACGGTCACCTTCGTCGCCGAGCTCGCCGGGCCGAACCTGCCGCAGCTCTATCTGTGGGAACCCAACGCCTATAAGGACAAGGTCAACAGCTTCACCTTGTACCATGGCATCGTGATCGGCATCGCCGGCCTGCTGGCGCTGTTCCTGACCATCCTGTTCGTGGTCAAGGGCTCGGTCATGTTCCCCGCCGCCGCCGCGCTGGCGTGGGCGGTGCTCGGTTATATCGGGCTTGATTTCTCCTTCTGGTCCAAGGTGTTCGGGCTTTCGCCCGTGGCCGAGCAATTCTGGCGCGCCGCGGGCGAGGCGATCCTCACCGCCACCTTGTTGGTGTTCCTGTTCGCCTATCTCAATCTCAACCGCTGGCACGTGCGCTACATGCACGTGGCCGCCGGATGGCTCGCCTTCCTGGCGGCGCTGGTGGCTGTGGCGCTGGCCGACGCGCCCATGGCGGCGGGCATCGCCCGCCTCTCGCTGCTGGCAGTGGCGGTGGCCGGGCTCGGCGTGGTCATCTGGCTGTCCCAGCACGGCTATGACCGCGCGGTGCTGATCATCCCCACCTGGCTGCTGCTGGTGGTGTGGGTGGTGATGGCGGGCCTGACCGTCGCCGGCCTCGTCACCAACGACCTCGTCGCCCCGGCCCTGTCCGGCGGCCTGGTGCTGATCGTCATGCTCATCGGCTTTACGGTGATGCAGCACGCCTTCGCCGGCCTCGGCGCGGTGCAGGGCTCGACATCCGATCTGGAGCGGCGCGCGCTCGCGCTGGCGGGCTCCGGCTATATCGTCTGGGACTGGGATGTGGACAGCGACCGCATCTACACCTCACCCGAGGCGGAGGAGGCGCTGGGCCTGAAGCGCCGTTCGCTGGAGACCGAGGCGGCCGGCTGGCTGGAGGTGCTTCACCCCGCAGATCGCGACCGTTTCCGCGCCACCCTCGACGGCATCATCGAGCAGCGCCGCGGTCGCATCGACCAGGATTTCCGCCTGCGCGCCATCGACGGCCATTACATGACCTTCAACCTGCGCGCCCGCCCGGTGGTGGGGGCGGACGGTGAGGTGGTGCGCTGCATCGGCACGCTCATTGACGTCACGGGCGAGCGCATCGCCGCCGAGCGCCTGCTGCACGACGCGGTGCGCGACAATCTTACCGGCCTGCCCAATCGCGAACTGTTCCTCGACCGGCTGGACCAGGCGCTCACTTTCGCCAAGATGGACGAGAGCCTGAAGCCGACCGTGATGGTCATCGATCTCGACCGCTTCCGGCAGGTGAACGTCTCGGTCGGCATGGGGGTGGGGGATTCGATCCTGCTCACGGTCGCCCGCCGCCTCATGCGGCTGCTGAAGCCGCAGGATACCTTGGCGCGCATTTCCGGCGATCAGTTCGGCATGATCCTGATGTCCGAGCGTGATCCCGAGCGCATCACCACCTTCGCCGACACCATGCGCCGTTCCCTGCGCGCGCCCATCACCTTCGCCGAGAAGGAGGTGTTCATCACCGCCTCCATCGGCCTCGTCCTGCCCGGCCAGGAGCAGAGCAAGCGCAGCGAGGTGCTGAAGGACGCGGAACTCGCCATGTATTATGCCAAGCGCATCGGCGGCGACCGTATCGAGGTGTTCCGTCCCGCCATGCGCCAGCAGAAGATCGACCATGTCTCGCTCGAAAACGAGCTGCGGCAGGCGCTGGAGCGCAACGAGATCTTCATGCGCTACCAGCCCATCGTGCGCATGCACGACCGGGCCATCGGCGGGTTCGAGGCCTTCATGCGCTGGCGCCATCCCACCTTGGGGGAAATGGCCGCCTCCGATTTCCTGCCCGTGGCCGAGGAAAGCGGGCTGATCCTCGATCTTGGCCTGTTCGCCCTGGAGCATGCGGCACGCCAGCTCGGCCAATGGCAGCGCCTGGTGCGTGTGGACCCGCCTTTGTTCATGCACGTGAACGTCTCGTCCCGCCAATTGCTGCGGCACGATCTGATCCAGGATCTGAAAGCCGTCCTCGCCCGCAATGCGGTGGCGCCCGGCTCGCTGAAGCTGGAGGTCACCGAGAGCCTGGTGATGGAAAACCCGGAATATGCGGCGGTAATGCTGGCCCGCATCCGGGAACTGGGCGCCGGCCTGTGCCTGGACGATTTCGGCACCGGCCAGTCGGCGCTCGCCTATCTCCAGCGCTTCCCGTTCGACACCATCAAGATCGACCAGCGCTTCGTGCGTGACAGCGCCAAGGGCGCGGCGCGCGCGGCCCGGCCGATCATCGTCGGCTCCATCGTCGCCCTCGCCCATCAGCTCGGCATGGAAGTGGTGGCGGAAAGCCTGGAGAAGGAAGCCGAGGCCACGGAGATGGCGCGCTTCGGCTGCGAATATGCGCAAGGCATCCTGTTCGGCGAGCCGCTGACCACGGAGGAGTGCCGCGCCCTGTTCGAGCCCTCTACCCCCAAGGACCGCCGCCGCCGCGCCGCTGCCGAATAGGAGGGCGTGCCACGTGCGCCCCCCCGGAGCCGTGGCCCCGCCGGGCCGCCGGATGCCCGCGTCAGGCGTGGCCCGCGTCGCTGGAGAGCATGCCGGGATCGATGCCGAGCTTGCGCAGGGCGAGATCGTATTTTGTCTCGATGCTTTCGCCGAAGATCAGGTCCGGATCGGCGGGGCAATGCAGCCAGCCGTTGGCCTGGATCTCCGTCTCCAGCTGTCCCGGCGCCCATCCGGCATAGCCGAGCGCCAGCACCGCGCTATGCGGCCCGGTGCCGCCGGCGATGGCTTTCAGGATGTCCAGCGTCGCCGTCAGGCAGATGCCGCCGTCGATGGGCAAGGTGGAATTCTCGATGAAATAATCCGACGAATGCAGCACGAAGCCGCGCCCCGTCTCCACGGGGCCGCCGCGCAGCACTTTGACGGCCCCGGCGCGCCGCGGCAGCAGGATGCGGGCATCTTCCGGCACCACATCCAATTGCACCAAGAGGTCGGCGAAATTGATGTGGGAGGCCGCCTGGTTGACGATGATGCCCATCGCCCCTTCGTTGGAATGGGCACAGACATAGATGAGGGCGCGAGAGAAACGCTCGTCCTGCATGGACGGCATGGCAATAAGCATCTGCCCGTCGAGGAAATCCGGCGGGGCGCCGAGGGAAAAGGCCTTGCGATCGACCATCATCCCCACAGCCTAACCCGGCCTGCCGGATTTGAAAACGGTGAACCGGCCATGGATGCTGCCACATTGGCGCAATCAGAGGTCACATCGTTGTGCCGTCACATGAAAGTGCGCGCCGCCCCTTTGCGCTTGCGGGCGGGAGGCTGTAGGCGCACGGCATGATGTTTCCTCGTCTTCCCCTGCTGGTGCTGGCACCGGCCCTCTCCCTGGCCCTCCTCGCGCCGCCGGCGCCGCTGGCAGCGGCCGAAACCCCGTGGAGCAGTGCGCAGAATGCCGACATGCGCCTGATTTCCGGCGCGGTGACGGATGGCGTGGTGGAAGCCGGCATCGAGATCCGCCTCGCGCCGGGCTGGAAGACCTATTGGCGGTATCCCGGCGACAGCGGCGTGCCCCCCCGGTTCGACTGGAGCGGCTCACGCAACGTGGCGCGGGTGGATGTCGCTTTCCCCGCGCCCAAGCGCTTCTCCGATGGCGCGAGCGGTTTCTCCATCGGCTACAAGGGCGGCAGCGTGCTGCTGCCACTACGGGTGCGGCTCGCGGAACCGGGCCGCTCGGCGCGTCTCGACCTGTCGCTGGATTTCGCCGTGTGCGAAGCCTTGTGCGTGCCGGTGCATGCCGAGGCCAGCCTGGATATTCCCGCCGCCGGCGATGGCCCCAATGCGGCTCTTGCCGCGGCGCGCGCGCGGGTGCCGGCTCCTGTCGCCCTGGGCGCAGGCCCTGCGCCGGCGCTGCTCTCGGCCGAGGTCATCGCCCAGGAAGCATCGCCCGCCGAGGCCAATCCGGGCAACGCCCGTGCGCCGGCGCCGTTACTGGTGGTGACCGCGACCGTGTCTTCCGAGAAGGCCGACCTGTTCGTGGAAGGCCCCGACAATACATGGGCGCTCCCCCTGCCCAGCCGCACCTTCGGTCCGAACGGGGAAGCCCGCTTCACCCTGGAACTCGACGGCCTGCCTTCCGGGGAGACATGGCAGGGCAAGCAGGTGCGCCTCACGCTGGTGGATTCCGACAAATCGGTGGAGGCAACGGTGCCGCTCAAGGGGAAATGACGGCGGGACGGAGATCGCGACTTTCATCGCGCGGAAATCCCCCTATTCTGCGCCGCATTCGGCCGAAGAGCGCCGATAAGTCTGCGGAGAAACCACCAATGGCAATCCAAATCGGCGATACCCTGCCCGCGGCGACCTTCCGCGTTTCCACGGAAGACGGCCCGGTTCCCAAGACGACCGACGATGTCTTCAAGGGCAAGCGCGTCGTTCTTTTCGCCGTCCCCGGCGCTTTCACGCCCACCTGCCACAAGAATCATCTTCCGGGCTATGTTTCGCGCGCGGATGAGATCAAGGCGAAGGGCGTTGATACCATCGCCGTGGTGTCCGTAAACGATCCGTTCGTCATGGGCGCGTGGGAAAAAGCCTCCGGCGCTGATGGGAAGATCGTATTCCTCTCTGATGGCAACGGCGAATTCTCGCGGGCGCTTGATTTGACCTTCGACGGTTCCATGGCCGGCCTTGGCGTACGCTCCAAGCGTTATTCCATGCTGGTGGAGGACGGCGTCGTGAAGTCGCTCAATGTGGAGGACGTTCCCTCCAAGGCCGACGTCTCCTCGGCGCAGGTCATGCTGGGCCAAATCTGAGCTTTTGCTTCACCGATCAAGATGAATGGAGCCCTCCGGTTTGTCCGGAGGGCTTTTTTACGCGATGATGTCCGGGAAAAGCTCGTCTTCCAGGTGGGAAATTCTGTCTTTCAACTGGAGCTTGCGCTTCTTCAGCCGTTGGATTTGCAGAATATCCGAGCCGGTCACCGCGGTGAGCGCGTCGATGGCGGCATCCAGGTCCCGATGCTCCTGCCGCAGGCGCTCCAGCAGCAATTTCAGCTCCCGTTCCTCGTCACTGGTCATGCCATATCCGTCGCGGTCCGAGCTGCCTTATCTCGCATACCGCACCGCCTCCCCAAGCCGCAAGCCGCACGGCGCCGCAGGCTGGAAGGCGCGTAAAAATAGCCCTTGGACTCTTTGCCGCCTCCATGACAGACTATCGTTCGTTGCAGACAGGGAGACGAAAAGCATGTCCGTCCAGTCGCACCTCGAAGAGCTGAAGCGTCGTCACGCAGCCCTTCAGATGGCCATCGAACGTGAACTCAATCACGCCTCCACCGACCCGTTGCGGGTCGTCGAACTCAAGCGTCGCAAGCTCCTGCTGAAGGATCAGATCGCCCGGCTGCGCGGCGAAGCGACCGTCCACTAAGCTGAAATCAAGCAGACGTCCCGGCTGCGGCGCGCGCAAGCGTCCGGCCGGAAGCGCGGTTTGCTGTGCCCATGGCGGGTCTTGGTGCCTTTGCGGGCGCGGATGGGTTCCATCCGCCGGCAAAACCCACTAAGTCCACGCCATGGCCCCACCGCTGATTTCGCTTCAAGACGTCCATCTGCGCTTCGGCGCCACCCCCTTGCTCGACGGCGCGGAGATTTCCGTGTCGCCGGGCGAAAGGCTGTGCCTCGTCGGGCGCAACGGGTCGGGCAAATCCACCCTGCTGAAGGTGGCCGCGGGCCTGATCGAGGCCGACGCCGCCGTTCGCTTCTTCCAGCCGGGCGCCACCGTCCGCTATCTGCCGCAGGAGCCGGACTTTTCCGGCTTTGCGACGACGCTCGCCTATGTGGAAGCCGGCCTCGGGCCGGGCGACCAGGAGTATCGGGCCCAGTATCTGCTGGACCAGCTCGGCCTAACGGGAAGCGAGGACCCGGCCCACCTCTCCGGCGGCGAAGCGCGCCGGGCCGCTCTGGCGCGCGTGATCGCGCCCGAGCCGGACGTGCTGCTGCTGGACGAGCCCACCAACCATCTGGATCTGCCCGCCATCGAATGGCTGGAAAGCGAACTGAAGTCGCTGCGCTCCGCGCTCGTGGTCATCAGCCATGACCGGCGGTTCCTGCAAAATCTGTCGCGCGCCACCATTTGGCTGGACCGAGGCACGACCCGCCGGCTGGACCAGGGCTTCGCCAGCTTCGAGGCCTGGCGCGACCAGGTGCTGGAGCAGGAAGAGACCGACCGCCACAAGCTCGACCGCAAGATCGTCGCCGAGCAGGACTGGCTGCGCTATGGCGTCACCGCCCGCCGCAAGCGCAATGTGCGGCGCCTCGGCCTGCTGCAGTCCATGCGTACCGACCGACGCGAGGAGCGCCGCGCCCAGGGCAATGTGAAGATCACGGTCACCGAGGCGGAAACCTCCGGCAAGCTGGTGATCGAAGCCAAGGGCATCTCCAAATCCTACGACGGCGCCCCCATCGTCACGGATTTCTCCACCCGCATCGTGCGCGGCGACCGGATCGGCATCGTCGGCCCGAACGGCGCCGGCAAGACCACCCTGCTGAAGATGCTGACCGGAGAACTCGCCCCGGACAGCGGCACGGTGCGCCTCGGGGCGAATTTGGAAATCGCGTCGCTCGACCAGAAGCGTGCGGCGCTCGACCCCAACACCACCTTGCGCGACGCCCTCACCGGCGGCGGCAGCGACCAGGTGATGGTCGGCGGCGTGCCCAAGCATGTGATGGGGTATCTCAAGGACTTCCTGTTTACCCCGGACCAGGCGAACTCGCCTTTGTCCGTGCTGTCGGGCGGCGAGCGGGGGCGGCTCATGCTGGCGCGGGCGCTGGCTCTTCCGTCCAACATGCTGATCCTGGACGAGCCGACCAACGATCTCGATCTGGAAACTCTCGACCTGTTGCAGGAAATGGTGGCGGATTATCCCGGCACTGTGATCCTGGTCAGCCATGATCGTGACTTCCTGGACCGTACCGTCACTAGCGTGATCGCGGCGGAAGGGGCGGGCGTGTTCACCGAATATGCCGGCGGCTATGCCGACATGGTGAACCAGCGCGGCCACGGCGTGCAGGCGAAGGAAAAGCGCGGCGAGAGCGCGCCCGCGAAGACGGGGGGAAAAGTTGCTCCCAAGGCCGGCGCCGCTGCCGACGAGGGCAAGAAGCGGCGCCTGACCTTCCACGAGAAGCATGCGCTCCAGACCTTGCCCAAGACCTTGGACAAGCTGCGCAACGAGGCCGACAAGCTGGGCGCCGTCCTGTCCGACCCGGTGCTGTACGAGCGCGATCCCGGCTCGTTCGAGCGCACCTCGGCTGCGCTCGCCAAGGTGCAGAAGGAATTGGACGCCGCGGAAGAAGAATGGCTGCGGCTGGAAATCCTGCGCGAGGAAATCGAAGGCTGAGCCTTCCCGCCCCGCGCAGGGGCGCCTAGGCCGCCTTTAGGGTTTTCTCCACATAGCGGCTTTCCTGGGTGCGCCCGCCATAGCCATAGGCGTCCGCCTTCACCTCGCGCACCAGGATATAGCTTTCCGGGTGCAGGGGGCCGAGCAGGTCGCCCATGGCGGCGAACACGGCGGCGATATAGGCCGCTTTCTCGTCCTTGGTGTTGGTGCCATCCACCACCGCTATGTCCAGCCAGAAGCTGGCGAGGCCGGCGTCGGCCAAGCTTCGCCCGCCGACAAACCACAAGCCGGCATCGAGGAAATCCACCGCCACCGAGGTAAGAGCTGGGTCCTTGCGCAGGATTTTGGCGGTGAGGGCCGAAAGGGTTCCGGCGGCGGTGGCGGCAATAGCGGCATCGCTCTGGCCAGAGAGCTTCGCTTGCAGAATGGGCATCGGTCAGGTCTCCGTGTGGGATGAGATAACCGTAGCGCCGCACATCATTTGATGAAAAATTGATTTATCGGGATCAATGATTTCGATATTCTCATAATATGAGCCGCAATCTCGATCTCGATCTTCTCCGCAGCTTCGTTGCCGTCGCCACTCTCGGCTCGGTCTCGGCCGCAAGCGCGCGGGTCGGGCGGTCGCAATCGGCCGTGAGCCTCCAGATGGACCGGCTGTCGGACACGCTGGGCTTCGCCTTGCTGGAGCGGCGCGGGCGGGGCGTCGCGCTCACGGCGCGCGGTGCCGCCTTCCTCGACGATGCCCGCGCGCTGCTCGATCTCAACGACCGCGTGCTCGGCCATCATGCCGCCGGCGCGGGGTCCGAGCCGGTGCGTCTCGGCTTCGTTCAGGACGTGGGGGAAGGGGCGTTGCAGCGCATTCTGGAGCGCGTGTCCGCCGTGCTGCCTGGCGCGCCGCTGACGGTGCAGGTGGCCTCCACCGGGCGCCTGATGGCGGGCCTGAAGGCAGGCACTCTCGACCTTGCCGCGGGGTTTCGCGGTGAAAGCGATCTTCCCGCCTTGGACCTGGCGCGCGAACCCATGGAATGGCTCGGCGCGCGCGACCTGCGCCTTGCCGCGGATGCACCGGTGCCGCTGCTGGTGTTCGAGGCGCCGTGCGTGTTCCGGGATGCGGCGATTTCCGCCCTCAATGCGGCGGGGCGGGCATTCCGCATCGCCTTCACCAGCCCGAGCCTGCCGGGGCTGCTGGCCGCAGTCGGCGCGGGGATCGGGGTGACGGTGCGTACGGCCCGCGCGCGGCGGGCCGATATCGTGACGGTGACGGGTCTCGGCACCGCGGTGCTGCCGTGCGTGGATTTTGCGCTCTACGGACGGGCCGAGAGCCTGTCCCCCGCGCTGGTTCTGGCGCGGGAGGTGATGCGCGAGGAATTGCAGCGCGAGCGGCCGCTGTTCGCCGCCGCGTGAGGCCGCGCCGCACTCAGGCGGTCAGTGCTGATGCTCCATCGCGCCCATGCCGCCGCCCGTGGGCGCGCCGGCGCCGATGCCGCGCACGTCGAACACCACGTCCACCGTGCCCGCCTTCTCGAAGGTCAGCGTGCCCTTCACGCTCTCGCCTTCCTTCAGCGGCTGCTTGAGATCCTGCAGCATCAAATGATAGCCGCCGGGCGCCAGCGCGACGGTGGCGCCGGGGGGAATCTCGAGGCCACCCGAGACCGGTCGCATGGTCATGACGCCGTTGTTCATGCTCATTTCATGAACTTCGAAGCGGCCGGCCCGCTCGAATGAGCCGCCCACCAGCTTGTCCGTCACGGTGCCCGTATTGGTGATCTTCAGATAGCCACCGGCCACTTTCGCGCCGCCGGGGGTCGCGCGGGCCCAGGGCTGCTCGATGGTGAGCGTGCCGACCTTGACGGCGGATGCTGCGGCGGGGGCGTTGGCCGCCGCGAGTTTCAGCGCGGGCGCCGGACGCGACGGCATGGGGGCGCCGTCCTTGGGGATTTCCGACCAGTCGGCGCTCGCGCCCTCGCAGGTCTGCAGCACCGGGAAATACAGCTTGGTCGCCTGCGGCTGGGGCGCGAGATAGGCGATGAAGACGAACTCGTCATAATAGGCGTTGGGCAGATTGCCGCCGGACCAGGTGATGGTCTTCACCCCTTCCTTCACCGGCCCACCGTGCATCACCTCATAGGCCTTCTCATAGGGGCCGGTCTCCAAGGCGAGGGTCCAGCCGGCCTTGGGCTGCGGCTTCACCGTCACCACGCCCTCGGGAATGCTGACCTTGATGGCGGTGGTGGCAGCGTCTCCGCAGCCGTGTGGCACCTTCAGCACGCCCTTGTAGGAGGTGCCCGAAGTCGCCTGTCCTTCGGCCAGGGTCACATGGGCCGAGGCGGGGCCGGCAAAGGTCAAGAAAAGAGCGGCGGCAAGGCCCAGGGGCGCGGTGCGCGCGAACGAAATGGACATGGAACGTCTCCCAACGGGTTTGAGGATCTGCGGGCAGGCTCAAACGGCGGAGGGAGGTCCTCGGGCGTGGAAGGGCCGGGAGCTATGGCGCGCGGGGCTTGCGACCGGTCGCTCCGCGAACATGATCGCGGTCACCCGCGACGCAGGTTCCAGGCGCGCGGCCTCCCCGCCCGGCATCGCGAGCGGCGCCGGACTGGCGAGGCAGCCGAGCACGCAGCACAGGTCCATGTGCGGGGCCTGGGTCGGGGAATCCGAATTGGTGGAGGCAAGCCCGGCGCACGTGGCGCTCCAGGGATCGGGTGCCGTGGCGGCGGCATGCTGGACCGCAGCCGCGGAGGCGAACACCATCTGCAGCAGCAGCGCATAGGCGAGCGCGAGGCGGAGAGCCCACCCCGCCACGGTCGATCTTGCGCTGCCGGATCCGCTCATGATCCTGCCATAGGCTGCGCCGCGCGCGCCGGCAAGCGCAGCGGCGCCGCAGGCTGGCAGTGTGGGAAAAACGATGGCACCTTGCGGGCTGGGATGGAGGGAGGCGCGTATGGTGTTCTGGGTTCCCCTGATGTCGTGGGGCTTTGCCCTGGCGCTCGCGCTCCTCGCCGTGGCGCGGGCGCCGCGCCCCTTGCCGCCCGGCTTTGTCGCGGACCGGCTGTTGCGCTACCTCTTCCTGGTGCCGCTGGGGCTGATGGGATTGTGGGCGTTCCTCGGCCACGTGTTCTTGGCGGCCGAGTCGGCGCGCGCCATCGGCTGGGCGCCGAGCCCGTTCCAGTTCGAGGTGGGCATGGCCAATCTCGGCATGGGCGTCGCCGGCGTGATCGCGGCCTTTTATGGCAACTGGGGCTTTCGCCTCGGCGTTGCCGTGGTGGCGGCCGGCTTCCTCGGCGGGGCGGCGGTGGGGCATGTGGTGCAGATTGTCGAGACCGGCAACCTTGCGGCGGGAAATGCCGGCCCCATTCTCTATACGGACATTCTCACGCCCCTCACCCTCCTGGTGCTGCTGGCACTCACCCGCCATACCGCGCGCGGCTGAGCCCGGCCTCCGGGCACAGCGAGCCGCCCCATGACCGAAGACGCCGAGCGCAACCGCTTCTCCGCCCGCGCCGCCCGCTACGCGCGGGTGGGCGCCAACGTGGGGGGTGTCGCGGCGCGCATGGCGGGCACGCGGCTGTTCGGGCTCGACAAGGCGGGGGAGGGCAATGCGGCGGCGCTGGCCGCGGCGCTGGGTGGGTTGAAAGGTCCGCTGATGAAGGTGGCGCAGCTCATGTCCACCATTCCCGACGTGCTGCCGCCCGAATATGCCGCCGAGCTTCAGAAACTGCAGAACGACGCACCGCCCATGGGCTGGGCCTTCGTGCGCCGCCGCATGATGGCGGAGCTGGGCCGCGACTGGGAAACCCGCTTCGCCTCGTTCGAGCACAAGCCGGCCGCCGCCGCCTCCCTCGGCCAGGTGCATCGCGCGGTGGCGCTCGATGGCGAGGAACTGGCCTGCAAGCTGCAATATCCTGACATGCAGGCGGCGGTGGAGGCGGACCTCAGCCAGCTGGATCTTCTCTTCTCGCTCCATCGCCGCATGGACCCTGCCATCGACACCCGCGAAATCGCCGGGGAGATCGGCGCGCGCGTGCGCGAGGAACTGGACTATCGCCGCGAGGCCAAGCACGCCGCCCTTTATGCGCTGATGCTGGAGGGGCAAGACCATGTGCGCGTGCCAAGCGTGCGCACCGATCTCTCCACCGGCCGGCTTCTGACCCTACACTGGCTGGAGGGGCAGAAGATCCTGGGTTTCACCGAACACCCGCTGGAAGAGCGCAACCGATTGGCGCGGGCCATGTTCACGGCCTGGTGGCTCCCGTTCAGCCGGTTCGGGGTGATCCACGGCGATCCGCATCTCGGCAATTACACCGTCTTTACCGATGAAGCCGGTACGCCGGGGGGCATCAACCTGCTGGATTACGGCTGCATCCGCATCTTCCCCCCGGCCTTCGTCGCCGGCGTAATGGATCTCTATCGCGGTCTGCTCGCAAACGACGAGGCGCGGGTGGTGCACGCGTATGAGACCTGGGGCTTCAAGGGCCTCAAGCGCGAATTAATCGACGTGCTGAACATCTGGGCGCGCTTCATTTATGGGCCGCTCATGGATGATCGCGTGCGCACCATCGCCGACGGCGTGGCGCCCGGCGAATATGGACGGCGCGAGGCGTTCCGGGTGCATACGGCGCTGAAGCAGCTTGGGCCGGTGACGGTGCCGCGCGAATTCGTGTTCATGGATCGCGCGGCCATCGGGCTCGGCGCGGTGTTCCTGCATCTGAAGGCGGAGCTGAACTTCCATCGCCTGTTCGAAGAGGCGATGGCGGATTTCACGTTGGAGGGCGTCGCATCGCGGCAAGCGGCGGCGCTGGCCCAGGTGGGCCTCGCTTAAGCGGCCTCAGTTGGCGGGCGCCGCCGTACGCGAGAGGACGGAGGCAGTTCCGGCCGAAACGCCATCCCCGGGTGTCGCCGATCCCGCGCCCGTCGGCCCCTGGGCCGGCGCTGGGGGCAAAGCGGGAATCGGCGTGTTCGCGGCGGTCTGCGGCTTGCTCGCGGCCGGCGTTTGAGCCGGGACCGGTTGCCCGACCACCGGGGCCGACATGCTGGGCCTCGGCGAGGCGAGGCCGGGCGTTCCAGCCTTCGGCGCATTGGCGCTTTCAGCCGGTTCCACGGCGATGGCACCGGGATTTTCCGCAGTATCGGGCGCATCGTCATGGGCCGCAGCGTCGTCGGATGGCGGCACGGCGGGCGCCGGGATGTCCGGACCCGAGGTGCTGGCGATCTCGCTGTCGGCGGGCCGGGGCTTGGGCAGTGGGGCACGCGCCACCGGCTGGCTGCGTTGCTGGGGTGCGCCATAGGCCCCTTGAGCGGGAGGGGCACCATAGGCGCCCGGCGGTGGGGCGGCGCCATAAGCAGGTGCTGGGCCATAGGGCCCGCCGGGCGGACCGAACATGGAGGGATCGGCCTGCTGCACCAGTCCCGAATAGGCATCCACCGCGAGGATCAGCGGGCCGCGATCATCCACTGCGTCGATCATATAGGTGCGCCCGCGCAGCACCGGCCGCCCGACCCGGCCATAGCCGAGATTGAGCACGATGGAGCGGATCTCCTGCGGCGGCAGCATCACTGTTCCGGTCGTATAGCCCGGCGGCGCGCGATAGATGCGCGGCATCTCCGCAGGCGCGCCATAGACCGTGGGCGGATAAGGATAATATTGCGCTCGCGCCGGTTCGCCCGCGAGCGTTGCCGCGCCGCCGACAAGTGCTAGCAGGCCCAACGTGGAGCGCCGCCTGGCGCTGGAAGGGAGGCAAAAGGGCATGGATGTTCTGCCGAAAAGCTGCATCTGCGCACCAAGCCCGCTCAATGAGGCACCGTTACGACCATATGCGGGCGCAAGCGTGCGCGAGGCTTGCCGAATGTTTCCGGTGTTGCGCGACCGTGAGCCTGGCGGCGAAGGTGTGCCGCCGGCCGGCCTCACATCAGCCGCAGCCCCTTCAGGCTGGCATGGCCGTCGCGCCCCACGATGATGTGGTCGTGCACGTCGATGCCCAGCGGCTTGGCGATGTCGATGATCTTGCGCGTCATGTCGATATCGGCGCGCGAGGGCGTGGGGTCGCCCGAGGGGTGGTTGTGGCACAGGATGATGGCGGTGGCCGAGAGTTCGAGCGCCCGCTTGACCACCTCGCGAGGGTAGACCGGCGCGTGATCCACGGTTCCGTGTTGCACCACCTCGTCGGCGATCAGCTGGTTGCGCTTGTCGAGAAACAGCACCCGCACCTGCTCGCGCTCCGCGAACGCCATGGAGGCGCGGCAATAATCGAGCACCGAACTCCAGGAGGAGAGCACCGGGCGCCGCTTCATCTGGCCTTTGGCGAAGCGGTGGGCGGCCGCCTCGATGATCTTCAGCTCGGTGACGATGGCATCTTTCACGCCGGGAATCTCGGCGAGCAGCGCGGCTGGCGCGGCCACCACCTCGGCGAAGGAGCCGAAGCGCTCTACCAGGGCTTTCGCGAGCGGCTTCACGTCGCGCCGGGGCACGGCGCGGAACAGCACCAGTTCGAGCAATTCATAATCCGCGAGGGCGGCCGAACCGGCCTCGCGGAAGCGCGCGCGCAGGCGGTCGCGGTGCCCCAGGAAATGGGGGCCGGCTTCGGCGACGCCGTCCTCAGGCTCCCCCGCCATGGTCAGGCCGGCAGATAGGGCGGCTTGTGATAGCCCTTCGGGCTCAGGGTGAAGATTTCCACCCCGGTCTGCGTGACACCGACCGTATGCTCGAACTGGGCGGAGAGCGAGCGGTCGCGCGTCACCGCGGTCCAGCCGTCGGAAAGCACCTTCACATGGGGCCGGCCGAGATTGATCATCGGCTCCACGGTGAAGATCATGCCGGGCTTCAGCTCCGGTCCCTCGCCGCGCCGGCCCACATGGACGATGTTCGGCTCGTCGTGGAACACTTGTCCGACGCCGTGGCCGCAGAAATCGCGCACCACGCTCATGTGCTGGGGCTCGACGAAATCCTGGATCGCCGCGCCGATGTCGCCCACATGGCCGCCCGGCTTGATGGCCTCGATGCCGAGCATCATGGAATCATAGGTGACTTCGATCAGCCGCTCGGCCCGGCGGGGGATTTCGCCGATGGCATACATGCGGCTGGAATCGCCATACCAGCCGTCGACGATCAGCGTCACGTCCACATTCACGATATCCCCTTCGCGCAACGGGCGGGGGTTGGGCATGCCGTGGCAGACGACGTGATTGATGGAGGTGCACACCGAATAGCGATAGCCGCGATACATCAGCGTGGCGGGCAGGGCGCCATGGTCCATGGCGAACTGGAAGATCAGATCGTCGATCGCGGCGGTCGAGACCCCGGGGCCGACCATTTCGGCGACCGCGTCCAGCGCCTGCGCTGTCAGCTGGCCGGCCTTGCGCATGCCTTCGAAGGCGGCGGGGCCATAGAGCTTGATATGGCCGGTTTTCCTGAGCGGCGCTTGGGCCGCTTCCACATAGGTCATCGCATTGGTCCTGAACCGGCGCGCGTCGCCAGCATTGATTGCGTTTGCATCAGATTTAGGCCATGCGGCGCGCAAAGCAAGTGTCCGTGCGCCCTTGCATGCCGCCCGCGCCTCCGGTGCAGGCTCTACCCCAGCATGGGAATGGGGCGGTCCACCGCGATGCCGCCGGCATCCAGGCGGCAGGCGAACGCGAGCGCTTCCACCCCGGCGATACGGGCAAGATCGAATGCTGCGCCATAGGCGGGATCGATGTCGCGGGCGATGGAGACGCTCTGCGCCGAGCCGATCTGGCACAGATAGACCATCACCGCCCGCGCCCCGGCCCGGGCCTGGGCCGCCAGCTCGACCAGGTGCTTGGTGCCGCGCGCGGTGACGCAATCGGGAAATTCGGACAGGTGGGGACGACGCATGAGGTGGACGTTCTTCACCTCGACAAAGCAGGGCGGCCGTCCCTCGCCTTCCAGCAACAGATCGATGCGGCTGTTGACGCCATATTTCACTTCGCGCCGCAGGCTGGCGTAGCCGGCAAGTTCGGGAATGGCGCCGGCCAGAATCGCGTCAGCCACAAGCGCGTTGGGATGCATGGTGTTGACGCCCACCAGCTCCAGCCCGGCACCGAAGTCCGCCTCCACCATCTCCCAGCTCAGCGGCAGCTTGCGCGTGAGCACGGGCGAGCGGGACAGCCAGACCCGCGCCCCGGGCGTCGCGAGCCCGCTCATGGCGCCCGAATTCGCCACATGGACGGTCGTCTCGCTGCCGTCCGCCAACACCACATCGGCGAGGAAACGTTTGTAGCGGCGGATCAGGGTCGCAGGCTGGAGGGCGGTGGGAAAGCGCATCAGGCGCGGGTGTCGCTGCGGCCGGCGAGGCAGAACAGGGTCTGCGTGCCGCTGGCGCAATGGGTGCGCTTCCCTTGGGCTTCCGCGAACACCTCCACCCGCGTGATGGTGAGGGTTCGGCCAAACTTCAGCACCTCGCCCAGGGCGATGAGCCGCTCGCCTCGGCCCGGCGACATGATGTTGACCTTGTATTCCACCGTGACCACGCTCGAATCGGCGGGAAACAGGGTGAATGCGGCATAGCCGCCGGCGCTGTCGGCGATCGCGCCGATGGACCCGCCGTGAAAATAGCCGTGCTGCTGGGTGAGGCCTTCGGCAAACGGCAGGATCACCTCCACCCGTCCCGCCTCCACGCGCCCCAGCTGCGCGCCGAGCGTCGCCATGAAGGGCTGGCGGGAAAAGCTGTCGCGCACGCGCTGCGCGAAATCGGGATCGGGCGGGACGAAGGCCGGCGCAGGCGCGGCGGGGTCGGGGACGGCAGGGTCGGGGACGGAAGGGGCGGTCATGCAAAGGGTCCCGGAAGTCTGTTCCGGGACCCTCTTACATCATTCGCCACCGGGCGCACGCCCCCGGCCGGAGGTCATTGCACGAAGATGTTCTTCAAGGTGCCGATGCCGTCGATGACGATATCGATTTCGTTCGACGGGTCCTTCATGGAGCCGACGCCCACCGAGGTGCCGCAGGCGATGAGATCGCCGGGGTTCAGCGTCAT
Organism: Roseixanthobacter pseudopolyaromaticivorans; assembly: GCF_043195145.2. NCBI lineage: Bacteria > Pseudomonadati > Pseudomonadota > Alphaproteobacteria > Hyphomicrobiales > Xanthobacteraceae > Roseixanthobacter > Roseixanthobacter pseudopolyaromaticivorans. The sequence continues at coordinate 4,827,305 of NZ_CM195539.1, forward strand.
GTCCTGCGAGAGCAGGGCCACGAGGCGGTGCGGCGGGAAGATCATGTCGGCGAGCGGGTAGTTCTGCCGCTCGGCGCCGTTGAGAATGGTGCGCACGCTGGCGCTGGCGGCGTCGAATTCCGTCTCGATCCAAGGGCCGAACGGGCCATATTGGTCGAAGCCCTTGGCGCGCGCCCATTGCGGGAAGGTCGGATCCTTGTTCAGGATGTCCGCCGCCGTGATGTCGTTGACGATAGTATAGCCGAAGATGTGGGCGGCCGCCTCGTCTTCTGAGATATTGCTCGCGGTCTTGCCGATGACGATGCCGAGCTCGCCTTCATAGACCGTCTTGCCGGAATAGGCCGGCGGGCGGTGCACGATGCTGCCCGGTGCGGCGACCGAGGTGGTGGCCTTGAGCAGATAGAGCGGCTCGGCCGGCTCGGCGACATTGAGCTTGGCGGCAAGGCCGTGGAAATTGTTCCACAGGGCGATGATCTTGCTCGGCACGCTCGGGGCTTCGAGCGTCACAGCGGAGAGCGCCACCCGCTCGCCGGTCGGCGTCGCGCCGGCGAACATGTCGCCCTGGTGCACGGCGATGGCCTCGCCCTCCAGCGTGCCGAACCCGGTGCTTCCGTTCTGCGTGAAACGGACCCATTTCGCCATCTGGCGGCTCCTGACATGAGATGAGGGGGCCGGCTGCGCGGCGTCGCTTCGCGCGCCCCTGGCCGGCCGTTCAATGAAGGTCCGCGCGGCGGGGCCGCGCGGAGGATCCGATCAGCCCTTGAGGACTTCGACCAAGGTCTTTCCGAGGCGCGCGGGCGAGGGGGAGACGCGGATGCCGGCCGCTTCCATGGCCGCGATCTTGTCTTCCGCACCGCCCTTGCCGCCCGAGATGATCGCGCCCGCATGGCCCATGCGACGGCCCGGAGGCGCCGTGCGGCCGGCGATGAAGCCCACCATGGGCTTCTTGCGCCCGCGCTTGGCCTCGTCCGCGATGAACTGCGCCGCATCCTCTTCCGCCGAGCCGCCGATCTCGCCGATCATCACGATCGACAAGGTCTTCGGGTCCGCCAGGAACAGCTCCAGCACGTCGATGAACTCGGTGCCCTTCACCGGGTCGCCGCCGATGCCCACCGCGCTGGTCTGGCCCAGGCCCTCCTGCGAGGTCTGGAACACCGCCTCATAGGTCAGCGTGCCCGAGCGCGAGACCACGCCCACCGAGCCCTGCTTGAAGATGTTGCCCGGCATGATGCCGATCTTGCATTCGCCCGCCGTCATCACGCCCGGGCAATTGGGCCCGATCAGGCGCGACTTGGAGCCGGAGAGCGCGCGCTTCACCTTCACCATGTCCAGCACCGGGATGCCCTCGGTGATGCAGACGATGAGCGGGATTTCCGCGTCGATGGCTTCCAGGATCGCGTCCGCCGCACCCGGAGGCGGCACGTAGATCACGCTGGCGTCGGCGCCGGTGGCCTCGCGCGCCTCGATCACGGTGTCGAACACCGGCAGGCCGAGGTGGGTGGTGCCGCCCTTGCCGGGCGAGGTGCCGCCGACCATCTTCGTTCCGTAGGCGATCGCCTGCTCGGAATGGAAGGTGCCGTTCTTGCCGGTGAAGCCCTGGGTGATGACCTTGGTGTTGGCGTCGATAAGCACGGACATCACGCAGCTTCCTTCTTCACCGCGCCCACGATCTTCTGCGCGGCGTCGTCGAGGTCATCGGCGGGGATCACATTCAGCCCGCTCTCGCGGATGATCTTTTTCCCGAGGTCCACGTTCGTACCTTCGAGGCGGACGACCAGCGGTACCGAAAGCCCCACCTCCTTCACCGCCGCCAGCACGCCTTCCGCGATCACGTCGCAGCGCATGATGCCGCCGAAAATGTTCACCAAAATGCCCTTCACGGCCGGATCGGCGGTGATGATCTTGAACGCCGCCGTCACCTTCTCCTTCGTGGCGCCGCCGCCCACATCCAGGAAGTTCGCGGGTGCAAGTCCATAGAGCTTGATGATGTCCATGGTGGCCATGGCGAGGCCCGCGCCGTTCACCATGCAGCCGATGGTGCCGTCCAGCGTGATGTAGTTGAGGTCGTATTTGGAGGCCTCGATCTCCTTCTCGTCTTCCTCGCTCTCGTCGCGCAGGGCGGCGACGTCGGGATGGCGATAGAGCGCGTTGCCGTCGAAGCCGACCTTGGCGTCGAGCACCTTCAGCTTGCCGTCCTTGGTGACGACCAGCGGATTGATCTCCAGCATCTCCATGTCCTTTTCCACGAACGCCTTGTAGAGGATCGCGGTAAGGGCCTGGGCCTGCTTGGCGAGATCGCCGGTGAGCGCCAGCGCGTCGGCGACGCGGCGGCCATGGTGCGCCTGGATGCCGGTGGCGGTATCGACCGAGAAGCTGACGATCTTCTCAGGGGTGTTGTGGGCCACGTCCTCGATGTCCATGCCGCCCTCGGTGGAGACGACGAACGATACCCGAGAGGATTCCCGGTCCACCAGGAGGGAGATGTAGAACTCCTTCTCGATGGCCGCGCCCTCTTCGATATAGAGGCGGTTGACCTGCTTGCCGGCCGGGCCGGTCTGTATCGTGACCAGTGTATTGCCCAGCATCTCGCGCGCCGCGGCTTTCACTTCGTCGGGGGTGCGCACCACGCGCACGCCGCCCTTGGCGCCGGCGGGCAATTCCTTGAACGTGCCCTTGCCGCGTCCGCCGGCGTGGATCTGGGACTTCACCACCACGACGAGGCCACCGACCTCTTTCGCGCCGAGGTCGCGCGCGGCCTGCTCGGCCTCTTCCGGGGTGAAGGCGGGAATGCCGCGCGAGACCGGCGCGCCATAGTCGCGAAGGATGGCCTTCGCCTGATATTCATGGATGTTCATGAGGGTGTTCCCCCTTGCGTGAATGGGCCGCGTTGTCCGCGGCTCCGGCTTTCGACGCGGTGCGCGGCGGGCCGGGATGGATGCCGGCGGCGTGACGCGCCCGGCGGACGAGGGTCATACTGGGCGTGCGCGCGGCCCCGCCAAACCGGGCCTCTGCCGTTGAGAGGGCTGGACCGCAGGCTCAGCCTGCCGGCCCGGCGACGCGCCGATCTCGTCCCGTTCCCCGCGCCGTCGGCGCAGGGGAAGTGCCGCAAATCGACACCTTCCCTGCACGGAGGCCCGAACATCCCACCGAGGGCGCGTGCCGCGAGCGGCGCGCCCGAATGCGGGAAAAATGATCCAGCAGCGCGGCAAAGCAGTCTGCGGAACATGAATGCATCAAAGAACGGTGCGAAAGGTGCGCGGGCGGCGCGTCGCGTCCCGTCCAGGGTGAGCGATGTGATCGAAAGAGGGGCGGCGCACGCAGGCGCGCCGCCCGAGAAGGCCGAAGCCTTCGGTTTGGAACGAAGCCTCAGACCGCGCGGGCGGCGTGGAGCTGCTTGATCTGCTCTTCGCTATAGCCGAGCTGAGCCAGCACTTCGTCGGTGTGCTCGCCGAGCAGCGGGGAGCCGGTGATCTCGACCGAGGTGTCCGAGAACTTGATCGGGCTGCCGACGGTGAGGTACTTGCCGCGCTCCTTGTGATCGACTTCCACGATCGTGCCGCTCTCGCGCAGGGACGGATCCTCGGCGATTTCCTTCATGGTGAGCACGGGCGCGCAGGGGATATCGAACTTGCGCAGGATATCCACGGCTTCGAACTTGGTCTTGTCCGACAGCCAGTTCTCGATGAAGGCGAAGATGTCGAAGATCTTGTCCTGGCGGGCTTCGGCGGTGTTGTAGGCGGGATCAGAGATCCACTCTTCCTTGCCCAGCGCCTTGCAGATGGGCGCCCAGGCATGGCCCTGGATGGTGAAGTAGATATAGGCGTTGGGATCGGTCTCCCAGCCCTTGCACTTCAGAACCCAGCCGGGCTGTCCGCCGCCGCCGGCATTGCCGCCGCGGGGAACCACGTCCGAGAACGTGCCGTGCGGATACTGGGGGTATTCCTCCAGATAGCCGACGCGGTCGAGGCGCTGCTGGTCGCGCAGCTTGACGCGGCACAGGTTGATGACCGCGTCCTGCATGGAGACGGCGACCTTCTGGCCCTTGCCGGTCTTGTTGCGGCCGTGCAGGGCGGTGAGGATGCCGATCGCGAGGTGCATGCCGGTGTTGCTGTCGCCCAGCGCAGCGGCGGACACGGTCGGAGGGCCGTCCCAGAAGCCGGTGGTGGAGGCGGCGCCGCCGGCGCACTGCGCGACGTTCTCATAGACCTTGAGGTCTTCGTAATGATGGCCGTCGCTGAAGCCCTTGACGGACGCGACGATCATGCCGGGGTTCAGCTCGTTGATGTGCTCCCAGGTGAAGCCCATGCGGTCGAGCGCGCCGGGGCCGAAGTTTTCCACCAGCACATCGGATTCCTTGATGAGCTTGGTGAGGACTTCCTTGCCTTCGGCGGTCTTGGTGTCGAGCGTCAGCGAGCGCTTGTTGCTGTTCAGCATGGTGAAGTACAGCGCGTCCGCATTGCTGATGTCGCGCAGCTGGGAGCGGGTGACATCGCCCGAGCCGGGACGCTCGACCTTGATCACGTCCGCGCCGAACCAGGCGAGAAGCTGCGTGCAAGCCGGGCCGGCCTGGACGTGCGTGAAGTCGATAATCTTAATGCCTTCGAGTGGCTTGCTCATGATCGTCGAATTCCCTTTCGAGCGTTTGACTTTATTCCTGGCCTTCTACGCCCAATTGGCTCCAGCCAGGAAGTGAAAACCTCCCCCGCTTCGGTCGTTCAACCTTTCGCGAAGAAGGGGCGCTAGTTTTGTACTAGCTTATTTTATTCCATTGCTGTGTCCTGCCGCTCCACGCGGTGCGACGGAGCTGGAATTCTTCAACATCTGGCACGAGGGCCACCGGCTTCGATGCGCAGGATGACAGCGCAAAGCGGGGCCGGCCGCGAAAAGGCAGGGTGGGCATGGCCGACGCGCGGCCGACCGGGTCCGGGTGGAGCCCGGCTGGGACCGTGCGCGGTGCCGGTGCGATGATCGCGCCGGCGCAGGGTGCCGCGAGTGCGGCCTGGATCACATGCGAGTGCATCGTCTCACTCTCTCGGCGATAATCGCCACCTGTCCCTTGCCGCCACCCGAAGGCGCCGGCCACTCAAGCTGGTACCCGATGCCCGTTCCGGCAGGCCGGCGCGGGCTGAAATTCACGGCAGCGCAGCCCTTCGGACTCACGCTGCCGCATGCGAAACCCTATTCCGCAGCCTGGCGGAACGGCTCACCCACCGCACCCGACTGCTTCACGACCGCGATCCGGTCGACATCGAAGCCCAGGACATTGGCGAGCACGTCGTCGGTATGCTCGCCGAGCAGCGGCGAGCGCTCCACCGGTACATCATTGTCCGACAGCTTGATCGGGTTGCCGACCGTCAGGTACGTGCCGCGCACCGGGTGCTCCACCTCCACCAGAGTCCCGGTGGCATAGAGCGACTTGTCCTCGGCGATCTCCTTCATGGAAAGGATCGGCCCGCAGGGGATGTCGTATTTATTGAGCACTTCCATGGCCTCGAACTTGGTGTGGGCCATGGTCCAGGCTTCGATGCGCGTGAAGATCTCGTTGAGATGCGGAAGGCGCCCGGCGGCGGTCGCGTAGTCCGGATTGGTCTTCCAGGTCGGCTCGCCGATCACGTCGCAGATCTTCTCCCAGACCGGGGCCTGGGTGATGAAATAGAGATAGGCGTTGTCGTCGTGCTCCCAGCCCTTGCAGCGCAGGATGCGCCCGGGCTGGCCGCCGCCGGAATCGTTGCCGGCGCGGGGGACGGTGTCGCCGAACGGGATGTCCTCGCCGAACTGGCTGTATTCGCGCAGCGGGCCGCGCGCGAGGCGCTGCTGGTCGCGCATCTTCACGCGGCACAGGTTCAACACGCTGTCCTGCATGGCGCACAGCACCTTCTGCCCACGGCCGGTATGCTCGCGCTGGAACAGCGCGGTGACGATGCCGAGCGCGAGATGCAGGCCGGTGCCGCTGTCGCCGATCTGCGCGCCGGTCACCAGGGGCAGGCCGTCGCGGAAGCCGGTGGTGGAGGCGGAGCCGCCGGTGCACTGGGCGACGTTCTCATAGACCTTGCAATCCTCGAACGGGCCGGGGCCGAAGCCCTTCACGGACGCCACGATGAGGCGCGGATTGAGTTCCTGGAGGCGCTCCCAGGTGAAGCCCATGCGGTCCAGGGCGCCGGGCGCGAAATTCTCCACCAGCACGTCGCACACCTTCACCAATTCCTCGAGGACGCGTTTGCCCTCTTTGTTCTTGGTGTCGAGCGTGATGGACCGCTTGTTGGAGTTCAGCATCGTGAAATAGAGGCTGTCGGCATTGGGCACGTCGCGCAGCTGGGTGCGCGTCACGTCGCCCTCGCCGGGACGCTCAACCTTGATCACATCCGCGCCGAACCAGGCGAGCAACTGCGTGCAGGTCGGTCCCGACTGGACATGGGTGAAATCGAGAATACGGACACCGTCCAGAGCCTTGGCCATCTCTTCCTCTTTTCCTCTCCGCGCGCGCCTTAAGCAACGCTTGGTCTTGTTCGTTGGTTATCGACGCGGGTGAAGGGGATGGGCGGGACCTTCGGCCCCGCCCTGCTCTCGCGAGATCGGCCTACTTCTTCTTGACCACGCTTTGCGGGTTCAGATTGCCGATACGTCCGCTTTCGGTGCCGGCGGCGGGGTCGATCACCGCATTGATGAGGGTGGGCTTGCCGCTGTCCATGGCCTCGTCCACGGCGCGCTTCAGCTCGTCCGGGGTCGTCACATTGACGCCGACGCCGCCGAAGGCCTCCATCATCTTGTCGTAGCGGCTGTCCTTCACAAACACCGTGGTGCCGGGATCGCGGCCGGTCGGGTCGGTGTCGAGGCCGCGATAGATGCCGTTATTGTTGAAGATGACGATGCAGACCGGCAGGTTGTAGCGGCAGATCGTCTCCACCTCCATGCCGGAGAAGCCGAACGCGCTGTCGCCTTCCACCGCCAGAACCGGCTTGCCGGTCTCGATGGCGGCGGCGATGGCGAAGCCCATGCCGATGCCCATGACACCCCAGGTGCCGACGTCCAGGCGCTTGCGCGGCTGGTACATGTCGATGATGCCGCGGGCGAGGTCGAGCGTGTTGGCGCCCTCGTTCACCAGGATCGCGTCGGGACGCTCCTTGATGACCGTCCGCAGCGCGCCGAGGGCGCCGTGGAAGTCCATGGGCGAAGAGTTCTTCATCAGGCGCGGCGCCATCTTGGCGATATTGTCGTCGCGCTTGGTGACGATGGTCTTGATCCAGTCGGCCGGCGGGGCCTGCCAGGTGCCGTCGATGCCGGCCAGCAAGGCGGAAACAACGGAGCCGATGTCGCCCACCAGGGGAGCGACGATCTCGACGTTGGAATCCATCTCCTTCGGCTCGATGTCGATCTGGATGAACTGCTTGGGTGCGTCGCCCCAGGTCTTGCCCTTGCCGTGGGACAGCAGCCAGTTGAGGCGGGCGCCGATCAGCACCACCACGTCGGAATCCTTCAGCACGGTCGAGCGCGCGGCGCCGGCCGACTGGGGATGGGTGTCAGGCAGCAGGCCCTTGGCCATGCTCATGGGCAGGAAGGGGATGCCGCTCTTCTCGATGAATTCGCGGATCGTGTCGTCGGCCTGGGCATAGGCGGCGCCCTTGCCGAGGATGATGAGCGGGCGCTTGGCGCCCTTCAGCACGTCCAGCGCGCGCTTCACGGCGTCGGCGCCGGGGATCTGGGCGGGGGCCGCGTCGATCACCTTCACCAGCGACTTGGCGCCCGCTTCCGCGTCCATCACCTGCGAGAACAGCTTGGCGGGCAGGTCGAGATAGACGCCGCCCGGACGGCCGGACACCGCGGCGCGGATCGCGCGGGCAACGCCGATGCCGATGTCGGCGGCGTGCAGAACGCGGAACGCGGCCTTGCAGAGCGGCTTGGCGATGGCCAGCTGGTCCATCTCTTCATAATCGCCCTGCTGCAGATCGACGATCTCGCGCTCGGACGAACCCGAGATCAGGATCATCGGGAAGCAATTGGTGGTGGCGTTCGCCAGCGCGGTCAGGCCGTTGAGGAAGCCCGGCGCGGAAACCGTGAGGCAGATGCCCGGTTTCTTGGTGAGGAAGCCGGCGATCGCGGCGGCGTTTCCGGCGTTCTGCTCGTGGCGGAACGAGACCACGCGGATGCCTTCAGCCTGCGCCATGCGGCCGAGATCCGTGATCGGAATGCCCGGCACGCCGTAGATGGTGTCGATGCCGTTGAGCTTGAGCGCGTCGATGACGAGATGGAAACCATCCGTCAGCTCCCGCTCCGTGCCGGCTTCGGCGGTATTCGCGTCGATGACCTGTGCTACTGCGGACATTCCGCTTCCTCCCGGAAAATCTTTGGCTGTACCGATTCGGTTGTGGAGTCCTAGAGCGCGCTTTCCGCGCCCCGCTCAGGACGAACCTTCATGATGCGACCGCACTCGTCCAACGTGACGAAACGGACGGCGCCGAACTGGCCTTGGGGCTGCTCGCGCCCAATGGCCTCGCTCTTCATGATGCCCGTCGTTGACATATCGCGTCTCCTTGCGATGTCCAATTTTCCCGGTCGGCCGGCGGGCGGCCTATTCGGGAAAAACCCCGTGTTTCTCGACGTGGGCCGCAAGGCCCAGTGTGTGTTCGCGCACCAGCCGCTCGGCGAGCTCCGGGTCGCGGCTTTCCAGCGCGCCGATGATCGCCGTGTGCTCGCGCATGGAGGTTTCCAGCCGGTTCTCCTGGCGGATGGAAACCGCGCGGATCGCACGCATGTGAAGCAGCAGGTTCTGCGTCATGTCCACGATCAGGTTGCACCCGCCCATGCGGATGATCGCTTGGTGGAACGCAATGTTGGCCTGGGAATATTCGTGCGTATGGGCGTGCGGCGGTTCTTGTTCGAAATCGTTGAACAGACGGCGCAGGCCCTTGAGATCCGAGGCGCTCGCGCGGGTCGCTGCGAGGTGGGCCGCCATGCCTTCGAGCGCCGCCCACACGGTGATCATCTCGAGAATTTCGCGTTTTGTCTTGCGCACCACGAAGATACCGCGCCGCGGAACGGAGCGCACGAAGCCCTCCTGCTCCAGCACCGTCATCGCCTCGCGGATGGGGGTGCGGCTTACGCCCAGATCTTCCGAGAGCTGGCGCTCGTCGAGCCTGAATTCTGCGGTCGAACCATAGATGTCCATCTCGGTAATGGCCCGCTTCAGTGCGTCATAGGCCAGCATGCGCAAGCTCGAGGAGGCGCCAAGCGGCTCCACGTTGAGCTTTGGTGTGTCGGCGACCTGATGCACGACCGTTGTTCCCTTCCCTGTGGCCTGCGCCTTCTGGCGGGCGCGCGCCGTCGGTGAAATACTGTGTACTGTATGCTAGCTGGGGGTGCAATACCCCCGAGGCGGCGAAACATGCTGCGGTGCAACGACTTCAGGGGCTGGGCTGCGGTGGAAGAGCCCGCAAGCGCCTCATGCTTTGGCGGTTTGGCGAAGGGTGCGCCACGGTCCTATCCGCGATGCCGCTTGGCAGCATTACCGCGAGCTGCGGCCGGAGTGAGGCGTTTGCGCCTTTGTGCCCCCGGTCGCGCATGTGTGTTCGCTGCGGCCTGCGGGGAAAGCCGGCGGCGGGGCCGCCGGCTTTCTGTGGGCTGGGCTCATTCCGCCGCGGCGTGCTGGGCTCCCTTGGTCATCCGCGCCTTGATGGCGCTGATGGCCGGCCAGAACAGCATGACCAGGGCGAGGGTCACGATGGAGCCCACCAGCGGGTTCGACCAGAAGATGGAGAGATGGCCTTGCGACACGAGCATGGCCTGGCGGAAGGAGCTTTCCGCCATGTCTCCGAGCACCAGGGCGAGCACCAGGGGCGCCAGCGGATAGTCGAGCTTCTTGAACACATAGCCGATGACGCCGAAGATCAGCATCACGGCGATGTCCAGCCCGGCATTGTGGACGGTGTAGGCGCCGACCGCGCAGATCACCAGGATGATCGGGGCGATCACGCTGAACGGAATGCGCAGAATGGCGGCAAACAGCGGCACCGTGGTGAGAACCACGATCAGGCCGGCGATATTGCCGAGATAGATCGAGGCGATCAGGCCCCACACGAAGTCCTTCTGTTCGACGAACAGCAAGGGACCGGGCTGCAGGCCCCAGATCAGCAGGCCGCCGAGCAGAACCGCCGCGGTGGGAGAACCGGGAATGCCGAGCGTGAGCATCGGCAGCAGCGCCGAAGTGCCCGCCGCATGGGCCGCCACTTCCGGCATCACGACCCCCTCCAGCTCGCCCTTGCCGAAATTGCTCCCGTTCTTGGAGAATTTCTTGGCGAGGCCATAGCTCATGAAGGAGGCGGGAGTCGCCCCGCCGGGGGTGATGCCCATCCAGCAGCCGACGATCGCCGAGCGCAGCATGCCAAACCAATATTTCGGCAATTGCGCCCAGGTCTGGAACACCACCTTCGGGTTGATCTTGGCGCTCTTGCCCTTGAAGGCGAGGCCTTCCTCCATGGTCAGGAGGATTTCGCCCACGCCGAACAGGCCGATGACCGCCACGAGGAAGTCGAAGCCGCGCAGCAGTTCCACCGACCCGAAGGTCATGCGCAACTGGCCGGTCACGGTGTCGATGCCCACCGCTGCGAGCGCGAAGCCCAAAGTCATGGCCGCGAGCACCTTGAACGGCGATTCGCGCCCCATGCCCACGAACGAGCAGAAGGTGAGCAGATAGACCGCGAAAAATTCAGCTGGGCCGAATTGCAACGCAAACTTGGCGATCACCGGAGCCAGGAAGGTGATGAGCAGAACGGCGAAGAAGGCGCCGATGAAGGAGCCGGTGAAGGCTCCGGTCAGCGCCTCGCCCGCCCGGCCTCTCTGGGCCATGGGGTGCCCGTCGAATGTTGTCGCAACGGACCAGGGCTCGCCTGGAATGTTGAACAGGATCGACGTGATAGCGCCGCCAAACAGGGCGCCCCAATAGATGGAGGAGAGCATGATGATCGCCGAGACCGGCGACATGGAAAAGGTCAGCGGCAGCAGGATGGCGACGCCATTGGCGCCCCCGAGGCCCGGCAGCACGCCGATCAGCACGCCCAGCGCGATGCCGACGAACATGTAGACGATGTTCATCGGATCGGCGAGGACGGAAAAACCCCCGATGAGTGATGTGAGCGCTTCCACGGATTTCCTCCCCTCGGCCCCGGCAATTGTTGCCTGGACATGCGGGTATTGTGTTTTTGGCGGCGGATGCGGTCGGGTCGGCGTCGCGGCTGAGTCGGGACGGCGCGGGACCTGCGGATTGGCGGGCGCCCGATGCGCGGGCGGCCGCGATCAATAGCCGAGCGCTGTTTCCAGCGGGCCCTTCGGCAGGGGCACCAGGAACCAGATTTCGAACATCACGAACAAGGCCAGCGGAACGCCGATGGCGACCGGGAGGATGATGGGCAGCTTGTACTTCCCGAGCCACCACATGAAGAAGGCGATGAAGATGGCCGAGGCAAAGTAAATGCCGATAAAGGTGATCAGCACCGTGTAGACGATGGTAGGGACAAGAACCTTCAGCACCTGGATGAAGGGTTCCCGATCAACGAAGTTGGTCAGGTCCGGCGTCTTCGTGATGAGGTTCTGCACCAAGGTGCCGATACTGGCGATCATCATGATGAGGCCGATGTAGAAGGGGAAGTATCCGGCCTCGGGACCATCGCTCGCCCAGCGGGCGCCGACGCGCCAGCTGTCGGCCATCACCACCACGGCCACCACAATGAAAAGCAGCGCGACGACCACGTCCATGGATCTGTTTGAGACGGTCTTTTCGGTTTTTTCGACGTCCGTTGACATGCTTTAACCTCGCTTGGATGGGCATCGCCGCCGATGAGGTGCCGGAAAGGCGCACGCCTTTCCGGCGGTCCGTCACTTGGCGATGAAGCCTGCCTTTTCCATGAGGGTGCGATGGGTATCGGCAGCCTTGCCGAGCCAGGCCTTGTATTCCTCACCGGTCAGGGCCGAGGTGTTGAACGCGCCCTTCTCCATGAAGTCCGCCCAGTCGGTCGTCGCGCGCACGCGCTTGAAGAGGTCGACATAATAATCGACCTGCTCCTTGGTGACCTTGGGGGGCATGAAGATGCCGCGAAGCATCAGGTATTCGATGTCGAGTCCACCTTCCTTGCAGGTCGGAATATCACCCCAAGACTTTCCGTCAGTGATCGGCGTCTTGTAGGCGAGGCGTACGTCATCGAAAACACACAGCGGCTTGAGTTCGCCGGCGCGCCATTGCGAGACCGCCTCGATCGGGTTGTTGACGGAAGAGGTCACGTGCCCGCCCACCAGCTGCGCGGCCACGTCTCCGCCGCCCTTGTAGGGGACGTAAATGAACTTGGCGCCGGTCTTCTGCTCGATCGCGGCGGTGATGATCTGGTCTTCCTGCTTGGAGCCGGTGCCGCCCATCTTGAATTCGCCGCCGGGTGCGGCTGTCTTCAGGGCTTCAAGATAGCCCTTCACGTCCGAATAGGGTGCCTTGGCGTTCACCCAGAGAATGAATTCGTCGAGCGCCAGCATGGAGACCGGTGTCAGGTCGTCCCATTTGAACGGCACGCCAGTGGCGAGCGGCGTGGTGAAGATGTTCGACAAGGAGATGATGATCTTGTGCGGGTTGCCCGCCGAGCCCTTCATATCGAGGAAGCCTTCGGCACCGGCGCCGCCCGACTTGTTGATGACCACCATCGACTGGGTCATCAGATTGTTTTTCTGGATGATGCCCTGAATCACACGGGCCATCTGGTCGGCACCGCCGCCGGTGCCCGCGGGAACAATGAATTCCACATTCTTTGTGGGTTCCCACGCGAGCGCAGGCAAGGGCGACAATGCCGCCGCGGCGGCCAAAACGGCCGCGAATTGCTTCACGGAATTGGCTAGGGCCAAACGCATTCGTTTTTCCTCCCGATCGTCCGCTTTCTTAAGTAAGCGGATCACCTTCCCTAACGTGCTGACGTAGCTGCTTTTATTGCCGCCCTGGCTAGGAGCGGATGATTGAAGAGTATATTGTATGTCAAAGGCGCGCAAATGAAATTGACGTATCGGCATATCGTGCGCCGAATACTTACGATCAATATAAAAAATACAATATGCCAATAAGCCTGCAGGAGGATGCGGCTCTCAGCCCCGCGTTTTACGTTGAGTTCCGCGTGCGCTGCAGCAAGCGTGCAGGCATGCGCCCGCGTCCGGACGGAAATTCAATCTGTCCGCTGGTAAGGAGGCGCGGGAAAGAGCGCGCTCAGCGATAGGCGATGAATTCCGGTGGCAGCACCTCGTCCGCGCCTGAATACAGGCGGGTCATCTGCTCGGCGGCCGAGGCCACGCGTCGCCCCAATCGCTGGATGCGATCGTCGCTCATGCGCACCGCCGGGCCGGAGACGGAGACCGCTCCGATGGGCTCTCGCCATTCGTTGAAGATGGGGGCGGCCACCGCCCGCATGCCGAGGGTGTGCTCCTCGTCATCGATGGCGAAACCGCGCGCTTCGATCGATCCGACGTCGTCCATCAGCGAGCGCTCGGTGCGATGGGTGCGGACCGTAAACGCTTCATAGCGCATCTGGGCAAGGCAGGCGCCGCGGAACGCCGGGGTCGCGACGGCAAGGATGCATTTTCCCGCGGCTGTCGCGTGCAGCGGCAAGCGGGCGCCGAGCCGGAAGAAGGCGCGCACCGCAGAATGGCCCTCGGCCTGCGCCACCACCACAAGCTCATTGCCGTCGAACATGGCGAGATTCACCGTCTCGTCGGTTTCGTGCAGCAAGCGCCGGATCACCGGCCGGCCGATGTCCGGCAGTTTGCGGATCCGCAGATACGCCGCGCCGATCCGGAACAGGCCCAGGCCCACGGTCCACAGGCCGTTCTCATGGTCATGGTTGACCAGCTGGCGCTTCTGCAGGGTCGCCAGCAGACGATGCACGGTCGAGGCGGGCAGGTCCGCCGTCTTGGCGATGTCCGACAGGCTCATCCCGTCGGCTTCGGCAAGCACGCGCAGCAAGGCGACGGCGCGATCGAGGGATTGCACTTCTCCCCCCGCATCCGGAGCGGTGGAGGCTGGGCGGCCCCGGCGGCGGGGCAGGATCTCGGACTCTGGCATGGGTAAACTGGCCCAATTCATTGGCTCCGTGACGGAAGCCAGCGACCGGCACCTTACAGCGAAATGGTCCTGCGGCGAGCGGATGTGACAATTTTCCACATTCTGGAAATATTTCTCACCAATATCATGAAATAGGATTTGACGGCGGCATCTGTCGTCTGGTTTTCTGGTATACATTATACGGCATTCGAGTGCGAAGCTCGAGGCATGGGAGGGCAGCGCCATGAAGGTTTGCATTTACGGGGCGGGGGCCATCGGCGGGTATCTGGGCGTGCAGCTGTCGCTGGCGGGCGCCGAGGTCAGCCTTGTCGCGCGGGGCGGGCATCTGGAAGCGATGCAGCAGAACGGCGTCAAGCTGCTGATCAATGGCGAGGAGCGCGTCGCCAAAGTGCGCGCGACCGACGATCCCGCCGAACTCGGCCCGCAGGATTATGTCTTCATCGCCCTCAAGGCCCATTCGGTGCCGAGCGTGGTGGACCGCATGCGGCCGCTGCTGGGCAACGACACCAGCGTCGTCACCGCCGTGAACGGCGTGCCCTATTGGTATTTCTACAAGTCCGGCGGCGCCCTGGAAGGCCGCACGCTGGAAAGCATCGATCCGGGCGGAAAGCAGTGGGACGTTCTGCGCCCCGAGCGCGCGATCGGCTGCATCGTCTATCCGGCGACCGAGGTGGTCGCTCCCGGCGTCATCCAGCACGTCTATGGCGACAAGTTCCCGATCGGCGAACCCTCGGGCGAGAAGAGCGCCCGCGTGGAGCGCCTGAGCGAGATGATGGGGAAGGCCGGTCTGCGCGCACCGGTTCTGGACAATATCCGCGACGAACTATGGCTGAAGCTATGGGGCAATCTCTGCTTCAACCCCATCAGCGCCCTGACCCACGCGACGCTCGACGTGATCGCTTCCGATCCTGATACCCGGGCTGTGGCCCGCGCGATGATGATCGAGGCGCAGACCATCGCCAACCGGCTGGGCGTCAACTTCCGCGTGGATGTGGAGCGTCGCATCAATGGCGCCGGCGCCGTGGGCGCGCACAAGACTTCCATGCTCCAGGACCTGGAACGCGATCGCCCGATGGAGATCGATCCCCTGGTGACGGTGGTGCAGGAAATGGGACGTCTGGTGGATGTGCCGACCCCCACGCTCGATGTGGTGCTGGCGCTGGTGCGCCAACGGGCGGCTGTCGCCGGTCTGGGCGGTCACCTCTCCTGCCCGCCTCTCACGGCAGCGGATCTCGCGTCCGCAAAGGCCGTCACGCACTGAGCGTTGGCATCGGCCGGGCCGGCGTCGGCCCGGTCTTGATATTTCAAGGATTGCCCTGGGCTGCGTGCCCAAACCCGCACCCGGGGCAAGACGGGCCTCGTCGCGGCCAGGGCCGGGCGGGGCACCGGCGCCGGGGCCCGTCAATTTATCCGCTGCCCATTTGGGCGCACCACGCCTCCCTCCGAGCATCTTGGGCCGGTCCGTGTTTCGGGCCGGCCTCTCTTTTTGCAGCAGAGGGGAAGGGGAGGGATGGGGCCGCGCCGATCTTCATCAAGGCGGGCGCCAGCTTTGAACTTAAGGCTAAACGGGACTCTGGAACAGATCCGAGAGCCCGCGTGCTCTCGGGGAATGGTTGGTTTGGAGCGTCACTCGACGGCCATGGCCACCGGTGCGCCGCTGCGGCCGAAGTCGCCGGCATTGAGCGCGACGCCGGTGAGGGCATAGCCAAGGACGAGGACGGCAAATACGGCAATGCGCTTCAGCATGACGGATCTCGTAACTGAATTCTGGTCACCAAGTGGGTCTCGGCTGACGACACGGTGCCGCCACACTGGTTCCCATTTGGTTAAACCCGGCTCGTCGGAAGGCTGCGCCCCCCGTCCGCTTTTCAAGGTGGTTAATGTCGCAGACGTGCGACTGGTTCCTACCTTTCTGCAACGCAGCATGCAACTGCGCGAAGCGCTGCCATCCACACCCGCCTGGACAGGAGCCCGCGCCCCGTCTAGACCCGCGCGAACCTCCCGCACCGCAAAGATTTCCGATGCTCCGTAAACTCTATGATTGGGTGATCGCCTATTCCGCGCGCCCGTCCGCGCCCTGGGCCCTGGGCGTGGTTTCTTTCGCGGAAAGCTCCATCTTTCCCATTCCGCCGGATGTGCTGCAGGTGCCCATGACCCTGGCCCGGCCGGACAAGGCCTGGACCTATGCGCTCATCGCCACCTTGTCCTCGGTGGCCGGTGGACTGGTGGGCTACGCCATCGGCGCGCTGCTCTATGACAGCGTCGGGCAATTCCTCATCAATCTCTATGGCTACGGCCAGAAGGTCGAAGGCTTCCGTGAGGCCTATGCGCATTACGGCCATTGGGTGATCCTGCTGAAGGGGATCACACCGATCCCCTACAAGCTCGTGACCATCACCTCGGGCTTCGCCAATTATAATCTGTTCTGGTTCATGGTGTTGTCGCTGATCACCCGCGGCGCGCGCTTCTTCCTGCTGGCGGCGCTGCTGCGTTATTTCGGGCCGGCGGCGCGGGAGTTCATCGAGAAGCGGCTCGGCCTCGTGACGCTCGGGCTTCTGGCAGTGGTGGTGATCGGCCTGCTGGCGGCGGCTTATCTGATGTGACAGGTCGGGACGCGGAAGCGCCCGTTTCCGGGCAATCCGCAAAAAATGTTTCACGTGAAACAATGGGTTAGCAAAGACGAAACGCGCGGAGAACACCGTCTCCGCGCCGGTTCGGGGGATGAAACCCCGGTGTTCCGCCGATTTCCGCCGACGTTCGGGCGATGAGGTCCGTTTCACGGTCTTCGAAGGCAAACCGACGGGTCCGCGTCGCGGCGGCCCCGGATCGATGGCCGGGACCAGCCCGGCCTCACGGCAGTGAAACGATGGGCCGCTCAGCGCGGCAGGGTGGTCTCGCCCATCAGGTCCTTGTCGATGGCGTGCGCGGCCTGGCGGCCCTCGCGGATCGCCCACACGACCAGCGACTGGCCACGCCGCATGTCGCCCGCCGCATAGAGCTTGGGCACGGAGGTGAGATAGGAGGTCTCGTCCGCCTCCACATTGCCGCGCTTGTCATAAGCGACGCCGGACTGATCCAGCATGCCTTCGTGCAACGGCGCGGCGAAGCCGATGGCCAGGAACACCAGGTCGGCGCGCAGCACGAATTCCGTGCCGGGGATGGGCTGGCGGCTCTCGTCCACGCGCACGCACTTCACGCCGGTGACGCGGCCGTTGCGGCCCTCGATGCCGAGGGTGGCGCAGGCAAACTCGCGCTCGGCGCCTTCCGCCTGGGAGGAGGAGGTGCGGAACTTGGTCGGCCAATAGGGCCATACCGCCAGCTTGTCCTCCTTCATGGGGGGCACCTGGCGGATATCGAGCTGGGACACCGAAAGCGCGCCCTGGCGGAACGCGGTGCCCACGCAGTCGGAGGCGGTGTCGCCGCCGCCCACCACCACCACGTGGCGGCCGGCCGCCAGGAGGGGATGCTCGCGGCCCACATCCTCGCCGCCGACGCGGCGGTTCTGCTGCACCAGATAGGGCATGGCGAAATGCACGCCCTCGAACTCCTGGCCCGGCAGGCGCGGATCGCGCGGGGCTTCCGAGCCGCCGGCGAGCAGCACGGCGTCGTAATTGTCGAGCAGTTCCTGGATCGGCTTCGTGACGCCGACGTTCACGCCGTAATGGAAGGTGACGCCCTCCGCCTCCATCTGGGCGACGCGGCGGTCGATGTGCGCCTTTTCCATCTTGAAGTCGGGAATGCCGTAGCGCAGAAGGCCGCCGGCCTTGGGCTCGCGCTCGAACACATGCACATCGTGGCCCGCGCGGGCGAGCTGCTGGGCGGCTGCGAGGCCTGCGGGGCCGGAGCCGATCACGGCCACCGCGCGCCCGGTCTTCACCTGCGCCGGCTCGGGCTTGATCCAGCCGTTCTTCCAGGCCTTGTCGGCGATCGCCTGTTCCACCGTCTTGATGGTGACGGGCACGTCTTCCAGGTTCAGGGTGCAGGCTTCCTCGCACGGGGCGGGACAGATGCGGCCGGTGAACTCGGGGAAATTATTGGTGGAATGGAGGTTGCGCGCCGCCTCTTCCCAATCGCCCTGATAGACGAGGTCGTTCCAGTCGGGGATCTGGTTGTGCACCGGGCAGCCGGTGGGACCATGGCAGAAGGGAATGCCGCAATCCATGCAGCGGGCAGCCTGATTTGCCACCTCGGGGTCGGGCAAGGGCAAGGTGAATTCGCGAAAATGGCGAATGCGGTCGGACGCG
Organism: Roseixanthobacter pseudopolyaromaticivorans; assembly: GCF_043195145.2. Taxonomy (NCBI): domain Bacteria; kingdom Pseudomonadati; phylum Pseudomonadota; class Alphaproteobacteria; order Hyphomicrobiales; family Xanthobacteraceae; genus Roseixanthobacter; species Roseixanthobacter pseudopolyaromaticivorans. The sequence continues at coordinate 4,845,626 of NZ_CM195539.1, forward strand.
GGCTGATACTTCTGCTCGCGCCGATCGATCTCAAGGAACCCCGTAACCTTACCCATTCGATCCCCTCCAGGAGCCGCGTCGCGCGCCCGGCGCCGATAGCTCCATTACAAGAATTGTTCCAGCTTGAGGACTCCGCTTTTGCGGCATGCGATGTCGCACGATGCAGCGGCTCGTTCTGGATGTTCTAAAGTCCTCTCCCGCTTGCGGGGGAGGGTCGGGAGGGGGCGCCGCGTAGCGGCGGGACCAGCCTTCCGAAGGTCGCGACGGGCTTCCCCGCTTCGCTCGACCCCCTCCCCAGCCCTCCCCCGCAAGCGGGAGAGGGAGCGGATGGTGCGAGCGGGAGATCCCTATTCCGCCGCCTGAAGACCGCGCCGCTTCTCCATTTCGCGCAGGGCACGGCGGTATTCCACCGGCATCACTTTCACGAACTTGCTCCGATAATCGGCCCAATTGTCCAGAATGGTCTGGGCGCGGGTCGAGCCGGTGTAGTGCAAGTGTTTGGCGATCAACTGGTGCAGGCGCTCCTCGTCGTGGCGGGACATATCGCCCTGCACGTCGATGCGGCCCTTGAACTCCAGATCGCCGCCGTGGTGGTGCAGGCGTTCGAGAAGGTCTTCCTCCTCCTCCACCGGCTCGATATCCACCATGGAGAGATTGCAGCGCTTGGCGAAGCTCTTGTCCTCGTCCAGCACATAGGCGACGCCGCCGGACATGCCGGCCGCGAAATTGCGCCCGGTCTGGCCGATGACCACCACGATGCCGCCCGTCATATATTCGCAGCCATGGTCGCCGGTGCCTTCAACGACGGCGACTGCCCCCGAATTGCGCACAGCGAACCGCTCGCCGGCCACGCCGCGGAAATAGCATTCCCCGTCAGTGGCGCCGTACATCACCGTATTGCCGACGATGATGGAATTCTCGGCGACGATGGAGCTGTTGGCCGGCGGGCGCACCACGATGCGGCCGCCCGAGAGCCCCTTGCCCACATAGTCGTTCGCCTCGCCCACCAGGTTGAGGGTCACGCCGGTCATGAGGAAGGCGCCGAAGGCCTGCCCGGCCGTGCCGTGGAGGTTCACCTCGATGGTGTCGTCCGGCAGGCCGGCGCCGCCATAGCGCTTGGCCACCTCGCCCGAGAGCATGGCGCCGACGGAGCGGTCCACGCTGCGGATGGGGCTTTCGATCACCACCTTCTCGCCGCGCTCCAGCGCCGGCGCCGCCTTGGCGATCAGGGTGCGGTCGAGCACCTTCTCGATCGGGTGATGCTGGCGCTCGTTGTGGCGGATAGAGACATCGGCCGGCATGTTCGGCTGGGCGAAGATGCGGGTGAAGTCGAGGCCCTTGGCCTTCCAATGGTCGATGGCCGGCTGACGGTCCAGCGCATCCACCCGGCCCACCATCTCTTCCACGGTGCGGAAGCCGAGCTGCGCCATGATCTCGCGCATCTCCTCCGCGATGAAGAAGAAATAGTTGATGACGTGCTCGGGCGTGCCCTTGAAGCGCTTGCGCAGCACCGGGTCCTGGGTCGCCACGCCCACCGGGCAGGTGTTGAGGTGGCACTTGCGCATCATGATGCAGCCGGCAGCGATCAGCGGCGCGGTGGAGAAGCCGAACTCGTCGGCGCCGAGCACCGCGCCGATCACGGCGTCGCGGCCGGTGCGCAGCCCGCCGTCCACCTGCAGCACGATGCGGCCGCGCAGGCGGTTCGCCACCAGCGTCTGCTGGGTCTCGGCAAGGCCGATCTCCCAGGGCGAGCCGGCGTGCTTGATGGCGGTGAGCGGGGAGGCGCCGGTGCCGCCCTCGAAGCCGGAAATGGTGATGTGGTCGGCACGCGCCTTGGCGACGCCCGCCGCGACCGTGCCCACGCCCACTTCCGACACCAGCTTCACCGAGACGTCCGCCGCCGGGTTGACGTTCTTCAGGTCATAAATGAGCTGCGCCAGATCCTCGATGGAATAGATGTCGTGGTGCGGCGGGGGCGAGATGAGGCCGACGCCGGGGGTGGAGTGGCGCACCTTGGCGATCACCGCATCCACCTTGTGGCCGGGCAATTGGCCGCCCTCGCCGGGCTTGGCGCCCTGCGCGACCTTGATCTGCATGACGTCGGAATTGACCAGATATTCCGTGGTCACGCCGAACCGGCCCGACGCCACCTGCTTGATGGCCGAGCGCATGGAATCGCCGTTGGGGAGCGTCTTGTAGCGCTCCGCCTCCTCGCCGCCCTCGCCGGTGTTCGACTTGCCGCCGATCCGGTTCATGGCGATGGCGAGCGTGGTGTGCGCCTCGCGCGAGATGGAGCCGAACGACATGGCACCGGTGGAGAAGCGCTTCACGATCTCCGCCGCCGGCTCGACCTCGGCGAGGTCCACCGGCGCATTGCCGATCTCGTCCGCGTCGCGCAGGCGGAACAGCGAGCGGATGGTCAGCAATTGCTTCTCGTCCGGCGTGTTCATCATCTTCGCGAAGGCGCGATAATGGTCCTGCGCATTGCCGCGCACGGCATGCTGGAGGGTCGCGACGCTGTCCGGCGACCAGGCATGCTCCTCGCCGCGGATGCGGTAGGCATATTCCCCGCCCACATCCAGCGCGAGGCGATAGACCGGCGCGTCCGAGAAGGCGAGCTTGTGCCGGCGCACGGTCTCTTCCGCGATGCCGGAAAGGCCGACGCCCTCGATGGTGGTGGCGGTGCCGAAGAAATACTTCTGTACCAGTTCGGAGGAGAGGCCGACCGCATCGAAGATCTGCGCGCCGCAATAGGATTGGTAGGTGGAGATGCCCATCTTGGACATCACCTTCAGCAATCCCTTGTCCACCGACTTGATGAAGCGCTTGACGATTTCGGTCTCGTCCACCTCCTCGGGAATGTCTTCCTTCATCCCCAGCAGGGTCTCGAAGGCGAGGTAGGGGTTGATGGCTTCCGCGCCATAGCCCGCGAGACACGCGAAATGATGCACTTCGCGCGCTTCGCCGGTCTCCACTACCAAGCCCACCGAGGTGCGCAGGCCGGTGCGGATGAGATGATGATGCACCGCCGCCGTCGCCAGCAGGGACGGGATCGGGATGCGGTCCGGCCCGGTCATGCGGTCGGACAGGATGATGATGTTATAGCCGCCGTGGACCGCCGCCTCGGCGCGCTCGCACAGGCGCTCCAGCGCGCCTTCCATGCCCGCCGCGCCCTTGTCGGTCGCATAGGTGATGTCGAGCGTGCGGGTGTCGAACCGCTCCTCCATGAAGCCGATGGAGCGGATCTTCTCCAGATCCTCGTTGGTGAGGATGGGCTGGCGCACTTCCAGGCGCTTGCGGCGGGCGTTGCCTTCCAGATCGAAGATGTTCGGCCGCGGGCCGATGAACGACACCAGGCTCATGACCAGTTCCTCGCGGATCGGGTCGATGGGCGGGTTCGTCACCTGCGCGAAATTCTGCTGGAAGTAGGAATAGAGCAGCTTCGACTTGTTGGAGAGCACGGAGATGGGCGTATCCGTGCCCATGGAGCCGACGGCTTCCTGGCCGGTCACAGCCATGGGGGCCATGAGCAGCTTCAGGTCTTCCTGGGTGTAGCCGAAGGCCTGCTGGCGATCGAGCAGCGACACGTCGGTGCGCACCTCGCGCGCCTCGACCTTGCGCAGGTCTTCCAGCACCAATTGGGTGCGCTTCAGCCATTCCTTGTAGGGATGGGCGCGGGCGAGCGAGGTCTTGATCTCCTCGTCGGGCACGAGGCGACCTTCCACCAGGTCCACCAGCAGCATCTTGCCGGGCTGGAGACGCCACTTGGTGACGATCTTCTCTTCCGGAAGAGTGAGCACGCCCATTTCGGAGGCGAGCACGATGGTGTCGTCGCTCGTCACCATGTAGCGCGCGGGGCGCAGGCCGTTGCGGTCGAGGGTGGCGATGATCTGGCGCCCGTCGGTGGCGACGATGGCCGCCGGCCCGTCCCACGGCTCCATGAGGGCGGCGTGATATTCGTAGAAGGCGCGCCGCTCCTCATCCATGAGCGGGTTGCCGGCCCAGGCCTCGGGCACCAGCATCATGGCCGCGTGGGGCAGCGAATAGCCGCCCTGGGTCAGGAATTCGAGCGCATTGTCGAAGCAGGCGGTGTCCGACTGCCCCTCATAGGAAATCGGCCACAGCTTGGAGATGTCGGCGCCGAACAATTCGGTGTCGACGGAGGCCTGCCGCGCCGCCATCCAGTTCACATTGCCGCGCAGCGTGTTGATCTCGCCGTTATGGGCGACCATCCGGTAGGGATGGGCCAGCGGCCACGCCGGGAAGGTGTTGGTGGAGAAGCGCTGATGCACCAGCGCCAGCGCGCTCTCGAAATCGGGATCGTGCAGGTCGGGATAATAGGCGCCCAACTGGTCGGCCAGGAACATGCCCTTATAGACCAGGGTCCGGCAGGACAGGGACACGGGATAATAGCCGGCCGTGCGCGGGTCCTTCGCGTCATAGATGACGTTGGAGATTACCTTGCGCAGCACGAACAGGCGGCGCTCGAACGTGTCCTCGTCGGCGATGCTCTCGCTGCGGCCGAGGAAGATCTGCACGTGGCGCGGCTCGGTGGGCAGCACGCTCTCGCCCAGCGAGGAATTGTCGGTGGGCACATCGCGCCAGCCGAGCAGGCTCAGGCCCTCTTCCGCGACCAAGCGCTCGAACGCGGCGCGCACAATCGCCTCGCCCTCGGCATCGCGGGGCAGGAAGATGTGGCCGACGGCATAATGGCCCGGCTCCGGCAGCGAGAAGCCGAGGCGCGCGGCCTCCTTGGAAAAGAAGCGATGGGGGATCTGCACCAGCATGCCGGCGCCGTCGCCCGCGCGCGGGTCCGCGCCCACGGCGCCGCGATGCTCCAGATTGAGCAGGATCTGGATGCCGTCCTCGATGATGCGATGGGACTTGCGGCCCTTGATGTCGGCGATGAAGCCGACGCCGCAGGCGTCCCGCTCCTGGGCGGGATCGAACAGGCCGAAGGCTTTGGGCCGACCGACAATCGCGCCGGCAGTCACGGCGGCGGCGTTCTGAGCCACCCGGCCGGTCAAACCTTCCTTGCGATCGGTCGCACCCATGGTCTTACCCTCTCCCTGATGCCGGAACCGTGCCGGCAGACTGCAACCCTCGCTGACCGGTCCGCGCTACCGCGCGAAAAGGCGCGCGCCCTGGACAGACGCTCGCGATGACCGACAGCTGAGACGCTATTGATAGGGCAGTAGCGCTGCCCTATCTCGCTGAACATGACAGAAAAGCGGCAAACTCACAAGGTCAACGCCCCTGCTTTTGGCGGAGCCCAGCAGAGGAAATTGCGCATAGCTGCCGCGCGACGAAAGAACGGTACGGCGCAGCGCTGTTTCGCGCAATGGCGTTGCTGTAGCGGCGCTGAGCGCCGCGTCTTTGCCGCAATCCGGCCACCCGTCTCATGCCGCAATGCGCCGCTTCCGCCGACAGGCTTGGGCTTGGGCGGTGGTGCGGACATAAAAAAAGCGCCGCGAAGATCGCGGCGCTTGAAGAGGTCCCCGTCCGAAGACGGGGACCGTCGATCACTTGAGGGCGTTGAGCGAGGTCGCGAAGGACAGGCTCGCCAGGAACTTGTTGCCGCAGGCGTTGCTGTTGCCGATCATGAACGCGCAGTTGTTGTCGCTGAGGTCCGTGCCGGAATAGCGCAGGTCGAGGGTGGCGGCCTTGTAGGTGAAGGCGACGCCGACGTTCCACCAGTTATAGCCGGGGATGGTCTCGTTATAGGTGAAGCCAACCAGGTTGGTGGTCGCATAGCTGTAGGCGTTGGTGTCGAGCCACTGATGGCCGAACTCACCCGACACGTACCAGCCGAAGTCGCCGCCCGGGCCGAAGGAGGGCAGGGGAACCTTGGCGGTGCCGGACAGCGCCGTGCCGTCGGTGCCGGTGGCGGCAAAGTCGCTGGACCAGAAGAGGTTCAGGCCGACGGTCAGCCAGGGAGCGACCACATAGCTGGGCTTCGCATAGATTTCCCAGTAGTTGTAGTCGGTCGAGCCGGGGCCGGTCTTCAGCAGGGTGACCGGATCGAGGCTGTTGCTGCTGCCCGGATAGGTGTAGTAGGCGCCGCCGACGTCGAGGCTGAAGTTACCCCAGGTGTGACGCACGCCACCGGCGAAGTCGACTTCCAGGGAGCTGTTGCCGTCCCACAGGAAGTTCTCAACCCAGTTCTGGTTGGACGCCCACACGTTGAAATAGACCCAGTCGAAGAGCTGGAGTTCGACGAAGCCCTGGATCGCCGGGTTGTTGTTCGTCTGGCTGATACCGCGGAAGAGGTAGTCAGAAGTGCCGGTCACGCCGAAGGCCAGGTCCCACATGGGAGTGACAGGCGCGGGGGCGACAGCCTTCACCGGCATGGTGCTCAGGTCGGCGGCGGAAGCGGCGGCGCCCGACAGCATCAAGCTGGCGGCAGCGGCGAGAACGATCTTCTTCATCAAGTGAACCCCCAATGGATATCTGCACAGATTGAGACCAAATTTTTGCAGGCGTTCCAATGAGAAAATTCAGGCACGAACTGCCCGCACTTTAGGCAAAACCGCATGGATGCTGGATTTCCATGTTGCAAAAGTGCAACGCGCGGATGAAACCTGCGCGTGCGTCGCCTGGGGCACAACTGTGGCTGGACTGTGCCGCAATTATTTTATGGCCTGTTTATGTGTTACTGCCGCAACAGGAGCAGTGGCCTACCCCGCTCCGGCACCTTCGCCCAGCCGCCATCCTCCTGCCGCGCGAATCGCAGCGGGGTGCCGCCGGAGCCGGACGCCATCAGCACATTGCCGCCCTCTATGCTCCAGGACACCGGGCCGAACTGGATGATGGCGGGATCACACGGCGTGCCGAGCTGCAGCTTGTGCCCGCCATTCCCGATCGCTTCCTCCAGGAAGGTGACGTGGCAGATCGGCGTGCCGGCGACGCGCGCGAGATCCCAGTCCCCGAGCATCTCCTCCACCCGCACCGCGTTGTCGTCATTGGCGGTGGGGCTGGCGAGGAAATAGACGCCGTCGCCTTCCCGCAGCGCCTCGTAATTGCCGGCCGTCGCCTGGCCGAATTCCACCACCAGCCGCCCTTGCGCGTTCATCAGCCGTACCGCGCCAGAGGGATCGGGGACCCACGCCGTCACCTGCTGCATGAAGCCGATGCCCGCGCATAGGCCGCCGTCGAAGGCCAGGGCGAAGCCGTTGGCCGCGGGGTCCGTTTTCAGGGTGAGCGGGCATTTGCGCTGGCCGTCCGCGCTGCTGAGCACGAACGCGCCGGCCGCCTGTTCCGCCTGGGCGCGCAGGGCGGGGTCGACCTTCGGCGGCTCGGGTTTTGCGGGGGCGGACGGCTTGGCGGGAGCGGCGGGCTTGGCGGCGGGCTTTTGCTGCGCGGTCCCCGTGCCGCCGGCCTGGGCGAGAAGGTCCGCCTGGGCCAAAATATCGGCCTGCGGGAAAAGATCGGCGAGGGTTGGAGACTGCGCCTGCGCGACGGCTGCTGCGGGCAATTGCCAAAGGGCGGGGGCCATCAGCGCTAGGGCGCAGGCAAGGCGAAGGCGACGCATGATCCGATTCCGTCTCACCACGGCAAATGCGTCACGCTAAAGCATGTCGGGGGAAAACAGAATGTGGCGACCCGCGCCCTGACAGCGCGGGTCTATGCGCCTCAGGCGCGCGGCCAGGGGGTCTCGGCGACCGGCGTGACGGGGCCCTTGCCGTCGAACCAAGAGAGCAGATTGTCCACCACCAATTGGCCCATGGCGGTGCGGGTGAAATGGGTGGAGGAGCCGACGTGCGGCAGCAACACCACATTATCAAGCGCGAACAGCGCTTCCGGCGCATTCGGCTCGTCCACGAACACGTCCAGGCCGGCGGCGAGGATGGTCTTGTTGGTGAGGGCTTCCACCAGCGCCGGCTCGTCCACCACGGTTCCGCGCGCCACATTGATCAGGATGCCGTTGGGCCCGAGCGCGGCCAGCACCTCGGCATTGATGAGCCCGCGGGTGGCGGCGCCGCCGGGCAGGATGAGGATCATGGTGTCCACGTCCCGCGCCATGGCGACGAGGTCGGGATAATGCGTGTAGCCCACATCCGGCTGGGCGCGGCGGGTGTGATAGACCACCGGCACGCCGAAGGCGTCCAGCCGCTTGGCGATCGCCTTGCCGATGCGGCCCATGCCGACGATGCCGACGGTGCGGTCGCGCAAGGTGGGACCCAGCGGGAACGCCCCCTTCTTCCACGCGCCCGAGCGGACGAAGCGGTCGGCCTGGGGAATTTCGCGCACGGTGGCCAGCAGCAGGCCGAGCGCGAGGTCGGCGACCTCTTCGTTCAGCACGTCGGGCGTGTTGCTCACAATGACGCCGCGCGCGGCGGCGGCGGCGGCGTCCACCGTGTCGTAACCCACGCCGAAATTGGCGATGATCTCCAGCTTCGGCAGGCGCGCCATGAGCGCGTCGTCCACCTTGCGCTTGCCGCGGGTGGCGATGCCGCGAATCTCGGTGCCGTGCGCCGCGATCGCCGCCTCGAAATCATCCAGGCCCAAAAGAGTGGCGCGCTCGGCCAGCTGTCGCTCCACCACTGTGTCCATGATGGGGCCGGTGAGGAGCAGCTTGGGGCGTGAATCTTCCGTCATGAGAGTGCTCGGCGTTCGGGTGGCGGGCTGCGCCTCGACCGGGGCGCGGCGAAGGATGGGCCGCTTCTGGATAAGCCGCCTTATGCTTTGGTTCAATCGTTTTAAAAAGCACTTGATCGAAAATGAGCGCCGCACCATGATCGCCGCGCACCTGGCGGAAGCTGGGGCACGGCCGCCGCACGGCGGCCCAAATGAAGCGCCAGTCTCCGTTTCAGCGGAGCCAATAAAGAGCGCGCGTCGGGTGGATACTTCAAGGAGCGGAACGGGATGGCGACCGTCGATATTCGCGGTGTGAAGAAGGCCTATGGAGCGACGGCGGTCATCCATGGGGTCGATGTGGATATCCGCGACGGGGAATTCGTCGTTCTGGTGGGGCCGTCCGGCTGCGGAAAATCCACGCTGCTGCGCATGATCGCGGGGCTGGAGAACATCACCGGCGGGGAGATCCTGATCGGCAACCGCGTGGTGAACGACGTTCCGCCCAAGGAACGCGACATCGCCATGGTGTTCCAGAACTACGCGCTCTATCCCCACATGACCGTGGGCGCGAACATGGGCTTCTCCCTGAAGCTGCGAAACGCACCCAAGGCGGAAATCGATGCGCGCGTTGCCCGCGCCGCCGAGATTCTCGGCCTCTCGCACCTGCTGGACCGGTTCCCGCGCCAATTGTCCGGCGGCCAGCGCCAGCGCGTCGCCATGGGCCGCGCCATTGTGCGTGATCCGCAGGTGTTCCTGTTCGACGAGCCGCTTTCCAATCTCGATGCCAAGCTGCGCGTGCAGATGCGCACCGAGATCAAGGAACTGCATCAGCGCCTCAAGACCACGACGGTCTATGTGACCCACGACCAGATCGAGGCCATGACCATGGCCGACAAGATCGTGGTGATGCACGACGGCGTGGTGGAGCAGATCGGCGCGCCGCTCGACCTTTACGACAAGCCCGCAAACCAGTTCGTCGCCGGCTTCATCGGCTCGCCCTCGATGAATTTCATCAAGGGCACGGTGCAGGTGAACGGCACCGCCCGCTTCATGAGCGACAGCGGCGTGGTGCTGCCCCTGGAACGGGTGCCGGGTTCCGCCAGCGGGCGCCGCGCGGTCTATGGCTTGCGGCCGGAGCATGTGCGCATCGATCCGCAGGGCGTGCCCGTGCGGGTGGTGGTGGTGGAACCCACCGGCTCGGAACTGCTGGTGGTGGCGCGCCTCGGCACCGATGCGGCGAGCGAGCAGGAAGTGACCCTGCTGTTCCGCGAACGGATGATGTTCGCGCCGGGCGAAATCATCCATATCGCGCCGATGCCCGGCCTCCAGCACCTGTTCGACGAGGCCACCGGCGCGCGCCTGGAGGCGTGAGCGCGAGGGCCCGAAAAGCGCGCGCCACGGGCGGCGACGTGCCAGACTGAATTCTGCCGAACGACCGAAGGGCCAAGATCCAGCGGGCAAGATCCCAAGGGCGAGGACTCAGACGGCCGGCAGAACGTGACAACGCCAATAAGTCACCATGGAGGAACGCCATGACCATTTCCAGACGTAACGTATTGCTCGGCGGCGCCGGTCTCGCCGGCGCGGCGGCTCTGCCGGGCTTCGGCGCGATGCCCGCTTTCGCCCAGGGCGCCGCCATGCCCCAGTTCAAGCCGGAGCCCGGCGCGGCCCTGCGCGTGCTGCGCTGGTCGCCGTTCGTGAAGGGCGAGGAGGATGCCTGGCTCGCCAACACCAAGAAATTCACCGAGGCCACCGGCATCGAAGTGCGCATCGACAAGGAGAGCTGGGAAGACATCCGGCCCAAGGCGGCGGTGGCGGCGAACGTGGGCTCCGGCCCCGACATCGTCTGGGTCTGGTTTGACGATGCGCAGCAATATCCCGACAAGCTGCTGGACGTGACCCCGCTCGCCAATGCGCTCGGCGCGAAATTCGGCGGCTGGTATCCCGGCAACGAGGCTTATGCGAAGGCGGACGGCAAGTTCATCGCCCTGCCGCTCGCCACCATCGGCAATGCGGTGTGCTATCGCGACAGCTGGGTGAAGGACGCGGGATTCTCGACCTTCCCGCGCGATACCAAGGGCTTCCTCGAGCTCGCCAAGGCCTTGAAGGCGAAGAACCACCCCATGGGCTTCACGCTCGGCCACGGGGTCGGCGACGGCAACAATTACTGCCATTGGGTGCTGTGGAGCCATGGCGGCAAGATGGTGGACGAGCAGGGCAAGGTTGTCATCAACAGCCCGGAGACGATCGCCGCGCTGAAATATGCGGCCGAGCTTTACAAGACCTTCATTCCCGGCACCGAGAGCTGGCTCGACGTCAACAACAACCGCGCGTTCCTCGCCGGCGAGATTTCAGTGACCGCCAACGGCGTCTCGCTCTATTACGCTGCGAAGAATGATCCCAAGCTCGCGGACATGGCTGCGGACATCAAGACCACCAACATGCCGGTGGGCCCCACCGGGGTCGCGGAACTGGCGCAGACCACCTCGGCCTGCATCTTCAAATATTCGAAGTTCCCGCAGGCGGCGCAGGCCTATATGGCGTTCATGTTCGACGCGCCGCAGATGAATGCGTGGATCCAGGGCGCCAGCGCCTATTGCTGCCAGACGCTGAAGGCGTTCGCGAACAATCCCGTGTGGACCTCCGATCCCAACCACGCGCCCTATGCGAAGGCCTCCGAGCTGCTGCGTCCGAACGGCTATTCCGGCCCGCTCGGCCCGCAATCGGCCGCCGCCATGGCGGACTGGATCGTGGTCGACATGGTGGCGGAAGCCGCCACTGGCCAGCGCACCCCGGAAGAAGCCGCCAAGCGCGCGGAAACCCGCGCCAACCGCATCTACCGCCGGTGATCGGGCTGAGTTGATCGCCGCGTGCCGCCGGCCCGGTGCGGGCCGGCGGCGCCGACCAACCGGCAGGGCCTTCCGCGCCGCCTGGATCCGGTCCTTTCCTCTCCTCCCCCGCACGCGGGGGAGCGTTTTTCAGGGCCAGCCCACACGTGCCTTTGCGGGTTCAGGGAGAGTGAGTTCATGACTGAAGTGACGGCGCGGGCCGCGCCCGGATTCAATCTGCGATCATGGTGGGCAGGCATAGGCCAGGGCCGGCACGTGCTCGGCCTGATCTTCCTGCTGCCGGCCGCGGTGTTTCTGATTTTCTTCCTCACCTATCCGCTCGGCCTCGGCGTCTGGCTCGGCTTCACCGATACGCGCATCGGCCGGGACGGCGTGTTCATCGGCCTGGAGAATTACGAATCCCTCTGGGGCGACAGCATCTTCTGGCTCGCCGTCTTCAACACCCTGATCTATACCATCGGCGCCTCGGTCCTGAAGTTCGCGCTCGGCCTGTGGCTCGCCCTTCTGCTGAACGAGAACCTGCCGTTCAAGAGCTTCTTCCGCGCCATCGTGCTGCTGCCTTGGGTGGTGCCGACCGTGCTCTCGGCGATCGCCTTCTGGTGGATCTTCGACGCGCAATTCTCGGTCATCTCCTGGGCGCTGATGAAGATGGGGCTGATCTCCACCAACATCAATTTCCTCGGCGATTCCACCAATGCCCGCATGTCGGTGATCGCCGCCAATGTGTGGCGCGGCATTCCCTTCGTCGCGATCTCGCTGCTCGCCGGCCTGCAGACCATTCCCGCCTCCCTGCACGAGGCGGCGACGCTGGATGGGGCGAGCGGCTGGCAGCGCTTCCGCTACATCACGCTGCCCATGCTCTCGCCGATCATCGCCGTGGTGATGACCTTCTCGGTGCTGTTCACCTTCACCGATTTCCAGCTGATCTATGTGCTCACCCGCGGTGGCCCGCTGAACGCGACCCATCTGATGGCGACGCTCTCCTTCCAGCGGGCAATTCCCGGCGGACAATTGGGCGAGGGCGCGGCCATCGCGGTGGCGATGATCCCGTTCCTGCTCTCGGCCATCCTGTTCAGCTTCTTCGGATTGCAGCGCCGCAAGTGGCAGCAGGGCGGGGGGGATTGATGATCATGACCCGCCCCGTCCCCTTTCTTCCTGCCCGCGCGGAGTGCCGGCCATGACCGATCAAGGCGTCACCGACAATTCCACCGGCATGAGCTATCTCGACAGCCTGCCGAAGCGCCTCATCACGGTGATTCTGCCGTTGCTGGTGTTCGTGTTCGTGCTGCTGTTCCCGTTCTATTGGATGGCGCTGACCGCCATCAAGCCGAACTGGCAGCTCACCGACTACAACAATTATTCCCCGCTCTGGGTGTGGGAGCCGACGCTCGAGCACATCAAATATCTGCTGTTCGAGACCTCCTATCCCGGCTGGCTCTGGAACACGATCCTGGTGTCGGTGTGCGCGACCGCGATCTCGCTGGTGGCCTCGGTGTTCGCCGCCTATGCCATCGAGCGCATGCGCTTCCACGGCTCGCGCTGGGTCGGGCTCGGCATCTTCATGGCCTATCTGGTGCCGCCGTCCATCCTGTTCATCCCGCTGGCGCTGATGGTATTCCACCTCGGCATCTATGACAGCAAGCTGGCGCTGATCCTCACCTATCCGACCTTCCTGATCCCGTTCTCCACCTGGCTGCTGATGGGCTATTTCCGCTCCATCCCGTACGAGCTGGAAGAATGCGCGCTGATGGATGGCGCCTCGCGCTGGCAGATCCTCACCAAGGTTCTGCTGCCGCTCTCGGTGCCGGGTCTGATCTCGGCGGGCATCTTCTCCTTCACCTTGTCGTGGAACGAATTCATCTATGCCCTCACCTTCATCCAGTCTTCGGAGAACAAGACGGTGCCGGTGGGCGTGCTGACGGAGCTGGTGCGCTCGGACGTCTACGAATGGGGGGCGCTGATGGCGGGCGCGCTCATCGGCTCACTGCCGGTGGTGATCCTCTATTCGTTCTTCGTGGACTATTACGTCTCGTCCATGACCGGCGCGGTGAAGGAATAAGACCATGCGGATCGGATTTGTCGGGCTGGGCGCCATGGGGCTGCCCATGGCGCAGCATCTTGTTGCGGCCGGGCACGAGGTGGCCGGCTTCGATCTGAACACGGCGTCGCTTTCCACCTTCGCCGCCGGCGGCGGCCGCGCGGCCGCCTCTCCGGCCGATGCGGCGCAGGGCGCGGACCTGCTGGTGCTCATGGTGGTGAATGCCGACCAGGCCGAGCAGGTGCTGTTCGAGGCCGGCGCGGCGGACGCGCTGGCGGCGGACGGGGCGGTGATCCTGTGCTCCACCTGTTCCCCGCCGCGCGTGGAAGCCATGGCGGCGCGCCTTGCCCTGTCGCAGCGCGGCCTTGTGGATGCGCCGGTGTCCGGCGGCGTCATCGGCGCTCAGAATGCCGCCCTGACCGTGATGGCCAGCGCGCCCGATCCGCTCTATGCCCGCACCGAAGGCGTGCTGCGCACCATGGGCAGCCGGCTGTTCCGCGTCGGCAATGCGCCGGGGCAGGGGGCGATGGTGAAGACCATCAACCAGCTTCTGTGCGGCGTGCATATCGCCACCGCCGCCGAGGCGCTGTCGCTGGCCGAGCGGGCGGGGCTGGATCTGTCGCAATTGCTGGAGATCTTCGGCGAGAGCGCGGCGGCGAGCTGGATGCTCAACAATCGCGGGCCCCGCATGGCGGCCGACGACGGCAAGGTCACGAGCGCCGTGGACATCTTCGTGAAGGACCTCGGCATCGTGCTGGAGGCCGGCCGTGGCGCGAAGGCGCCGACGCCCCTCGCCGCGCTCGCCCAGCAATTGTTCCTGGCCGCCTCCGCCCAGGGCCTCGGCCGGGCCGACGACAGCCAGGTGATCGAAGCCTATCGGGCCATGACGTCCCGCCGCGGCTGAGCGCGGCGGCCCGGCGGCTCGGCGCGGCTGGATCTTCCGGCAGGCTTGCCCTCGCCGCCGTTGCATGCGAGGCATGCTGCGACGCACAGACCGACGAGGGCGGCCATGCTGGAACGGGGCATCGAGGGCATACTCTTCCGCAGCCGCTGGCTGATGGCGCCTTTCTACATCGGCCTCGTCATCGCGCTGCTGGTTCTGCTGTTCAAGTTCGGCCACGAGCTGCTGCATTTCGTGACGCACGCGCTGGACGCCACCGAGTCCGACACCATCCTCGGCATCCTGACCCTGGTGGACCTCACCTTCACCGGCAATCTGGTGTTGATCGTGATCTTCTCGGGCTATGAGAATTTCGTCTCGAAGATCGATCCCAACGGCCATCCCGACTGGCCGGAATGGATGACGCGGGTGGATTTCAGCGGCCTCAAGCAGAAGCTGCTCGCGTCGATCGTGGCGATTTCCGCCATCGCGCTGCTCAAGGCGTTCATGAATTTGGACAAGGGCGCCGACACCACCTGGCTGATGTGGCTGGTCATCATCCACGCGGTGTTCGTGCTCTCGAGCCTGGTGCTCGCCTTGTCCGACCGGCTCAGCAGCCACGAGGAGCCGCACTGAGGAGCCGTACTGAGGCGGCTATGCCGCGGGGCGGCCGGCATGCGCACGGCCGTCTTGCGCCGCAAGTCGGTCGGGGCGCTGATCATGCGGGCGGCGGCCTGGGGCCGCCGGGTCCGGTCAGCTGATCTCGAACAGGGTCGAGAAGCCGGAGATGTCGAACACTTCGCGGATCTGCGGCTGAAGCGACTTGAGCGAAAGCTTGCGCTTCGCGGTGCGCATGGCCTTGCCCGCCACGAGAAGGGCGCGCAGGCCCGAGGACGAGACATAGACCACGCCCGCAAGGTCAACCACGATGCCGCCGTTGGTGGTGTTCACCACGTCCAGCAGGCTTGCTTCGAACGGCTTCGCGTTCGGCGTGTCGAGACGGCCGGCCACCTTCAGCAGAACGTCTTCGCCGGCTTGTTCGCGCTCAATCTGCATGAGCCTCTTCCAGGTTCGCCTTGTTAAGTGCAGTTGCGGGCTTATCGTCATTCGCATCCGGGCGCAACGTCACTGCGAGTCGCCGCACCAGCCACACCGCGCGCTCGAACATGCTGGTGGCGAGCAGCAGCTTGCGCGCCTCCTCCCCGGAATTGAGCGCGGAGCCGGCCAGCGCGCGGCGGATGCGATCCAGCAGCTCGCTGCGGTCGGAGGTCAGGCCGATCAGGATGTCGAAATCCTCGATCGAGCCGCCGCGGGCATCCACGAGCGACAGGACGATGGTGCGCAGCGCTTCCGACAGGTTGAAGGCGAGCGGCGGCAGATCCTTGAACTCTTCCACCACCTGCGAAAAATCGTGCAGCGTGTCCTGAAGGAATTTCACCAGATCGAGCTGTTCCTGGAGATGGAGCGCGAGGTCGAGATCCTCCCGGCCGACCCGGCGCTCGATCACCCGCACCACGAACTGGCCGGTCGCCGCGACGATGGCGGTCGAGCCGTGCCACAGCACGGTCCGCTCCTTGGCGGCGCCGGTGGAGCGTTGGTCGAGATCGGGTAGCAGGTCCGGCAGCAGGCTCACCAGCCGGTCTGTCTCGTGGGCCGCGAGATCGAGCGCGGTGGACGGATCGCCGATGGCCGCGTCATGGATGAAGTGCGGGCGGGACACCCGATCCTCCACCGAGGCTGGGCTGAGCGCGACGGAGATCCTCTCCGTCAGCCCGCGCAGCCCGGTGACGGGCAAGCCGCCGCTGACCTGCAGGGCCAGGAACAGCAGCGAGATGGACAAGGAGGGTTCGCCGCCGCCAAGGCTGGTGAGGATCGCCGCGCTGTCCCAGCCGGCCAGGTTGGCACCTTCCCACAGGGCGAACACGATCACGCAGCCGACGCCCTTCACCAAGATGTGGACGAAGCACAATTGCTTGCCGATGCCCACGAGGCCGCCGGCTGTGACGAGCGTGGCGATGCCCGAGCCGAAATTCGCGCCGAGGATCAGGTAGAAGGCATCCTCCAGCCCGAGCAGCCGGGCCTTCGTGGCCGCGACCGCGAGGATGGTAGCGGTGGAGGCCGATTGCGTGATCACCGCCGCGACGAAGCCGAGCGCGAGGCCAAGCAGCGGGGTGAGCCCGTTGGAAAAGGCCTCGGCCGCCTGGGCCACGTCGATGCCCTTGGGCGCCGATTTGATGAAATCCAGGCCCAGAAACAGCAGTGCGAGGCCGAGCGTCACGCCCATCCAGTCGCGCCAGTTCGGGCGCCGGTCGAGACGCAACTGATAGGTCATGCCGACGAGCGCGATGAGGAACAGCACCGCCAGGCGCATGTCGATGGAGGCGATGAACACCAGAGCGGAGGTGCCCACGTTCGCGCCCGCCACCACGGGGATCGCGTCGCGCGTGGTGAAGACGCCGCCGCGCACCAGATTGCCGGCGATCAGCGTGACCGCATTGCTGGATTGCGCCGCCGCGCCCGCGAAGGCGCCGCAGAAGAAGCCGGAGAAGGACGAGCGCGTCGCCGCCTTCAGCATGGTGCGCACGCGCCGGCCCATGGCCTGCTGCAGGTGAACGCTCATCAGCTTGAGGCCGATGAACAGCAAGCCCAGGCCGGCCAGAAGCCCGGCAAGAATCAGCATGGCGCAATCACCCCGGATTCAGGCATGGGTCAGGCCGTCTTCGGTTTGGTCACCAGGGTGAGATGGTTCTCGTTCCCGTGGCGCTGGTAGGTGAGGTGTTCCAGGAAGTGCCGCATCAGCTGCACGCCGTGGCCGCCGATCTTGGCGTCCTCGACGCTCTCCGGCACCTCGGGCTCGGCCACTTCGGTGGGGTCGAAGGGGATGCCGTTGTCGACGATCCGCACGCCGATGCGATCGCCGTCCAGCTCCAGCACGTCCAGCCGGATCATGGGCGGGGCGTCCACGCCCTCGAAGGCATAGGACACCACATTGGCCAGCGCTTCCTCGACACTGAGTTCGAGCCCGAACTTCAGCGCGACCGGCCAGTCCTCCGCCTCCGCGATGGTTCCGAGCCACTCCGTCGCGTCCGCGATCGCATCGATTGTAGCGTCGATGGTGAGCGATGCGCGAATCGGCGCCTGTGGGGGCTGGGACGTGCTCATGGTTCGCCGGCAGGCGGCTCCTGGAGGGAGGGGACAGGTGGCGCCAGCTGAGCGGGCCAGGACATCACGCAATCCTCGGCTGAGGCGGGGCGAACAGGATTCCCGGAGCGCCCGAGGCGAGCCGCGAACGGGCAAAGCCGCGCCACCCCTTCTCGAATAATTCTTCCTGAAGGGGCAGGTTCAGCGGATCCACCGTGACCGCATGCGCCGGGTCATAGGTGGCGCCGTCGCGGACCATCATGTAGCGCAGATAGCCGCCGTAGCGCCGCACGATGCCGTGGATCGGAAACCCTTCCGCCAGCAGGCTCGCCCAGCTCGGCGTATTCACCGGGGCGGCGGTGGAGAAGAGGGCCATCTCCGGCGGTGCCATGGCAACGCGGGCGCTGATGGTGATGCGCTGGAGGCCACGACCCCGGAAGGCGGGCGCAACCGACGCGCCGGCGAGGCGGCCGACCGGCGTGCCCGGCGCCAGGCCCAGTTCGCGCCGCGGATCGTCCGCCGGCGAATGATCGTGCTGGAGGATGCCATAGGCGATGAGACGGCCGTCGTAGGCGCCGATCACCCGTCCCCGGCCGGAGAGGATGCTGGCGAAATAGGACCGGGATTCCGGCTTCACGATATCGGGCCGCACCACCGGGCCGACCGCCAGGCGATGCAGCGTCTCCACCTCGTCCAGATCCTCCGGGCGCAGTTCGCGCCAGGTCAGGCTGTCATCCAGGGGCCGTGCTGCCGTTAAACCGGCCATCATGTGAGGACTTCCGCATAGTTCAGCATGACAATGGGCGGGAACACGCCCAGCTTCTTCGCCACATTCATATTGATGATCAAGGCGAAGCGCTTCAGCGTTTCGATCGGAATATCCTTGGGCGCCTTCTTTTGCACCAGGATTTCGACCGCCTTCGAAGCCGCCAATTGTCCTACCGAATAATACCGGCTGACAAGTCCGACAAGCCCGTCGCCTTCGCGCAGGAAGAATTCGGTGGAACCGAACGTGGGCAGCCCCACGTCGATCGCCACCGGGGCGATGCGATTGAAGATGGTGGCGAGGAAGGTGTCGGGGGGAAGATACAGCCAGTCCACGCCCTGGGCGCGCATGTTGCGCACGAACTGCTCCACGCCCTCGCCGGTGGGCCGCGTGCCGTGCATGGTCAGCGGCTGGGTCACCAGGGTCGCGCCCACGCTGTCGCAGAACGCCTTCATCTCATTCACGATGACGAGGGAGTTGCTCTCGTTCGGGGAATAGATCACGCCCACCTTGGAGAACGATTTGTAGGTCTGCATCGCGCGCATCTGCACGTCGGTCGGCACCACGTGCACGGCGCCGGTCACGTTGCGGCCGGAGGAGGCCACGGAGGGCGCGATCTTCACCTGGACCGGGGCGGCAACAAGGGCGAACACGACCGGAATGTCGCGCACGAACGGCGCGTCGGCGGGGGCGTCATAAGGCCCGGCGACCGCCAGCGTGTTGGGGGTGCCATAGGTGTAGATCAGGTCGGGTTTGAAGGTGGGCAGTGTCTCCGCGAGGATCGGCTTCACGCGGGTGGCGTCGCGCTCCACATCGCGGGTCAGGAATTGCGCCTTCACGCCGGCCGCGTCGAAGAAATAGCGGAAGCCGCGCTCCACGTCCGTATCGCCGCGAAAGGTCAGCATCAGGATGCGGAACGGGCGATCCTGTGCGAAGGCGGGCGCGGGCGCGCCCATGGCGCCGAGCGCGCCCGCGCCCAGGCCCAGGGAGAGAAGGGAGCGCCGGTCGATCACAGGGGTGTTCCTTCCGGTGAGACCTCGGGCCGGTTCACGGCCTCGGTCGGGGTGGCGGATGCATGGCGACCAGATAGCGCGAAGGCGAGGGCTCCCGCCACCACCATTATGCCGATCGAGGCGGTGGCCGCGGCAAATCCGATGGCGGCGAGCAGCAAGCCGGCCGCGGCCGGCCCCGCCGCATTGCCCGAGCGCTCGATCAGGCGGAACAGCCCCAGCACGCCGGCCGAGCTTCCGCCAGGCACGTGGCGGGCGCTGTCCGCCACCAGAGCGGATTGTGGGGCGATGGACATGGACTGCCCGATGCCCAGCAGCGCCAGCACCAGCGCGATCAGCACCGGCGAGGTGCCGAGCGTCAGCAGCAGCGCGCCGCCGCCCGCGATGAGGCCGCCGGCGATCACGAAGCCGGAGCGCGCATTCATCCGCTCGGCCAGTGCGGCGAACACCGGCACCGCCACCACCATGAGGATCGGATAGATCATCTGCAGCCGGCCGATCGCCGCGGCGCTATAGCCCTCGCGCTGCAATTCCACCGGCACGAGATAGAAGCACACCGCCACCAGCAGGAATTTCGCCGGCAGCGCGCAGCCGAACAGCAGCGCCGAGAGGCGCGGCGCCTTCAGGGCGGCGGCGAGTTCCGAGAGGCCGACACCGGCGCTGCTGCGGCGCGGCTCGGATCGCGGCAGGGAGAAGAAGGCCACCACCAGGGCGATCACGGCCAGGCCGCTCGACACCAGGAAGGCGGCCTGCCCGCCGAGCCGGTCGGCGATGACGCCGCCGATCGGCGGGCCGCACAGCCCGGCCACCATGATGGCCTTGACGAACACCGCGAGGCCCGCGGTGCGTTCGCTCGGTCGCGAATGGTCGATGACGTGTCCCTGGGCGGAGACGAAAACCAGCGCATAGCCGATGGCCGACAGCAGGCGCGTGCCGAGGAACAGCCAATAATCGCCGGTGAGGCCGGAGGCGCAATAGCCGAGCGCCGCGATGAGCGCGCCCAGCATGAAGCTGGACCGGCGCCCCAGGCGCTCGGAGGCCACGGCGAACGGCAATTGGCACAGCGCCACACCGGCCATGAAGACGACGATCGGCAGGCTCATGGCGAAGTCCAGGCTGAACGGCAGCTTGGGCGGCACGAGCCCCTGCACCAGGCGCGGCAGGAAGGGCCGGGTGAGTTCTTCCGCGACCATGAACAGGAACAGCGCCGGCCGCACGATGGTCGCCGCATGGTTCTCGCCCGGATGCACGGAGCCGAGGCCGGTGCGGGTTTCCACCTCGGCGAGGGCCGCGAGCGCGTGCGCATCGCCGCTCTCCTCGGCGGTGGCGCGCACCTGCCGGTGCATCGCGTTCACCTGCTCGACGCGGGCGTCGATGGGCGCGATGAGCGGGAGCTTCGCGGCATCTTCGCTGGCATGCTGGGACAGGCGCCCGCTGGCGAGGGCGCGGATCCGCGCTTCCAGCGCGGCGAGCGCCTCGACGCCGCTGGTGCCGACCACCAGCGCCACCAGTTCGAGCGCCACCAGCAGGGACACGATGCCGATGAAGGCGACATCCACCAGCACCGCGCTGACCTGGGCGGAGATGACGCTGGTATCGATGGCGATGGCGATGGTGGCGAGGGGGGCGCCGCTGCGCGCCGAGACCGAGGAATAGACGATGGGGGTGTCGGGCGGCAGGCTCGCCGCCCCCGATTGGGTGAGCACCGCGCCGAAGGTGGTCAGCATGCGGATCTGCGCCAGCTCATCGTTGGCGGCCCGCAGATCGTCGAAATAGTCGCGGACCCCCACCAATTGGTCGAGCGGTATGCCCGCCTGCACGGCGTTTTCCACCAGCGCCGCAGCCGAGCGGCCCACCGATTCCGCCTTGGCGGAAATGGCCGGCACGATGGTGCGCTCCGCCGCGCGCCCGGCAGCCCAGCCGATCACCGCCAGGGCGGCGCAGAGAATGACCGCGATGGCGAGCGAGATGCCTGCACGCAAGCCGATCATGAGCGCGCGGTCTCCGTTGTGGCGCCGGGGTCGGGGGAGCCGCCCCGCGTGACGCTGGCGTGCACCGACTGCGCGGCGGCGAGCGCGGTGCGGGCGGCGGGGGGCCATTTCTCGGGCTCCGCCGCGCGGCGCGCCGCGCGCTTCAGATCCGCGGCGAGCAGGATGCCGATGGCGATGGTGGCCAGGGCGGCGCCGATCAAAGTGGGAATGGCGATGGTCCTCAGATCATCCGCGAGCGCCCGCGCGCCGGCATCCATGGATGCGGGATCGTAGCGCACCACCACGCGCCCGATGGCGGCGGCAAGGTCGTTCTCGATGCGTCGTCCCACCGCATGGGGCAGGGGGCCGGCCGGGGCGCCGACGCGGGCGGACGCGCTGCTGAACAGCACCATTCCGCGATCGTCCACGACATCGATGGAATCCACCGCCGGGTCGAGCCGGGCCTCGCGCGCCACCAGTTCGGACAAGGTCGTCTGAGCCGGCAACGCGATTCCCAGGCTGGCGGCGAACTGGGCGGTGGTGGCAATGCGCTCTGCGGTAATGCTGAATCGCGCCTCGATGGCACCCCTATGCGCGTTTTGCAGAGTGACGTAGGAGAAATATGCACCGAACGCGACGCAGGCCGCGGCGATCATCGCGAACAGTGCGATAAGGCCCAGGGTGGTTCGGATCATTTGTGCAATCCCGCAAAGCGCTTGCACTCTGTCAGGGCGGGCGGGGGAAGGGAAGAGCCTTCGCCGCAAAGCTTTTTGAGCGCCGATGCAGTTTAGGTCTGGTTTGAAGCCGCCGGGGCGGCTAACGTCCGCCGTCTCCAGCGCATAAGCATTTTTTCATGCCATTCGTCAGCCGCCTTGTATTGGTTGTGGTTTTCTCGGTGCTGCTGACCATCGCGGCGGTGGCCGCAGGAGCTTTCCTTGCCGGCGAACGGGTGAATGCGGAAATCGAGGAGGCCCGCGTTTCACGGCTCCTCGGCGCTTTGCGCAGCACGACCGAGGCAAATCTTTCCATTGGTCTCGCACTGGACCAGATTTCGCCGCTTCAGTCTCGGATCGAGCGCGAGAAGGCCAGTGATTCGTCCGTGCTCGCGATCGACATCTTCAATGCAGCCGGCAAATCGGTTTACAGCACCGACCGTGGCTCCGTGGGCGAGAGCGTCACCGAGATCTGGACGGACAAGCTGCAGGGCGACGGCATCTGGCACACGGTGACGCGGGGCGAAACGGTGTTCGGAACCCGCTTCGAGAACGACCTCGGCCTCGCCGGTGGCATCGCCATCATCGTATCGGACAGGTCGCGGCAGGCCCGTGGCGATGCACTGCATTTCGATCTGCTGACGCGCACCGCCAGCCTGGCCTCGGGCGCGGTGGCCCTGTCGATCCTCTCCGCGCTCGCCTTCGTCTATGCGGTCACCCGCGGCTTCGACCGTGCCGCGCGGGTGCTGCGCGGCGAGGCGGGTGGGGGTGCGCCGAGCCAGGGGCTGGAGCTGCTGGCGTTCGAGGCGAAGGAGACCTGGACCAAGAGCGAGCAGAGAATCGAGCGGGGACTGGCGCAACTGGGGGCGCTCGACGATGCCCATTGAATCGCAACGCATGGGCAAGGTGCGTGATCGCCTCCTGGTGGGCGTGTTCGTGTTTCTGCTCACCTTGGTCCTCGGCGGTGGGGCCGGGGTGCTGATGTTCAACGGCTTCAAGCAGAAGGTCGAGGAGACGGCGCGGCGCGACGCCAACGTGATCGGCACCTCGGTTGCCCGCGCCCTCGCGCTGCAGTTCGAAAAGGCGGCCCGCTTCGGCATTCCGCTCAAGTTGCTTCCCGGCGTCGAGGCTTATCTTTCCGATACTATGGCGCAGACCCCGGGAATCACCCGCATCGTGCTGCGCGGGCCGGACGGGCGCGAAGCGCGCTTCGCCATCGGCCCCAGCCCCGGCGGGGAGACCGTTTCGGTGCCGATCCAGGTGGATACGATCCAGGTCGGGCAGGTGGACGTGACCACGGCGCCCGCCACGCTCAGCACGGCCCTGGCCGCCTCCCACCTGCCGCTCGCGCTCGCCGTCCTCGCGTGCAGCGCCATCGCCGGCGTCGCCGGCGCTTTCTTCGCCGGCTCGTCGCTGGCCACAAGCCGCATCCGCCTCGCCACCGTGCTCGCCCGCA
Organism: Roseixanthobacter pseudopolyaromaticivorans; assembly: GCF_043195145.2. Taxonomy (NCBI): domain Bacteria; kingdom Pseudomonadati; phylum Pseudomonadota; class Alphaproteobacteria; order Hyphomicrobiales; family Xanthobacteraceae; genus Roseixanthobacter; species Roseixanthobacter pseudopolyaromaticivorans. The sequence continues at coordinate 4,869,026 of NZ_CM195539.1, forward strand.
ATGCCGATGGCGAACTCGACAGCGGGCCGGGTGGCGCGCGCCTGGGGCAGGGGGCGATCGCCCGCGCCTATCGGGCCACCAGCTCCGGGGTGCATCGGGTGGCGGACAAATGGCTGGCCTTGCAGGCCTATGCCGAGGAGTTGCTGGCAGTGGATTTCGAAGGCGCGCTGCGGGCCGATGTCGAGCGCATCCGCCGTGAGGCGATGCCGCGCAATCCGTCGTCGTCCGCCAAGGTGGGGCGCGGTTCCTGATGCTTCTGCGCACCCGCATCACGCTGATCGTCGCGCTGGGCTTCCTGGCGCTGATGGCCACCTTCTGGGGCGCCAGCCTGTTGCGCGACCGGCTGGAGGAGGCCCGCACCTCGGACATCGCCATTTCCGGCCAGTCCTCGCTCTGGCGGGAGATCGTCACCGTGCAGGTGGCCGAACTCGACCAGCGGCTCGGCCGCATCGTTGATTCGAGCCCGGTGCGGGTCGCGTTGGCGCTGAACGACCGGGCGGGCATCCTCGCCGCGCTGGCGGATCTCGGGATCGATGCGGATTCCGGCCTCGGCTTCGAAGTGGTGGCGGCGGATCGCGAAATCCTGTTCTCCGCCGGGCTCGCGGTCGGGCGCAGCATTCTTGACGCGGGTAGCCTGGATCGCGCGCAAGCCGGCGAGCGCATCGGCGGCCTGCGGTCGATCGCCGCCGATCAGATCATGGTCGTGGCGACGCGCATGATCACCCTGCAGGGCGCCGGCCGCGCGGTGGTCGTGCTCGGGCGCGACGTCTCTTCGGCCGTGCAGCGTTTCGCCACCAGCACCCAGTCGGCGGCGACCTTGCTGACATTGCGCGACCGCATCGCCGCGACCACCGATGCCGCGCTCTGGGAGCGGGCCGCGCCGGAGATCGCGCCGCGTCAGGCACTGTACGAGCGGATCGTTCTCGATCCGCTGACCTATTCCGTGGTCAACGTGCCGGTCGAAGACATCAATGGCGGCATCATCGGCGGTCTCGTCTCGCTGAAAGACACCACCGCCGTCTGGGCCGCCCAGAGCATGCTCCGCAGCTGGGCGATCGGCGCCGGCATCGTTCTGCTGGTCATCGGCGTGATCGGGGTGAACGGCTTCCTGTGGTACTCCTTCCGGCCGCTGGAGGACGCCATCGACGTGCTCCAGGCGCTGTCGCGCGGCGATACCTCGGTGACGCTGGAGCGCACCGGCAAGGACGAGATCGGCCGCATCGCGGAAGCGGTGGTCGGGCTGCGCGGAAACGTGCAGGCGCTCGCCGAAAGCCGGCGCCAGCGCGACCGCGTCCGCCGTCGCCAGGAAACGGTCATTTCGCGCGAGCTGAAAGCCCTCGCCGACGCGCTGGATGCCAGCGACCGCGAGGAGGTGCTGGCGCTGCTCCAGTCCGGCGAGCAGCAGGAGAATGACGACGAGCTGCGCCGCGTGGCGCGGGTGCTGCATGATCTCTCCCGCCGCATCGTGGAGCAATACACTCGCCTCTCCGCGATGGTGGTCGAACTGCGCGAAGCCCTCATCACCAAGACCAAGCTTGCCGGGCTCCAGCAGGAGCTGGAAATCGCCCGCCAGGTCCAGCTCGCCATCCTGCCGAAGGAATTCTCGCCCGATCCCCGCGTCACCGTGGACGGCAGCATGACCCCGGCGCGCGAGGTGGGCGGCGACTTCTACGATTATTTCCTGATCGACAAATCCACCCTCGGCTTCGTGGTCGCAGACGTTTCGGGCAAGGGCGTGCCGGCCGCCCTGTTCATGGCCATCTCGCGCACCCTGCTGCGCTCCACCGCGCTGTTCGAGCGCTCGCCAGCCGGCTGCGTGCGCCGCCTCAACGATCTGCTGGCGGTGGAAAACGAGCAGATGCTGTTCGTGACCCTGTTCTACGGGGTGCTGGACCTGGAGACCGGGCGGCTGAGCTTCGTCAACGCCGGCCACAATTTGCCCTATCGCATCACCCGCGACGGGGCGCTCTCCACCTTGCCGAGCACAGCGGGCATGGCGGTGGCGGTGCTGGAGGGCTTCGTCTATGTCGAGCACGAGATGCAGCTCGCGCCGGGCGACACCCTGTTCCTGTTCACCGACGGGGTGACGGAAGCGTTCGACATCGACGACGAGCCCTATGGCGAGGGCCGGCTGGAAAGCTTGCTCTCCCGTGGAGTAAATACCGGCCATGTGCCGGAACTGGCCGAGCGTGTGCTCGCTTCGATCCATGAGTTCGAGCGCGGCGCCCCGCAGGCCGACGACATCACCTGCCTGACGCTGCGCTATTTCGGCGGCAGCGGGTCACGCGCAGTGTACTGACCGGACGCACGCGCCCGGAAAAGAAGAGCCCGTCCCTTCAAGAGCGGGCCGAGGAGAGACGCCGTGCACACGACCATGGAACCCGGCCGCATCACCCGGAGCGAAGTTGCCACCATCAGCGCCGTGGGCGCCGCGCACTTCGTGAGCCACATCCTCCAACTCGCCCTTGCGCCGCTGTTTCTTGTGATGCGCGACGATCTCGGCGTGTCGTTCACCGAGCTCGGCCTCATCCTCTCGATCTTCTATCTGTTCTCGGGCGCGGGCCAGGTGCTCGCCGGGGTGCTGGTGGACCGCTTCGGCGCGGACCGGCTGCTGCTGTGCGGCATCGTGCTGCAATCGGCCTCCATCGCCGCGCTCGGTGCCGCGCCGAGCTATGTCGCCATGCTGCCGCTGGCCATGCTGGCCGGCCTCGGCAATAGCGTCTATCACCCGGCCGACCTGTCGATCCTCAGCCACCGGGTGGGCGGCAAGCGGCTCGGGCGCGCGTTCGCCGCCCATGTGATCTTCGGCAATATCGGCTTTGCCCTCTCGCCCATCGTCTCGGGCGGGCTGGCGCTGCTCTATGGATGGCGGGCGGCGCTGATCATCCTCGGCGTCGCGTGCCTGTGCGTCGCCGTCGGCCTCATGTGCAGCCGCGCCGTGCTGCGTACCCCCTCCCATGCGGAGCGTCGGGCGGAGCATCCCGGCGGACCGGCGCCGAGCTTCATGCACATCTTGATGACGCCGGTGGTGCTGCTCGCCTTCCTCTATTTCCTCCTGTCCGCCATGTCGCTGGTGGGCGTGCAGAATTTCTCGATCACCGCCTTTCAGGAAGGGTTCGGCGTCTCCGCCGGCATCGCCGCCTTCGCGGTCACCGCCTATCAGATCGGCCAGGCGGCGGGCGTCGCGGCCGGCGGATGGCTGGCCGACCGCATCACGCGCCATCATGTGGTGGCGATGGTCGGCCTTTCGGTGGCGGCGCTGATGTGCCTGCTGCTCGGCTTCGTGGCCTACGGACCGGCCGCCGCCGTCGGCTTGCTGACGCTGATCGGAGCGTCGGTGGGCGTCACCATGCCCTCGCGCGACGTGCTGGTGCGCCGCGCCGCCGCCGCAGGCTCGACTGGCAAGGTGTTCGGCGTGGTCTATTCCGGCTACGACATCGGCTCGCTGATCGGGCCCGTGGTCTATGGCATGCTGCTGGATCACCACTTGAACCATGTGGTGTTCATGGCCGCCGCAATCCCGCTGGCGCTCGCCGTGGTCACCGTGGTCGGGGTGAAGCGCAAGGGCGCGCCGCGCGCCGCGTGAACGCTACCGCGCGGCGGGGGTCGAAGGTCGGCTTCAGTTCGCGCCGGGCATCAGCACCTTGCCGGGGTTCAGCAGGCCGGCGGGGTCGATGGCGCGCTTCACCGCAGCCATCATCTCCAGCGCAATCGGGTCCTTATAGAGGCGCAGTTCCTCGCGCTTGAGCAGGCCGATGCCGTGTTCGGCCGAGATCGAGCCGCCGAGCGCGGCGACGAGATCGTGGACGAGGCGGTTGAATGCCTCCCATTCGGCGATGAAGTCCGCCTTGTCCATGCCCACCGGCTGGCTCAGGTTGAAATGGATGTTGCCGTCGCCCATGTGGCCGAAGCCGCACACCCGCACCCCCGGCATATGGGCTTCGCACAGCCGGCTTGCCTCGATGTAGAATTCGGGCACGCGCGACACCGGCACCGAGACATCGTGCTTGATGGAGCCGCCCTCGAACTTCTGGGCCTCGGGGAGGGTTTCGCGCAGCTTCCAGAGCGCCGTCGCCTGCGTCTCGCTCGCGGCGATCACCGCGTCCGCGATCTCGCCGACCTCCATTGCCTGTTCGAGGATCCCCTCGGCGAGGGCGGCGAGATCGTCCACCAGACGCGTGGAGGTCAGTTCCGCCAGCACGTAATAGGCGTGGCGCTCGCCGAGTGGGCGCACCGTGCCGGGAATGTGTTTCAGCACGGTCTCGATGCAATAATCGGACAGAAGCTCGAACCCCGTGAGGCTGTCGCCCGCCACCGCGCGCATGCGGCGGAACAGGGCGAGCGCGGCTTCCACGCTCGGCAGGCCGATGAAGGCGGTGGAGCGCTGGCGCGCGGGCGGGAACAGGCGCAAGGTCGCGGCGGTGATAATGCCGAGCGTGCCTTCCGAGCCGATGAACAGGTCGCGCAGGTCGTAGCCGGTGTTGTCCTTGCGCAGGCGGGACAGCCCGTTCCACAGGCGCCCGTCCGGCAGCACCACTTCCAGGCCCAGCGTCAGCTCCCGCATGTTGCCATAGCGCAGAACCGCGACGCCGCCGGCATTGGTGGCGAGATTCCCGCCGATGCGGCAGGTGCCTTCCGACGCGATGGAGAGAGGAAACAGGCAGTCCGCCGCCCGCGCCGCCTCCTGTACCGCGTGGAGCGTGCAGCCGGCTTCCACCGTGGCGGTCAGATCGGTCGGATCGATGTCGCGGATGCGGTCGAGCCGGGTGAGGGAGATGAGCATTTCGCCGAACGGCGTCTGCCCGCCCACGACCCCGGTATTGCCGCCCTGCGCCACCAGCGGCAGGCCGGCCTCGGCGCATTGGGCGACGCAGAAGGCGACTTCCTCCGCCGTTCCCGGCCGCAGCACGGCGGGCGCCTCGCCCTGGAACAGGCCGCGCGTCTCCACCAGATAGGGCGCCGCCTCGGCGCCCGGCGGCACCACATAGCGCGCGCCGATGCGAGCGGCGATCCGCTCCAGAACGTCGGCGACGGCGGTGGCGGGGAGGTGGCGGAGGGGGGGCGCGATGCTCGACATGGCGGCACACTGGAACAGGCGCGCGATCCGGGCAAGAGCATTGCGGCTGCTTGCGCTGGGGCAGATCTACACCCCGAGGCGGGTCTTCAGCCGGGCGAGGGCGCGGGTGAAAACGGCGGTATCCTTCACCGCGCGGGAAAGCACCAGGGCGCCCTGGATGGAGAGCACCGCGTCTTCCGAAAGATCCGCCGCCTCGACCGGCTCCCGGCCGGCGCGCACCAGCGCGTCGCGCAGGGCCTCGCGCCAGCGAGCGAAATAATCCTGAACCGCGAAGGCGAAGCGCTCGCGGGTCTCGCCGAGGGCGAACACGCCGACCACGCACACCCTGTTGCCGGAGCGAAAATAGGCATCGGTGGAGGAGATCATCCGCGCGATGGCGGCGCGGGCGTCCTCATCCTCGCGCAGGGGGCGATAGATTTCGTCCTCGAACCAGCGGTCGATATGGGCCAGGACGGCCTTCGCCATCTCCTCCTTCCCGCCGGGGAAGAAGTGATAGAGGCTGCCTTTGCCGAGCCCGGTGCGAGCCTGGATGATGGCCAGGCTCGCGCCCTCGAAGCCGTGTTCGCGGAACACTTCTCCGAGGGCGGGCACCACATCTTCACGCTCGTGGACGATCTTCGCCATTACAATCCAAGTTCGGTAAGGCCGGGATAATCCGCCGGGCGGGGCCCCTGCGGCCACAGGAATTTGCGCTCGGAGGCGGCGATCTTCACATCATTGATGCTGGCCTGTCGCCAGCGCATGAGGCCGTTCTCGTCGAACTCCCAATTCTCATTGCCATAGGCGCGATACCATTGGTCCGACGCGTCGCGCCACTCGTACTGGAAGCGCACGGCGATGCGGTTCTCGTGGAACGCCCACAATTCCTTGATGAGCCGGTAGTCCTGCTCCTTCTGCCACTTGCGGGTGAGGAACGCGACGATCGCGGGGCGGCCGGTGAAGAATTCGGAGCGGTTCCGCCACACGCTGTCGGGCGTATAGGCGAGCGAGACGCGCACCGGATCCTGGGAATTCCAGGCATCCTCGGCGCCGCGCGCCTTCTTGGCGGCGGTCTCGAAGGTGAAGGGGGGAAACGGCGGGCGGGGCTCGGGCGCGTCGGACATGAATAGCTCCTGTACCGAATGGTCTTGAATGTACCGATTGGTACAGGCGGAACGCAAAGCTGTCAAGCGGGCAAACCCCAGCCGGCTCAGCATCGCTTGCCAATATATCGCGTGCGATTTAATATGCGCTCGGGCGGCGCCTTAAGGGCGCAGGTGCCTGCGAGGACCGGTCATGGACCAAGAACAATTGAAGCTCGGCGACTTCCTGTGCTTCGCCGTCTATTCCACGGGGCATGCGTTCAACCGCGTCTACAAGCCGATCCTGGACCGGCTGGGAATCACCTATCCGCAATATCTGGTCATGGTCGCGCTCTGGGAGCGGGACGGGCAGACCGTGGGCCAGATCGGCGAGAGCCTGTTCCTGGAATCCAGCACGCTGACGCCGCTGCTGAAGCGCCTGGAAGCCGCCGGCCATGTGCGGCGCGAACGCGACAGTCGCGACGAGCGGCAGGTGCGCATCCATCTCACCGAGCAGGGCCGCGCGCTCCAGGCGCAGGCCAAGGATGTGCCCAGCTGCATTTTCGAGGCGACCGGCAAGAGCATCGAGGACTTGATCCGCCTCCAGGCCGAGATCGTCTCCCTGCGTGCCGCTTTGGACCGCTACGAAGGCCCGGACGCCAAGAAGGCGTGAGCCGGCGTATGCCCGCCGGCGTCTTTTTCACGCCGGCCGCGTGCCGGCGGCCGGGCATCCCGTTGCGTGCCGAAGCGCTGGAAGTCAGCCGAGCGCCTTGAGGTGGCGCAGCGGCCGCCCCGGCGCGACTCCCTGCGCCGCGGCCGCGATCGCCCCGCTGTCGATGCCGTGGGCGCGGTAGAGATCGGCGATGGTGCCGGTCTGGCCGAAATGCTCCACGCCCAGCGCCCTCACCCGGTGGCCGTGCACCGAGCCGAGCCAGCCCAGCGTGGCGGGATGGCCGTCGATCACCGTCACCAGCCCGCAATGGCGCGGCAGCGGGGCGAGCAGGCGTTCCACATGGCTGGTGGCGTGCATCAGGCCGCGTTCGCGCGCCCGCGCCGCCGCCGTCCAGCCCGCATTCAGGCGGTCGGCGGAGGTGACGGCGAGCAGGCCCACGTCGCGCCGGTCCTCGGCGATCAGGCCCACGGCCTCGATGGCTTCCGGCGTCACGGCGCCCTGCACGGCAATCACCACGTCGCAATTGGGGCCGGGCTCGCGCAGCCAATAGGCTCCGTCCACCATGTGGCGCTTCTGGGTTTCGGTGAGGGTGCGCTTGGGCTGCTCCAGCGGGCGGGTGGAAAGGCGGAAATAGACCGAGCCGCCGGTCTCGTCGCGCAGCCAGTTGCGCTCGTCGTCCGCGCCCGTGCCGTCGCGCTGCACATAGTCGAAGGCAAAGCCCATCAGCACCGCGAGCTCGTCCACGAAGCAGGGCTCGAACGCCGCGAGGCCGTCCTGCGCCATGCCGATCAGCGGCGTGGAGATGGACTGGTGCGCGCCGCCCTCGGGCGCCAGCGTCACACCCGAGGGGGTGGCGACCAGGATGAAGCGGGCGTCCTGGTAGCAGGCATAGTTCAGCGCATCGAGCCCACGGCAGATGAAAGGATCGTACAGCGTGCCGACCGGGATCAGCCGCGCGCCGAACAGCGAATGGGAGAGCCCGAGCGCGGAGAGCGCCAGGAACAGGTTCATCTCGGCGATGCCCAGCTCCAGATGCTGGCCCTTGGGCGAGAACTCCCAATTGAAGGTGGAGGGGATGCGCTCGCGCTTGAACACGTCGGAGAGTTCGCGCTCGGCGAACAGGCCGCGCCGGTTCACCCACGGGCCGAGATTGGTGGAGACCGTGACATCGGGCGAGGTGGTGACGATGCGCGCCGCCAGATCGCTGTCGCCGCGCGCCAGTTCCTGCAGGATCAGCCCGAAGCCCGCCTGGGTGGAGAGGGTGGGATTGGGCGGCGTCGCCAGCGCCGGCACCGGCAGGGCAGGCGCGGAGAAGCGGCGCGTGCCCTCCTGCGCGAACGGGACCTTCTTCAGGAAGGCGTCGAGCGCCGCCGGCGGCGTCGCCAGCCCCTCGAACAGGTCCCATTCGTGCCCGGCGCGGATCTTCATGGCGCCGCGCAGCACGTCCATCTGGGCGGTGGTCATGAGGCCGGCGTGATTGTCCTTGTGGCCCGCGAGCGGCAGGCCGAAGCCCTTCACCGTGTAGCAGAGGAAGCAGACCGGCTTGTCGTGGTCGATGCTCTCGAACGCGGAGATGATGCTCGGCAGATCGTGGCCGCCGAGATTGGTCATCAGGGCGGAAAGCTCGGCGTCCGAGCGGCGGGCGATGAGGGCGGAGACCTCGCCCTGGTCGCCGAGATCGTCCATCAGCCGCTTGCGCCAGGAGGCGCCGCCCTGGAAGGTGAGGGCGGAATATTCCGAGTTCGGGCAGGTGTCGATCCAGGCCTTCAGCGCCGCGCCGCCGGGCTCGGCGAAGGCGGCCTGCTGCAGCGAGCCGTACTTCAGGATCACCACCTGCCAGCCCATGGCCTCGAAGATGCCGACGAAGCGCTCGTACAGCCCTTCGCGCACCACGGCATCCAGGCTCTGGCGGTTATAGTCCACCACCCACCAGGTGTTGCGCACATCGTGCTTCCAGCCCTCGAGCAGGGCTTCGAAGACATTGCCTTCGTCCAGCTCGGCATCGCCCACAAGCGCGATCATGCGGCCTTCGGGGCGCTCCGGCGCAAAGCCGTGGGCGCGCACGTAATCCTGGGCGATGGAGGCGAACAGGGTCTGCGCCACGCCGAGGCCGACGGAGCCGGTGGAGAAATCCACGTCGTCCGTGTCCTTGGTGCGGGAAGGGTAGGATTGCGCGCCCTTGAAGGCGCGAAAGGCTTCCAGCTTTTCGCGGGTCTGGTTGCCCAGCAGATATTGGATGGCGTGGAAGACCGGGCTCGCGTGCGGCTTCACCGCGACGCGGTCCTGCGGCCGCAGCACATGGAAATAGAGCGCCGTGAGGATGGTGGCGAGCGAGGCGGACGAGGCCTGGTGGCCGCCCACCTTCAGCCCGTCTTCGCTGGGCCGCAGGTGGTTGGCGTTGTGGATGGTCCAGCTGGCGAGCCAGAGCACCTTGCGCTCCAGCTCGGCCAGGATGGCGAGGTCTGTCGCGTCGCGGGCCTGGGTCATGGCATCATCTCCTCGGGCCGCCGCACCGGCGGAGCCAGGACTTAAGAGTATCCCGCGATCAGCGGTGAAAATCGCCTATTTGAGGCTCGCGCAGGTCCCTCTTTAGCGTATTCTGCCGTCTCAATGCCCTCGCACGCACGAAACATGCGCCCATGGACCTGCTCGATCGCAAGATCCTTTCCGCCCTCCAGGAAGACGGGCGCATCACCATCGCCGAACTTGCGGCGCGGGTGGGGCTGTCGCCCTCGCCGTGCCTGCGGCGCGTGCGGCATCTGGAGGAAGAGGGGCTGATCACGCGCTATGTGGCGGTGCTGGACCAGCGCGCGGTCGGGCTTCCGGTGAGCGTGTTCGTCTCGGTGAAGCTGGAGCGCCAGCGGGAAGACGCGCTGGATGCCTTCGCCGCCGCCATCCGCCATTGGCCGGAGGTGCTGGAATGCTATCTCATGACCGGCCAGCGCGATTACCTTTTACGGGTGGTGGTGGCCGATCTGGAATCCTATGAACGCTTTCTGAAGCAGAAGCTCACCCGGGTCGAGGGCATCGCCTCCATCGAATCGTCCTTCGCCCTGGAACAGGTGAAGTATTCCAACGTCCTGCCATTGGTGTGAAGAGAAGGAACGCGTCATGGCCATTCGCGTCGGCATCGGGGGATGGACGTTCGAACCCTGGCGGGGCACGTTTTTCCCCGAGGGGCTCAAGCAGGCCAAGGAGCTGGAGTTCGCCAGCCGGGCCGTCACCTCGATCGAGATCAACGGCACCTTTTATCGCGGGCAGACGCCCAAGACCTATAAGAGCTGGGCGGACCAGGTGCCGGAGGGCTTCGTCTTCGCGCTGAAGGCGACGCGTTTCTGCACCCATCGGCGGATCCTGGCGGAGGCAGGCGAGAGCGTCGCGCGCTTCGTCGACGGCGGCATCGCCGAGATGGGCGAGAAGCTCGGCCCCATCAATTGGCAATTCCCGCCCACAAAGGCGTTCGACCCCGATGATTTCGGTGCGTTCCTCGCCCTGCTTCCGGAAAGCGTGGGCGGGGTGAAGCTGCGCCATGCGGTGGAAGTGCGTCACGAAAGCTTCTGCACGGCGGATTTCATCGCGCTTGCCACTAAGCACAAGGTGGCGATCATCTATGCCGACAAGCCGGGCTATCCCGCGATTCCCGACATCACCGCCGATTTCGTCTATGCGCGCCTGCAGGACGCGAAGGAAGAGGTCGAGACCGGCTATGAGCCGAAGGCCCTCGACCATTGGGCGGCCCGCGCCAAGAGCTGGGCGGAGGGCAAGGTGCCGAAGGATATGAAGCCCATCAGCGGCAAGGCACCCGCGAAGGGTGCGCGCGATGTCTTCGTCTACATGATCAATGGGGCGAAGGTTCGTGCGCCGGCGGCGGCTCAGGCCTTGCTGGAGCGTGTTTGCTGACCGGGTCCTTCAGGAAACCCAGCATGTCGGTAATGCGTGTGAGCACGGCGAACAGGATCGCCGTGGACCAGCCGAACATCAGCATGCCGTTGGCCGCCGTCACCGGGCCGAGCAGACGCCATTCCTGGGTCGGCAGGATGTCGCCGTAGCCGAGCGTGGTGAAGTTCACGAACGCCAGGTAATAGGCGTCGCGGCCGTCCTTGACCGCGCCCAGAAGGTCATAGGCGATCGCCCACACGCCGACCTGGACGAGATGGGTGGCGGTGAGCATGGTGCCGGTGAACACCATGCCCACCTGCAGGATCACATAGCGGCGCTTGAGGCTGCGCCCGTGCGCCAGCCGCCGCATGGCGGTGATCAGCGCCACGCTCGCGAGCGCCTGAAGCGCGACATTCACGAGGCTGATGAACACGCCGATCAAAAGTTCGCCTGGCATTGCCGCGCCCGTTGCCCCGGGCCGCGCCGGCCCATTTCGCGTTTCTCATTGGCCGCAACCGCAAGCGGGCGCAAGGGGGCGCAAAGGGAGGCGGAACCCGCGTGCCGGCGCAGCGTTTCTCCCCTAGGGGAGAACAGGCCGGCAGGGCGAAGGATGGCCGCAAGCGCGCCGCGCTGACCGGCAAGCTTTGGAGGCAGACAATGAGCGCATCGACGCACGCCACGGAAAAGCCCGTGAAACTCCAATACTGGTCCAGCTCCCACTCAGTGAACGCACCGGACCATTGGCCTGAGCCCTATGCCTTCGATACCGTGGAGGATGCGGTGGCGTTCGCGGCCACCCAAGCGCCTGCGAACCGGGAATTGGCGTGGTTGCGCAAGCCCGACGGCACGGTGATGACGCCGGAGCAGATCCTGCGGGCCTTCCAGATGCGGCGCGGCTGACGTAGCGCATCCGGCCGTTCGCGGCGCTGCGGATTGCTTTAGCCGGGCGCATGTGTATTTTGCACCGCGAAATTCGCGGGAGCGGGTCCGATTTCTCGGGCCCGCGTTTTGGTGTTTGAGAATCTTATGAAGCTGCGCAACATCGCCATCATCGCCCACGTCGACCACGGCAAGACGACGCTGGTGGACAAGCTGCTCCAGCAATCCGGTTCGTTCCGCGACAATCAGCGCGTCGCCGAACGGGTGATGGATTCCAACGATCTGGAAAAAGAGCGTGGCATCACCATCCTGGCCAAGGCCACTTCGGTGGTCTGGAAGGATATCCGCATCAATATCGTCGACACCCCGGGCCACGCCGACTTCGGCGGCGAGGTGGAGCGCATCCTCTCCATGGTGGATGGCGCCATCGTGCTGGTGGACGCCGCCGAAGGCCCCATGCCGCAGACCAAGTTCGTGGTCGGCAAGGCGCTGAAGATCGGCCTTCGCCCGATCGTCGCCATCAACAAGGTAGACCGGCCGGACGGTCGGCCGCAGGAAGTCATCAACGAGGTGTTCGACCTGTTCGCGGCGCTCGACGCCAATGACGACCAGCTCGACTTCCCGATTCTCTACGGTTCCGGCCGCGACGGCTGGATGGCCCATTCCCCGGAAGGCCCCAAGGACCAGGGCCTTGCCCCGCTGTTCGACCTCGTCGTGAAGCATGTGCCGGCCGCCCATGTGGACGACGCGCCGTTCCGCATGCTGGGCACGCTGCTGGAAGCCAACCCCTTCCTCGGCCGCATCATCACCGGGCGCATTTCCTCCGGCACCGTGAAGCCGAACCAGTCCATCAAGGTCATCGACCGCGAAGGCAATCTGGTGGAAACCGGCCGCGTCTCCAAGATTCTCGCGTTCCGCGGCATCGAGCGCCAGCCCATCGATCAGGGCGAGGCGGGCGACATCGTCTCCATCGCCGGCCTGGTGAAGGGTTCGGTGGCCGACACCTTCTGCGATCCCTCGGTGGAAACGCCGATCCAGGCGCAGCCGATCGATCCGCCGACCGTCACCATGTCCTTTATCGTCAACGATTCGCCGCTGGCGGGCACCGAAGGCGACAAGGTGACGAGCCGCATGATCCGCGACCGCCTGTTCAAGGAGGCCGAGGGCAACGTCACGCTGAAGATCGAGGAATCGGCCGACAAGGATTCGTTCTTCGTCTCCGGCCGCGGCGAACTGCAGCTGGCCATCCTGATCGAGACCATGCGCCGCGAGGGCTTCGAGCTGGCCGTGTCGCGTCCGCGCGTCGTGTTCCACCAGGGACCGAACGGCGAGACGCTGGAGCCGGTGGAAGAAGTCGTCATCGACGTGGACGAGGAATATTCCGGCACCGTGGTGCAGAAGATGTCCGAGCGCCGCGCCGAGATGATCGAGATGCGGCCCTCCGGCGGCAATCGCCAGCGCCTGGTGTTCCATGCGCCCACGCGCGGCCTCATCGGCTATCAGTCGGAACTGCTCACCGACACGCGCGGCACCGCCATCATGAACCGCCTGTTCAAGGCTTATGAGCCGCACAAGGGCGAGATCCCGAGCCGTATCAACGGTGTGCTTATCTCGAACGAAGCGGGCGAGGCGGTGGCCTATGCGCTGTGGAACCTGGAAGACCGCGGCCCGATGATCATCGAGCCGGGCTGGAAGGTCTATCAGGGCATGCTGGTCGGCATCCACAACCGGGACAATGACCTGGAAGTGAACGTGCTGAAGGGCAAGAAGCTGACCAACATCCGCACCACGTCCAAGGACGAGGCGGTGCGCCTGACCCCGCCGATCCGCATGACGCTGGAGCGTTCGCTGGCCTGGATCCAGGACGACGAACTGGTGGAAGTCACCCCGAAGTCGATTCGCCTGCGCAAGCGCTGGCTGGATCCGAACGAGCGCAAGCGCAACGAGCGCAAGTCCGAGACCGCGATCGCCTGATCGCCGCTTCTTTCGCGTCGCATCCACACCCTCGGCAGCCTCTGCCGGGGGTGTTTTGCTTTCGCCATGTGAACTTGTCGCGGCTGCGCCGCCGCCGTCGGTGCCGGGCGGCAAATAGCTGTGGGTGCGGCGCGGGCGATGCAAGCGCCAAAACAGGCTGGCGCGCGAGGGTTTGCGCCGGCCGCTTCGCACGCGGGACCGAAACAGCCGTTTCTCTGGGGAACCCGCAAGGCAATGCGCAGCGTTGACAGTTGGCTAAAGCGCTCCTACCACTGTTAAGCCGGCCGGTTTGCAAGAACAGAGACAGGTGGTGGAGAAACGCTTCGCCTCTCGTCTCAAAGAGGATCAAATCGCATGGCTCTACGTGTCTCGGGTAAGAATATCGACATCGGAGAGGCCCTCCGGCACCGCTTGTCGGACCGGATTTCCGAGGTGATCGGGAAATATTTCGACGGAGGCTGGTCAGGCCATGTCACCGTTGCCCGCGATGGGTCCGGATATCGCTCCGAGTGCATGCTGCACCTCGATTCCGGCGTGAATCTCCAGGCCCACGGAAACGCGCATGACGCGAATTCCTGCGCCGATGCCGCCGTCGACAAGGTGGAGAAGCGGCTGCGCCGCTACAAGCAACGCCTCAAGGACAAGCACGGGCACGGCAATGGCGACGCCAAGGGCGAGGACCTGAGCGCCCAGAGCTATGTCCTGTCCGCTCCCGACATGGAGACCGACGAGGAGATCGAGGGCTGGAGCCCCACTGTGGTCGCCGAGCAGGTCACCAAGCTGCGCAGTCTCTCGGTGGCGGACGCCGTGGTTGAGCTTGAGATTACCGGCGCATCCGTGGTTGTCTTCCGCCATGCCAATCACGGACGAATGAGTGTGGTCTACCGCAGGCCGGATGGGCATGTGGGCTGGATCGATCCCTCGGCCTTCGCCCTTGAGGAAACCCATTGACCGGCACCTGGGCTTGGGAATAGCGTCCCCCGCGTTCTCGGAGCCCACCCCGGCCGCCAGTCGCCAGGGATTTTCAACCTATGCCTCTCGCCGATCTTCTCGCCCCCGATGCGGTTTTCCCGTCCTTGAGGGCGAGCAGCAAGAAGCAGGCTCTCCAGGAGCTTGCTCAGCATGCCGCGGTGCTCGTCAACCGCGATGCCAGGGAGATATTCGAGACGCTGCTTCAACGCGAGCGCCTCGGATCGACCGGCGTCGGCAGCGGCATCGCCATTCCGCATGGGAAGTTGCCGAAGCTCGACAAGCTGTTCGGCGCTTTCGCGCGCCTGGAAAAGCCGATCGACTTCGAGGCTCTGGACGGCGAGCCGGTGGACCTGGTCTTCCTGCTCCTTGCGCCTGAAGCTGCGGGCGCGGACCATCTCAAAGCCCTGGCCCGCGTCGCCCGCATGTTGCGGGACCCGGAGATCGCCGAAAAGCTGCGCGCCTCGCGCGATGCGAGATCGATCCACGCGCTGCTCACCGCCGCATCGGCGTCAGACGCGGCCTAAGTGCGGTTGGACCTTTAAGCGTCAGCTGTCCCTCTCGCTTGCGCATCTTTCACCAAAACCAGCGGTGCGGCTTAATTTCGCGGCGGCGCTTGGGGGCTGAACGAGGGGGCCTGCCGCGCAAGGCCCGCGCAAGCCCGACATCCCATTTTCCGGCTTCTTTCTGTCCGACCTCACCCAAGGGCATTCGCATGTGCGGACCTGGATGAGCTCGCCGAAGCTGGGATGGCGTGATGATCAAGTATTCAAACCTGCCAATGACGGCCAAGGTCTTAAGCTTGTTGGCGGCGCTCGGCCTCACCAGCCTCGCCGGTGGCTTGTATGCGGCCTCGGGCATGATCGACATCCAGGACGCCTACAGCCGGATCGTCGACGGCTACGATCAGGCAATGTTCAAGATGGCGCGCTCTGCCCGTCAGGCGATGACGGCGCGGGCGGAAATTTACCACATCATCGTAGCCATGACGGAGGAAGACGGCGCCAAGGCGGAAGCGGGCCTTAAGCAGGCGGTGTCTAATTATGAGGTGTTGCTGGGCGAAGCGGCTTCTATTTTGCCAGGCAAGAAAGCCGAGATCGGCGCCATGCAGAAAAATCTGGCCGCAACCGTCTCCGGTGCCTGCGCCGAGGCCATCAAGACCGGTTCCGGCATATCGACATATGAAGATATCAAGCTCGCGTCCAAGATGATGGCGGACACGTGCGGACCCGCGATCGAAGCGGTCATCGCGGCTACCGTTGGCTTCAACGACCGGCTCATCAAGGAATCCGCCGCCCTCGTAGCGGAGACGGCACGTCGCACGGAGCACACCATCTGGATCACGCTGGGCATCATCGTCGCCGCGACCCTGTTGATGGTGGGTGTGTCGGCCTTCGTCGTACGCACAGGCATCGTCGCTCCGCTGCGCCGCATTATGACCGTGATGATCGGGCTCGGCGAAGGCAAGCTCAGCCAGGAGGTCGCGGGCACCGAACGGCGCGACGAGATCGGCGCCATGTGCAATACGGTTGAATTGCTGCGTCAGCAGTTGAAGGAAGCCGAGGCGCTGCGCGAGGAGCAGCTGCAGCGCCGCGAGGCCGAGCGTCAGGCTCTGGAGCGGCGCGAGGTACTGGCGCAAAATTTCGTCAGCCGCATGAAGGGTCTTGCGGCAGGCTTCGCCCAATCCTCGCAAGAGGTCGCCGAATCCGCGCGCAACCTGTCGGCTTCCGCCGAGGAGACCTCGCGTCAGGCGCAGTCGGTGGCCGCAGCGGCTGAGGAAGCGGCGAGCAACGTGCAGACCGTCGCCGCGTCCTCCGAGGAACTCGCAGCCTCGGTCCGTGAGATCTCCGGACGCGTCAGCCATTCGGCGGATGTCGCCGACCGCGCGTTCCGGGAGGCCGAGTCCTCGAACGATCGCATCACCGGCCTCGCCAAGGCGGCGACCGATATTGGCGACGTCATCAACCTCATCAAGGGAATCGCCGATCAGACCAACCTGCTCGCGCTGAATGCCACCATCGAGGCGGCCCGCGCTGGAGAGGCCGGCAAGGGCTTCGCCGTGGTGGCCACCGAGGTGAAGGAACTCGCGTCGCAGACCGGGAAGGCGACCGCGGATATCTCCGCGAAAGTCATGGAAATCCAGGCGGCAACGGACGGTACGGTCTCTTCGATGGGCGAGATCATCCGCGTGATCACCGAGGTGAAGCAGATCTCCTCCTCCATCGCCGGCGCCGTCGAGGAACAGGGCAGCGCGACCAATGAGATCGCCATGAACTGTCAGCAGGCCGCGAGCGGCACGCAGGACGTCACGAGCAATATCGACGGAGTGGGTCGCGCAGCCCAGAGCACCGGCTCAGCCTCCACCCAGCTGTTGACCCTCTCGCAGGATCTCTCCTCCCAGGCGAATGATCTGCGTGGGGAGGTGGAGAGCTTCGTGCGCGACCTCGCGGCGGCTTAAGCAGAGATCAGAGCAGGACAAAGTGTTTTCCCTGCCTCACAAGCGGGGAAAACGAGGGGCTCATCGGCTCGCGTGTTCTGGGTTCGCAGACAACAACCGCCGCCTTCGGCACCCTGCGATGGGCAGGACCGCGGCGGCGGCTGAATCGATGCTCAATGCACCGAGACCGTGATCAGTTCGTGCTCGCTCGCATTGGCAAGCGCGGCTTCCCGGCTGTCGGTCAGCATGATGGGCGTGCCATCCGCCGCGTGCAGGGTGAACAGGGTCAGCCCCGGCGCGATCTGCGGCGCCTGGGGAAACAGGCGGGGCACATCCTCGGACTTGATGGTCCGCAAATAAGCGATCTCGCCGCCGCCCATGCCCGCGAGTGCTTCCGGGCTGATGGGAGCGACACTTGTGATGGTGGTGCTCTTCTCGATCATTTTCTCAACCTCTCCATTCCGCAACGCCGAGCCTTCCCTTCCGTTCCTTCACGGTCGGGCGACGATGTCGATGCGCTTGGCCTGCCGGGTCGGTTCCGGGCGGACGAGATCGATGGACAAAAGTCCGTTGCGCAATTCGGCGCCGAGCACATTCATGCCCTCGGCCAGAACGAACGTGCGCTGGAACTGACGGGCCGCGATCCCCCTGTGCAGGTAGATGCGGTCTTCCCCATCCTCGACCTGGCGGCCACGAATGGTCAGTTCCTTCTCTTCGAGGGTGACGTCGAGCTGTTCGACGGTAAACCCCGCGACGGCGAGCGTGATCCGCAGCCGGAGCGGCGCGCCGGTGGACGAATCGATCCTCTCCACATTGTAGGGAGGATAACCCTCGGCCCCCTTGGTCACCCGATCGAGCACCCGCTCGACCTCGTCGAAACCCAGAAGGAAGGGGTTCGACAATGAAGAGATCCGCGACATAAGCCAAAGTCCTTATCAAGCGACTTTGCGGTTCGGATGCCACCCTATCCGGGCCACATCCATCGGGACCCCATGAGGCACCCCGACGCCTCTCCATATGGGCAGCATGCCGCGTTGCCGCAAGGTGGCGCGCGCCGGCCGCGTGGACGGCTCGGAAGAGAGGGCCGCGCGGGAAAAAAGCGCCCGCCGAGTGCTCCGGGCTCGCGGTTGCAGGAAGGCGCGGGCGGGCCGGAATCCGGCGCCGCCGCCCGTGAAGGCCTCACGCCGCGCGGCGTGGCCCCACAGTCGCGCGCGGCGCGAAGCTGTCGGAGTCGGCCGCACGCCACTCGGCGGCATAGGGGGTGTCTTCCGGCGCCTCATTGAGCACGCCGGTGGAGAGGAAGGGATAAAGCCGGTCCAGCGGCTGCACCTGCACCGGCGTCACGCGATGCCAGATGTGGTGCGGCAGCAGTTCGCTCGGGTGATTGAGGCCGGCCGCGGCGATGAGGTCGGCCAGGGCTTCCACCGTATGATGCTGGAAGCTCGCCACCCGCTGCGCCTTCTCTTCGACCACGAGGCCGCGCTGCAGATGGGGATCGTTGGTGGTGATGCCGGTCGGGCACTGGCCGGTGTGGCAGCGCATGGACATGACGCAGCCGAGGGAGAACATGAAGGCCCGTGCCGCGTTGCACCAGTCTGCGCCCACCGCCATGTTCGCCGCCATGCCGAAGCCGGAGGTGACCTTGCCGGCGGCGGCGAGCCGCACATGCTCGCGCATTCCGGTGCCCACCAAGGCATTGCGCATGAGGATGAGCCCTTCGCGCAGGGGCATGCCCATATGGTCGGCCAGTTCCTGCGGTGCCGCGCCGGTGCCGCCCTCGGAACCGTCCACCACCACGAAGTCGGGCGCGATCCCGGTTTTCAGCATGGCCTTGACGATGGCGAAGGTTTCGCTCGGATGGCCGACGCACAGCTTGATGCCCACCGGCTTGCCGCCGGAAAGCTCGCGCAGCTGGGCGACAAACTCCATCATCTGCGCGGGCGTGGAGAAGGCGGGGTGGCGCGAGGGTGAGATGCAGTCCTCGCCCAGCGGGATGCCGCGGATCTCGGCGATCTCCGGTGTCACCTTGGCGGCCGGAAGCACGCCGCCATGGCCGGGCTTGGCGCCCTGGGAGAGCTTGATCTCCACCATCTTCACCTGCGGGTCGGCGGCCTTCTCCGCGAAACGCTCGGGCGAGAAGGAGCCGTCGCGATTGCGGCAACCGAAATAGCCCGAGCCCAACTCCCATACGATGTCGCCGCCATGGATGCGGTGATAGGGGGAAAGGCCGCCCTCGCCCGTGTCGTGATAGAAGCCGCCGCGCTTGGCGCCGAGATTGAGCGCCTCGATGGCATTGTGGCCGAGCGAGCCGAAGCTCATGGCGGAGATGTTCAGCGTCGCGGCTGCGTAGGGCTTCGTGCAATCCTTGCCGCCGACCTGCACGCGGAAGGGCGTCTTGGCCACGGGCGTGGGCGCCAGCGAATGGGTCATCCATTCATATTGCGGCGCCTGGGTGTCGAGCTCGGTGCCGAAGGGCTGGCGGTCCTCTTCACCCTTCGCCCGGGCGTAGACGAGGCTGCGCACATTGCGATTGTAGGGATGACCCTCCAGATCGTCCTCGACGATGTATTGGCGCAGATAGGGGCGCAGCGCCTCGAAGATCCAGCGCACGCTGCCGATGACGGGATAGTTGCGCAGCAGCGAATGGTGCGGCTGCATCACGTCGAATACGCCCACCAGCACCAGCGGAAACAGCACGCAGAATACGAACAGCCATGCCGGATGCGATGCGAAGGATAAAATCAGGCATAGCAGAGCAAGGCCAGAGACCAGCCCAAACAGGCTGTAGCGGCGCATGAGCATCACGGTGCTTGGTTCGATGGCGCCCGGCATGTTTCTCCCCCGATCATCTTGTCGTGGGAACCTAAGCCGTTGCGCCGCCCGGCACAATGAAGCTTCCTGGCTGCCTCAGAGCAGAACCGCGGGGGCGGTGGTGACCAGCCGGTGCGACAAGGCCCGCACGGTCTCGATCTGCGTCGGCAACTCGCTCCAATAGCGCCGATGCAGCTCCAGATTGACGATGGCGCCGGGGTCGAAGGTGCAGCGCGCGGCAAGCTCGTCCCAGGGAATGGAGCCCCAGCCCACCGGCAGATGCAAATCGCCTTCGCCGAGCGCGAGCCGTTCGGCCTCGTCGATGGTCCAGCTCTCCAGCGGCCGACCGTAGCTGTCGTGCACATGCACGTGCCGGGCAAACGGCGCGAGCACTGCCACCTCGGTGAGCAGGTCGAGGCCGGCGTCCGTGCAGCGCAGGAAGGCATGGCTCACGTCCAGCGTGGCCCGCACGAAGGGATGGCCGATCGCGTCGATTTCCTCGGCGAGGCGCGAGGGGACGGCGGTTTCCCGCATGGCCTCGAAGCGGAAGACGTTTTCCACGCACAAGGTCACGTCGGCTTCGGCCGCCCGGTCGCCGGCCTGTGCGAGCGCCTCGCGCTGGCGGGAATAGGCGACGCGAATATGGTCGTCGGGGTCGCGCACGCACCCGGCATGCACCACCAGATTGACCGCTTTCAAGGCTCCGGCGACCGTGATCGCGGCGTCCAGCAACGCCTTGTGGCGGGCAAGGCGCGGCCCCTTCTCCATCAGATTGATCGCGAGCGGGCCGTGGACGGTGTAGCCGAAGGGGCGCCCGGCGGTGGCGTCCACGAGGCGCGCGAGCCGATCCTCAAGGATTTTGCAATCCGCGATCAGGGTCCAGGCGAAAATGGGCAATTCGACGAAATCGACGCCAAGGCGCTCGGCTTCATCAAGTTTCGGACCGAGATCGTCAAAGTCCGGCGACGTTGCACGGAGTGAATAACCTAGGCCTCGAACGGTGGGAGGAAGCGCGCGCGTGTTCATCTGTCCGTCCCCGTAAGTGTTGCCGATACCCCGTAACGTAAACCACCTTGGCCTCAGCCAATGCGCGCACAATAGAACCGGACGCGTTTAACTGCATCTTGTTTTTTGCAGCGCATCAAAATGGCCGAAGGTGTTGTGTTCGTTGACGTAACGGCGTGTTTCAGCGCGCCGTCTTCTGCATCAGGGCGCGCACATCACGTGCCAGATGAATGGCGTCAAAGGGTTTGGCGATCACGCCGATGGCGCCGAGGGTCATGAAATGGGCGATTTCGTGAGCCTGGGTCCGCGCAGTCACAAATGCGACAGAGGCGGGCGGCACGAGCCCGTGCTGCTGCAGCTGCTTCAGCGTGGTGGGGCCGTCCATGGACGGCATCATCACATCCAGCAGGATCAGGTCGAAGGATGTTTCTCGCGCGAGCGCCAGCGCGGCCGCTCCGGAGGCCGCCGTTGCCACGCCGATCTGCGGATCGAGGCTGAGCGCGAGCGTGACGATCTCGCGAATGTCCGGTTCGTCGTCGACATAGAGGATGTGCAGCGTCATGCGCCTGGCCTTCCCGGACCGGAGGGGGAGCCGGAGATGTGGTCGATCACCACGTCGAACATGGTGCCAAGGCCGCCGGCTTCGCTCTGGAACATTTGATCCAGCCGGCGCGCCATCAGCGGATCATGGGTGCGGGGAGACAGCATCGCCAGCGGCAGGTGGTTCTCTGCGCAAAAGCGGCATAGAGCCGAGAGATGTTCGAGCGACAGGTCGAACGGCCACATGTCGACGATCACCAGGCGGCAGTCGCGCTGGGCCAGAATGGCGTTCGCATCGTCGAGGCCGGCGGCTGGAATAACCTCCACCAGGTCCCGCAGGGCGGTGGCCACCGCGCGCCGGGAGTCGTTGCCCTGGGAAAGGTGCAGCACGCAGCCGGCGCGCGCGAGGACCGCGCTGCGGGAAATCAGGGCGATCAGGCGGTCACGCTCGGGCGGGATGTCGAACCAGTCGGCGACCTCCACCACGGCGCCGCTGCCGCTGCGCGAGAGCAGGATCAGCGGCGTCGTCCGCGTGCGCTCGGAGCGGCGCAGGGAGCGGATCAGGGCGATGCCGTCGGAATCGCGCAGGCGCAGCGCCAGCAGGATCACCGAATAGGGCTGCACGGCCGCGTGCCCCTCAGCCTTGGCGGCGGTGTCGGCGCACTCCACCACGATGCCGTGGCCGCTGAGCATGGCTGTGATGTTGTGTTGCTGCTCCGCATCGCTGGTGACCAGAAGCACATGGGCTTCCGATGGCCCGCCTTGGGGCGGGGGTACCGGCAGGCGGGCGGGAAGGTCGACCATGAAGGTGGTCCCCAATCCCTCATGGGTCTCGAAGGAGACGCGCCCCGCATGGCGCTCGACGATGTCCTTCACGATGGCGAGGCCCAGCCCGGTGCCCCCGCGCTGGCGCGAATCCGAATTGTCGGCTTGCGCGAAGCGCGTGAACATATTGGCGCGGAACGCCTTGGGAATGCCGGCGCCGTGGTCCTGCACCGAGGCGCGCACGATCTCGCCGTGGCGTTCCACCTTGAGGCGGACGATGCCGTCCACGGGTGAGAACTTCACGGCATTGGAAATCAGATTGGTCAACACCTGGATCAGGCGGTCGTGGTCGCCCACCACCGTGGAATCTCCCTCCTGGATGTCGAGGGCGAGATGGACCCGGTGCTCGTCGGCATAGGCGGTGTTCTGGTCGATGGCTTCGCGCGCCACCTGCGCCACCGAAACCGGCGCCCGCGCGAAGGCGACGGAGGCGGACTGCATCTTCTCGATGTCGAGAATGTCGTTGATCAGGCGCACCAGGCGCCGGCTGTTCTGGTGGGCGATGCCGACCAGCCGCTTGGCGGCATCCGAAAGCGGCCCGGCCGCGCCCGCATCCAGCAGGCCGAGCGAACCGGCGATGGAGGTGAGCGGCGTGCGCAATTCATGGCTGACCGTGGAGACGAAATCATTCTTCATGATCTCGGCGCGCTTGCGCTCGCTGACATCGTGCAGGATCGCCACCAGGCGGTTGCCGTCGCTTTCCCGCATCTGGCCCACGGCCACGTCGATCGGAAAGGTCGTGCCGTTCTTGCGACGGCCGGTGAGTTCCTGCGCATGGCCGCCTTCAAGCGCGAAATTTTCCAGTCGCTGGAGCAGGTCGGCTTCGCTGCGCCCCTCGCCCAGCACGAACAGCAGCCCGAGATGACGTCCCGTCAGCTCTTCCGGCGACCAGCCGAACATGCGGGTGGTGACCGGATTCGCGGTCTCGATGATGCCCTTGCTGGTGATGACGACGATGGCGTCCATGGCGCTGGCGAGGATCGCGCGGTGGCGTGCCAGCGTATCGGAGAGCGCCAGCTCGGCGCGGCGGCGCCCGACCAGATGGGCGATCATCACCAGGCTGGAGCCACCCACCACCGTGATGGCGGCCGCCAGCAGCAGCAGCAGAGTGCGTTTGGTGCGCTGGCCGGCGATGCGCACCTCATAGGTCTTGCGCTCGATGGCCGCGACCTCGGCGTTGCGCACCTGTTCCACCACCTGGCGGATGCGATCCATGAGCGCCTTGCCGCGGCGGGTCTCCAAGACATTGGAGGCGGCGAGCGCGCCGGAGGCATTGCGCGTGTCCACCATGTCGGCGAGCAGCCGCATTTCCTGATCGGCATAGCGGGCCAGCTCGCCGAGCGAAACGGCATGCTGCGGGCGCTCCGCCGACAATTGGGCGAGCGCGTCTATCTCGCCGCGAATATCGGCGCGCACCCGCTCCAGGGGAGCGAGGAATTCGTCGCGGCCGGTCACCACATAGCCGAGGCCGCCGGCCTCGGCTGTCAGCAATTCCTCATAGATCCGCTGCAATTGGGCGCGCAGGGCGGTGGAATAGAGCAGATCTTCCCGCATGTGATTGCCGGTCGCGAACTCGCGGAAGCTCGCGATGCCGACCGCCATGACAATGGCGACCGAGAGCAGGGCGCCGATCAGCCCGATGATGGTCACCGAACGGATGGACCGCCGATAGGCGCTACCTTCTCGGCTCATGGGCGGGGTCCGCCGGACCATGTTTGGGGGAGGGCGCCTTCGTGCGGACCGCGGCAGAGACCGCATGCGCCGTACTCGGCCGCTTTTGCCGGCGCGTGCCTGCCGCGAACCTGCATCCCTCGCCCCATCTCCCGCGGCGCATGCCGACGTGGGCGCGAAGCGTTGTCCATCGTTCCGCCGGACGCAAGGGCGCGGTCGGATAAAACTGGGATTTCAAGAGCGCACGGACCAGAAAGCGCGACACCCACCGCAGCTAACCCGGAACCTGTGACGCTACGCCATGAGGTGAAGGGCGTGGCTTCGCGCTACCGCGGCGGGGTCGGCATGGTCAGGCCGAGCCAGCTGTCGAGGAAGCAATCCAGCCAATGGCACACGGCGGGGTCATAGCGACTCCAGCCGGCGAGATGTGCCTCGCCTGGCTGGGCGCCCGGCTTGGTGAGATGGTGCGCCCCCCGGGTGGCCCAGCGGCACATCATGTCCTGGGTAACCTCGGGATGGAACTGAAGGCCGAACGCGTTGTGCCCATGGCGGAACGCCTGGTTCGGAAACGTCTCGCCCTGCGCTAATAGGTCGCTGCCGTGGGGCAGGTCGAACCCTTCCGAATGCCAATGATAGACATGGCTTGGCCAGGGCAGGAGATCGCGGCCGAGTTCGGTGGGAACGAGCGGATAATAGCCGATTTCGCTCATGCCTTCCGCGTGGCGCGACACCTTCGCCCCCAATTGCACCGCCATGATCTGCGCGCCGAGGCATACGCCGAGTAGCGGGGTGTCGGCCGCCATGGCCTTGCCCACGAAGTCGATTTCGTCTCGCATCCAAGGCAGCGGGTCGTTGACGCTCATGGGGCCGCCAAACACGACGACGCCGGCGTGGCCGTCGAGATGGGCGGGCAAAGCCTCACCCAGGGCCGGCCGTCGAATGTCGAGCGTGTAGCCGCGCTGCTCCAGCCGTTCGCCGATGCGTCCGGGCCGCGAATGCGCCTGGTGAAGAATGACCAGCATGCGCCCCGTATCCGAGGCGGCCGTACCGCTGTCGATCTCCGCTCCGTCCTCGTTAAGTGCTTTGTCCACCTTCTGTTTCCGTGTCGTCCCGGACTGCCCGGCGAATGCGCACCCGCTCGCGCGAGCTGACATTGAGCAATTCGGCGGCGCGCCACACCAGATTATCCTCGAATTCGGACAATCCGCCATCGGCATAAGCGACTTCGAACATCATCTCCACGATCCGTTCGCGCCCCTCCTCATCCAGGGCGCGATTCAGGACGCTGGTAAAAGAATAGAGATCAACCGCTTCGGCGTCCCGCGCGATCGCGAGTTCGACCAGGGTGTCGGTTTCGGAATCCGCAAGGTCGAATCGTGTCGCCAGAACGCGTTTGAGAACGCTGCGCTCGTCGTCGGTTACGGCGCCGTCGATGGACATGACATGCACGAGAAGCACCGCGGCCGCGAGGCGGTAGTCGTTCTCCACGAACGCGCTGGCGTCGCGATGGCCGCCGGTGATCTCTGTGATGAAGTCGGACAGCGCGCGGAACATGTGACCCCCTGACCGTGGCTCTGATCCAGTTGCCATGGGGTCAGGTGTCCTTGCAAGTCGTTGCAGCGGAAGGACTTGTCCTGAAAGGAAAAGTTCCAACCTGTGACATTCCGGTCACTCGCCGTTGACGTTCGGAAGCGGCTTGCGCGTCGAGCCCTGGATGCGGTTCGCCGCGTCGCCGGTCGAGGGGCGTGGCGGCTTGGGCGGGGGCGCGATCATCTGCTGGCGGGGGGCCGGCGGCGAGGTGTTTTGCCCGGGCACGCCGGGATACGGCATGGTCTGGGTCTGGTAGGGCTGCACCCGCTGCACCTGGGCCACCGCAGGGGCGGCCACCAGGAGGGCGGCGGTGGCGATGATGAAGAAACGCATTTTGACCTCGTTCTCCGCAGGATGTCGTGACGATTGCTCGCCTCGTCCACCGCTCTTACGCGCTTGTGATTTCAAAATACCAACAGATCCAGGGGTGCGCTGTTCCTACACGTTCACGTGCCCGAATTTCCCGCCAGATTTATACATTCCCTAGAGGAATATATGATGTGTGTTGCATAAGGTTGAGCCGGTACAGTAAATAACATAAGCTTTGCCGTTAGTTTGGATTGAGAGGAGAATGAGATAAGTGGAATTCTGTCATGTACGCGGGTGTGATTGGCGCTGGTTGGGAACATAGCTGCCATGGCCACGTTGTTTTCTCCGTAATCCCGCGCTGAACGCGGCGCTAGAGAACGGAGTTTGTCATGAACACGAAGATGCTCACCGTCACAGCCCTGGCCGCGCTTCTGGCCGGCCCTGCCTTTGCCCAAACGGCCACGCCGCCGAGTGCAGCGCCCACCGCGCCCTCGACGAGCGCGCCTTCTGCGACCCCTTCGACGTCGACCATGCCTTCGTCGGGCGCCAGTGCGACCCCGTCCGCGCCCTCCGGCTCCACGGCTTTCATCGAGAGCCAGAAGCAAGAGCAGTGGCTCGCGACCAACCTGATCGGCACCAAGGTGCGCGGCTCGGGCGATGAAAGCCTGGGCGAGGTCAATGACGTCCTTCTGGATCGCAACGGCGCCGTCGTGGGCGCGGTGATCGGCGTCGGCGGCTTCCTCGGGGTCGGCGAAAAGGATGTCGCGGTGCCGTTCAACGCGCTCGAACTGGTGCGCAACAACAGCGGCGACAGCCTGGTGCTGCGCAAGTCGAAGGACGAACTCAAGGCCGCGCCGGCATTCAAGGAATATACGGCGGCCGCGCCCACCCCGGCTTCAGCCGGCGGCACGGCTGGTGCGCCTGCGACCACGACGCCGTCCGCGCGCTAAAACCCGACACCGGGCAAACACATGGGGGTGGGTGCCGAAAGGCGCCTGCCCCTTTCTTTTGAAATTTTCGCAGCGGCATGCCGTTGCCCCGGGCTCTATCCCCACGTTCCTGCGAAGGTGTTATCGTTCCCCATGCGGAGCGGTCGCGCTGGGCGAAGGATCGGCCCGAACGATGAAAGGGTAAGACGTGTCCCACACGCCTCAGCCGCGGGGTGTTGCCCTGCTGGTCGAAGACGAACCGTTCGTTGCGATGGTCGCGGGCCAGATCCTGGCCGACGAGGGGTTCGAAGTGGTCGAGGCCGCCTCGGCAGCTGCAGCCCTGTCGCATCTCGCCGACCGCCCTGGTGGCTATGCCCTCGCGGTCGTGGACCTTGGCCTGCCAGATATGCGGGGCGAGGCGCTCGTGCTGGAGTTGCGCGGGCGCGAGGGAAATTTGCCGATCATCGTGGCGAGCGGCTATGGCCTTGGGGAGCTGAGGGACATTTTCACCACCGTCGCCGAGGTCGCCCTGGTGACCAAGCCCTATGACACAGCCGCCTTGCGCCGGGCGTTGGAGACCCTCGGCTTTTCAGTCGGAACGGATTAGCGCCTGGCGTAGCCAAGCGCGAGGCGACGTTCCTGCGAAAGCAGACGATCAATCCAAGAATGGGGGGCGAGCGGCGGCTATGCCGGAAGCTGGGGGGAGGGGAAGGGGGTGAAAACCTCCGCCACGTCCGCCGCTCGACTGGTCAAACGCCGGCGCAGGAGCAGGGTTCCATAGCGCCGCACATGCTCAGTCGATTTTTTTCGCATTGCACCACCGGCATTTCTTCAGTCGCGGAATCATCCAATGAAAAAGGCCCCTCCCGAGAGGGGCCTTTTCTTCATGCGGCTTCGACGCAGCTGAAGCGCTTTGCGGTCCGGACTTCCCGCCCCGCCCGACGGCCTAACGGCGCCGGCCGAACAGGATCGCCTGACCGACACCGATCAGCGCCGCGACGGCCACCGTCGCGATGGGATGACGCTCGGCAATGCGCGTCACCGAGGTGAACGCGCCCAGCGAAAGTGGGGCGATGCCCTGGCTGCGACGACCGGACATGGCGATGCCTGCGAACATGCCCGCAACCACGAAGCCCGCGAGGGCGGTGAAAAGGGCTGCCAGCGTCGGATCGTAATGGTTGCTCAGCGCCTGATAGAGGCAGATGGCCAGGAAGGCCCCGCCGATCCAGAGGAAACCGGCGGCGAGGAAGATCAGCAGCGCGCGGGCTGCCATTGCATTCACCGCCGAACCAGCAACTGGCCGAGCAGGGCCCCAGCGCCTGCCGCGATGGCACATGCGGCGAGCGGCTGGGCCACGATGCGTTCGCGCAGGGTTTCCACCTGTCCTTCGGCCCACTCGGTCATCTCGTCCGCGGCGGCTTCGGCATCACCGGCCGCGCCTCGCACGCCATGGCGGGCGGTCTTGCCGAGGGTGGTCACAAGCTGCGCGAAATCGGCCCGCAGTTTCTCGAGATCCTGCCGCAGGTCCGCGAGGCTCGGCTCCACGCCGGCGTCGAAGGGCTTTCCGGGGTTCGCGTCCGGCTGATCGACCATGCTCTTATCTCCGCTGTGTGGAAGCTGTCGCGCGGGTTTCACCCGCTCGCGCACACAACGCGGCCGCCGCTGCACAGTTCCAGATTTTGAGGTTTGGAGGTCCGGTATCCCTCCCCAGGGGGAGGGAAGGCCGGGGCATGGGCGGGTAGGCGCCGGTGAAGCCCGGCGCCGGGAGGCCGCCTCAGGCGGTGCGTGCTTCCGGCCCGAGCGTGCGGGCCTCATGGAAGAACAGCGCTTGGGCGATGGTCGCCTTCACCGTCTCGCTGAGGAACGGCTTGGTGATGAGGTAGGTCGGCTCTGGCCGCTCGCCGGTCAACAGGCGATCCGGGAACGCCGTGATGAAAATCACCGGCACGTTGAAGGTCTGGAGGATGTCGGTGACCGCGTCGATTCCGGAGGAACCGTCCGCCAGCTGGATGTCGGCCAGTACGAGTCCGAAATCGCTCTGCTGGGCCAGCTCCACGGCTTTCGAGTGGGTGGGCGCGACCCCGACCACTTCGTGCCCGAGTTCCGTCACCAGGGTTTTCAGGTCGAGCGCGATCACCCATTCGTCTTCGATGATGAGGACGCGCGTAGCGAGCTGCTCGTCGATCTCCTGCTGGGCGGCGACCACCTGGGCCTCCACTTCGTCGAGTGAGATCTGGAGAATGGAGGCGGCCTCTGCGAACGAGAATCCCTCCATCGCGGTCAGCAGCAATGCCACGCGGGACGACGAATCCAAAAGTTGCAGGCGCTGGTCAGCCCGGCTCGCCACCGCAGCACTGCCCGACGGCCGTTGGGACCACACGTGGTGGAACGCCTGGTAAAGCGCGACCCTGGGCGATACCGAGAGATCCAGCGGCACCGTTGAGTTGAGAATCCCCTGGAGGGTCGCCTGAACGATGCCGTCTCCGGCTTTCTGGGAACCAAGAAGCGCACGGGCGTAACGGCGCAAATAAGGAAGCTGCTTGATGAGCTGTTGCTGTGGCATGCTCTCTCGCCTCGGGACAGGTCCCTGGTAACGCGGCCGTGCGGGAAAAGTTCCCGCTAATAGGAACTTTCTAGCACTTCCGGGCATTATAGACGCGGTTGGTCGGCAATGCAGCATCCCGTGGAGCTTCAGCGCCGGCCTATGAACTGTTCCGTGAAGCAGCAGGATCGGACCTGGCGCAGCGGCCGGGTGGGGTGGTCAGTGAAGGCCGAACCGCGGAGCGAGGCATGTGGTGGGTAAGAGGCGAGGCGGCTCGGGCGCGTCATCGCGAACGGGCGGCGATCTTCGCTTCTGCGGTGGGTCAGCCGCGTCATTTGCTCGATAGCGTTCGACGCGGGCTCCTGGTGGTGATCCTGCTCGCGATCACGCCGATTGCCTCCGCAAGCATGTTGCAGGGGGTCCTGCAATTGCGCCGTGCCGGAGAAGAAGCCCAGCATCGGCTTCTCCAGGGCGCCATCGCCGGCGCCGGCAGCCAGCAGAATGTCTTCGCCTCCGCCGAGAATGTGCTGCAGGCCCTCAAGAATGTGCAGGCTGTGCGGGCAGCGGGCAGCGAGTGCGCGCCGACCTTGTACGGCGCCACCCTGAGCCTGCCGTTTGCCTCCAATATCGCACTCATCAGCAAGGACGGGCTCGTGGCGTGCTCCGCGCTTGCCTCGCCGGGCCAGGATCTCTCAGGGCGAGAATGGTGGCGCGAGGTGGTGTCCAGCAAAGCGTTCGTCATCAGCCACCGCATGCTGAGCCCGATCACCCGCCAGCAGATTCTCGCCGCCACCCTTCCTCTTTACGGAGAGACCGGCCTGTTCGAGGGAGCGATTACCATCGCCATCGATGCGGGATGGCTCGATAATCTCCTGAAGCGGGAGACGCCGCTCAGCGATGGCGTCGCCGCGGTTCTGGACGACGATGGGACGGAGCTGGTCTCGAACGCGCCCGGCATTTCCCGCCGCCTGTTCGCCGACCATGCCGCCGTGCAGGCGTCCGGTTCGCTCGAAGAAGCGAAGGACGAGTCCGGCCGCTCCTGGACCTTCGCCACAGCCCCGCTGGATCGGCAGGGGCTGCGGGTCGCCTTTGCGAAGCCGACCGACCAATTGTTCGCCTGGACCACTCTGCATGTCGCGGTCAGCTTTGTTCTACCGGTCGTCATGGTGCTGTTCACCATCGTTGCCATATGGCTGGCAACCGACCGTATCGTGTTGCAATGGTTGCTGTACCTTCGCCGGGTCACCGCCGTGTATGCCCAGGGCCATTACGGCTTTCGCCCCTCGCGCATGGGTGATGCGCCGAGCGAGTTCCGGGTGCTGGGCAACGCCATCGAGGACATGGCCCTGGCGGTGCGAGAGCGCGATGGCAAGCTGCGCGAAGCTTTGGCGCAGAAGACCGCACTGGTTCGCGAGATCCACCACCGCATCAAGAATTCGCTCCAGGTGGTGGTGAGCCTGCTCAGCCTGTACGGCTCGGGCATCCCGCAGGGGCCGGACCGTCGCCGCTTCGAGCAATTGCGTACCCGAGTGAACACGCTCGCCGTGGTGCACCGGATCCTGTTCGAAGCGAATGAGGGATCGGAAGTGCGCCTGCGCGAGCTGCTGCGCGAGCTCGGGGCGCTGCTGGAAGGCTCATCCGACCGCAATGTGATGGTGATCGTCGATGCCGAGGACGTCACCTTGTCCACGGATCTTGCGGTGCCATTGGCCCTGATGCTCTCGGAAATCGTTATGGCCCTGTCCGTCAGCAAGGGGCGCGGGCCGGTGCGCATCGCCCTGCACGCGATGCAGGAGGCAGACCTGATCGCATTGCGCATCGAAATCGGCGAGCCGCTCGGGGATCGCCTGGCGGAGGGAAATGCGGACCTCGCCTATGGCTTCGCGCGGCAGATGGGCGGCTCCATCACCACGGAGGAGAGCCCGACCGGTGCGCGGGTGATCGTGCGCTTTCCGCCCCGCCAGGTTCATCGGGCGGCAACGTAGTTTCATACCTTTTCCCATGTACGGCACCAGGATAACGACGGTTCCTTGTCTTTAGTCGGAACCTCAGCCGCTCCCGCTCGTTGTGTGGAGGAGTCTCAGGAAGGGCTCATTCCCCCAACGCTAAGGAGCGAGGAGATGACGAAGGCTCAAGGAAAGGGCTCGTCCAACCGCGGCTTTGCGGCGATGGACGCCGAAAAGCAGCGTGCCATCGCCCGGAAGGGCGGCGAAAGCGTGCCGGCGGAAAAGCGCAGCTTTTCCCAGGATCGCGCTTTGGCCTCCGCCGCGGGGCGCAAGGGCGGCCAGAGCGTGGCGGACGAGGATCGCAGCTTCTCGCGCGATCGCTCGTTGGCTTCGCAGGCGGGCCAAAAAGGCGGCCAAGCCTCCCATTCCGGACGGTCGTGAGAGCCAGCCGGGATTAGTTTTGCCTGAGCGGGGAGGCCGACCCGGCTTCCCCGTTTCTTTTTGCGAATCCGGCGCATTTTTGCTGGCATTTCGGGAACTTCACCTCGCGCCGTGCGTTAGGTGGTGAAGGAAGGGATGGTACACCTCGCCATTGCCACGGTTCCGGGACGTCTGCACCGACCAGGTCGGGTTCAGCCGTGCTGCTTTCATCTGGGCGCATTGTGTGCCGGTCGGGAGGAGAGGATCGTGGACGCATCGATGTGTCATCCAAAGGAAGCGGAAACCAGAACTCCCATGGATGCTGACACCGAGACTTCCGCCCCCGTGGTTTTCGACCTGCGCACGCAGGTGCTTGAACTTCTACCGGCCTTGCGTGCCTTCGCGCGCTCCCTGACACGGAATCGGACGGAAGCGGACGATCTGGTGCAGGAGACTCTGCTGAAGGCGCTGTCGAATATCGACAAGTTCGACCCCGGAACGAACTTGCGCGCGTGGCTCTTCACCATCCTACGCAACACTTATTATACCGAGATCCGCAAACGCCGGCGTGAGAATGACGGCATGGCGATGCTGGCCCAGCAGGATTCCAACATGGGACCTGGGCAGGAATGGGCGGTCACGCTGACCAGCCTCAAGGAAGCGTTGGAATTGCTGCCCGCGGACCAGCGTGAAGCGCTTGTGCTCGTCGGCGCGGCGGGTCTCTCCTATGAGGAGGCGGCCGATGTCTGCGGATGCGCGCTCGGTACCATCAAAAGCCGGGTCAATCGCGCCCGCGCCAAGCTGCTGACCCTTATGGGCGCGGAAGATACGGCTGACGTGGTGGAGGGCGACGCCCTGGCCATGTCCGCCGCTCGGATCACCAGCACCTCCTCCACCTGAGGTTTGGCACTTCCGAGGCCCGTAACGGCGATACGCCCTGCGGCCTATAAGGCTATCAAGCTTCATTAATTTAGTGGTGCCCCCGACCTGCACCTGCAGCGGGTGATCACCCGTCTCCTTTCCCAACGCAAACAGCACAATAAAGGCCCCACCCTGGGGCCCTTATTGTGCTGTGATCTTTCAGGTTTGCCCTAACGAAGCACGAATACGCGGCACCGCCTCCCATCAGGGAAGGGATGTCGCGTGCGCTTCTGTTTAACGGACGGACGGGCGGGCGGCTACGCCTCGTCTTTTTCCTTCGGTGCCTCCGGCACCGCTGACGGGTCTTCGCTGCTCGGTCCGGTATCGGTTCGAGCAGCGACAGCACCCTGCAATTGCTGCGCGAGGCGCAACAAATCGTCGGGCACGTCTTCCTGGGTGAATTCATCGAACAGCTGGCGCAATTCCTTACCCAGAAGATCCTGGCGTGCGGAAATGTCCCTGCGATGAGGGGCTCGCATACCGCCTCCCTCTCTTTGGTCCTGCATGGTCACGGTTTGATCTGGACGCAGAGTGCGCATGACATAGGTTCGCCAGGTGGCAGGTGGGCGCTGCACAAGAACAGGCTAAGCTGTGCCATGGCAGCATCCCTTCCTGCAAGGGTCGGGTATTGAAGGGCCAGGGGTGGGACCGCAGAACGTCTCATTCTCGGTACAACCGTGAGGAGCCGTCCGCGGGCGCGCCCTCATCATCCCAGTGTGGGCTGCGGGGCGGGGAGGGCGGCGCGGCGGGCTGGCGATCGGCCATGCCCGGCGTCTCTCCATCGCCGATTGCAGCCGACACCGCACGAAGATGCCGGCGCTCCTCGTCCGGACCGTGAAATTTACGCGGGCGCGCATAATCGCGCGGCGCCTGATCCGGCGTGAATTCGCACTGGTCGTATCCATGCGGCGCTGAAAGGCCCTGAGGCATGATCTTCTCGGCCGGGGTATGTCGCGGTCCGGGCATTCTGCTCTCCTTCCGCATGTACACTATTCGCAGACAAACGCGGTGCCGGGAGCTTTGTTCCGGCGAATGCGGCCCCGGTGCAAAATATTCCCGCCACCACCAAAGCGCGGCCGGAGCCGGGAACCGCGACGGCGTAGAAGGGTTGACACGGCAAGGCTTCATCTGTCCCGCTCCGCGCCCGCATCAGGACGTGTCGCGGCCGGGGCGCAACACGGAGACAATGCCATGATCAGCTGGGCCATTACGTTTCTTGTGATCGCCTTGATTGCCGCGGTGCTCGGCTTCGGTGCCATCGCCGGCACGGCCATCGAGATTGCCAAGATCATCTTCTATGTGGCGATCGTTCTGTTCCTCATCTCCGCCGTCATCGGCTTCATGCGGCGCGGCGGTGGGCCGAGCGTGCCGTAAAGGCGTCTTCCCGCTTGCCATCTCGCCTGAGCTTTGAAGACCCCGGCTTGTCCGGGGTTTTCTTATGGTGGCAGATAAAAAAATGGCGAGCCGCAAAGTGGGCCCGCCAATGAAGATGACTTGGAGGCGTCGGCAGCAAGCCGACAGGAGGTCAACATTGTAACCCGGCTCAGGTTCCGTGCGAATTCAAGCCAAGGCGAAATAAAAAGGGCGCCCCGGGGGGCGCCCTGATTCTGTCCCTCAAATCAGGACTTGTCGCGTGCTCAGGGGCAGGTGACGCGATAGGAATTGCCGTAGGCGTCGCGCGCCCAGCAGGCCTTCGGGGTCGTGGCAGCGCCGACAATCGCGCCGGTGGCGCCACCGAGCACACCGCCGACCACAGCGCCGCCGGCCGTGCCGGTGGCCGCGCCGCCAATCAGGGCGCCCGCGCCTGCGCCGAGCAGACCACCGCCGACCGCGCGGTCAGATTCCGAATATTGGCTGCAGCCGCCGAGCGCCAAAGCCGCCGCGAACACGATGATAGCCGCCCTCATTTTCATCTCCACATATCCTTGTCGCCGGCGGGCGCCGGGAATGCGTCCGGCCGATAGTTCTTCATGCCCCCGTCGGCGGCCGGCGGACAACCCCGCCAAACGAGGGAATTCTCACTGACGCCGCGAAGACGTACCCGTCATAGCATACAGCACATACCCGACGGTCAAGCCCACGGCTATTGCGCCCAGCACGATCGATCCCGGCTTGCGGGCGACGAGATCATGAGCTTGATCAACCACGTCATCAATATGACGGCTTGCCTCGTGGCGCCCCTTGCGCGCGAGGGACAGGCCATTGCGCGCCACATGCGCGGCTTCCTGCTCCAGGGTCTGCAAGGCGTCGGTGAAGTAGCGGCCGGCCTGATGGCGCGGGGCGCGCGTGTTTTCCTCCGCCGCGTCGGCCAGCGCCTCACCCAGCAGCGTAATATCGTGGCGCAGCGCTTCCAGGCGCTTGGAAATGTCGGTCGTGGAAGATCGGGACTGTCCGAACATGCGTTTGGTCTCCGTGGATTCGTGGACCCAACGCCCACCGCCGCGTGCGGTTCCGGTCGAGGTTGAGACGAAGCCGCAAAGCAAGCGCAAGCGCTGCTTTATTCATCGTGGCGTTTTTTTGGTCGCATTGCGGGGGAACCTGAAACCAAGCGAGGGCGTTTCAGTGACATCATCAAGATGGACCGACGCTTCATGACGACTTTCAGCCCCGGCTTTTCCACTTCTTTCGCGCCCGGCTCCGGCCGGACCGATGCCGGGGTGAGTGCCAACACCGAAGCCGTTTCCGTAATGGATGGCCGCACCCTGGCGTCCCGCCTGGATCCCACCCGGTGCGCATTCTTCCTCGATGTGGACGGAACGTTGATCGACATCGCGCCCCACCCCGATGCCGTGATGGTGCCCGCCAGCCTGCTGCACGATCTTTCCACGCTCCAGACGCGCGCCGAGGGCGCGCTCGCGTTGGTGAGCGGACGCGCGATTGAAAATCTGGATCGCCTGTTTTCTCCGCTGCGGCTTCCGGCCTCCGGCATTCATGGCGCCGAGTCTCGCGGCCGGGCGGGGGAAGGCATCCACACCTCGGTCCTGCCGCTGCCGCAGGACGTGCGCGACGCCCTGGCGCTGATCGCTGACGATCTCGACGGCGTCATGGCCGAAGATAAGGGCGCCAGCGTCGCCATGCATTATCGCAGTGTCCCCTCCATCGGCCCGGTGCTGGAAGGCCTGCTTCACACCTTGGTGGACCGCACCCTCGGCCGCCTTGTGATTCTGCCCGGTCGGCTGGTGTTCGAGGTGAAGCATGCGGGCCACGACAAGGGTCTCGCCATCCGCAAATTCATGGAACTGCCGGAGTTTGTCGGCCGCACCCCCGTGTTTCTGGGCGACGACGTAACCGACCAGGCAGGATTTGCCGCCGTCTCCGCCCTCGGCGGCATCGCCATTTCCGTCGGCCGCCGGTTTCCCGGTGTCCATGCCGTCCTGCCGGAACCGGCGGGCGTGCGTGCTCTCATCGCCACCCTCGCGGCGAATCCCATCGAACGGAGGAATTGACCGTGTCGCGTCTCATCGTCGTATCGAACAGGGTTGCCGTTCCCCAGCAGGGCGAGAAAACCGCCGCCGGTGGTCTCACCGTCGCTGTCAATGCCGCCCTGAAGGATCGCTCGGGGATCTGGTTCGGCTGGTCCGGCCGTATCAATGACAATCCCTCGGATCGCCCGACGGTCTCGACCCGCGGCAAGATCAAGTATGCTGTGGTGGATCTGAAGGACGACGATTACCAGGAATATTACAACGGCTTCGCCAATCGCGTGCTGTGGCCGATCCTGCATTACCGTGTCGATCTCGCCGAATTCCAGCGGGCCGACCTGTCTGGCTATATTCGCGTCAACCGCAATTTCGCCGAGCACGTGTCGAAGATCCTGCAGGAAGACGATGTCGTGTGGATCCACGACTATCACATGATGCCGCTCGCCAAATATCTGCGCGAGCGCGGGCACAAGAACCGCATCGGCTTCTTCCTGCACATTCCCATGCCGCCGCCGGAACTGCTGGCCACCTTGCCGCGCCACGGCGAGATCATCGGGTCGCTTGCCCATTACGATCTTGTGGGGTTCCAAACCGAGAACGACCGCGACAATTTCGGTCGCTATCTGGAAACCCGCGGCGGGCAGGCGACATCTGACGGAACGGCTTATGACATCGCCGGCCGGCGCGTGAGGATTGGCGCATTTCCCGTCGCCATCGAGACCGAGGCGTTCGCCCGGCGCGCCCGTCATGCCGGGCGTACGGCCTATGTGAAGAGCTTCGGCGAGAGCCTGACCGGCAAGAAGCTGATCCTCGGCGTGGACCGGCTCGACTATTCCAAGGGCATCCCGAATCGCTTGGAGGCGTACGAACATCTCCTGCGGACCGCGCCCGAGCTGCACCAGAAGATGACCTTCGTGCAGATCACGCCCAAGAGCCGCACCGAAGTGCCCGAATATATCGAGATGGATCGCTTCATCTCCCACAAGGCCGGGCAGATGAACGGGCTGTATGGGGATGTCTCCTGGACGCCGCTGCGCTACGTGAACAAAACCTATTCACGCTCCGCGCTCGCCGGCTTCTATCGGCTGGCCGACGTTGCGCTCGTAACCCCGCTGCGCGACGGCATGAATCTCGTCGCCAAGGAGTTCGTCGCGGCCCAAAAGCCGGACGATCCCGGGGTGCTGGTTCTCTCGCAATTCGCCGGTGCGGCGGCGGAGCTGTCCGGCGGTGCGCTGATGGTGAACCCGCATGAAACCGAAGGCATGGCCCTCGCCCTGCGGCGTGCGCTGGAAATGCCGCTCGACGAACGCCGTGAACGCCACGCCCGCATGATGGCGGTGTTGAAGCGCAACGATATCGACAGCTGGGCGCAATCCTTCCTGGAGGCGCTGAACGAGAAGCCGCGCGTTTCCTCTAGCCAGTTCATGAGTCGGTCGCCTCTTCAGAGCCTGAGCTTCGGCACTGGCTGGCATGGCGTCCACCGGCCGCAGGGCCTGTGAGCGCGATCTGCACGATGTGACGGCGGTCAGGGCTGCGGGCCGCTTCAGTGTGGTGCCGCTTGAGGCGGGAGAACCGTGCTTTTTTTGTTGGCGCGCCCCGCAAGCCGTTATAGATAGCGCCTGATGCGGGCGTGGTGGAACTGGTAGACGCGCCGGACTCAAAAAGAGGTTTGTCTACCAATCCACAGGAAATCACGACGAGTTGAATGTGTCGAATTTTCAGGGGCTTGGGTGGGAAGAAAAAGTGAAGTGAGCCATTCGGTTTTTGCTCTAGGTGCAGTATAGGTGCAGAGAGCGTCGGCTAGAATCGGCGGCGAATATGCGGGTGTGGTGGAATTGGTAGACGCGCCGGATTCAAAATCCGGTTCCGAGAGGAGTGTCGGTTCGAGCCCGACCACCCGCACCATCACTTTAGGCGACCTGTCGGACTGACGTGGCGAGCCGGCAATTCGGATCATGGGCGATCATTCGTCGGGGTGCACGCTGACGATTGCCTCGCTTCGGATCTCTGATCACAGCCTGAGAACAACTCGTATGGACAATGCTACAAGCGTCAAAGCCAGGACGCTTGCGAGCCATATACCACCGAACCAAGCAAGCCGTTTCCAGAGCTTGGGCGCCGTCTTTTCAGTGATATCCAGTTTCATCGACCTTGCCTCGGAACACCCAATAGGCCCATGCGGTGTAGGCGATGATGATCGGGACGAGTACGCCCGCACCGACGAGCATGAAGACCTGGCTGCGTTCCGGTGCGGCGGCATCCCAGATCGACACCCGCCCAGGAATAACGTCGGGCCATATCGAAATAGCCAGTCCTGCCATTGACAGTGCGAACAGGACAAGGGTCATCGCGAATGGAAGCCAATCCCGGCTGCGATCGATCGATCGCCAGAGGATGAGCGCGGCGATGGCGACGAGCAGAGGCATTTGAGCTGCGGCGAGCACGCCCGGCCATCCAAACCAGCGCTGATAGTAGCGCGCTTCAAGAAGCGGAGTCGCTGCACTGACGGCGACGAGCGCTGCGACAAGCGCGATGGTGAGTATACGTGCGTGCCTCCGGGCATGCGCCTGTATAGGGCCGTCTGTCTTCCAAATCAGCCAGCCCGCCCCAAGGAGCGCGTATCCCACCACGAGACTTGCGCCAGTGAGAAGCGTGAATGGGGTGAGCCAGTCCCACCAGCCGCCCGCATAGGCTCTTCCTTCGACATGAATTCCCTGAAGAAGCGCCCCTAGCGTGATCCCTTGAGCGAAGGTGGCGATAATGGAGCCGGCGCTGAAAGCCATGTCCCAGAACTGGCGATGGCCTGGGTCGCGCCATCGGAATTCGAATGCGACACCGCGAAAGACAAGGCCGAGCAGCATCGCGATGAGTGGCGCGTAAAGGGCCGGGAGCACGATCGCATAGGCGAGCGGGAATGCGGCCATAAGGCCGCCGCCGCCAAGTACCAGCCACGTTTCGTTGCCGTCCCAGACCGGCGCGATGCTGTTCATTGCGCGATCGCGCTCGCCGCCGACACGGAACGAGGGAAAAAGGATCCCGATGCCGAGATCGAAGCCGTCCATGACGACATAGGCTGCCACGGCAAAGGCGATGATGCCTGCCCAGATGATGGTGAGATCGATCATCACGAGCCTCCTCCTTCAACGGCCGGCGCGGGCGTGATGCCCGCCGCGCGAACCGGTTTCCCTTCGGACGGGTCGGCGCTCTCGTGTGATTGCGGCGGCTTGGCCATCAGCTTGAGGATGTACAGAGTGCCGGCCCCAAAGACGGCGAAGTAGACGATGATGAAGGCGATCAGAGACGCGGCCACGGCCGGCGCATCGAGAGGAGCCGCCGATTCAGCCGTTCTCAGGAGGCCGTAGACAGTGAAGGGCTGACGGCCGACTTCAGTCGTGATCCATCCGGCTATCACCGCGATGAAGCCGCTCGGGCCCATCACGATCGCGGCCCTGTGAAGAAGGCGCCAGTCGTAGAGGCGTTTGCGATACCGTGCTGCAAGGCTCCAAAGGCCGAGGCCAAGCATCGCAAACCCGAGGCCAACCATGACCCTGAATGACCAGAAGACGACACCGATGGGAGGATGGCGATCGTCGGGTATCGTATCGAGGCCGGCCAGTGGGGCATTGAGATCATGCTTCAGGATGAGCGACGAGGCCTTGGGAATCTGGATCGCATAGTCGACGCGCTTTTCGGCGCTGTTGGGAATGCCGAACAAGATGAGCGGCGCACCGTCGGGATGGCTGTCATAGTGTCCTTCCATCGCCATCACCTTGGCGGGCTGATGTTCGAGCGTATTGAGACCATGCATGTCACCGGCGATGATCTGTATCGGCGCCACGAGCGCCGCCATCCACATCGCCATGGAGAACATTTTTCGCGCGCCTGGATTGGTGCGATCTTTCAGAAGATGCCACGCACCGACCGCGCCGACCACGAAGGCCGTCGTCAGATAAGCGGCGATAACCGTATGAACGAGGCGGTAAGGGAAGCTCGGGTTAAAGATGATAGCCCACCAACTTGGCCCAGGGAGAAACTGGCCGTTCGCGCCGATCTCGAATCCTGTTGGCGTCTGCATCCAGCTATTGACCGACAGAATCCAGAACGCGGAGATGAATGTTCCGACCGCGACCATGCAGGTCGCCACGAAATGCAACCTCGGCCCGACCTTGTTGATGCCGAAGAGCATGACGCCGAGGAAGCCGGCTTCCAGAAAAAAGGCCGTTAGGACCTCGTAGGCCATCAGGGGGCCGATCACCGGGCCGGCCTTGTCCGAGAACACGGACCAGTTCGTCCCGAACTGGTAGGACATCACAATGCCGGATACGACCCCCATGCCGAAGGCAAGCGCGAAGATCTTGAGCCAGTACCGATAAAGATTGGCGTAAACGCCGTTTCCGGTTTTCAGCCAAAGCGCCTCCAACACCATCAGGTAGCTGGCAAGGCCAATGGAAAAGGCCGGGAAGATGAAATGAAAGCTGACGGTGAAGCCGAATTGAATTCTCGCCAGCAGCAGGGCATCAAACATAGCGCTTCTCTTTCAATCGCGTGACCGAGGCGAGCAGCGGGACCTGCGACATCTCATTGGAAGGAAACTTTTCCTTCGTGTGAGTCCCGAACCTAACCGGAAGGTGAAGGTTCCTGGAGCTATCGTCGGCATCGAAGCCTCGCGAGGCCGCCGATCAGCGATTTGACCGCTGACATTTATGTGTTTGTCGAACTATGTAATTGTGTAATCATATTGCGTCAACCGGCCCGGCATGCGACAAACGCGTTGATGACGTTTACGAGACCAAGACTTCAATGAACGACGTATCGATTCGTATACCTGCTACCGCCTTGCGGATGGGCGACACCGCCCCGGATTTCGAAGCACGCTCCACCCATGGCCCGGTTCGGCTTTCCGACTTCAAAGGCCGCTGGCTGGTGTTTTTTTCCCACCCGGCCGATTTCACGCCCGTCTGTACAACGGAATTCGTTGCGCTCGCCAAGGCGCACGACCGGTTTGCCGCGCTCGACTGTGCACTCCTCGGGCTATCCGTGGACAGCCTTTATGCGCACCTCGCCTGGACGCGCGCGATCCGCGAACTCTTCTCCGTGGGAATCCCGTTTCCGGTGATCGAGGACCCGACGATGCTCGTCGGCCGAGCCTACGGGATGATTGACGAGGCGGCCGAGAGCAGCGCGGGCGTGCGGGCAACCTATTTCATCGACCCGGAAGGCGTGATCCGCGCGATCACGCATTACCCCCTGACGATTGGCCGCTCTGTCGATGAGATGGTGCGGATGGTCGAGGCACTGCAAGCCACCTATTCGGGAGAGAAGCTGGCTCCCGCCGACTGGCAGCCTGGCCAGCCGCTGCTTCAGCCCGCCGATGAAAAGGCCCAGCATGAGGCCGACTGGTTCTGCCGGAGGGACGGATGAAGACGCTTTGGCAGTCGCGCGCGCAGGCCGATATTGCCGCGGACAAACTGCGCAAGTTCGCGCAGCCGCAACGTTTGATGATCCTCTCCCTTCTCCTCGAAGGGGAAAAGTCGGTTACCGAGATCGACATCTCGACCGGCATCGGCCAGCCCGCACTCAGCCAGCAGCTCGCTGAGCTTCGCAAAGCAGAGCTCGTGACGACGCGCCGCCAAGCGAAACAGGTATACTACAGCCTCGCAGATGAGACCGTCGTCCTGTGCGTACGCAGCATCGAAGCGGTGTTCGGCGCCGGGGATCCTGAACGGGCACTCCTGAGCATGGTGAGGCCGGAAGTCCG
The DNA here is from genome assembly GCF_043195145.2 of Roseixanthobacter pseudopolyaromaticivorans. Lineage (NCBI taxonomy): Bacteria > Pseudomonadati > Pseudomonadota > Alphaproteobacteria > Hyphomicrobiales > Xanthobacteraceae > Roseixanthobacter > Roseixanthobacter pseudopolyaromaticivorans. The sequence continues at coordinate 4,910,664 of NZ_CM195539.1, forward strand.
GCCGGAGCGTAGGGATATCGTGCGAGGTGCGGCAAATTTCGCCCGGATTAGGTGATCAGGACCCGCGAGTTCACACCGCCCTGAAGGCCTACAACCGGACCGCGAGTAAGACATAAGGTTGCTGCAAGAAGTGGTATGAGTTCGGCGAAGACGCCGCGCCTTGACCTGCGACAGGCTATTTCGGGACGGGCTCCAGCCTGTTGCTTTTCTTGTCCAGGAACGATCGGAGCCCTTCCGCCACTTCAGGACCGCTCTGCACGATCCCCGCCATGAGGCTTTCGGTGAAAAGCCCGTCGGTCGTCGACATGTCATTGATCCTGCCAATCGCCGTGACCATCGCATAGTTCGAGAGAGGCGCGTGCTTGGCCGCAGCCGCCGCGATCTCCAACGCGCGTTCCAGACCTTTGCCCTCCGCAGCGATCTCGTGACAGAGTCCCAGGTCCAGGCCACGCTGCGCATCATAGGTGCGCGCGGCGAGCATCATGTCGACCATTCTTCCGGGTCCGATGATCCGTCCCACACGCACCGTCGCGCCGCCACCGGTGAAGATCCCGCGCTGGCCTTCGGGAAGCGCGAAGAAGGTCGAGGGCTCTGCTACACGGGTATGGCAGGCCGCGGCGAGCTCCAGCCCGCCACCGACGACCGCACCCTTGATCGCCGCGATCACAGGCAGTCCGCCATATTGGATCTGATCGAAGGCCCAATGCCATTTCTGGCACATGCGCATGAATTGAGCCGGGGTGCGGGCGAGCCGCGCGTGTTCCTCGAGATCGAGACCGGCGCAGAAATGCGGCCCGGCAGATGTCAGGACGACGACCTTCGTGCCGGGCGGCGGATCGGCGAAGAAGCGGCCGATCTCCATGACGGTGGCCTCATCGATGGCGTTGCGGCGCTCGGGGCGCGACAGCGTCAGGAGCGCGATGTCTCCTTTCAACTCGATATGTAGGGCCGTCGTCATTGTCGTTCGCTTCTCCAGTTGGTCGCAGCTTGGCATGCGGCAAATTTCGCGCATCCCGCTATCGTGAGATCAGAGGTGTTGCATTGCTGGCCATAGTTTCATGGAAAGCATTTGCTCGAAATGATACTGATTGCCAAAAGGATGACGGATTTGGCCAATCTCCAAGAAACGGCGGTGAGAAGGCTGACGGGCCCTGACCCCGTTACGCTTTCTGCTGCGCTGATCGAAGAGTGGCTCGCAAGCCTTCAGGCCATCGCTTCCGAAAGCCGCGTTCGGAATTTCCTGGATGAAGCGGGGATTGCGGAGCGGCTCCTGCGTCGACCAGATGGCAGGATCAGTCAGGATCAAGTCATCGCGCTCTATAAGATCGCAGCGGTTCAAACCGGCGATGAGATGATGGGCCTCTGGTCACGCCCGATACGTTCGGGGGCTCTGAAAATCATCTGCCGGACGGTCATCGATGCCCCGTCCATGACGACCGCCCTTCACCGCCTCGCGCAGGTCTGGAATCTTCTGCTGGATGATCATCGCCTCTCGCATGAATCCGCCCCGGATGTGGAACGCATGACGCTCTATTCGACAGGGAGGGCGCGAGTCACCAATCGGTTCTCGCACGTCATCATGATGAAACTCGTCCATGGAATCGTATCATGGCTTGCCGGTTCAGAGGTTCCGATCGCGGGCATTTCATTCGCCTTCCTGCGCCCCCCTTTCGGCGCGGACTACAACACCATGTTCCCGGCAAAGGCCGGATTCGAAGCGCCGAGCACCAGGATCGAATTCTCAAGCGCGACGATGCGTCTGCCGATCGTGCGCTCGAAGACGGAGATCCTGGCGTTTCTCGAGCGCGCGCCGCGTGACTGGATGTTCACGCAATCGTCCGAACACGCCCTGACGCTGAAGATACGCCGAAATATTCTCGTTTCGCCGCGAGGCTTCGAGCTGACTTTGCCGGAGGCTGCCAACCAATGCACAATGTCGCAGCGTAGCTTGACCCGACGGCTTGCAGCCGAGGGGACCTCTTTCCATGAGATCAAGGACGACCTGCGAAGGGACGTAGCGCTCCGAGCACTTGTTTCGAACGTCGGGAATATCGAGAGTCTGGCGTTGCAACTGGGCTACAGCGCCGCGCCGGTTTTGCATCGGTCCTTCCGACGATGGACGGGTATGACCCCCGCCGAATATCGGCGGGTGGTTTCAGGCAATACGCCAACGCCCGATGCCGGAGCATCCCGCGATCGGGCGGCAAATTCGGTATCTGGAATGGAACTGTTTATCGCGAGGACTGAAATCGCCCGATGAGCCGCTATTTCGCGCGAATTCGCTGATCGGAAACCTGTCTTAAGACGCTCTTAAGCTTGGGGGCGAGGCGCTCATCCTGGGCATCGAGTTGCCGGGAGGAACGCCAGAATGGTCGAAACGACACGCCGCAATATCACGCTTCTACAGGTCAACGACACGCACGGCTATCTGGAGCCGCATCCCGAACTGGTCTGGCACGGCGCCAAGCCTCGCTTCCCCACGCTCGGAGGCTATGCGCGCATCGCGGGTTACCTCGACAAGGTCAGATCGGAATGCCCGGATGCGGTCGTCGCCCTCGACAATGGCGATACGTTTCACGGCACCTATGCGGCCGTCTCTTCGAAGGGAGAGGCACTGGTCCCGCTGACCAATGCGCTGGCGTTCGACGCGATGACGGCGCATTGGGAATTCGCCTGGGGACCGGCCCATTTCAGGGCGCTCGCCAAGCGGCTCGACTATCCGGTCCTGGCGATCAACTGCTTTGATAAGAAGACCGGCCGGCGACCGTTTGCGGCATCGCGCGTCATCGAGCGCGGCGGCTTGCGGATCGGCGTCATCGGCGTTGCCGCGACCATCGTCGACAAGACCATGCCGCCGCATTTCAGCGAGGGCCTGCGCTTCACCAATGGCGACAAGGAACTGCCCCGCGAGATCCGCCGGCTCCGCCAGAAAGAAGACGTCGACCTGATCGTCGTCCTGTCCCATCTCGGCCTGCCGCAGGACGTCAAGCTTGCGGGGCTGGTCGACGGGATCGACGTAATCCTGAGCGGACACACCCATGACAGGCTCGAACGCCCGGTCGTGGCGAACGGAGCGATCATCATCCAGTCCGGGTGCCACGGCGCCTTCGTCGGGCGTCTGGATCTGAGCGTCGGCGACGGCGGCGTTCGGCTGGAGCGGCACGAGTTGGTCGCCTTGGACGACGCTGTCGAGCCCGATCCGGCGATGGCGGCGCTCGTGGAAGGCGTGATGGCGCCATTGCGCGAGCGTCTCTCAGTTCCTGTCGGGAACGTCGGCACCGCACTCCATCGCAACACGATCCTCGACTGCACGATGGACGATCTGCTGCTGGCGGCGCTCTGCCATGTTTCCGGCTGCAAGATCGCCTTTTCGAACGGCTGGCGGTACGGAGCACCGATACCCGCAGGCCCGGTCACGATGAACGACCTATGGAACATCATACCGGTCAATCCCCCCGTATCGACGGTCACTATGACCGGCGAGGAGATCCGCACGATGATGGAGCAGAATCTCGACAGGACCTTCTGCGCCGATCCGTTCGGCCAGATGAGCGGATATGTGAAGCGCTTTTGCGGACTGACAATCTTCGCCAAGATCGAGAATCCGTTCGGGAGCCGCATCGTCGAAATCTTCGCAGACGAAGAGAAGCTCGGTCCTCAGACGGACTACGAAGTGGCGTTCGTCACCGCCCAGGGCGTGCCAGGCCGCTTCGGCCGCGACCGGGGGCAGATGCCGATGACGGCAATAGAAGCATTGCAAATCTATCTCGCCGAGAGCGTCCCTCATGCCACGACCGCGGGAAGAGTTGTTCCGATCTGATGCCGATATCCACCGGAAAAGGAAAAGCGCAGCGAAAGGTCCGCTGCGCTTCGTGGCCTTCGGCATTGCCTGCGGGCTTCGAAATCGCCAGCAGTCGAACGCCTTGTCTAGGTCGCCAGAGCCGCCCTGTTGGGGGCAGGTTCATGAAGAACGTCTCTGAACGTTTCGCGCGCGAAGAATGTCGCAACGATGCTGATGACGCCCATGCCCATCATGTAGGTGCTGATGCCCCAGGTCTTGCCGTCGTTGGCGGCGAGCAGCGCCGTCGCGATCATCGGGGCGAAGCCGCCGGACAGCACTGAGCCGATCGCATAGCCGATATTCGCCCCGCTAAGCCGGACCTTGGTGCCGAACAGTTCCGAGAAATACACGGCCTGCGGCCCGTAGATGGCGTCGTGGAAGATATTGATGGCGATGATCATGGCGAGCGTCAGCAGCCAGACGTTTCCTGTATCGACCATCCAGAAAAACGGCATGACGAACAGAGTCGAGGCGACCGTGCCGAACATGCTGACCTTCTTGCGGCCGATCAGGTCGGACAGCCAGGCCCACAGAGGCAGGGTGAAGATGCCGATCGCCGAAGATATCATCACAGCGTTGAGGCCGGCGGACCGGTCCATCTTCAGCGTGCCGACGATGTAGCTCAGCATGAAGACCGTGTAGAGATAGTAGACGGCATTCTGCATCATGCGCATGCCGATGGTGACGAACAGCGTGCGGCGGTGCTGCTGCACGACTTCGAGCGCCGGCGCCTTTGAAGCCTCGTTGTTTTCCTTGATCTCCTTGAACACCGGCGATTCCTGAACGGTCGAGCGGATGAACATCCCAATCGCGATCATGACGATGCTGGCGATGAAGGGAATACGCCAGCCCCAGGCGAGCAGGTCCTCGTTGCTCATCGAGGCCGAGACGATGGCGAAGACGCCGGTCGACAGAAGAAGTCCCGCCGGGACACCGACCTGCGGGAAACTGCCGTAGAAGCCGCGGCGATTGGCGGGCGCATGCTCGACGGCCATGACGACGGCCGCGCCCCATTCGCCGCCGACGGCAAACCCTTGCAGGAGGCGGAGCGCGCAGAGCATCACGGCGGCCCACATGCCCGCGGTCTCATAGGTCGGGAGAAAGCCGATGGCGACGGTGCTTCCGCCCATCAGGAGCAGCGAGAACACCAGCATCGACTTGCGTCCGATGCGATCGCCGAAGTGACCGAAGACGGCCGCGCCGATGGGGCGTGCGATGAAGCCGACGGCGAAGGTCGCGAAGGCGGCGATCGTTCCGGTAAGCGGATCGACGCTCGGGAAAAACAGATGCGGAAACAGAAGAGCGGCATAGGTGCCGTAAATGAAGTAGTCGTACCATTCGACGGCCGTGCCGATCAGGCTTGCAACCGCGACCTTCCGATGTTCCTTGTCCATGCCCCTGGCGCTCAGGTCCTTTTGACCCGACACCACTGTTGCGTTACTGGCCATTTCGGTTCCTCCCTATGGCTGTTGTTTCATTTGGCAAAGCGCGTCCGTCCGTTGACCTCCCAGGCAACGGTCACAAGCAATCGATGATGAAGCGGTGCTGCCTGCGCGCGGCTCAGCCGAGCATGATCAGCGCGGATGGCAGGCTCTATCGGCAGCCCGCCCGGGGATGAGCCGGGCGGGCGGCGTGGCACTCAGGCGAGCTGGGTCGTCACCTTGACGGGATTGGCCAGCGTGTCGCGGATCGGCGAAGTCTTCTGGAGATCTGCGATCAGTTCCTCGAGTTCGGCCGGCGACGTATTCGGGCTGTCGAGGCGCACCTTGACCTTGATCTCTTGGGCGCCGGGACGAACGGTGTCGTCGACACCGAGGAAGCCCTGAAGGTCGATATCGAATTGAAGATCGAGGTCGATCCGGTTGAGCTCGATGCCCTTGGCCGACGCGCATGCGGCGAGCGTGACGCCGTAGCAGCCCGCGAGCGCCTGAAGCACGTATTCGGCGGGGCTGACCGCCTGATCGGTGCCGAGCAGCGAGACGGGCTCGTCTGTCTGAAGGGAGAACTTGCCGGTGCGGCTTTCGTCGGCCTCGCCGGCCTGGTGAAGCGCACCGGTGCGCGACTGCATCCTCAGCCCGCCGAGCGATGAGCTTTCGAGCGTGAACGAGACCTGGGCGAGCTTCGGGTTCTCGCGCACCGCCGCGACGGTCTCGGATACGGCGTTGGCGTCGATGAAGGGTTTGGCGTTCATGATGTCGTTACTCCTTGTTGGTGGTCAGATTCAGTTTGCGGCGGGATGCCGCCTATCGCGCCGCCAGCGCCTTCGGCGCCGAGCGCGGCGATCTGCTTGAAGTCTTTTTTCTCGGTGGATCGACGCTTGCGAACGCGCCTTCGCCGATCATCTGGCGGATGAGCTTCTTGTCGATCTTGCCGACGGAGGTACGCGGCAACTGGCTCGCGACCGCCCACAGCTTCGGCAGCCACCAGCGCGGTACATGGTTTTCGAGCCAGCCGGAAAGTTCGTCTCCGGTGATCGTTACGCCGATCTTCAGGACCACGATGGCGGCGGGCCTTTCCTGCCAGCGCGCGTCCTCGACGGCCACGACCGCGACCTCCTCGATGGCGGGGTGCGCGAGGATCTTCTCCTCGAGGCTGAGCGACGGGATCCACTCGCCTCCCGACTTGATCGCGTCCTTCGCCCTGTCGGAGAGCGAGAGGTGACCGTCCGCGTCGATGGTGCCGAGGTCGCCGGTCCGCAGCCAGCCATCGTCGAAATTCTCGCGGTCGTCGCTGCCGAGATAGCTCGCCGTCACCCAGGGGCCGCGGATCTGGATCTCGCCGACGGTCTTGCCGTCGCAGGCGAGTTCACCGCCGCCGATCTCGACGACGCGGGCTTCGAGGCCGCAGACGACGCGTCCCTGCTTGGTGCGATAATGCTCCTTCTCCTTGTCGCTGACCGCCCAGGGCGGAATCCTGGCGATCGCCGACATGGAAGAGGTCTCGGTCATGCCCCAGGCCTGGAAGATCTCGACCCCCATGGCGGCATAGGCCTGGGCAAGGACGGAGGGCACCTGCGCGCCGCCGCAGCTTATCGACCGAACCGATCCGAGTGAGGTACGGCCGCGGGCCCGCAGCTCCTCCAGCACGTCCGACCAGATCGTCGGAACGCCCGCGGCCAGGTTCGGCTCGTGGCGGTCGATGAGCGCCAGCAGGTCCTTCGCCTGCAGAGACTTGCTCGGCAGGATGACGTCGGCGCCGGCCATCAGCGCGGCATAAGGTATGCCCCATCCGTTGACATGATAGAGCGGGACGGCCGGAAGCACGCGCGTCGACGAGCCGATGGCGAGCGAGTTGGCGGCGCAGAGTGAGGCCGCCTGAAGCCATAGGGAGCGATGGCTGTAGGCCACGCCCTTCGGCATGCCTGTCGTGCCGCCGGTGTAGCAGATGACGGCTGCGCTGTTCTCGTCGAGATCGGGCCATTCGGCCTGCGGCTCTGCGGCAGCCAGAAGGCTGTCGTAGGAACACAGGCGGCACCCTGCGACATCCGGCAGGTCACCGTCGGCGGCGCCGGTCACGATGACCCATTTGACGTTCGGGCAGCGATCAAGACCACGCAGCACGCTGTCCAGATAGGCGATGTCGACGATGACGGCCTGGTCGCCGGCATGGTTGACCACGTATTCGATCTGGTTGTCGTGCAGGCGTACATTGATCGTGTGCAAGATGCGGCCGGATCCCGGTATGCCGAGATAGGCCTCGATATGGGCCTCGGTCGAGCCGCACAGCGTCCCGACGACGGCGTCGGACGCAACGCCAAGCCCCGTCAGAGCGTTGGCGAGACGCCCGGCCCGTTCGGCCAGCATGGCGAAGCTCGTGCCCTCGGCATTGTCCGGCGCGTACACGCGCGATCGTCCCACGACCCGCTGCATATGCCGCAGAAGCAACGGTACTCCGAGCTGGCCTCCCTGCATCGTTGAAAGCATGTCATTCCTCCCTTCCGCTTGGCGGATGATCCGGTTATTCGCTCACTTCGCCTCCAGCTTTCCGTACCGGGAGTCCCGCCAGTTCAGCGCCGCCCGCAGACCTTCGTCCTTGACGCGCTTGCCGAACTCGGCCTTCTCCGGCGAGTAGGCGGCGTTGAGCGTGGCTGCGAGGTCGAGGTTGACGTTGACGGCATTGCGCAGGCCCATGGCCTCGTAGGCGCGGGTCAGCGCGATCTTGGTGAGCTTCAGCGTGATGGCGGGCGTCACCGCTATGCGTTCGGCGAGACGATCGACATGGGCCTGCAACTCGTCCGGGGTCGTGACGTGATTGATCATGCCGATGCGCTGGGCTTCCTGCGCCGTCACGACGTCGCCGGTCAGGAGCAGTTCGTTGGTCTTCTTCTGTCCGATCAGGAAAGGCATCAGGAGCGTGACGGGCCCCGAACCGAAGCGGATCTCCGGCTCGCCGAACTGCGCCCGGTCGGTGGCGACGATCATGTCGCAGGCCATGGCTAGTTCGCAGGCGCCGGCCAGGCACCAGCCGTCGACGGCGGCGATGGTGGGCTTGGTGACCGACCAGACGGTCATGGAGAGGCCGACATTCCGGGTCAGTGCGCCATGCCAGTCCTCGGCGCGCTCGATGCCCGCCTCGACTTCCTCGGAAATATCGTAACCGACCGAGAAGTTGGTGCCCGAGCCCGTCAGGACGATAACGCGGACCTCGTCATTGGCTTCCAGCTCGCGGATGAGGTTGGTCATTGTCGTGACCACCTCGGAAGACAGGGCGTTGAGCTTCTTTGCCCGGTTGATCGTGACCCAGGCGGCGCTGCCACGGATTTCGAATGTCACAACAGGATCGTTCATAAGTTCCTCCCGATTAGGTTTTTCGCTGTTCAGTCGATGACGTCTTGAGCCTTGCTGATGTCCGCCTTTGTCGTCGCGTCTCCCAAACACGATGACTCCAGACGAATGACAGGGCCGAATTCTTGGCATTCTGTAGAAGTGGCCGTCCTCTCCTCTTGCTAGAACGTCAGGTCGTAGGGCTCTCCGCGAGCTGCGGGCGAGAGCGGCAGAAGCAGTTTGTCGATATCGGTCTCGCTCACCTCTGCGAGCGTTGCCGGCTGCCAGGCGGGCGACTGGTCCTTGTCGACGAGCACGGCGCGTATGCCCTCGGCGAAGTCCCGGCGCGCGACCATGCGCAGCGCCATCCGGTAGTCCTCGATCAGGATCGTCTCGACGGGCTGGTCCTTGCCTTCGACCATCCGCCGCCATGTCGCGCGCAGGCTGGTCGGCGCGGCGCGGCGCATTGCGGCCAGCGCGTCGGCGATCCAGGGCTCGTCGCCGGCCTCGCGCTGGAGCGCATCGACCACGACGTCGAGATCGTCATCGCCGAAGATCCGATCGATCGCCCGCATGCGGTTGGCAAGCACACCGCCGTCGAAGGTCGCGGAATGTCGCTTGATGATTGCGTCCACCCGTGCCGCATCGAGATGCGAGGCGGCGGCGAGATCCTGCGCCAGGACCTCGAAGGAGGCGGACGGGACCTGATGCGTCGCCAGCCCGCAATAGATGGCGTCCGCGGCGTTGATATGGGCGCCGGACAGGGCGAGATAGCGGCCGATCTGCCCAGGGCAGCGGTTGAGGAACCATGTCGCGCCGATGTCGGGAAAATAGCCGATCATCGTTTCCGGCATCGCCATGCGGACGTCTTCGCTGACGATGCAGTGCGAGCCGTGGACGGACAGGCCGAGGCCGCCTCCCATGGCGATCCCACCGATCAGCGAGATGAAGGGCTTTCGAAGGCGATTGATGCGCCGATTGAGGATAAATTCCGTCCCGAAGAAGTCCCGGCCGAGGTCAACGCGCTCGGCGGGATCCTTGAGAATGCCGATCGAGCGCACATCGCCGCCGGAGCAGAAGGCGCGCGGGATGGCGCTGCGCAAGAGGATGGCGTCGATGTCCGCATCGAACTCCCAGCGCTCGACGATGGCGGAGATGTGTTTCACCATCTCCAGGTCGATGGCGTTGAGGGCCTTCGGCCGGTTGAGGGTGATGAGCCCCAGCCGTCCTTCGGTCGCGGTGACGACATGGTCATCGAGCAGCAAGGCAGACATCGCGGGCCACCTACTACTTCAGCGTCGGCATGACGAACTCGGCGCCGGCGCGAATGCCCTTCGGCCAGCGCACCGTTCCGGTCTTCAGGCGCGTGTAGAAACGGACCCCTTCCGGACCATGCATGTGGTGATCGCCGAACAGCGAGCGCTTCCAGCCGCCGAAGGAGTGGAAGGCCATCGGCACGGGGATCGGAACGTTGATCCCGACCATTCCCGCGCGCACATTGCCGAGGAAGGCCTGGGCCGTGTCTCCGTCGCGGGTGAAGAGCGCGGTGCCGTTTCCAAACTCGTGATCGTTCACGAGCTTCAGGGCGTCGTCGAAGCTCTGGCTGCGAACGACCGACAGGACCGGCCCAAAAATCTCTTCCTTGTAGATGCGCATGTCGGGGGTGACGCGGTCGAACAGCGTGCCGCCGACAAAAAAGCCCTTCTCGTAACCCTGGATGTTGAGGCCTCGCCCATCGACGACGAGCTCCGCGCCTTCTGAGACGCCGGTGTCGATATAGCCCAGCACCTTGTCCGCATGCTGCCGGGTGACGAGCGGTCCCATCTCGGCCTCGGGATCGGTGCCCGGGCCGATCTTCAGCGTGCGCACGCGCGGCGCCAGCTTTTCGACCAGCGCATCCGCGGTGGCTTCTCCCACGGGCACGGCAACCGATATGGCCATGCAGCGTTCGCCGGCCGAGCCGTAGGCGGCTCCCATGAGGGCATCGACCGCCTTGTCCATGTCGGCGTCGGGCATGACGATCATGTGGTTCTTGGCGCCGCCCAGCGCCTGGACGCGTTTGGCGGCCGCCGTGCCGCGCTGGTGGACATATTCGGCGATCGGCGTCGAGCCGACGAAGGAGATCGCCTCGACCTGCGGATGGTCGAGCAGCGCGTCGACCACGTCCTTGCCGCCATGCACGACCTGGAAGATGCCCTTGGGCAGGCCTGCTTCGTCGAGCAGCTTCGCGAGCTCGTTGGCAAGGCTCGGATCGCGCTCGGATGGCTTCAGGATGAAGGCGTTGCCGCAGGCGATCGCGACGGGGAACATCCACATCGGCACCATGGCCGGGAAATTGAAGGGGGTGATGCCGGCAACGACGCCGAGCGGCTGGCGGAAGGACACCGCATCGATAGAATGGCCGACCTGCTCGGAGAACTCGCCTTTCAGCACCTGGGGGATGCCGCAAGCGAACTCGACGACTTCGAGGCCCCGGATTACCTCGCCCTTGGCGTCGGACAGGACCTTGCCGTGTTCGGCGGTGATGATGGCAGCCAGCCGGTCGAGGTTGCGGTCGACGAGATCACGGAAGCGGAACATGACGCGGGCGCGGACATGCGGCGGCGTCGCGGCCCAGGCCGGAAAGGCGGCGGCGGCCGCGGAGACGGCCATGTCGACTTCAAGCGCACTGCCGAGCGCGAGCCTGGCGGTGACATCGCCGGTCGCCGGATTGAAGACATCCGAGACATTGCGCGGCTCGGCCGGCTGGCGGCCGGAGATGACGTGATCGATGAGATTGGAAACGGTCATTGCATCAACTTTCAGGTTCGAAAAGACTTCAGGCCCACGCCTGGCGATAAAGGGTCTGGATCGTGTCGGCGTCGGGTACGCGGGGATTGTTGCCGGGCGATCCGGAGGCCAGCGCCTGCTCGGCCATGACCGGCATCAGGTCGTTCCAGCGGGACTCGTCGATGCCGAACGTCTTCGGGCTCGGAACGGCGAGTTCCCGATTGACCTCGCGCAGCGCTTCGATCAGGCGCGCAACGGCGCTCTCATCGCTTTCCTCCGGCGTGGCTATGCCCATCGCGCGGGCGCACTCAGCGTAGCGTCTCTCGGCGGACGGCGCCGACCATGCGGTCACAACCGGCAGCAGCATCGCGTTGGACAGCCCGTGCGCGACGTGGAAATGCGCGCCGATCGGCCGGCTCATGCCATGCACGAGCGCAACGGACGAGTTTGAGAAGGCGATGCCGGCCTGGAGAGACCCGATCATCATCGCTTCGCGGGCCGGACGGTCGTCCGGGGTCTCGTAAACCCGTCGCAGGTTGGGCCAGATGGCGCGCATCGCGGCGATCGCCATGGAATCGGAGAATGGATTGGCAAGGCGAGAGACGTAGGCCTCGATCGCGTGCGTCAGGGCATCGATGCCGGTATCGGCCGTCAGGCGCCGCGGCGCCGTCATCGTCAGCTCATAGTCGACGATTGCGAGCACCGGCATGTAGGCCATGCCGGCGCACAGCATCTTCTCGTCGTTCTCGTCATCGGTGATGATGGTGAAGCGCGTCGCCTCCGATCCGGTGCCCGCCGTGGTCGGGATCGCGACGATCGGCAGGCCGGGCGCGTCTTCCTGATGCGGCGCCTTGAGCGCGCGCATCGAGCCGCCGCGTGCGGCAAGGACGGCGACCGCCTTGGCGGTGTCGATCGAACTGCCGCCGCCGAAACCGACCACGCAATCGTGCTGGCCCTCGGCGACGAATTGCAGCGCTGCGTTCACCGAGCTTGTGGTGGGGTCCGGAACCACGCCGGAAAAGATTCGTGCGGTCATGCCCTTCGCGGCGAGCGTGGTCGCGATGCGATCGGCGCCGCCGCTCTTCATCAGGTAATCGTCGGTGATGATGGCGGGCGCCTTCAGGCCGAGCTGGGCGAGTGCCGCCGGCAGTTCCGACGTCGTTCCTGCTCCGATCCGCAGCGCGCGCGGCAATGAGATTGCGGGCATATGATAATACCTCCCTGTAAATTGTCTGAAGCTCTCCCGGCTCCTTGATTTCGAATAGCACTGCGGACAATGTAATTATACGCGCAATTACGCGCAGGATTTGTGCAATAAAGAACAGATATACTTATTATCCGACTCGGATTTACTAATTATATTTGAGCAATACTTTCCGCATCCATCCCGAACGACTTTCGGGATGGAGCAAAGGCGCGGCATCGCGTGCGACCGCTTGCCGATGCCGACTGCCCGGTCTCGGTCTCTTGCCGGGCGGCCGCGATGGCGGCCACCCGGGACGGGTCTGCTATCAGCGGCCGTTGAAGGCGGCTGTCCGCTTGTTGAGGAAGGCGTCCATGCCCTCTTTCTGACCTTCCGTTGCGAAGGCGGCCTGGAACAGGCGGCGTTCGAGGCGGATGCCGTCGGTAAGCGAGAGTTCCAGCGCCGTGTTGACGGCTTCCTTCGCCATCATCACGGAAGGAAGGTTGTATCCGGCGATTATCGTTGCCGCTTCGATGGCGGTGTCGAGGACGGCATCGTCCGCAACGACGCGCGCGACGAGACCGGCCTGCTTGGCTTCCGCGGCCTCGATCATGCGACCGGTCAGGATCAGGTCCATGGCCAGCGATTTGCCAACGAGCGCGGTCAGGCGCTGCGACCCACCGATGCCCGGCAGGATGCCGAGCTTGATTTCCGGCTGGCCGAACTTGGCGCCCTCGCCGCAGATAATGAAGTCGCAGAGCATCGCCAACTCGCATCCGCCGCCGAGCGCGAAGCCGCGGACGGCGGCGATGATCGGCTTTCTGGCGCGCGCCACCTTGTCCCAAGCCCCGAAATAATCGCCGCCGTACATGTCGACGAAGGATTTCTCCTGCATCTCCTTGATGTCCGCGCCGGCAGCGAATGCCTTCTCCGATCCGCAGATCACCATAGCGCCGACCGAGTCGTCCGCTTCGAAGGCGGTTACGGCGGCGAGGATTTCTTCCGACAACTTCTCGTTCAGGGCGTTCAGCGCCTTCGGCCGGTTGAGCGTGATCAGCCCGACGCGGTCGCGCTTTTCGACGAGGATGGTTTCATAGTCTGCCTGGGTCATTTCCGCTTCTCTCCCTTGTTGGATTCGGTTTTGAACAGATTGGCCGCTACGGCCTGCTTGGTGATCGGGTCTATGCGCATTTCGGCATCGGCTGGTCTTTCGCCTCGGCAGCATCCTCGCCCATGAACAGGGGCCGGGACGCGCGAACCTCGCTGCGCATGAATTCCATGGCGGAGCTGACCGAAGTGCTCGACGCGATGTCCTCGTGGACGATCATCCAGTAGGTGCGCTTGAGTGAGAGCTTGTCGGGCAGGACCGCGACCAGTTCAGGCTTCTGGCTCGCGATGAAGGCAGGAAGGACGCAGAGCCCGTAACCGGAGCATGCCGCCTGCATCTGCCCGTGCAGGCTGGAATATTGCAGCCGCGCCTTCAGGCCTTTGTGGAATTCGGACAGATAGTTGAGCTCGCGCGTGAAGATCAGCTCGTCGACGTAACCGGCGAACGGATGGTCCAGCAGATCCTCGGCCGTTCTGATTTCGGGTTTGCTGGCAAGATAGGATTTCGAGCCATAAACGAACAGGCGATAATCCGTCAGCTCCTCCTGAAGGAAGCGCTTGGAATTGGGAGGAGACAGGGTGACGATGATGTCCGTGTCGCGCCGCGAGATCGCGACGATCTGCTGGATGGTGAGGAGTTCGAGGCAAAGGTGTTTGTGCCGGGCGGCAAAAGCGCTGAGACGCGGCGCCAGGAAGAAGTTTCCGATCCCTTCGAGGGCCGTCACACGGATCGTTCCGCTGAGCGGCTGCGAAGGCTCCCCGAGATGATCCTCGACCTTCGCCGCCTCCGCCTCGACGCGCGATGCGACGGCGAGAAGGCTTTCGCCCTGCCGGGTGAGGCTGTAGCCGCGCGCATTGCGGACGAACAACTGCGTGTTCAGCGCTGATTCCAGCGCGGTGATCCGGCGACTGGCAGTGGCATGATCGGTATTGGTGAGCTTGCCGGCGCCGGAGATCGTTCCGGCGCGGGCGACCGCAAGGAAGAAGCGTAGATCGTTCCAGTCATACATGCGGATCCTCCCAAATCCCCGATGTGCGGCCGTCGCGCGGCTTGTCGCCGCTCGGCGCTTCATCGCGCCTTTGTCTTGAGCGCGCGGCGGTTCATCCCCGCCGTGTGCCAAATCTGTTCTCCGGACCGCCTCCAACTTCCGGGTCATGTGCCGCGGCAAAGCAGCCGCGCGAGTGATCAGTCGCCCTGAGCGGCGTGCGCGTCCCGTCTCCGTGACGGGGCGGCGAGCAGGTCCCGGTATTCAGCGCTCTGACGCAGCCAGGCGTCGGCGTATCGGCAATGACCGACGATCCGGGTTCCTTCGTCGCGCGCCTGCGCCGCAATGCCCGTCATCAGTCGATCGGCCGCTCCCGTTCCACGCAGGCTCGGCGGCGCGTAGACGTGATGGATCGCGATGAGACCGGCTTTTCGCTCGCAGTCGGCAAAGACGGTTTCTCCGTCCAGCTCCAGCACGAACCTGCCGGTTTCCGGCTCCTCATGTACGTCCTTCCCGGTCATCGATATCGAACTCCTCATCGACGGCTGCATACGCAGGACAATGTGTTGCGAAGCGCGCTGAGGCTGATCTCGAAGCCGTCGCGCTTATCCAGTAGGCGTTCGATCAGAAGCGCGCCTTCGAGCACCGACAGGATCAGCTTCGCCGCATGCGCCGCGTCGAGGTGGTCGGAGACCTGTCCCCTCGAAAGGCCATCGGCGTAGGTGCGCTCCAGCCAGTCCAGATGGTCCTTGAAGAAGGTCGCCGTCGCTTCCCTCAACCCTGCCGGCAGGGTGTCGCGCTCTATGGCGAGCGCCGCGCACAGGCAGCCGAGGTCCTGGTCGAGACCGGTGAGATAAAGCCGCCCATAGGCGTCGATACGATCGAGCGCATGGGAATGGTGGGTCTCGATCTGACCGAAGGCTTCGGCATAGCGCGCCCGGTAGACCTCGATCGCCGTCGCGACGAGCTTCTCCTTGGTCGGAAAGTAGTGATGAATGCTCGCCTTTGTTATGCCGACCGTGGCCGCAATGTCCGCATAGCTGAAGCCCGCGTAACCGCAGGTGCGGATCAGCTTTTCCGCTTCGGACAGGACTGTGGAACGCATATCAACCATGAGCATCGTCTTTCTCGTATAAGTCCGTCTCCGGGCGGAAGCCGATCTTCGCCCAGGCGCAAGCGGGCTCGCGTCAGCTACACACGCCATCCAGCGTGCAGCTCTGTCCTGCCGACTGGCTTGCAGGTCCGTACTGCCGAAGGGCCTGCTCCAGATTGGCCCTGAGGTTCTCGAATGGCAGGAAGCCCTGGGCGATCATGACGAGGCGTCCGTCGTTGCCGCGCAGGAGAACCGCCGGAAAACCCCTGACGCCGAGTCTCCCGATGAACCGGTATTCTTCGACAAGCGCCTTCGCGACGTCAGGCGATTCGAACGTCTCCTTGAAGGCAGCGAAGTCGACGCCGAATGCTGTCGCAACGGCCTCGTAGGTCGAGAGCTTCTGAAGATCGCGGCCTTCGTCGTAATAGGCGCGCTGGATGACCTTGAACGCGGCGAGCTGATCCTCGACGCCGAGCGACTTGAGCGCCAGCGCCGCACGCGCCGGAACCGTCGAGTTGAGGATCAGCTTCGACGCCTTGATGTTTTCGATTTCGTCGAGATAGGCCTTGCCGAAGGCTTCGCCGGACATGGACGTCACGCGGGCATGCAGCCCGGTCACGTCGGGATAGGGACGAAAGAGATCCGGCAACGGCACGTCGGACGGGATCATGCCGCCGTTCATGACCTTGACATCAATCCGGTCGGCGTAGTCGGCCGCGATGCGCTCGATGGCGGCGCCAAAGCCGTAGCACCAGATGCAGTACGTGTCGGTGATGTAGAGGAGCTCTGCCCGCATACATTTCTCTCCTAGCCTGATGATCGGCCGCGGATAGGTTGCCGGCGATCATCGTTTGTTCCGGAGGGCTTCGCTCGATCGGTGCTGTTCCCAAAACCTGCCTTGCGCAACTCCCATCCAACTAGTAGATTAATAGACCTAAAGAGTCAACTGAGGTTAAGCGGGGTAAGGGGATGGGGATGCGGGAGGGCTGGTTTGGCGCGGTTCGGCTGATCATCGGCGCAAGCGTCATCACCGAGGCGCGTGAGACGAACCGATCAGCAAGATTCTCACCAGCGCGTTCAACGCGGCGCAGACCGCCTGCATTCGCTGGATCGCGACCGCACATATCGCTGCGACTGCAAAGACGCACCCTATGCAGACCGTAGCGAACCGCGCCCATGTCGCCGTCGGTCGGGCGACGAACCCCAATCCCTGGCCGGTCCTCGCCATCCTGTGCGCATCCGTCGTGCTTTCCATGACGACGTGGTTCTCCGCGACGGCGGTGACGCCCGAGCTCAAGGAGGCATGGCGCCTTTCGGACAGCGGGGTCGCATGGCTGACGAACGGCGTGCAGATCGGCTTCGTGACCGGCGCGCTGCTCGCAAGTCTCGTCAACCTGCCCGATATCGTCCGCCTCAACCGGCTCATGGCGGGCGCGGCGATCTTGGCGGCAGGCATGAACGCGATCCTCCTCCTCGAACCCGGTCCGGTCGGCGCGATCCTCTGCCGCTTTGCGACTGGCACGGCCCTTGCCGCCGTCTATCCGCCGGCGATGAAGCTTGTCTCGACCTGGTTCGTGCGCAACAGGGGCTTGGCGCTCGGCGCCGTGGTCGGCGCGCTGACGCTGGGCTCGTCCATGCCGCACCTTTTCCGCACCTTCGCAGAACAGATCGACTGGCGGCTCGTCGTCGGCCTCTCAAGCTTGGCCTCGCTTGCGGCCGGCCTACTTTTCCTGCTTCTTGCCCGCGAAGGGCCTTATCCGTTCGGCAAGGCGGTGTTCAACCCGCGGCAGATCGGCTTCGTGCTCCGCGACCGCGATCTGCTGCTCGTGAACATCGGCTATTTCGGTCATATGTGGGAACTGTATGCCGCCTGGCTGCTGATTTTCATGCGAACCGCCGCCGATGGCATGCTGCCCACGCATGTGGCCTCGCTTATCACCTTCATCGCGATCGCCGCTGGCCTCGTCGGTTGTGTGGCGGGCGGAGTTTTATCCGACCGCTTCGGACGCACCGTCACAACCGCGGGTTTCATGATCGTTTCCGGTCTCTGTGCCCTGCTGATCGGTTTCGTTTTTTCCGGCCCCATCTGGCTTATCGTGCTCGTCGCCGTGGTCTGGGGGATGACGGTCGTCGGCGATTCCCCGCTCTTCTCGGCCGCCGTCACCGAGCTCTCAGACAGGGATTTCGTCGGCACCGCACTCTCGCTGCAGATGGGGCTCGGCTTCGCGCTGACCGTTTTCATCATCTGGCTGATGCCGCACGTCGCTGCGTGGATTGGAGGCTGGCAGTGGTCCTTCGCGCTGCTGGCGCCCGGTCCGTTTATCGGCGCCTGGGCGATGATCAAGCTGCGCAGTTCCCCCTTAGCCATCAAGCTTGCGAACGGCCGGCGCTGACAAAACCTTGCCGGAGAACCGCCGTTGCAGCGGCGTTAAGCCTTTCGCATCGCCAGCGCGACACCCGCGAGCGTGAGGGCAATCGCTGAAACCTGCCTGACTCCGAAAGCTTCACCCAGGATGAGCGCCGCCGCGACGATCGCGAGCGCAGGCACCAGCAACATGCCGGTGGACGCAGCGACAGGCGGAAGCCGCCGAAGGGCTTCGAACCAGGCCAGATAGCAAGCGCCCATCGGCACAAGCACCATATAGACGAAGCTGGCGCGGCCCGCGGCGGAAAGCGCTCCATAGGAGGGATGCTCGAAGACGATGCCTAATACCAGCATGGCCAAGCAACCGAGTCCCACCTGCCAGGTCACCGAGACGAGCGGAGGAATCGGCAGTGGCGCGTCGTTGACGACCGAACCGAGCGCGAACAGCACTGCGGCTGCGAGAGAAAGGGCAATACCGATGAGCTTGCCAGCATCAAGGCTGAAACCGTCTCCGGCAAGCAGCAGTCCGACGCCCGCCATGCCGAGGACCAGCGAAGCAACATCCCGGATAGTCGGGCGCCTCTTAAGGAGCGGCCAGGCGAGCAGCGTCGTCCAGATCGGCATGGTGTAGACGATCAGGGCGCCCTGGCCGACGGTAACGAACCGCATTGCGATCGTGCTGAACCCCATCCAGGCGAAGACATTGGTGAAGGAGGCAAAGAGGAGCCTCGGAAAAGCCGCGCGCGGGAATACGAGCGACTGGCGGCGGCTGAGCGCGAACAGGCCGAGCAAGATCGCTGATACGACACCGGCGAAGCCGCGCGCGAAGAGCGGCGGCCAGTCCTCAAGCAGTAGTTTCATCAGAGGCCAGTTCAGGGCCCAGAGCGGCGAGCCACGCTCTCGAAGCGGAGCGGCTGACCGAGGGAATCGGCATTCCCAAATTATCAGATCGGTCAAGATTTTCTCCGAGTTTCATTCCGCACGTCGCGAGGCGAGGCAATAGCACTCCTGCAAGAGGCGAGCCGATACGCACACCTACTGGACCAAAAGTGATTGCGACCCTCGGTCGGACGCAGATCAGCGGATCGCGGCTTCGCCGAGGTCGTCGAACTTGTACCTGCCTCTTTCTGACGAGGCTGATGCCGGCAACCCTGCCAGCCGCAGGCTATTCAGCGCGACAGAGCTGGAACTGGCGAGCATGGCTAGTGCCGCCATCGAGGGTGACAACAGTCCGGTCATTGCGAACGGCACGGCAACGAGATTGTAGACAATGGCAAGGCCGAGATTCTGCCGGGTGATGGCGACCGTGCGCCGCGCAAGATCGATCGCTAGGAGGATTTGGCCGATCCCGCCGTGGATAATCACGACGCCCGCGGTCTGGGCGGCAGCACTATGGGCGCCGGACACGGACATCCCGCAATCGGCTGCGGCCAGCGCCGGGGCATCGTTGACCCCGTCGCCGACGAACAGGACGGGTCCGGGCTGGGCTTTGACGAGCTCGGCCTTCTCGATCGGCGTGCAGCCATGACGGACCCTGCCGGGCGGAATGCCGAGTGCCCCTGCAACCCTCAGCGTCGGATCGGCGGCATCCCCGGACGCGATCCATAGGGCGATGCCCGCCTTCTGAAGACGAGCTACGGTGCTGTGCGCTTCGGCAGCCGCCGCATCGGTGAGGCCGATCGTGCCGATGACGATGCCGTCGAGCCGCACGGCAAGCGTTGTGAGGCCATCGTCGCGTTCGGCGCCGTGCACGCTGATGCGGCGACCCTCGGCATCATCGGCCTCCGCTCCGCGCTCGTGGCGGGTTCCACCCCTTCCTTCTTCCCGGCCATGGCCCGCGATGATCGCGTGGGCGAGCGGGTGGTCGATGCCGGTTTCTGCGCGGGCCGCCAGCCGCAGCACCTCGTCTCCGGCCCATCCGGACGCGGGTTCGACGGTGACCACGGAAGGGCGGCCGGCGGTGAGCGTGCCCGTCTTGTCGAAGACGATCGTCGCCGGCCGGGCGAGCGCCTCGAAAGCGACGGGATCGCGCAGGCGCAAGCCGAGCTTCGCCGCAATGCCCGCCGCGCGCGCCTGGGCAAGGGGCACTGCGATCGACAAGGCGCATGGGCAGGCAGCGGCGAGCACTGTCAGGCCTCTGAGAACGGCATCGGCCGCAGCGACGCCGGCAATAGGCGCGGCGGCGAGCGTCGCCAGTGCAAGGCCTGGGATGCCCCAGCTCAGCGCCCCGGCCATCCGGTCGGCGCGCGACGCCGTGGTGCCCCGTTGCGCGAGTTCCAGCGCGATCGCTCCGCCCATGCGGTCGAGGTCGCGATCGCCATATGCGCGATCCACCGTGACGAGGATGCGGCGTTGCAGATTGATGGAACCCGCTTCGACACGCTGCCCGATGCCGACGGGGATGGCGCGGCTTTCGCCGGTCAGGACCGCGCGGTTGATGAGGCTTTCTCCCTGCTGGATGGTTCCGTCAACGCCGATGATCGACCCGGCATCGATCACGACGCAGTCTCCGATCCCGATCTGCGTGCCTGGGACCTTTTCATCGCCGGCCGAGGTGCGCCTGACGACGGTCTCGACCGAAGTCTCTTCGAGTGCCTTGAGAGCATCGATCGCGCTTCGCCGTGTCAGGAGATCGACGAGCCGACCGACGAGCAGGAGCGTGATCAGCATCGTCGCGGTGTCGAAGTACACATGTGACGAGCCAGATGCGAGCGAGAGGACGGAGAGGAGGTAGGCACCGCCAGCGCCGAGCGCGATCAGCAGGTCCATGCCGGGCGCTCGCAGGCGGATCGAGCGCAAGGCCATCCAGAAGATGCCGGCTCCCGCCCAAGCGACGACCGGCAGGGCCAGCACGCCGGAAGCGAGCGCGATCCACCAGCCGACGTCCGGATCGAGAACGGAGACATAGAGCACGACGGCAAGCGCCATGGACCACATGCCCGACATGACGGCGACGGCAAGGCGCAGCGAAAGGCGGCTGATGTCTGCCGACAGGATCGCCGATAGCTCCTCGGGCCGGTGGCGGTCGATCAGCCTGTACCCGGCGTGCGAGACGGCGGCTGCGATGTCGCAGATCGATAGCCTGGCCTCTTCCCAATCGACCAGCATCGATGCGGTCAGGTGATGCACCCCGACGGCGCGGACCCCCTCGAGCCGGCCGATCTTACGTTCCAGCCCGCGCGCGCAGCCACCGCAGGCCATTCCGCTGACACCGAACAGGCGGCGCAAGGCACTCAGTCCACGGCGCCGACCGGACGTTCCGGATCCGGGGTGCCGACGCCGAGCAGCACTCCGTTGACGGTCTGACCGTAGTAGATCTGGTCGCCGTCGTGGTACTGCTTGCGGGTTTCCTCGATCGTCTTGCCTTTCTGTCTCGCATCCTTCGGGCGCTCGAAGCTGTTGATGTAGGCAGCAACGTCCCAGGCGTCCTGATCAGTCAGTCGGCCGGGTTGTGACAATGGCATGTTGTGCTTGATGAATGCTGCCGCCGTATCGATGCGCGCCATGCCGGCGCCCCAGTTGTACGAACTCGCGCCCCAGAGCGGCGGGAATACATAGCGCCCGTTGATGTCTTTCTGGCCCTGTCCGTCACCGCCATGGCAGACGGCGCAATTGGCGGCAAACACCTGCGCGCCGCGTTCGGGGGAATAGCCGAGTTCCGTCTTGGCAACCTTGCCGAAGCCGACACCCTCCAGCTCCTTGTTCGTCGGCGCGTTGGTCGCCAGCCAGAAGAAGTAGCTTTCGAGGTCGCGATAGATGTCGTCGCCATGGGGCGGGGGTCCGCCTTTGACCGAGTGCTGGGCATTCATCGAGAAGGTGAAGCAGCCTTGGACACGATCCTCCATGGTGTTGATCTGCTTGTTCTTCGAACGATATTTCGGATACTGCACCCAGGCGGCCCACATCGGCGCCGAGAAGGGCTGGCGGCCGGCGCCGAGATGGCAGTTTGAACAGGACAGGCCGTTGCCGACATACTGTGAGGCGTTGGTCGAGGTGTTCATGAAGATCGCTTGTCCGCGCCGGACAGCGGCACCAAACTGATCGTTCGGGATCTGATCATCGGTCGGCGGCTGGAATGTGCCGGCGGTCGCGGGGCCAGCCCTATCTTCGGCAGCCTTTCGTCCTGGAATGAAACCACTCTCATAGGCGAGTGCGCCGAGCGCGGCAACGATCAGGCCCGCGCCGGCCGCGTGGGTCCATAGTCGCGCGATATGTCCCTTCTGGGGATCGGCGGGTTTGGCTGGTGGGCTTTCTGCTGGCTCCGTCATGGCCGTTCTCCGATCTTTGCAATCTGGGCGTCTTCTCCTGCCGGCACGGGGGGAAGCGAGGCGAGATAGTCTGCGACCGCTCTGCGATCGGCGTCGGAGAGCGCGCGGGAGATCCGTCCCATCAGGTCGAGCGAGGAATTGTTGCGGTGTCCGCCGACCCAGGCCGCGAGCTGGCTTGCCGTGTAGGAGGCATGCTGGGCGGCGAGTGCGGGAAACTCCGGCGAGACGCCGAAGCCCGATGGTCCGTGGCAGGAGAAGCAGGCCGGCACGTTGCGGCTCCAGTCACCGTGCAGCGCCAGCGCTTCGCCGCGTGCGAGATCGCCGCCGAGTTCCGGTTTGGCGTTCGAAGGTACGCGCAAGGCGGCATAGTATTCGCCGAGCTGGCGTTTCTCCTCGTCGGTCAGCGAAGCCACGACGATCTTCATGGACTCGTTCTGGCGACGCCCATTATGGAAATCATCGATCTGCTTGACAATGTAATCGGCGGGAAGGCCTGCCAGACGCGGGACGTTTTCCTTGCCCTGGCCGAGATCGCCGTGACAGCTCGCGCAGGCCCATTGCTCTCCGCGCCCGGTGAAGATCATCGCGGAGACCGCCGGGCTGAGCGAGACGGCGGTCTGCGCCACGAAAGGCGGCTGGCTACCGAGAGCAAGGCCGGTGGCGGAGGCGATCTCGGCCCCGCCCTTGAAGCTGCCCTTGTCCGCGACATCGCCGCGCAGCTTCGCGATGGCTGCCGCTTCGATCGTCTCGGAGGACTTGCCGAAGCGGTGCGCCACATAGGTCGCGAGTTCACCAAGTTCGACATCGGTCAACACGCTGGCGAAGCTCGGCATATGGCCGTTGAAATTGTGATCGCCGACGCGGATCGGTCCGTCGATGCCGCGCAACAGGATCGTCGAGACGAGCTCGGGGCCTTGCGCGACGAAGGCGGAGCCGGCAAGCGGCGGAATGGCGCCGCGCACGCCCATGCCGTCAGGCTGGTGGCATGTCGAGCAGCGGGCAACGAAGAGCGCGGAGCCCGGCTCCGGGCTGGCGCCTGTCGCCACCCGGCTTTCCGCAATGCGCTCGTCGCGGGCCGCCGCGACATCCTCGCGCGTATCGAAGAGGGTTGCCGCCCCCCAGATGCCGAGTCCGACGGCGATGGCGATCAGCGGCCACGGCATCTTGCCGTGAAGCTCGTAGGGTTCGAAATTCTCGTCGGGCCGCCCGGCCTCGTCCTTGCGGGGAGATTTGTCTGCCGTCATCGCGCGCCCTCCGGACGGTTGTAGCCGTCGTCGCGCAGCGCGTTGGCGGGCGCGGGATAAGTCCGGTCGAGGGACTGCAGGTAGGCCGTCAGGTCGAGCGCTTCCTGCGTTGCGATCACGACGCCGGATTTGGGCGCGTATTCCGACGGTAGGGCGACGACGACATCGCCGGGCGCGGCCGCGCCCTTTTCCTCGAACAGGAAGGGATAGGCCGGCATGATGCTCCAGTCGAAGATGGCGCGGGGCTGATAGAGATGGGTCAGATGCCAGTCGCGCGAGGGAAGGCGCGCGCCGACATTCAGGAGGTCCGGTCCGGTTCGCATCGTACCGAGCTGGTGCGGGCGGTCATAGGTGTAGTCGGCGGCGATTGCCGGCCGGCCCCAGCCACGCACGCCGTCAGGCGCCTGGTCTGGCGAGCGCGGCTGCTGGCTGTGACAGTAGACGCAGCCGAGGGAGACATAGACCTCGCGGCCGCGCAATTGTTGCTCGGTATAGGGCTTGAGCTCCGGCGGGATGTCATGCCGGCTGATCTGGATGCCGGGCGCGATGACGAGCATGAGGGTCGCGAAGGCGAGAATGCCGAGGGCCAGAACGGAAAGAGGGAGATAGCGGTTCATTCTGCGGGCACCACCTTTGCGGCTGCCGCTGCCCGGCGCGGAAAAAGGATGGCGGCGACGTTGATTGCGAAGACGATGTGGCCGAGCGTCATCAGGCCGCCGCCGACGCTGCGAGCTTCGAGATAGGGGATCGTAACCGTCACGCTGTCGGAGAACGGGCGGGTCGCGTCGAGCATGGCGAGGCCCTGCAGGACGCCGCCGATGGAGAGCCCGAAGAAGTAAATCGCGAAGCCGACGACGATCAGCCAGAAATGCGCATTGATGAGCGCCGGCCATGGAAAGGCCCGGCCAGTCATGCGCGGCAGCATGTGATAGGCGGCGCCGAACATGACGATGGTCACGAAGGCGTAGGCGCCGAGATGGGCGTGGCCGACCGTATAGTGGGTGAAATGGGTGACGGTGTTGACCGAGCGCAGGGCCTCGGTCGAACCCTGGAACGAGGCGAGCGTGTACATCACCGCACCGAAGGAGATGAAGCGCAGCGGCAGCGATTCCTTCAGCGCCCAGAGATTGCGCGCGACGGTGACGTGCTGGTTGATGGCGACCGCGATCACCGGGATGAACATCATGACCGAATGGACGATCGACAGCGTCACGACCCAGGTGGGCACCGGTCCGCCAATCAGATGATGGATGCCCACCTGGCTGTAAAAGAGCGCAAGGCCCCAGAACCCAAGCAATGAGACGGAATAGGAGTAGATCGGTTTTCCGATGATCTTCGGAATGAAATAATAGGCCGTGCCGACGCCGAGCGGCGTCAGCCAGAGCCCCAGCACATTATGGGCGAACCACCAGTTGACGGTGGCTTCCTCGACGCCCGAATGGATGTAGGGGATGTTGGCGATAACGAAGAGACAGGGAAACCAGAGGATGCCGGCGAGGAAATACCAGCCGGACACATAGATGTGGTGGACCTGCCGGGCGATCGTCGTCTTGACGAGCGGGATGACGAAAAACACCCCGGCGAGCGCGAGCAGCATGTCAAGCTGCCAGGGGATTTCCAGCCATTCCTCGCCGTCGGTCCAGCCATTGGCGATGGCGATGGCGCCGAGACAGACGGCGATATTCCAGAGGATCGCGCCGATGATGGGTAGCCGCGGAGCGCGCAACGGCGTGTGGAACATGCGCGGCAGGATCCAGATCATCGAGGCTACGCCCATCTGCGAAAGCCAGCCGTAAATGACGAGGTTGAGATGCAGGGTCCGCACGCGGCCGAAGGTGAGCGGCGCATAGGCCGACAGCCAGTCGGGCCAGTGCAGCTTCAGCGAGGCGATCAGGCCGAAGGTCGAGCCGACGATGAGCCAGAATGTCGCGGCGACCAGAAGGACGGTGACGGGCTTGGTGGAAATGCGATCGATGCCGGCGGTGGCCGCGTCGAAGTAGTGGCGTCTGGCAGGCGAATGCTCGGCATCGGGACTGTCGAGGTGCCCCTCATCGCCGGCCGCGAAAATCACTTTCGCGTCTTCCTGATCGAGCTTGAGCTGCTGGTTGCTGATCGCCCAGATCAGGAAGGCGAGCGCGAGCAGCGAGACGGCGAAGCTCAACGCCAGCAATAGTCCCATAGTCACCATGCGCTTATCCCTCCCCCTTGCGTCCTGGCTCTTGCGGCAGGCACACGGGGTTCAGCGCTCGGAAACGCACCTTAAGGCAAACTTAAGAAAACCGGCTGGCGAAGAAGAAAATGCAATAAGGCGCGGTGACACGGCCTCGACGTACTTTCCGCGCACTTCGCACCGACACTGACGGAACTTTGAACGCCGCGAGCGCTTAGGGCGCTTTAAAGGAAAGGAGCACGCGATGTCCCATCATCTCATGCGACCAAACCGTCGCGGGTTTGTCGGTCTGGTTGGGTCGACCGCGGCCGTTCTGGGCTGCGGTTGCGGTCGCGCCTTGGCGCAACAGCCTGCCGAACAGGGCGATCCGATCCCCGGCGCTGACAAATCCACCAAGAGCCGCATGCTCGGCATGGGCGCCGACCTCCTTCAGAACGATAGCCCGATCGGTGCGATCAACATGTACCTGAACGGGTTTCACTTTTACGCCGACGACATGGGTCGGCAGATCGAGGCGCACCACTATTGCACGCACGTCAACGAAGATTTCTTCCAGTGCGTCATCTATGACGGCAACAAGGCCAACTCGCGCCTGATCGGGATCGAATACATCGTCTCCGAACGGATCTTCAAGACACTGCCGGAGGAGGAAAAGCCCCTTTGGCACAGCCACCGGCATGAGACGACGTCGGGGGAACTCGTCATGCCCGGAATTCCGGAAGCGATCGAGCATACCGCCATTGCCAGCCTGGTCTCCACCTACGGGAAGACCTGGCACACCTGGCAGATCGACCAGAATTCCGCTCTACCGATCGGTATTCCGCAGTTGATGATGGGATTCACCGCTGACGGTCAGCTCAAGCCGGAAGCCCTTCAGTCGAGAGACAGGGAACTCGGGATCACGACAGCGGATGTGAAGAAGGCCCGCATGGATCTCGCGCAGTCAGCGCCGGTGCCCGATCCTGCGGCTGACGGCTGGAAGGACGGCCAGTCCCACCAGCTCGTCCTCAACGAGATGCCGCTCAAGAACAAGCGCTGACGGATCGCCCGACGCAGCGCGAATTGCACAATCGAAGCGATCGATCAGTACCTGGCATCCTTGGGCTTCTTGACGCCTTTCCAGTCGTTGACCTTGCCGGCGAAGTCAGGCCTCGGCATGTGGGTGAAGAATTCCGCCACATCGACCGCGTCCTGATCGGAGAGCACCCCGCCGGCTCCAAGCGGCGCCTCAAGATGCATGGCAGGCGGCATGGCGTACTTGACGAACTGCGCCGCCTTGTAGGTACGGGCAAGACCTGCGCCGATGTTGAAGGATTCAACGCCCCAGAGCGGCGGGAAGATGAAGTCACCGGCCTGATCCTTCATCCCCTCGCCATTGGCGCCGTGGCAGGACGAGCATTGGGCGGCGTAGATCGTCCGGCCTCTTTCGGGATCGGGCACAAGGCTCTCGTCGATCGGCCCGGCGTTGCGCACGGCTGTCTTGTCGCCTTTCGCCACGCCCTGGCGCAGCCAGTCCATATAGGCGAGCATGGCTTGCATCTCGGTGCTTTCCGGCCCAAGCGGCTTGCCGTTCATCGAGCGCTGGAAACAGCCGTTGATACGCATCGTCAGATCGACCTCGCGATTGGCGCGGGGGTTGAAGGACGGATAGCTGTTGGTCGTGTTGATGTAGGGATTGGCGTCAGACAGCTTTCCCTGCGCCATGTGGCACGAGTTGCAGTTCAATCCATTGCCGACATTGGCCGGGAGCAACCGCGCCGTCTCGTTGAGAAGCCGCTTCCCAAGCTGGATGGCTTCTGCGTTCGGCTGTGTTGCGATCGCGCTGTCTGCCGGAATGCGATAGTCGCCGATCCGCTTGCCATTGGCGTCCAGTACGGCGATCGCGTCCATAGGCGGCGCGTCCAGCGTCGGCTCGTGCAGAATCGCGAACGCTGCTGCTGCGACGGCTACGATGGCAACTCCGGTCAGGATAAGGGAGCGCCTGTTCATTTTTGTTCTCCCGGCACGTAGTGTTTAGGTTTGCGCGCAATCTCGTGGCGCATGCGCGAGATGTCGGCTTCACTGATCTCGCTGCCGTGATTGCCCCAGCCGTTGCGGATGAAGTTCAGGACGTCGGCAACCTCCCGGTTGGTCAGGCTGGCAAAGCCTGGCATGGTGAACGCCATCGTGTCGTGCGGGGTCTTCGGCATCCGCCCGCCTGCTAGCGTGACCTGGATGAGCGAGCTCGGATCGTCGGCGAACACCATCGAGTTGCCGGCGAGTGCTGGATAGATGCGAGGCGCGCCCTTGCCATCCATGCGGTGGCAGATCGCGCAATGCTCGACATAGGAGGTGGCGCCCGGCGCGCTGAAGTCGCCGGCCTTGAGCGCCGCGGTGGTGAGATCTTCCTTCGGCTGCCAGGTCGGGCTGCGGCCGTCCCGAGCTCTCAAGGATTTGAGGTAAGTCGCGGTCGCCGTGAGGTCATCGTTCGATAGATGCTGCGTCGAGTGCTCGACGACATCCGACATCGAGCCGAAGGCCGCGGTCTTGTCGTTGCGCCCGGTCTTCAGGAAGTCGACGATCTCGGCAGTCGTCCATGTCGACAGGCCGGTGTCCTCGCTGCGCAGGTTTTTCGCGTACCAGCCCTCGAGAACCGAGCCTGAAAGAAAGCGGCTGTTGGCGCCGTCGGCAAGCGCCGTTTCCTGAAACGCGATGCCGCGTGGCGTATGGCAGGCGCCACAATGGGCAAGCCCCTCGACCAGATAGGCTCCGCGCTCAAGTTGCGGATCCGCGACCGTCGTGGCGAAGTCGCGAGGCTGGGCGAAGGCGAGCTGCCAATAGGCAAGCGGCCAGCGCATGCTGAGCGGCCACGGCATGGTCGTCGGCTGGTTGTCCTGCCTGACCGCCTCGACGCTCGACATGAAGTAAGCGTAGAGCGCCTTGATGTCGTCGTCGCGGACGACGGCATAGGAGACATAGGGCATGGCCGGGTAAAGATGCGTGCCGTCCGGTCGAACTCCCTTGCGCACGGCCCGCTCGAAGTCTCCGTAGCTGTAAGCGCCGATCCCCGTTTCCTTTTCCGGGGTGATGTTGGTGGAATAGATCGTACCCATAGGGGTCTGCATGCCGAGCCCGCCGGCGAATGGTTTGCCGCCGGGGGCGGTGTGACAGGCGATGCAGTCTCCCGCGTGGGCGAGATATTCGCCCTTCCGGATCAGGCTTGCATCCGCGATATCGACGGACGCTTCGGTCTTCGGTTTGAACCAATAGGGTGTTGAAAGGGCGATGGCGTAGGACAGGCCAAGTCCGCATACGCCGGCAAATGCGAGTTTGAGCAACAGTTTCACGGCACGTTCCACTACTTTCCTTAATTATGTAACTATCTTGAATCGCCTCCATCTCGCTTTGATTTCAATCAATGAGAACGGGGCCGCTTTAGCGCCTATGCGAAGGGGCGCAGGCGTCGAATCAGATCGCGCGCCGTCACGGACCCGACCGACCGGGTGCCGCTGTATTCGCGACCGCTCTCGGTCTGGACCACGAAGAGCGTCGGCGGCCCGTCGGCGCGCAGGTATCTGAGGAGCTCCCGGCTCGTCTGATCCATCCGGGTGACGTCGACCTTGATCAACGCGATCCGCTGCATCGCGTGCTGGACATCGGGATCGGGGAGGATCTTCTGGTCGATCGTCTTGCAGACGGCGCACCATTCAGCTCCGATGTCGACAAGCGCTGCCTGGTAGTGCGGCGACAGCCGCGCCAGCGTCTCGCGATACTCACGGAGATTGGTGACGAGCGAAGGTGCAGCGTTCGCGTCAGCCGCCAAGGCATCGATCGTCGCCATGGATAGCGCGCCGACAAGAAGCTGACGCCGCGTTGCGACACCCTCAAGCTGTCGTAAGACCTCCTGGCGGCTTGCTGGTTTAGAAGCGCGTTCGCGGACGGTGACGCATTTCCATTTCATATGAGGCATGCAGGGTTCTCCGTTGTCGATGCCAACGGGAAGGTCTGGCCTTAAGGCAGGCTTAAGGTGGGGCTGAAGTTTCGGCCTTCTGAACTGAACGAATTCAGAAGGTTGAGAGACAATTGACGAACATCATGTTTACCGCCCCGTTGGGCAGGCGCGCGTTCCTGCTCGGCGCCAGCGCCTTGGCTCTGTCAGGCTGCGTTTCGACCGGCCAATCCGTTCCGACGATGGCGCCGGTCGCCGAGATCGAGCCCGAGCCGGTTGTCCCGCTGATGTATGCGGCGATGCCCGACGAGCAGTTCCCGATCCCTGCCGTGGATGTCTCGCAGATCGATCGGCGCTTCTGGCGAATGGAGATCGGTTATCAGACTGATGAAAGACCGGGTACGCTCATTGTCGATACGCCGGGCAAATACCTCTATCACGTCAAGCCCGGCGGCCGCGCCACCCGCTACGGTATCGGCGTCGGTCGTGAAGGCTTCGCCTGGTCTGGACGCGCGATCGTCGCCTACAAACGCAAATGGCCACGCTGGACGCCGCCGGACAGCATGGTCGTGCGGCAGCCCGAACTCGAACCTTACAGCATCGCCAATGGCGGCATGGATCCGGGCCTAACCAATCCGCTAGGCGCGCGAGCGCTCTACATTCATGAGGGCGGGCGCGACACGTTATACCGGCTGCACGGCACGCCGGAAGCCTTCTCGATTGGCAAGGCCGTATCCTCAGGCTGCATCCGACTGCTCAATCAGGACGTCATCCATCTCTATAACGAAGTCCGCGACGGCAGCCCGATCGTCGTCATTCCCGATCCGACCATGTCGCACCTTGCGGTTGGATAGCTGGTGTCGGATGCAGAACGAGGTCGTCAGCTACGAAGTTAAGATGCACGGCTACGCGCTACACGCAAGCTACTTCGGGCCTCGGGACCGATCGGCGTTGCTGTTGCATGGCGGCGGCAACACGGCGTCCGCCGACATATTACCGCTTCGCGTCGATCTCGCCGAGCGGGGCATTGGCACGTTGGCGTTGGATCATCGGGGCCACGGCCTGACCGGCGGCGATCCGCAGGAGAGTTCGCTGGCGCTGAGGGTCGAAGAAGCGGAAGCGGCGATCGGAGCGGTCCGACCGCGCAATCTGCTCGGTGCCGTTTCTATGAGCATGGGAGGCTATGTCGCCGTCAGGTTGTCGCAAATCGTCTCGCTGAACGCCTTGGTTATGATTGCGCCGGCGATGTACGACGGCCAAGCGTATTCAGCACCCTTCGGTCCGGCGTTTTCGGCCATCATCCGGCGCCATGAGAGCTGGCGCGACAGCGATGCCTTCGCCATTCTGAGAGGATTTGCCGGGCGCGTGCTCATCGTTGCGGGCCAAGAGGATCGAACGATCCCGGCCGGCGTGATCGAGGCTTGCGTGGAGGCAATGCCTCCTGGCCGCTCCGCCCTGATCTCACTGCCCGGCGTCGATCACTTCGTGATGAGCCGTCTTCGCGAGGGTCCGGCAGATTGTCTGGCCGGGATGTTGGATCGAATGGCTGCAACTCTTCTGGGAGACGATCAAGGGATTGCGTCCGCGACATTCGCATCGGAAACCTGAGCGGCGGTAAGGAGATCGGCGTGGGATGGATGCATCTGCTGGCGCTGCCCTTCATCGGCACCATGTCGTTTTCCCTCCTCCGTCCCGCAGCTTTCGTTTGCACCAACCTCACAGCTTTGAGCTTGGAGATCGGACAAGTTAAGGCGTGGATGAGCGTCAGAAATTAATTCGGATGAGCCAGGTCAATCAATATGTCTCGACCGACTTTCAAAGTGGCCAGTGGAAGCGCTGCGGTCTCGGAAAGAACAACCCGGCCAAGGTCTAGCGGAGAAGTAATACGGGTTTCGCCTCGGTCCTCCATCACTTGTTGCGGTGGCATCCCATTTTTCGCGGTGTTTGCCATTAGCAGACCAGCCGTTTCGCATTCATGATCGCAATGGTTAAATGGCGGATTTTCAGCCGTCACAGACTGGATTCGTTCCGCTGTCTTCACTTTCTTGACAGGTGGCACGTCCCGTTCCGGCCGCCACCTGGGAACTGGAATGGTCGGGTCTGCAACGAGTTCTTTCGAATGGATCTGAAGGGCAGGTGATGCGTCGACAGTCGATTGAATGACTGTGGCGCGCTGAGCGGATTGATCGACTAGCGGCCTTGCCGCCTCCAATCGCGGATGCACTTCCCCCGGACCATTGTAAGCGATCGCGCTGACCGCGACGGCAAACAGGGCCGTGCCGGCTACAATCGCAAGCTGGCGCGCGCGATTGCGTGGCTGGAAATCGCTGAGATCGATATCGTGGCGATGCTGCCACACACGCTCGACTGGCGACACGTCGGTGCAACAGGAACCGGGAGCGCTGGTCAGTTGCTGGGCGCAAAAATCCGGCATTTTCATACCCTTTCGAGGATCGGAATGTGCGGGCCGGCGATCTATGGAGCGATCGTCATCCGGCGGCTTGTGGCTTATCGGAACTGAACAAGCAGATCGTCGGCGCCCTTGTCGATTGCGACTTTCGACGCCTTGAATGCACCGAAACTGGCCCCGACATTCATTGCGCCGGGATATTGCTTGGCGACGAAAGCCGAGAGCAGGCGATTGTCTGCAGCATCGTAGATTTCGACGGCGTAGGATACCGAGCCGGTGAGCGAACCCTCCTTGCCCCGGGCAGCTTGGACTGCGTTATACGCTCCTCCCCCGATGTCGATGTGCGAGAACGGCCCGAGGACGGGTGTCGTCTTTTTTGCCCCGGTGAGCGTCAGATGAATTCGCACCGTGCCCGGCATCCTTGTGTTTACCAGCCTGAAACGGCTTGCGAGGGTTTGGGCGAAGCGCTCGCGCATGTAGGCCGCCAGTTCAGCTTTTTCCGGCTCGCTGACATCGATGAACTGGTTGTCGGGCCCCCGGTAAACCGTCACAGGGTCGATGATCGCCTTGTCATAAAACTTCCAGTTGGCGTTGCCGGCATATCGATAAGGCACGCGTCCACTGGGATCGGTGGGGTTCGGCTGGAGGTAAGATACAGAAGTCAGTTGCGAATAAGCCAAAGGGTCGGCCGTCGTGCACCCCAAGAGCGCCGAGCCCAGTAGCAAGCATGCAAGCGAATGTCTCAGGATGAATTTCACGTTACCTCTCCGGTTCGCAAGAACGAACATGGTCAAACCCATGGCGACTCGACCATAGGGAGAGCTTGCGTTGCCGTGTTTTCATATTTGTTCAGAAATGTTGTCCCGATGGCTCTTTGTGCCCTTGGGGAATTGCGTCAGCTCGCCAGTGTTAATGAACCTTGAGAGGATCGGTACGGAGCTCGCTATCCACGATGATGGCGGCGAGATAACACCCCCTGACAGCGAGAAGGCAGAAAAACGCGATCGACGTTGTGAACAGGAGATAATGCCTGACCTGTGAGCGCCTCGGCAGCCGATCCGCAATGACGCTTGCGTAGTGTCTGAAGGCACGCGCGAGCGAGACGAAAGTGAACAGAGCCAAAAGCATATAGCCACTCATCGATGCAGCGTTCAGCAACCAGGAAACCATCATGCAGGCTCCAAGAAACAGCAGCTCCCGCGGCGGAGCAGCGATACGGGTTACCTCACGCAAGCGGTATCGACTCGTCGATTGAACGGCGCCCACATGACCGCGCCCACTCATCAAGCTCGAACATCGGGGACGCAACGGTTGTTTGCCCGTTGCCACACGCCTTTGATCTTTGACCACCAACGCGGCGCGACAGCCTTTTGCTGCCCTGACTCACGGTGACGGGGCGCATCTTCGTTCTGTCGCAACACGGTCGGACGAGACAGGAACTCGACCCGATCCATAAATGCCTTGCCGTCGAAGCGTTTGGATGCACCTCCGTCACCGTTAGGGTCGGCATGAAAGAATATCTCGATGTTGATAACCGGAATGGTACGGATGCTCCTGAGAAGCGTTATGTCCGGTCGGGTAGTGATGGCGAATGCGAACTCGTTCGACCGCAAGGCATCGAATAATTCGGGTACTGTCGACATCGCGGCAGCTTTGTATCCGTGCTGCGCCAACCGGGTGACGATGGATTGTGCGGCGGGATTTGGCAGAAAGACGAGTATGTTCTCGCCTGCGGTTTCGAAAGACATGATCAGACTCCTCATCAGGACAAGATGAAGGTTAGGTCAGTCTCATTTTGGCGTGTGTTCGATTTTGTGATTTTATATTCGCCGTCGCACCAACCGTCTTCCAGGTCAGGTGCACGAACATTTTGCAATGAAGCAGAATGCAATAAAAAGACCACATGAGGTACGGCTCTTATACGCCATCGGGAGCTGGACTATGTTCAATGTCGTTGCATTACCAACGCTATGCAGAATCTGCGTTTACCTGACCAATCCGCTTGCGGCAAAATTCGTTCAGTGCGCGCTGGAGGCAGAAGGCTTGAACGTCGTCGTGGCTACAAGCTCGCACCAGTTCCTGAGGGCAACAAAGGCGCGGCCCCTTACAGCGATTGTTACGACGTCCGCCTTGATTGCAGAGATCCGAGCGTCAGCCATGGCCCCGATCCTCGACATCGAGCCTTTGATCGCCGATTGGGCTCACAACTATCGCAGGATGGCACCAAAGGCATTCGACAAGCTCAATTTTCTTCGGGGCGTAACCTTCACGGCAACGCGTCCTTGAACCGCCACGAGAGCTGGTGAAGACAGGAGGCACGCGCAGCCGACGAAGCCACGACCAACACCGGCGAACATTCTCCAACATAAAAGAAAACGCAGCCGCGATTGTAACAGAATTCCGTCAATCTGCCGCGACGGTGATCCTCTATCGTTCTCATAGATCGAAAGGAGGCTAAGATGTTCCAAGCAGAAATGACGGTCTCTGAAATTCTTCGCGACCCCATCATCCTTCAGGTTTTGAGAGCCGATGGAACTACGCTGGACGAGTTCGCATCGTTCTTGAAGGAGGCCGCCGGTAAAATGCATACTTGTGCACGGCCCCTCTTGCGGCGGGAGATACGCTCCGCCGAGGAAGGCGACCCACAACAGCCGGTCTGAAATCTTACCGAGATCGGGACTGCCGATTGCCGGCACAAAGTGACAGCCACAATATTTTGCAACATAATCCTGCATAACCTCACGATTGCAGGTGATAAGGACTAATTGACATCGTTATCGCGAGGCATGCCTTCAGTTTTCGGCAGGTTGGAGATTGTATAAATTGAATTTGACCTCTGATTATGGAGATGTCGGCACACGCCTCAGCAGCGAGGGCTCTGACACACCCTGTCTTCTCATCGTCGAGGATGACGACGAAATTGCCTCGATGCTTGTCGAGCTTGCAAATGAAAATGGCTTCGGCGCCGTGCCGGTCGGAAACGGCGCGGCGATGGACAAAGCCCTGGCACGGCGCCGGTTCGATCTGATCATTCTCGATGCCATGCTTCCCGGCGAGGACGGCTTCAGTATCTGCCGACGCCTTCGCGCATCAGGACCGATGCCGATCCTGATGTTGACCGCACGCCGTGACGATATCGACCGCATCATCGGCCTCGAACTGGGCGCCGATGATTATGTAACGAAGCCGTTCAATTCCCGGGAGTTGATCGCGCGTGTCAAGGCTCTGCTGCGTAGGGCCTCCTTCGGGATCGAGCCGGCCAAAGAAGAACCGGTCAAGCCGCTGAGCTTCTCGGGATGGATGATCGACCCCAAAGCCAGGCAGGTGATTGATCCCGAGGGCGCAGAGGTTGTCTTGACGACGGCCGAGTTCGACCTGCTCTGGGCCTTCTGCCGGAATCCAAACAAAATCCTGACCCGTGAGCAACTTCTTTCCATGACACATGCCGGTGCGGCAGGCCCGGTCGAGAGGAGCGTCGACGCACACATCAGCCGGCTGCGGCAGAAGATCGAACACAACCTTAAGGAGCCTTCACTGATCAAGACAGTGAGACTTGGCGGGTACATGTTCGCAGCAAAGGTGGAAGTGCAGCCGTGAGCCTCCTCCGGGGATCCGTTCGCACACAGATTGCCGTACTGACCGTGATGCTTGCGATTATCGTCACGACGATCGGGGCGATCACCGAGCCAATGATGCGAGGTCGGTTCGACAAGGGATTGGAAATTGGCCGCGTGATCGAACGGATTGACAAGGTCGCCCGGGATTTCGAGATGGCTTCAGACACGGTCCAGGAAGATGAGGTCCTGACAAGGGCGAGGAGCACCGGCATTACTGTCGAACGGGCCGATACCGGTCAAATGGAAGGCGGCCATGTTACTCGCGCAGAGCTGCCGTCGGCGATCCGGCGTCTTCTGGACCCCAATGTTTTTTGGGAGCCAAATGACTTCATCCAATCTCTTGATGCCGGCAATCTTGTCGTGACCATGTCCGACAATCGGGGGCTGGTCTTCCATCTGCCGCCTTTTACGCTCACCAAATGGATACTCCCTGCGGTACTGGGCACGTTAGCCCTGATCCTCGTGCCGACCGCTATCCTGGCTCTCATCAGTGCGCGATTGATTGGTCGGCCTATTGTTAAATTCGCTGCCGCTGCGGAGCGGATTGCCACCGACGAAGCTCTTGATGAACCGTTCAAAGCCGAAGGCGCTTCGGAGCTCCGGAGCCTGGCCGGATCCTTGAATGTGATGAGAGATCGGGTGCGCAGCCTGATGGATGCGCGTACGACCATGTTGACGTCGATCAGTCATGATCTCCGCACGCCTTTGACGCGGCTGCGCATGCGCGCTGAGCGTTCCGAGCCGCCTGAACTGCGCCAGAAAATGCTTAAGGACATCGAGATTCTTGGCGCCATGATCGACGAGAGCCTGGCGTTTCTGGATGGGACGCTCGAACCGACAAAAAAAGTCGAGTTGTCAAGCCTGCTGCAAACGGTGACATCCGATTTCGTCGATGTCGGCGTGCAAGTGAAGTTCAAGGGTCCCAGACGTCTCATCTATGATTGCAAACCACGGGCGATTTCGCGTGTTGTCTCCAATCTCATTGACAACGCTTCGCGTCACGCCGATCACATCGCGGTCCTTCTCATGCAAGGGCCTGACGGCGCCGTGATTATTACCGTCGCCGACGACGGTCCCGGAATCAACGACGAATTGAAGGCCCAGGTGGTGGAGCCCTTTTTCAAGGTCGATCAATCGCGCTCGCCGGCCAGCGGCGCCGGTTTCGGGCTTGGACTTGCGATCGCGCATGGCATCATCACGAAGGGACACGGGGGGACTTTCGAGCTTCGTGACCGCGAGCCGAATGGACTTATGATCGTGATGCGGTTGCCGACACGAGCATGAATAGCATCCTGACGATCGGCCAGCATGGTTCCTGCAAGTTCGAATGAGAACGCTGCTTTAGCGGTTCCAAGAATTCTCGCGCGAAAATTTCCAGCTATTCAGATGCCTCATCCGACTCCTCGAGATGTCGGGCAACTGGATTTGGCCTGAAGCCGAAGATTTGGTGGACTGTCTCAAGCATTCGAACAACATCATTTCGATCACATGAATAGCCGCTCTTATTCATCACGGGCCTACGGTGCGGCTGGCGGGCGTGGCGTAAGCTGCTGATTGCGTTTACGGACTTGGGTGTCGAGACCAATCCGCAGCAGCATCAGGCCGCGCCACACCCGCCATGGATGACGATACGACCGAGCCCTTCGGCTTTCCAGCGATCGGCCGCAAGAAGGTGGTCGCCGCCTTCGACGGCGGGCGGCTGACCTCGGATGGCGGGGTAATGCTGCTGGCCGCGGCCGAGCGACAGCTTGGCATTTGCGATCGGCTGGCGGCGCTGATCTTCGACCCGCGCGACCCGGCGCGGGTGGTCCACCCATTGGCCGACATCCTGCGAGCGCGGATCCTGGCGATCGCCTGCGGCTATGAGGATGCCGACGACCTCGACCACCTGCGCCGGGATCCCGGCTTCAAGCTGGCCTGCGGTCGCCTGCCCGACAGCGGGCGGGACCTGTGCTCGCAGCCGACCATGTCGCGCTGGGAGAATGCGCCCTCCCTGCGCGAGGTGGTGCGCCTGATGCGGGCCATGGTGGACCTCTACTGCGCCAGCTACCCGAAGCCGCCCGCGGCGGTGACGTTGGACATCGACGACACGGTGGACGTGGTCCACGGGCGCCAACAGTTGTCGCTGTTCAACGCCCACTACGACGAACGCTGCTTTCTGCCCATCCATGTCTACGACACCGCGACCTCCCGCCCGGTTATGGTGCTGCTGCGGCCGGGCAAGACCCCCTCCGGCGCGGAGATCCGGGGCCATCTCCGCCGTCTAGTCCGGCAAATCCGGCGCCACTGGCCGAGCACCCACATCACCCTGCGCGGCGATGGGCACTACGGCCGCCCGGAGGTGATGGCCTTCTGCGAGGCGGAGGGCATCGACTACGTCTTTGGCCTGCCAACCAATGCCGTGCTGCGGGCCGCCGTCGAGGACGCGGCCGACAACGTGCGGGTCCGCCGTGCCGAGGAGAATGCCCCGGTGCTGCGCCGCTATGCCGAGACCCACTATGGCGCCAAATCCTGGGGCAAGCAGCGTCGGGTGGTTGCCCGCATCGAGGCCAGCACCCAGGGCCTCGATATTCGCTTCGTGGTCACCAGCTTCACCCGCGGCAGCGCCGAGTGGGTCTATGACGCCCTATACTGCGCGCGGGGACAGGCGGAAAATCTGGTGAAGCTGCACAAGGCCCAACTCGCCTCCGATCGCACGTCTTGCCGCTCACCGCTGGCCAATCAGGTCCGTCTGGTCCTGCACACCGCCGCCTACTGGCTGCTGCTGACCCTGCGCGACCGCATTCCCACGACGCATGAGTTGGCGGCTGCCGAGTTCGCCACCCTCAGGCTACGCCTGCTCAAAGTGGCGGGCCGGGTCATCGAAACCGCCAGCCGGGTCCGCCTCGCCTTCGCCGCCGCCTGCCCGCATGCCGTGCTGTTCCGCGGCCTCGCCCGCAGCTTCCATCCGGCCGGACCATAAGCAACGGGGCTAGTGCCCCACCAATCCTCTCGCCCAGCAACTTCCAACGCCGCCCGTCAGGCCCAACCACCCCGCCGCAAGCGGATGCAGCCGCGTGCCGAACGCTCAAGTCAGCCTGCCAGGACGCCCTACGCTCCAACCCGGTGAATAGGACGGGATAGTAGCGGCACTGTCCATGCTTGCGCACCTTTACCATGTCCGAGACGCGAAGCCGCGCCAGATGTTGGCTGAGCGCTGACTGTGAAAGGCCGACCTCGGCCGCCAAAGTTCTCACGTCCAATTCCCGCGCTGAAAGAATAGCGCAAATCTGAAGCCGCTTCGCGTTGGCCAGTTGGCGAAGGAGCTCCACCTTCTTGCTCAATTCTGTTGGTTCTACCTGCTGATCTATATCCACGCAAAGCCCGCCAAAACTGATCGAAGCGATAGCGTAGACCATTTGTTGCAGCATTACGTTCAGTTTTGTTGCAAGATATTGCGAACAAGACCTCTAAAGATGAGACCGGGATTGCAGGTTGGAAGTAACAGTATCGCCCGCCGATGATCCACGACGGGCAAAGCGCATGACGAACGCAAAGAAGACAGGCACGAAGAACACGGCGAGCACGGTCGCCGAGATCATGCCGCCCATGACGCCGGTGCCTATCGCGCGCTGGCTGGCCGATCCCGCGCCGCTGGCCATCACCAGGGGCACGACGCCGAGGGTGAAGGCAAGCGAGGTCATCAGGATCGGCCGGAAGCGCATATGGGCCGCTTCGATGGCGGCATCGTAGGTCGACCTTCCCTGCTCCCGCAGATCCTTGGCGAATTCGATGATGAGGATCGCGTTCTTCGCCGACAGGCCGATGATGGTGATGAGCCCGACCTTGAAGTAGACGTCGTTCGGCATGTCGCGGAGCATCACGGCCACGAGAGAACCGACGATGCCGAGCGGGATGACCAGCATGACGGAGAGCGGTATCGCCCAGCTTTCGTAGAGGGCGGCCAGGCACAGGAAGACCAGCAGGCAGGACAAGCCCAGCAGCAGCGGCACCTGGGAGCCCGACTGGATCTCCTGAAGCGACTGCCCGCTCCATTCGTAGCCGAACCCGGCCGGCAGCCCGGCCGCGATCCGCTCGACCTCGGCGATGGCGTCGCCCGACGAATAGCCGGGCGCGGCCTGTCCGCTGATCCGTATCGCCGGAAACCCGTTATAGCCGACCAGCTGGGTCGGCCCTTTCGACCAGCTGTAGGTCGCGAAGGCGGAAATCGGCACCATGCCGCCCTCGCTGTTGCGCACGCTCATGGTCATGATGTCCTCGATGCTGCCACGCTTTGCCGGCTCGGCCTGAACGGTCACCCGTTGCATGCGCCCGGAATTCGGGAAGTCGTTGACATAGGACGAGCCGATATTGGTGGTGATCGTCTGGTTGATCTCGGCAAAGGTCACCCCGAAGGCGTTCGCCTTCTCACGGTCGAGCGTCAGCACCATCTGCGGGGCGTCGGCGAGACCTTCTTCCCTGACGCCCGCGAGGATCGGGCTCTTGCCCGCCTCGGCAAGGAACTGGTCGCGCGCCGCGCTCAGGTCGGCATAGCCGTGGTTGGCCCTGTCCTGGAGGCGAAACGCAAAGCCGTTGCTGTTGCCGAGCCCTGATATTGCCGGCGGAGAGGTCGCAAAGGCGATCGCGTCCTTGATCGACTGGAACGCGCCGTTAAGCGTCTGCGCCACCGTCGCCGCGGACCGCTCGGCGCCACGTTCGCTCCAGTCCTTGAGCGTCATGAACACCAGCGCGGCGTTTTCTCCCGCCCCGGCGAAGCTGAAGCCGTTGATCGCCACGACGCGTTCTACGGCGTCGTTGTCCAGAACGGTCCTTTCCATCGCCTCGACCGATTCCAGCGTGCGCGATGCCGTCGCGTCGGCGGGTCCCTGGACCTGCGCCAGCAGGGTGCCTTGATCCTCCACCGGCAAGAAGTCGGTGGGAAGGCGCATGAACAGATAGGCCGTGGCGCCGGCGATCAACAGATAGACGAGCATGACCCGGCCGCTCTTGTGCAGCAGCCGTCCGACCCAGTTGCTGTAACCGTGCGACGTCTGGTCGAAGCCGCGATTGAACCAGCCGAAGAAACCCTTCTTTGCATGCGCATGCCCCTTCGCGATCGGCTTGAGGAAGGTTGCGCACAAGGCTGGCGTCAGCGACAGCGCAAGAAAGGCCGAGAACAGGATGGAGGCAACCATAGTCAGCGAGAACTGCTTGTAGATGACGCCAACGGCACCTGGGAAGAACGCTATCGGCACGAACACCGAGGTCAGCACCAAAGTAATGCCGACCACCGCCCCGGTGATCTGCTTCATCGCCTTCTTCGTCGCCTCCTTTGGAGGCAAGCCTTCTTCCATCATGATGCGCTCGACATTCTCGACGACGACGATCGCGTCGTCGACCAGGATGCCGATCGCGAGTACCATGCCGAACATGGTGAGCACGTTGATCGAGAAGCCGAGCGCCAGCATGATGGCACAAGCGCCGAGAAGCGCGATCGGCACGACGATGGTCGGGATCACGGTGTAGCGGATGTTCTGCAGGAACAGGAACATCACCACGAAGACCAGCACGACCGCTTCAAAAAGCGTATAGATGACCTTCTCGATGGAGATCGATACGAACGGCGTGGTGTCGTAGGGTATCGACCATTCGATGTCCTGCGGGAAGGTCGGCTGAAGCTCCTGCATCCTTGCCCGGATTGCGGTCGCAACCTCGAGCGCATTGCCGCCCGACGCGAGCTCGATCGCCGCGCCGGACGCCGGCTTACCATTAATGCGCACGGACGTGTTGTAGCTCTCCGCACCGACCTCAATGCGGGCGACATCATGCAGCCGCACGGTTGAGCCGTCGGACTGCGCGCGCAACACGATCGCCCCGAACTCTTCGGGCGATGCAAGCTGCCCCTTGATGAGAAGCGACCCGGTCGTGCGGCGGTCCGGTCCGACCGGCGCGGCGCCCAGTCTTCCGGCTGCGACCTGCGCGTTTTGGGAACGGATCGCGTCGGTGACGTCGCTCGGCGACAACTTGAACCCGACCAGCTTGTCCGGGTCGACCCACACACGCATGGCGCGCTCGCTGCCAAATAGCTGCACATTACCAACACCGGGCACGCGGCGCAGTTCGCTTGCGACATTGCGGCTCATATAATCGCCGAGACCGATCCCGTCGGTCTCGCCTGCCTTCGACGTCAAGGCCACGACGAGGAGCGTGCCGCCGCCCGTCGCATCGACGCTGATGCCTTGCTGGACGATCGACGAGGGAAGACGGGCCTCGACGCGCCGCACGCGGTTCTGCACCTCCACCGCCGCCGTCTCGGAAACCGTGCCGGGCTCGAAGGTCACGTTGATGGTGATCGAACCTGAGGCATCGGAGGTCGATTCGTAATAGAGCAGGCCGGGAATGCCGTTCAGCTCCTCTTCGATCAGCCGGGTCACCCCTTCATAGGTGTCCTCGGGCGATGCGCCGGGGTAGGTTGCCGCGATCCTGATCTGCGGCGGCGCGACGTTGGGATATTGCGAGACCGGCAGCACGGTGAGCGACAGCAGGCCGGCGAGCATGATTGCGATGGAAAGCACCCAGGCGAAGACCGGGCGATCGATAAAGAACGCTGCCATCGGTCAGTTCCCTTTCTGCTGTTTGGACTGGGCGAGTGTGCCGGCCGCCCATGCCTCGGCCTCGACCTCTGCGTCCGGCGCGATTTTCTGGAAGCCCTCGACAACGACGCGGTCGCCCGCCTTGATGCCGCTCGTAACCACCCAGCGACCGTTGGACAGCCAGCCAAGCTCGACGGTCCGAAGCTCGACCCTGTCGCCATCTCCGACGATGTAGAGCTGGGACTTGCCGGCGGTATCGCGCTGGACCGCCTGCTCCGGCACGGCTAGCGCTCCGTCCATGGAGGCCTGCTCGATGCGGGCGCGGACATACATGCCGGGGAGCAGATTGGCATCGGGATTGGGAAACTCGGTGCGCAGGATGACCTGGCCGGTCGCGGCATTGACGACGGCTTCCGGGAACAACAGCCGCCCATCATGGGGATAAGGCCTGCCCTCGGCCGATATGAGTTTTACGGACGGGCTGCCCGAGGCGTCGGCCTCCAGCATGCCGTCGGCTACGGCGTTCTTGAGAGCAATCAACCTGTCGGCCGGCTGGGTGAAATCGGCGTAGACCGGGTCGGTCTGTTGGATCGTCGCCATGACGTCGGAGGTCGGGCTGACAAGGGCGCCCTCAGTAATGAGGGCGCGTCCGATCCGTCCAGAGATCGGAGCGCGGATTTCTGTATAGCGCAGGTCGAGTTCGGCGCTCGTCAAATCGGCACGGGTGCGTTCGACGTCTGCGTTGGCTTGCGCCAGCTCGGCGATAGCCGTGTCCCGTGCCTCACGGCTGGTCACACCGGTTTGTGTCAGCTGTATCTGTCTGTTTGCCTTTTGCTGTGCCAGCTGCTGCGCGGCTACAGCTGATTCCAGTGTCGCTTTTGCGGAAATGACTTTGGCTTCGAACGGTTCAGGGTCAATGACGTACAGGACATCGCCCTCTTTCACGACCGCGCCCTGCTCGAAGACACGGCGCAGGACGATACCGGTGATGCGTGGGCGGACCTCGGAGATCACGGTCGGCGCAACACGACCAGGAAGCTCGCTGACCACGGGCAGCCGCTCCGGCTTGACCTCGTAAACCGCAACTTTCACAGGAGCCGGCCTTGCCGCCTGCTGCGATGGCTCTTGTGAGCATGCGGACAGGGCCGCGCAGAAAAGGGTTGTGAACGCAACGCCCGAGCGTCTCGACAATTGCAGCATGGAATTCTCGCCAGGTTCCAGCCCTCGGCGCCGGGGGCCTGCATGCGAGAAGACAGCGGCAGTTTTTTATCCGAGCGTGAGGAGCGTCCAGTTTCGTTGGTTCGAACGTAGGTGACCCGGACGTTGCCGTGGAATATTTTATGTTGAGAAATGTTCGCGCCCGGCTCGAGGCGGCGCAGCCTGCGGATTTTACGTGCCGGATCCGCGCAATAAAACAGAATATCAAAGGACACACCGCAATATCGGTTTGCCGCATCTTGTTCGACATGAGCGGGGTGAACGATCTGTTGTCGGCCTCCCATGTTCAGTAGCAACAAGATGAGGTCTTTCGATGCGTTTTACATTTGTCGCGCTTGCCGCAATGGCTGTGTCGTCCGCAATGCCGGCTATCGCCGCCGACCTGACATATGAGCAGCCGGCTCCTGCGGGATCGCAGGAGGCCTATGCGCCTTACGACTGGTCTGGCTTCTATCTCGGTGCCCAAGGCGGCTATTCCTGGAACAAGGCCACCGTACTGGGTGCGGACCGCAATCTCGACAGTGGCAGCGCCGGGGTCCACGGCGGGTATAATTTCCAGTCCGGTAACATCGTCTACGGCATCGAAAACGACTTCAATTACAATTTCGAAGACAAGGGTGACGCCAATCTCGAATGGGATGCTTCCGGCCGCGCCCGCATAGGCTATGCCCTCGACAGGACACTGTTCTTTGCG
The DNA here is from genome assembly GCF_043195145.2 of Roseixanthobacter pseudopolyaromaticivorans. Lineage (NCBI taxonomy): Bacteria > Pseudomonadati > Pseudomonadota > Alphaproteobacteria > Hyphomicrobiales > Xanthobacteraceae > Roseixanthobacter > Roseixanthobacter pseudopolyaromaticivorans. The sequence continues at coordinate 4,954,892 of NZ_CM195539.1, forward strand.
ACCGGTGGTGTTGCGGCAGCCGGCGCCAAGATCGATGCGTCAGGGGTCGGCAAGAAGGACGATATCCTGATCGGCTGGACGGCCGGCGCCGGTATCGAGCATGCGTTCACCGACAACATCATCGTCCGTGGCGAATACCGCTACTCCGATTTCGGCAAAAAGGATTTCGGCTCGGACGTCGGTGATTTCAGCGCGACGCAGCACAAGGTTCTCATCGGCGCGAGCTACAAGTTCTAGGAACGCCGCGGCGCAGCACCCGCTCTCAGCCGGAGGGACGTGCCGCGGCGCGGATCTCCGCCTGAAGACCGGCTTGAGCTACGCCGATTTTAGGTATCGGCAGGATGTCCTGCCTGGCTTTCTCGGCGACGAGATCGATCAGCGCCGACATTCCGGAATGGGCCGCTCCTTCCTCGATCACGCTGTCATGCTCTTCCAGATGGCGGATTTCCCAATGCCCGAATGATCGGATCAGCAGATCCTGCGTATAGAGATGATCGGCGTGCGGCGGGCCGCCGGTGCCATAGCCGAGCTGTTCGACGCGATAGCCCTGCATGATCAGGAGCCCGCCCGGCCTCAGGCAGGTGTGGAAGCCTTCGAACATGATCCGGCGCAGCTCGGGCGGAGCGAACTGCACGAAGATCGCGACGACGAGATCGTAGGCCTCGGGCTCCCACTCCCATTCGGCGAGATCGGCAAGCACGGTCTGCAAGCTGACGCCGCGACGGAGGGCGAGCTCGCGCGCCTTGGCAAGGCCGACCGTCGAAGCGTCGATCGACACGACGTCGAGGCCGCGCTCGGCGAGCCAGACGCCGTTACGGCCCTCTCCATCGGCCACTGCGAGCGCCTTCATGCCTGGCTCAAGCCGGAAGGCTTGCGAGGCAAGAAAGGCGTTCGGCTCAGTCCCGAACAGATAGTCTTCACCTTCGAATCTACGATCCCAATCGTTCTCCATGGCAGTCGTCCCAGTGGCTTGAAAGGCTTCCGCTCGAGGAGACAGAAGCCTGTTTTTGTTAGGCAAGCAAATTGTCGGTATGGCTAGATCACGACAACCTTCGAACCTGTCGGAACCCGGCGATAGAGGTCGATGACATCCTGGTTCATCATGCGGATGCAGCCCGAGGAAACGGCATGCCCGATCGTTTCCGGCTGGTTGGTGCCGTGAATGCGGAACAGGGTGTCCTTGCCGTTCTTAAAGAGATAGAGCGCACGGGCGCCGAGCGGATTGTTGGCTCCGCCCTCCATGCCGCCAGACCATTGAGCGTATTTCTCCGGCTCGCGCCTGATCATGTCCGGGGTCGGCGTCCACTTCGGCCATTCCTGCTTCCAGGCGATATTGGCCGTTCCCGTGAATTCCATTCCCTCGCGACCGACGCCGACGCCATAACGCATCGCCTTGCCGCCCTCCTGAACGAGATAGACGAAGCGGTTTTTCGTATCGACCACGATGGTGCCCGGCGGCTCGCTTGTGCGGTAGTCCACCTGCTGTCGGAGATTCTTCGGATCGACGCGGGATGTGTCGATCGCCGCGACCGGAAACCTTTCATTGGTCTGGGCGGCGTAGCTGGCGACTGTCGCGGGCCGGTTGCGGTCAAGCGGCTGCGTGACGGCGGTTGTCGGCGTCGCCGTGGTGGTGCAACCGGCTGCGAGCAGGCTGAACAGGAACGCGGAAAATAATCCGCTCTTTTTTGATAGACTCATCTGGATTCACGCATCGTTGTCCGCGCTCCGGTCAGGGAGGGCGGATGGTTCAGGTTCGGGGTTAAGGGAACGGGCTGCCCGCCATCGGATAGGGCAGGCAGGCATCATGTCGAGCCTCCAAGCCGTTCGATGGCGGCATTGAGCGCTTCGCGCGAGATCTCGCCCATGTGCATGGAGGCGAGTGTCCCGTCGGCTCTGAGGAACAGGGTGATGGGAAGTCCCATGCTTCCGTAGTGGCGGGGGATCTGCATCGACTGGTCGAGCAGGACGCGATCGAGCTTGAGGTTTTCTTTCGCGAGATAGGCACGGATCGTTTCCGAGCCTTCGCCCTGATTGACGAACAGGAAGGTGACGTCGTCGCGGCTTGCGGCGACTTCCGCGAGCAGCGGCATTTCCCTGCGGCATGGAGGGCACCAGCTCGCCCAGAGATTGACGACAGCGGGTTTGCCGATCACGTCGCTGACCGCGAGCGGAGGACCGTCCATTTGCTGAAGCGCGATTGTCGGGGCGGGCTGACCGAGCGTGGCCTGGGTGAGTTGGGTCACGCCGACCCACAGCACGAGGCTGAGGCCGAGGGCCCCTGCGGCAGCAAGCCCGGCCTTGAGCGAGCGGATGAACAACACGCTTACGAGCAGCACGCCGACAAAGCCGGCAATCGGCTGGAAGCCGCCCTGCCAGAAGGCGAAGATCCGCATGGGCTCGGCCGCGAAGCTTTGCCAATGCAGCGCGACATGACCAAGGCGGGCAGCGACCAGGCCGCCGATCAGCGCCCAGGTCGACCATTGTCCGATGATGGGGTCGACTCGGCGCGCGAGGATCGACGTCGCGATCGTGAAGGTGAAGATGCCGAGAATGGCCGCGAATTGCTCCGAGGCGAAGACGAAAGGCCCAATCGCGATGGCGTTCATCGCACCGTCCCGGTCTTGTCGGAGCCAATCTGCTCAACAGAGGCCTGCAAGGTCGCTTTGGTCACGTCTCCCACAAGCCGCGTTCCGGTCGCCTCTCGCCCTTCGGGATCGACGAAGATCATCGTCGGCGGACCGACCACCTGAAGGCCCTGCATGATTTGCCGCTGTTCAGGCGTGTTGCCGCTGACATCGAGCTTGATCAGATTGAAGCGGGCGAGCGTGGACTGGACGGCGGGATCGGAAAGGACGCTGCGGTCTATGACGGCGCAGGTGACGCACCAGTCCGCGGTGACGTAGAGCAGGCTCGGTTTACCGTTCCGATCCGCGATCCTCGTTTGAAGCTCGGCGGGCGTGCCCGCGCTGCGGAAGGCAAGCGCTTCCGAAGAACCGGGAGCGCCTCCGGTTCCAGCCGCAAGGTTGGCGAGAGGCCGGAAGGGATCGCCGGAACCGCTTGCAGCGCCGACAGCCAACACGATGCCGTAGAGTGCGGCCGCGATGCCGGCCGCCTTTGCCGCCCGGCGCCGCCCAGGAGCTTCCGGTCCGATCGCATCGAAGGCGCCGAGCCAGACCGCAAGACCGATCGCGAACAGGGCCCAGAGCGCAAGGCCCGCTTCTGCCGGGATGATGCGCGAGACCATCCAGATGGCGGTCGCCACGAAGACGAACCCGAACGCCTGACGGACGATAGTCATCCACGCTCCCGCTTTGGGAAGTGCCTTCGGGCCGAGCGTGCCGAAGGCGATCAGGGGAATGCCCTTGCCCAGGCCAAGCGCGAAGAGGGACGCTGCCCCGAGCGCGACGTCGCCGGTCTGCGCGATATAGATCAGAGAACCGGCGAGCGGCGCGGTCACGCAAGGCCCGACGATCAGTGCCGAGGTGAAGCCGAGCAACCCGGCCGAGGCCAGCGAACCGCGATTGCCCTGACCGAGCCGGCCGATCGCATTGACCCAGGCCGATGGCAGTTGCAGCTCGAACAGGCCGAACATCGACAAGGCCAGCACGACGAACAGGGCGGAGACTGCGCCGATGGCGAGCGGCGACTGAAGCGCCATCTGCAAATTCTGCCCGGACCAGGCCGCCGCCACGCCGAGCAGGCCGAACGCGCTTGCCATCGCCAGCACATAGGCAAGCGACAGGGTAAAGCCCCTGAGTGCGGTGACGGACTCGCCCTGCCGCGCGATCGCTCCGGCCAGGATCGGGTACATCGGGAAGACGCAAGGCGTGAAGGCGAGCAGCACGCCGAACAGCATGAAGCTTGCGAGAACCATCGCGACGCCGCCGTCCTTCAGCAGCGAACCGATCATGCCGCCATTGTCGGCCGCGACGGAAATGCCGGTCTCGTTTCCGGTCGCCGGCCCGTTCGCAGTCGTCGTGACGGCCGGGGTCGTCCACTCGCTCGCCTGCGTCGCAGGGGCGCGCTCCTCCGGATCGGTTACGGCAAGCGTCGTCGCATCGACATGGCGCATGATCGGCGGATAGCAGATGCCGTGGTCCTGGCATCCCTGATAGCGGACTTCGAGCGGAGCGGATGCCGACGCATCAAGGGGAACCACCGCGGCGACGTGATCGTGAAAGACGGTCGAGGGGCCGAAGGTCGGGTCGTCCTTGCTCTGGCCGTTCCCTTGGAGCTCAGGAACCGGAAGATCCGAGCCGCCGCGAGCGAAGCTGAATTTATCCTGATAAAGGTAGTATCCCGGCGCGATCGTCCATCGGATCTGGACGCTACCGTCATTTTGCCGTGTCGCCGAGAGCTTGAACGCCTGATCGACGGGAAGCGGCATTCCTCCTGAAGACGTCACCTGCGCCGATGCCGGCGTGATCGACAGCGCTGCAAACGCCATGATCATGGCCGCGAGAATGACGGACCAGACAGTTCTTGAAGGCAATGCACGCTCCCGCTTGATGTTACGACGGCGGGAGAGGTCCGATCGGCAGCTTAAGGCAGACTTAAGGGCATCTTTATTCGTTGAATGTGGGAAAATCTTTGCCGAACCGCCTAGAGCGGCCCGAACAGCGCTTCAAGCGCGGCGCCTCGGGGTGCGCCGCTCTGGAGGATAAGTTCGCCGTCGGTGCCCCGCGCGACGAGGCCGGGCGTACCGCTAAAGCCAAGCCTTCTCATCAGCTCGACATTGCCGGTGAGCTTGGTGTTCGTCTCCGGCGATATTTTTGCCAGCGGGGCAATCCCGCCGGAGGCGTGGTTCATCTCATTTTGCGTCAGGGCGGCTTGCGGATCGGCCGCTTCGATGATCGCGGCTGCCTTCGCGGCCGAATCGGCGCGGATCACGCCCACCATGACATGGCGAAGTTGGACCTTGCCGGCCTCGACCCATGGTCGCGCCGAACGCCATAGCTCATTGCAGAAAGGGCAATTGGCGTCGGTGAATGCGTAGACGACACGCTCCGCATTCGGATTGCCGTCCTGAACCCAGGCCGCGGCTTCAAGCGCTCCCCAGGCGTCCCGGTGCATCGGCTCACTCGTTGCCTGCTTCAACGCGGCATCGGCAACAGAATCGCCCTTGGCATCGATCAGGGTGCCGATCAGCGCATAATTGGCGTCGGGCATGATGTAGACGGCCAGCGGCTGCGTGCCCGAGCTCGCGGCATAGGCCTGCAATCCGCCCGGCACCTCCATGGGGCCGTGGATAGTCAGGCCCTGGCTCTTCAGCGACGCAAGGATCGCCTCGGAGTTGCTTGCCGTCTTTGACGAGACTGTTTCATTATTGTCATTACAGCCGGCGAGCATCGTTGCAAGAGCAAGAGCGGGTAGAAGCTTTTTCATTCGTGATGCACCAGTCGATGTTATGGACAGATCTGCATGTTTGCTGCCTTTTGCCTGCGAGCTTAAGGCAGCATTAAGCGCCGCCGCGGCCTTCGCCGTCACGAGCCGTCCACCAGAGAGTAGATGTCTTTCCTGAACTGCGCCGGCCCCGCCGGAACGCCCCAGGCCGTGATGTAGACGAAGTGGACCGGGACGGGATTGGTGATCGCGACGTCCCGGCGCTGACCATTGGTCAGGAATTCCGCGACGGTCTCGGGAGACCAACCCGGCGTGTCCTTGAGCAGCCAGGTCACGAATTCCGGAATACGCTGGACCCTGACGCAGCCGGACGAGTGAAAGCGGCTTGCATCGCCGAACAGGCCGGGGTCGGGCGTGTCGTGAAGATAGACCGAATGCTGATTCGCGAAGTTGATGCGGACGCGTCCAAGAGCATTGCGGCTCCCCGGCTCCTGCCGGAACATGTAGTTAGTCGCTTCCTCGGTGCTCCAGTCGATGCTCGACGGCGACACTTCTTTCCAGTTGCCGGTATAAATGCGCATCCCCATACGAGTCAGGTAATCCGGGTCCCTGCGGATGATCGGAATGAGATCGCGGCGGATGATGCTTTTCGGCACATGCCAATATGGGTTGAAGTTGATCTCGTGGATCTTGCTCGAAAGCAGCGGCGTTGCGCGATTGGGCTGACCGACGACGGCCGATTGGCGCAGCACCACGGCGCCATCCTCGACCATCTCGATCTGCGCCGAGGGAACGTTGACCGTCACCTGGCGGCGATCGTCGACCAGAGCGGCCTGTAATCTGGGAATGTTCGCAGCAAGACTCCGCGCCCTGTCTGCCGCCGGACGGTTGAGCGCCTCGAACGTGGCGGTGCCCGCCACCCCGTCCACGGTCAGGCCATGCCGCGCCTGAAACCTGCGAATGGCGGCATCGACGAAGCTGTCGACGACGGTGCCCGCGCCAAATTGCGGCGCCAGGTCACCCGTCACAGCGAGCCGTTGGCGCAGCCAGGAGACTTCGTTGCCCTGCGCGCCAAGGGAGAGCCGTTGCGTGAACGGATAGGCGGGCCATCCGCCTTCGGCCGCCCAGCCTGCGTAGGTTTCGGAGGCAATCCGCGTCGCGTGCAATGTCGTCGCCGAAAGCAGCGGCGTTTCGACGTCCTGCAGGCCGTCCATGCGGGCGCTTGCCGTGTCGAAGGCTCCGTCCCAGGCGCGAGCGGACGCGACGGCGAAGGTTGCGGATGCCAGCCCGCCAACCAGAAGAGAGCGTCGGTCCAGCATCACGTCCGTTTCCTCCTCGCTTCGAGAACTGCCTGGGCAAGGCCGGTTCGATCGAGCACGCCACCGTAGATCTTCGAGCCGATGGCGAAGGAGGGCGTGCCGGCCAGGCCGAAGGCCTTGGCCATGCGGTCGTTGCGCGACAAGGTGTCGGCCACCGCTTCAGGTGAGTGAGCCGGCGCGAGACCTTTGACACTGGCATCTTCGAGCACTTCGATGACATCGCTCTCGGCGAGCCGTCCTTCCGTACCCATCAGCGCTTCGTGAGCGCGGCCGTAGGCCTGCGGATCCAGCGCCAGAACATGCTCGGCCGCGAATCGCGACGCTTCGCCAAAGATCGGCCAGTCTCGCATCATGAGGCGCAGATTGCCGTCGTCGCTGACGAACTTCTTGAGCTCGGGATAGGTGCTTTTGCAAAACGGGCATTGGTAGTCGAAGAACTCGACGATCGTGACGTCGCCATCCGGATTGCCGAGCACTGGCGTCACCGGATCAAAAAACACTTCCTCACGGGACGGCTGCTGGGCGGCGACGCGCGTGACGGTCGTAGGGATCGCCAAGAGCGCGGCGGTCGAAATCAGAAAACATCGTCGTGACTGCATTCATTCGGTCCTCCGTGAGTTTTCGGACCGAAACGCAGTCTCAAGCTTAAGCTAGGCTTAAATGGACGGATCGACGGCTCCCCCAGTCAAACATCGACAATGTTGGGAGGGTGCCCTGGCAAACGGCCGGACATATTGAAACACTTCTGCCGACACAGGGTAGCCCAACCGTATTTTCTGTATGGGGCAGCATTCCGGCGCTATCCCTCGCACTGCTGATGCTGATGGGGTTGGTCTGGACCGGGCGTTCAACGTGACGGTCGAGTCGCAAGCGCAACCGGCTATCATTTCAAATTGATCACTGCGAAAGCTGGTCAAAGGCTTCGAAAGCCTTCGCCGCGTACATTACGGATGGGCCAGCGCCCATATAGACGGCCATGCCAAGGGTCTCGCTGATTTGCTCACGGGTTGCGCCAGCCTTTGCCGCTCCCTCCGCATGATAGGCAATGCAGGGCTGGCATCGTGTCGCAACGCTGATCGCCAACGCAATGAGCTCTTTCGTTGCCGGATCAAGCGCCTCTCCGGCATGTGCAGATCGGGCCATTTCGGAAAATGACTTCATCACCGCAGGCGCTTCCTGGCGCAATGATTTCACGCCGCCGTTCATGTTCTCGATCAGCTTCTTCCAGTCTTCGATCATTATATTCTCCAACGTTCAAACAAGCCGTCAGCCACAGGAGCGCTCAGGCCAGGCGGCTCCCATGACTGTGGATACCTCGATCAGGTCATGAGAGCGCCCGCGCTCCGGTAGAGCACATAGGCTGCGACCACGAAAATCAGCGCCGCGAAGATGCGATTGAGCGTGTTCTTGCCGGCGGAGAGCCGATTGGCGAGCATCATGCCGAGAATGCCGCCAAGGATGCCGCCAGCGATGAACTCGAAGGCAATCGGCCAATCGACAAGGCCGGATGCGGCGTAGTTGATCGCCGTGGCGAGCCCGAAGCTGCCGACCGCCAGGAGTGATGAGCCGATCGCGTTGATCATCGGCATGCCGGTCGCGAGAATGAGTGCTGGCACGATCAGGAAGCCGCCGCCAATGCCGAAAAAACCGGAGGCGGACCCGGCGGCAAAGGCGACGGCAGCCGTGACGAGGCAAGTCCTCAGATCGGCCGGGCGCTCGGCAGAAGCGTTGGCTTTGCGCGGTCGAAGCATCATCACGCCGACGAGGATCATCAGCAGTCCGAAGAGGAAGAGGAGCCGTTGACCATCAATGACCTTGCCGAGCGTCGAGCCGGCGAGAGCGCCGAACGTCCCGACCCCGGCGAAGACGACCGCGCAGCGCCAGCGGACGTTGCCGCTGCGGGCGTGGCCGATGAGGTTGGCGAAGGCGTTGACCGATACAGCGAGCGCGCTCGTGCCGATGGCGATATGCGGCTGCGTCACGCCGACGACATAGAGCAGCAGCGGCGTGGCGAGGATCGAGCCGCCTCCGCCAACGAGGCCGAGGGAAAATCCGACAAGCCCGCCCGAGGCGAGCGCAGGGCCGAGATTGGCAAGCATGGCTCAACCCTTTCCGGCCAGGAATCGATCATGCGTGACCATTCCGATGAACATGGCGGCAGCGAAGATGACCGCGGGGGCGAGGCCGAGCGAAAGCGATGCGATTGCGGGACCGGGGCAGAAGCCGGCCAGGCCCCAGCCGACGCCAAAGATCGCCGAGCCGAGGATAAGTGGGCCATCGATCCGGGTCTTGGTCGGTAGATGAAGCTGATCGTCGAACAGAGGCTTGTTGATCACGAAGGCGATCCTGTAGCCGATAAAGGCGACGAGGACGCCGGCGCCGAGAACGAAGATCAGGCTTGGGTCCCATGCGCCGGTGATGTCGAGGAAAGCTTTCACCTTGGCGGGGTTGAGAAGGCCGGAAATCGCGAGGCCGAGCCCGAACAGAAGGCCGGCGGCAAGGGCCGTCAGGATGCGCAGAGCCGGGGTCATAGCCAGCCTCCCATCCGCATGACGAGCACGGTCAGGATCGCGGTCGAGAGGAAGGTGAGCACCGCCGCGAAGGATCGGGGAGACAGTCGTGCCAGTCCCGAGATGCCGTGTCCGGAGGTGCAGCCGGAACCCATGCGCGTGCCGACGCCAACGAGCAGGCCGGCGACGATAAGGAGCGGCCAGGACGCCGCGACGACCACCTGTGGCGCAGTGCCGAAGATGACGAGGTAGGTCAGCGGACCAAGAAGGAGGCCGGCGACAAAGGCGATGTCGTGACCGAGCCGCTCACCGCGACGGCCGAGCAGGCCGCCGACGATGCCGCTGATGCCGGCGATGCGACCGTTGAGCAACATGAGAAGACTGGCAGACAAGCCGATCAGTGCGCCGCCGGCCATTGGTGCGAAATAAGCGTCCATCACCAGGCCGCCCCCTCGAGCGCGTCCAGTGGGATCTTCAGGTAGCGCTTGCCGTTGTCCTCCGGCTCGGGAAGCCGGCCGCCGTTTATGTTCACCTGCAGGGCATGCAGGATGAGCTTGGGCATCGGTAGGGTCGCGTCGCGCTCCTGGCGTAGCTTGACGAAGCTCTCCTCGGTCTGGCCGGCAATGTGCGGATTGAACTTCTTCTGCTCGCCGACCGTGCTTTCCCAGCGAGGCGGGCGGCCGTCCGGCTGATAGTCGTGGCCGGTGAAAACGCGAGTTTCGTCACGCAGAGAGACGATGTCCATGATCGACCGCCAGAGGAGCTTTGCGCTGCCTCCCGGGAAATCGGCGCGGGCCGTGCCGGAATCCGGCATGAACAACGTGTCATGGACGAAGGCCGCGTCGCCGATGACATAGGTGATCGAGGCCAGCGTGTGCCCCGGCGAGAACATCACTCTCGCGTCGATCGTGCCGACCTTGAAGGTATCGCCGGCGAAGAACAGCCGGTCCCACTGATGACCATCGGCGGGAAAATCGGGCCAGTTGTAGATCCCCTTCCAGAGTTTCTGCACATCGACGACATGCGCTCCGATCGCGGTCGGAGCCCCGGTCTTGTCCTTGAGGTAGCGGGCGGCGGAGAAGTGGTCAGCGTGCGGATGGGTGTCGAGGATCCATTCGACGGTCAGGCCCTTTTCCGCGATGTAGGCGAGGATCGTATCGGCCTGCTCAGTGCTGGTCGATCCAGACTTCTCGTCGTAGTCGAGCACCGGGTCGATGATGGCGCATGTCTTCGTCGCCGGGTCGCTGACGACATATTGAATGCTGCCGGTGCGCTTCTCGTAGAAGCCCTTGACCTCCGGTTTGCCGACGTGCCGGTGGGCAGCGAGCCAGTCGCGAGCATGGTCGGGAGCAATGCCGACGTCACCTGCCACGGCGATCAGCTTGTCGTCACTGAACCCTTCGACGTCGGCGTCTCCAGCCAGCACCCACATGTAGAAGGAGCGTGCACCGGAGCGGCAATGTGCGAGCACCGGACCGTCGGAAACAACGATCGCCTCGGCGAAGCGCCGAACGTCTTCCTGCCGCATGTTGTTGCTGGTGACCGGGATGAAGACATAGTCGAGGCCCGCTGCTTTGGCCGCTTCTTCCTCGGCCGCCGATCCAGGCTGTGATGCCTCTTCGCCATCCGGCCGGTTGTTGATGACCGTCTTGAAGCCGCGCTTGGCAAGTTCGGCGAAATCCTCGGGCTGAAGCTGCCCCGCGACGGAAAACTTCTCTGTGACCGGTATCGGTTTCATGGGGCTCCTCCTTGACGCTTGTCAATCTGAATTACATACTTACATAAAACCAGATATGTAATTCTGCAAGTGGGAGGAATGCCATGGAAGCCATTCAGGACATCCGCGCCGCACAGGCACCGAGTCTCAGACACAGGATCGTCATTGTCGGCGGCGGTGCAGCCGGCATCACGGTGGCGGCCGAGCTCAAGCGGCACGATCCGAAGCTGGACGTCGCGATCGTCGAGCCCTCGGGCTCCCATTCCTACCAGCCGGGCTGGACGCTGGTCGGTGCGGGCGTCTTCACGCGCCGGCAGACCGAGCGCGAGGAGCAATCGCTGATCCCGAAGGGCGTGACGTGGCTCAAGGCCGCGGTCACCGGCTTCGAGCCGGACAACAATCTGGTCAGGATGAGCGACGGCCGGGCTCTCGGTTACGACTATCTCGTTGCCTGCCCCGGCTTGAAGATTGACTGGGACGCCATCCAGGGGCTGAAGGATACACTCGGCAAGAACGGAGTGTGCAGCAACTATCGCGCCGATACGGCCGAATACACCTGGCGCCTCATCCAGGACTTCCGGGGCGGGATCGCACTGTTTACCCAGCCGGCGATGCCGATCAAATGCGCCGGTGCGCCCCAGAAGATCATGTACATGATGGCCGACCATCTTCGGCGGCGAGGCAGGCTCGACAGTTCGAAGCTCAAGTTCTGCCTTGCCGGCGAGGCGCTGTTCGGCGTGCCGTTCTTCGTGCCGCCATTGCAGAAAGCGGTCGACGAGTACGGTATCGACGTCTGCTACCGGCATAACCTGATCGCCATCAACGGTCCCGCGAAAGCGGCGCTGTTTTCGGTAACCGACAAGGACGGCGCGGCACGCGACGTCGAGATGCGCTTCGACATGATCCATGTCGTCCCGCCGCAGACCGGACTCGATGTCGTGCGGGAAAGCCCGCTGGCCAACGCGGCGGGCTGGATCGAGGTCGATCCGGCGACGCTGCGTCATGTCCGCTATCCGAACGTCTTCTCGCTCGGCGACGCAGCGTCCACGACGAACGCCAAGACGGCGGCGGCCGTCCGGCTCCAGTCCCCCGTCGTTGTCGCCAATCTGCTGGCTGCCATGCAGGACAAGGCCATGCCCAGAACCTATGACGGCTATGGTTCGTGCCCGCTGACGGTGGCCCTCGGCAAGATCGTGCTTGCCGAGTTCGCCTATGGCGGCAAGGTGACGCCAAGTTTCCCGCTCGATCCCCGCGTGCCCCGCAAGAGCATGTGGTACCTGAAAACAAAGTTCCTGCCCTGGCTCTACTGGTCTCATATGCTGAAGGGCGGCACGATCGACATCAGGCATCGCGAGCGGGGCTGGTGAGAGCGTGGCCCTCTCACTTGCTTTCCGCCTGCTTCTTGCGCGCATCGGACACGACCTGCTTGAACCCCTGATAATCCAGCGTCGACGTCTGGAATGGACCGACGAGGTAGGCCGGCGTTCCCGAAAAGCCGATGGCGTCGGCCTGCGCCATGTTGCGCTTGATGATGGCGTCGATTTCGGCGGACTTGGCTTTCATGTCGGCGTCGAGGCGGGCCATGTCGATGCCCGCGGCCTGAAGTCCCTGGCGCATCTTCTCCTTCGGAACCCCGACGCCGGGAATTCCCATCAAAGCGTGATGCGCGATGTCGTACTTGCCCTGGTATTTGGCGGCGAGCGCCATCATGGCGCCGTCGATCGAGGTCGGGCGGATGACGGGCCAATCCTTGTAGACCAGCCTGATCTTGCCGTCCTCCTTGACGACGCGGTCGAGGTCGGGAGCGGATTTCTTGCAATACGGGCAGTTGTAATCGAGGAAGGCAACGATGGTGAGGTCGCCTTTCGGGTTGCCCGCGACCGGCGCTGCCGGATCGTTGAGGATCATTTCCTTGGATACGTCGGCGGCGGTCTGCGCGAGCGCCGCACGGTTCATCAGAGGAACGGTCAGTACCGCGCCACCAATGGCGAGCACGGCGCCGCGACGCGTAAGAGCTGGCATATAGGATCTCCTTTTGGCCTTGATACGGACAGGTCGACGCCTGCGCGTCCTGCGATCCACGCCCGTCACCTTAAGGCTGGCTTAAGGTGGGCACCGGATTTCCATTGTTCTGTCGCGTCCAAGGGTTTGTGTGCATGAGAGTCTTGTTGGTCGAAGACGACGCTGTATTGATGAACGGCTTGCAGGTCGGGCTGGGACTGGCCGGCTTCACCGTGGACGCCGTCGCCACTTGCGCCGATGCTTCGGCCGCCTTGCGCGGCTCTGCTTTCGACGCGATCGTTCTCGACCTGATGCTGCCGGACGGATCAGGCCTGGAGGTTCTGGGCGAACTGCGCGGCCGTCAGGTCGCAACGCCGGTGCTGCTGCTGACCGCGCGTGATAGCGTGCCCGACCGCATCGCCGGATTGGATGCCGGCGCGGACGATTATCTCGGCAAGCCCTTCGATCTGAATGAAGTCGCTGCGCGGCTACGCGCTCTAACAAGACGAGGCAACGGTGGCGGATCCGCCTGCCGGGTCTGGCGGGATCTTCGCCTGGAGCCTTCCACCATGGCCGTCTCGAAATGTGGTGAGGCGGTTCGTCTGTCGCGCCGCGAGTTCTCCATCCTCCATGCTCTGATGGACCGGCCGGGCCAGATCCTGTCGAAGTCGCAGCTCGAAGAGAGGCTCTATGGCTGGCAGGAGGATGTGGAGAGCAATACGATCGAGGTTCACATCCATAATCTCAGGCAGAAGCTCGGCCCCGGAATTATCGAGACGGTGCGAGGGGTGGGTTACAAGCTGGCGGAGGACAGTGCATGAAGTCGATCCGCAGCCGGCTGTTCATGATCCTGATGATCACAACCGGCGTCGTCTGGATGTCGGCGATCGTCTGGATTTATCTCAGCACGCGTCACGAGGTCGAACGGGTACTTGACGCGCGCCTGATCGAAGCGGCGCGCATGGTCAGCTCGCTGATCACCAGCCAGGAGATCGACCCGAAGCGCGCGGCACAGTTACCGACTGTCGAGCCGGCCCTCCACGCTTCCTACGACCGTCAGCTCTCGTGCCAGATCTGGGCGCTCGACGGAACTTTGGTCGGGCGCTCGGACGCCGCGCCGGCCACACCTCTTACCGATAGCGGCGAAGGGTTCTCCCAGACGGTGATCGCAGGAGAAATCTGGCGCGTCTACGCGGTGATGAACAGTGATCTCGGCATGCGCGTGCTCGTCGGCGACAATATGCGCGTCCGCGACAGGCTGGTCGCCGATGTGATCCGTGGCCTCGCGCTGCCCGCGTTGCTTATCCTTCCGATCCTGGCAGGACTGATCTGGCTGAGCGTTCGCAAGGGGCTTGCTCCATTGAACGCGATGGCGAGCACGTTGGAAACGCGCCCGGCGTCGGATCTGAGCGCGCTGCCCGACGCGGAAACACCGTCTGAAATCAGGCCCGTGATCCGTTCGCTCAACGGGCTGTTCGGTCGCGTCAGCGCGGCTCGGCAACGAGAGCGCGACTTTACCGCCTTCGCGGCACATGAGCTGCGAACGCCGATCGCCGGACTGAAGACACAGGCGCAAGTGGCGTTGGGAAGCGAAGACCCCAAGATACGAAACAATGCTTTGCGCCAGATGGTGATCGGGGTGGACCGCACGTCTCGTTTGGTGCGGCAGCTTACCGATCTGACGAATACCGAGAGCGGCGAAATCGCATCGGCTCAACAAGACGTGAACCTCGGGAAAATCCTCGGGCAAATGGCGGACGACATCGGTCAACATTATTCGGACACGGCTGCAATCGAAGTGGATCCACAGCTAGGAGGCATTTGCCTTTCGGTCGATCCGTCCCTGTTCACACTCGCGGCGCGGAACCTCCTGGAGAATGCCGCCCTGCATTCGGGGTCGGACGGAGTGGTGCGATGCTCGGTGCGCACCGAGAAAGATGGGATCAACGTCGTCATTGACGATAGCGGACCGGGCATACCCGCGGAGGAGTTACCGAAGGTTCGTGACAGATTTTACCGGGGCCGCAACAAGACCGCGATGGGCAGTGGCTTGGGTCTGGCGATCGCGGATCTCGCGATGAAGCGTCTCGGCGGAGAGGTATACCTCGAAAACCGGCGCGAGGGCGGGCTACGAGCGGAGCTGCGGTTTGCCGATACCGTAAAGAACGACTGCTCGGAAACGACTCCTATCCGACAGCGGCGAGAACACCCTTTAGGATCGATGGGCTAATGACACGACGGGGGGCGAAGAGATGTGATCCAATAGAGATTCGCCACCTGTGTTATTTCGTGGCAGCCGCCGAGCATGGCAGCTTTCGGAAGGCAGCGAACGTTCTTGGAATATGTCAATCAGCGATCAGTCGCCGCATCCGCGATCTCGAAGACGAGGTTGGTGTCTCACTTTTTAACCGCTGCACGAACGGAGTATCGCTGACCTATGCGGGCCAAATCTTCCTACTACGAGCTAGGCAAGGCCTGCGAGCGATCCACGAGGGGCGTCGCTACATTGGCACGGTCGGGCGTGGCGAAGAAGGTGTGGTCAGAATTGGCATCTTCTCGTCTCTTGCCTCGGGTTTCCTCTCCGATTTGTTGCGCTCCTACAGCAAGGACCATAGCGGCGTACGAACCGAGCTGATCGACGGCAATCCAGCGGAGCATGTAGCCGGCATCCGGCAGCTCCGCCTGGATGTCGCGTTCATCACAGGCACATCGGCTTGGACGGAGTGTGAAACGGCGCACTTGTGGTCGGAACGTGTGTTCGCAGTTTTGCCTGAAGAACACGCGTTGGCGCGCAAGGAAATATTAAACTGGACCGATTTGGCAGGCGAGCACTTCATTGTCAGTGACGTCGCGCCTGGCCCTCAAATACATGAATACCTTGTCCAGAGACTTTCTGATTTGGGACATCACCCTCATGTGCAGCCGCAATATGTCGGGCGCGACAACCTGCTGCCTTTGGTGGCGATTGGCCGCGGTCTGACTTTGACCAGTGAGGCCACGACGGCCGCCCAATTTCCCGGCGTGACATATCGACCGATTGCCGGAGAGGTCCTGCCCTTCAGTGCAGTCTGGTCCGCAAGAAATGACAATCCCGCATTCCGGCGGTTACTAAGCTTGGCCAAAGAAATTTCGCGGCAGTCTACTCCCCGGTTATGATCGGTCTTGTCCGCTTGTTGAAACGGACACATTTGCTGATCGCCGCGCCTTTGCAAATCCGCGATCACTAATGACGAAGCGTTCGAGCATCGGCACGATCAGCCGAATGGGATCAACGGGCGGAGTTCCCGGTTCCGCGAGGAGGCGGCCGTATGCGACAAGATCGCGATGGAGTTGGGCGGGCAACTCGACCGTGACTTTGATTGGCTTATCGTCCGCGATCGGTCCAAGTTTCAGCTTTGCCATGGTCAGCCTCTGTAGGGTTCGAGGACGAGATCGCGCGTGACGATGACGCGAACGGGAAAGCCCGGCCGAATGGTCAGCGTCGGCGCGACTTGCAATTGGCGCCGGACGATCTGCTGGCCGGCGTCGTTGATGGTATCCTGCGCACCGTCACGGATAGCGCGCACCAGGCGGTCCTCGTCGCTGACTGCCAGTTCCGTGCCGACTGCAAGCAGCGTGGACAGGCCGGCCGCCTTGGCGAGATCCCACCAGTGATAATCGACACCATCCTCGAGACCGGCATAGCCTTGCGTGTCGGCGCCCGGCTGGCGTTCCAGCACGATGGATCGGCCATTCGGGAAGATGAGCCGGTTCCAGACCAGCAGCGCCCGTCTTTGCCCGAACTGCACGTTGTTGTCGTACTGGCCGATAATCCGCGTTCCTTGGGGGATCAGAAGCAATCTTCCGGTGGGGCTGTCGTAGACATTTTCCGTTACCTGCGCCGTGATCTGGCCGGGTAGATCCGACCGAATGCCGGTGATGAGAGCGGCTGAGATTACCGCCCCAGCCTGGAGGATGAACGGCGAAGCCGGAGCCATGATCCGATCCGACGAAGTGGTCCGGCGATCAACGGGCGCATTCAAAAATGCAAGCTGCCGGTCCTGGGCGGTCTGCTGGCCGGGCTGTCCAGCGAGCCCGGCGAGATCGAAGCCGGGAACATTCGGCATGGTTGAGCCGCCGGGTGTCGTCGCTGTCGACCCAGGTTGGGTCTGAAAGAAAACGCGACTGGTGCGCGCCGCTTCTTCCTCGGCCCGGCGGCGCTGCTCCGCCTCATCGACGGTGGGCGTCGTTATCGTCGGTGGAACGACGGGCTGTCCCCTGTTCTGGGCGTCAAGGATCGGCCGCCCGAGATCGCCGGGCAGTGGCGGGCCGAGGACAGGTCCGGTGTAGTCGCGCGGCAGACCGGCAAGACCGTCTGCGGTCTGTCGGTTGTTGGTCGAATAGAGCTCCTCTCCGCCCTGGCCTCCATCGCGGGTCTGGAGAGCGTAGATCAGCGCGCCGCCGATCCCGACGAGGCCGACGGCTGTGAAGCTTGCCAGCACCTTTCGCGAAAGGCGGGTGACGCGCGGCCCCTCGGCGCGAAGGCGCATGGGAGCTGCATTGTTGATATTGTCCTCACTCATGATGCGGGTCTCCCGTCCGTCCGGACGATCCTGACGACCTGCTGTTTGTCGCCGCTGCCAAGGCGAAGCTCGGCCGCGCCGAACAGGCGATCAACGATCAGGATGTGTTGGTGAATACGGCTGTTGACGAGTTGCGCTTCGCCGTCCGGACCAATGACGAAGATCGGCGGCATTTCGCCCTGAACGATTCCGCGAGGGAACTCGACGTAAACCCTGCGGCCGTCGTCGTAGACGGAGACGGGTTTCCAGGGCGGATTCCCGCCGGTCAAACCGTAGCGGTAGTTGCGCGCCGCAACGGCCGGGATGACCGGCGTCGCCGGAATGCTCTGGCCTTGACCGGCGCGCGGCCGCGGATAGGACCAGGCGACGGATGGCATATAGGGTTTCGCGCCGGAACGCAGCTCGATCATGTAAACGCGCCGGTCAGTGGTCACGACGAGATTGGTCGTGATATCCGGCCTTGAAGGCTTTACGAGGATATGGACGCGGCGTGTCGTACCGCTGCCGCTCTCGGTGTCGCCGATAATCCAGCGGGCGGTATCGCCGGCCGCAATCGGGCCGGCCCCTGTCAGCGACTCTCCGGGTTCCAGCGCGATATCGGTGATCTGCCCGGGAGCTGCATAGACCTGATAGAGCGCTCCTTCGGACCAGGGGTAGATCTGGATCGCATTGAAGTACCCCTCCCGGCGCGGCTGCACGCGAGCGGCAGCGTTGGCGTTCTCGACGCGAGCGACTGGTGTGCTGGCCGCAGTGCCTCCCTTTGCCGGCGTCCAGGCCGGAGGAACGTGGATCGGACGGGGCCGATCATCTGTCACCGATACGGGAACGGCCGGCAAGGCCGGAACATTTCGATCGTAGCTGATTTCCGGCGGCTTCTGCGGCGTAGCGCAGCCTGCCAACGCCGAGGCGGAAAGCAGCAGAACCGGAAGTACGGATTTACGGAAAACCGGAATGGCGGGGTTACGGAAAGCCGATCTCATTGGCTCATCTCCCGCGACCAGTTGATGGCGTTGATGTAAATTCCGAGCGGATTGACCTTCAGCCGCTCGGCATCGCGCGGAGGCTGGATGACGATGGTCAGGATCGCGGTCCATCGCTCAGTCGCACCGAGCTGGCCATTCTCGAAATGCCGTTCCGTCCACGCCACGCGGAAGCTGTCGGGAGAAGCGCGGATGACGCTGGAAACCTCGACGGCGATCTGCTGCTTGCCGACCTTCGTGAAGGGATCGTTCGCACGGGCATAATCGTTGAGCGCCGCCGCGCCCCGGTCCGTGGTCCATTCATAGGCCCTGAGCCAGTTCTGCCGGACGATGATCGGATCGGCGGGAATGCTTCTGGTCTGCTCGATGAAACGTGCGAGATGCCAGGCCACCTGTGGATCGGTCGGACGATAGTCGGCCACGGCAGGCGCAACGGTCTGGGCCTGACCCAGGTTGTCTACCTGAACCACCCAGGGAACCACTGTCCCACGCGCGGACTGATAGACCAGTGCAGAGGCGAAGCCCGCCGACAGGATCAGCGAACCGAACGCCATGTAGCGCCAGTTCTTCGCCTGCACGCGCGCTGATCCAAGACGTTCGTCCCAGATCTGTGCGGCCTTCTGGTAAGGTGTTTCAGGCTCAGGTGTCTTGCCGTAATGCACGGCCGGTCGTTTGAAGAGATTCATGAGCGGTCACTTTCGGAGAGATTGACGGATGCGCCGGACCCATGGCTGTCGCCCGAGCGAACGGCATGGGCGGCAGCGCTGACGCCGTGGGCGACATGGCTGCCGCGCTTCATGCGCTGGGCCCATGCCGGCGGCTGATCGGGTGTGGTTGCGGGAGCGACGGAAGCGGGATCGGATTCGTCGGTGCCCGCGCCAGATGAGAAGGAGCCGCCGGTGGCGCTGACGCCTGCACGCGCGCCGTCGGAGAAGCTGGATTTCATGCTTTCCGAGGCACGGGACGCGGCACGGCGCAACGGGGAAACGGAGGCCGATCCGGCGGCGCGTGCTACGCCTCCGAGGCCGGACGCGACGCCAGACGCGCCCGACTGTCCCATAGAGCCCAATGTGTAGGCCGATGATGCCGCGCCGGCCGCCGCAGCTCCACCACGCGCGGCAGCGGCGCCGCCGGAAAGAAGAGCGGCTCCGCCCTTCGCGGCCAGTACCGCGCCGCCGCCAGCGGCGAGTGCCGCACCGCCGACAGCAAGGCCGGTGCCGACCGCAGCGCCTGCGCCAAGCTGCGGGCCGCCGCTGACAAGACCGGAGGCAATACCGGGACCGAAGATGCCAAGGCCGACGAGCGAGAGCGCCGCAAGGACGATGGCCATCGCGTCGTCGATGCTCGGGGTCTGACCGCCGAAGCCTTGCGTGAATTGACTGAACAGCGTCGAGCCGATGCCGACGATGACGGCGAGGACCAGGACCTTGATGCCGCTGGAAATCACATTGCCAAGCACGCGCTCGGCCATGAAGGCGGTCTTGCCGAAGAGGCCGAACGGGATCAGGACGAAACCGGCGAGCGTCGACAACTTGAACTCGATCAGCGTCACGAAGAGCTGGATCGCCAGAATGAAGAAGGCGAGGATGACCAGCGCCCAGGCAAACAAAAGGCAAACGATCTGAATCAGGTTCTCGAAAACCGCGATCCAGCCCATCAGGGGTGATATCGCGTCGAGCAAGGGACGCGCGGCATCGAGGCCGGTCTGTGCGACCTTGCCCGGACGGAGCAGATCCTGCGCAGTGAAGCCGGTGCCGGAGGCTTTCAGTCCGAGGCCGGCGAAGCTGTCGAAGACAATTTTGGCGAGGTTGTTCCAATTGGAAATCAGGTAGGCGAAGACCCCGACAAACAAGGTCTTCTTGACCAGACGGGCGATGATGTCGTCGTCGGCGCCCCAGCTCCAGAAGAGAGCGGCCAGCGTCACGTCGATGACGATCAGCGTGGTGGCGACAAACGCGACCTCGCCGCCGAGAAGACCAAACCCGCTGTCGATATAGCGGGTGAAGGTTCCGAGAAATGTGTCGATAACGCCCGAGCCGCCCATTGTTCACCGCCCTTCGCTGGAGGACGGCGCCGCCGGTGCAGACGACGGACGCAGGAAACGGTCGCGGGTTTCCGCCCAGACGCGCAGGCATTCCGCATCGCTAGCGGCCTGCTGGCCAAGTTGCTGGCACCGGCGCTGCCCCGCGCGTAGCGGATCGTGCGAGGGTTCGATAATGCGCGTGGAGAAATCCTCTTTCGGTTCCTCCTTTCGGGTCAGTTCGACGACCGCCGCCGTAATGGCGACGGCGACGAATGCGACAGCGCCCAGCCGGGCCAGCATCTTGCCGTCCATAAGCCCGCCCTCAATTGCCGTTGAACATCTGCGCGTTACCCGGCTGGTAGCCTGAGCCCGGCGTCAGGAAGCGGCGGCGCTGTTCTCGTCCCTGCTCCGCCGCAGCCGTGCGCTCGGCTTCGGTCAGCGCGCCGGCACGCCCGTTGGCCGCAAGCAACGCCACCAGATCGGAAAGCTGCTGCGACTGGAGTGCGAGGAGCTGGTTGCCGGCCTGCGTCGCCTGAAGCGCGCCCGTCGCGCCCTGGCTCTGGCTAATGAGTTCGCTCATCTGCGTGCGGTTGGTGTCGATGTTGCCGACGACACCCGCCTGGACGCGCATGGCGTCCTGAAGGCCGCCGACCGTGTTCTGCCAGCGCGAGCGCGCATCGGAGACGAGCTGCTGATCCGTGGCCGACATGGAGACGTTGCCGTACTGCTGCTGGAACGCCTGATCGATCCGCTGCACATCGAAGGCGATGTTCTGGGCCTGGGTCAGGAGTTGCTGCGTCCGCTGAACGTTCTGCTGGAGCGTCTGGAGCGAGGAGAACGGAAGGCTCGCAAGATTGCGCGCCTGATTGATCAGCATCGTCGCCTCGTTCTGAAGCGAGGTGATCTGGTGGTTGATCTGTTCGAGCGTGCGCGCAGCCGTCAGAACGTTCTGCGCGTAGTTGGAAGGATCATAGACGATCTTCCATGCAAAGGCGGGCCCGGTTACGACGGGGGAGACCGCGAGCGGCATGGCAAGCATGGTCACAGCGAGAAGAGCGGAGGAATTACGAAGTCGACGGATGCTCATGACTGAAGCTCCTTTTCGGGTTGGGGGATGAGCGTTGCGACGTTGGGAAGGAGATCGACGGCCCAGCCGACATCGCGGGCGTTGAGCCAGGCCGCGAGAAAGCCATCGCGGCCATGCTCGGCGACGATCTGGGCGATCAGCGTCTGGTCGGATTTCGAGGAAGCGGCGCAGAGCGCGAGGCCGACTTCGGACAGGCCCAGCTCGAACAGGCGATTGCCGCGCCGTGACTGGCAGTAGTAGTCCCGCTTGGGCGTCGCCCGCGCGAGGATCTCGATCTGACGATCATTGAGGCCGAAGCGGCGATAGATGGCTGTGATCTGTGGCTCGATCGCGCGTTCGTTCGGCAGGAGCAATCGGGTCGGGCAGCTTTCGATGATCGCCGGGGCAATGTCCGAATTGTCGATGTCCGAGAGCGACTGCGTGGCGAAAATGACCGAGGCGTTTTTCTTGCGAAGCGTCTTCAGCCATTCCCTGAGCTGGCTGGCGAAGCCTTCGTCGTCGAGCGCCAGCCAGCCTTCGTCGATGATGAGCAGCGTCGGCCGTCCGTCGAGCCTGTCGCCAATGCGATGAAAGAGATAGGCAAGCACGGCAGGCGCTGCGCCCGTTCCGACCAGCCCCTCGATCTCGAATGCCTGTACATCGGCCGAGCCCAGATGCTCGGCTTCGGCATCGAGCAGCCGGCCATAAGGACCGCCGACGCAGAAAGGGCGGAGTGCCTGTTTGAGGTCGTTGGACTGAAGAAGGACGCTGAGGCCGGTGATCGTGCGCTCGCCAACGGGCGCCGAGGCGAGCGAGGTCAGCGCCGTCCAGATGTGCTCCTTTGCCTCCGGGGTGATTTTGATCCCTTCCCGCAGGAGGATCGCGACGATCCAGTCGGCGGCCCAGGCACGCTCATAGGTGTCGTGAATGCGGGCAAGCGGCTGGAGCGATACCGAGGATTCCGATCCTTCGGTCAGGCCGCCGCCAAGATCGTGCCAGTCGCCGCCCATGGCGAGCGATACGGCGCGGATCGAACCGCCGAAGTCGAAGGCGAAGACCTGTGAGCGGTTGTAACGTCGGAATTGCAAGGCCATGAGGGCGAGCAGCACGGATTTGCCCGCGCCAGTCGGGCCGACGACGAGCGTGTGGCCGACATCGCCGACATGCAAAGACAGCCGGAACGGGGTCGAACCTTCGGTTCTGCCGTAAAGCAGCGGGGGCGCATCGAAGTGTTCATCCCGTTCCGGCCCCGCCCACACGGCAGAGAGGGGGATCATGTGGGCGAGATTGAGCGTCGAAATCGGCGGCTGGCGCACGTTTGCATAGACATGGCCGGGCAGACTGCCGAGCCAGGCGTCCACCGCGTTCACCGTCTCGATCATGGCGGTGAAGTCGCGGCCCTGGATGACCTTCTCGACCAGCCGCAGCTTTTCATCGGCAAGGCGCGGATCGGCGTCCCAGACCGTGATCGTGGCGGTGACATAGGCCATGCCGGCCACGTCCGCGCCAAGCTCCTGCAAGGCCATGTCCGCGTCGGCGGCCTTGTTCGCGGCGTCGGTGTCCACGAGCACCGATTGCTCGTTGGTCATCACCTCCTTGAGGATCGCGGCAATCGACTTGCG
Organism: Roseixanthobacter pseudopolyaromaticivorans; assembly: GCF_043195145.2. Taxonomy (NCBI): domain Bacteria; kingdom Pseudomonadati; phylum Pseudomonadota; class Alphaproteobacteria; order Hyphomicrobiales; family Xanthobacteraceae; genus Roseixanthobacter; species Roseixanthobacter pseudopolyaromaticivorans. The sequence continues at coordinate 4,978,035 of NZ_CM195539.1, forward strand.
CTTGGCGAACCACTGGCGCCTGATTTTGGTCAGAAGTTTCGTCGCATCCGTCTTGTCGAGGAGGATCGCGCGCGTCGACCAGCGATACGGGAAGGCCAGCCGGTTCAGATCGTCGAGCAGGCCGGGCGTGGTCGCGGTCGGGAAACCGACAATGGTCAGCACGCGCAGATTCTGGTCGCCAAGGCGCGGCTCCAGACCGCCGGTGAGCGGCTGATCGGCGAGCAGCGCATCAAGATAGATCGGCGTTTCCGGCACGCGGACGCGATGGCGCTTCGTCGACACGCAGGAATGCAGGTAGGTCAGCGTCTCGCTGTCATCGAGCCAGCCGCAGGACGGCATGAAACCGTCGAGCAGCGCCAGCACGCGATCGGTGCGGTCGGTGAAGGCACGCAGGATCTCGTGCGGGTCGACGCCCGAGCGCTCACGCCCTTCGTAAAGCCAGGACTCGGTGCGCGCGGCTTCCTCGGCCGGCGGAAGAAACAGGAAGGTGAGGAAATAGCTCGATACGAAATGTGCGCCGGCTTCTTCGAAGTCGGCCTTGCGCTCGGCATCGACCAAAGCCGACGCGGGATCGGGAAAGATGTTGTCGGGATAGGTGGCGGCCTCGTACCGTTGCGCCTCGACGAAAATGCTCCAGCCCAGGCCAAGGCGGCGGAAAGCGTTGTTGATGCGGCTCGCAACGGCAACCAGCTCGGCCGCGACGGAGGAATCCAGATCCGGACCCCGAAAGCGGGCCGTGCGCTGAAACGAGCCATCCTTGTTCAGCACGATGCCGGGAGCGACCAGAGCGACCCATGGCAAATAGTCGGCGAGGCGAGCGGCAGTGCGACGATATTCGGCGAGATTCATCATGACCGCCTCCTCACACCGCGAGGAAAGCCGGAATGCGCAGATGCCTGCGCCCGACCTCGACAAAGAGCGGATCGCGACGGGCCGCCCAGACGGCCACGAAATGACCGATTGCCCAGATGGCGAGGCCGACGAGCCAGAGGCGCAGGCCGAGGCCCACGGCCCCGGCCAGCGTGCCGTTCATGATCGCGATGGAGCGCGGCGCACCGCCCAGCAGGATGTGCTCGGTCAAGGCGCGATGGACGGGCACCGAAAAGCCCGGCACCGCGTCGAGTTGTTCGAGGACCGCCGCCATCAGACAAGTACCCCGCCGCCGAAGCTGAAGAAGCTGAGGAAGAACGAGCTGGCCGCGAAGGCGATCGACAGACCGAATACGATCTGGATCAGGCGGCGGAAGCCGCCGCTGGTGTCGCCGAAGGCGAGCGCCAGGCCGGTGGCGATGATGATGATCACCGCCACGATCTTGGCGACCGGCCCCTCGATCGACTGGAGGATCTGTTGAAGCGGCTGTTCCCACGGCATGGAGGAGCCGGAGGCATGGGCCGGCGGCGTGGCGGCCAGTATCATGATGGTGAAGAGCGCGGTCGAACTGGCGAGACGCCGGTAGCTGCCGCGCATGATCGAGCCGGCGGGCAGATCTGGACCGATGGGCACGGACGACAGGACGGGCGGATTGGTCACATTCGGAACGACGGGCGAATTCATTCAGCTTCTCCATTCGAGGTGGTTGCGGGGGTGATGCGGTAGTCGCCGGTGGCGGGATCGATGCCGTCGACACGCGCGAGCTCGGCGAGCCGGCGCGACGAGCCGCGGCCGGAGAGGACGGCGACGAGATCGATGGTCTCGGCGATCAGCGCGCGCGGAACGGTGACGACGGCTTCCTGGATGAGTTGCTCGAGGCGACGCAGCGCGCCGATGCCGGAGCCAGCGTGGATGGTGCCTATGCCGCCGGGGTGGCCGGTGCCCCAGGCTTTCAGCAGGTCGAGAGCTTCTGAGCCGCGGACCTCGCCGATGGGAATGCGGTCGGGCCGGAGGCGAAGCGAGGAGCGGACGAGATCGGAAAGCGTGGCAACGCCATCCTTGGTCCGCATCGCGACAAGGTTCGGCGCTGCGCATTGCAGTTCGCGGGTATCCTCGATGATGACGACGCGATCTGCTGTCTTCGCCACCTCGGCGAGCAGCGCGTTGGTCAGCGTTGTCTTGCCGGTAGAAGTGCCCCCAGCGACGAGTATGTTGGCGCGGGACTGGACCGCTGCGCGTAGCTTCACCGCCTGGTCGGCCGTCATGATGCCGGCGGCCACATAATCGTCGAGCGTGAAGACCGCGACAGCCGGCTTGCGAATAGCGAAGGCGGGTGACGCTACGACTGGCGGAAGCAGGCCCTCAAAACGCTCACCTGTTTCCGGCAACTCGGCCGAGACGCGCGGCGAGCGGGCGTGAACCTCCGCACCAACATGGTGCGCGACCAGACGCACGATGCGCTCGCCATCGGCGGCCGTCATCGTCTCGCCGGTGTTGGCCAACCCTTCGGAAAGCCGATCCACCCAGATGCGCCCATCGGGATTCAGCATCACCTCGACCACGGCCGGGTCTTCCAGAAATCGCGCGATGGCGCTGCCGAGCGCGGTGCGCAGCATGCGCGCGCCACGCTGGCTCGCTTCCTGTCTGTGATGAGTGGATGCCATCTCGTCCCCGTTTCTCGTGGGGACGCAACAGATGATCCCCGGATCGGGGATGATTAAAAGAGCCCTGAATCAGGCCGATTCAACAAGTTTCGGTCGTAGTAGTAGCGTGGCGTGCAAATACAGGAGAACGGCGGTGCGCCCCTGTTCTTGAACTGGTCGTATCGATTCCCAGATGCCGCGCGCGAGATGTTCAGGCGTCCGATTCGGGCACATCTTCCGAAATCTCCTGACGGAGCTTCGGCCCCTGCGCCAGACGCCGGCCCAGCGCGGTGATGAATGCTTCATATCGCTCGCTGGATTTGGCCCGCGCTGCCTGCGCGGCTGGCTCCGGCAAGGCGGGCGTCGTGGTGATCCAGAAGCGGATGAACACCGCAAGGGTCTCGACGGCGATGCCGACGTCCCGTTCCAGGCGCGTCAAGCGGCGGTCGATCTGGTCGAGGCGCTTGGCGACGATCGCCTCCCGCCGCTCGGCATCGTCCGGCGAGAGGAACGACGCGATGGCCGCCTCCGCGATCATGGACTGCGACTGATCGCGGCGGGCGGCAAAATCCGCCAGGGTCTTCTCGACATCGGGGTCCAGATAGACCGTGGTCTTTATCTTCTTCCGGTGACTGGTCATGGCGCCTACAGTTCCATGCCGTCATTCGGATCGAGCGAGACCTGCCGTGCGACGCCCTGCATCCGGCGGATCATGCGCTGGTTGCGCACGGCATCCTCATCGATGTCGTCAGGCGGCTCGATCTCGAACTCGTTCTCGATCGGCGCTTTCTTTTCTACCGGCTTTACCCGGTGGAGCTCGTGCTGCAGCCGCCGTTCGGATTCGGTCGGGTCCTCGTCGTCGGATCGGCCTGCCGGTTGCGCATCGAGCGCTTCCGGCCGCGCCGGGATCGGCAGGCTGGTCCAGTCGTCCGGACGAATCTGTTCCGGGCGCTTCAAGGCGGGCGGCGACAGCAGGCGTTCGCGGAAACGGGCATCCTCATAGTAGCGCGCCTTTTTCGCCCGGATCGGCGGAATGCCGGCGACCATGACGATCTCGTCGGCCGGCGGAAGCTGCATGATCTCGCCCGGCGTGAGCAACTGGCGGGCGGTTTCCGAGCGGGACACCATCAGGTGGCCAAGCCAGGGCGACAGCCTGTGCCCGGCATAGTTCTTCATGGCCTTCATCTCGGTGGCTGTCCCGAGGGCGTCTGAGACGCGCTTGGCCGTCCGCTCGTCGTTGGTCGCAAAGCTCACGCGCACATGGCAGTTGTCGAGGATCGAATTGTTCGGCCCGTAGGCTTTCTCGATCTGGTTCAGCGATTGCGCGATCAGGAAAGATTTCAAGCCGTACCCGGCCATGAAGGCCAAGGCGGTCTCGAAAAAATCGAGTCTGCCGAGCGCGGGAAACTCGTCCAGCATCAACAGCAGACGATGGCGGCCGCCCCCTGATTGCAGATCCTCGGTCAGACGCCGGCCGATCTGGTTGAGCAGCAGGCGGATCAGGGGCTTTGTGCGGTTGATGTCCGAGGGCGGCACGACAAGATAGAGCGTCGTCGGACGCTCACCGCCGACAATGTCGCTGATCCGCCAGTCGCAGCGGCGCGTCACCTCGGCAACGACAGGATCGCGGTACAATCCGAGAAACGACATGGCGGTTGATAGAACGCCGGAGCGCTCATTGTCGGATTTGTTGAGCAGTTCGCGCGCAGCACTGGCGACGACGGGATGCGGCCCGGCCTCGCCGAGATGCGCGGTCTTCATCATGGCGCGCAACGTCGACTCCACCGGGCGCTTCGGATCGGAGAGGAAGTTGGCGACGCCGGCCAGCGTCTTTTCCGGCTCGGCATAGAGGACATGCAGGATTGCGCCGACCAGAAGTGAATGGCTGGTCTTTTCCCAGTGATTCCTTTTGTCCAGGCTCCCCTCGGGATCGACGAGAATGTCGGCGATGTTCTGGACGTCACGCACCTCCCATTCGCCCCGACGGACCTCGAGCAGCGGATTGTAGGCGGAGGATTTGGGATTGGTCGGGTCGAACAGCAGCACACGGCCATGGAGTGACCGGAAGCCCGCGGTCAGCGTCCAGTTCTCACCCTTGATATCATGGACGATTGCCGAGCCCGGCCAGGTGAGGAGCGAAGGGACGACGAGACCGACACCCTTGCCGGATCGGGTCGGCGCAAAGCACAGCACATGCTCCGGCCCGTCATGGCGCAGATACTCCTGATCGTATCGGCCAAGTACCACGCCGTCGGGATCGAGCAGGCCCGCGGCCTCGATCTCGGGCTTCTCTGCCCAGCGGGCCGAGCCATAGGTGGCGACATTCTTCTGTTCGCGCGCTCGCCAGACCGACATGCCGATGGCGACCGCGATGGCGATGAAACCGCCCGACGCGGCGATCATGCCGCCGGTCGCGAATATGCCCGGCGCATAGGCATCGTAAAAGTACCACCACCACATGATAGCGGCTGGAAAATAGACCGGCACGCCGAAGAGCCTGAACCACGGCTCGCCGAGCTGCGCCTGGTAGCCGAGGCTCCACGCAACATACTGCGTCGCGCCCCAGGTGGTAACGAGCACGATCAGGAAGACGATCGTGATCTGTCCCCAGAGGATCTTTGTGCCGGACATGGCGAGGTTCCTTTCTGACGGGCGTTAGAGGCCGAGCCCCCGCTTGCGGCCGAAGTCCCAGTCGACGCCGCCATCGTCGCGCGCGACGCCGGAGACGTGACGGCCGATCTGCTTTTCGAGAGAGGGAGACCAGGGGACGAGCTGGAAGCCGAGGCCGTCGTCGATCATGGCGAAGCGGCCGGAGGCGAGCGTGAAGCGCTCGCGATAGGAGCCGGCGACATATTCGCCGCCGTTGGCATGGTTGAATGGCAGGCCGGTCTCGGCGGCGAGCTTTTCGCCCAGCGCACTGACTTCGCGATCGCGTAGCGTGTTGAGCAGACGCCGCGCGAAGACCACGCGCCCGCCCTGCCGTTCGGCGAGACCTTCGCCGATAAGGTGCTCGGCGCGTTGCTCGAGGGCCCGTTGCACCTCGGCGCCGAAGCCACCCTCCGAGAGCGCGATGGGCTCGCGGGCAACCGCCTGCCGATCGAGCCAGGTCGCACCCGCTGCGTTGACCTGAGAGTGGATATCCAGATCGGAGCGGACGGCGAGCGCGACGCGGCGCTGACCTTGCGCATCCTCGTAGGCGCGCAGCTCGACGATCGATCCGGGTGGGCTGTCGCCAGCGGCATCGAGATGCGGCAGCTTGATATGATGGGTGCGGCCGTCGACGCCGTCGACCACGGCATAGGCCGTGCCTTTTAGTTCGTCATCCAGACCGCGTTCGAGCAGGCGACCGACAACGGGCACGTCGAGGCTTTCACCGGCCAGCACATAACTCGCCGAGCCGCGCTCGATGCCGCGTTCGGTGAGAGCGCGGTGCATGCGCTTGATGATGTCGCCGCGCTCGCCGAGCTCGCGCAGGACGCTCTCTGCCTCGGGCCTGATGAACCATTGCGAATGGCCGACCTGTCCCGCGACACCGAGAATTTCCAGCGTCCGCAGACGGCCGACCTTCAGAGCGTGGAACTCGTCCGGCTGTCGGTCGGCGCGCGGCGCCAGATCGATGATGCCGGACTTGCCGGCGTCGCGGACAAGCTGGCGGTCGAGCTGCGTCCAGCGTTCGGTCTCGATCTGGCTTTCGAGAGTGCTGCGGATATCGAGATCGGTGCGCGGTCCCAACTCCTGGGTGATGAGCTCGCGCGCCCGGTCACGCATGCCCTCCTTGATGTAGTCGCGTGAGATCACGAGATCCTGGCCGTCATCGCGCACGCCGCGCACGATCAGGTGGACATGCGGATGCTCGGTGTTCCAGTGATCGACGGCGACCCAGTCGAGCTTCGTGCCGAGATCCTTTTCCATCTGGCCGACGAGATCGCGGGTGAAGGATCTGAGGTCCGCCATGTCGGGCGCGTCGTCAGGCGAGACGATGAAGCGGAAATGATGCCGGTCATCACCACAGCGCTCTGCGAAGGCGCGTGCATCCGCATTCTCGGTTCCCGGCCCGAACAGCCGCGCCTTCTCCCCGTCACGGGTCACACCATCGCGGCGTAGATAGTCGAGATGCGTTCCGAGCGGCGCGGACCGAGCAGTATGGCGGACAACGCGCGCCTTGACGACGGCGCCGCGCGTCCGCGACGTGATGAGCCGATTAGCCTGAATGCTGGCGCGCTGGCCGCGCCCGAAGCGCGAACGATTGCCTGACGTGACGCGGCCCGATCGCGAGACGCCGCCGCCTGCCTTCTTCGCTGCGGCGAGCGCCTGCGTTATGAAAGGCCGGGCCTGTTGCGCGCGGGTCGATCGGATGCGCCCCGGACGGATGCGGAACTCGTGGTCATCGGACATGACGCGACCCCACACGGTGCAAAAAGGACAAGAAAATCATGAAGATGGGCGCGGAGCGCACGGCGCGCGAAAGCGCTGCACGGTGCGGAACGCGCCAAAAACATGAACAAAAGCAACCGCCCGACCGAAGCGCACCGTGCGCCCTTTTATCCTGCCATCGTCCGGTTGCTGCGCCTGCCTCCGCCCCCGGCGCTCTCCACGACACGCCAGAGCCCGATCGGATGCGAAATGCCGCCGGGCCGCTCATGGCCGGTCCCCAACGGCATTCCGGGCGACGAACAGCCCTTTCGGCTGTGCGGCGACAAGCATCTGCGGCATCGCCGGGACGGGTGAAAGGGCGTCGTCCGGCGAGCGATGCAAAGTCTGGGAATTGGCGGCCGAAGCGCCGTCATCGCGCCCGACGAAGATCGCCGCCTCGCGCCAATCGAGCGGCCGGGCGACCGTCGAACCGCTCTTCGAAGGGCGCTCGCCGCGCAGCGCGGGCGCGAGCGAAGCGACATAAGCCCGCGTCTCGGCGGGCAGCGCTCGGCCCTTCGAACGATGCTCATCGTAGCGCGCTGGACCGGCATTGTAGGCCGCGAGCATGGCGGCGATGTCGCCATAGCGATCCCACATCTCGCGCAGATACGCAGTACCCGCGAGGATGTTGTCGCGCGGGTCGTAAGGATTGCGGCCGAGGCCGTGGCGGATGCGAAGCTCGGCCCAGGTATCCGGCATGACCTGCATCAGACCCATCGCGCCGGCCGAGGAGACAGCCCGCACGTCGCCCGCGCTCTCGGCGCGCATGACGGCGACGATCCATGCTGGCGGAATGCCGAAGCGGCGTGATGCTCCAGCGATATGCGCCGCGTGCGGATGCGCGGTCACGGCGCTCGCCGGAGATGAGGTTTGCGCCAGAACCGTCGGCGTTGCGGCTGCGGTGAAGATCAGGCCGGAAAGGAGAAGGAGCGCTGAGCGCCGGACGGCGGAAGTGCGTCCGGCGCGAGCGCGATGTCGGACCGCCGCCATTCAGTCCTCCTGCCGCTTTTTGGGAGGCTGGACGGTGGTCAGCACCCAGGCAGAACCGTCGTCACCGACGCGGAAGAGATTTGCGCGAAACGTGCCGCCGAGTAGCGGGCTGTAGATCGTGATCGAGACGAACTCGCCGGCCCGTTCGCCGACATGTATCCAGCCCGCGCCGATATCGAGGCCGTCTTCGTCACCGAGCAGGACGCGATATTTCGGGGCGTTCTCGGTGTCCGAAGGTTCGGCGGGAACGAGCGTCATTTCCTCCCTGATACCGAGCGTCCGGAACTCGCCTTCAAAGCCGGTTTCCCTGCGCGTGAAGTGTCCAATCTGGGCCATGGTCTTGATCTCCTGTCGTGCGGTGGGGTGGCGAAGGGCGCGCGCTCACCGCGTCGGCGTGCGCCAGACGAAGCGGCCGTCGCCGTCCTCGTCGGTGAAAAGCGGGGTGGCCCGGCCGATGACCGCCGCAGCGGGAAACGGGCCGAAGTAGCGGCCGTCGAGGCTGTCGGCGGCTTCGAGGTTCATGAGGAAAAGTTCGCCGCCGCCGATCACGCGGCAGCCCCGCCAGACCGGCAGGTCGCGGCCACGGCTGTCGCGGTCGCGAGCCTCGCCGAGCGGAACGTCGTCGACCGTGATGGCGCGACCGTCGCGGCACACGCGCTGTCCCGGCAGGCCGACGACGTGCTTGAGGATCGGCACGTCACGGCCGACATAGCCGCGTTCGACCATGAAGGAGGCGAACGGTTCGGGCGGCATGACGGCGACGAGATCCGGCACCTCGATCCGCCCGGTCTGCGATACCGTGTAGAAGCCGACCGGCGCGCTCGCCGTCGCGTTCCAGATGAGTTTCAGCGGCATCGGCATGGCGCTGGCCGCGGCGATGCCGAGCACGGCGACGGATGTCGCCGCGAGGTAGCCGAGCCGCGTCATCGTCCGAACTCCCGCCGCCGGAGCCAGGCTTGGTGGCGCTCGGCCGTGTACGGGCGCGGCGTCTCGCCGGCATTCATCCAGTGCGCGACGTGCCGCCAGTGATCGGGATCGGCGTCGGCGGGATCGATGCCGAGGGCCTCGATGCCGTCGACATGGCGAAGCACGTCCTCGACCTTGGGCCAGCTTTCGACCTTCAGCAGGATTTCGCCGCCAGGACGCACGAAGGGCAGCGTCTGGAACGGCTCTCCGCGGTCGACCGCGCGGACGATGTCCAGGCGCGAGATGATCGTTCCGTACTCGTTCGCCGCCCAGCGAACGAGGCAGAAGACCGTGCCGGGCGCGAAGCCGACCACCCTGTGCCGGCGGTCGAGTTTCTGCTCGTAGCTCTCGCGGCCGAATCTGATCCAGTTCTCGATGCGCTTCTCGATCCAGGTGAGTTCGACGAGCGTGGTGAACGCGGCTGGACCGTCCGGCAACGGACGGCCGCCGATGCGGAGCGCCGCATTACCGGTCATGGTGTGTCTCCTTGGGTGTCGGGGAATTCGCGCTCGAACAGCTCGCGCAGCATGTCGGCGACGGTGACGCCGCGGCCGAAGGCGGCGATCTTGATCCGGCCGCGCAGCTCAGGCGTGATGTCGATGGTGAGTCGGGCCGTGAAGGTCACGGCAGCGCCACTGCGTGGCGAAGGCGTGTCCGCACCCTTGATCCAGCTATCCGGATCGGCCGGACGTTGCGCGAACCCACGCTTTTCGGTGCGCGCCGTCATGACGGGTCTCCGTCATGGAACGGCAGCACGGTGGCGATGCGGTCGCGGGCGCGGTCGGCCATCGTGGGGTCGATCTCGCAGCCGATATAGCGTCGGCCAGAGAGCCGGCAGGCTTCGCCGGCGGAGCCCGAACCGGCAAACCAGTCGCCGACAAGACCGCCTTCCGGGCAGCTTGTCCGGATCAGGATTTCGAGGAGCGCCGACGGCTTTTCAGTCGGGTGGATCGCGCGGCCGTGGCAGTTGCGCAGGTAGATGACCGAGCGCATGAGGCGCGGCCCGCCGTCGTGGCTGACATAGTGGCCGGCGTCGATCTGGCCGGTATGGGGCGGACGCTGCTTGCGTCGCACGGTCCGGGCTGTCGCGTCGGACGTGGTCTGGACGTCGTTGTAGATGTCGCGCCAGGGCGTCTCGGCCGGATAGAACTGGACGGCCAGTTCATGCACGCGCTTGAAGCGGTCCGCATGGAAGCCGGTGCCGTTCTGCTTCTCCCAGACGATCTCCTGGGCGAGCCGCAGGCCGGCGTCGGCGAAGCGGTCGGCGGTTGCCATGAAGCTACGCAGCGAACCAAAGACCCACATCGAGCCGGTCGGGGCAAGCGCGCCGCGCGCGAGCGACAGCCAGCCCTCGACGCGGCGATCCCAGGCGAGCGATGTGTCCCCGTAAGGGGGATCGGCGAGGATCATGTCGAACGGGCCGCGCGCCGGCATGCGATCGCGGCAGTCTCCGGACAATATGATTTCGGGGGGAACCGTCATGGCGCGGTCCTCCCGATGCCGAGACGCTCGACCTCGGCCGCCAGTGCCGCGATCTCGCGCGCGGCGGGCGAACGCCGGTCGATGTCTGACGCAAGCCTCCCGGTCTGCGCGGCGTCGGCGAAGACGACGCGCTGGCCGATCGTTGTGGCGAGCACTGGCGGATCGTGGTCAGCCAGGGTCTCGGCCGTCTCGCGAGCGATGACGGTGCGGGCGCCGCAGCGGTTCAGCACGAATCGGGCGGTGAGCTGGGGCCGGTAGATGCGCGCCTCCGCCAGGAGCGCCAGCATCTCGGCGGAGGCCCAGCCGTCGAGCGGAGACGGCTGCACCGGGATCAGCACGAGGTCGGCGGCGAGCAGCGCGGAGCGCATGAGGCCGGCGACACGCGGCGGGCCATCGATGACAACGTGATCGACGTCTCGCGCGAGTTCCGGTGCCTCGCGATGCAGCGTATCGCGTGCCAGGCCGACGACGCCAAAGGCGCGTGGCAGGTTCTCGCGCGAGCGTTGCTGCGACCAGTCGAGCGCCGAGCCCTGCGGGTCGGCGTCGATCAGGGTCACGCGCTTGCCGCGCATCGCCAGTTCGCCGGCGAGATGCAGCGCGAGCGTCGTCTTGCCGACGCCGCCTTTCTGGTTGAGAAGCGCGACGATCATCGGCGTCCTCCCGGTGGATCGAGAGGAAGACGTGGCGTATCGGGATCAGTGGATGGAGAGGCCCCACCGCGGCGGCTTGCAGCCGTCTGTGGCGGCTCGGCCGGCGCGCTTGGCGCGCTCTTCCTGGCGGTAACGCTGAGGCTTCTGGCGGCGTCGCGGATGAGGTTTTCCACATCGCGCGCGCGCTCTTTAAGGTTAGAGTCTTTGTTAGACTCTAAGTTAAGGGCGCGATTTCGTGTGGAATTTCCGTGTGTTAAACCCTGTTTGGGTTCCTGATAGCACGAGGCTCGGGTTCCCGATAGCACGATAGTGCGGGTTCCCGATAGCACGAGGCCGTCCACAGCTTGTCCACAGGCGGGCAGCGGCTCGAAAGCGAGCAGCGCGCGGCCGCCGATTTCGGTTTCGAGGAACAGGGTGTAGCCGGGCAGCGGCTGGCGTCGGATGATGTCGCGCAGCTCGAAGGCGAAGCGCTTGAACGGCGACAGGCTGCCTGATTTCTGGTGAAGGTGCTGGAAGTCGAAGCGCCAGCCGGCGCGCTGGCGGCCACCGTGCTTGCGCACCAGGCGGTAAAGCCAGCGGTCGAGGCCGCCCGTTAGGTCGAAATAGGTCCGGTCGATGGTGAGCACGAGCGCATCGTCGAGGACAGCCTGGTAGAACCAGTCCGGCACGATCAGCTCGATGCCCACGGGGCGGCCGTTGCGGTCGGTGCGCTCCTGCCACTCGTTGATCCACGAGAAGCGATGACGGCGGCCTTCGGCAGGCTGGCGGATCGAGGTGGAAACCGTCGTCGACTGCAGACGGTCGAGCGCGGCTTTCAGGCGCTGATAGTCGCGTGAGCTCGTGCCCCGGCCGACATAGGTGAGGATTTCGTAGGGCGTGGCGGCCATCAGCCGCGAGGTGCGAAGCCCGGTATCCCGGGCTTCTACGATCTGGCTCGCCGCCCAGATCAGGATGTCGGCGTCCCAGATGGTCGCCATGCCGTGATCGGGAACCGCCTCGACCCGGATCGTCACGTTGCCGGCGACGAAATCGATCGGAGCAACGCGATGGGTCTTGGAAAGGGAGAAGAAGGGATAAGCCATGAGATCCTGCGCGTCTCGTGGCGCGAAGTCGCCGGGAAGCGCTCGGAACAGATCGAGCTGCCCGCGCTCCGAAAGGGATCGACGCCGCACCGCCATGAAGGAAGCCGGCCGCGGTCAGCGTGCGTAGCGGCCGACCTGCGGCCCGGAGGGAATGACGTGGCGCTTCGCCGGCAGCACGGCGCCGCGCGGATCAGATGTCGACGTCACCGCGCCGCGAGCCGCCCAGGTCTCGAGATCGTCGATAGCATAGACGACGCGGCCGCCGAGCTTGCGATAGGCCGGGCCTGTTCCGTAGGTCCGGTGCTTTTCGAGAGTACGGGCCGAGAGGCTGAGAAACTCGGCCGCTTCCTTGGTGCGGAGGAAACGCGGCGGGAGAACGACGGGTTCGTGTGGCATGGATCGGGTCTCCGTGGTGGTGGGGATGGCCGTCGCGGGTCAGCGGCGGGCAACGACCACGGTGGCGGAGGAGAGCCGGCGAGTTGCAGGGCAAAGTTGGGGGGTATCGAATTCGCCCACCATCGGAGGGCGAGACCGCGCTAGGATTGGCGGCGATGACGAAGGAGTTTCCGATAGCCGCCGGCGATCATCGCGCGGGCATCGCGCAGGAGCGCCTTGATGGCGTGGCGTGTGGATGATGCCTGCCAGTCGTCACGGTCGAGATGGTCGATGTGAAAAATGATCTCGGCGATTTCCTGCTGCGTCGCACCGGCACGATAGCCGTCGAAGGCGCGCAGCATCCGGCGCTGGCGGGCGCGCTGCTGGCGCGTCAGACGCGTGTCCGGGGGAATGGCGCGGCCATGCAAGGCTGAGAGGAATCGATAGACGGCTTCGATTCGGTCGAAGCCCTCGAGCCCAAGCGGAATGACGGCGACAGCGGACTCCGGCATTCCAACCGTATCGTCGGCGATCTGGAGATACTGACCATTGCCGAGGCCCAGTCGGAGATCTGCTCCTCCTTCGTGGCGGATGGCTTCTGGTGGCAAAGAATGGTCGCGCTCGTCATCTTCGCTAGGACTGAGGCTCGATGGGGCCGCGGTCAACACAACGACCCCTGTATCTTGCTGAGGAAGCCAGAAGACCGGAGCGTCAGGAGGCGGCGTCAGGGGGTCGACGGGGAAATCGCAATCCCCACCGCCGGATTTTCTCGCTCAGCGTGTCGGAACCAGCGCTGTGAGTGGAAAAAGCCTCAAAGTCCGCGTCGTAGGCATCGTTGCGGCGCAGCCATTCCCACGCAAGATCGGATGCCGTCAGTGTATCCAGACGGTCGTATTCTGCCGAGGAGCGCCATGTTGAAGCGTCAGGGGTCATCGTAATCCTCCCAAGTTTATTCCTGACGAATTCTGGGAGGTTTACGATCCTCGGTTGCGTTGATCTTACAAAGTCGTTGGCCCGGCAACGGGCGATGCCACCACGGCATCACGGTGATTTTGGCCGTTGAGCTTCCTTGACGAGTTCGCGGTAGCCTCGTTCGGTCATCCAATGCGCACGGGCGAGATGGGTATCGTGGATGTTTCGGCAACGGCGCGGTTCGTGGGCCGGATCGAGACCGAAGAGCACTTGAACCGCCTCACGCCAGCAGGCGCCATCTCGCTCGGCATCGAGTAGCCGCATGTAGAGCTTCATATGTTCGCGGTCGTAAGACGTAAGCGTTTCGCTCGGCGGAGGTTCGTCCAGAAACGTGTAAGTTGCTTGTCCCATCAAGCTACCAAATTCTTGCGAGCCATATTCGTTAACTTTTTCTCACACGGAAAGCCTCATTTTATGACAAGATCGAACAATCGCACGATCAACCCGATCTTCGCCCCGAATCGATCCCGTCTTGCAGGATGAGGACGCCTTCCCCCTTATCCGTCGAAAGCAGAACAATCCCCGCTGCCTCGAGGGCGCGTCGAACCTGATCACGCGTTGTCTCGTGCGTCCCCAATCCGCTCTCGGATTCGAGGCGCTTAAGCGCGGTCAATGCGACCCGGGCCTTGTCAGCGAGCGTCTCCTGCGTCCAACCCAGTAACGCGCGTGCGGCCCGTGATTGTCGGGCGGTGATCATGCATGATCACCTCCCATTCGGACCTACGCGCACGCCAGAACTACGACTATTTTAGTCGTTTGTGTTCGACATTGCGACCGAAATTTACCGACAGCACAGACTTCAAGGAAAATTCTCGGCAACTGATTCGGTCGCTACCAAAGCCGGAGGCCTTACCGGGAGAGGGAAAGGGGCTTGGGGAAAGGGAGGAGGGAACCGTCCCCTTTCCCCATGGGAGGATGTTTGAAGGAGGGGCTTTGCCCTTCCTTCATGGGGAGAGATTGAGAGGGGGCTTGCCCCTCTTTCATAAGCCAGGGCAGCCGGTCGAACCGGCTGCCCTCGCTCCCGGCACAGAGATAAAGGCGAGAGGCGGCCTTAGCCGCCTCTCGCCTGGACCTTAATCGGTGTCGGGACCCCAGAGCGGGTTGCTCGCGGGGTCCTCGATGTCTCCGTCGTCGGGCGCCAACTCGCGGACCACCGCCCTGATCTCATAGTCGCCGATCTTGGTGCGGCCCTGCGCGACGAGGATGCTAACCGCAGTCTCGTTCGCCTCGATCGCCCGGATCGCATCCTCCATGTCGTCATACGGCCCGAGGTTCTCGATGGCGATGACGTCTCCGTCCTCGTCGTAGCCGCCGTGAAGGTACATGGGCGCGTCCTTCAATCGTTCGAGAGCCCGCTCCGCCTCGTGGATAAGGCGAAAGCCCTCCGTTCGCTGCGTCCAATATTCCGCGCTGCCGCCATCGATGGTGATGATCTTGCGATGTGTCATGGAAAATCTCCTTTTCGTCTCTGACGAAAGGTGTCCACGCTGTAGCCCAGAGGGGTCAGGGACCGCTTTAGCGGCCGCCGTGCGGCAAGCGGAGGAACCGATTTTCTGGTTCGGCCCATCGGGTCGGAGCTGAAAATTGGAGGGGCCGCGCTGTCCTTGACGCCGGATGGGCTGGCGTACACTGGGAAGTCAGAGAGAGAGGAGCAGTCACGGCGTCGACCAGACGCCGTGTCCGAATAGGAATGGGGATGGTTTGGAAGGGGGTGTGACACCCCCTTCCATGGGAGGATGTTTGAAGGAGGGGCTTCGCCCTTCCTTCATGGGGAGAGATTGAGAGGGGCGGCTTGCCCCCCTTTCATAGGGCATCCGGCCGGTCGATCCGGTCGGAGATCCTGCGCTACGTCCCCCGGCAAACACTGCGGTCGAAAAAGGAATGGGAAGGTGGCCGCAACCACCTTCCCGGATACCATCACCAAGGGATTGGCGTATCGGGATCAAACGGCGTCATCGGCCGCGCTGCAGGTCGGCCGGGATCGGGCCGATAGTAGATGACGACGGCCGGGATGTTCAGCCCGGTTTCTTCGGCGAGCTGTTCGAGGATCGGTCGCAGGCCGCACAGTTCGTTGTCCGTGAGGTCGCGCACCCAGTGGTGCGCTCCGAACAGCTCATAGTCACACTCGTCGGCGATGCGATAAGTGCCCGCATCGTCGGCGTGACGCCATCCGCCGACATTGTACGGATGGTGATTGTGGAGCCAGAAGTGCTCGACCCGGATGCGCAGATCGCGCAGGTCGTAGGCTGCATCGTCGGCCTTGTCGGGATCCCGCTCGGCAAGCAATTCTTTCCATAGGGCGATAACCCGGTCGAGGTCCTCGCGGAACTCGTCGAGATGGGCGATCAGAATATCGTGCGCCTCGCGCGCGAGATCCGTATCGCATCCGAACCGGTTGGCGCGGACTATGAGCTTGAAGCCGGACAGCTTCACCATCAGCATGAGGGCTTGGTCCCAAGTCATGGAGTTCTCCTTTCGTCTCTCTGACGGAAGGAGGCCGCACCGCAGCATCGAGGGGCCAGGGAGCGCAAAGCGCCCGGCGGAGCCGGCGAGCGGTCCCCGCGATGTCCTTGACGCCGGAGAGGCGGTGCTACGATCGGACGGCAGAGAGAAGAGTATCCACGGCTCCGTCCAGGGGCCGTGTCCGTATCCGGCGGCCAGCCGGCTCTGCGCCGCTGAAGCCGTAATCGGAGGCGGCCGAAGCCGCCTCCGATCGAAGCGTCAATAGTCGTCGCCCGGCAACCGGTCCTCCAAGCCGATTTGCCAGCGCTTGTCGGTCCGGCGAGAAGGCAGGAATTGCTCGTCGCCGAAGAAATGCGCGATGACGATCGTGTCCGGCTCGTGGAACACGCCGAACTCCACCTTGTTTTCGATCGCCCAAAGCAGGGCGGTCGACAGGAACTCCTTGGAGATCGTGGCGGGCAGATGGATTTCGCCATCGAAGGGTTCGCGCGGTTCTTGATGGTCGTCGCCAGTCGCATCGACGTTGTTGTTTTCAATCGCAGTCATGGAAGATCTCCTTTTCGTCTCTGACGAAAGGTGTCCACGCTGTAGCCCAGCCGGGGTCAGGGACCGCGCCAGCGGCCGCTACGCGGTAAGCGGAGGAACCGATTTTGTGGAGTCGGCCTTCGGCCGGCGGAGGAAAATTGGAGGGGCCGCGCAGTCCTTGACGCCGGATGGGCTGGCGTACACTGGGAAGTCAGAGAGAGAGGAGCACCGCGGCGTCGACCAGACGCCGTGTCCGAATAGGAATGGGGATGGTTTGGAAGGGGGTGTGACACCCCTTCCATGGGAGGATGTTTGAAGGAGGGGCCTTGCCCTTCCTTCATGGGGAGAGCTTGAGAGGGGCGGCCGTGCCCCCCCCTTTCATCACAGGAGCATCGGACCAAAAAGTGGTTTCCGGTTTTTGGGAACGATCGATGCTCCGACAGGCAAGTCGGATTGCAACGCGCCCATGCGCGTGGCGATTCCGTCCGAAGTTCTCGTGAAGGCCGCGAGGCGGCCCGAGATCCCGCCGATGCGATCCGCGGCGGCCGTCGCCGACAAAAAAGAGGGAGCTTACGCTCCCTCCCTCGCCCGCTCCCGGCGCTCGGCCTCCGCGCGTGCGGCTTCGAGGCGTCGCAGCGTCTCGGCCCGCTCCTTGCGGGTGAGGATGCAGCGGTCGAACTCGGCGCGCAGCTCGGCGATTTCGGCGTAGATGTCGAGAACCTGTGTCATGTGAACCTCCTTTGTCTCGATGACGGAGGCGATTGTCCGGGCGTTGGAAGGACGGGTCAGGGATCGCGAAGCGACCGGAGAATCCGGCGTCTGGGGGAGCCGATTTTGTCGTCGTGCAGCGGCGGCAAAATTGGGGGCACCGGGCGTCCTTGACGCGGCCCGACTGCCGGTATGATCGGCTTCTCATTGAGAGAAAGACGGTTGGGCACAACGCTGCAACCGCGTTCAGCGACAGATGCGCGACGGTGGGGAAGCCCGGCGCGGCCGCGATCCGCCATGAGCATGAAGGAACCCGGCGGCTTGCGCCGCCGGGTCTTTGGACCTCCCGCTCAGAACGGGATGTCGTCATCGTAGTCGGGCTGCCCTCCGTTTTCGTTTTCGGTCTGCTTCGCCCGGCTCAGGAAATCGACCGTCTCGGCGATGATCTCGCATCCGTAGCGGTCGTTGCCCTCCTGGTCGGTCCACTTCGAGTAGTGGATGCGGCCGCGAACCAGAACCTTCATGCCTTTCTCGCAATAGTCCTGGATCGTCTTGCCGAGGCCGTTGAAGGCGGTGATCCGGTGCCATTCGGTGTCCTGGACCCGGTAGCCCTTCTCGTCCCGGACGACCTTGCCGTCCGAATAGCGGGGGCGCGAGGTGGCCAGCGTGAAGTGGGTGATCCGGGTGCCGCCCTGGGTGGTGCGGGTTTCGGGGGCCTGACCGATGTTGCCGGCGAGAATGACGATGTTCTGCATTGTAAGTCTCCGTTGCTTCTCGGAGGGACCATCCCTCCGACGAGACCCGGCCAAGGCCGTCGGGAGACTCCTGCACTGACGCCTTCGGCGGCAGCTTGACCCCCAAGGCCCCAGGTGGAGCGGGCAGCCGCGCCTGCGCGGCAACACGGCTGGGAGCTGCGGGGGTTGCTGGAGGAAACAGAACGGACTTAGGGGATCAGTCAGTCGGAGGGATTGGTGCCTCTGAAAGCACGAACACGGGGACGCACAGCAGAACCATCGTCCTTGCCGGCAACAGCGAAGAGGCAGGCCCCATGGACCTGCGCCGCCTTCGAAAGACACTCGTTCATCTCTCCTTCCGGCCACCCGCGCCCTTCCTCGGACAGGCTGGACGGAACGAGAACAAAGAGGCTACCGGGCTCGTAGACGCGGAACAGCGCCGCGTCGCCACTGTCGATGGCGGAAGGCTCGATCCACTCGACCTGCGGAAAGGTTCGTGAAGGTCTCCGCGGCCGTATCCACTTTACGAAATGAATGAGCTGGCTGGCAGGGCCTGTCTACGGCCTGCAGACCTCACGCCAACGACCGACTTCCTCAGCCGGACGAAGCGGGCCAAAAGCGAAGTATGGTGTGGGCAGCACTGTCGTGGCAGCCCATCAGTGCGGGAAATCCAAGCCCGGCGGCGCGAGCCGCCGGCTTTCTTCGCTAAGACCGGCGGATCGCGGCCGGTCCATTACCGAGAAAATATCGACACGCCGAGGGCGTTCAGATTGACCATGGCCGCGATGCCGATGAACAGACCGGCGCTGGCGGAAAGCAGATTGAGCATCAAGCCGGGGTCGATCGCGTTTTTCGCTACACCATGGATGAGCGCATAGCCGGCGATGACGGCCGGCACGGCGAAGACGGCGAGAGCGATCAGCCGCAGCGCCGGATTCCTGGCAAAGCCGAGAACCGCGAGTACGAGACCGATCGACAGCAATGCCGCGCTGACGGCGGCCAGCCCCGACAAGAAGATGCCGGCTCCAGCGCCCCAGGCATATTGGGCGGCCGACAGGCCAACCATGAACGGCAAAGCGTAGATCGCGAGATTGTAGGCGAAGACGCAGAAGGCGATCGTCAAGGAGATGGCGAGAAGGATGAGCGACATGGAAACCTCCACATGATCGGTTGAGGATCACGACAGGCTGCCTGTAGATACGCTCCGCCTGCGACTATGCTACTTTTCCGGTTCTGCAAGGATGTTTCATAAGAGCCATCAACCTCTCCGATAGTCAAGTATTGGCGGCCGGACCAGCCGCCAGAGGCGGCGCTTACGCGCCGCCGTCGAACTGCATGGTGGGAATGCCGAGCTTGCGGGCCTTGTCCGCGAGGTTCCCTTGAATGCCGCCACCGCCGAAGACGAGGACGCCCACCGGCAGGACTTCGAGCATCGTGTCGTTGCGCTTGTACGGGGCCTGTTTCGCCGGGTACTTCTTGAAGTCGGGCTCGAAGGCGATATGCGGCACCTTGCGGCTGTTTGCCCATCGGGCGGCGATGCGCTCTGCGCCCGTCTTCGCGCCGCCGTGAATGAGCACCATGTCGGCGTGCTTCGCCCGGACCTGATCGAGCTTCGCCCAGATCAGGTTATGGTCGTTGAAGTCGGTTCCGCCGGAGACGGCAACCTTCGGACCGGCTGGCAAGAGCACCTCGTTCTCAGCCCTGCATTTCGCGGCAAGGAAGTCGCGGCTGTCGATCATCGCGGCGGTGAGATTGCGATGGCTGATCTTAGAGCCGGTGCGGGGACGCCAGGCGCTGCCGGTGTGGTGCTCGAAGGCTTCGGCGGCAACGTCGCGGAAGAGCTCCATGCTGTTGCGCCGTTCGATCATGGTCTGGCCCTCTGCCGTGAGGCGTTCGAGCTCGACCGACTTCACCTCGCTGCCGTCCTGTTCCTTCTGAAGCCGGCGCTGCGCCCGCTCGTTGTCATCCAGTTCACGCTCCACCCGGCCGGTGGCGCGGTGGAAGAGATTGACGGTTCCCCAGAGCAGTTCTTCGAGATCGGGTTCGAGGCGGGTGTCGCCGAGCGTCGCGACGAGGGCGTCGAAGATATCCGCGACGGCGGCGGCGACGGCGTTTCCCTCCGGGAGCGGCCTCGGATCGGGTTCGTCCTGATACGGCCGCCAGCCGTAGAGCTGGAGTTCGGTGAGGAGATGATCGGTGGGGGACGAGGTGTGGTTCGGCTCGAAACCTGCGATATCGTCTTCGTTCGTCATCGGAAGCGTCCTTTGTCTGGAGACCGCGCCCATCGCGGCCTTCGCAGGCGTCGGAAGCCCACGGACGGGACGGCCTGGCAGTCCTCGCCTCTCGCGAGGACCTCGATGGCCAAGCCCGGCTATTTTGTTTCGCGCTGCAAAGGCGGGGCTCGCCCCGCCGGCGGAAAATAGCCGGGCGCCGCGCCATTGCCCGGACGGCCCGTTTGTGGGCCGATCGCCCTCTCAGAAGGCCGTGGGCGCCGCTCTCTCCGACTTCAAAGGATGATCACGATGATGAATGGAGACGGCAGGTGAAGACGCCTGGACCGCGCCTCTTCCCCCGCCGATCTCTTCACCCTTCCACGAAACGGTGGACGTCATCAGGATGAAGCTGCTCCATCAGGGTCGCCCGGAGGGCGTCGACGCCGCGCCAGCGCAGATCTTCGTTGAAGTCTTCGCGCATCGGTGACACCGAAATCGCCTCGATCCCGACGCCCTTTGCTCTGGCGACCAGGCTGTCTCTTGCGCCGTCCCCGGCCGGGTCGCGATCCCGGAGGACATAGAGCCTGCGCAGCGTCTCCGGAAACAGGACGGCAGCGAGGTGAGCTGCGGAGAGCGCCGCCATCATCGGCATGTGGGGCAGAACCTGACGGGGCGACAGCACGGTCTCGATGCCTTCGCCAGCCGCGAGCACCTCACTGGCAACGCCGAAGCGGACCCCGTGCCCGAGAAGGTCGCCCATCGCCCGCCGGGGTGACTCGACCGGCGCCTTGCCCGAACCGTCCGGGGCGAGCCAGGTGCGATGTGCGCCGGTCTGGTTACCGTGAAGATCGGTGACGGACGCGACGATCGCCGGCCAGATCTCGGTGGGCGAATGCTCATCGGGTTTGTAGTAGCACCGCGGATGGTAGCGCAGCGCGGTGGTTCCCAGGAGGGAGGTGATCGCCCGCCCGTTGAGGTAGATTTCCGCGAGTGTGCCGCCGATCGGCTGGGCCATGGCGAAAAGCCGCCGCGACGCTTCGGGCGAACCGACAGCGACGTTCGACGTCCTGCCGGTCGGCGTCCTCGTCATCTCCGGTTCGGGATGCGGGAGAGCGAGGAAGCGGCGTGCTTCCTCGGCCACGTCCTTGAAGTCGACAAGACCAAGCGTTTCGCGAATGACGTCGAGCAGATCGCCATGTTCCCCGGTTGCGGAATCCGTCCATTTTCCCGCAGCGCCCTTACCGGATTCAGGGCCGGTCAGCCGCACGAACATCGAGCGGCCGGGGTTGTTCTGAACGTCCCCGACAATCCAGTATCGTCCGGCGCGGTGGCCTGATTTCAGGTAATGGCGGCAAACCGCCTCGGCATGATGGCCGAGACGGGATGCGAGTTCGGAAGCATCGTGACGAGCCATCACGCAGCCTCCTTTTCGCCGATGCGGTTCACCGGCCAGCGGTCGAGCACCCTGGCGAGAACCACCGGGCCATTGGCATCGACCGGCACGAACATGCGCAGCTTCCACGAGATGATCTCGTGGAACAGGCCGTAGGCCGTGAGGCGCTCGCGCATTGTGTCGTCGAAGCCCGACAGCTCAATGCGATTCGCGCCCATGACGCGGACGCGGCGAAGCTGAAGACCCTCGGTAAGGTCGAGAATGGTGCGGCCGTCCATCAGAGCGGTGAACGCATCGTCCGGCGTGATCGCGGCCGCGCCGGTCGTGGTCGCATTCGCGGCCCAGGCTGGCGATACCTTTCGGCCGATGATGCGCTCGCCGTGGTCGGTCTGAAGCCGATAGACGCGAGTCGAGTCGTTCGGAAGCCGCTTCCAGATCGGCAGAAGCAAGCCTGTGACCATGTGGAGCGTCGCGTCGGTGAACTCGGGCACGTCGGCAATCTCCGTCTTCCATGCCGCCGCAAAGCTCTCCCCGTCAGTTTCGACCCAATGGGTCTCGGCCATGAAGCGCACCGGGATGTTGTGCGCCTCGGTCGGCCGGATCAGCCGGACACGACGCTCGACCTCGCCATCGTCGAGCATGATGCTGCTGGCGGGGATCTGAACGGCGGCGCGGCCGGAGCGCTCGTTGACGAGCAGCTTTGCGCGCGGATCGTCGAGTTCGGCGAGAGCGGCTTCGAGCGCCACCGGACGGTTGCGCTTGCGCTCGTTGATCGTGAGCAGGCTGGTTTCCGCGCCTGTGCGCGGATGGGTGTAGATCGTCTGCCGATCGACGACGACGAAGCTTTCGGCGCTCAGCGTCTCCAGCCCGGCGTCATAGGTGCCCGAAGCGATCGCGCCCTCGATGCGGGCGGTCAGGAGCTGTTCGAAGGCCGTGAAGAGGATGCCCTGAAGCTCGATGGTGAGCGCGAGCAGCCGGTTGAGGAACGTCGTGATCGGCGGTAGCTCGTCCTTGATGCCGGTCGAGTCCATCAGCTTCAGGCCGGTGGCGGACTCGAAACGGTCGAGCGAGCATCCCTCGACTTTGCCGCGCACCAGCAGCATGTAGAGCTGGCGGAGTGCGTCGCGGGCGTAATGGCTTTCCAGATTGTCCTCGGGGCGGAACAGCCCTTGGCCGCCGGTCTGGCGCTGGCCGCGGGTGATCGCGCCCAGCGTGTCGAGGCGGCGGGCGATCGTGCTGAGAAAGCGCTTCTCCGCCTTCACATTGGTCGAGATCGGCCGGAAGAGCGGCGGCTGCGCCTGATTGGTGCGGTGCGTCCGGCCGAGACCCTGAATGGCGGTGTCGGCTTTCCAGCCCGCCTCGAGCAGATAGTGAACGCGCAGCCGCGTGTTCTTCCCCGACTTCTCCGCATGATAGCTGCGGCCCGTACCGCCGGCGTCCGAGAAGACGAGCACACGCTTCTGGTCGTCCATGAAGGCTTGCGTCTCGGCGAGGTTGGCGGCCCCGGCGCGTGTCTCGACCACAAGCCGGTCGATGGTGACGCCTCCGCCGCGCTTGCGGACGATGCGGCGCGACCGGCCCGTCACCTCGGCGACCATATCCGTCCCAAAATGCTGGACGAGTTGGTCGAGCGCTCCGGGAACGGGAGGTAGGCTGGCGAGCTTTGCTATCAGTGCATCGCGGCGCGCGACAGCCTCGCGGCTTTCGACCGGCTGGCCGTCGCGATAGACCGGACGCGACGACAGATTGCCCTCCGAATCCGTGAACGGCTCGTAGAGCTGGACCGGGAAGGAATGAGCAAGATAGTCGAGAACGTATTCGCGCGGCGTGATGTCCACGCGGACGTCGTTCCACTCCTCGGTCGGCAGTTCGGCCAGACGCCGCTCCATCAGCGCCTCGCCGGTCGAGACGATCTGGATGACGGCCGAATGGCCCGCCTCCAGATCGGCGGCGATCGAGCGAAGCAGGGTCGGCGTCTTCATGCTCGTCAAGAGATGGCCGAAGAAGCGCTGCTTGGCGCTCTCGAAGGCCGAGCGGGCGGCGGATTTCGCCTGCATGTTGAGGGTGCCCGATCCGCCTTCGCCGCCACCGGTGATGTTGGCGGCCTGCATCGCCGCGTCCAGATTGTTATGGATGATGGCGAAGGCGCCGGCATAGGCATCGTAAATGCGAACCTGCTGAGGCGTCAGTTCGTGCTCGATGAGCTCGTATTCGACGCCGGCGAAGGAAAGCGAGCGGGCGGTGTAGAGGCCGAGCGCGCGCAGGTCGCGGGCGAGCACCTCCATCGCCGCCACGCCGCCGGCCTCGATCGCCTCGACGAACTCGGCGCGCGTGGCGAAGGGGAAATCCTCGCCGCCCCACAGGCCGAGCCGCTGCGCATAGGCGAGATTGTGAACGGTGGTCGCGCCGGTGGCGGAGACATAGACGACGCGGGCATTGGGAAGCGCGTGCTGGATGCGCAGGCCGGCGCGGCCCTGCTGCGATGCGGCGACGTCACCGCGTTCTCCCTTGCCGCCAGCGGCGTTCTGCATGGCATGCGCCTCGTCGAAAATGATCACTCCATCGAAGTCGGGCCCAAACCATTCGACGATTTGTTTGACCCTGGAAACCCTCTCTCCGCGGTCGTCGGAGCGCAGCGTGGCATAGGTTAAAAATAGGATGCCCTCGTTCAGCGTGATCGGCTTGCCCTGTGGGAAACGCGACAGCGGCGTGACCAGCAAGCGCTCCATGCCGAGCGCGCCCCAGTCGCGTTGCGCGTCCTCGATCAGCTTGTCCGACTTCGAGATCCAGACGGCCTTGCGCCGTCCCTGGAGCCAGTTGTCGAGAATGATCGCAGCCGATTCCCGGCCCTTGCCGACGCCGGTGCCGTCGCCGATCATGAAGCCCTGGCGCAGACGCACAGCGTCCTTGGCGTCCTCGGCCGCGGCGGTCAGCTTGTCGAGCGTGTCATCCACCGCCCACGTACCGGCGAGGAAGTCCGAATGCGCCTCGCCGGCATAGATCACCGTTTCGAGCTGCGCGTCGGAGAGGAGATCGACGACGTTCGCCGGCAGTGTCGGTCGATAGCTCGGCTTTGGAGGGGCGACGCTCGCCATGGCGGCCGACTGCACGAGCTGGGTCGGATGGGCCCGAGCCCCGGAAATCCGGATGGTCTGGAGCCCGTATTCCTCATAGATCGCGTCGGACAGACGACCGGCATCCGCTGGCGTCCAGTCGACAGTTTCGTAGTCGAGCGCAGCGCCCTCCGGCTCGGGATGCGCCACGGCGGGCGCGGCCCTTGCCGTCCGGTTGACATAGGCGCGGACGGTGCGAGGCGCGACCACGGGGACGGCGACGGCCGGATCGATCGGCAGGCGCGGCGGCAGATGCTCGGCCAGCCATCCGAGCAGCGTGGCCACATCTGGCGCGACGCCGGGCGCAGCCGGTAATACGGACGGGTCGTCTGCCGGCACCTTGTCGATGACGGTTAGCCGCGTCGGAAAGGTCGTGCCGTGCTTGGCATAGACGGAGCCGTTGATCGCGGCGGAGAAGACGACGCGGCCGCGTTCCTGCAGCCGGCCATAGGCTTCGGACCAGGCCGGAGTGTCAGGGGCGAAGTTGGCGCCGGTGATGGTGACGAGACGGCCGCCGGGAGCGAGACGCGCGAGCGCGGAAGCGACATGGCGGAAGGCAGCGTCCGCCATGCGGCCGTCGACATTGGCCATGGCCGAGAACGGCGGGTTCATCAGCACGACGGACGGCAGAATGCCGGTGTCGAGATGATCATCGATCTGCGCCGCGTCGAAGCGGGAAATGGACAGGGCCGGAAAGAGAAGAGAAAGGAGACCGGCGCGGGTCTCGGCGAGCTCGTTGAGCACCAGCGAGCCGCTGGCGATCTCGGCCAGGATGGCGAGGAGCCCGGTCCCGGCCGATGGCTCCAGCACACAGTCGGCGGGCGTGATGGCCGCCGCCGTCACAGCCGCGAGGCCGAGCGGGATCGGAGTAGAAAACTGCTGGAAGGACTGGGCTTCCTCCGAGCGACGCGTATGCGTCGGCAGCAGGCCGGCGATCTTGGCGAGCTGCGGCAGAACCGTCGCCGCAGAAGCGGATTTACGGAAAAGCGCCTTGCCGTATTTGCGTAGGAAGAGAACGGTCGCCGCCTCGCAGGCTTCATAGGCCGTTTTCCAGTTCCAAGCGCCGGTCGCGTCGGACGCACCGAAGGCGGTCTCCATCGCGCCGCGCAGCATGCCGGTGTCGACGCGCTGACCGCGTTCGATATGAGGCAGGAGAAGCTGCGCCGCAGTGAAGAGAGCGGCCGGGATGTCGGAATCGGGGACGATCGGAAGCGGCGCGGTGGCGGGTGCCGCCGCGGACACGGAAATCATCTTCATGGGAAAAGCCTCGGGAGAGCAGGACAGGATCGAGCCTGCGCAGCGCTCTCTCTCGACCGCACAGGCTCACATCCGTCCCGGCCTCGCTCTCCCTCTCATGCCATCGGCCAAATCGCCGAAAGCCGCCGATCGCGGCCTACGGTGCTCCGCCGTCACGTCGTCGCGGCAAGGACTTTGGTTTACTATTTGGCGGAAAGGATCTGAGGCGAACTCCGCCTCACAGATCCGGAAAATAAGAGTATTTTAGAGGAATAGGCTCGTGACTAATTCACTGCTCCCGCGAGCGCCGAGATTCTATTGGCTCGTTATCCTTGCGTTCGCCGTGTCGGGGATTACTTCCGACCTACCGGGTTTTGGTGAAGAGCATTGGTCAACCTCGGCCGCATTCCGTGGCTGCGTTATCGCGATTGCGGTGATCCTGGCGGTCCTGTCCGAGGTCTGGGACATCGCGCCCACCCTCATCATCAATGCCGAAGCGCGCTACCAGAACCGGCAGGCGCGCGAGGTCTACACGATCCCTGTCGTTTTCGATGCGGCGCGGACTCTCGTACCGGGGATATCGCGACTACGCGTTACGCGCACGGACGACAATCGCGCGATCCGGCCGTGGGCGCTGCGCTTCGAACACGCCGCGGATGAGCAGAAGGGTGAGTGGTAGCGCGGCCACTCCTGCCGGTGATGCGACCATTTTAAACATGACGAGAGCGCCCCGCCTGAAGTTGGGGCGCTCACTCGCTTCAGCTAAACCGGCTGCCAGATTCGGTGAAGGTGTACGCGTTGGCGATGATCGTGTCGTCGACCACCTCATCCGAGGACAGATATTCGTACTCGTGCTCAAGCTGGCGATAGAGCCAACGGGCGAGATCTCGCAGCGCCTCGATCACGATCTCCTCGGCGTCGGCGGTCATGTCCTGATATGTCGGGCTGTCGCGCTCGACCGAGATCGACATGCAATACTCATGATAGTAATGACCGCGATGGCTGGCTTCGGCGTGGAGCTGGTAGAAGTTTCTGCGCTGTACCGCCAGCAACGCGTCGGCGATCTCATGCAGCTTCGTGTCCCGCGGTGCGTAGGATCGGATTTCGGACGCTGCGTTCTTCCGGTAGGAATAATAGCATTCGAACGAGGCCCCATCGCCCTGGGACCAGAAGCCCGTGAAGAAGATGCGCGGCTCCTGACGGGTGCCGCCGCCCATGAGGCGAACGGTGCGGGTCTTGAAGCGGATTCCGAGAATTTCCGCGATCCGCTGGAAGTCTTCATAGACAGCATCATACCAGTCGTAATCAAACCCGCCTTCTCGATACCAGGCGCGGGCCCTGTCCTTTGCCGCATCGGAAAGCTCATTGAGCCGGTAGACCGTGGTTTTGATGATCTCAGGCATCTGGACCACCTCCACCAAGCATGTCGGCGAGCCAGCCATCGGTGTAGGTCCAGGCGACTGTGTCGCCGGTGGCGAGATCGATCACATGTGCGCCGCCACCAAAGCCGTCGACGCGCGGGCGCGAGCAGATGTTGGCATATTGGAAGCCCCAACGCCCGGTCAGACCGAACGCAGCAGCACACAGTTTGACGAACTGGATCAGGCGTTCCGGGTCGCCGGTGACGTCATCGCGCAACCAGAGCTTGGTGGCGCCGTGCTCGGGCTGGATCGACAGGAGGAAGCCGTCAGAAGGCGGTACTTCTGAAGCACCTTCTTCGGAAAGCTGATTGTAAAGGTCGAGGGCGCGAGCGGCGTTGTCGGGCGTGCCGACGTCGAGCAGGCAGGAAAAGTGGGTGAAGTAGTCGGTCATGCCAGGCTCCTGAAACGACAAAGCCCGGCGCGAGGCCGGGCAAGATGGGGAATGGGACGCCGGTGGCGTCAGAGACGGAATTGCAACACAAGCCTCCGAGCATCGGCGTGGTGGCGAAGCATCTCGCGATAGAAGTGCTTGCGCGCGTCCCTGCTGGCCGGGTCTCGTCGGGCGGATGGAGCCAGCTTGCGGCTGGCGGCGCGGTCGCTGTCCCACACGCGGAGTTCAAGGCGCAGATAGGCCGCATACATAGGTGCCTCCTAGACGTTGATGCGTTCGCACAGCGCGTCGATCTGTGTGAGATCAAGGCCGGCGTGTGCATCGTCGTCGGTGAGGACGCTCCTGAGCGGCGGGTCGATGGGTCCGCGTGCAAGGGTGAGCTGAAGAAGCCGAAGGCCCGCCAGCAACGCATCGCGTTCCTGCGCGGTGACGCCGATGGTCAGGAACGCCTCGACGGTCTCGCCGCTTTCGAGCAGGCGCACGCCGCTGTGCTCGTCGATTTCGTAGTCGTCGAACTCCTGCACATATCCGGTGGCGAGCCACTCGCCATCGTAATGGACGCTCGTGGCGAGTGCTCGCGCCTCCTCGGGCGTGTCGGCTTGTAGGACGGTTTCATAGTAGACGAAGGCGTCATGGCCTTTGCTGACGACAAATTTCGGCATGGGAAACTCCATAGGATTTGCGCCCGGTAGAATGCCGGGCGAAGGGGATCGAAATTGCAGGGTGGTTCAGGCCGCCTGCGGCAGCCGAAGCAGTTCTGCGGCGGTCTCGCGCCAGACCGGATCGACCAGCCGCGCTTCGAGCAGCGCTGCGCGGAACCGAAGATCGCGGGCGGTTGCGTGATCGCCTTCACCGGATGCGGCGAAGACCAGGCCGCGCAGGCGGCTGGCCTCGATGACGATGCGACGGGCCTCGCCATCACTGGTAACGGGCTGCTGCCACAGGATGATGCCCGCACGGATCTCGCCTGCGAGCACCAGGCCGAGCGCGTTGTCCTGAACAACGATCAGGCGTGGCGTGAAGCGCAGCGCGGTGCCGTCGCCGATGCGGATATCGCCTTGCGAGACGCGGATGGCGGCAAGGACGATGGCGTCCTCCGGCGATGCAGCCTCGCCGAGCGAGACGCTGCGGTCGCGATAATCAGCATCGGTGGCGCCGGCATAGCCGACTGTGCCGAGGCAGGAAATGCGCAACGGGAACTTCTGCATCGGCTGGAATCCGGGCAGCGCCCGGTCAGCGATCATCCGTCCTGTTGGGGCGATGGTGGAATGGTTGGCATGGGTCATCGGGATCAATCCGCGACGGGCGCCGGGAGCCTCTCTCTCAGCATCCAACCCGTCACAGCCAAAGGCCCGGCCTCTTCCTCTCTCCCCGCCGGTGCGGTCGCCGGCGATGGATCGGCCACCGCAACGCTGAAGACCCGGAGGCGTTCTGCGCGTTCCGGGCCTTTGGGGATGAGGCGCTTTCGCGCCTCAGCTCCATGGGTCGAGTTCCAGTTTCACCATCTCGTCGTCGCCATCGAATTCGTTGGCGGGGCAAGCGCCGTGGGTTCCGTCCCCGGCCTGGAACACGACGATCGCGACCATCAGTGTGGTGGCGAGGCTGGCGGCGAAGGCGGTGGCATCTGCGTAGGACATGGGTTCCGGCTCCTGTCTCTGGGGGCGGGGGACCATCCCCCGCGACAGGCGCCCGAAGTGTCTGAACAGATCTGCAATCACCCTCGCGCGTTCGGGCATGTCCCGAATCCGCGAGGGCGGCACGCTCGCGTAAGCCGACCCTTCACGGGTTGATTGATAAGGAGAAGGCTCAGACCAAGGTCAGCGAATGGATGCGGGGGTGGTGCTCTGCCTTCGACAGCATGCCGGAAACCCGTCGCAGTTGCGTCGCCGCGCCAGCCTCGGCGGGACGGTCGATGTCAGCCTGAGTTTCTGGCCGGGCACGGAATCAATCCCCATCGCAGACCGGAGATGGCGGCTTCGGATGTTAGACTGGAGCTCGACCCGGATGATGCAATCAGTTCCAATGCCCTTCGGCGATCTCGCGGACGATCAGGGCGCGAGCATTCAGCAGCAGATCATCGCCGGAAGTATCAATGTGGCCGTAGAACCGGGCGCGGGCGCCATTCCGGGTCCAGTCGGCGTAGTAGCAATATTCGCGGGCATCGAGCCGGAAAGCCCGCGCATCCTCGGCCCAATGGGGCTTTGGTTCCACGACGACGGTGATGCCGTCGCAGGCCTCCTCCCACGGAAGCGAACGCTCCGCGGGAGGATTGCGGCGGTCTTCGTCGAAGATGTCGTCGACCGTCATCATGATGTGCCTCCATCGGCATTCCCGATGAAGCCGTTCGGATCATCGGGATCGGGCGGCAGGTAGGCATCGTAGGGATTGCCGTCAGCGAGATGGCCGAACGGCGTCATGACGAAATCGCCGTCGTCCGCGCGGCCTACGGCGCAGAGCACATAGCGGCGATCGCCGGTAACGGCATCCAGGCACTCCATGAGTGCGAGATTGCCGTCGCCGGCGGCGCGCAGCAGCGTGTTGAAGTTGGTGCGGGCATAATCGGGAATAGCCATAGGGTTTCTCCAGAAACGAAAATGGCCCGCGGTCTTTCGACAGCGGGCCTGGTGGCAGGGAATGAGCGAGGGTCAGGCGGCCGCCCGCCCCTCGACGACGTCGGCGCCGACTTCATCCGCCGTGATCTCCTCGAGGCGGCAACGGCTGTATCCGGCCTTTGCCAGCCAGAGTTCTGCGGCCTCGCGGTTCTCCGCGAGATGCAGCAGCTCCTCGTCGTCGCCGATGGGGTGAAGCACGCGGACCATGCCGATCTTCGGCCGCTCGACGATCTCGAAGCCGAGATCGCTGTCGACCGAATGAGTGCGCATGACGGTGACGAGGATGACCGAGCCGGAGGCGAAGTTGCCTTCGTGCAGGGTGATCGAGGCAGGCGCGGTATAGGTCGCGCGCTCGCGGCCGGGCTGCTTGCGCACGAGCCGGCCGACACCGTTTCGGTTTTCCCAGGCGGCTAGCTTCTTGGTGAAGCGGGCCGGCGGCTTCGGGGTGCCGTCGAAGTACCGGATCAGGCAGCCGAGCGGCGCATCGTCATAAACGTGGTGTGCGGACATGAATCGTGTCTCCAGAAACGCAAATGGCCCGGCGGGATGCCGGGCCTTGAGGTGGAAGGGGAAGAGATGCGGGGCGACCGGAGCCGCCCCGTCGATAAGGTTCACTCGGCGGCCACGAGAACCACCGGATCGTCGGTGGTCTCTGCTTCGACCGTGTCGCCGCCGCCGGCGAGGAATTCCGGCAGCGCCACGTCATCCTCGTCCGGCTCGGACGCGGTTTCGACAACCGGCTCCGGCGTGAGAAGACGCAGCGGCTCGGGCAGCCAACCAGCGTCGGCCAGCAGGCGTTCGGCCTCCCGCGCCATGTCGACCTTCTTCAGGTGATCGATCAGACGCGCCTTGTCCTCACCAAGCGCCTCGTGGACGGCTTCGAGGATCCGGGGCTTGGTCACGCGGCCAAGATAGTTCGTCACGGTCGGCCGGAAGCCGGCTTCGGCCATGTCGAGACCGGTGACGCGAGCGAGGCGATCGGCTTCCGCCATGCGGGTCCGAAGGTCGTGCTCGGAAATGCCGGTCGCACTGTGCGGATTCGGCCGCTCGTAGAGCGCGTTGATCCCGAACGAGACGCAATGCGCCAGCAGCGCCATGCGGCTGGCGTCATCGAGCGCGTCGAGCCAGTCCCACAGCGCATCGTCGTCGGCCGGAAGGTCCGCCTTCCATCCCGCATGCCGCTCGGCGACGGACTTTGCATAGGGGCTGTCCTTGAGGTCGATGCCCTGCTCGCGGAAATACACCTCCTGGACAGAGACCCGGACGGCCGAGCCGCTGGTCGACCGCTTGAAGCGGTCGCGCACCAGCCGATGCAGCAGCGCCGTCATGGCGATATGCGGGTTTGCAGCCACGGCATCGCTCAGTGCTACGGTGCGATGGGCCGTCAGCTCGGCCACGAGGCGTTCGGGAAGAGGCTTGATGGTCTCCTCTTCATCGTCGGGCTCGACGGGCTGACCGCCCACGGTGATGACGGTGCGCTGGACATCCGGCGCGGTGACGCTATCGGCATCACCGTCGCCTTCCGCCTCCGGCGCTCCCCCTTCGACGGTCTCGACCGGCTCGTCCTCTGGACGCACCCAGCCGCGATCGACCATGAGCTCGCCATCCTCGTCTACGCTCACGAAAACGCCGGCGATGGCGATGTCGGCGGGATCGTAGATCGCCGGGCGGCGCTCGAAGGCTTCAAGCTGCTTTTCGATCTCGCCAAGCCGCTGGTCGATTTCGTCGGGCAGCTCGTCATGGTCGGCGTACTCCGCCTCAAGACGCTCCTGCTCGTCGCGCAGCTTCTCGCGGTCGCGCCGCTCCTTCTTGCTCAGTTCCGCGAAGGTCGGCGTGACCGCGCGCAGGTCGTAGTCGTAGCCGTAGGGAAGTTCGAGATCGACCGTGATCCACTTCCAGCCCTCGGCGGCCACTTCGTCGGCGACACTCTTCAGCTTCTCGGAGACGAGGCGATCGAGCAGCGGTACGTCATCCAGCCAGCCCTCCTCGTCGTCATCGAAGAGATAGCGCGGCAGAACCGGACCTCCGGCCGCGATATAGGCGTCGAGGCCGACGAAGCGGGCACGCTTGTCGGAGGCCGGAACGCTGGTTTCGGTCAGCATATTCCGGATGCGCCAGGGCTCGCGATAATGGGACTGCCTGACGGCGTCCCAGACCTGCTCCTGGCGCGCGTGATCGGGATGCGTGGTGAACGCCTCCAGCATCGCGAGCGTCATGCCGTTTTCGGCGTAGACCTCGTGCAGCGCGGGCGAGACCTTGGCGAGGGCGAGACGCTGATCGACGTAGCGCTCCGTGGTGAAATATGCGCTCGCGACTTCCGCCTTCGTCATACCGCCGTCGACCATGCGCTTGAACGCCTTGAACTGGTCGAGCGGATGGAGTGCGAGACGGAAGGTGTTCTCCGCCAGCGAGTCGTCGACGGCGGAGGTCTTTGCATTGGCCTTCTTGACGATGCAGGGGACCAGACCGTCCTCGGGGAAGCGTTCGGCAGCAACCAGGCGCGCGATCGCCCGGTAGCGGCGGCCGCCAGCCGGCGTCTCGAAATCGCCGGTTTCGTTGCCATCTGCGTCGAGGATGGCGCGGACATTGATGCCCTGGATCAGATCCTCGCGCCGGTCGATGTCGAAGGTGAGTTCGTCGAGGCCGGATTCGACGTCGATCTCCCGCACATTGTCTCTCGACAGATGGATGCGGTTGAAGGGAATGTCGCGCGCCCGCGAGAACTCGATCAGTTCGAGGACGGGCTTCTTCTTGGCAGCTCGGGCCATGGTGGTTTCTCCGCGACGGGCGCCGAGAGCCTCTCTCTCCGCTATCAACCCGTCACGAAATCCCCAGCCCCTCTCTCCCTCTAAAGCCGCGCGAGGCAGGCGCCGTCGCCCGCCGGCTTACACCCCCGCCGCCCCCGTTGCAGCCGACGCAAGGTGATGGCGGATGCGCTCGGCAAGGCGCTGCTGGTCGTAGGGCTTGCCGATCGGTCCCTCGTCGCAGAGGGAGACGGCCGCCTCGGTTCTCTGGGCGGCGCCGGACGTGAGAATGATGCGAACGCCCGGCCGATGCTGGCGTACCCATGCCGCAAGGCCGAAGCCGTCCATCGTGTCGGGCATCTGGATATCGGAGAAGACGAGATCGACGGGGGCGCCGGATTCGAACAGGGCGACCGCCTCGGCGGCCGAGCCCGCCTCCACCACAACCCAGCCGCAGCCGCGCAGGTAGTCCGCGATGTCGAGGCGGATAAAGATGTCATCCTCCACGACGAGGAGGGTCTGCGGTTGGTCCGGTTCCGTATCCAATGTCAGCCCCCTGGCTGTTTTTCGCCTCCAGTCACTTGCGCCAGCGGCGACTAGAATAGTCGCTTCGCGGGTATCGGCCGAAACTGCCGAGACGCCTGAAGGTTCCGGGAAATCAACGGCGGTTGAAGCAAACAGAGCTTGCAAGCCGTTAGGGATCGGCGTTGCGGAAGCGCGGCGGAATCTCATCCTCCGGGCCTTTCCAGACGACGCGGTCGCCGACCCAGATGGAGATGAAGCCACCGCCCCTGGACCGCAGCCTCGGCGGCACGGGCTCGAGGTTGCGGCAAGTAAAATCCCCGGCGGTGCCCGAGAACGCCGGAATCCTGCTGTTGCCGAGCAGCACGCGGGCGCAGAATCCCGTAGGCTTCTTCACGCGGCGGCGAGACAGGCCGAGCCGGAAGAACTCATAGTCGCGCTTCAGGCTTTCGGGCGGCGGCTGCCAATGCCGGCAATCGCGACAGCGACCCGGCCGCTGGGGCGTCGGATCGTCGAGCGGCGGCCCGCCATTGTGACCGGGCGGAGGTCGGTGATCAGCCATGACGCACCGCGTTCGCCGATGCGGCCAGCACGGCGCGGAAGGCGTCGGGCAGGATCACGTTGTCCGGAGAGCCGGCGAACATCGGGGCGATCTGGTCGGGGCGATATCCGGCGAGGCCGCAGCCGATGGGCGTGATCTCGAAACGCAGGTCCGACCGGCGGGCGGCGTATCGGAGGAAGTCGGCGACATGGCCTCGGATGACCGGAAGCGGCAGGACGCGCAGATTGCGATCCTTCGTCGGGATCGCATAGGCGTTGCCCTGCGGGCCGACGCCTATGCGATCTCGACGAACTGTCCACCGCTGCCGACCTTGGAGTCGCGCAGGCGATGGCCCGACGAGGTGTAGAAGCTCTCGTGGCGCTCGATCAGGCGCACGCGCGAACGCAGGAAGAGGATGCCGGAGCCGAGATTGCCACAAAACAGCAGCTCGTCCGCCTCCGTGGTCTTCGGCCCGCCGCCCACCTTGCGCTGGCCGATCTGGCGGAAGGCGGCGTCGAATCTCGACGGGTCCGGGGTCATCCGCGCCTTCAGCTCCGGGTGGAACTTCCAGGGCGGCCGGTGCGGATCGACGCGGCCGACGTCGATCTGTTGAAGCAGATCCGCGAAATAGCCCGGATCGGCCGGATAGGGGCAATCGCGCCAGATCTCGCGGACGGTGCTCCGCAGCGCGTCGGGCAACACGAACAGGCGGGCGCGGGCCTTGCGCCAGGAGGCCGCCCGCATGCGGCGGCGCTCCCGCTCTGCCTCGTCCCACCAGATGGCCCGGCGGGCCATCTCCTCGTCGACGCCTTGCTGGCCGGCAGCGATCTCGTCAGCGAAGAGCGGCAGCGCCTCGCGTTCGAGGCGCTGCTTGCGGAGAAACGCCGCACGCTTTCGCGACGTGTCGCCATAGGGTTCGGATCGATGCCAGCGGCGAAAGCGCATCACACGCCGTCCCACCTGGACCGCCCTGCCGCACGGATAATCCGTTCGGCGCGGCGAATGCTGCCGGCTTCGCGCGCGGCCTCGGCCCAGACCGAGATCGGGAACTCGCCGGTGAAGAGGATGTCGCGCTCGATACCCAACCCGAACGGCAGGCGCACCGCGATCATTTCCTCTAAGGAGAAATATCCGAGTTCCGGCTCGCCGAGGTCGGCCAGGCCGAATAGCGTGTCGCCATCGGCGTCCAGTTCGGTGGCGAGCCAGACGCCTTCGCCGAGCGGGTTGAAGAACTTCACCACAGGCACATGGTCGACACCGCGCTGGCGGCCATTGGCCAGAAGCTGCGCGCGCAGCTCGTCGGTCACGAGGATCACGCCGCCCTCCTGTCGATCGCTTTGGCGCCAGTATCCGTCGTTTCGGCCTCGGGCAGGAATGACAAGATCCAGTCCGCGGCCTTGCTTGCCTGCGAGGCGGCGCGGACGATCGCGCGGTTGTCCTCGCGCAGCACCTCCAGCCAGGAGCCGATATAGTCGGCATGGCGGACGGTCGGGACGATACCGAGCGATGCGCAGCAGAAGGCAGCACTCATCTCGGCGATCAGCTCTTCGAAAGCGTATTTCTTCGTGCCGAAGGACGTCGAGAAGTCGCGGTTAAGGCGGCTGTGATGTCCGCTGGCGTGGCCGTTATGCCGATATCGGCATAACGTGCATTATGCCGTAAGCTGGATTATGCCGCATGGCCGAGTTCGGCGGCCGTTGCGTCTGCTGTCGGCCATGCGGCAGTTCGGCATAATCAGAGCGTTTCGAGGAAAGCGAGCAGCTCATCGCTTGGGCGATAACGCCCGGTATGCGTTTCTGGGCTGGCAACCTGCGCGAGCGCCTTTTCCTTCAGCCGCATGTCGGCGTGGATATAGATCTGGGTTGTTTCCACGGATTCGTGCCCAAGCCATAGAGCGATCACGGATTGGTCGACACCATGATGCAGCAATTCCATCGCCGTGCTGTGCCGCAACGTGTGCGGCGTGACGCGCTTGCCTGCGAGGCTCGGGCAAACTCGTGATGCTGCTAGGCAATGCTTGCGCACCAGGTGTTCCAACGCATCGCGACTGAGCCGCTCGCCCCGGATCGACGGGAACAATGGCCCATCGCTGTTACGGCGTTCGCCTATCCAGCCCTGAATCAGCTTAGCTGTATCGCGACGAAGAGGAGTGCTGCGTTCTTTCCGCCCCTTTCCGATGCAGCGGATGTAGGCGCCAGTCCCAAGAACCACGTCCTTGCAGCGCAGATTGATCAGTTCTGACGCTCGCAATCCGGTCTGAAGCGCAAGCAGCAACAGAGCGTGATCACGGCGTCCCACCCATATCGTTCGATTTGGTGCTGCGAGCAGCGCCGCGATCTCTTGAGCGTCAAGGAACGTCACGCTTCGCTTCACATACCGCTTGTTCGGCATCGAGAGAATACGCTGGCAATGAAGAAGCCAGCTCGGATCGGTCATTGCGACGTAGCGGAAGAATGATCGGATCGCGGCAAGGCGTGTATTGCGGGTGCGCGCCGTGTTGCCGCGCGCCGTTTCCACATGGGTCAGGAAGTCGGCAACGAGATCGGCGTCGAGATCCTCGATCGTGAGCTTCGTCGGCGGCTTCCCGCACCTGGAACTCGCATACCGGATCAGCAACCGGAATGTGTCCCGGTAGCCAGCGACGGTGTGGCGGCTCGCCTCCATTTGCGTAGAGAGCCGGTCGGTGAAGAAGCGTTGGATCAGCGCGGGGAAGTTGGTCGCCTTCATCGGATTCCCGCCTCCGCCGCCACGCCAGTCATTCGGGAGGAAGCCAGTTCCAGCAGTTCCGGGACCGCTTCCAGATACCAATAGGTATTGGCAGGGCTTGCATGACCCAGCCATGTCGTGAGCTTGATCATCTCGCGGCTGACATCTTTGCCCGACCGGTACCAGTTCAGCATGGTCCGCACCGCGAAGGTGTGGCGAAGATCGTGAATGCGCGGCCCACGGCCATGTCGAAGATAAAGCTGCGGCTCTCGTAGCCCAATCTGCTGGCACACATGCGCGAAGTTGTAGCGGGCGCTGCAATCGCCAAGACGATGCCCCTCGCAGGTCACGAAGAATGCTCCCGGCCTGCGCCCGAGCAGCCGGTCCCGCTCGCGGCCGTAGCTTTCGAGCCGTTGCACGACGCTATGATCCAGCGGCAGCAATCGCTCCTTGCCGAGTTTGCCCTGCCGGACGTGAAGAATGCCGGATTCAACCTCCAGGTCAGCAGGATCGAGACCGAGAGCTTCGCTGATCCGAAGTCCGGTCACGGCGATCAGCCCGAAGAGCGTCGAGCAGGTCAGGCCACGCAGGCCGTAGACCGATGGTAACGTCCGCGCCTGATCGATGATCGCAACGATTTCAGCTTCGCTATAAATATATGGATGCACGCGTTGAAGGCGGCCAGGCACCAATCCTCGGGGTGGAGCCTCGTGCCTCGGATCAATGCCATGCAACCATTCCGCAAATTGACGGGCCACCCTGAAGCGTGTTGCCCGGGTTCCGGGACTGGCGGATGGCAGGCTCTCGAGCCAGCGCATGACCAGATTGGTGTTCACGTGCTGCGCGCCATCGCGGTCGGCGAAGGTGGCGAAGCGACGGAGTATCCGTGCATCGGTACTCAGATCGGCGCCGAGGACTCTTCTGAGAGTCACGTAGCGGTCAAGTTCGGCAAGGAAGCTCATCGTGCCTCCTCCGCGACGGGCCAAGATTGGGCGATGGAGCGTAGGCCATCCGTGTCGAGTTTCGCGTAGATCATCGTCGTCGCCCGCGACCGATGCCGTAGCAGATCGCCGATTTCCTCAAGCGATGCGCCGGAGCGCACCATATTCGTCGCTAGGCTGTGGCGCAGAACATGCGAGCCCACATAGGGCGTCGGCGGCTTCACGCCCGTCGCCGCGAACGCTTCCTTCAAGATGTCGTTTATGACCTGGCTGTCCTTGAATGGGCGGTTTGGCGCTCGGTGCGTCACGAACAGCGTGCGCGTGGTCGTTGACGTTCGCTCCTGCTGCAAATAGCCGATGATGGCTTCGCCGACGTCGGGCGGGATTGGCAACCGATCATGACGCTGGCCTTTTCCACGGACCAGCAACTCGCCGGCCCGCCAGTCCACGTCATCAAGCTGCATCGCGATGACCTCCGGTGCGCGCAAGCCGAGGCGGGCCATCAGCATCAGCATTGCGTAGTCGCGGGCGCCGCGCCGCGGATTGACCCGTACCGAGGCCAGAACTGCCTCCACCTCATCGGGAGACAGATGACGCGGAAGCCTGGCGCCCCAGGGCTTATGCGTCCTAGGCACGCTGAGCGACAGGTTGGTCGTCGTCAGGCCCTGTGCGAACAGATACTGGAAGAAGCTGCGCAGATGCGTGGCCGGCGTCTTGTCGCGGAACGGGTGCTTGCGCGCGAGCAGGTGCTCCATGAACGCCACGACATCCCGGATGTTCATCGCCGGAAGATCGAGCATATTGTCACCAAAGCGATGATCGAGGAAGCGATCCGCGAACCGCAGCACATGATAAATCGTTCGCGGGCTGAGGCCGCGCTGCTGCAGAAGATAGGTTTCAAAATTGCTCAGCAACTCTGCACGTTCGGCCTGCGCAGGTGTCAACGGTGGCCGTGTCGCCACCCCGATCTCAATCAGATGCGCGACAAACAGCCTGGCAAGATTGGGAACCTTGATCTGGCTTTTTGGTGTGACCGGCAACCGTCGCCCTAGTTCGACGGCAAGTTCTGGCGTCAACGCCGAGGGTGCAATGCCCTCGGTTTCGAGCAATCGCCCGAAGCGGCGAAGCAGGTATCGGTAATTCGCCAGGGTATCGGGTTTGTAGTTCTTTGCAGAAAGACTGTCCTCGAACGACGCGAAGTAGGGATCAAGGGAGGTAGTCTGATCTGATATTTCCATTTCTTGCGCTCCATGTTGTTGGAGCGACAACCTTCACGACAAAGACATATCTTTCGACCATATTTTGCGACAGCTTCCGACCCCATTGTCGCCGTTCGGAGCGCCGCGTTCGGAACCCGAAACCTGCCGTTCATTCATTTCACCCGACGGCAAAGCCGGGGCCGTCTGCTGAAGAGGTCATCAGGGAAATCAAGCGGCTCTTCAAGATTGAAAAGAACCCACCCACTGTTACCCGCGCCGAAGGTCGCCTCACGCGGCGCGGTGGCTTCTTGAAGAGTACGGCCTCGTCACCGACGACTATCACCGCACACGATGGGTGTGGTTCGCTGTGACCTTCACCGCAATCTGGCGCAATTTCTCCAGCGCTAAGTGGCGGATTGCGGGCGAGATCTCGAAGAAAAGTAGAACGGACGTTCGAGCGTGATGCCGCGAAAGTCTGGTCTGAGCCCAAAGTGACGAATGCTGCACGATGGGCGAATGTCGATTACCGACCTCACTACGCCAGCGTGCGCGTCATCTCACGGATCAGATCATTTGTCTCTGGTCTCGTCGTTTGGTGCCGATATCGAAGAGCCAAAACAGTTCTTGATAATTCAAGACCATCGATGGGTTTCGACACCAAGCCCATGTCCGAAGGAATAGCGGTGGCTGGCAGGATCACCGCACCTGACCCTTGTCGCGCCAGTTCAACCAACCAATCCACGCGATTTGACCGATAGGCCGCGTAGAGTTCATGACCATGATCCGCGCAGGTTCCATGCAAAGTATCCCGCATTTCGCAATTTAGTCGGTCCAGCATGTCAGTCTTAGCCAGCGTCGAAAGAGAGATCGCATTTAGTTCAGACAACGGATGCGACTTTGACACCACGACCTTGTAGTCCTCTTCATAGAGATGGTCTATGCGATAGAGGTCTTCACTGACCTTCTCTGCGGTGACTACAACGTCAAATTCACCATCTCGTAACCCGGCAAGAAGCTCGGAGGTTGACGCAACGATCAATTCGATTTCGGCTTGCGGCAATCGCGTACGAGTACGCTCCATAGCTGCCGAAATCCTGTTGTGGCCAATCGTTTCGCCGACACCAACAGAGATTGGAACCCGCTCCAAGCGCACATGACGGACCGCCTCCGCCTTCGCCTGTCTCGTCTCATCATGAGCCTTCTGCAATCTTGGCTGCATGAGTCTTCCCAGCGGAGTCAGCCTGCATCCCGCTCGGTCCCTGACAAACAGGTCACCTCCAAGCTCGTCTTCAAGTTTCTTGATCGCAGTCGTCAAGGAAGGCTGGGAGACATTGGAGGCGCTGGCTGCGTGGGTGAAGTTTCGGTGCTCGCAGACAGCGAGAAAATACCTGATCTGGTTCATTTCCATCGCCGCATTCTCCGTTACATCTCCAGCCACGCCATCAAACCAACTTCAATAGTCCATGTCTATCAAAGAATAGAACTTCGGAATTGGGTTCGGGCGCATTCGGCATGGGACAAGAGTGCATCAAAACCAAACATGAAGCACTTCAAATCAGGAGACGACCATGAAAACGCAAATCCTTCAAACAGTCGCCGCACTGGCGCTGATCACAACTTCTGCAACTGCACAGGACAACCCAATGGTAAATCATACAGCCAGCTACATCGCCATGCCGGCCGCCGAAGGCCAGACCGGAGCTTTCGCGGAGTTTCTGGCTGGTGCCGCAGCGATCGTGCGGGACACAGAGCCGGGCACCGTCCTTTGGTTTGCTCTGCAAGCCGATGACACGCTCGCAATCTTTGACATCTTCGCAGACGAAGAAGCACGCGACGCTCACTTCTCAGGAGCGGTTGCTGCGGCTTTGAACCAAAACGCCGACGCACTGGTCGACGGCGGATGGGACGACGGTGTTGTCGCGAATATCAACAACTCCGATGTCCTGTCGGTCAAGGCGCCGGTTGATCTCTCCACGGCAACAACCGCAACTTACATCAAGCTCGAAGCTGCTCCAGGTAAAGGCCCCGAATTGGCAGCCTTGCTGACCGCCGCCGGCCCCATCGGCGCAGAAACTGAACCCAAGACATTGTTCTGGGCGGCGCTGCAGATTGACGAGACCAACTTCGCCATCTTCGACATCTTTGCCGACAACTCTGGCCGCGAAGCGCACTTTGCCGGACAAGTCGCCGGACTCCTGAATGAAAAGGCTTCAGAATTGATCTCAGGTGGATGGGACGACGGTGTGGTGGCAAACGCCCACAATTTCGAAATCCTCGCTACCAAGTAATCTCGAGGTGACTTGAGAAAGAAGTGCCCGGTGCAACCCATCGGGCGCTTTGCTGTTTGAATTTAGAGTCACGCCAAAGCGGCCGTGCCGGAGCTGGCAAGCGAAGCTCGCACTCGCCTCCGGCTTTGAAAGGGCGGCTATCGGCGGGAACATGTCAGCGCCTTCGACCAACACGTCGAGATCGCGGACGACGCGATCTACATCAAGGGCAGCAAAAATACCCTGTTGAGGAAGCCGGTAGCCACCAAAGGAGGGAAGTCGGCGAGAATCGGCGTTCCCGATTTTTACCAAAGTGGCGGACCGGGTGGGGTTCGAACATATACGCCGGAGTAATCGGCTTGCGCTTGGCTAGGCCGTGAGCAATGTCGGCTTTCGGGACGCCGCAAGCGGCAGTCGAACGGCCGGATAGGAGGCGCATTGTGGTCGAAGTACAGTAGCCTGCTGAACGGCCGCTTTCCCGGCTTGGGCCCCAGAAGCGGTCGGCAGCTTGCCACCCCAAATAAGCCATTCCTAAGAAGAGGAACAACATGTTTGCCGGAGGCGGAACGTCATGAAGGTGCCCAAAAACCGGGGATTCAAACGTTACATGCACGACTCATGCTGGGGCCGACCCCCTGCAATGGTTGTGTCCCATGCCAGGCGCAATGATTTGAATGGCTTAGCCGTTAAGCCGTAGATGCTGCCCTGGTCGGCATTTGCCCCTGTCTTTCGGCGCACCAATGCCATCTCTGGAAAGAAGCCGCAGGCCACGGAAACGGGTAATATCGACTATGAGACTAAACGCGGCGGGCTTGTGAAAGGTCTTGCCGTGCGTCTCTAATGATCGACCATGCCGATTGCAGGAACAGGCCCGCCACGGCGAAGGCAACCAGCAAATCCGGCCATGGATTATTGAGCCACCAAACGAGAGCAGCAGCAGCGACAACGGCCAGATTGCCAATTGCGTCATTGCGCGAGAACAGCCATACGGCCCGCATATTGGCATCTCCTTTTCGGTGCGGGATCAGCACCACGGCAGCCAGCACGTTGACGATGAAAGCCACGAAAGCAAACCCCGCCATCAGCATGGTTTGCGGTTCATGCTCGACAAACACCCGGTAGGCGGTCGAGCCGATCACGCCGAAGCCGAGCAGGGCTAGAAACACGCCTTGCAGCAGGGCTGCTTTAGCGCGGGCAGCAAGACCCCATCCGACAGCGATCAGGCCGAGAAATGAAATCAGACCATCCCCGATAAAGTCGAGGGAGTCGGCTTGAAGGGCTTGTGATCCTGACAGGATTGAGCCGCCAATCTCGATAATGCCATATCCGACATTGAGCAGGACGACGATCCAGAGCGCCCGTTTATACGCCGGGGTGACGTGCGACAGGTCGGGAATTTGGTCGTCGTCATCATCATCGCCCGCGCCTTCGGCCTTGTGTTGGCCTAGGCGGTCGAGTTGATAGCCAAGGTCGGTTATGGCGGATTCCACCACTGGCAGACGCCGCGCCGGGTCATCGACTTTTAGCGTCATGATCTGGGAGGCAATCGACACCTTCACATCATTGACGCCATCGACCTTGCGGGTCGCGCCCTCGATCTTGGCGGCACAGGACGAGCAGTCCATCCCGGTTACATGATAGCGGACTGTGTCGGTTGCGGCGGCCATGGTCGATCCTCGAAATTCTAGCCTTGTTATGCTACAACCTGTAGTCACTACAGGAGCAAGACGAAAAGATGCAGATTGGCGACTTATCCCGACAGGCAGGCGTGAACATCGAAACAATCCGCTATTACGAGCGCATCGGGGTTTTGCCCAAGCCTGCCCGCCAATCCAACGGACGGCGCACTTACAGCACCGTCGATGCAGAGCGGCTGGGCTTTATCCGCCATGCCCGCGATCTTGGTTTCGATCTGCCAAGTGTTCGGGTGTTGCTGGCTTTGCAGGAGCAACCCGAAGCATCGTGCGAGGACGCGAGCCGCATTGCACAGGGACAGCTTGAGGAAGTCGAAAGACGCATCGCCCGCTTGCTCTCTTTGCGCGACGAGTTGGCCCGCATGGTAGGTGAATGTCATCAGGGGCGCGTTTCGGAGTGCCGCGTGATTGAGGCGCTTTCAGTAAGCTGAACTGAATAATCTCACTATGACCATGAGCGGGGCCGTCGCCTTTCCGCCCCATTCCGGGCGATGTGCAGGACGCTGGAAAGGTAGCGAGTTAGGTGAATACATCATCAAAACTATCGAAAGCCGACTTTCTGTTATGTTACATACATGGCTAATGTCAGGGCCAGCCCGCAGCAAATGGTTATGGTCATAGCGGGCGCGGCCGGAGGAGAAGTTTATTCAATAAACTTTCCAGCCCACCTGTGGCAGCAGACGACCCCATTTCGGTCGTTCCGCTTGGCTTGCCTGCGGCCCGAAACCCGCCATTCGGGGCCCCTCTGAAACTCGGCCTGAACGGTGTCATCTACTAACGGTCCGGTTCAAGCGAGAATAAGAAGGACATTGTCGTTCGGAGGCGGTCGCCGTGTGGTTATTTCTGCTTGGGAAACAGCGGCAAATTCCTCGCGCGCCGGGCAGGCCGACCGCTGATCTCAAGCGAAGGGGAACCACACGAAGGCAGCGACAGCCACCACGACCGCGCATCCCGTGATTGCAGCGAGCGGGAGCGAGAAACGCGGGGGACCGGCGAGAATTGCGAGGACCAAACGCCCTGCGGCATTTGTGGCGAGCGCGACAAGCACGGCTTGACCCACGAGCGCGATGGCGGTTCCCCCGTCGGCAAGCCGAAGCGAACTGAGAACGGCCACGTCGACATCAAACGCGCCTGAAACGGCAGTCGTGGCCAAAAGCCCGCTCTCACCGAACCGGCTCGAGAGTGCCGCGCTGACAGTGGAAACAAGTGCGAACGCAGCGGCAAAGACCAGGAGGGCTCCAAATTCGAACGGATTGCGCCCGGGCTGGTCGCCGGCATCGTGCGCGCCGCTTCGACGCAGGAGCAGGACGCCAGCCGCGGCAAGGACGAATCCACCGGCGATCGCGGGCGCGATCATGTACGCGATGACCTGAGGTGCGAGCAGCGCAACGATGGCGCAGACCCGCAGAACGGATACCAGCGCCGCAAGCGCTGCCCCGCCCACCAGCGGCGTCGCGTTGGCTTCCGCTCTGGCCATACGTGCCAGTGCGACGGTGACCGCGGTAGACGAAACAACGGCGCCGGCGATCGATCCGACGAGCAATCCGCGCGTCTCGCCCAGCAAGCGCACCGCGACATAGCCACCGAAGGATATCGCCGCGACAATGACGGTGAAGAACCAGATCTCGAACGGGTTGAGCCCTCCCCAGGGATCGACGGTTCTGTCCGGAAGGAGGGGCAGGACGATCGCGGT
Source organism: Roseixanthobacter pseudopolyaromaticivorans (assembly GCF_043195145.2). NCBI lineage: Bacteria > Pseudomonadati > Pseudomonadota > Alphaproteobacteria > Hyphomicrobiales > Xanthobacteraceae > Roseixanthobacter > Roseixanthobacter pseudopolyaromaticivorans. The sequence goes on from NZ_CM195539.1 coordinate 5,022,594, forward strand.
CATCGCTGCAAGGACGATGGCCGAGCGCAGTTCGATCCAGGTCAGGCGACGCAGCAGACCGTGAAGCATCTCCCGGCTGGCCAGGACAGCTGCGAGCGCGGCTCCGCCTGCAGCAGCGACGAGTTGATCGCCGACAACCGCCAGTGCGCCGAGCGCGAACACGCTCAATGCTGCCACGACACCCGTCACGCTGAAATTCTGGTCATGCTCGGCTTCGTGCGAGGAGAACCAGGCGAAGATTGCCGCGAAGCCGAAGAAACCGGCAATCAATATGGCGCTTGAGTCCAAGGCGGCTGCGAGCGCGGCAAAGATGCCGCCCAGCAGCCCCGACAGGCCGAAGGTGCGAATGCCGGCCGTACGGCTCCTGTCGGCAGCGTCACGCTCACGCCATCCGCGCTCCAGACCCACGAGAAGGCCAATCGCCAGAGCCAGCCCCAGTCTTGCAATAGTGTGGTCCATCGGGTCAGCCGAAACCCATCAAAGCCTGTTGCCCAATTCGCACGATAGCGAATTCGGATGCGGTGGGCGTCGGTTTCAGAATCTGAGCCGCGAAGACGTTGCAATGCATTGCCTTGTCTGGGCGAGGCAAACGACGGCGCCGCAAAGGTCGCAGACTTCCCGGAACCCTCGCAGGACAAAGTGGGAGGGCCTTGGACCTCATCCCGCGCTCACACCGAACAGAGCACCGACGGCGGCGGTGACGCCCATGGCGAGCGCGCCCCAGAAAGTGACGCGAAGCGCGCCGCGCAGTATGCCGGCTCCGCCTGCGTTCGCTCCCAGTCCGCCAAGGATCGCCAGGGCAACGATGGTCGATGCACCGACGACAATGCTGGTCTGGTCGGCAGGCGTAGCCATTGCCACCAGCACAGGAACGATGGCACCCGCCGCGAAGGTCAATGCGGAAACCAAAGCTGCCTGGACCGGCCGCGCGGCCAAGGTCTCGGAGATGCCAAGTTCGTCGCGGGCATGGGCGGCCAGCGCGTCACCTGCCGTAAGCTGGGCGGCAACCTGGCCCGCGAGGTCGCGATCGAGGCCGCGCTTGATATAGATCTGGGTCAGCTCTTCTAGTTCGGCATCCGGCGTCTCCGCCAGTTCCCGCCGTTCGCGAGCGAGGTCCGCATTCTCAGCGTCGGTCTGCGAACTCACTGACACGTACTCACCCGCAGCCATGGACATGGCCCCGGCGACGAGACCGGCGAAGCCCGCGATCAGGATTTCCGTGGAACCAGACCCCGCCGCCGCCACGCCCACGACGAGGCTGGACGTTGAGACCAGACCGTCATTGGCTCCAAGCACCGCGGCGCGCAGCCATCCGATGCGATGGACCATGTGGACTTCCGAATGCGAAAGGCGGCTCATGTCTTTATACCTTTCCTAGTTACAAGCGCGCCGTCAGTCAGATGCATCGGCCCGGTTTCGGCTGGTTGGATTCGAAGTGCACGCAGCGCGTTGAGGATAACGGCGATGTCGATGGCTTCCTGGATCAGTGCCCCCTGGACAGGCGTGAGATAACCGAAAGCGGCCGCGATCATCCCCATGACAGAAAGTCCGATGCCCGCCACAACGCTTTCGAGAGCGATTCGCCGGGCTCCGCGAGCGATCTCGACGCCCGGCCCGAGCCTGTCCACTCTATCAACCAGCAAGACGACATCGGCGGCTTCCGCGGAGGCGGCTGCCCCTCGCGCCCCCATGGCCACGCCGATGTCGGCTGCGGCCAGGGCGGGAGCGTCATTCACCCCGTCGCCGACCATCATCACCGGGCCGCGCTTGCGCTCCGAGAGGACCAGAAGAACCTTTTGATCCGGGGTAAGTCCGGCGCGTATGCCGTCAAGCCCCAGGCCGGCGGTCACGCGTTCCGCAACCTCATGGCGATCTCCGGTAGCCAGAAGAATGCGATCAACCCCCTGTCGACGCAGTCCCGACAGCATGTCATGTGTGCCATCGCGCAATGGATCGGCCATGACCATGTGGCCTGCGAGCTTGCCGTCGATCCCGACCGCCACCAGCACCGAACCCGCCGACAGCGCCGGATGGTCGACGGCTGCGGCATCGACTTGTCCCACCACGAAGCCGTGTCCGCCCACGATCACTCGTCGGCCCTCGACGATGCCGGTCAGCCCTTCGCCAGGCGTCTCCCTGACCTCTTGGGGGACGGGCAGCGTCAGTCCGCGTTCCTGCGCTCCGGCAACAATCGCCTGGGCTACAGGGTGTTTGGTTGCCTGGTCGAGAGCGGCCGCAAGCCGCAGCAGTTCATCCGTCTCGATACCGTCATGAGTGTCAATCGAAACGATCTGCGGTCGGCCGTCGGTCAGCGTGCCGGTCTTGTCGAGAATGAGCGTGCGCGCGCGCGCCATGGCCTCAAGCGGACCGGCGCCTTTGATGAGCACCCCGAAGTGGGCGGCGCGTGAGAGGCCCGCCACCAGCGCCACGGGCACCGCCAGGATCAGCGGACATGGCGTCGCGACTACCAGCACCGCAACTGCCCGGATAGGGTCGTTGGTGAACCACCACGCGGCGAAGGCGATCCCCACGGTCACGAGCAAGAAGCCAAGCGACCAACGATCGGCGAGCCGAGACATGGGAGCCTTGGATGACTGGGCCTGTTCGACCAGGCGCACTATGCCTGCATAGGTGCTGTCGTGCGCCTCCCTGGTGGCAACGAGATTGAAGGCATCGCCGGCATTGGTCGAGCCGCTCATCGCCTCTGCGCCAGCGGTGAGCTTGATCGGCAAGGATTCGCCCGTCAACGCGGAGGTGTCGAGGAACGCCGACAGAAACTCGACCGTGCCATCGACGGGAACGATGTCGCCCTGCCGGATCAGGAGCCGGTCTCCGGGCGCGATCTCATCGAGCGGCACGTCCTCGAGGCGGCCGTCGCGGTGCCGTGTTGCCGTGCGCGGGACGCGCGAAAGAAGATCGCGCATCTCCCGCCGCGCGCGACCCTCGGCAAAGCTTTCGAGAAACGTGCCGCCGGAGTACATGACGGCAACGACCGCGGCGGCCAGCGTCTCGCCGAACACAAGAGCCGCCGTCATCGACAGCGCCGCGACAATGTCCAGCCCGACTTCGCCTCGCGCAAGGCTGCGCAGGATCTCGACCAGCAGTGCAGCCAGAATGGGGATGACTCCGATCATCCAGGTAGTCGCAGCAAGATCCGGTCGGTCCATCACGTAGGCTAGGACGAGACCTCCCAGAAGGCCTGCCCCCGCCACCGCCAGAAGCGCTGTCTTCACCCTGTCGCCTACTGAAAGTTCCATACCAAAGTCGCTCCTAGGCGGCATGCACGAATGAATTGCCCACGCCCCGTGCGCGAACCGTATCGCGTTCGTCGCAAAGCAGGAACAATGCTTCGAGGCCGATCTTCCGCGCCAACGCACTCCCTTCGGCAGGCCCGAGGACCATCAGCGCCGTCGCCCAGGCGTCGGCGACGGCGCATGATGGGGCTATAACCGTCACCGAGGCAGGCGGTTGGAGCAGCGGCGCGCCGCGCTTCGGGTCGATCGTATGCGACAGCCGTCGTCCGTCTACGGTGACAAAGTGGCGATAATCGCCAGAGGTCGCCACCGCGCAGTTGGTCAAAGCAAGGACCGAATGGGGCGCACGTCGATCCGGATCGGGCTTTTCCACGGCGACCGTCCATGGCTGCGCGTCCGGTCGATGGCCCATGGCACGCATCTCGCCGTCGATCCCGACCAGAGCGTCGCGGACGCCGAAAGCCGACAGCGATTCGGCAAGGCGATCAACTCCGACCCCTTTCGCGATCCCATTGAGATCGAGCATGATCGCGGTACGCTTCGTCACGGTTCCCTGGCCGAACGCGAGGGCTTCGACTGCCGACACGCGGCGCGCCGACATCGCTGCGCGGATTGAATCTTGAGAGGCGCTACCCGGCCCGAACCCCCAGGCAGATACGGCGTCGCCCACGCCCATGTCGAATGCACCGCCGGATGCCTTGCCGATGGCCACGCCGAGTTGCAGGACCTGTTCGAGCATCGCGGGTATCGGCACTGCCGCGCCGATCGGGGCTCGGTTCAGCAGCATGAGAGCGCTGTCGGTCTTCCAGATCGACATCTGCGCATCGACTTCATCGACGGCAGCCTGCAAGCCGGAGCGGATCCGGGCCACATCGAATCCGGGCTCAGCCCAGAACAGAGCCGACCAGCGCGTTCCCATGGTCGGGCCGCTCAGCGCATGACGAACCGGATCAGTAGACATCTTCGACATAGCGTCCCTCCGCCTTGAGCCGCGCCGGCGATAGGCCCATGGGCTCCAGGATCGCGGCAAGAGTTTCTGCAACGCCGGAAGCCATCTCGCGCCCGCCGCAGACCATGATGTGCGCTCCGGCCCCGATTGCTGCCGCAAGGGCCGCGCTTTCCCGCGCAATGACGTGCTGGATGTAGCGCGGATGCGAGCCTCGCGAGCAGGCGGTTGCCAGGCTCGCCAGTCGACCTTCGGAAGACCAGTGCGCCAGTTCTTCCCCGTAGAGGAAGTCGCTGTCGCGATGCCGCATCCCGAAGAACAGATGCATGGGCCGCAAGCTATCGTTGGCGCGGACGAAGCCCGCAAGCGGTCCAATCCCGGTGCCGGCTCCGATCAGGATCAGCGGCTTGCGACCGCGGGGCGGATGGAAAGTCGGATTGCGCCGCAGGAAGGCTTCGACAGACCGGCCCGGCTGAAGCCCGGTCAGCATACTGGAGCAAACGCCGCCGGCATGTTTGCGGACCACGATTTCGAGGAACCCGTCGCGGCTGCCGGATGCCAGAGAATAGAACCGCGGCACGGTGGCGCCTTGCGGGAGAATCCCGATGAGATCCCCCGCCTCGAAACGGGCGAAGCCGCGGCCCAATAGGCGTTGTAGAAATCCGAGGCGCGGCAGGGCGAAGCGCAGGATCGCGGTCGGCGCCTGCACGTCCTGGCCGTAGTCGCGGCGAGAAACCAGCGTCAATCCGGTCGTCCGGGGCGCGACCGGCTGGTGGTCCAGTTCCAGCGGGATGCCGAGAGCCTGCCCCAGTGCGCGGCCCCACCGCGCGAACTCCTGCGGCGACTGGCGATCGATGGTGTCGAAGGGCAGAATGGTCTCCCATCCCTTCACGCGTGCGGCGGCACCGACAGCCTCGGCATAGGCGCAGAAGCGCGGGAAGTTCCGGTCACCGAAGCCGAGCACCGCGACCGGTGCCGAGGGAGCCGCCCGAAGTGCGGCCAGACGGTCGAGGAAGCCCTTGGCGCAAGCCGGTGCGTCACCGTCCCCATAAGTGGCAGCGAGCATGATGTAATTTTGCGCGGCCCGGGTTCTGCCGGGCGCGAAGGCGGACATCGGCGCGACATGAACTCGCTTGCCGGACTTGGTCAACGCCGCGTGGAGCGTCGCGGCAAAGCCCCAGGTGCTGCCACCCTCGCTGCCGACGAGCACAACGAGATCCGCGCCGGAAGGCGAGGCATTGCCCTTGATCGGCGGTCGGCCGCCCCGCGCGGCGGCCCAGACGGCAAGGCCGGTGATGCCCATGACAGGCACCGCGAGCGCCATAACGCCCAGAAGCAGCCCAAGCAGAGACGCGCCGCGACCCGTGTGGAGCATGTAGACGGTTTCCGTAGCGCGCTCCCAGGCGGTCAGGTCGACCCAGCCGAGCGTCTGCCCGGTGCCCTGGTCGATGGCACCCGTTCCGCTATCGGTCTTCAGGGTGAAGACGTCGGTTGCATCGTCAGGGTACGGGAAGGTGAGCTCGCGCAGGTCATCGCTCGGCGTAGCCGCGAGCAGCGGCATTGCGGAGAGCGCGGCGCCCTTCTTGCCGCTCGCGTCGGACTGATCCAGCGCTGCTGGCCCGTCAGGAAGAAGGCTGAAGGTGGAGGCTGTCATCCAGAGCGCGGTTGCCGAAGAAAGAAGCAGGCCCAGAACTGCGGCACGCGCGAGTTCGACATGGACGCGCCCGGCAAGCGGGCCGCGCAGCGGCGAGAACCAGCGCCGCCAGCCACCGGTGCGCCGCGCCACCAGCAGGATTCCCGAGACGGACAGCAGAAGCATGGAAGCAGCGCCCGCCGCCGAAACGAGGCGTCCCGTGTCGTCCAGGAAGAGCGAGCGGTGCAGGTTCGTCAGCCAGCGTTCGACCTGGTTCGGATCGGCCGACCCGACCGCTTGTCCGGTCTCCGGGTCAATCACCGCCGAGCCCGGGGTACCCTTGTCGAACCAGAAGGCGGTGATGCGGCCAGACGGCGAACGCCTGATCTGCTCGACGCCTGGAATTGCCGATTGAATCCTTGTTGCGAGTTCCGCGACGCTTGCAGCCGGATCGGCCTGCGGCGAAGAAATCATCTCCGCCGCAGGGAAGATTGAGAGTGCCGCGCCGCTGAGCGCAAGCAGCGCCAGCAACGCAAGGCCGACGAGGCCGGGCCAGCGATGGAGCAGCCGAGTCATGACAGCCTCACATCGCGTAGGCGAGGCTGGCGACGTAACGGCGGCCTTGGACCGCCTGCCCGGCATTCGCCGACGTCAACGGCACCGAGACGTCGTTGGGACTGTCGCGCATGTCCTCCACGGCAGCATCGAGATGCAGCGTGTAGCCTGCGTCGAATAACGCGTCGGCGAGGTCGAGCGTGATCTCCAGGGTGCGCCCGGCCCCGACGCTGGCCCCAGTGATTCCGTTGATTTCCGCCGCATTGCCGCCCGTGGCGCGGTACCAGTCGGCCAGGTGCTCGTAATACTTCGCCTTGCCGCCCGCCATCCACAAGGTGCCGGCATAGGCGCCCTTGGCGTCGGTGACGTAGATGGCGAGGTAGGCGCCGTCGCCGCCGTAGCTCTTCAGCGTCGTCGTCAGGGTCACGGGACGAGCCAGCGCCACGCCGGGAAGCGTGAGCGCGGTCGTCAGGACCAGTGCGGCCAGGATCTTCTTCATGATGATTCTCCGAAGTGCTTCACGATCAGTCCGTCAGTTCAGCTTGACCTTGGGAGCCGCGTCGCTGCCGAACAGGCCATTGGCGGGAGGTGCGACGGTTCCCGCCGGCGCGGGGTTGGTCGATGCCCTCCGGCCGTATCCGTCGTCATCGTCGTCATCGTCGTCATCGTCGTCGTCATCGTCATGGCCATCGTCCCCGTAGCGGTGGTCATCGTCGTCGCTGCGCGCCCTTCTTACGTGATCCCGATCAAGGCGGTCATCGCTGGCGAGCTTCAGAATGCCGTCATCATCGGTCCTCGCCGACGCATGCGCGGCGCGGTGCATGCCGCTCCAGGCTGGAATGCCGGCGCCGATGGCCAGAGCGGTCGAGGCGACGAGGATTGCAAAGGTCTTCTTCATGGCAGGTCTCCTTTTCTGCTGGCCTCTTGTGGAGCCTCCATCTGATCGCTCGCTGACGCGTCCGGACTTTCTGCTTCAGCTTCCCGTCAGCATGCGGCCAGAAAGCAGAAGGCCCCGCCGGGGTGGCGGGGCCTGGTCAATCCGGTTACGGCTTGATGAAGCCGCGCTACCTGTCTTCTCGTCGCCCTTTGTGGTGGGCTCCGTTGTCACGGTCGTCATCGTCCGCTTCGATCTTCATCACCTCGAGGGTCGCGGGATTGACCGTCGCTTCCATCTGCCGGCCCTCGGCGTCGGTTCCGATGATTTCGTAGCAGCCGTCGTCGATCTTGATCCGGCGCACGGTCCAGCCAAGCTCAGCCGCCATCGCGGCCACCGCCTCACGCGGCATCCAGTCGGCCATCGGAATGAAGCAGTCGTCATCGGCCCGCGCGCTGCCAATCGGCAGGGCGACGAGCGACGCGAGAATTGTCAGGGCGAGGCGCATGGCACATGACTCCAGCCGGGGTGACTTTCCTCATATTGGAAGATCAAGCTGACGCTTTCCTGAAGCGCGGCCGCATGCTGCTTCAGCAAGTCGTCAGGATCAGCGATGATGATACAGTTCGATTTCGAATGAAGGCATGAGATGCGTACGCTGCTGGTCGAGGACGATTCTGTGCTGGGTGCGGCGGTGCGTGACCAACTCGCCGGTGACGGGCATTCGGTCGACTGGGTGACGCGCCTTGACGCGGCTCGCGACGCGATGGCCGGCGCGGCGCACGATCTGGTCCTTCTCGACCTCATGCTGCCGGACGGTCGTGGCATCGTCTTCCTGAAGGGGTTGCGCGGCGCAGGCAACGTTACCCCGGTCATCATCCTGACGGCCCTTGACCAAGTCTCCGATCGGATCGAAGGGCTGAAGGCCGGAGCCGACGACTACCTCGTCAAGCCATTCGATCTGGACGAGCTTTCCGCGCGGATCGGTTCGGTCGCACGACGGTATTCCGGCAATCCCAACCCGATCATCCGCATCGGTCCGCTGGAAATCGACATCGCCCGCCGAAGCGTCCGGCGCGAAGGAAAGGCAGTTCAGCTGACGGCACGCGAATGGGCCTTGCTGGACGCATTCCTTACCCGCCCCGGTCAGTTGCTGTCGAAATCCCAGCTGGAGGAGAAGCTTTACGATTTTGATTCCGAGATCGAGAGCAACACGATCGAGGTTCATGTGAGTCGCCTGCGCAAAAAGCTTGGACCGGATCTCATCCAGACCGAGCGCGGCCTCGGCTATCGGCTGGCAAGGGCATGAGGCTGCCGCGCAGCTTGCAGGGAAGGCTCCTGCTGACGCTAGGCGCCGTCATGCTTGCGATATGGGTCGGCGCCGCATGGGCGACCGCTGTACTACTTCGGCACGAGATCGAGGAGGTCTTCGATTCGTCGCTTCAGGAGACGGCGCAACGCCTGCTGCCGCTGGCGGTGCTCGACATCGTCAGTCGCGAGGACGGCGACGCGGCCAGCCAGCGGCTGGCGGCAATCCGCAGCCACGAGGAGCTGTTCACCTATGTGGTGCGGAACGAAAGCGGCGCGGTTCTGCTGCAATCCCACGCGGCAGATCTTTCCGCCTTCCCGCCCTATGACGGTCCGGGTTTCCGGCGCACCGCGCGGCATCGCCTCTACAGCGAAGAGGCTTTGCAGGGCACCGTCGTCATCACCGTCGCGCAGCCGGTGTCCAACCAAACTTCTGTCATTCGCGAGATGCAGATGGTGCTGGGGCTCCCGGTGCTCCTCGTCATACCAGCGGCCTTCGGCGCGATCATCCTCGCGGTACGACAGGGCACGCGGCCCCTGCGCAGGTTTCGCGAACAGCTGGAGACCCGCAGCGAGAAGGACCTCGCCGCTGTCTCCGCCGAAGACCTGCCGAGCGAAGTCGCGCCACTGGCCGAGACCATGAATGCTTTGCTCGCACGGCTACGGTCGGCCTTCGACGCCGAGAGGAGCCTCGCGGCAAATACCGCCCACGAACTGCGCACCCCGCTTGCCGGAGCCATCGCCCAGGCGCAGCGCATCCGCAAGGAGACCGCGGAACCCCAAACAGCGCAGCGCGCCTCCGACATCGAGGCCGCGCTGAAGCGCCTCACCGCGCGATCCGAACGGCTGATGCAGCTGGCCCGGGCGGAAGGTGGGCGGCTGACGCTGGACGCCGACAGTGACCTGCGCGATGCGGTGTCCGTGGTCGTGCACGACATGAACCGTAGCGGACAGCAGGAACGCATCGTTCTGGCACTTCCTGACACGTCGGTCCTGTCGCCGATTGACCCCGATACGGTCGGAATCCTTTGCCGCAACCTCATCGACAACGCGCTTCAGCATGGCGGCAAGAATTCTGCGGTCGAGGTTTCGCTGTCAGCGAGTGGAGAACTCTCGGTCGCGAACGGGGGGCCGCTCGTATCTCCGGAAAGACTGGAATTGCTCACCAGGCGTTTCGAGCGAAACGGCAGTATCGGCCGGGGAAGCGGGATCGGACTATCGATAGTGGCGACAATCGCCGAGCGGATTGGTACCAGGCTCGACCTCTCTTCACCGCGCCCCGGCCATATCGATGGCTTTGAGGCGCGTATCAAACTGAGTGGGTCCCATCGTTGACCGCTGTTCCGTCCGAGGCTTAGCAAGGCGGCGAATTTCGTTGCAGGTAGGGCCGCAACGGGTTGGGCTTGATCTACGTGCCACGCTCTCCAGAGATCGTCTCACTCGGGTCAGCAGCGGCATCCTCCAGCTCGACGCTTGCGAAGCCCATGGCGCAAAGCCCGAAGGGTTATGGGTCATTCGATTCCCATACGCAGCGCCTCAGCTAGGAGGGGTGCGAGGTGGATCTTGTTCGTGGCGTGGCGCACGCTGTCGGTCGAGACGATTCGGGAGACCCCAGCAGTATGTAGCGCTGCAGTGTCTGTTCCGGAGCTCAGCATGTGCGTTGCGAACAGTTCAACGCGATCTGCTCCCGCATCCAGAAGATGACGGGTGGCGGCGCAGACGGTCGACCCCGACGATACAACGTCATCGACGATGACTGCCGTCCGTCCCTTGACGCGATCCAACCCGGCAATCTCGATGGCGACATCGCGATCGCCGCGGCGCACCTTCCTGCCGACGAGAACATCAAGTGCCGATGCTTTCGCGGCAGTCTCGACCCATTGTCGGGATTCCCAGTCAGGCCCGACGAGGACAGCGTCCTTCCCGGCATTGTTGGCGGTGATCGCGCGACCCAGAAGGAGCGCGGCGCTCAACTGCGTAACAGGTATGCTGAAGACACTGTTCAGGTCGTGCGTCCGATGCAGATGCGGGTCGACGGTGACCAGCCCTTCGAATGCATCTGACAGAAGTCCGGCAACAACCCTCTGGCTGACTGCCTCGCCCAGTTGGAAGGCCACGTCCTGGCGCATGTAGCAGAGATACGGTGCTACGAGCACGATGGACCGGACGCCCGAGTCCCGTAAGGCGGACGATGCGAGCAGAAGGTCAACCAGCCGATCATTCGGATGATCGAGACTGCAATAGATGACCGCTGCTCCCGTCTCCGGCGCTATCCGTACCAGGCTTTCGCCGTCCGGAAACCGCCGCAGTTCAATCCTCCTGAAATCCGAGCCGAGTGCTTCCGCGAGCCGCCGCGCAGGTTCTTCATGATCGCCGAAGGCGTGGACGGTGGACCAGACGGGCATCAGGGCAAACTGGCGGGTGCCACCGCAAAGCCGACATTGCGTTCGGCAGCTTCGGTTGCCAACGCCAGGTCTCCTGCGTGGGCCGCATGAATCCGATAGACGACTTCGCCTGCCTCTACGACTTCGCCTGTCTTCCTAAGAAGATCGATGCCGGCGCCGCGATCGAGTGGAGCGCCCGCCAACCGGGCGATCCGTGCCAATCGGTAGCAATCCATGTCTCGGACCTTCCCGCTGACTTTCGCATTCACCTCATGGGTCAGCTCGCCGAGATTGAAGGTCATGGACGGGGGGCCCTGCAACCTCATTATTCTTTCCATCGAACGCAAGGCGGAGCCTGAGTCCAGCAATTCCCTGGCACGTGCATAACCGGTTCCGCCGCGGCACGCCGGATCCAGTTCGATGATGCGCGCGGACAGCTGCAGGGACTTTTCGCGAAGGTCCGAAGGCGCGTCCGCCTCACACCGCAACACGGCCATGACGTCACGCGCTTCCAGCACAGGCCCGATGCCCCGCCCGATTGGTTCGGCGGCCGGAGTGACGGCGACATCGATGTGCAGTCCGAGCCGGTCACCGACAAATTCGAACAGTTTTCTCAGGCGCACCGCATCTTCCATCCCGCGGACCTTTGCGGACTGTCCAACAGGAATATCCACCACAAGATGCGTAGATCCTGCCGCCACCTTCTTTGACAGGATGGAAGCCACCATCTGCTCACGCGTGTCGATCCCCAGCGGGCGCTGCACCGAGATCATGATGTCATCGGCTGGCGAGAGGTTCACGTTGCCACCCCAGACGATGCAGCCACCACACTCGTTCACGACATGGCGCATTTCATCTACCGACAGGTTGACGCGCGCAAGCACCTCCATCGTATCGGCTGTGCCCGCCGGAGATGTGATGGACCGCGATGATGTCTTGGGGATCGTGAGGCCGTAGGCCGACACGATCGGGACGATGATCATTGAGGTACGATTGCCAGGAATCCCACCGATGCAGTGCTTGTCGACGACCATCGGCTGACGCCATTCCAGCTTCCTGCCGACCGCGATCATCGCTTCTGTGAGTGCCAATAGCTCGTCTGTGGTCATGAAACTCGCCGATCCGATCAGAAAGGCTGCGAGATCCATTTCGCTGTATCTGTGATGGGCTATATCGACGACGATGTTGCGGATGTCGTCCGAGGAAAGCGTGGCGCCCCTGATCTTCGAGCGAACGCTTTCGAGGCTGCGGGGAGGCACTGCGGGTGCGATCGTGACGGGAGAACCTTCCGGAAGGCCGAGGCTTGAGAAACCCTGCTCCGAGAGCCCGAGTTCGTCATCAGCAACGATACCTTCGTCGTCGGCAATGGCGAGCGATGCGAGAACTTCGCGTCCTCCTTCCCCGGTGATGCTGACCTTTTTCAGAGCTCGGTGCTGGTCGGGTCTGAACAGCTGGCAGTGCCTGTCGACATAAGCGATGCTCTCGTTTTGCGTGTCGATCCCGATGCGCTTCAGCTTCAACACTGCGGACAGATCCCTTGGGCCAAGCCCGTGATTGCCGGGCAACTCTTTCGTGCTAGGCTAGCATGGAGTTCAGTGGGCTTCGAGCTGACCGAGACGCGGCTCATGCGAAAGCCTTTCGAGGGATGGCGACAGGCCCTCTCGGCTTCAGACATTGGGAAGGGTTCATGCGCCCGGTTCTACGTTTTCACGGTGCCGCCCACGGCGTTACCGGCTCGTGTTACGAGATCGAAACCGGACAGTGTCGCGTTCTCGTCGACTGCGGCATGTTCCAGGGTTCAAAATCCGAGAAGGAGCTGAACTACGGCGATTTTCCATTCAGACCAGACGCGATCGATGCCGTCCTCCTCACCCACGCACACATCGACCACAGCGGTCTCCTTCCGAAGCTGATCAAGCACGGATTCGCGGGGCCGATCTACGCGACGTTGCCGACAGTCGATCTTTGCTCCGTCATGCTGCCGGATTCAGCGCACATCCAGGAGATGGAAGTCGAGCACCTCAACCGCCGCAACGCGCAGCGGGGCCGCCCACAGATTACGCCGATCTATACGATGTCGGACGTTACCGCGTGCATGCGCCAATTCCGGCCGGTGCAATATGGCGAATGGACAACTGTCGCGACCGGAATGCGCGCACGCTACTGGAATGCCGGACATCTGCTCGGGTCGGCCTCGGTTGAGATCGAGATCGATACCGGCACACAGGAAGGGCAGCTGCGGTTGCTTTTCTCCGGCGACATCGGGCCCGGTCAGAAGTTGCTGCAGGCCGAGCCGGATGGGCCGATCGGCGTGGACTACCTCATCTGTGAGGCCACATATGGCGATCGTGACCGGTCAGAGGTTTCCCGCGAAGGCCGCCGAGCGAAGTTGGGCGAGGAAGTCAGGCGCGCGGCCGAGCAGAGAGGTCCGCTCGTCATCCCCTCCTTCGCGGTGGAGCGCACCCAGGAACTGCTTGTGGACCTTTTCCTGCTTGCACGTGATGGCTCGACACCGTCCGGACCAATCTTCGTCGACTCGCCCTTGGCAACCCGAGCCAGCGCTGTCTTCGAGCGTCATGCTGCCGAGATAGATGGTGGACACGAATTGCTTGCCGCGCTGCGGTCCGACTCCATTCGCTTCACTGAGACCGTTGAGCAAAGCAAGGCCATCAATCGGCTCTCCGGCTTCTTCATCGTGATCGCTGCCAGCGGCATGTGCGATGCTGGCCGTATCCGCCATCATCTCAAGGCGAACCTCTGGCGACACAACGCTACGATCATGATGGCGGGCTTTCAGGCGCAAGGCTCACTCGGGCGCATTCTGCTCGACGGCGCCTCGCGGGTCCGCATCCAGGGTGAAGAGGTCGACGTCAAGGCGCGCATTGAACAGTTCGACTTCTATTCCGGCCATGCTGACGCGCCAGAACTCGTGTCCTGGGTGAAGAAGCGCTTCCCGGTGCGCCGATCGATGTTCCTCACCCACGGCGAAGAAGCCGGGCTCGATGGGTTGCGCGACCGGCTTTCATCCTCTCTGGGGTACAACCGGCTCATCCTGCCGCTCATCGACGATGCCTATGAGCTTGGCCCCGAGGCGGCCCAGCAGATCGACGTCAACAAGCCTCGTCGGCTTAAACCCGACAAAGTTGCGCGACTCGACTGGCACAACGACCTCTCCAAGCTCCTCATCGATATCACTCAGGAGGTCAACGCCGCCGCCGACGAACGATCTCGTTCGACAATCATCAGGCGCTTGCGGCGTGGGCTGGAAGACAAATCCGAATAGCTGATGCAGCCGCCGACCGATCGGGAGAGCCGCATAGTCTACAGCTACAAAGTGCGGAGCCTGGATTGCCCTGATGACCTGGCGGAATTTGCCGCCTCTGCCGCATTGTTCTGGCGCTTCCTCAGCGACTGGGTCCGGATCGTCGCGGATCACGATCTGAGCAGTCGGATCGTCGTTTCCCACATCCGCAAGGCGACGATGGGCGACGGTGCCTATCGGATTACCCAGCCCTTCATCCGGGAGCTGTCGGGTTCGGACCACCTGTTCGCGCACAACGGCTGGCTGCAGGGGATTCTCGCCGACTAGGATTTCCAGTCGAAGTCCTTTTGCCCCGTCGGAGAAACGGATGCGGAACTGGCCTTTTGCGGCCTGCTTGATCGAATGCGTTCCGTCTGGACCGTGCCTGGGGAAGTTCCCTCACTGGAGTTACGCATGGCGGTGCTCGCTTCGTGCGCGGCGGAACTGAGGGTGATGGGTCCCGCGAACTTTCTCTACTCGGACGGCGACACCCTTTTCACTCAAGGCGACCGCCGCAAGAACGGAAGCACCCGAAAAGTCGGGCCTCCAGGACTGGTATTGCTGCGCCGATACTGCTCGCGGGATTCCCGTGACGGCATGGCACCCGGCATATCGATCGAGGGCCAGGATCATTTCGTCACCCTCGTCGCCAGCGTGCCGCTGAGCGATGACATCTGGGAGCCGCTCGGCGAGGGAGAGATCGTGGCCCTGAAGGATGGAGAAGCCGTCCGGTTTCCTCTCGGCAGTCACTACGCTTGAAGCGCAGAAGATGGACACTCATGTCCGGCGCGCCGCCAGACCTGTCTGGGCGGCATAGAGTGCAAGCATGCCCACCAGCATCGTTCCGGCGAGCGCGGGCGCCTGCCAGTCGCTGCTGGTCAGCCTGACCGAAATCAGGACGAGACAGATGATCGTTCCCAGCGCAGGCACCCAACGCGGCACCTCGAACTTACCCTTCGCCTCGCTGACCCGGCCCTGTAGGACCACGAGCGCGCCGTTGACGATCGCGAACACCACAAGCAGCATCAGCACCGAAGCCGACGCGAGCTGGGCGATGCTGCCGAAGAACGCCAGGGGGAGAAGCAGCACAAGGAGAGCGAGCGTTGCCAGATAGGGTGTCTGTGTCCGGGACTGAACCTTGCCCAGGGCGGCGGGAAGAAGGCCCTGCCGCGCCATGCCATAGATCATGCGCGAACTGGTGACGTAATTGACGAGCGCCGTGTTCGCGACGGCGAAAAGGGTGATGCCAGCGAACACAGCAACCGGGATGGCGGGTGCGGCCCTGCGCATGACTTCGGTCAGAGGGCCCGGAGCTTCCGCGAGTTCCTGCCACGGCACGACCGAGATGGCCGAGATGGCGACAGCCACATAGATCGAGGCGCCCACGACCATCGCGCTTACCAGCGCCACGGGAATCGTGCGCTGCGGATCGCGGCATTCCTCGGCGACGTTGAGGATGTCCTCGAACCCGATAAAGGCGAAGAAGGTCAGCACCGCGCCCTGGAAGACCAGCACGATCAGGACGTCGTTGCCGGGCAGCCCCGGGGTCTCCAGCAGATCGACCGAGCCCCAGTAAGGAATGCCGACCGCGATCACCAAGAGAAGCCCCGCCGCCTCGATCAGCGTGCAGGTGACGTTCACCCACATCGCCTCACGAATGCCTCGCAGCACCAGCCCGGTCAGGACGAGCAGGAATCCGATTGCGATCGCCCAGATCGGCAGCATCGCCATTCCGGTGACCGAGGCGAGATTGACGGCAAAGACCTGCGATTGGGTCGCGATGGACGTCAGCCCGGAGGCGACGACAGAGAGGCCGACGACGAAGCTCAGGAGCGGCATGCCGAAGGCACGCTCGGTGACGAAGGCGGCACCACCCGCTCGCGGATAGCGCGACCCAAGCGACGCATAGGACAGCGCCGTCAGCAACGCCGCAACCATGGCCACCAGGAAGGCCAGCCAGACTGTATTGCCTGCCAGCCCGGCGGCCTGTCCGATCAGGCCATAGATGCCGGAGCCGAGCATGCTACCGAGGCCGTAGAGCGTGAGCTGAAACGGCCCTATCGACCGTCGCAGCTTCGTCTCGGGGAGCTCCAAAGTTTTCACCTGTGTGTTGGCTGTTGAGCCAATCCGTCTGCTGATCGTCGGCGAACCCTATGTTTATCCGTATCAACTGCGGAAGTCTTGGGTCTGAACCACGAACGCGCCGAGCTTTGTGTTCGCGTGACGCGAGCGGCGGCGAGTGATACTGCCCATTCAGTTTTCAGCCTGTAATTCCCGACGAGGGCCAAAGGGCGTTCTGGACGTGCCGGGTCAAGAAGAAGTCTGACTGCTATTAGGTTTGAAGGCGAACGGTGTGGACGACCGGCGTTGGGGCGCGTTGCGGTCGAAGTGGGGCGGCCACCTGAATGGCCGCTTTTCCGACTCCACCGCTCAGAACCGGACGGGCAGGAATCCACCCCATACTCGCCTTCTTCAAAGCGCTCTGATTATGCCGAACTGCCGCATGGCCGACAGCAGACGCAGCAGCCGCCGAACTCGGCCATGCGGCATAATCCAGCTTACGGCATAATGCCCGAGCTCGTGCAGCGCGGTCCTGTGCCAGTTTATCGGCTCGAAATAGGCTTGCGGCGGCGGTACGACCACGTAGTCGTCGGCGGGGACGTAGAAAGCCCGGTCGCCGCCGATGCGAAAGTCGATACCGGTTGCCCGGATCAGCGCTTCGACCCTCGGCTCGATTAGGCCAGGCGGCGGTGGCGGCATGGTAATGGCTATGTCGTCCGGCAAGCACTCGCACTGCGCCGTATTGAACACGGTGAAGCGCTTGAGGAACGGAATGGCGTGGGCCTCCTCGCCGGTCTCGCGCGCCCGCCGCTTCACGTCCTCCGGCACGAAGCGGTCGGCATAGACGACGGTGGTGCCTTGCTCGCCCTTGCGAACGTTTCCGCCGAGCGCGGCCGCCTGGCGATATGTGAGCCAGCCCTGACCGGGAAAGCCGTGCTGAACGACGGCGCCCCAGAGGATCAGGATATTGATGCCGCTATAGGTGCGGCCGGTGCTGGCATTCTTCGGCAGGCCGAGCGGCGCTTTGGCCGTGGACTTGCCCCAAGGCTGGACCCAGGGGAAGCGGCCGGCCTCAAGTTCGGCGATGATCTTGCCGGTGATCTCGTCATAGAGGTTCGCCCGGTCCGAGCCGGCGCGTGGGGTGCGGTCATGTCTGGACATCGCGGTTCTCCGCGACGGGCGCCGGGAGCCTCTCTCCCAGCCCTGAACCCGTCACGGCAAACCCGTCCGCACTCTCACTCTAATGGGGGCGTTGCGAGGTCTCCCCGCAGAAGGGGGTGTGTCGGCAACAAAGTGCCGACAAGGGGGAAGGCTTTCCCCCGCAAAACCTCAAACGCGTAGAAGCGCAAATCCGCGTTAACGGCAATGAGAATTGTCGCGACAATCGTCGCCCCCTTATCGGTCGCTCCGGCCAGGTTGGAAGCTGCCGTCAGCAGCAGGCACCAAGCATCAATGCCGGTTTGCGGATGGCGGCCGCCTCTGTAACGAACCGCTCCCAATATGAGGAGCGGAGTCGACCCCCGTCAGAACCGGAACCCGAGCAGACTACCGCTCGGATCGGTATCCGTTAGACGCAGACGGATAAGCGCCTCAAAGTCGAAGCCCTGCGAAAAGTCGCTGACCGGAACCATGTCGGTGTTGAGGGTACAGATATATTGAAAGTCGTATTTCTCGGCCATCGCTGCCGCGAGTTCGAGCGCATGGGCGCGCTGACGAGGATCGACGCCGTCGAAGATTGTGCTGTCATGGATCAGGAAGTCGATCCCGAGACCGCGCTGGCGCGCGAACGAGATCAGCATGAGATCATAGCAGAAGATCTTCATCTTGCTGATGCCTTCGCTCGGGCTACCGGCAATCTCGACGTCGAATTTGTATCCGGTGTCATCGATGTCGATGACCAAGCGGCCGGGCGACTTATACAGGCTTTCGGAAAACTCCGAGAAGAGGCTGAGCGCTTGTGACCAGAGCGCGCGCCGCTCTTCATAGTCGAGTGTGGTCGCGCGTTTCAGCTCGACGGTCTCGACCTTGATCGTGTCCGCCTTTGTGGTCATCTGGCGAAGCTGGGTGATCCTGTTGGTCAGTTCATCGACCTTGAGCCGCGTCGCGGCATGCAGCTCCTGCAACTGCGTCAGTTCTTCCAGCGCGCCCTGTCCGGCAAGCGCGCTAAGGTAGCCGGCACGGCGATCCGTCAGGGTCGCGATTGCTGCGTCACGCTCAATGACGGCAGCTTCCAGCGCGGCAATCTCGCCTGCGATAAACTCGCGACGGTTGGCGATGATTTGCGCGTTGAATGCCCGCGCATCGTCCAACGTCTTCTTAACGGCGCCGGGCAGGACGATGCCCGCCTCGCCGTAGAGAGCTTCCAGCCGGTCTTCGGTTGGAGCGTCTTCGCTGACCAGCGAGTCGCGGTAGCGCTCGAGGCGACGCTTATCGACGATGTTGGCGTTGACCAAGCCATGGATTTCACCAGTCAGGAGATTCGCTTGGGCCTCGATCTCCCGATACTGTGGAAGCACGCGGAAATTCGACAGGGCCTCGCGCTCACGGTCGAGCTGTGTCGTCAGACGCAGGCGTTCGGCTTCAAGTTCACCGAGGGACGCCAGTTCGCCGTCCACGGCTCCGGTCTTGATCGCCTGCTTGAGCGCATCGAGTGCGTTCTTTTGGTCCTTGAGCTGCTGCCAGGTCGCAGCCTTCTCCCAGTTCAATCCGAGAAGGAAGGCGTTGTGGACTTGGATGTCCCAGGTCTTCTGATTATCGAAATACTTGAACGGAGTGTTGTAAGCGGCGGTCTGGTTGCGCACGAAATAGGACAGCAGTGACCGCGCCGAAGGCTTGTAGCCGGACTCGGCAGACAACTCGGTTATGCCGAACAGCGCCCAGGCGAGGACGGCCCGCCATTTCTTCGCGTCGAGGCCGGGGACGCCTTCTTTGTTCGGCGTCGGACGGACAGGCCAATCATCTGTGACGCCCTCAATGGCGAAGAAGCCCGGGGTGTCGGTTGCTCGCGTCACCGCGATGTCGCGGCCGGATAGGGAAAGCTCCAGCGTGAAAGCCCAACCATGCAAAGCCTCCACGCGCAGGCCTTTTCCGGGTGAGGAGTTGCTGGCGAGGCAGAAATCGATGATCTCGATGAGGGTCGATTTGCCCAGAGCGTTCGTCGTGTCCCTGTCACCGGCCGAAGAAGATCGGTCGGCGAGGATGAGATTGAGTCCTGGCTGCAGGAGCGCGGTGTGAAAGCCCTTCTGATTGGCGCGAACAGCACGGATCATGAGCCGGTCCTGACGATGAGGCCGTCCCGGATGTCGATGGCGCCAATCAGATAGAGGAGGTTCGAGGCCAGCACGAACCGCTCGAAAGTCCCGACGTTCGGCTCCGTGCGCAGACGTTCCCAAAGACCTGAAACGGTCATGGGAATGCTGAGGTGCGCAAGCAGCGTCGCGCCGACACCGATCAGCGCCTCGTTCTGCGGGATATGTTTCGTCGGGAGAATCATTTCTCAAACACGTCGCAGATTTCGAAAAGATAGATCAGCACCGCGATGCCCGCAGTTCTGTCAGCCTGCCGACGCAGGCCGCGTTGCGCAAACGCGCACATCAGCTCAAACAGTTCGTCGCCTTTGTGGCCCTCCTTCCGGCACGCGTAATACTCTTCAAGAAAACCGGCTTTCAGCCGCTCGGGAAAGTCTGGATCGAGCTGCGCCTCGGCCTCGACATAGTCGCCTACCGTAGCTCGCGAGGTGAGACCGGCAGCGATGATGTGCCGAGATCCGTTCGACAGCGCGTTCTTCTTGATCTTCTCGTCGGGCGCAGTGAGATCGAATGATCCATTGCCAGCGGGGGCTTGGCTGGCGACCCACGACACAGCGTTCTGTAATTCGGGAAAGGCGACGTCCGCGAAGGCCTCTTCCATGGCTTGGCGGACCTGCTTTTCGTGGCCTTCCTTCAGTTGCAGAAGCGTCGCGGTCGGCCAATCGGCCTCGACCTTGTCGATGATCGTGTGGTGATCGGTGCAAAGATAGATGAGGTTTCGGACGTTATCGCGCTCGTCATCGGTCATCGAGGCGTCATAGCGGGCGGCGGCCGGCTTCTCGCCACGGATATGCGCCGCCTCGCCGACATAGGTGTCGTCGCCCACCTGGGCGTCGTAGGTGAGATGCTTGCCGCATTTCGGGAAAGCACAGACGCCGCCGCTTCGAAACGCCAGTATTATTCTCGTTGGATAACTAGCGCCCACGGCGACCGCCGATCTGCGCGCGCGTGCGAGGGCTGCGGGCCGCCGCCTGCGTAGGAGCACCGACGTCGCCGAGCTGGTGAATCCGCAATGCAGGCCGTTTCGGCAGCTTGACCGTCAGTTCGAGTTCTCCCCCCACGGCCTCGACATAGCTGCGAAGCGTGGAGAGATACATATCGGTTTGCCGCTCGATCTGAGAAACCGAGGGTTGCTTGATGTTGAGGGCGGAGGCGATCTCCGCCTGAGCCTTGCCGGCGATCTGCCGCAGCTCGCGCAGGCCTTCCACCTCCTGCTTCAAGTCCTGATACCGGGCGTCAATGGCTGCCTGCTCTTCGGGCGGAAGCGCGGCGATGATGTCGGTCAGGCTACGGCCCATCTCATTTGCCCTTCTTTGCGGATTTCAGGCTTTCCAGATGCTCTGAAAACCGTAGATCCGCCTTTGCGATTAGCGTCTTGTAGAAGCGCTTCTGGCTGACGCCAGATTTGTCGCCCGCCACAAGAACGACGGCCTTTCGCTCGGGATCGAAGGCGAAGGCCGCTCGCCATTCGCCGTCGCCGCCCTCGAACCGCAACTCCTTCATATTGGCGTGCCTAGATCCCTTGAGCGTATCGACATGAGGCCGGCCAAGCTGCGGACCGTAGTCGGCCAACAGCCTGGCGGCAGCGATCAAAGCGACGCGGACGTCACGCTCAAGAGTCAGAACCTCGGCCTCGAAGGCAGGGTGGAATTGGACCTCCCAACTCATATAGGTTAGAACCTATATCCGGTCAATGGAAAGGATACGAGGCGCCGCTGGCGAAGCCGTCGTTGAACGACGGCAGCTCTCCGCCCACGCGTCGAGGTCGTCGACCGCATAGCGGACCCATTTGCCGAACTTGTGGTAGGCCGGCCCCCCGCCCAGGGAGCGATAGCACTCCAGCGTATGCGCTTCGAGGGCCAGGTAACGCGCGGCCGCTTCGGTGTCGACAAAGCGGATCGGTCCTGCGTCGTCGACAAATTTCGCGCGCTTGAGGATGTCCGGCGTCGGCCAACGGCGATCAGGCTTTGCTCTGTCAGGCATGGTTCGCCTCCGTGGCCTCTGCGCGCTTCGTGCCGGGCGGAACAGAGCGGTTCTCGCCGCTCCGGTGACGGTAGGGTCGGTAGTTGCCGAGACGCGTGCGCGACGTGTAGGCGCCGTCTTCAAAACCGAGTGGCTTTCCGTCGGGGCCGAGCGCGAGCTGGGCCGCTTCGACAGCCGGCGCGACACACGGGGGTTCCGGGGCCGCCGCCATCGGGGGCGCGGAAGGCTGAACTCCGCCGATGAGGGATATGCGGCGCTGCGTGACCGCCTCGGCCGCCGCTCTTACCGGGTCATCCTCGGTGTGGACGTACTTCATGAACATGGTGACAGTCTTATGCGCGGTGAGCGCCATCCCGACTTTCACTGGAATGCCCGAATTGGCGATATCGGTAGCGGAGCGATGACGAATGCCGTGCGTCCCAATGTGCGGGAGCCCTGCGCGCTGAAGGATACGCCGCCAGCCCTGATAGTAGGTGTGCTTTGACATCGGCAGGTTCGGGTCGAAGACGGATGGGCACACGAAGGGCGACTCTTCAAGCCTGGGCGCGGTCTCGAAGAGCCGGTGCGCCTCTGCGCTCATCGGCTTCGACATTCCGCCCGTCTTGCTGTCGGGCCAGACTACGCGGCGGTTGTCGAAATCAATCCACGCCCATTCAAGCTGAAGGATTTCCGACATGCGCGCGGCGAATTCGAACTGAAGTCGGATGGCCAAGAGGATGAAGGGATGCTCCAATCCCTCGGCCTCGGCGCGGTCGAGATACTCGAAAAGCTTGCGAAGCTCCGTGTCGGTGATAAGGCGGGTCTTGCCGCGTTCCGGGTATTTGGGAATATGCCGGCAGGGGTTAGAGCCGTCTGGGCGCAGCCCCCAGACCTCGGCCATGTTGAACATCTTCCGGACGGCCGCCAGGACTCGATTGGCGTTGGTGGGGCTCTTGGCCATCTTCTTCATGAGATGCGCGATGTCAGCGCGTGTGACATCTGGCACCTTGAGATTGCCAAGGATCGGGACGATGTAGCGCTTGCCGTAACCCCGGTTGGACTCGACCGTTGTGGGTTTGTTGCGGCTTTCGGAATAGTCGGTGATGAAGCGGTCGAACAGCTCCTTCACCGTCAGCGCCTGACGGGCCGCCGCGCGCTCAGCGCTCGGGTCGACGCCACGGCGCACCTCCGCGAGCCAGTCCTGAGCAATGTTGCGCGCCTGCTCGACAGTGATCTCGCCGTAGCGGCCGATCGCGGGCTTTCGCCGCTGTCCATTGTGGGCGACGTAGGCCACCATGAAAATCTTGCGGCCGGTTGGGGTGACCTTGACGAGAAAGCCGGGTATCGTCGTATCCCTGAGTTCGTAATCGCGCTCCTGCGGGGTTGCGGCGTCGACAGCGGTCTTGGTGAGTTTGATTTTGGGCATTCCTAACCTCCTTTGAGGTCGGATTTCAGGTGCAGAATAGGTGCACCTGGAAAACCAACCGTAGCGAATATCCGGTTAGGTATGGATGCGTAGACAAGAGAAAAAAGCCATAGGCTTCAATCGGTTATCGTAAAATCGGATACCGCCGGATATACAAAGGATAGGCGATATCCGATCTCTCAAAATCCGGTTCCGAGAGGAGTGTCGGTTCGATTCCGACCGCCCGCACCATTCTTCTAAACATGATCTGGCGCGACAGGCGGCGCCCTACCGAGCAGGCATCGTGAGCCTTTGGGCGTCCCGCGATGCCGGCTTGCCGGAGACGGGATGGGCTTCGCCTCCTCGTCGCGCCACCCCGGCCAGACGCTATGCCGAAATGATGACCTTCAGGGCCTTCGTATCGGCAGCATTTGCGAAGGTCTCATACGCTTCGAGGATTTGATCGAGCTTGAACCGGTGCGTGATGAGGCGCGTCGGATCGATCTTCCCCGACTGGACCGTCTTCAACAGCATGGGAGTCGAGACCGTATCCACCAGCCGGGTGGTAATCGTGATATTCTGCGACCACAGGGTCTCGAGGTGGAGATCAACCTTCTGGCCGTGAACGCCGACATTGGCGATGATGCCTCCGGGCGCGACCAGCTGTTCGCATAGGACGAACGTCGCGGGAATACCGACGGCTTCGATCGCCGCATCCACGCCGCGCCCTTCGGTCAGGGCCTTGACCGCCTCCACCGCCGTTCCGTCGGCGGGGTTGATGGTGTGTGTGGCGCCGAATTGCCGGGCCTGGGCGAGCCGGTTGTCATCCAGATCGATCATGATGATTTGCGCCGGCGCATAGAACTGGGCGGTGAGCAGTGCGGCCAGACCAATCGGTCCGGCGCCGACGATGGCGACAGTAGAACCCGGTGCGACCTTGCCGTTGAGGACGCCGCATTCGAACCCCGTGGGCAGGATGTCGCTCAGCATCACCAAAGCTTCTTCATCGGCGCCGACGGGGATGGGATAGAGGCTGGTATCGGCGTGAGGCGTACGCACATATTCCGCCTGCGTGCCGTCGATTTCATTGCCGAGAATCCAGCCACCGGTGGTGCAGTGCGAATACATGCCGCGCCGGCAATAATCGCACTTTCCGCAGGAGGAAATGCACGAGATCAGCACATGGTCGCCGGCATGAAATGACGTGACGCCAGGACCGACGGCCTCGATGATGCCGACGCCTTCGTGCCCGAGGATGCGGCCCGGAGCACAAGTTGCGACATCGCCTTTGAGAATATGCAGGTCAGTGCCGCAAATGGTCGTCTTCACCATCTTCACGATCGCGTCGCCCGGCGCCTGGATCTGCGGTTTTGCGCGTTCTTCCAAAGCCTTCTGTCCAGGCCCGCGGTAGACAAGCGCTTTCATGGGATTCTCCTCCTTTGGTCGTCCGGCCCGGCAGGTGCAAGCTTCAATGGCCAGTGGAGCGGCTACGCAGCCGGTTCATCCGCCGAGCCGCCGCTCGCGGAGCTGCCGGAGGGGCAGAAAACGGCATTGCAGGCTTTCGTTGCCCGCCCGGCTCGGCCGATCGACTAAAAAATACCGTAACAGTAAGGCCCAGATAAGTTCTTGAGACGTATCAAGACGGCGGCGCACTCTCGGCACTCATCGCCGTCCGGCTGGCCACCCCGCCGGCGCGAATGGAGGGTGGTCTTCGCGCCCGAGATGGCGCGCTGGAGGTCGAAATCTCTTGAGGACAGCGCCACCCGCGCAGATTTAAAGCTTGTGATTGCGCGCCACCCGCTGGAGACTCCGGCGCCGTATCGACTTTGCGGGTGGGGCATTCCTGCGGGAAGAAGTGCGTTGCCGTTCCGTTTCATCCATGCCGCAGACATTCACCTCGATTCTCCGTTGCGTTCGCTTGCCTTGCGCAATCCCGATCTCGCCGCGCTGATCGGCACCGCGACGCGGCGCGCCTTCGTTCGCATCATCGATCTATGCCTCGAGGAGCAGGTGGACGCGCTGGTGCTCGCCGGCGATCTCTATGATGGCGACCAGACCTCCATGAAGACCGCCCGGTTCCTCGGCGAGCAGATGCAGCGCCTCGCTGCGGCTGGCATCGGGGTCTTCATCGTTCGCGGAAATCACGACGCGCTGTCCAAGATTACGAAGGAGCTGACGTTTCCGGATAAGGTCAAGATCTTCTCCAGCCGCGCGGAAGCCGTGCCGGTGGGACGTGCGCCCGGCGACTTCCCGGTGGTGATCCATGGCTTGAGCTTCGCCCAGCCGCACGCTCCCGAAAGCCTCCTCGCCAAGTACAAGCCTCCGGTGGAGGGCGCGGTCAATATCGGGGTTATGCACACGAGCCTTGCGGGCGCGCCGGGTCATGATCCTTATGCGCCCTGTAGCCTCGCGGACCTGCACGCGACGGGATTTCGCTATTGGGCCCTTGGCCATGTGCATAAGCGCTCCGTGGTGGAGGGCGCGTGCTCCATCGTCATGCCCGGCATGCCGCAGGGGCGCGACATCAATGAGGCAGGGCCAAAATCGGTCACGCTGGTGACCATCGCCGACGATCGCTCGATCCACATCGAGGATCGCGCCACCAGCATCGCGCAGTTCGCGCGTGTGCCGGTGGACGCAACGGGGATCGAGGATTGGCGCGATCTGGTTGCGGCCGTGGGGCAGGCGTTGGAGCAGGAGCGTTCGCGCGTCGGCGCGGAGCACCTCGTCGCTCGCGTCGAGATAAACGGGCGAACCCCTTTGGCGTGGCGCATGCGGCGCGATCTGGACCTGCTGAAAACCGAGGCGGACGCTCGCGCCTCGCTGATCGGCACTTGTTGGATCGAGAAGCTGGACGTGGGCGCCGCGCCGGCGCCCGTGTCAGCGGCGTCCACGGCGGACCCGCTGCACGAACTGCATCAGCTGATCCAGGGAGAAATCATCCGCTCGGATTCGTTTCAGGCGGACCTGATCGCGATCGTGGAAGAATTGCGGGTCCAGCTTCCCCCCGAATGCCGCGATGCGCTCGGTTCGGATGAGGGGGCGTTCAAGGCTGTCCTCGCCCAGCTTGCACGCGAAGGGGCCGAGGACGTGATCGCGCGGCTCCATGCGGCGGGCGGGGAGGCCTAGCCGTGCGCCTCCAACGCCTCGACCTGACGCGCTATGGCACGTTCACCGACCGCAGCATCGATTTCGGCGAACGGCGTGAGGGGCAGGCGGACCTGCACATCATCTATGGCCCCAACGAGGCTGGTAAATCCACAACGCTGGCGGCGTTCCTCGATCTGCTGTTCGGCATCGGCGCCCAGAGCCCGTTCGACTTCCTGCACCCCTATTCGACGATGCGGATCGGCGGACTGCTGGAGATCGAAGGCGGCGCGCGCATGTTCGCGCGCATCAAGCGGCCGCAGAACAGCCTGCTGGACGCCGACGGCCGACCGGTGGCTGAGAGCGCCATTCGCGGCGAACTGGGAGGCATCGACCGCGAGGCCTATCGCACGATGTTCTCCCTTGATGACGAGACGTTGGAAAAGGGCGGCGAAAGCATTCTCGCCAGCAAGGGCGATCTGGGCGAACTTCTGTTTTCGGCCAGCGCGGGCCTCGCCGATCTCAGCCGCAAGCTGCTTGAGCTGAAGGGCGAGGCGGATCGCTTCTTTAAATATCGTGCACGCAGCGGCACGCTGGCGGATCTGAAGGCGCGCCTTGCAGAGCTGAAAGGTGAACGCGAACGCGTCGATACATTGGCCTCGGATCATGCACGGCTCACGGAGGTTCGCGATCGCGCAGCCGCGCAATATGAGGCCGCGATCCTCCAACGCACCCAGGTGCACGGGCGGATGGAGGAGATCCAGCGCCAGCTCGCGGCATTGCCGCGGCTTTTCGCATTGCGCGAATTTCGCGCGCGCCTCGCGCCGCTGGCCGCTCTGCCCGATGCGCCGCCTGGCTGGAGCGATGAGCTGCCGGAGCTGCACCGCGAGGAGATCGAACTTTCGGTTCAGATTCAAAATGCCGCCGCCGAGGTCGAGCGGCTAGCGACCGAGGCGGACCGGATCGTCGTGGATGCCGTCGCGCTGGGCCTGTCCCACCGGGTGGCGCAGCTCGCGGATCTCCGCGCGCGCTATGTGACGGCGGAGAAGGACATCCCCGAACGGCGCCTGCAGATGCGGGAGGTGGAACAGGCGATCGCTTTTCTCCTCGCACGGATGGATCAGGAGGGCGAAGCGGAGCCGCATCGCCTGATCCTGAAAGCCGCCACCGTCGGCCGCTTGCGGGACCTGATCGAAGCGCGCTCGGGCATCGAGGCCGCGACACGCGGGGCCGCCGCAGAGCTGGCTGAGGCGCATCGCCATCTGACGGAAGCGGAGGCGAAATTCCAGGCTGCCAGGACCGATCAAGGCTCCGCCACGATTGCGGACGCCTCGGCGGGGTGGGAGCGGGCGATGCGAGGCTTGGCGGCCATCCTCGCCGCCGTGCGCGCGAGCGATCCCCGTGCGCGTCTGCGACCGGCGGAACGCGCCTGCGAGGCGGCGAAGGCGGCGCTTGGCGACCGGGTGCGGGCTTTGGAGCCGTGGCGCGGCGATCCGGCGGGCCTCATAGCCATGCCCTGCCCATCCTTCGAGGCAATCCAGGGGTGGAAAGCGGCGCGGAGCGAAAACGCACGCGCCCTGGCGCGCCACCTTGGCGACATTGAGCGGCTGACGGGAGACACACTGCGGCTTGAAGCCGAGTGCGCCGCCATCGCCGGGATGACCGGGGTGGTCACGGACCAGGAGGCGGCCGCGACGCGCAGTGCACGCGAGCAGGCCTGGGCCACGCACCGCCGCGACCTCGCGCCGGCCTCGGCGGATGCCTTCGAGGCCGTGCTTCGGCGCGAGGATATCATCGCCGCTGGCCGGCTCGCCCATATGGCCGATCTGGCAAAGCTGCATCAGAGCCGGCAGGCGCTGGCGGTGACCGAGGCCGAGCTGAAGCGCGCGGTCGAGCTCAGGGATGCGGCAGCGGCAACAGCTCAGGCGCAGGAGCGCGCGGTTTCGGATGCGGTTCGCGCTATGGCGCCTTCGCTTGCCGAAACCATGGCCCTGCCGGACCTCGAACAATGGATGGCGCACCGCGAGAAGGCGCTGGAGGCTTATGTCGATCTGCGTGAGGCGACTCAGGAGCTCGATGAGGTGCGCGTCGCCGTCGTGGATACGGCACGCCAGGTTCTGGCTGGGCTCACCGCTGCGGGCCTGATCCCTCCAGCCGATGCCGCATTGGACGTCTTGCTCGCGCTGGCCGACGAAGAGGTGGACCGCGCCGCCGGGCTCAGGACGCTGCAAGAAACCGTCGAGGAACGGCGGCGCGACATGGCGCGGCGCGCGAGCGCCGTTGCGCAGGCGGAGGACGCGGATCAGGCCTGGACCGCCGACTGGGAAGCCGCTTGCCGCACCTGCTGGCTGGGCGAACGCGGGGACATGCCTACGCTCGGGGCTGTGCGTGAAATTCTCATCGCCGTGGCGGAGCTGGCGCCGGCGCTCGAGAAGCAGGCCGGCTTCCGCGATCGCATCTCAAAGATGGAGAAGGACCAGGCGCTGTTTCGCACGGAGGTGCTTGCTCTTGCCGAAGCCCTTGGGCTTGAGGCCGGAACAACGCCGGTCCTCGACCTCGCCCAGCGGATCGCCGAAAAAGCGCAGGATGCGGCCGCCGAACAGGCACGCCGCACGAAAGTGCTCGTGCAGCTCGACGAAGCCCGGGAGCGGAAGCGCACTCTTGCGGAGGCCGAGACCCTGCATGCGCGGCGCAAGGCGCAGATGACCAGCTTCTTCGCAGTCGCCTCGCTCACGGAGGTGGCCGCCAAGCTGTCCGACATTGCGCGGCGGGCCGAGCTGCGCCAGCAGGCGCAGGAGGCCGCGCGCGACGTGCGCGATACCCTCCGCCTCGACGACCTGGAACAGGCGGAGCAGCTTCTGGACGCCGCCGACCGGCCCGCCCTCGACGCGGAGCTGCTGGAATTGAAGGCTCGCTTCGATGATCACGACAAACGGTGCCACGAGCTTTTCGCCGTCCGCAGCGCCGCGGTCGATCAGGTCGAGGCGATCGGCGGCGATTCCGCGGTGGCCGCGATCGAGGAACGGCGGCGCACGATCCTGCTGGAGATCGAAGACGGGGCGATGCGCTATCTGCATTTGCGTGCCGGCACGACCGCCACGGAGCAGGCGCTGCGGGTCTATCGTGAGCGCCACCGCAGCTCGATGATGATGCGCGCCTCCGAGGCGTTCCGCACTATCAGTCGCGGCGCCTACGCCGGGCTCGCGGCCCAGCCGGCGAAGGAGGGCGAGACCCTCATCGCACAAGCGGCAGGCGGCGGCTCGAAGGCGGCCGACACGCTCTCAAAAGGCACGCGCTTCCAGCTCTACCTGGCCCTGCGTGTCGCCGGTTACCATGAATTCGCGCGCGCCCGCAGTCCGGTGCCGTTCATCGCCGACGACATCATGGAGACCTTCGACGACTTTCGCGCGGAAGAGGCCTTCCGCCTGTTCGCCGAGATGGCCGAGGTGGGGCAGGTAATCTATCTGACCCATCATCGGCATTTATGCGATCTGGCCCGGATGGTATGCCCGACCGTGCGCATTCATGATCTTTCCCCCGCGGCGCGGGCAGCGGCGGAATGAGGATTGAAAGCCTCGACCCGCGGGCTGCAGCCGGGCATGCTTGGACTAAGGGCGCCTCTTGCCCCGGCTGAACCACCGCCGCCAGAGCGGACCTCAATCGAAACTCACCATTCGGACAATTGGACCATGACCACGCACCAGAGCGACCTTCCGGCACTGATCGATCCTGCGAAACTCGACCGGCTCGCAGAGGTGGCGGTCAAGGTGGGTCTCGACCTTCAGCCCGGGCAGGACCTGTTCCTCACCGCCCCGATCGCCGCATTACCGCTGGTGCGGCGGATCGCCGAGCACGCCTACAAGGCCGGCGCCGGGCTTGTGACCCCCATGTTTTCGGACGAGGAGATGACGCTCGCGCGCTATCGTTTCGGCGCCGACGCGAGCTTCGACCGGGCGCCCGGCTGGCTGTATGACGGGATCGCGAAGGCGTTTGGCGCCAATACCGCGCGCCTCGCCATCGTCGGCGACAATCCGATGCTGCTGTCGGGTCAGGACCCCGCCAAGGTGGCGCGCGCCAACAAGGCGAATTCGCTCGCCTATCAGCCGGCGCTGGAGAAGATCGCCGGCTTCGACATTAATTGGAACATCATCGCTTATCCCACCCCCTCCTGGGCCAAGCTGGTGTTTCCGGACGATGCGGCGGATGTCGCGGTCTCGAAGCTGGCGCAAGCGATCTTTGCCGCGTCGCGCGTGGATGGCGACGATCCGGTGGCCGCCTGGTCCGCGCACAATGCCGCCCTGCGCACCCGCACCGAATGGCTGAACGGCCATCGCTTCGCGGCCCTGCATTATTCCGGGCCGGGGACCGATCTCACCATCGGCCTGGCGGACGGGCACGAGTGGCAGGGCGGCGCCTCCACGGCGAAAAACGGCGTGACTTGCAACGCCAACATTCCCACCGAGGAGGTGTTCACCACCCCCCATGCCCGGCGCGTGGAGGGGCACGTCTCCTCCACGAAGCCGCTGTCCTACCAGGGCACGCTGATCGATGAGATCCAGGTGCGGTTCGAGGCAGGGCGCATCGTCGAGGCCAAGGCGGCGCGCGGCGAAGAAGTGCTGAACAAGGTGCTGGATACGGACGAGGGCGCGCGCCGGCTGGGCGAAGTCGCGCTCGTCACGCATTCCTCGCCGATCTCGAAGAGCGGCCTGCTGTTCTTCAACACGCTGTTCGACGAGAACGCCGCCTGCCATATCGCGCTTGGCCAGTGCTATTCCAAGTGCTTCCTCGACGGCGCGAATCTCTCGTCCGAGCAGATCGCGGAACAGGGCGGCAACAAGAGCCTGATCCATATCGACTGGATGATCGGCTCGGACCGGATCGACATCGACGGCCTCACGGCGGACGGTGCCCGCGTGCCGGTGTTCCGCAAGGGCGAATGGGCCTGAGGCGCGCCGCGCTCGAAAGGCCAGCTGCTCAGCGCAGATTGAACCCCTCCATAAAATAGCGCGCCACCGGCGAGAGCGGCGCGCCGCGACGGGTGACGAGTTCGTACGGCTCGCTGCGCGAACGCAATTGCAAGGGCAAGATTGAGGTCATGCCGAAGCTGGTGCAGAATTGCGCCACCTCGCTCGAGAGCAGCGCCACGAACGAGGGCTCTCGCTGGAGCAGCGACAGGGTCGCAAACGCCGAGGTGGTCTCCACGAGATAGAGCGGGAACCTCAGGCCGGCCTGCTGGAATTCGCGCTCCAGCAACACCCGCATGGGCATGTTGGCGGAATAAACCACCCAGCGCGCGTCTGCGAGATCCGCAAGCTCGATGCGCTTGCGGGTTGCCGCTGGGTGATGGGTGTTTGCCACCACGGCGAGTGTTTCCTCTCGCACGATCACGCTGTTGTAGAGGTCTGGACGCTCGCTGATGGTGGTGCGGCAGATGGCGATGTCGAGCCGTCCCTGGTCCAGAAGGCGCAGAAGCTCGGCGCTCGTGTCCTCCACCAGCTCGATTGAGATGGCCGGATGCGCCCTGATGAGGCGCAGCATCATTTCGGTCAGCAGCGGCACGGCGCCCATGATGACGCCGAGCGCCAGCTTGCCGCCATGGCCCTGGAGCAGGCCCTCCATCTCCTCCCGCATCTGGCCGAGATTGGTGTGGATCAGCCGGGCATAGCGAATGACGCACAGGCCGGCATCATTCGCCACGAGCCCGCGATTGGTGCGCGTGAACAAGGTTGCGCCGAGGGTTTCCTCAATCTCCTGCAGCGCCTTGCTGGCGCCGGGCTGGCTCAGTCCGACCTGTTCTGCCGCCTTCAGCAGCGAGCCGAGATCGTCCAGCGCGATCAGCAGCCGCAGATGCCGCAAATGGAGCCGCGAGATCATGGAACCGAGGGAAGGCAGCATGTCTTTGTATTACTCCTGGATATAGCTGTATCAACTCTTCTCAGTTTTCAATGAAAACGCCCTCACATATCCCTTTGCAGTGGCGCGGCTTCGTAAACCTGAGCCGCTCACGCTGCAGTGCAATATAAAAAGGACCGAGTCGCGCGGAAAACGGGCGATTTTGTGGGGAAATACTTGAGATGGCTCTGATCAACTACCTCACGCGCATCCAGTTCGGCTTCGGCTCGGTGTCGCTGTTGCAGGATGAGTGCGACCTGATCCCGATCCGCCGCCCCTTGATCGTCACTGACGCGGGCGTGCGCAAGGCTGGCATTCTCGACACGATCCTGGAACAGCTTTCTCCAAAGACCGTCGCCACGATCTTCGATGCGACGCCGCCGAACCCCAACGAAGCGGCTGTCCGCGCCGCCCTCGCCGCCTATCGCGAGGGAGAGTGCGACGGCATCATCGCGGTTGGCGGCGGTTCCTCCATCGACCTCGCCAAGGGTGTGGCAGTCTGCGCGGCCCACGATGGGCCTTTGAAAAGCTTCGCCGTCATCGAGGGCGGCGTGGAGCGCATCACGGCGGCGACCGCGCCTGTCATCGCGATCCCCACCACCGCCGGCACCGGCAGCGAAGTGGGCCGTGGCGCGATCCTGATCCTGGACGACGGGCGCAAGGTCGGCGTGCTCTCGCCTTACCTCATTCCTAAGGTCGCGATCTGCGATCCGGAGCTGACCATGAGCCTGCCGCCGCTCCTGACCGCGGCCACCGGCATGGATGCCCTGTCCCATTGCATCGAGACCTACCTTTCGGCCGCCTTCAACCCGCCCGCCGACGGCATCGCGCTCGAAGGGCTGCGCAGGGCTTGGACCCATATCGGGCGCGCCACTCATGACCCCTCCGACCGCGAGGCGCGGCTGAACATGATGAGTGCCTCCATGCAGGGCGCCATGGCGTTCCAGAAAGGGCTTGGCTGCGTCCATAGCCTCAGCCATTCGCTCGGCGGCATCAACCCCCGACTCCACCATGGTACCTTAAACGCCATTCTCCTGCCGGCAGTGATCGAATTCAACAAGGACAGCGATTCTGCCCGTCATGAGCAGAAACTGGAGCGGCTGGCACAGGTGATGGGCGTCGGCGAAGCCGATGAAGTCGGCCCGACAATCCGCGCGGCGACCGAGCATCTTGGCCTGCCCGCCAGCCTGGGGGCGGTGGGCGTCGGCGAGGATCTTTTCGCGGGCATCATCAAGGGCGCGGTGGCCGACCATTGCCACAAGACCAATCCGCGCGAGGCCTCGCCGGATGATTACGCGCGGATGCTCACGCAATCCCTCTGAGGCCAGTTTTACCGGCCATCGCAGGCGGCGGCGCACACGCCAAAGCGCTGCCCTGCGGTTAGTAACAAGCTGATTCATAAGAATAAATCTTGGCTCGCGCTCAGCGCGTCAAAGACCAATAGTCGAGGGAGGGAACTGGAATGATTATCAAGACGACCGTCGGCCAAACTGCCGCCTCGGTGGCACAGGCCACTGACGCCGTAATCCGCAAGGCGGGGTGGCGCATTATCCCCCTGTTCATGGCGTGCTTCGTGGTCGCGTATCTCGATCGCGTCAATGTCAGCTTCGCCAAGCTGCAGATGCAGAGCGAGCTGGGCTTCTCCGAGGCCGCCTACGGGCTCGGCGCCAGCATCTTCTTCATCGGCTATCTGCTGTTCGAGATTCCTTCCAACATGATCCTGGCTAAGGTCGGCGCCCGGCGCTGGATCGCCCGGATCATGATCAGCTGGGGCATTGCCTCCGCGGTGATGATGTTCGTGACCTCCGAATACGCCTTCTATGCCCTGCGCTTCCTGCTCGGCGTGCTGGAGGCCGGTTTCGTTCCGGGTGCCGTATATTGCTTCACCCATTGGTTTCCCGCATCCCAGCGGGGGCGCATCAACTCGCTGTTCTTCATGTCCATCGGTATTTGCGGATTGATCGGCGGGCCGATCTCGGGCGCCATCATGAAGTTCATGGACGGCATCAGCGGTCTCGCCGGCTGGCAATGGTTGTTCCTGCTGGAAGGCATTCCGTCCGTGGTGCTCGGCTTCGTGGTCCTGATGGTGTTGGACGACCAGGTGGACGACGCCAAATGGCTGACCTCGGAGGAAAAGGCCCTGCTGAAGGCCCGCCTCGCGCAGGATCCCAAGGTCGGCCACGCCCATTCTTTCGGTGCTGCCTTGCGCGAGCCCGTGACCTATGTGTTCTCGCTGATCTATCTCGGCTTGGCCATGGGCATTTACGGCATCATCTTCTGGATGCCCCAATTGGTGAAGACCGCCGGCACCACCGACACCTTCATCATCGGCATTCTGACGAGCCTGCCTTACCTGATCGCCCTCGCCTTGATCCCGCTCATCGCCCGCAGTTCCGACCGCTCCGGCGAGCGGCGCTGGCACCTCGGCGCGTGCGCGGTTGCCGGGGCGGTGGGCTATATCATCTGCGCCGCGTTCGGTAACAGCTTGATTGCGCTGCTGCTCGGCCTGACCATCGCGGCCACCGGCATCATCGGCTCGTTCGGCCTCTTCTGGCTGCTGCCGCAACGTGTGCTCTCGGGCCTCGCCGCCGCGTCCGGCATTGCGCTGATCAATTCGGTCGGCCAGATCGGCGGCATCATCGGGCCCTACATGGTCGGTGTGGTGAAAGATGCCACCGGCAGCGCTTCCATGGCCTTGTATGTGATCGCGGCCGTCTGCGGCGTTGCGGCCGTGCTCATCATGTGGTGCCTGCCGCGGAAGCTCTATTTGCGCGATGGGGAAGTCCGCAACATGGCGCCGTCCACGGACATGGTTGGACTGGTGGCACAGCCGAACGAGATCTAGTCCAACACCTCGCCTCCGGCTGGAGACAGCCCCCACGCCGCCGGTTCGAGCCGGCGGCGCAGTTCATAAGGGAGATGCCCGCATGTCGGGAACAGAACGCTTCAGTCTCGCCGGCAAGGTCGTCATGGTCACGGGTGCCAGCAAGGGATTGGGGCGCGCCATCGCTCTCGCTTGCGCGGAATGCGGGGCGGACCTCGTGCTGGGCGCCCGAGGCCTCGGGCCGACGGAAGCGGTAGCCGACGAATGCCGGGCGCTTGGCCGCACCGCCTGGGCCGGCGAGCTGGACGTCACCGGCCCCGCAGGCATTGATGCGTTCGTCACCGAGGCGCTGGCTGTCATGGGCCGCATCGACGTGCTGGTGAACAATGCCGGCATTACCATCGTGAAGCCGGCGATCGAATTCACGCCTGAGGAATTCGATCGCATCAGCGACCTTAATTTCAAGGGAGCCTTCTTCACCGCGACAGCGGTGGCCCGCAGCATGATCGTGCGCGGCATCAAGGGGGCGGTCATCAATATCAGTTCGCAGACGGGCCATGTCGGCGCGCCGCTGCGCGCCGTCTATGCCGGCACCAAGGGGGCGCTGAATCAGCTGACGGCCACGCTGGCGGGCGAATGGGCGCCCCACGGGATCACCGTCAATGGTGTTTCGCCGACCTTCTCTCGCTCCGATATGCTTGAAAAAGCCATGGAGAATGCCGATTTCCGGGCCATGGTGGCCCGCGTTCCGTTGGGCCGCCCGGCGGAGCCCGATGAGATCGCCTCCGCCGTGGTCTATCTCGCAAGTGGGGCAGCGCGCATGGTCACGGGTCACACGCTGCTGGTGGACGGCGGCTATACCGCAATCCGAAGCTAAGCCCGCCATGCAAGCCCCCATAAGCGCGTATTCCTCAGCTCCTTCCACTCGGATCGCCGGCGTGTCCGCCGCGCACGGCGCAGCCTGATCGAGGATTTCCCATGGCCACCACGTTGTTCACACCTCTCGCCCTCGGCCCGTATCAGCTCGCGCACCGCGTGGTGATGCCGCCGCTCACGCGCATGCGCGCCGGCCCGGGCGGCGTGCCGCGCGCTCTGAATGTCGAATATTACGCCCAGCGCGCGACGAAGGGTGGTCTCATCATCGGCGAGGGATCGCAGATCTCCCCCATGGGCCAGGGCATGCCCGGCACGCCGGGAATCTATTCCCCCGAGCAGATCGCCGGCTGGAAGCGCGTCACCGATGCGGTCCATGCCAAGGGCGGGCTGATGTTCCTGCAATTGTGGCATGTGGGCCGCATCTCCCATTCCTCTCATCTCCCGGGCGGGGCTCTCCCGGTGGCGCCTTCGGCCATCGCTGCCGCCGGAAACGCCTTCACATCCACGTTCGAGCGTGTGCCATTCGAAACCCCGCGCGCGCTCGAGGCCGATGAAATCCCGGCGCTTCTTGAGAGCTACGCCCAGGCCGCGCGCAATGCCATCGAAGCCGGGTTCGACGGGGTCGAGATCCACGGCGCGAACGGTTATCTGCTGGAGCAGTTTCTCCATGCGCGCTCCAATCACCGCACCGATGCCTATGGCGGCTCCATCGAGAACCGGGCGCGCCTGGTGGTGGAGGTCGCGCGCGCTGTGGCCGACGCCGTGGGCGCCGAGCGTACCGGCATCCGCCTGTCGCCGTATGGGATCGCCAATGACAGCGGCGAACCCGAGCCCATGCCGCTCTATACCCATCTGATCGGCGAACTGGCCAAGGTCGGGCTCGCCTATCTCCACCTCATCGAGCCGCGCGCCAGCGGCGCCGGCCAAGCCGAGGTGGACCACAAGGACGTGCCTTCCGCCGCCGAGCTGTTCCGGTCCGTCTGGCCGCGCGTGCTGATCGCCGCAGGCAATTTCAAGCCGGAGGGGGCGCAGGCCATGGTCGCGGCCGGCACCGCCGACGCCATCGCTTTCGGCCGCCTCTTCATCTCCAATCCCGACCTGCCGGAGCGCATCCGCCTCGGCGCGCCCCTCACCCCCTATAATCGCGCCACGTTCTACGGTGGCGAAGAGGTGGGCTACACAGATTATCCGCGCTTGAACGAAGCGGCCGCTGCGGAATAGCAGCAACACCCCTCACTCCGCCGCAGGGCGGGGTGAGGTCTATGGGCTTCGAGCGCGCTCGACGCGGCTTTAGCAGCCGGCTCACCGCGCCGCCTCGCTTTATTGCGCGCGGCGCGCGACCAGCGTTGCTGCAGGTGCTCGCTGGAATCATCCGCTCCCGTCGCGTCAGGGCCCGCGCCTCTCGCACACCTCTGCAAAAGGCAGTCTGGCGACGGGGCCGGCTGTTGAACCGATAGAACGATTCCTCGCGAAACCCACTTGCGCCGATCGCTTCGAGAAGGCCACGATGGGTCGTGGCAGATGCGGATGGCCGGCGAGACGTGCCTGCCGTGCCCCATCGCGTCACGATGCGATCCTCGAGGACGTTCGGGAGGGTGATGGGACGCGCGTTACGACGAGACATGCGCGCCGACGCCTATTTCGACGAGATGCTTTTTCCGCGTGGACCGGCCCGCGGGCCCAAAGCCCACCCTCTGAACTTTGTCGAGGCCGCACATGATCAAGGCAGCAGTATTCGATGCTTACGGAACGCTTTTCGACGTGCAGAGCGTGGCGGAGGCGACCGAGCGCGCCTATCCGGAATACGGCGCCTACATCACACAGGTGTGGCGGCAAAAGCAGCTCGAATATAGCTGGCTCCGCTCGCTCATGGGCCGCTACGAGGATTTTTGGACGGTAACGCGCGAGTCTTTGGCCTACACCTTGAAAACCCTCGGACGCGAGCCCGACGAAGCTTTCCTCGTCGAGATGGCGGAGGCCTACAATCGCCTGAAGCCGTTCCCCGACGCGATTCAGACCCTGAGGGAATTGGCTCCGCTTCGGCTCGCCATCCTCTCGAACGGCGCACCGGACATGCTGCGACGCCTCGTGACCAACGCCGGGCTTCAGGATGAGCTGGAGGCCGTCATCAGTGTGGATGCCAAGCGCGTCTTCAAGCCTGATCCGCGTGCCTATGAGCTTGTGGAGGAAACTCTCGGAGTCGCTCCGCACGAGGTCATGTTCGTCTCGTCCAATGGCTTCGACGTCGGCGGAGCGAAGAACTTCGGTTTTCGCGTGGCCCGTGTCGCCCGCTTGCCGACGCAAGCGCTGACGCGCGAGCTGGAGAACGGGCCAATCGCTCCGCAGACCATGTTCAAAGCTTTGCGTATGCAGGAAGAAACCTATTGCGAGGCGCCGGATCTGGTGGTCTCGTCGCTGTCCGAACTTCCGCGCGCGCTGCAGCGTTATCAAGTGAGTGAGCCGAACGCCGGCATTGGTCGCTGACACGGCAGCTATCGCCGTCTTCGTAGCTGGCAACGACGAGCCCGGTCCGGGGATCGCGGCTGCAGCCCCATGGTGTCCACGGCGCGCAACGCAGGCGCCTGAGGTGTCGAATCTGGCGCGTCTCGTGGCAGGTCGGATCTGACGACCGAGCTCCTGCTGCACCGAAGCGTGACGACTGCTGCCGTGACCTCCTTTTCGGATCGTGCAGGCGCGCTGTGTAAGCCAATCGGCGTCGGCCGCCGATCCTGTTCGGGCGCCATCCACGCCGGCGTTTTGATGGGCGGGACGGTAAAAGGGCTTGATCTTTTCATGCGCATGATCATAGATAATATAGGATCTACGAAATTCGGTCGTTCTCGACGCCCGGATAATTCGTGACGGCACGCTCCGCCCCAGCGGGTCCTGCACTGGCTGTCGGCTCGCCGTTGGAAGAGGATGAATCAAACTAGTCCGATTTCGTGCCGCAGATGGCTTGGCAGTGCGGCTAGAAAAAAGAAATAAAAAAGTAATTTACCCAGCCTTCAACTTGGCGCGGATGCCCAAAAACGGAAAATATTCAACGGGATCAGGTCCCGAATGATGTTTTCTGGAAGGCTGTGTTGATAACGATATAAGGGAGGAAAGCATGATGAAGAGAGCGTCTTATTTGGGTATGGCCGCGGCGATGGCCGTGACGGCGATCGTTTCCGCTCCTGGCGCCGCGCGCGCCGAATGGAAGCCCGATCGTCCGGTTGAACTCGTGGTCTCGGCTGGCCCCGGCGGCGGATCGGATATTTTCGCCCGCGTGGTCCAGGCCGCCCTCACCAAGAACGCACTGCTGACGACGCCGATCCTCGTGCTCAACAAGGCCGGCGGCAGTGGTTCGGAAGCATTCAATTACGCCAAGGACAATCCCGACAGTCCTTATAAGATCTATTTCGGCACCCAGGACGCCTATGTGCTGCCGCTCGGCACGAAGGTGAACTATAGCTTCAGCGACCTCACGCCGGTCGCCTCGATGGTTTTCGACGTCTTCATCCTATGGACCAATCCCAAAGCTTCCGGGCTCAATACCGCCCAGGAGTTCGTCGCCAAGGCCAAGGCCAATCCGGGCAAGGTGAGGGTCGCCGGCGCGAAGGCCAAGGATGCGGACGAGACGGTGGTGACCCTCGTCGAGCGCGCCACGGGCACGGACCTTGCGTACATTCCCTACAAAAGCGGGAATGAAGCGGCGATCCAGGTTGCTGGCGGGCATATCGAAGCCAATACCAACAATCCGAGCGAGAGCCTGGAGCAGTGGAAGGCCGGCAACCAGAAGCCGCTCTGCGTGTTCACCAGCGAGCGCCTGACCGACAAGACGGTGGTGGCTGATGGCATGAGTTGGGCGGACATCCCCACCTGCGTCGAGGCAGGGATCGACGTGAAGGACTTCCTCCAGCCGCGCACCGTGTGGATGGGCGCCAAGGCGCCGCCGGAAGCTCTTGCCTATTACACCGACCTTATGAAGAAGGTCACCCAGACCCCCGAATTCAAGTCCTACGTCGAACGCAATGTTCAAATCGACAAGATGTTGACCGGCCAGGATTTCAAGAACTACCTGGATCGGGAGATCAAGACTTACGCTGAGATCTACAAGGCCAACGGCTGGCTCGTCGGCACCGGACAATAGCGACAGCAGGGGCGCGAAGCCCTGGTTCAACCGGCTTTGCGCCCCCTCCTCGTGGAGTTGCCTCGATGAAGATCTCTTGGAAGACAATGGAAGTGGCGACCGCCGCAACAACCGGCCTCATCGGCGCGATTGTCTGCTACGGCTCGCTCGAAAACGGAATCGCCTGGGGCTCCAGCGGCCCGCAGCCCGGCTATTTCCCGTTCGGCATTGGTTGCCTCATCATGCTCGGTAGCTTGGGAACCATGGTCCAGGCCCTGCTGAAACGCTCCGCGGCGCCGGTCGTGGCCAGTGCCGGCGGCGGCGAGGTCCATGATGACGAGCCGTTCATGGACACGCAGCGGTTTCGAACCGTATTGCTGTTCTTTTTGCCGATCATCGCCATGTCGGCCATTTCCGTTTGGCTTGGCCTTTATATCGGCATGGCGCTCTACATCTTCTATGCCATGCGGTTCGCCGCCGGGTTCCGCACCAGCACCAGCGTGTTGACCGCCGTCATCGTGGTCGCGGCCAATTTCATCGTCTTTGAGAAGCTGTTCATGGTGCCGCTGCTCAAGGGGCCGATCCTCGAATACTTCGGCATTTACTGAAGAATAAATAAAAGAGGAAACGAGCCATGGGCAATTTTGGCCAATTGATGGACGGGTTCGCGATCGCCCTCACGTCCCAGCATATCCTCATCATGGTGTTCGGCGTGCTCCTGGGCCTGGTGGTCGGTGTTCTCCCGGGGCTAGGGGCGCCGAACGGCGTGTCGCTGTTGATGCCGCTGACCTTCACCATGGAACCCATTTCGGCAATCATTCTGCTGACATCCATGTATTGGGGTGCGCTCTTCGGCGGATCGACCACATCCATCCTGTTCAACATTCCGGGCGAGCCTTCCTCGGTCGCGACCACCTTCGACGGCCATCCGATGGCCAAGCAGGGACAGGCGGTGCGCGCCCTTACACTTGCGTTCGCATCAGCCGGCATTGGCGCGCTGATCGGCGTCCTCGTCATCACGTTGATGTCTGGCTGGGTCGCGAATTTCGCGATGCGGTTCGGTTCGCCCGAATATTTCGCGGTCTATTTCCTCGCGTTCGCAAGCTTCATCGGCATGGCCGGCGGTTCTCCCTTCAAGACACTGGTGTCGATCATGCTCGGCCTTGCCGCCGGCACCATCGGCATGGACACGATTTCCGGTGAAGGGCGCCTCACGTTCGGCATCAACGAACTGACCGGAGGCATCTCATTCCTGATCGTGGTGATCGGCCTGTTCGGCATCGGCGAGTTGCTGGTCACCATCGACGAAGGCTACAAGTTTGATGGGGTGAAGGCGAAGCTCAGCCTGCGCGAAATCTTTCGTACACTTGCGGAAATGCCGCGTTATTGGGTCACCATCCTGCGCAGCGCCCTGATCGGCTGCTGGATGGGGATCACGCCGGGCGGGCCCACGGCGGCCTCGTTCATGAGCTATGCGCTCGGGCGGCGGTTTTCCAAGCGTGGCTGGAATTTCGGTAAGGGCGAGCCGGAGGGCATCATCTCCCCGGAGACCGCCGATCATTCGGCCGGGTCGTGCGCCCTGCTGCCCATGCTGGCGCTCGGCGTTCCCGGTTCCGCGACTGCCGCGGTGATGATGGGCGGCCTGATGATCTGGGGCCTTTCTCCCGGCCCCATGCTGTTCACCACTCAGCCCGATTTCGTCTGGGGCCTGATCGCATCCATGTATGCGGGCAATCTGATCGCGGTCGTCCTGGTGCTGGCAACGGTGCCGCTGTTCGCTTTCATCCTGCGCGCGCCGTTCTCCGTGGTGGGTCCGCTGATCGCGATCATTTGCATCATCGGCGCCTATACTGTCGCAAATCATGTCTTCGATATCTGGTTGGCGCTTGTGTTCGGCGTGGTCGGGTACGTCTTCAAGAAGCTGTCCTATCCTCTCGCGCCGTTCGTTCTCGCGGTGGTGCTGGGTGACAAGGCGGAGGACGCGTTCCGGCAATCGATGCTGTCCTCGGGCGGCACGCTGCGCATCTTCTTCGAGACTCCGCTGGTCGCGACGATGATGGCGATCGGAATCTTCCTTCTGTTTCTTCCGCTCATCACCCGCGTCTTCGGCGCCGTGTTCAACGGTGGGATCAAGCGCGGCGTGGCGTAGAGGCCAGCTGCTTTCGAATACGGATTTCACTGCCTGTACGCAGGCAGACATATCAACACTTGCGACGGCCGGGTGCTGTCTAATCTTGAGAGAGAATTGCGCCATGTTCGGAGCCTTGCGTCTCCCCCAAACGATCCTCTTCGGGCGCGGCCAGCGTCATGTGATGGGCAGCGCTGCCGCCCGGATCGGCAGCCGGGCCTTGGTGTGCACCGACGCCCGTCTGGCGCAGACGCGGGAGTTCGCCAGCCTGCTTGCCGATTTGCACACGGCGGGAGTGAAGACCCGCGTGTATGACCAGACCATCGCTGACTTGCCCCTCGAATCCATTGCCGATTGCATGGAGAAAATCAGCGATTTCGCCCCCGATCTGGTGATCGGCATCGGTGGCGGCAGCTGCATGGATCTCGCCAAAGTGGTCTCGGTGCTCATCACCCACGGCGGAGAGGTGAGCAAATATTACGGCGAGTTCGCGGTTCCCGGCCCGGTGGTCCCGTTGATCGCGCTGCCGACCACCGCCGGTACCGGATCGGAAGTGACGCCCGTCGCGGTCGTGCTCGACAAGGCACGGGGCTCCAAGATTGGCGTCGCCAGCCCCTACATCATTCCCCAGATGGCGGTGTGCGATCCTGAATTGACGCTGACCTGCCCGCCCGGCCTCACCGCCTGTTCCGGCGCCGATGCGCTGGCCCATGCGGTGGAAGCCTTCACCAGCATGACCCGGCCGGCGGAACCTCAGCTCACCGAGAAGCATGTGTTCATCGGCAAGAACCTTTTGTCCGATCATTTCGCGAAGCTCGCGGTCGTGAATGTGTTCCGTTATCTGGCGCGGGCTCATGCGAACGGCAGCGACTTGGAGGCGCGCGAGGGCCTCATGCTCGCTTCGCTGGCCGCTGGCTGTGCATTCGGCACCGCCGGCACGGCGGCCGCCCATGCCCTGCAATATCCGGTGGGCAATCTCACCCACACGGCCCATGGCGATGGGGTCGGCGCGCTGCTGCCGTTCGTCATGCAATACAACCGCTCCGCTTGCCCCGAAGCCTTTGCGGAACTGGCCCGCACGGTCGGTCTCGGCGATGCCGGAATGAGCACCGACGCGCTGTCCCAGGCCTTTATCGACGCGGTTGCGGAGCTGTTCGCGACCATTGGCATCCCGCGTTCACTGGCCGCGCTCGGGCTGGCGAGCGGCCATGAGCACGAGGTCGCTTCAGGCTCGCTTAAGGCCGAACGTCTGGTGAAGAACAACCCGCGCCCGCTCGACCTTGCCGCAATGCTTCACATCACCGAAGCGGCCTTCAGCGGCGAGCGCGCCGCGCTGCTCAATCTCTGACACCCAGCAGGATTTATTGCCATGTCATTCAGCACTGCGAGCATCAGCCCGATCGAATTCGACCAGACCTATGTCGTGCCCGGTTTTGACGCCAAGGGCGGATTTGCCATCCCCACCGGGCTGTTGATCGGGGATGCCTGGGTTCCGGGTTCACACGGAGCGCAGATCGAGGTCCTCAATCCTTCGACCGGCGGTGTCCTTGCCAGCGTCGCCGACGCCACCGTTGGCGACGGCATGGCCGCGGTCGATGCGGCCTCTGCGGCTTCCGCCGCGTGGGCAGCGACCCCGCCCCGCGCTCGGGCGGTGATCCTGCAGCGCTGCTTCACGGCTATGATCGAGCAGGCCGATTTCCTTGCCCAGATCATCTCGCTGGAAAACGGCAAGGCGCTGCCCGATGCCCGCTCGGAAGTGTTGTACGCAGCGGAATTCTTTCGCTGGTACGCGGAAGAAGCGGTGCGCATCAACGGCGATATCTCCATCGCCCCGGCGGGT
This sequence comes from Roseixanthobacter pseudopolyaromaticivorans, assembly GCF_043195145.2. NCBI lineage: Bacteria > Pseudomonadati > Pseudomonadota > Alphaproteobacteria > Hyphomicrobiales > Xanthobacteraceae > Roseixanthobacter > Roseixanthobacter pseudopolyaromaticivorans. The sequence goes on from NZ_CM195539.1 coordinate 5,066,343, forward strand.
GGCAACCGCATCCTCGTGCAATATCAGCCGATCGGCATTTCGCTGCTGATCACGCCGTGGAATTTTCCGGCTGCCATGGCCACGCGCAAGATCGCCCCAGCCCTGGCTGCAGGCTGCACCTGCATTCTCAAGCCGGCGGAAGAAACCCCGCTGACTGCGCTCGCCGTGGGCGAGATCCTGCGCCGCGCTGGCGTGCCCGCCGGTGTGGTCAATATCGTCAACACCTCCGATCCCGGCCCTCTGTGCAGCGCCATCTTGCGCGATCCGCGCGTGCGCAAGCTCTCATTCACGGGCTCGACCGAAGTTGGCCGCATCCTGCTGCGCGAGGCGTCCTACAACGTCATCAACTCGTCCATGGAACTCGGCGGAAACGCCCCCTTCCTGGTGCTCGACGACGCCGACCTGGAGGCTGCGCTCGACGGCGCCATGATCGCCAAGATGCGCAATGCCGGCGAGGCCTGCACGGCCGCGAACCGCTTCTATGTGCAGGAAGGCATCTATCCGGCGTTCGTCGAGAAGCTGGTGGAGCGCATGGGCGCACTGAAGCTGGGCGCGGGCACCGACACCACCACCCAGTGCGGCGCGATGATCAACCCGGCCGCCATTGAAAAGATCGATACCCTTGTCGGCGACGCGCTCAGCAAGGGCGCGAGCGTTCGCCTGGGTTGCGCCGCCGGCGCCGGCCCGGGCTTCTTCTACCCGCCTTCGGTGCTGGCGGACGTGCCGTTGAACGCCGCCATCCTGCGCGAGGAGGTGTTCGGCCCGGTCGCGGCGGTGGTGCCGTTCAAGGACGTCGAGGACGCGGTGCGCATGGCCAACGATACCGAATATGGCCTCGCTGCTTACGTCTACACCGGCGACATGAAGCGTGGGCTGCAACTGGCCGAGCGCCTCGAGTATGGCATGGTCGCGCTCAATCGCGGGCTGGTCTCCGATCCGGCCGCGCCGTTCGGTGGCGTCAAGCAGAGCGGGCTCGGCCGCGAGGGTGCCCATCACGGCCTGCTTGAATTCACCGAAGCCAAATATGTCGCGGTGAACTGGTAGCGCTTGCGCCTCCGGATGCCGACACATTGTCGGCATCCGGAGGATGGGCCACCAGGGTGACGCCGCGCACAGATCGGAAGTCAGATGCCGTCCTTAAGCGAGATCGAACGTGTCGGAATGGCGGCGCTCGAACGCGCCGGTGTGCCGACGGATCATGCCGAACAGCAGCTTAGCCTGTTGGTGGAGGCGGAACTGCGGGGCTATCCTTCCCATGGGCTTTTGCGGCTCTCTCGCATTCTCGAGCGCATCGCCAATGGGGTGGTCGATCCCCTCGCAAAGGGCGAGGGCCACTGGCGCGGAGCGGCGCTGCTGGAGGTGGACGGGATGCAGGGGCTCGGCCCCGTGGTCGCGCTGAACGCACTCGAAACCGTTTCGGCGCGGGCCAAGGACACCGGCGTGGCCATGGCGGCGATCCGCAGGTGTGATCATCTGGGCATGCTGGCCTGGTACGCGGAAAAAAGCGCGCGGAAGGGGCAGGTCCTGCTCGCGCTCACGATCAGCGAGGCGCTGGTCCATCCCTGGGGTGGCCGCAAGGCCATGCTCGGCACAAACCCCATTGCAATCGGCGTTCCGGCTCAACCAACGCCTTTCGTGTTCGACATGGCCACAAGCATCGTTGCCATGGGCAAGATTCACGATCATGCCGCGCGGGGCGAGCCTATCCCGCTCGGCTGGGCGTTGGATGCGGAAGGCGATCCCACCACGGACGCCACCGCCGCGAAGGCCGGGTCCATCGCTCCGTTCGGCGGTGCGAAGGGCTATGGATTAGGCCTCGCTTTCGAGGTTCTCGTGGCAAGCTTGGCGGCCTGCGCGCTGGGACCCGAAGTGCGGGGGACGCTGGATTCCACATATCCTTGCAACAAGGGCGACGTGTTCATTGTCATGGAGCCTGCGGCGGATATGGCGGCGCTCGTCTCCCAATTCCTCGACGATCTGCGTACGTCCATGCCGGCGGACCCCGACCATCCCGTCCGGATTCCCGGCGACCGAGCCTTCGAGACGCGCGAGGCCCGCATGGGGCGCGATATTTCTGTCTCGCCAGCGGTTTGGGCGCAAATGGTCAGTCTTGCGGGGGAGAGTCCCGCTGTGTCGCGGACCTACGGGAATGCATAAGCTCAGGCCGGCACTGCGGCCAGCTTGGTTCAGGCCAAAAAATCATATATTTTATAGCATCACGCGTTTTGGGTTTGATTCCAAATGACAGCCAACAATCAGGAGTTGCCCTCGTTCGCGCGCCTCGTCGCGCTTGAAGAAGTGCGGCCAGCTTACCCGCAATCGCTGGTCGAGCTTGCCTATGAGCAATTGCTGTCGATGCTGGTGACGATGAAGATCGCGCCTGGCGCCCACATCGGGATTGAGGCGCTCGCGCGGAAGTTGCAGATTTCCCAAACTCCGATCCGGGAAGCGTTGACACTTCTGGAAGCACAGAAGCTCGCGCACAAGATTCCGAATGTCGGGTTCCGGGCCGCCAGCCTGCTCACCCGCGAGGAAATCGCCGATCTGTTCGAACTTCGCCTTTTGATCGAGCCTCAGGCAGCGGCCTTCGCGGCCGAGCGCAGCGATGAGACGGCATTGCGGGCGCTCGCGAAGCTTTCCGGCGAGATGTCGCTGGCGCAGACGGGCGATGAACTGGCCTATGCGCAGTTCGCCGAGGGCGACGCCAAGCTCCACCATCTGGTCGCGACCGCGAGCGGCAACCGGTTCATTGCGGAGACGATCGAGGGGCTGCACGTGCATCTCCATATCTTCCGCTTCCTGTTCAAGACCAATGCGCCGTCCGAGGCGGTGAAGGAGCACGAAACCATCATCGAGGCGCTCCTCGCGCGTGATCCGGTGGCGGCAGAAGCGGCGATGCGCGCCCATCTGCACGCATCGCGACGGCGCATGGATCAGGCGTTCGCGGAGCAGGAACGCGTCGCCGTTGCCGCCGATAAGTCGGACGAGGAGGGGCCGTCCCCTCGCACGCCGCGCACCCGCCGACGACGCACCGTGTGATTGGCTACACCCGAAGATTTCGAACCGGGTTTGACAGGAAAATTGCTGACCCCTAAAATCCTATATGATATAGAAAAATACCTTTAAAGCGATGAAAGGGCTCTGGAGCGCTCGCCACGAGTGGGATGCCGTCGCTCGTGGGCTCCGAGCCTGACGCACATCGACGGTTTCACGCCCTGGGGACATCGCCCCCCGGCCGCGCAGCGAAGAACAACGAGACCAACGGGAGGAATTACAATGGCACTGCCTCTTGCAGGCATACGCGTGCTCGACATCACTCAAGTCATGGCGGGCCCTTTCTGCTGCATGCTTCTTGCGGACATGGGCGCCGACGTCATTAAGATCGAACCCCCCGGAACGGGCGATTCCACCCGCCATTCCATGGGCTTTCGCCTGAAAGGCTCGGACAGCCCGGGATTTCTCGCTCTTAACCGCAACAAGCGCAGCATCACGCTCGACCTGAAGTCGCCAGCGGACCAGGAAGTTCTGCACGCGCTGGTGAAAACCGCCGATGTGCTCGTCGAGAACGGACGCCCTGGCGTCGCGGCTCGCTTGGGCATGGATTATGAGACGCTGCGGCCGCTCAATCCGCGCCTCGTCTATGCGAGCATTTCCGGCTTCGGCCAGACGGGTCCCTGGTCGCAGCGTCCCGGCTTCGATCTCATCGCCCAGGCGGTCACGGGCGTTCTGAGCTCCAATGGCTTCCCCGGCATGGAGCCGGCCAAGAATTCCATCGCGGTCGCCGATCTTGGCGCCGGGCTATTCTCGGCCTACGCCATCCTCAGTGCCGTCATCGGCCGGCAGACCTCGGGGGAGGGGCAATATATCGACGCCTCCCTGTTCGAAGCGGCCCTCGCGCTCTCCATCTGGGAAACCACCGAGCTTTGGGGCACGGGCAAGTCGCCGACCCCGATCGGTTCCGCAAACCGCATGTCCGCGCCCTACCAGGCGGTCCAAGCCTCGGACGGCTGGTTCGTCATCGGCGCCGCCAACCAGGGACTGTGGCGCACCTTCCTGAAAGTGCTCGGCCGGGAGGAACTCCAGGAAGACGAACGCTTCTCCACCAATGCGGCCCGCGTCACGAACCGCATCGTCTTGATCGAGGCGCTGGCGCCGACCTTCTTGACCCGCACCCGCGCGGAATGGATCGACGCGTTGCTGGAAGCCGGTGTGCCTGCGGCCGATATTCTCGATTATGGCGAGGCGCTCACCAGCGAGCAGGCGGTCGCCCGCGAAATGGTGCAGATGGTCCCGCACCCCGTGGAAGGTGAGTTTCGCGCGCTCGGATTTCCGGTGAAGCTCAGCGCGACGCCCCAGGAAGTGCGCCTGCCGCCACCGCTGCTCGGCGAGCATCGGGAGGAAATCCGCCAGGAACTCATCAGCAAGGGGCTGCTTCGCCCACAAAGCACCAGGAGTGAGCGCGATGAGCAGCCCCTGCATCAAGTTTGAGAAGACCGGCGACGTCGCCCGCATCGAGTTTCACAATCCGCAGGCGCATAATGCCCTGACCAGCCAGATGTGGCTGGACCTGCGAGACGCGGCGCGCGCGATTGCCGAGGATTCTTCGATCCGGGTCGCCGTGCTTCGCGGATCGGGGGGCAAGGCGTTCGTATCCGGAACGGATATTTCCGGCTTCACGAAATTCACCAGCGGCGCCGACGGGCAGACCTACGAGCACACCATCGACGAATGCATGAGTGCTGTCGATGCTATTCCGGTCACCACCATCGCCGTGGTGGACGGCTGGGCGGTGGGCGGAGGCCTCAACATCGCATCCGCTTGCGACTTCCGGATTGCGACGCCGAGCGCCCGTTTCGGCTCGCCCATCGGCCGCACCCTGGGCAATTGCCTCTCGGCCCGGAGCGTCGCGCGCATTGGTGGCGCGATCGGCGTCGCTACGGCCAAGCGCATGGTGCTGCTCGGCGAGATCATTTCCGCCCAGGAACTGCTCGCCAGCGGGTTCCTGCTGCGGCTGGTCGAGCCGGACGCAATGGAGGGTGAAATCGAGAGCCTCTGCCGCCGCGCGGCGGAGAATGCGCCCCTGACGACGCGCGCCACAAAGGCGACCCTTCGCCAGATGATGTTCGGCAATCTGCCGAACATCGATGCCTTGATCGAAGAAGTCTACGGCAGTGAAGACTTCCGCCTGGGCGTCCGAGATTTCCTCGCCCGCACGAAGACCGTTCCCCACTGGAGCGGTTCCTGAATCTGTACCCCTAAGTCCGAGGCGGCGGCCGCATTCCGCAGCTGCCGCCTCGCATGACCCTTACCCTTAGGATGGCTTTCCGGAGCCTGCTTCGACCACGCCGAGCCCCGCTGTGCTTGGCCGTCCGCCCACGTTGCCTTCCAGCTCTTCCAGCCGCCGATTGCGCGGCTCGATGCCCAGCAGGGCGACGACCGCGATCTGCAGGATCAGCAGGCCGATCATCAGCACCATCACGCCCGAAATCCCGTGCGTCTCGAACAGCGCCACCACGATAAACGGAGTGACGATTGTGGCGCCGCGTCCGAATGTGTTGCAAATGCCGCTGGCCCGCAGCCGGACTTCGGTCGGGAACAGTTCGGGAATGTAGATGCCGAACAACAGCGCGACGAGGACATAGATCGGGACCGTCAAGGCAAAGCCGATCAATGGCAACAAGGTCGGGTCGGAGACGTTCGGATAGATCAACCCGAACAGCACCGCCAGCGCGGACGAAGCGATGATGGTGGGCTTGCGGCCCCAACGGTCCGCGGTGAGTGCGCCGATAGCCGAGCCGATCGGGGCGCCGAGGCCCATGAGGAGCGAGTAGCCGAAGGACGTGGCGATGCTCAGCCCCTGCTTGATGAAGAAGGTCGGCAGCCAGGTAATGAAGCCGTAAAGAAGCGTGTTGATGACGATCAGGCAGATGCACCCGACGATCATTCGCGAGAGCAGCGGCGGGCGGAAGAGAGCCGCAAGTCCCAGGCGGGCCGGGGCCGGCGCGGGCGCTGCCGGTGGCGGCAAAGGCTGGCCGCGGGATGCTTCGGCCTCAATGTCTTCCAGCAGGCGCTCCGCTTCCTCGGTGCGCCCAACAGATTCGAGCCAGCGCGGGGATTCCGGCAGCTTCTTGCGCAGGTACCACACCACGAGGCCGCCCAGCCCGCCGATGACGAACATGGCGCGCCATCCGAATTCGGGGATGATCAGATAGCCCAGCAGCGACGCGACGGGCAGGCCGGTCACCACGAACACGGCCATCAGGCCGAGCCAGCGACCGCGTGAGCGGGCGGGCACGAATTCGGTGAGGGTCGAATAGCCCACCACATTTTCCGCCCCGAGGCCGACGCCAATGAGGAAGCGAAGGCCGATCAGCACCTCCATGTTCGGCGCAAATGCTGCGGCCAGCGAGGCCAGCCCGAACAGGAGAAGGTTGGCTTGGTAGGTGAAGCGCCGACCGTAGCGATCACCGAGAAAGCCGGTGAGGAACGACCCGACCATCATGCCCACGAACGTTGCGGAGACGAAGAGGGCGTTTTGGCTGAAAGTTGAGAACCCGCTCTTCAGCGTCGCCCCGAGCACCGTGGCGGCGATGTAAATATCGAATCCGTCAAAGAACATGCCGATGCCGATGAGCCACATGATCCGGTAATGGAATGTGCTGATCGGAAGCCGGTCCAGGCGCGGACCGGCATTGACGATGGATGACATGGCGCTTCCTCCAAGGAGCGTTGTGGCTTTTGGCACGCGCCCGATCGACGGCGCCCCGGGAGGCGCCGGCTTCAGGTTCTTATTGACGTGTCGGTGTGGTCAGTTGGTCTGTGGTCAGTTCAAGCGGGTCTGGGTGGACGTGTCGCGATACCAATCGAAGCGGCGGTCGACGGTCGGCAGCATCACGCTCTTGACCTCGAAATGATCGTTGAAGCTCTCGAGCCCGAACTCCCTGCCGATGCCGCTATCGCCGACGCCGCCCCAGGGCGAGGCGGGATCAAGACGGTGGTGATCGTTGATCCACACGAGGCCGGCCTTCACATTGGCCGCGACGCGGTGCGCACGGGTCACATCCCGGGTGCGGATGGCGGCGGCGAGACCGAAGGGCGAGTTGTTGGCAAGGCGCAGCGCTTCCGCCTCGTCGCTGAAGGGAGTGACGCTGGTGAAGGGGCCGAACACTTCTTCCTGAAAGATGCGCATGTCGGCGCGCACGTCGGCAAAGACCGTGGGTTGAACGAAGAACCCGCCTTCCAGCCCCGGCAGCACGGCCGCCTCGCCACCTGCGACGCCGCGTGCGCCTTCCTGTCGCCCATAGCCCGCATAGGTGAGGACGCGTTCGCGCTGCTTGGCGGAGATCACCGGCCCGAGCTGGGTCGCGGGGTCGAAGGGATCGCCCATGCGGATGGCGCGCGCCTTGGCGGCGAGCTTTTCCACGAACTCGTCATAAACCGAGGCCTGGACAAGATGGCGGCTGCCGCACACGCAGGTTTGGCCGGCGCCGATGAAAGCGCCGAACGCGGCAAGATCCACCGCCTGGTCCACATCGAAGTCGTCGAACACCATAACCGGAGTCTTGCCGCCCAATTCAAGGGTCTGATGGGCGAAGACCTTGGCCGCGGCGCTGCCGGCAATTCGGCCGGCCTCTGTTCCGCCGGTGAGCACAAGCTTGTTGATGTCCGGATGTTCCGCGAGGAATTTGCCCGCTCCCGGGCCGTAACCATTGACCACGTTGAACACGCCGGCTGGCAGGCCTGCCTCGGTGAAGATCTGCGCCAGCTTCAGTGTGGTGAGGGGCGTGTATTCGGAGGGCTTGACCACGGTGGTGCATCCGCTGGCAAGCACGGCCGCGAGCGACTTGCACATGATCATGAGCGGGTGATTGAAGGGCGTGCAATTCGCGACGACGCCGATGGGCGTGCGCAAGGTATAGTTCAGATACGCACCCTCAACCGGGATCACATCATCGCGGCGCGCGAGCGCAAGGCCTGCGAAATAGCGGAAGAAGTCGGGGAGGCGGGAGAGCTGCGCGCGGGTTTCGTTGATCGGCCGCCCGTTGTTCAGCGTCTCAAGCCTATACAACGTTTCGAGATTGTCCTCGAATGCATCGGCGAGGCGGTTCACCAGACGCGCCCTGGCGCGGACATCCATGCCGCCCCACTCCCGGCCCTCGAAAGCGGCGCGTGCGCTCTTCATGGCGCGGTCCACGTCCTGCGGCGTGGAATTCGGGATGCGGGCGATGACCATGCCCGTCGCGGGATTGCGCACGTCGATGAGCGTGCCGTCTCCCGCTTCGATTTCGAGGCCGCCCACATAATTGCCGCGCGTTTCGACCTCGAGCGTCGGCTTTTCATACGAGTTCATCAGAAGGCTCCTTCAAAGTCTGACAGCGCTGCGGCTGAGTGCGGACAGCACGCGCTTCTCGGCGCTGACGACGTGCGTCTTGATGAGGCGACGGGCGGTGCGTACATCCCGCCGCTGGACCGCCTCGATGATGGCGACGTGCTCGGCCACGAGTTGCGTCGGGTCCCGCCCCTTGATGGACCCGATCGACACGCGCACGAGGCGATCCGCCTGCTCGATGAGATCGCAGGCGGCGGATGACATGCGGATATTTCCGGAAGCCCGCGCGAGCGCGCAGTGGAACGCGCGGTTGTATTCGATGAATGGCAGCTTCGCGTCGAAGATGCGGAATGCATCAAGCGCCTCCAGAACGTCGTCCTGTGCATTCTCAATCGCCTCGGCGGCACAGGCCGGCTCAAGGGCCAATCGAAAGCGAAACAAGTCCCGTGCGTCGCTCAAGGAAATTGGATTGACCTGATATCCCTGACGGGGATTTACGATAATCAGACGTTCGCGCTCCAGCCGCAGAAGCGCTTCCCGCACCGGCTGGCGACTCACTTCGTAGCGCGAGGCCAATTCCTGTTCCCGCACTTCCTCGCCCGGCATAAGCCGGCAGGTGAGGATTTCGTCGCGGATGGTCTCGTAGAGATTGTCGCGGAGGAGCATTTTTGATCGACCCTTTATCCAAAGATTCCATATCGTGATATTTCACGCAATCGGAATCTTTCATCCCTGAGCGGGATTGCCGCTCCTATTGGTGACGCATATAACGGTTTCAAACGCGCGGAGAGAAAGCATGAAAATGGCTCTGTCGGATGGACGGATAAGCGCATCCGTGGTGGGGGAGGGGCGCACGCTGGTGCTGTTCCATTCGCTCCTTGCGGATGGCGAAAGCTTCGACCGGATCGTGCCCGAATTGGCGACGCGGTTTCGCGTGGTGGTGCCGGAAATGCCCGGCTTCGGTGGTTCCGAGGCTGTGAGCAGTGGCCTTCCGGCGGTGGCGGACCGCATGGCGGACGCGCTGCGCGATCTGAACGATCCGGCCGGGCCCATCGTGTTGGGGAATGGTTATGGTGGTTTCGTCGCGCTTCAGCTCGCGCTGCGCCATCCGGGCCTTGTGAGTCGGCTCATCCTCGCCGGCTGCGGCGCAAGATTTTCAGAACCGGGCCGCGAGGCGTTCCGCAACATGGCTCGCGCGGCGGCGGCAAATGGCCTCTCCGCGATCGTCGACGTCGCCATGCGGCGCCTGTTCGCGCCGGAATTCCAGGTCGCCAATCCGAACCTTATGGCGGTCCGGCGGGAGGCCTTCCTGCGCACCGATCCGCACGTCTTCCAGGCGGCTTGCCAGGCTCTCGCGTCGTTGGACCTGACCGCCGAGCTTGCGCATCTTAAGACGCCCACCCTCGCTCTGGTCGGCGAACATGACGAGGCAACGCCCCCGCCGATGTCGGTTGAACTTGCCGGGATCCTGCCGAATGTCGAGCTCAAGGTGCTGCCCAATTGCGCCCACGTGCCGCAATTGCAGAGCCCGGACGTTTTTCTTGACGCGATCTCGGACTTCCTTGCGGAACAGTCTCCGATTCTCGCCGACCAGAGGGCGTGACGGGCCTCTGTAAGCCCCTTCATCGTACGTCGCGGTTTCCCCGCCCATCGTTGGTGGCGGTCAGTTCTACTGCCGGCGTAAGAGCCGGAGGCTTTCGGCTCAGGCCTCCCGGCGAGAGATGGCAAATGGGCCGAAAGCCTGCTGCACCGGCATGATCTGAAGGCGATTCACATTCAGATGGCGGGGCAGCGTGCAAGACCAGAAGATGGTTTCAGCGATATCCTCTGCCTGCATGGCGGTGATGCCCTTGTACAAGGCCGCCGCCTTCTCCGCATCGCCGGCCGAGCGAACCAGGGAGAACTCGGTCTCCGACATACCGGGCTCGATATTGGTGACGCGCACCTGCGTGCCGAGCAGGTCGGCGCGCAGACTGAGGGCGAATTGCTTCACGAAAGCCTTGGTCGCGCCGTAGACGTTCGTGGTCGGCCCCGGATAATCCCCGACGACGGAGCCGAGGAGGATGATATGGCCTTCGTTTCGCTGCACCATCCCTGGGAGCATGGCCCGCACCGTGTTCAGGGCGCCATTGATGTTGGTGGAGATCATTTGCTCCCAGGCGAGGATGTCCGCGTCCTGGGCGCGCGTGGACCCAACCGCAAGGCCGGCGTTGACGACGCAGACATTGGGTTTGTCGAAGGGTGCCGGCAGCGTCTCGATGGTGCGGAAAACCCCGTCCCGGTCAGTGACGTCCAGCTCTGAGACGTGGCAGCGCTCGCCAAGCTCCGCCTTTAACGCATCCAGCCGTTCGCGACGGCGGCCGACGCCGATGACTTTCGCCCCCGCGCCGTGAAATTGCCGGCAGAGCGCCGCCCCGAATCCGGCTGTGGCGCCGGTGACGAAGACAGTCAAATCCTTCGGATTGATGGTGGATATCATAGGGCCTCCGGCGTTTTTGAGCAGGCGGGCGAGCGCATGACGCGCTCACATGCCGAGCAATTCCTTCACGCCGTCGGGTGTGACGGGGGTGCGATCATATTGGCGAGCCAGCTCGACCACCTTGCGCACCACGTCCACGTTGCGGGGCATGCCAAGCTCGCGATAGCCGTAATCGCCGAGGCCGATGGAGATGTGCCCGCCATTCTGCAGGATGTACGGGACGAGGCCGAGGAGATCACCCTCTTTGCAGCCCACCGACCAGATCATGGGCACGGCCGGATCCAGCAGCTCAATGAACGGCTTCAGGCCAGCCACAGTGCCGGGGTGGCCGCCGAGGATACCACCTTCGGTCAGCAGGAAGGTCTGGTGCACCGGCGTCTTCAGCAGGCCCATGCGATAGAGCGCTTGGCCGGTGCGCAGCATGGGAACGGTCCAGGCGAACAATTGCTCCCGCATGCCAAGGTCGTGGGTCCAGCCGATGAATCGCTCCACAGTCTCGGTGGTGTTGAGGTAAACCTTATGCTTGGTATCGAACGTATTGGTTGAAAAGTCGAAACGATCGATATTCGTGGTTCCGGTGTCGATCGGAACGAAATCCGGCTTCAAGCCCATCTTTTCCAACGCGACATAATGCTGGAAGCGCGTGGCATCCCCGCTTACATGGATCTGGCCCATGGTCGGCGCGATGAGAATATCCGAACCCGCGCGGATCTTGCGGATGGATGCGGCATAGCTTTCCGCATCGAAGGCCGGAGAACCGTCTTCCTTGCGCGCGTGAAAATGCACCACGGCGGCACCGGCCTCGCGGATCTCATTGCAATCGCGCGAAATCTCGTCCGGGGTCCAGGGCACGTTCGGATTGGAATGGCGCATCGCATATTCGTTGACCCGAACCTCGATGATCAGTGGACGCCCCACGGCAAACCTCCCTTGGATTTTTTAGAAGCACGCAACAGATGGCCCGGCGATCGACGGGGAAGCGCCTCAGGACGCCTGCACCAACTTTTCCTGCGCGGCTTCGCTGAAGAAAATCTCGTCCTGAATCCGTCGCAACGCGAGCAGTTCGGAGTCGGGCTCAATGATCAGATGATCCAAATCTATGGTCTCACCCTTGGCCACGGGCTTCGCAAGACGCCGGTTGGCGGCCAGATAGAAGGGCACCGGGCGGCCGATACTTAAAGGCGTAGCGGGGACGAGCTCGGCGGCAACCCCGTCGATCGTATGATGATGCCCACCCATGTCGAGGACCGTTCCCGCCGGAAGGTCTCGTTGGGCGCGAGCGATGAGATCGAGATGTGGACGCGGGGAAAGCCCGCCCGAGGAAGCACCGAGCAAAGCGGCTTCCAGTATGCTCGTGGTCGCCTCAAGGCCCAGGAGGTGCCGCGGCAGATAGAGCAAAGCATGCTTCAAGTCGCGGCTGACCACATGGCCCTTTTCCGCGAGCATTTCCCACGTGGTTTTGTCGTCGCACCGCACGATGACGAAGACGCCGCCAGCGAAGCTGACTTCCTCAGGCCGACGCAAACAATGAAAAACATCCAGGTGCCCCCGACCGGCAAGCAAACCGCCATCCTCCTTCCCACACAGGATATCGGGCACTTCGCAGATGCGGGCGATGGGGGCGTGAAGATTTGCAACATCGGGCCCGAAGCCGGTGGCGTTGCCCACGATCAGAAGCTCGCACAGATCCGGTACCGCACGCTGCGGCAAAGCGGATGCAAGGTCTGACCGGAGCTTGCAGATGTCTGCCGGGCTCCGGTCTCCGCGATCCCAGGCGTTTGAGAAACCCGGGGCGGGAACGGTCACGCCGTTGCTGGTGAGGGTTTCCGCCTCGGGATCGAAGACGAAGTCATATTCGCTGGATTTGCCCATCGCGACAATCTCGAGCCCGATCATCTGGGCCCACGTCACATGTCCGATGAGAAGGCTCGGTTGGTCACCGTCCACGGGGGTGACCACCCGGCTGCGCTCCGCCGCCATATGCGCGAGGCCGCTGCCGACCACACTGTCCACCTCCTTGGACACAAGGGCGAGATGCTTCCCTGCCTCGACGGCCATGCGCGCATGGCGCGCGCCGCCTTCCGGATGCCCGGTTGCCTCCACTAGCACATCGAAGGGCAGGTCTATGACGACGGACAAGTCGGCTGCGGCAATGAAGTGGCCGGCGGCCCAGGCCTCTTCGGCTTCTTGCCGGTGGGAGCAGATTCGGATGCGCTCGGGCGGGATGCCGATCTCGCGCATCGTTTCGGCAACCACGGCGGCATCCAGGTCGACGGCAATCCGCACGTTCATCAATGGAACGTGGAGGCCTTGGGCCAGGAAACTGCGACCAAAACCGCCAACGCCGACGATGCAGGTTTCAACCGCTTTTGTGGACGGGAAATAACGATGGTAGTTCATCGCGCTGGCGATATCCTCTCAATGCTGGCCCGACGGTGCGGGCCAGCTGCGATCAATCCGGGTACAACACGGCGCGCCGATCGATCATTCTCTCATTGAAGATTGCATGCGATAAACCGCATATTATGTCAAATCGAAATCAATGGTTCACGTATTTTGCGACATTTGCATGCAAAGCAGGAGGCTGTAATTTCTACCGTTTTGGCAGATGCCGAAATTGGCCCGCGGGGCCAGCGGGCTTTGGTCGTCGTGGAGCGGATTCGCGACCTGATCGTTTCTGGCGAGTTGCCGGCCGGCAGCCGGATCGCTGAGCGGACCATCATCGAGCAGATGGGCGTGGGCCGGACGCCGCTGCGGGAGGCGTTCAAGATCCTCGAGGCGGAGGGGTTGATCAGCATTGTTCCGAATCGCGGCGCGGTGGTCACTCAGCTGACCCCGGCCGACGTGGAGGCGGTCATGACGGTGCTGATCGGTCTTGAGGGCGTGGCGTCCGAACCGGCATGTGCGCAAGTTACGCAAGCGCAGTTCATGTCCATCGAGAACGACCATCTCAAGATGATGGATTGCCACCGGCGGGGTGATCTTATGGGCTATTTTCATCTGAATCAGTCGATTCATCAGAAGATTGTCGACTGCGCCGGCAACGCGCCGCTATCGCGCATCTACAAGGCGGAGTGTGCCCGAGTCGGCCGTTATCGTCTGGCGGGCAATCGCAATTCGGCGCGTTGGGCGGCTGCGGTCAGTGAGCATGAACAGATCCTGGCCGCCATTCGGGACCGGGAAGGGTCCTTGTTGCGCGAATTGCTCAGGGTCCATCATCTCAATGGATGGCGCAAAACCAGAGAGGTTCTGGAAGCCGAGCTGGCGGCCAATGCCCGAAGCGCTGCGGGTTCGAGGGGCGGCCAGGAGCGAAAGCGCAGCGCAGCCAGCGTCAGCAAGTCCCGCTCGCCTTAGGCTGCAGGGGTGGTGCGAGAGTGCGGCGGGCGAGACATTCCATCTGTTCATATATCGCCCCAAGCGACCGGCAATATTGCATTCAAAATCGATTAGATCCCTTAGATGTTTCGGAGCCGGACGCAGGTGAGCTAAAATAAGATAGTAATTTCATATATTTGAATTAACCGGCGTTTGGCGGCCGGAAATTTCGCCTCATTCCTATAGGCCGATTGCATTCAAAATTTTAACTGGCTATAAAGTTTGCAAAAGCGCCTTCGAGAGCGCGTGGGAGGATCGATTGTGAAAAAGCAATTTCTGCTTGCTGCCGCTCTGTCTTTCGTCGCTGCAAATGCAGCTTTGGCGTGGGAGCCCGCGAAACCGATCGAGTTCCTGGTGCCTTTCGCCGCCGGCGGTGCATCCGACCAGATGGTGCGTGTGATCCAGGGCATTATCCAGAAACAGAACCTCACCTCCCAGCCCGTCGTCGTCGTGAACAAGCCCGCCGCTGCCGGCGGCGAAGCGATGCTGGATCTGCAGGGCTCGTCCGGAGATCCCTACAAGCTCATGGCCGGCTGGTCCGGTATCTACCTCATTCCGCTGACGACGAAGCTGCAGGTCAGCTGGCGCGACTTCACCCCCGTGGCCTTGATGGCGCAGGACGCTTTCCTGCTGTGGGTGGGCGAGAAATCCCCGTACAAGACTCCCGCTGATTTCATCGCTGCGGCGAAGGAGGCAAAACCTGCCCTGAAGGTGGGGGGCGCCGGTTCGAAGCGCGAGGATCATCTGCTCTCGATTGCGCTGGAACAGGCTGCCGGCATCAAGCTCAATTACATCCCCTACGCAGGCGGGGGCGCCGCATCCACGCAGCTGGCGGGCGGACATATCGAGGCCAATTTCAACAATCCCTCGGAAGACGTGGCCAATTGGCGTGGCGGTCTCACGCGGCCGCTTTGCGTCTTCTCGTCAAAGCGCTTGCCTTATGAGGCGAAAGTCACCGCGACCATGTCCTGGGCGGACATTCCCACCTGTCCCGAGTTGGGGCTGGACGTCACCTATCAGATGCTGCGGGGCATTTTTCTGCCGAAGGACGTGACGCCTGAGCAGGTCGCATTCTATGCCGATATGTTCAAGAAGGTGTCCGAGAGCCAGGAGTGGAAGGATTACGTGGTGCAGAATGCACTCGTGTCGGACTTCCGTACCGGTTCCGAGTTCTTGGACTTCCTCAAGAAGGACGACCAGAAGCACCAGGAATTGGTGACTAAGGCAGGATTCCGCATCAGCAATTGATGCTGCACGCCACGAGGCGAATACGAGGTGGATGCAGTCCGCCCCTCGCGTTGTGAGCATTCCTGCGGCGAGCATCTTTAGGAGATCTCCATGTCCACTAGTCCAGAGGAGACGGTCTCCGACCTGGAGGCTCAGCGCCCAGCGGATGAGCGCGGGATTTCCCGTCGTGCCGCGGAATATGTGGTCGGTGCCATCCTGATCGGCATCGCTGTTCTCGTGCTTTGGGATTCCTATGGTCGCGGTGCGGGATGGGATATGGGCCCGGAGAACGGCTATTTTCCCGCCCGCGTCGGATGGATTTTTCTGGCCAGTTCCGTCTTCATTCTGGTGGATGCGTTCCGCCGCCCGCCCGAAATCTTTGTCACCTGGGTGCAATTGTCTCTGGTGGCACGGGTCTTCCTGCCGTTGCTCGTGTACGTCGCCTTGATCCAGCCGATCGGGATCTATGTCTCGTCCGCGCTCTTCATTGTTTGCTTCATGTTGATTGCCGGATCGCGGAATGTCTTTTCCATTCTGGCGACGGCCGTTCTGGTTCCGGTCATCTGCTTTTGGGTGTTCGAAATCCAGTTCCTCGTCTCCCTCCCCAAGGGGCCGCTTGAAGCGTTCCTCGGTTATTGAGGTCCAAGGATGGCCGACCTTTCTTCGCTCTTTGCAGGTTTCGAGCTCGCCCTGTCCTGGCACAATATCCTTTTCATGGGTGTCGGCGTTTTGCTGGGTATTGTCGTCGGTGTGCTGCCCGGGCTGGGCGGGCCGAATGGCGTGGCGATCCTGCTGCCGCTCACCTTCGGCATGAATCCCACCTCGGCCATCATCCTGCTCTCGTCCATCTATTGGGGCGCATTGTTTGGTGGCGCCATCACCTCGATTCTTTTCAATATTCCGGGTGAGTCATGGTCGGTCGCCACCACATTCGACGGCTATCCCATGGCGGTGCAGGGCAGGGCGGGCGAAGCCCTGACCGCGGCCTTCACCGCATCGTTCTTCGGCGCGCTTTCGGGCGTCATCCTCATTACTTTCGTTGCACCCTTGGTGGCGCAATTTGCGCTCAGGTTCGGGCCTGCGGAGTTTTTTGCGGTCTTTCTGCTGACCTTTTGTTCGTTTGTCGGCATGGGGAAGGAGCATAAGGCAAAGATCGTCGCCGCCTTGTGTTTGGGCTTCCTGTTGGCGGCCTGTGGGGTCGACACCGTTTCCGGCGATATTCGTCTGACCTTTGGCGTCACCGCGCTGATGCACGGCTTCGACTTCCTCGTTGTCGTCATCGGACTGTTCGGTGTCGGCGAAATCCTTCTCACCGTGGAAGAAGGATTGCAGTTCAAGGGGAAGCGGGCCGATATCGACCTGAAGGTGGTGCTGCGCACCTGGGCCGGTTTGCCCCGCTATTGGGGAACGCTGGTGCGCTCCGCCATCGTGGGCATGTGGATGGGCGTGACGCCCGGCGGCGCGGTGGCTGCATCCTTCATGGGCTATGGGCTGGCCAAGCGCTTTTCCAAGCGTGGTGATCACTTCGGCAAGGGCGAGATCGAAGGTGTCCTCGGCCCTGAGACCGCGGCCCACGCCGCTGGAACCTCTGCTCTGCTGCCCATGTTGGCCCTCGGCATTCCCGGCTCGGCGACCGCTGCGGTTCTGTTGGGGGGATTGCTCATCTGGGGGCTTCAGCCGGGCCCGTTGTTGTTTGTCGAGCACAAGGAATTTGTCTGGGGTCTGATCGCCTCCATGTATCTTGGAAACGTCGCGGGCCTCATCATCGTCCTGGCCACCGTGCCGCTGTTCGCGGCGATCATGCGCGTGCCCTTTTCATTAGTGGCGCCGATCATCCTCATCATATGTGCCATCGGCGCCTACACCATCTCCAATTCCATCTTCGACGTCTGGTTGATGCTGGCGTTCGGCGTTGTCGGATATGTCTTCAAGAAGCTGGATTATCCGATGGCACCGCTGGTCCTTGCCTTGGTGCTGGGGGATAGAACCGAAGAGGCCGCGCGCCAAGCCCTCATCGGCTCGGAGGGTGACCTCAATGTCTTTTTTGCCAACGGCCTCGTGACGAGCCTCATCCTTCTTGCCTTTGCGCTGCTGCTGTGGGGCCCCGTTTCGGATCTCCTCTCTCGGCTGCGGCGCAAAATGGCGCCGCAGCTCGGCTGACCGGGTCATTTCCGGGTTAAGAGCCGTGGTGCCTAGCGGGGCACCCCGGAGCCGATCCAAGGACCGGCGACACAACACCCTTCCGAAGGGTGACCGGTGGCCCAAGCGTGATGCGCCCGGGCCAGAACTGACCTTACGCAAATCGCTTCGGCCCTCGATGGGCTGCGCGCGGAAGTCAGAAGCGCTCGCCGACCATCTTCTCGCTCTTGGCCCACAGTGCTTCGGCATGCTCGGGATCGAGCGCATAAGCGCGCACGCCTTCGCTGCCGGCATTGATCAGCCCCTCGGTCACCTCGGAGACATGGCAGTTCTCGCAATAGCGACCGCCCACCGCATCGGCGGCCGCTACCACGCCCGCCCAAACAGAAGTCGCGGCCCCCTGAGGAATGCTCTTCCACTGGAAAGGCGGCTTGCCCTGCGCGGCCAGATCCGCATTGATCCGTTCGAGCATCTGTTCGACTCTGCCATATCCGATATGGCGGCTGAGTTCGGTCTGGATGCCGCCCGGGTGCAGCGCAGTGGCGCGCACGCCGCGTGCGCGATGCCGACGGTCGAAGGCGACCGCGAACAGGATATTGGCGGTCTTGGACCGGCCGTAGGCGATCATCGGTTCATAGGGCGTGTCCTCGAAGTTCGGGTCCTCGAGATCGACGTCCGAATAGCGGTGGCCTGCGGATGAAACGTTCACCAGCCGGCCCCCCGGGGCGATCAGCGGGGCGATGCGATTGACCAGCACGAAGTGCCCCAGATGATTGGTGCCGAACTGGGTCTCGAAACCGTCTGTCGTATGGCCGAGGGGCGTCGCCATCACGCCGGCGTTGGCGATCACCAGATCAAATGTCCGCCCGTCAGCGAGCAGCCGATCGGCGCATGCGCGCACATTGGCCAGAGACGCGAGGTCGAGCTGGATCAGTTCAAGGCTCCCACCATTCGCGGCTTGATTGCGGACGATGGCGGTGGCCGCTTCGGCCTTGGCCAGATCACGCGCTGCGCCGACGACCTGCATCCCGTGGGCGGCAAGAGCCCGCGCGGTTTCCACCCCCAGGCCGGCGGAAACGCCTGTGACGAGGGCGCGCTTTCCCCGCAGATCCATGCCCGAAAGCACGTCGTCAGTGGTGGAGGTTGCTCCGAAAGGCATGAAACTCTCCTTGATGTACCGACACAGCCCTCCCGTCGGTCGGGGCACCATTGCCCGGCGACCGTTTATGCCATAAAAGGAGGATGTCTCCGCTTAAATACGGAGAGTTCCTCCGTTTATCAAGGGGTGATTTGCGCGTGACGGATCACGGCGAGCCCAATTCTGCCCGCAAGCCGCGCGCCGATGCGCAACGAAACCGCGCGCGCTTGCTCGAGGCAGCGAAGACGGCGTTTGCGGAAAAGGGGTCGAACGCCAGCCTTGATGAGATTGCACGCGCCGCCGGTCTCGGAATCGGCACGCTGTATCGCCACTTCCCCACACGCGACGCATTGATCGAGGCTGTGTATCGCAATGAGACCGAACAGCTCGGCGAAGTCGCTGCGCGGCTCGCAGAAACGCATCCTCCGGTGGAGGCGCTGCGCGAATGGCTGCTGCTGTTCGTGGACTATATCGGCACCAAACAGGGCATGTCGGAGGCGCTGAATTCGCTCGTCGGTGGCCCGTCTGACCTTTACGCAGCATCTGGTGCACAGGCCAAGCAGGTCATCGCGATGCTGGTCGATCGCGCCGTGGCGAGTGGGGAGATTCAGCTCGACATCGACCCGCTCGATCTGCTGCGCGCATTGGCGGGCTTGGCCCACATAAGCGCCGGCCCGAATTGGAAGCAGGCCGCCAGGCGTCTGGTCGATATCCTGATCGCGGGGATGAGCGCCGGCTGTCGAGAGCGGTAGGATCAACGGTAAGCCAGCCGGCCCCAACTGCCGATCTCAGGTCCGACGATCGATTGTGCCGGTCCGGCGAACGGCCGGCACAACGTTGACCTAGCTTAGAGAAACCCGATTTGAGTTCGGCTCAGACCTTGAATCTCTTCGCCAGCGCTTCCGACCCGCGCGCGAGAATGCCAGCATCGGAACCGACCGCGGTAAAGAGGCATCCCGCCTCGATGTAGCGTTTTGCCAGGGTCTCGTCGCTGGTGAGAATGCCGGCACGGTTGCCGGCGGCGCCGATCCGGCCGATGAGGCCCTCGATCAGGGAGACCACGGCCTCATTGTTCTGGTCGCCCAGATATCCGGTGGCGGCTGAGAGATCGCCGGGCCCGACGAACAGCCCGTCCACGCCGGGCACGGCGGCGATGGCTTCGATATTGCGCATGCCCTCTTCCGATTCGATCTGCACCAGCACGCAGATCTCTTCATGGGCGTGCTTGTAATAGTCCTTCACCCGGCCGAAGCGCGAGGCGCGCGAGGCTGCCGCGAAGCCACGCACGCCGTGCGGCGGATAGCGCGTATAGGCGACCGCCGCCGCCGCCTGTTCGGCGGTGTCGATCATCGGGATGAGGAAGGTCTGCACGCCGGCATCGAGATAGCGCTTGATCAGCGTCTGGTCGCTCACCGGCGGCCGCACGATGGGATGGGTCGCGTTCTCCATGCAGGCATGGAGCTGCGAGAACACCATGGGAAGTTCGTTCGGCGAGTGCTCGGTGTCGAGCAGAAGCCAGTCGAACCCGGATCCGGCGATGATCTCGACCGTGATGTGGCTTGCAAGGCTGCTCCACAGGCCGATCTGTTGCTGTTCGGCATAGATGCCGCGCTTGAACGTGTTGACAGGCAGTTCCACGGTTTTGTCCTCAGCTCAGAAGATGTCGGGCTCGCCGGCGGGGGTGCCGAACGAGGTTTCTAGAAAATCGAAATCGCAGCCCGCATGGGCTTGGCCGATGTGGCGGGAGAACATCCAGCCGTAGCCGCGCTCGAACCGCGGGGGCGGCGGGACAAAGCCCGCGCGGCGGCGCACCAGTTCGTCCGGGGAAACCAGCATGTCGATGGAGCGCGCCTCCACGTCGATCTGGACCTGGTCGCCCGTGCGCAGGAGAGCGAGCGGGCCGCCGACGAAGCTCTCGGGCGAGACATGCAGAATACAGGCGCCGTAGCTGGTGCCGCTCATGCGCGCATCCGAGATCCGGATCATGTCGCGCACGCCTTGCCGCACGAGCTTCTTCGGGATCGGCAGCATGCCCCATTCCGGCATTCCCGGGCCGCCTTGCGGGCCTGCGTTACGCAGCACGAGGACATGGTCCGCCGTGACATCGAGACTTTCGTCGTCAATTGCTGCCTTCATGGTCGGGTAATCGTCGAACACCAGGGCGGGTCCGGTGTGCTTCAGCAGATGCGGCGCGCAGGCGCTTGGCTTGATGACGCAGCCTTCCGGGGCGAGATTGCCGCGCAGCACGGCGAGCGCGCCTTCCCGGTAGATGGGATTGTCGAGCGTGCGGATGACGTCGTCGTCATAGACCTCCGCGTCCGCGATGTTTTCGCCGACGCTCATCCCCGTCACCGTGAGCGCGTCGAGATGCAGCAGGTCTCCGAGCCGCTTCATGAGCGCGCGCAGGCCGCCGGCGAGATAGAAATCCTCCATCAAATAGGTGCTGCCGCTCGGCCGTACGTTGGCGATGACGGCCACCTGGCGGCTGGCGCGGTCGAAATCGTCAAGGCCGATATCGCATCCCGCCCGGCGCGCCTGGGCGATGAGGTGGATGATGGCGTTCGTGGAACAGCCCATGGCCATAGCGACGGCGATCGCGTTCTCGAATGCCGCCCGCGTCTGGATGCGTGCGGGGACGAGATCCTCCCACACCATGTCGACGATGCGCCGTCCGGTCTGCGTGCTCATCCGCATGTGGTTGGCGTCCGCCGCAGGAATGGAAGAGGCGCCGGGCAAGGTCATGCCGATGGCTTCCGCGATGGCGGTCATGGTGCTGGCGGTGCCCATGGTCATGCAATGGCCGTAGCTGCGGGCGATGCCGCCCTCGATCTCCTGCCATTGGGCGGCATCGATATTTCCGGCGCGCCGTTCGTCCCAGAATTTCCAGGCGTCCGAGCCGGAGCCGAGCACCTTGCCCTTCCAATTGCCCGGCAGCATCGG
The DNA here is from genome assembly GCF_043195145.2 of Roseixanthobacter pseudopolyaromaticivorans. Lineage (NCBI taxonomy): Bacteria > Pseudomonadati > Pseudomonadota > Alphaproteobacteria > Hyphomicrobiales > Xanthobacteraceae > Roseixanthobacter > Roseixanthobacter pseudopolyaromaticivorans. The sequence goes on from NZ_CM195539.1 coordinate 5,087,970, forward strand.
GCCGGCGGGAAGATAGATGGCGGGAACCCCCGCGCTGGTGGCGCCCATCAGCAAGGCCGGCGTGCTCTTGTCGCAGCCCCCCAGCAGTACAACGCCGTCCACGGGGTGGGAGCGGATCACCTCCTCCGTCTCCATGGCCAGCATGTTGCGATAGAGCATGGAGGTGGGCTTGAGGAAGGTTTCGGACACCGAATGGACCGGCAGCTCCAGGGGGAAGCCCCCGGCCTGCAGCACGCCGCGCTTCACGTCTTCCACCCGATGCTTGAAATGGGCGTGGCACGGGTTGAAGTCGGACCAGGTATTGAGGATGGCGATCACCGGCTTTCCGGCCCAATCCTGTGGGTCGTATCCCATCTGCATCGCGCGGGACCGATGGCCGAAGCCGCGCAGATCGTCAGGCGCCAGCCAGCGTGCACTGCGGAGCGTTTCAGGTGTCTTCAGGTGCGGTTTCATGGGGCCAGCCTTGCTTGGAAGGGCGATGTGCCGCTCAAGGGTGGAAGGCGGTGTGGCGGCTGTGCGGCGCCTTGAAGGGGAGCGGGTGCACGGGCGGTAATGCGGTCATAAAGGGCTGCCGGAAAAGTTCGCGCGTGGCGTCTTCATGGGTTCCCCTTCGACGGGGCCTGCAGGCCCCGCCTTGATTGGTTGCCGGTCGCGCTCATCCCCGATCCCGCGCCCTTGCGCGTAGCGCTGAAATCGTCGTCCCCGGAGAGATCGCCTCGGTATCGAGCTTCACGTGGATGATCGCGGCGTTCTTCGATGCGAAGGCAGCTTCCATGACCGCAATGGCGTCCCGGTCGTCGGCGATCGTGAAACCGTCTGCGCCGAATGAACGGGCATAGGCGGCGAAATCGGGATTCCTCAGGTCGGTGCCGAAGACCCGGCCGGGGAATTCACGCTCCTGGTGCATGCGGATGGTGCCGTAGGTTCCGTTGTCGATGACAAACACCTTTGGCGCGAGACCGTATTGCATGGCAGTCGCCAATTCCTGTCCGGTCATCAGGAAATCGCCGTCGCCGGCGAAGCACAGCGCGGTGCGTTCGGGATTGAGCCGTGCCGCCGCGATCGCGGCCGGAAAGCCGTAGCCCATGGTTCCGGAGACGGGCGCAAGCTGGGTGCCGAAGGCGGGGTGTCGGTAGAAGCGATGCAGCCAAATGGAGAAATTCCCCGCGCCGCTGCAAATCACTGTGTTGGCGGGAAGGTTCTGTCGCAGCCAGTGCATGATCGTGCTCATCTGCACCGGTCCGGGCACCTGAGGCAGCGGCTCCGACCAAGCGAGATAATCCTCGCGCGCGGCTTCCCGCCACGCCCGCCGACGGGTATCGGCAGGAGGCTCCAGATCGTCCAGCGCCGCCGTGAAGGCTGACGGTGTGGCGTTGATTGCCAGGGTGGGCTGGATGACCCGGCCGAGTTCCTCGACGCCGGCATGGACGTGCACGAAGGCGACGCCGGGATTGGGGATGGGGATCAGGCTGTAGCCCTGGGTCGGCAGCTCGGACAGGCGGGCGCCGAAGGCAAGGACCAGGTCGGCATCCTTGACGCGCTGGACGAGCTTGGGATTGGCGCCCGGACCGAGGTCCCCCGCATAGGCCGCATGATCATTCGGAAACAGCATCTGCCGGCGAAAGCTGGCGCTGACGGGAATATCGAAGCGTTCGGCGAAGCGCACCAGCGCGGCCACCGCCTGTTCATTCCAGCGCGAGCCTCCGACGATCACGAACGGCCGCTCGGCCGCTGCGATGAGCGCGTCTAGCCGCGCCATTTCGCTTCGCCCCGGCGCGATCTCCAGGGGCTCGAACGCTGGAACATCCTCGACCATGACCTGCTCGTCGAGCATGTCGTCGGGGAGCGTCAGCACCACCGGACCGGGGCGGCCCTGAGTCGCGACACGCACCGCCCGCGCGACGAATTCCGGGATGCGCGCGGCATCGTCGATCTCAATCACGAGCTTTGCCATACTGCCGAACACCGCACGCGGATCAATCTCCTGGAATGCCTCGCGATGGCGGAAGCCGCGCGAGATCTGCCCCGAGATCAGGATCATCGGCGTTGAATCCTGCTGCGCCACATGGACGCCGGCGCTGGCATTGGTCATGCCCGGGCCGCGCGTGACGAAGCACAGGCCTGGCAAGCCGGTGAGCTTGCCCACGGCTTCGGCCATGAATGCCGCGCCGCTTTCGTGGCGGCACACGACGAAGTCGATGCGCGAATCCGCGAGCGCGTCGAGCACCGGGAGGTAGCTTTCCCCCGGAACGCCGAAGGCGTGGCGCAGGCCGTGACCCTCGAGCGCATCCACGAGAACTTGAGATGCCGCGCGCATGCGGCTGGAAGGCTTGTGCATGGTATGCCTCTGCAATCCGAAGCGTCCGCGCGAACGCGGGCATTTGTTAGTAAAGATGTCGTCCAGAATCCGTTTGCATAAGTTCTCCCGTCATCGTGGTCGCATCTTCGACAAGAAAGACGACCTGACGGGCCACGTCGGAAGGCCAGACGCCCCGTTTCAAGGGAAAACTCGTTTCCGCTTCATGCAACTTGCTTCTGTACATGTCCTCCGACATGAGCTTTTTCGTCCAGTTCCCGAATAGGCCGCCCGGGCATATGGCATTCACGCGCACCTCGGGTGCCAGCACCCGTGCCAGGGAGAGCGTCAAGGTGTTCAGGGCACCCTTGGACGCGGCATAGGCGATCGAGCTTCCGTTCCCGGTGAGGCCGGCCACCGAGGAGATGTTCACGATGGCTGCATCGCCCGTGGCGCGCAGATGTGGCGCGGCCGCCCGCGCCATCTGGAACGGGCCGATGAGGTTTACGTCATAGAGGCGGTGGAACTCCGCCGCGTCGAGATCCTCCAGCGCGCCGAGCGCGATCGGGCGGGTCACCGCGGCATTGTTGATGAGAATGTCGAGACGTCCCCAGCGGCTGCTGGCGGCGTCCGCCAAGCGGCGGCAATCCGCGTCGCGCGCAACATCCGCCTCAAAGGCGAAGGCGTCGACGCCAAACTCGACGCAAGCCGCGACAACCGCATCGGCGCCTGGGCGGTTGCTGGCATAGTTCACGGCCACGTTGCAGCCGCGCGCCGCAAGCGCCTTGGCGGTGGCGCCGCCGACCCCGTCCGGCGAGCTTGCGCCTGTCACGATGGCTGTCTTGCCCTGGAGGTTCATCTGTCACCTGCCAATAAATCGAGCGGGGCGCTTCTCGAAGAACGCCGCGATGCCTTCGAGATAGTCTTGCGTCCCCTCCAGCGGGCGACGCAATTTATCGTTCAGTTCGTTGGCCTGTTCAAACGGCAGGTCGGCGCCAAAATTCATCATCTGCTTGATGCCGGCCAGCCCGAGCGGGCTCGATTTCTTGATCGCATCGGCAATCTCACGCGCCTTCGCCAGAAGCCTCTCACGCGGCACGACGTGCTCGACAATGCCAAGGGACAGGGCCTCGTCCGCCTTCACGCGCCGGGCGGTGAAGAAGATTTCCTTCGCGCGCCCCCTGCCGATGAGGCGCGGGAGGACCACCGCCGCGCCGGCGCCGGGATAGGCGCCGAGGGTCATCTCAGGAAAGGAGAATACGGCGTCCTCGGCCGCGATGCGCAGATCACAGTAAAGCGCAAGCTCGAAGCCACCGCCGAGGCAATAGCCATGGACGGCGGCGATGACCGGCTGCGGCATCCGCCAGATGGCCTCATTCACTTCCCAGCCACGCGTACGCTGCTCCCATTTCTCGTCGGCATCGAGCGTCCGCCGCTCCTTCAGGTCCGCCCCGGCGCAGAAGGCACGATCCCCGGCACCGGTGATGATCACGACGCGCACGTCCGGGCGCTGCGCGAGAGCGTCGATCACCGTGCGCAGCTCACGCGACAACTCGCTCGAGAGGGCATTCATCGCCTCCGGTCGGTTGAGCGTGAGTGTGACGACGCCGTCCGTCTCATCCTGAAGCAGTAGGCTCATTTCGCGCTCCCGATCATCCGACGTAAGTGCGAATATTGGTAGCGACCGCAACCGTTTCCCCGCGCTGATTCGTGCATGTCACGTCCGCGAAAACGCGCTTCTTCTCCATGTCGTATCGCACCACTTTGTACTCCGTGCGGATCGTGTCGCCGAAGAACACGGGGTTGACGAAGCGAACGCGGTCATATCCCAGGGAAACAGTGCGTCCGAGGTACAGATTGGCGGAGCTTGCGGACATGAAGCCGAGCAGCAGGGTGCCGTGAGCGACGCGTCGGCCATACTTGCCGCCGCTCATATATTCTTCGTCGATGTGGTTCGGCGAGAAATCGCCGGAGATGCCGGCATAGAGATAAACGTCTGATTCCGAGACGGTCTTGGTGAAAACGGAGGAAGTGCCGAGCGGCACCTCCTTGAACGCGGTATCCTCCATGGTCCACCCTTGTGCTGGGAGGCTCGAAAGGCCTCGCTGCTTTGTCTTGCCATATTGGTATGACAAGTGGACTTTTACCGCAAGCTGTTCCATGATGGATCTATGACCGAAAGCGCACAGACCGCCATTCCCATGCCCAGCGAAACCTTGACCCTCCTCGCCCCGAAGCCCGTGAAGCTCAGCGACCAGATCTATGATCGGATCTTCGAGCTGATCGTCAGCGGGGAGTTCCCCGAGAAGAGCAAGTTGCCGACTGAGGTGGAATTGGCCGACCGGTTGAACGTATCGCGGACGATCGTGCGTGAAGCGCTGGCGCGGCTTCGCGATGATGGAATTGTCATTTCCCGGCAAGGGGCTGGCACCTTCGTTCAGCGCCAGCCGAGCAAGGCCATCCTGGGGTTTGCGCCCGTCGGCAGCATCGCTGATGTGCAGCGGTGCTTCGAGTTCCGCGTCGCGCTCGAAGGTGAGGCGGCGCACGTCGCAGCCATTCGCGGCGATGCCGCCAGGATCGCCGATATTGGGCGGGCGCTTGAGGTGCTTGAGGAAATCGTGAAAACCGGCAGCCTCGGGGCTGCTGCGGATTACGACTTTCATCTCGCGGTGGCCCGGGCCACCGGAAACCAATTTTTCGCCTCCGCGATGGAGTTGCTGCGCCCCCACATTGATTTCGGCATGAATCTGGCGCGCAGCCTGTCGCTTCAGAAGCCGAAATCGCGCGTCCGCCAGGTCCAGGACGAGCACACGCTGGTCTATGAGGCGATCGTGAAGGGGGATGCTACCGGCGCGCGGGATGCCATGCGCTCCCACATCGAAAATGCGCGCAGGCGCATGTTCGAAGGCATCTCCGCCTAGGATGGTTCGGCGCATCCGCTCGCCGAAATATGCCGTAAGTCTTTGCTAGATCGATATTTCGTCCGCGAAGCAGCAGCGCCTTTCGCGAAAATTGGTCCGACCATGTTGAAAAGGTGTTGAAGTTGTCTAATCATTAGACAACTATGTCCGAAGAGATGCGCAAAAAGCGCACAACATCGGGGAGGAGAGAAGATGAAGCTCACAGCCGGGTTTCGTCGCGACGGCCTGACGCGCCGCCAGTTGCTCGTTACGGGCGCAGGCGGCGTGCTGTGGTCCGCGATGCCGCATCTGGTATCCCGCGCGCATGCCGAGGCGAGCCAGCCGCCTAGCGTGGAGGCCGCGAAGGCCGAAGGGCCGGTCGTAGTGTGGCACGCGGATCAGGAAGCCGACGTCGTTGAGTTCCTTCGAATCTTCAAGGAAAAGACGGGTGTCGACGCGGTGCAGCAGCGCCTGCTGCCGGGCGCGGCGCTACCCAAGCTGGAAGCCGAGTTCCGCGCCGGGCAGACGACCGGCGACGTCTATATCACCTCCGATTCCGGCATCATGGAGAATTTGCGCCTCCAGAATCGGCTGTTGCGTTACATCCCGAAAGACATCGACGCCTACGCACCGGAATATCGTAGCGCCGAGCCCGGATATTGGACGACATATTACGTCAATGTCGGGCCGATGATGTATGATCCGCGCTATGTAAAAAAAGAGATCGCGCCGAAAACGTGGACAGATTTGCTCGATCCGCAATGGAAGGGGCAGATCGGCTTTCAGAATTCAGCGGCGGGAACCTCCTATGGCTTCTGGTTCGCCATGAAGGATGTCCTGCCCAAGGATTTCTGGGACAATCTCGGGAAGAACAATCCGCGGGCTTACGCCTCGTCCACCCAGATTTCCCAGGACATCGAGCGTGGCGATCTCAAGATCGGCGGCCGCGTCAGCATCTTCCAATATGTGAAATCGGTTCGAAACAAGCAGTCCGTGGAAGCTGTCTTTCCGGAAATCGGCGTTCCCGCCGTGAACCAGGTCATCGGCATCTTCGGAACCACAAAGCGGCCTAACGCGTCTAAGATTTTCACGGAATTCATGCTGTCGAAGGAGGGCCAGTATCTCTGGAATAATATCCAGGGCTCCTATTCGGCGCGCAAGGATATCCATATCGACCACTTGCCCGACATCAATACGTTGCACCTGCGTCTTCCCGTGGACTTCCAGGACTACATGCGCCCCGAACGGCGGCGTGAATTCGTGGCGATCTGGAATAAGATGACGGGTCTCTAATGTCGGTTATATCCGAACAAGAAGCGCAGCGCGCGGCGTTTGCCCGCGCGTCTGCCTTCGATCTTCGCCCGGAGGTGTGGATTCCGATGGTCCTGCTTGCAGGAACCCTCGGTTTTCCCTTCTTCCTGCTCGTCACGAGCGCGTTCAACGTGGGAGACCCGGAGGCGTTTCCAGCCAAGGTCTACGGCGTCGACAATTTCATCGCACTGTCCGGCCATCTCGATTGGATCCGCAACACGCTGGTCATCGCCGGCGGCGGCACGGCGCTCGGGCTGGTCATCGGCGTGGTGCTGGCCTGGATCATCCACCGCACCACCATGCCCGGGCGAAAGCTGTTCGAACTGCTGATCGCCATACCTTATCCGCTGGGGCCGCTGGTCGGTGCGCTCGCCTGGAGCCAGCTCGGCGCGCCGCGCGACGGTCTGATCAACCGGATGTTCGGTGCAATCACCGGCATCGAGACGCATCTGATCAACATCTATACCCCGATGGGGATCATCTTCGTCGAGGCGATATTTGAGGCGCCAGTTGCTGTTCTGATCATCGGCGCGGCGATGCAGCGAATGGATCCATCGCTCGAGGAATGCTCCTCTATTTTCGGCTCCGGAAAGCTGCGGACTGCGTGGAAGGTGACGTTGCCGCTGATGTTGCCCGCGGTCGCGAGCGCCGCTCTCTTCATGTTCACCTCGATGATCGGTTCGTTCGCGATCCCGACCATGCTGGGCACCTCCTCACGCTTCTATGTCGCCACCAATGCCATGTACGTGTTGCTGCAGGGCTATCCGCCAAATTATCCACTCGCCGCCGCGCTCGGCCTGGTGCTGATCTGCATGACGGCGCTCGCGGTCTGGCTGGTTCAGCGCGTGCTGCGCGGGAAGTCCTACGCGGTCATCTCCGGGAAAAACTATCGCCCCCGACAGGTGGACATGGGATGGATCACATGGGTGCTGTTCGCGATCGCATTCCTTTATGTTCTGCTATCTCTGATCTTGCCGATGGGGACGCTTCTTCTGGCTTCGTTCCAGTCGAGCAATGCCATCAGCTTTAATTTTCCGGCCTGGACGCTGGGCAATTACAGATATGTGATGTTCGACTTTCCCACGACCCAGCAGGCGATCATCAACAGCCTGTTGCTGGGAGTGGGTACGGGCGTTATCGGCGTGCTTCTGGCAACCTTCATCGCCCTTGCCACGCACCGGTCGCGCAGCGACGGGCGCCGGCTCCTCGAACAGATGACGATGCTCCCCCAGGCCTTTCCGCGGCTCATTTTCGCGATCGGCTTTCTCTGGATGATCCTGGCGTTGCCGCTCAAATTGTACGGCACCTTGTTCGCCGTGCTGCTGGCCTACGTCATCGTCTTCCTACCCCTGGCCTATAGGGGTATGAGCGGGGTCGTGGTGCAGATCGACATCGCCCTGGAAGAGGCAGCCCGTATCAGCGGGGCGGGCGCGTTCCGGATCCTGCGGACGGTGACCCTCCCACTATTGCGGCCGGGCCTGCTCGCCACCTGGGCGCTTCTGTTCATGGTGTCGGTGCGCGAGATCAGCGCCTCTCTTTTCCTCTCCGGGCCCGGCACGCAGGTGCTGGGGCCGGCCATCTTCAGCTTCTGGGATTCCGGTGGCATGCCGCGCGTCAGCGCGCTCGCTGTGGTGCAGGCCTTGATCATCCTGATCGCGCTCACCCTCGTGCGCTCCATGGCAAATCGCGGCGCCAAAGTCTGACTGGAGAAAGCATCATGCTTGCCTTACATCGATCCGCGCAGACTCTTTCCTTCGGCGAGACGCAGCCGCGCAATACACCCGCACCCGCTTACATCGAGGTGCGTGATCTCGTCGCCGCGTTCGGCGCGAAGATCGTCGTCAAGGGGGTCTCATTCTCCGTCGGCCGCGGCGAACATCTTTCCCTTCTCGGCCCGTCGGGCTGCGGGAAGTCAACCACGTTGCGCTGTATCGCGGGGCTTGAAACACCGGTCTCCGGCGAAATCATCATCGACGGCAACCTCGTGTTCTCTTCGGCGAAGCGCATCAACGTCCCGACGGAAAAGCGCAAGCTTTCGATGGTCTTCCAGAGTTACGCGATCTGGCCGCACATGTCGGTGTTCGAGAACGTCGCCTATGGGCTGCGGGTTCAGCGGGTCGGCGAAAGTGAGATCAAGCAGCGCGTGACAGAGATGCTGAGGATGGTCGGCATCGAGGATTATATCAACCGCCCGGCGACCGACCTCAGCGGCGGTCAGCAGCAGCGTGTGGCCCTGGCGCGCAGCTATGCCTCAAGACCGAAGGCGATCCTTCTCGACGAGCCGCTGTCGAACCTCGATGCGCGACTGCGGGTGCGCATGCGCGATGAAATCAAGGAATTCCAGCACAAGTTCGATCTATCGACCATCTACGTGACCCATGACCAGGAAGAGGCCATGGCGATTTCGGATCGCATCATCGTCATGCGCGATGGTCATATCGAGCAATGCGGGAAGCCGCTGGACATCTATGACACGCCCTGCACGCGCTTCGTGGCGGACTTCATTGGCGCCGCGAACATCCTCGTCGGCACCGATGCCGGCGAAGCTCCCTCGGGAGCGCCCGTGCTGAAGGTGGGCGATGCCTTGGTCGAGTGTGCGCCCGGATCGCAGCTTTTCCCCGCTGACGCAGGCAGCATGCATCTGGCCGCTTTGCGCACGGTCTATCCTGAAATGTGCAGGGATGCGCAGCCGCGGCCCAATCAATGGCCCGCCACCGTCACGCGTCGCGTGCTGCTCGGCGACATCGTCAATTATACCCTCGCCTGGCCGGGTGGCGATTTGCGCGTGCACGCATTCCCGAATGCCTTGTTCGAGGAAGGGGAGCGCATCCTGCTGCACATCCCGCCGCGGCGCACCGTTCCGGTCCGGGCCTGAGGATCGCGGCCAGCGAACAGCAGAAGGTGGATCGTGGACATCTTGAAGCTTCAAACCGACGTGCTCGTGTTGGGCGGCGGGCTCGCCGGCTATCGTGCCGCGGTGGCCGCGCGGGAGCAGGGCGCGTCGGTCACCATGGCCTATTTCGCGCGCGGCGCCTCGCCCTATGTGATCGGCTGCAATGCGCCGATCGCCCATGCCGATGCACGCGACAACCCCGACATGTTCTTTGAGGACATGGTGCGCGGCGGATATGGACTGAATGACCGGCGGCTGGTGCGCGTGATGGTGCATGGGGCGGTCGACGCGCAGCGCGAGCTCTCGGCGCTGGGCGTGCCCTTTCCAGCCGAGCAGGACCGTATCATCCAGCGCCATTTGTCCGGCAATACTTATCCGCGCTCCCTGTTCATCCCCGAGGGCACGGGCCGCATCGTGCTCGAACATCTTGCCGCGCATGCAGCGGACATCGGCGTGCGCATCCTGACCGGCCGGAAGGTGGTTGATCTTCTGAACACGGACGGTGAAGTGGCCGGCGCGCTGCTGTGGGATCGACGCGCCGGGACCTTTTCCGCCGTCTGCGCCCGCGCGGTTGTGCTCGCGACAGGGGGCATCGGGCGCATCTATGCGGACAGCACCTATCCGGCCGATGTCGGGAGCGATTCCTACGGCCTTGCGCTGAAGCACGGGGCGCATTTGATCGATATGGAATTCGTGCAGTTCGAGCCGGTGGTCACCGTCTGGCCCGAGGCCTGCCGCGGCATGGAGATGCCGACCGCGATGCTCGGGGACGGCGCGCACCTGCTGAACGCGCAAGGGGAGCGGTTCATGTTCCGGTACAACCCGGTGCATGGGGAGAAGCAGATCGAAAAGGCGAAGATGGCGCTCTGCGTCCAGACCGAGATCGATGAGGGGCGGGGGATGCCCGACGACACGGTCCTGTTCGATACCACGGTGCTCCCGCCCGAGCGGCTCGAGAGCTACAAGATCCACGTCCGGCGCCTGCGCAGTGCCGGTGTCGATCCGCTGACGACGCCGCCCCGCGTTCGACCCGCCTCCCATAGCCAGATGGGCGGGATTCTGATCGACGATAAGGGATGGACCGGAGTGCCGGGGCTTTATGCCGGTGGCGAGAGCGCGGGCGGCGTGCATGGCGCGAGCCGGCTTGCCGGCAATGGTTGCGCGGATACGCTGGTGTTCGGCGCGCTCGCGGGCCGTGGCGCCGCAAGCGGCATGCTGTCCGTGCGCGAGCGCGATTGGGACAGTGTCATCGCGGCCTCGGTGCAGGCCGTCACCGGCTATGCCAATGAAACGGGGCAGGCACGTGCGTCGGAGATCAAGGACGCCGTTCGCAATCTGATGCTGCGTACGGCGGGTTTGTGGCGTCGGGAGGAAGGTCTGCGCGAGGGGCAGAGCGGTCTGGTCGACCTCGCCCGCACGGCTGCCAACGACACCGCCGCTCGAGATATCGACCAGATGATCGAGGCGCTCGAACTCGATCACATGCTGTCCACCGCGCGCATGATCGTCGAAGCCTCCCTGCTCCGCACGGAAAGCCGTGGCGCCCACCAGCGTCGGGACTTTCCCGGGCAGGATGACGTCAACTGGCTGAAACACATCGGCTTTCGCACCGATCGCGCGGGCGGGTTCGTGCGCGAAGATGCCCCCATTCAATAGACAGGTGAAGACATGCCAGGTCAGAAGCCGCTCGCCGGCATCAAGGTTCTCGATTTCACGCGCCTTTTCGCAGGCCCGTTCTGCACCATGCTGCTTGGGGATCTCGGCGCCGATGTCGTGAAGGTGGAGGCGCCCGAAGGCGATCCGATTCGCTATCAGGGCCCTCCTTTCTATAAAGACCATGCCTTCAGCTTTCTTGCTGCGAACCGCAACAAGCGTTCCATCCTCATCGACATGAAGGCGCAGGAGGGGCGGGCTCTGGCCCGCCGGCTCGCGCTGGCGGCAGACGTCATCGTGGAGAACTTCCGGCCGGATGTGATGCAGCGGCTGGGGCTCGATTACGAATCCCTCACGGCCGAAAATCCGAGGCTGATCTTCGTCTCCATGTCCGGGTTCGGGGCGAATGGACCTTACAGCGACAAGGGCGCTTTCGATCTGACCATCCAGGCCGAAGGGGGCTATATGAGCCTCACGGGCGAGCGTGACGGCGAGCCGATCAAGCTCGGCACGTCGGCATTCGATCTCGTCTGCGGCCAGTATGCGATGGGGGCGGTGACGACCGCGCTGTTCGATCGCGAGCGCACCGGCAAGGGCCAGCATATCGAGACTAGCCTGTTTGAAAGCGAGATCACCTTCCTGGTGGACGCGGGCATCGAGTATCTCACCACCGGCGTGAGCAAGGGCAAATGGGGCTCCGAGCACGCCCAGCAAGTTCCCTACAAGGCATTTCAAGCTGCCGATGGCTGGGTGGTCATTGGCGCTGGCGTGCAGAATCTGTTCGAGCGTTTTCTCAAGGTGATCGGCCGCACCGATCTGGTGGCGGATCCGCGCTTTGCCGAACTGTCCGGCCGGGTCGAGAACCGCGATGCGCTCCACGCCATTCTGGATGCTGAGGTGCGTCGCTTCACCGTCGACGAACTGGTGGCGCAATTGAATGCAGCGAAGGTGCCCTGCTCGCCGATCAACACTATGGAGCAGGTGTTCAACCACCCGCAGGCCCTGCACCGCGCGATGGTGCAGAAGGTGGAGCATCCCCAGTACGGCCCGCTGTCGGTGATCGGGCCAGCAGTGAAATACAGCGGCTTCGACGTCGCCGCGGGTTGGACTGCGCCTCCCTTGCTAGGTGAGCACACGCAGGCCGTGACGGCCGACTGGCTGAGCTGACAGGACACCCCCATGGATTTCGAGCTTTCCGAAGACCAGCGCCTGCTGCTGGGCGAATGGCGCAAGGCCATCGATCGCGACATCGCCCCGGTCACGCGCCAACATGCCGACAGTTTCATCCCGAAGGCGGAGGCGCATGCGCTGCTGCGCAAGACGGGCGATTTCGGCGTCGGCAACGGCTGGGTGCCGGAGGAGGAGGGGGGCCTCGGCCTCGACTTCCTCACCAGCGGGCTTCTTTACGAGGAGCTTTCGCGCACCTCGCCGGACCTCGCCGGTCTGGCGTTCGTGGCCGAAGGCGCGGCACTGAAGCTTTTTCGCACGGGATCCGAACCGCTCAAGGCGCGGTACCTGGCGAAGTTGCTATCGGGGGAGTTGATCGGGTGTTCCGCCGTCAGCGAGCCGGGCATCGGTTCGAGTGTGCGCGAGATGCGCACGCGGGCCGTGCGCGACGGGAAGTATTTTCGGATCTCCGGCGAAAAGCTCTGGATCTCAAACGCCAGCATCGCCGACCTCGTCATTCTCGTCGCCAAGACCGGCGAAGATGAATTCACCATGTTCCTCGCGGACCGCGCGGAACATGGGTTCAAGACCGCAGAGATTTCCAAGCTGGGCCTGAATGGATGGTCGCTCGGGCAGGTCAGCTTCGAGGATATGGTGGTGTCCGAGGACAATGTCCTCGGCGGCGTGGGCGGGGGGCTGCGCGAGACCATGAAGGGCTTCGAGCGCTCGCGGTGCTTCATCTCGACACTCGCGCTCGGCATCGCCCAGGCGGCGCTCGACGACAGCCTGGTTTATGTCAGGGAGCGTCAATCCTTCGGCAAGCCGATCGGTGCGCATCAATTGGTGCAGGGGCTGCTGGCGGAAATGGTCAGCGACATCGAGGCCTCCCGGCTGCTGCTCTATCGCGCCCTGTGGATGCTCTCCAAGGGCGGGCGCTGCGCCAGCGAAGCGGCAATCGCGAAATCGTTCGTGACCGAGGCGGCCCAGCGGGTCACGTCAAAGGCGATCCAGATTCACGGCGCCTTCGGCATCAGCCGTGAATTTCCGCTGGAACGGCACTTCCGCAATGCCCGCATGCTGACGATTCCCGACGGGACAACCCAGATCAATCACCTGATCATCGGGAGGCACCTGACGGGGTTCGACGCCTTCAAATAGTCGGGTCCGGCGGCCCGGCTTTGCTAATGGTGCAGGATTTTTGACAGGAACAGGCGGGCGCGCTCGCTGCGGGGATGGGCGAAGAAATCTTCCTTGCGCGCATCCTCCACGATCTCGCCGCTGTCCATGAAGATGACCCGGTGCGCCACCTTGCGCGCGAAGCCCATTTCATGGGTGACCACCATCATGGTCATGCCTTCCCGCGCGAGCTCCACCATCACGTCCAGAACTTCATTGATCATTTCCGGGTCGAGCGCGGAGGTCGGCTCGTCGAACAGCATGCACACCGGGTCCATCACCAGTGCCCGGGCGATGGCCACCCGCTGCTGTTGGCCGCCGGAAAGCTGGCCCGGGTATTTCTCTGCATGATCCTTGAGGCCCACCCGATCGAGCAGTCGCAGGGCTTTCCCCATGGCTTCCTCGCGCGAGCGCCCGAGCACTTTCTGTTGGCCGAGACACAGATTGTCGGTGATGCGCAGGTGGGGAAACAGCTCGAAATGCTGGAACACCATCCCCACGCGCGCCCGCAGCTTGGGCAGGTTGGTCTTGGGCGAGGTGACCTGGACCCCGTCCACGATGATCTCCCCGCCCTGGATGGGTTCCAGCGCATTGATGGTCTTGATCAGGGTCGACTTGCCGGAGCCCGACGGCCCGCAGACCACCACCACCTCGCCGGCCTCCACGCTGGTCGTGCAGTCCTTGAGGGCCTGGAAGTGCGCGCCGTACCACTTATTGACGTTGGTGATGGAGATCATGGGCATGGGACGAACCTGCAATGGGCTCAGCGCGCGATGGCGATGCGGGCCTGGAGCCGCTTCACGAGCGTGGAGGCGGTGAGCGATATGATGAAATAGACCACCGCGGCGAATAGGTACATTTCCGTCAGCCGGCCGTCGCGTTGGCCCACCTTCGACGCCGCGCCGAGAAAATCGGTAATAGAGAGCACATAGACGAGCGACGTATCCTGAAACAATACGATCATCTGGGTGAAGATGACCGGAAGCATGTTTCTAAATGCCTGCGGCAGGACTACATAGCGCATCATCTGCGGATAGGTGAGGCCGATGGCATAGCCCGCCGCCACCTGCCCGCGCGGGATCGACTGAATGCCGGCGCGCATGATCTCCGAGAAATAGGCCGCCTCGAAAAGCGTGAATGTGATGATGGTGGAGGAGAGTGCGCCCACCTTGATCGGCCGGTCCGTGTGCAGGAGCCATTGGCCGATATACGGCATCAGGAAATAGAACAGGAAGATCACCAGCACCAGCGGCAGCGCGCGCATGACGTTCACGTAGCTCGCCGCGATCACCGGAAGGACAGGCAGGGAGGATAGCCGCGCCATGGCGATGAGCGTGCCCAGCAGGACCCCTCCGATGGTCGCGATCGCCGTCAGCGTCAGGGTGAAGGTCATGCCTTCCCGGAACAGGTAGGGCAGCGACCGGACGATGATGTTGAAATCGAAATCGCTGAACACGCTCATTTCCCCGCGTTGAAGCCGGGAACCGACACGCGCCGCTCCAGCGTTCGCATGCCGATGGTCACCACCGCGTTCAGCAGCAGGTAGATCACGGTCGCCGCCGTGAAGGCCTCGAATACCTGGAACGAGAATTCCTGCATGGCGCGCGCGCTGCCGGTCAGTTCCATCAGTCCGATGGTCAGCGCGACCGAGGTATTCTTGATGGTGTTGAGAAATTCAGACGTGAGCGGCGGCAGCATGATCCGGTACGCCATGGGCAGGAGAATGTAGCGATAAGTCTGCGCGGTCGTGAGGCCGATGGCGGTGCCCGCCATCCGCTGGCCGCGCGGCAAGGTATTGATGCCGGCGCTCACCTGCATCGCGACGCGCGCAGACATATAGAAGCCGATCCCAACCACCGCTGTGAGAAAGGGACCATAACGCAATTGCTTGACCCAGTTGCCCCACGCGTGGGGCAACAGTTCGGGGACGACGAAGAACCAGAGGAAGAGCTGCACCAGAATCGGGACGTTGCGGAACAGCTCCACATACGCATCGCCCAGGCGGACCAGCCATCTGAAAGGCAAGGTCCGCGCCACGCCCACCAGCGAGCCGAAGACCAGGGCCAAGAGCCAAGCGCAGATCGAGGTGGCGATCGTCCACTTGAGACCGCCCATCAGCATGTCGAAATAGGTTCCGCTGCCGTCCGGCGACGGTGCCCAGAGGATGGCCCAGTTCCAGTGGTAATCCACGCGCACCTCGCTTCAGAACGTCTCGAACGGCACTCCCAAGGCGCCGGCATAGCCAAGGTCGGAGCGGATGGATCATCCGCTCCGACGCGCGGAAGCACGCGGACTCAGTAGGCTGCGGGATCGCCGCTGTCGGTGGGATTGGCGAAGGCCTTCTTGAGAGGCTCACCGATCGGCACGTTGAGGTTGAGGTTTTTCGGCGGGATCGGCGCCTGGAACCATTTGGCGTAGATCTTCATAATCTCCGGGCTCTTGTAGAGCGCGGCGGTCGCCCCATCGACCACGGCCTTGAAGGCCGGATCGTCGCGCCGAAGCATGATGCCGTAGGGCTCCGGCTTGGAGAAGGCATCGTCGGAAATCACATAGGCGGACGGATCCTTCGAGCCGGCGACGAGGCTGGAGAGCAGGATATCGTCCATCACGAACGCCACCGCCCGGTCGGTTTCCACCATGAGGAACGCTTCCGCGTGGTCCTTGGCGGGGACGATATTGATGTTGAGCTTGCGCTCGGTGTTCGCCTCATTGAGCTGCTTGATGTTGGTGGTGCCGGAGGTGGAGACCACGGTCTTGCCGGCGAGATCGGCGATCGATTTGATATTACTTGATTTTTTGGAGACGAACCGGCTCGCGGTCAAATAGTGGGTGTTGGTGAAGCCGACTTGTTTCTGGCGGTCGGGATTGTTGGTGGTCGAGCCGCATTCCAGATCCACCGTGCCGTTGGCGATCAGCGGGATGCGGGTGGCGGAGGTCACCGGCGTATAGGCGACGTCCAGCTTGTCGAGCTTCAGCTCTTTCTTCACGGCCTCGACGACCTTGGCGCAGATGTCCATGGCGAAGCCGACGGGCTTCTGATTGTCATCCAGATAGGAAAAAGGAATGGAAGATTCACGATATGCGAGTGTGATCGTTCCCGTATCCTTGATCTTCTTGAGCGTCCCCGTGAGATCCTGCGCCCCAGCAGGTAATGACAGAAGCGCAGTGAAACAGCCGGCCATCAATATTTTGCTGACGTTCATGTCATTCTCCTTCGGTCGTGGGTGCCGCGGTATTTCGCTGTCGTCTTCGGCGGGAGAGGGCTTGCCGGACGGCGTGAACGTCCGTGCCCGATAACAGGGCACGCTGAACGTTCGAGCGCAATCGCGTCGTGCAGCACGCAGGCTGTTTCCCCATTTTCTGCCACCTCGGCGGGCAAGCCCGATGCTACCGCAGCCGTTGCGGAAATCGAGAGCCTTCCTATGCATGCTCCGTGCCGGATGCTGACGCGCATCGTCGCGAGGTGGGGCAGCGGTGCCTGCCTGATGGGATTTTCTGTGTTGCAGGATGGGCGTGCCGAGCCAGGGGGGGCCGTCGGGCTACGCTGCGCTGACGGCGCGTGGGCGGTGTTGGTCGTGAGGCGCGCCGCCCGTCACAGATCCAGCTTGAGCCGCCGGGATCTTGCCCGCGACACGCAGATCATCATCCACTCCGCCTGCTCGTCCGAGGACAGCACGAAGTCCTGGTGGTCGGCCTCGCCTTCGAGGAGGCGCGTTTTGCAGACCCCGCATGTGCCGGCCTCGCAGGAACTGTCGGCATCCAGGCCATGCGCCCGCAGCGCGGCGAGAATCGACTCATCCGGCCGGACGGGGATGATCGCGCCGGTGGAGCCCAGTTCGATCTCAAATTCCGCGCCGTCCGTGCCGGTCCCGGCCGGAGCCGGCGTCGCAGCGGGCGGGGCGGCGAAGGTTTCGAAGCGCACGGCACCGGCGGGCCAGTGGGTGCTTGCCGCCCGTACGGTCGTGTTCAAGCCATGGGGACCGCAGCAATAGACGCGCGTCCCCGGCGCGAACGTCGCCAGCAGCGCTGTCGTATCGAGGCCACGGGCGGGAATGCCGTCATCCAGGTGGAATGCGACGGACCCGGCTTGAGCCAGGGCGTTGGCCTCCTCCAGGAACGCGAGCCGGTCGCGAGAGCGCGCGCAATAATGCAGCGAGAAGCTGGCTCCGATTTCCCTCAGGCGCGTCCCCATGGCGATCAGCGGCGTGATGCCGATTCCGCCGCCGATAAGGATGGAGTGCGGGGCGCCTTCGTCGAGTTCGAAATGATTGCGCGGCGCGGAGATGGCCAGGACATCGCCTGCCTTGACCTGGTCGTGGACATGGCGCGAGCCGCCGCGCCCGGTTGCCTCACGCTGAACCGCAATTTCATAGCGGTGACGCTCGCCCGGTGGATTGTGCAGGGAATATTGCCGTGCCATCCCATTCGGCAAGCGCACCTCGATATGCGCGCCTGCGGTGAAGGCGGGGAGCAACTCGGCTTCCAGAGGCACGAGTTCGAGCGAGACGATGCCCGGGCCGCGATAGGTGATCCGCCGCACGCGGACGTTGATGGTCATCACGCGGCCCCGAAGAAGGGCTCGGGGATGCCCGGCACGTCGACGTCGATGGCGAACAGACTGCCAGCCAGCGGCTGCTTGCGCAGATCGGACGCGGCAAGGGGATAGGTCGCCGTGGTGACATACAGCGTCTTAAGGTCCGGGCCGCCGAACGCACACATGGTCGGGCGTTGAGCCGGAAGGCCGATCACCCGGTCGATGATGCCGTCCGGGGAATAGCGCGCCAGATGCCAGCCGCCCACGTGGCAGATCCAGTAATAGCCATGAGCATCCACCGCCGCGCCGTCGGGCCGCCCTTCCTGGATGTCGATGGCGAGGAAGATCCTCTGGTTCGAGATCGCGCCGGTGGCGGCGTCGAAGTCCCAGGCCCAGACATAATCCTGACGGCTGTCGGAATGGTACATGGTGCGCCCGTCGGGGCTGAAGGCGAGGCCGTTCGAGCAGATCAGCTTGTCCACCATGCGCGTGCAGGTACCATCCGGGTCGTAGCGGAAGAGAGAGCCGACCCGCTTGTCCATGCTCTCGATCACGGTGCCCGCCCAGAAGCGGCCGGCGGGGTCGCAGCGCCCGTCGTTGAAGCGGGTGTTGAGATTGTCCGCCTCCCATTCGAACACGCGTCGCGCGCTCACCTCTTCGCCCAGGTCGATGAGGAAAATGCCGGTCTGCAGGCCGGCGATGATGCCGCCCTCGCGGCGGAAGCCGAAGCATCCGATGCGCTCCGGCATCGCCCATTTTCGCGTTTCCCCGCTCGCCGGATCGAAGCTGTTCAGCGAGGGCTCCATGATGTCGACCCAATAGAGCTTCCGTTCGGCGGGATGCCAGCGCGGGCATTCGCCGATCAGCGCGCGGGTCTTCAGGACGCAAGTCACCTCGTTCACGCGGGATCTCCGGGCGCGGTGGGGCCAGTCATTTGCGAGAGAACGGGGAGGCCTCAGCCTCCCCGAAATGCGATCAGCTCTTTCTGACGATGAGGTCGATCTCGATGTCGCAGCCGCGCGCGAGGCCGGTCACGCCGACGCAGGTGCGGGCCGGAAGGCTCTCCGGCGGGAAGAGCTTGGCATAGACCGCATTCATGCGCTCGTAATGGGCTTCGAAGCGGGTCAGGAACACGCGCGCCTGCACGATATTTGCGTTCTCGAACCCGCACCGAGCCATCACCGAGCGCAGATTGTCGAACACGGTGCGGGTCTGTGCCTCGATGCCCTCGGGCACCGTGCCGTCGGGCAGGATCGGCATCTGTCCGGTCACGAACAGCCAGCCATCCACTTCGACCGCATGGCTATAAGGCGCGACCGCCACGGGGCCGTCCTGAAAGAAATGATGGATCGGCTCAGACATTGACCGCCCCCTCGGCGAAGTTCTGCGCCGGCGCGGCGGCTTGCGGATAAAAGGCGCCCTCGGCCTGGAGCGCGCGCACCGCCTTTTCCACCTGCTCCTGTCGCTCTCCGACTGGAAGGGGCTCGCTGCGGATCGCTTCGGCGCATACCTTGCGGCCGAAATCGCGCAGCACGGTCGTGTCGTCAGCCGCGATCCGAGGCACGTTCAGGATGGTTTCGTTGTTGTAGGTCGGCACGATGCCTGTCCCATACAGGCGTGGCTGCGTGGGAACCGCCCCCGACCTCACGGCGCCGATGCCGTTGCGAAGCTGCCGGCGCAATTGGGCGATGCCCTTGTCGGTTGAGCACAGATGCTCGTTGCGATGAATCGCGATCGGGCCCTGCGCGACCATGGCGTCCCAATCTCCCGGGCTCTTCTGGCGATCGATGTAGGGGCGCTCGTCGGTCTGGCCCATGAGGTCGATCTTGCCGAGGCCGATATCCTCCTCGCGCCCCTCCCTGCGGGGGTCGATCACGTCGTTAAAATGGCGCACACCGATCACCCAGCAATTGGTGTCGTCCACCGGTACGATCCAGCGCGTGAAGGCCGCACATAGGGCGAACTTCTCCTTGCTGCCGTCGACGAAGCCGGTGCCGAACTGGGCCACATTGGGAAGAATGACATCGCTGGCGCGGATCCAGAGATTGTCCGCGCACCGCCGCGTCGCGACCGAAAGCAGGCCAAGCGGGGTTTCGAAAAATTCGATCACGGGCAGTTCGGCGAAGGCCGGCGTGAACTGAACCCCGGTGACGATGGAATGCAGATAGGCCGTGTGGATCGGGTCGGCTGCGTTCTCGTGCACTTGCAGCCAGTTGCACGGCATGTCCAGCTTGTAGGGCACGAGGTGGTTGCCATCCGGCCATACCAGGGTGTCGTAGACCGGGAAGTCGGGCGTCTCCTCGGGGGGGCCCATATAAGCGAAGACGAGACCCGCGAATTCGTGGGTGCGATAGGCCCCGTGGCAGATCGACTCTTTCAGGCGGCTGCCCGGCGGTTCGCTCGGCGTCTCTTCCACCGTGCCATCCACGTTGTAGAGCCAGCCGTGATACGCGCAGCGAATGCCGTGCTCGGCGATGATGCCATATTCAAGGGAGGTCCCGCGATGGCTGCAATGGCGGTGCACAAGGCCGAGATCGCCGCTCTTGTCGCGGAACAGGACGAGATCCTCGCCCAGCACGCGGATGGGGATCGGCATCTCCTTCACTTCGGAAACGAGCGCGATCGGCTGCCAGTAGCGACGCAGATAATCACCGCACGGCGTCCCCGGTCCCACGCGAGTCAACTCGGTATCGTCCTCCCGCGACAGGGGATTGTAGAATCCTCCAAACGGAGGACGCTTCTTGGTCGCCATGGCTGGTCCCTTTCTTCTTAGTGGCCACGAATTGCGAGGGCTTTGCGTTGCGCGGTTTGCCACGGCAGGATCAGTCGCTCAGCGAGGGCGACGCCGTAGAACAAGGCAAGGCCGATGCAGGAGAGGATGGCGAGGGCCGCGAACATGCGGACCATGTCGAATTGGCCCTGGGCCATGAGGATGAGATAGCCGAGCCCCCGGTTAGCCGCGACGAACTCCCCCACGATGGCGCCGATCAGCGCCAGGGAGATCGCCACTTTCATGCCTGCAAACAGGGCCGGGAGGGCATGGGGAAAGCGGATCTTCCAAATGATCTGCAACGCTGAGGCGCGCGCCGACCGCCCGAGGTCGAGCATTTCCGCATCGACCGATTTCAAGCCGTGCACCATATCGATGACGATGGCGAACACGGCGATCATCGCGGCAATCGCGATCTTCGGATTGAGGCCCGTACCCATCCAGACGATGAATAGCGGTGCGATCGCCACCTTCGGCACGCTGTTGAGCGATACCAGGAAGGTATAGAGCGTTTGCTCCATCGCCTTGAACTGGACGATCAGCACTGCGCAGGCGACGCCGAGGGCCACCGCGAGCACAAAACCCGCCAAGGTCGCCTGCAGCGTGTAGACGGCGTGAAACACATAGAGCGAGGGTTCATCAGCGATCGCCGCGAGGATGGTCGATGGCGCCGGCAGCAGGAATTGGGGGATGGCGAACAATCGCGTTGCGCCCTCCCAGAGGACAAGCGCCGCAGCCGCCGCAAGGAGTGGCAGGCGCACGCTGCGGACCAGGGCCCTCAGGCCGCCGGTGTTCATGGTTCCCTCCGCAGGATGCCGAGGTCTTCGAAGGTTTGGCGGATGCGTCTGCCATATTCGGCGAACTCCGGCGTTTCCCGCACCGACAAGGGTCGCGGGCGCGGCAGGTCGATGTCGATCACCGCTGCGATCCGGCCCGGCCGCCGGTCCATCACCACGACCTGATCGCCGAGGAAGATCGCCTCGCCGATATTGTGGGTAATGAAGACCGTGGTGGCGCTGGTGCGCAGATTGGTGGATTGCAGTTCGAGGTTGAGCTCGTCGCGGGTGAAGGCATCGAGTGCGGCGAACGGCTCGTCCATCAGCAGGATTTCGGGATCGTCCAGCATGGCCCGGCAGATCGCCGCGCGTTGCCGCATGCCGCCGGAAAGCTCCCAGGGGTAGCTGTTGTGGAAGTTCTCCAGCCCGAAAACCTTCAGCAGGTCCCGCGCCTTGTCGATCCACTCCCGCCTCGGCTTGCCACGGAATTCCACCAGCAGCAGCACATTGTCGAGCACGGTGCGCCAGTTCAGAAGCACGTCGCGCTGGAACACCATGCCGAGGTTTTCCGGCGGCTGGTCTATCTCCCGTCCACGCAGGATGATGCCGCCGGAGCTGGGGCGTTCGAGACCGGCGATGCAGCGCATGAGCGTGCTCTTGCCGCAACCGCTGGGGCCGACGATGCTGATGAAGTGTCCTGCGCGGATCTTCAGCGATACATCCCGCAGCGCTTCGACCCGCCCACGATCACTCTCGTAAACCTTGGAGACGTGATCGACGAGGATATGGGCCTCGGCGGGAGACGCCGGGGGCGGCACGGGCAGCGCGTCCGCCCGCATGCCCAGCACGACCGCGTTCATTGGCCTGCCGTCGCGATCAGGGCGTTGGTGAAATAGTCCGCCGGCTTGCTGCCCGCCGGGATCAGCTTGGCGCCCTCGAGCAGGGAGATCGTGTTCGCCCAATCTTTCTCCGACTGCCAGCCGAGCGGCTTGCCTTCGGTATTGGCGGTGTGGAAATACTTGATGTGCTCGCGGATGCTGCCGACGAGTTGCTCGCGATCCAGCTTGGCGTCGGGACGGCGCTTCATGATGATCGCCGCAGCCTCCTCAACCGCCGCGTCTCCGCCGTCGATGATCTGCTGCCAGGCTTCCATGTAGCCTTGGACCAAGCCCTGCAGGGCCGCGCGGCGTTTCTCCAGCGTCGCTTCGGTCACCACCAGTCCGTAGGAGGGGAGGGCGAGCCCGTAGTCTCCAAAGAGGATGTAGTCGGACGGGCGGGATTTCAGCGATGCCATCGCGAACGGGATGGAGGTGATCATTCCATCGCCGCGACCCGCAGCATAGGAGGGAATCTTCGAGGCGGCATCGATGCTCACAAGGTTGAGCTTGTCCCGGCTCGTGCCACCGGCCGCAAGGAAGGGATCAATGAAGGGCCCCTCGAACGAGGTCGCGGTGTAGATGACCTCCTTGCCTTCGAGATCCTTCGGCGTCTTGAGCCCGGAGCCCTTCGGCACGAAGACGCCGAGCGAGGTCTTCTGGATCAGACCGGCGACGGAGGTGAGCTTCAGCCCCTTGCCGCGGGCCACGGCCATGACGGACAGGTCCGCGTGGCCCACGTCGAACTGCCCGGAGTTCACAAGCTGAACGGTGGTTGTGGAGCCGTTCCCGTCCTCGTGGGCAACCTCGACGCCATGCTTTGCGAAGATTCCCTTTTCAATGCCCCAGTGCCATCCCGCCTGGAGACCGCTGACGGTCCAGCTGTCGCGCACGGTAATTTTCTCGAGGGCGAAAGCAGCATGCCCGCTCAATACAAGAGCGACGGTTGCAAAAAGGCCGAATGAACGAATCCTAGACATGGCCACTACCCCCTGAATGCGCAGGTGTCTGCTGCATGTTCTGGAATTATTTGCTGAGGAGGAAAGGGTAGTCGCACCGTGGAACGTGTGTAAACTCATCAATCAAGAAAACGGAATTCGGGAAATCAGACTGGTAAGTGCTGTTTTTTTGGCCCCTTGCACGCGATGTTGCTCAAAGGAAAGGCAGAAATGAAGGACGACGCCAGGGCGCGCCCGCAGTTCGATACAAGCCGCTTCATGTCATCGGTCACGTTGCGGCAGATTCGCTATTTCGTCGCGGCCGCCGAATGCGGAAAGGTGAGCCTTGCCGCGTCGATGATAGCCATATCGCCTTCCGCCATTACGGACGCCATCGGCGAGCTGGAGGAGATGGCCGGCACTCAATTGTTCAAGCGGCACCCGCGGGGTCTTGCGCTCACCTATGAGGGACACCGTTTCCTGGTGCATTGCCGGAACATCCTCTCGGCCATCAAGGATGCCTCCTACGCCTTCAGCCACCCCGACAATTCGGTGGAGGGTGCATTCACGCTCGCGACCACGAGCACCGTTCTCGGCTATTTCATCGTTCCCCTGGTGACCCGGTTCCAGCGGAGCTTTCCCAATATCGTCGTGCATCTTGTCGAGGGTAAGCGCCGGGACATTGAAGACGGGCTGCTGAGGGATGATTACGATCTCGCGGTGCTCCTGGTTTCGAACAGCGAGAACCGCCCGGAGCTGTGCAGCTATACCCTCATCCAGTCGGTGCGGCGGCTGTGGCTTTCGCCGCGTCATCCCCTGCTGAACCGCGAGGCGATCAGCCTCGCCGACGTGGCCAACGAGCCCTACATCCAGCTCACCATCGACGAGGCGGACGTCTCCACATCAAGCTATTGGAAAGCGAACGAACAAGAGCCGCACATCGTGCTTCGGACGGAATCGGTGGAGGCGATGCGAAGCCTGATCGCCTTCGGCCATGGCGTCACGATCCTATCCGACATGATGTATCGCCCGTGGTCGCTGGAAGGCGACCGGGTCGAGGTCCGCGACCTTGCGGACAAGATTCCGACCATGGATACCGGCTTGGTCTGGAAGGGGGACCAGGTCCGCAATCGCGCCGCTGTGACGTTCCAGAATTTCTGCCGACTCGAATATGAAAAGGATCTCCTGTCGCGCGCTCGGACCGCCAATCAGGCGTGACGCGGGATGCGGCGACGGGCGTATTTACAAGGGGCGTTGACGCGGTGACGGCGAAGCTCGTGGCGCCGTCACCGCTTAAGCGATGATCGTTCAGATGATCGCCTGGACCATGATTTCGATCAGCGTATCCGGGGTGGCCAGTTTCGATTCCACGGTCGCCCGTGCCGGCACGATGCCGGGCGCGACCCAGGATTCCCAAACCTTGTTCATTCCGCTCGCGTGCGACATGGACGTGAGCCAGATATTGACGCTGACCATCTTTTCCTTCGAAGAGCCGGCGCGCTCCAGGTAATCGTCGATCTGCTTCAAGACCGATGCTGTCTGCTCTTCGATGCCGAGCGAGCAATCCTCCGCCGTTAGCCCGGCAAGAAAGACGAAGCCGCCTGCAACGACGGATTTGCTGTAGCGATTATTGGAATCGTAGCGCGTGATCATGGGGACTATCACCTGTGGTGGATAAAGAGCGCGCGCAAAAAAGCGCGACGAAAGCTGCCGGAGGGAAGAGTCGTTTCAGGACGAAATGCTTTCCGGCCAGCCGATGGATTTGAGGTGGTCGCGATAGCGCGCCACCGTGCCGGCTTCGTAGCAATCCACGTAATGGTAGGCGAGCGGCAGGTACCAGTCGAAGCCTTTGCGCAGTTCGCCCACCGGCTCAAGGTTGATGTCCACCCGCAGATCAATGAGGGGATAGGCCTTGTCGGCATAGACTTGCAGGACCGCGGAGCGCTGGCCCGTTGGCTGGCCGCCGGCGTCCCGGCCGGCTTCGATGGCGCGCAGAAGGCGTTCCTCCAGCTCTTGATCGGCGGAGGCCTCGAAGGCGTCGGCCATGGCCTCCACCACCTGGGGCCCAACCAATGCATTGCCAGCAACGGCAAAGGTTTTGCCAACGCGACTGCCGTTCCAGGGAAAGGCTTTGGGCCCGGTTCGTACCGCGATATCCCCGGAGACGTTCACCACAGCAGTCTGGCGCTGGTCGGAATTGGGATCGGCCGCGGCAAGCGCGTGAAGGATTTTTTCAGCGCCATACCCTGCCTCGTACAAGGCAATGGCGAGCTCGCGCTGGTAGAAATTGTGGCCTGCCTGGACGGTGAGCACGCCGCGTCCTGGAAATATGCGGAAGGTGCGGTTGGACACGGCCGGGGTGCCGGTTGACTGCGCGAGGCCAATTTTCCCGCTTCTGGGGCAGAACGCCAGGATAGTGAACGTCATTTGTCCTCCCAACGGCAGCATGCGTGACGCACCCCGGATGGGCAATTGGCACGCGTGATGCTTCGTCAGCATTAAGTCGAAGGCGTATTTCATAAATATGATAATTAATTTGACGTGTCATCATAATTATGAAGATTATTGTTGAGCTGAGCCGGCGAGGGACATCGGAATGGCGGCGAGGGCCAGTTCCGGTCGCCGTCGCCGGACCGTTTCGAATACCGCGGGCCGGTCGCGCTGCCGCTTTCGCGCGTGGTGCCCCCGGGGCTCAAATGCCCGGCTCTCAGAGGGGTGTTGAGGATGAAGTCGTTTGCGGCCTTTGCCTTTGGGCTGTCCTTGGTTGTGGCACCGTTGACCTGCCTGTCGGTACCCTCATTCGCGCAGTCTAAGTCCCTGATTATCCAACGGACGAACGACGCGCAAACTTATGACATCCACAAAATCCTGCATCGTGGAGCAGCCGAAGGCCTGTTCATGCTGACCGATACGCTGGTGTCGGTCGAGGATGACTTGAGGACGATCCATCCGCTTCTGGCAAAGTCCTGGACCGTATCGCCGGACGGGAAGACCTACGACTTCGTCTTGCGGGACGACGTCACCTTCTGCGACGGTAAGCCGATGACCGCCGCCGATGTGGAAGCGACTTTCGCCCGCTGGATGTCTCCCGAGACGCATTCGAGCACCGTGGCGAATATCGGCCCCGTCAAATCGGTGAAGGCGGTGGGAAAATACGAAGTGCAGTTCGTTCTTTCCGAGCCGTTCAGCGAATTGCTGCTGCAGCTCGCAGCGCCCTATGCCGGCATCATCGACATGGACGCGGTGAAGAAGCTGGGTGATGGCTTCGGCGTGCGTGGCTTCAACGGCACCGGGCCGTTCTGCTGGGCGTCCTGGCGTCCCGGCGACGAACTCGTCCTGACCCGCCACCCAACCTATCATTGGGGGCCGGAATTCTACGACAATAAGGGCCCCGCCCTGACCGAGCGCATCGTCTGGAAAGTGGTGCCGGAAGAAAACACCGCGGTTGCGGCGATCCTCTCCGGCACCAGCGACATTACGAACGTGTTTCCCTGGTCGGCGGTGGGAAAAGCGCGTGCCAACAAGAATATCGGCATCGTGCAGCCGCGCGCTTTCGGCTGGATGGGCTTCATCGGCATGCGCATCGCGCGGCCCCTGATGCAGGATATCCGGGTGCGCCGCGCCATCATCATGGCCGTGGACCAGGATGCCATCGCCTCGGCCTTCTATTACGGGGAGGCCGATCCCGCGCACTTCATCGCCGCGCCGAACACGCCCGATTACGATAAGTCGATCGAGCCGGAACTGCTGAAGTTCGATCCCGACGGCGCCAACAAGCTGCTCGACGAAGCGGGCTGGGTGAAGAAGCCCGACGGCTTCCGATACAAGGACGGAAAGAAGCTCGCCCCTGTGCTGGTGGGCCAGGACAACACGGTTTGGCGTGAGCGACTGGAGGCCGTGCAGGGCATGCTTCGGGACGTGGGCGTGGACCTCCAACTCCAACTGTGGGAGCCCACGGTCAGCTACGGAAAGATTGGCCAGGACGATGTCGATATGTGGTCGCTGTTCGCGTCCTATTCGTCCATGAGCGACATCATCAGCAAGTATTTTCCTGCAAAGCAGCACTATTCGTCCTTCAAGAATGTGCCCGACCAAGCAGAGGAGCTGACCAGGCTTCTGGCCGCCGGCCGCTCCGCGCTCACGCAGGAAGAGCGGTTCAAAAACCTGTCGAAGGCCCAGCACCTCATTGTCGAGATGGCGCTGTGGATCCCGCTCGTCCATGAGCGCGAGCTGATCATCTACAACAAGACCAAAGTCACCGGAGTGAAGCCGCACAGCCTTTACTCCGCCGGCCTCTACAAGGGACTCGACCTGAAGCCGCTCTGAGCCGCGGCCGCGCATCTCCGCCCCCGCGACGGAGAGGACGACTTCACCTCCGGGCGGCTGTCATCCGCCGCCCGGTTGATCGCGCGGGGCGCCTCCGAAAAGGGGCGCGCCGACGGACGGAGGATTGGGCGGCATGCTTCGTGTCATCGTGAAACGGCTGATGGTCTCGATCCCGGTGCTGCTGGGGGTTCTGTTCATCGGTTTCATGCTGCTGGTGGTGGTTCCCAGCGATCCCGCAGCGATCATCGCCGGCGAGGGGGCAACGCCGGAGATCCTGGCCGGCCTGCACCACGACCTCGGTCTCGACCGGCCTGTCATGGAGCGGTTCGCCCTGTACATCGCTCGGGTGCTGCAGGGGGATCTCGGCAAATCGGTTCTGAACAGGGCGCCGGTCATCGACGAGCTGTTGCGCACCATCGGCCCGACGGCGGAACTGATGTTCTGCGCCATGCTGGTGGCGGTCCCGCTCGGCATCGGCATGGGCACGCTGGGTGCGGTCACGCGCGGGCGTTGGATCGACCGGGTGGTGATGATGGTTTCCGTGGCCGGACTTTCCATGCCTGGCTTCATGATCGCCCTGCTCGGCATCGAATATTTCGGGCTGCAATGGGGGCTGTTACCGTTCCAGGGACGCGGCGGGCCGCTATGGACCTGGGATGGACTTGCCCACATGGTCCTGCCAGCGGTCTCACTCGGCTCCATCCTCATCGGACCCATCGCGCGCATGACGCGCACGTCCATGCTGGACGTGCTGGGACTCGACTTCGTGCGGACCGCCCGCGCCAAGGGGCTTGGGGAAACGCGGGTCGTCTTGAAGCACGCCTTGCGGACCGCGTTGATCCCGGTCGTCACGCTCATCGGTTTGCAGGCGGGCTATCTGCTCGGCGGCGCGGTGGTGACCGAGACCATCTTCGCATGGCCCGGCATCGGCCGCCTCGCGGTGAGCGCGATTACTTCCAGCGACTTTCCGATGGCGCAAGGCACGATCCTGATGCTTGCGCTCTCCTTCATCATCATCAACCTGATGGTTGATCTCATTTATTCCTGGCTCGACCCGAGGATGCGGCAATGACCGATCAGAACGTCGCGCTCCCTGCCTTGGTGTCGGCAGACGCCTCGCGCGGTCGCCAGCTTCTGCGGCGCCTGCTGCGGGACAAGATCGCGCTCTTCATGCTGGTGCTGCTGGTGGTCATCGTGCTGGCCGCCGTATTCGCGCCGTTCCTCACTCCGTTCGATCCCTACAGGACCAGTCTACGCTCCCGCAACATGCCGCCGGATCTGGTGCATTGGCTCGGCACCGATGAGCAGGGCCGCGACCTGGTCGCGCGGGTCCTGTTCGGCATTCGCCTCACGCTGGCGTCCGGTTTCACCAGCCTGTTCCTGGGCGGCTTCACGGGCACGATCATCGGCGTGACCGCGGCCTATTACAAACGGGCTGACAACCTCCTCATGCGCGCGATGGACGTCTTGCTCTCGTTCCCCGCAATCCTCCTCGGCCTCGCCATTGCGGGCATCTGGGGGCCGGGCACCTGGGGGATCATCTTTGCGCTCGCGATTTCCACGATCCCTCCGGTGGCGCGCGTGGCACGGGCCGCGGCGCTCGGTGTGGTGAACCAGGACTATCTGGTTGCGGCGCGCGCGCTCGGGCTCGGGGACTTCGCGATCCTGCACCGCTACGTGCTGCGCAATTGCGCGACTTCGGTGCTGGTCTACGTAACCTTGAGGTTCGGGCAGGTGATCCTGCTCGGGGCGTCGCTGAGCTTTCTCGGCCTCGGCGCGCCGCCGCCCAGCGCGGAGCTTGGCACGATGGTGAGCCAGGGCCGCTCGCTGCTTTTCACCGCGCCCCACGTGGCATTGGTGCCGTGCTTCACCCTGTTTCTGATCGTGCTCGTGCTCAACGTTCTCGGCGATGCCGCGCGCGACATCTTCGACCCGAAGGTCCAGCAATGAACATGGTCGATCCGAAGCCGAGCGCCACAATCATGGTAGCCGAGAGCGCCGCAATGTTTCCCCAAACCGCGCCTGCCGAGGAGCCGCTGCTGCGGGTCAACCGCCTGCGTACCTCGATCGCCACCGAACGTGGCCGCATGACGGTCGTGAACGACGTCTCGTTCGAGGTGCGGGCGGGGCGCACCCTATGCATCGTCGGTGAATCGGGGTGCGGCAAGAGCATCACCTCGCTCTCGGTCATGCGCCTGCTGCCGAAGCCGCAGGGCCGCATCGATGCCGGCAATATCACCTTGCTCGGCCGCGACCTGACCACGCTGACCGAGCACCAGATGCACGCGGTGCGCGGGCACGATGTCAGCATCGTGTTCCAGGAGCCGATGACGGCACTCAACCCCGTCTACACCATCGGGGATCAGATCACGGAGGCGTTGCTGGCCCACGAACGGTGCGGCCGGCACGAGGCGCGCAGCCGAGTTATCGCCGCCTTGCGCGAAGTGGGGATCCCCGACCCCGAACGCCGCATCGACACCTACCCGCACGAATTGTCCGGTGGCATGCGCCAGCGCGTGGTCATCGCCATGGCCCTCATCTGCCGCCCCAAATTGTTGATCGCGGACGAGCCCACCACCGCCCTCGATGTGACCGTGCAGGCGCAGATCCTGGAACTGTTTCGCCAATTGAGGGATAGCCACCGCATGGGCCTCATGCTGATCACCCACGATCTCGGGGTGGTGGCGGAAATGGCCGACGACGTGATGGTGATGTACGCCGGCCGCGTGGTTGAATCCGGCCCGGTTGCGAGCATCTTCAATAATCC
Source organism: Roseixanthobacter pseudopolyaromaticivorans (assembly GCF_043195145.2). Lineage (NCBI taxonomy): Bacteria > Pseudomonadati > Pseudomonadota > Alphaproteobacteria > Hyphomicrobiales > Xanthobacteraceae > Roseixanthobacter > Roseixanthobacter pseudopolyaromaticivorans. Next base: position 5,118,352 of record NZ_CM195539.1, read on the forward strand.
GCAGCACCCCTACACCATAGGATTGCTCGGCTCGCTCCCGAAAATCACCGAGCGCCAGGGGCGTCTCTCGATCATCCCCGGCACCGTGCCGAACCTCATGGCGCCTCCCTCGGGCTGCTGCTTTCACCCCCGCTGTCCCCTCAGCACGGAGCGTTGCGTGGCAGATGCGCCGCCGCTCGCCGTTGTGCGGGGGCCCCATCGTTCCGCCTGCTGGCTCGCGCCGCTGGATTGACGCGGCAAGGACACCCGACCATGCGAGACGAAGCCCCCATTCTGCAGGTCCAGGATCTCGCCCGGCACTATGCCATGCGCGGGTCGGCCGCCGTGAAGGCCGTGGACGGTGTATCGTTCGATATCGCCATCGGGGAGACCCTGGCGCTGGTGGGCGAAAGCGGATGTGGCAAGTCCACGCTCGCGCGGATGATCATGGCGCTGGACAAGCCCACCGGCGGAAAGGTGCAGTTCCAGGGCACCGACCTGTCGCGTCTTTCCGCCCGGCATCTCAATCGACTGCGCCGCAAGTTCCAGATCATCTTTCAGGATCCCTATTCCTCGCTCAATCCGCGCATGACGGTGAACGAGACCCTTGCGGAGCCGCTGCGCCTGCACCGCATCGTGCCTGCGGATGCCGTTGCGGGGCGGGTGGCTAAGTTGCTGGAGTGCGTGGGACTCACCACTGCTCAGGGCGGGCGCTATCCCCATGAATTCAGCGGCGGCCAGCGCCAGCGCATCGGCATTGCCCGTGCGCTGGCGTGCGAACCGCAGCTGATCGTGTGCGACGAGCCGGTGTCGGCGCTGGACGTCTCAGTGCGTGCGCAGGTGCTGAACCTGCTGCAGGATCTGCAGAACCAGTTCGGCTTCTCCTACCTGTTCATCTCCCACGACCTGTCGGTGGTGCGCCATATCTCGCACCGGGTCGCGGTCATGTATCTGGGGCGGCTGGTGGAGATCGGTCCCACGGAAAACGTATTTGAACGCCCGCTGCATCCCTATACGCAGGCGTTGCTCTCGGCCATTCCGGTGGCGGACCCGGACGTGCCGCGCTCCCGGATCGCTTTGCGGGGCGAATTGCCGAACCCCACTGCGCAGCTTTCGGGCTGCAAGTTTGCCCCGCGCTGCGCCTATGCCGACAGCCTGTGCGTCGCTGAAGTCCCGGCGCTGGAAGACAGCGGCGGTCCGACGACGAGCGCCGTGGCCTGCCATCATTGGAGCGAGCTTGCGGTGTTCGATCGTGGCTTGAAGCAGGAGCGCGAGATGCCGGCCTACATGGCCGATATCATTGCCCGCATGTCGCCGCGGCCGGCATGAGCAGGCAAGGCCCGCATCCGATGCCGGCCTCAGGTGTGAGGCTCGCCCTTCACACTGGCGACCACCCAGATGACCCGTGCCGAGCCGCCTCCCTGGTTCTCGAAGCGATGGGCGATGTCGCTCGGAAAGCGAAAGCTGTCGCCCTCGTTGAGGACATGCGGCTCGTTGTCGAGCCAGAGCCGCAGGGTGCCGGCGATGACGACGCCGGCCTTTTCGCCACGATGGCTGTAGAATTCCGAGCCGGACGTGCCGCCCGGCTTGACCGAGAGTTCATACAGCTCGATCAGTCCGGGGCCCTCGGGAGTCAGCAACTCCTTATAGATGCCGCTCGGAGTCAAGGTGAGCGCACCGCGCGATCCGCGCCGGACGATATATTCGGATTCCGCGGGATCATCGCTGTGGGTGGGCGTGAAGAACCAGGATATCGGAACATCCAGCGCAGCGCCGAGCACCCGCAGGGAGCGCACAGAGGGTGTGGTCAGGCCGCGCTCCAGCTGGCTGAGCATGCCGACGGAAAGGCCGCTCTCCTCCGACAGGCGCTCGATAGAGAGCTTGCGCTCCTTGCGCAGGATGCGGATGCGGGAACCGATGCGACGGTCTTCCTCGGCGTGCATTCCTCCAGCTTCGCCGGCAGCGCCGCTCTCCGGCTCGCGCCCCGCTGTCTTGCCGATGGAACTCATACCCTCTCTCCGCGCCCAAAAACATATCGACTTTTATGCAGCTGTTCTGACGCTTTACAACATCAAACATAAAAATGAACGGAATGTCCAAAATAATCATTATTTTACATGAGTTTATCTATTCCAAAACGAACCCCGCCGCGCCTCGCGCGACACTATCCTGGAGTTTCCGGTGACTTACAGCATCGTTGCAGCCTGCCCGGCGACCGGCCGCGTTGGCATCGCTATCGCGAGCCGGTCCATCGCCGTCGGCTTCACACAAATCCACGTGGTCGGCAAGGTCGGTGCCCTCGTCCGCCTGGGCAAGCGGGATGACCTCACAACCCGCACGCTGTTCAAGCTTCTGGAGCAGGGCGTACCGCCATCCGCTGCCGTTGCGCTGAGCGGCATCGAAGAGCGGGCGCATCTGACACGACACGTCGCGTTGATTGATGCGGCCGCGCGCACGGCGGCCTGGGAAGCGCCCGCCATGAGTCCCTGGTCGGGCTTCGTCACCGGCGACGGCTTCATTGCCTCGGGCGAAGGTCTCGCGGGCGAGGGCGTCATTAAGGCTATGGCGGATGCCTTCGCCGGAGGAAGCGGTGCGGATTTCGACGCGCGTTTGCTTGGGGCGCTGGAAGCGGGTGCGGCGGCCGGCGGCCTCGCGGGTTTTACGGAGCGGTCAGCGGCCTTGGTGGTGCATGGCACAGGGGTCCATTCCGAACTGGACCTGCGCGCGGACCTGCACGAGGGCGCGATCGCCGAACTGCGGGCGGTGTTTGATTTCTACAAGCCGTACGAAGCCTTCTATCGGCTGCGGAGCGAAAACCCGCGCCAGACGCCGCCGCAGGAAGCTTTCATGGCCACGCTGGCCGCCACGGCCGATTGAGGAGCGTAGGATGACCTATTCGATCGTCGCCAGATGCGCACGCACGGGACAGCTCGGCGTTGCCTCTGCAACCTTTTCCCTGGCCTGCGGGGCACGCAACGAGGGGGCGCGGCCCGGCGTCGGCGTCAGCCGCACGCAGGCCTTTCCGAAACGCTCCAATGATCCGCTGGTTCTGAATATCCTTCAGCTCGGATTTGGACCCCGGAAGGCGATGGAGCTTGTCGCCGAGAACGATCCCGATTTCGAATATCGGCAGATGGGCATTGTGACGCCCGATGGGGGGGTGGCCATGCATACGGGCAGCATGGCCCGGCCGTGGGCGGGGCATCGCACAGGCGAAGACTTCGCCGCTTTCGGGAATATCCTGGTGGGGCCGCAGGTGATTGACGGCATCGTCGCGGGATTCCAGGCAGAGCCCGGCGAGGATCTTGCGGAACGGCTGCTTCAGGCCATCGAGGGCGGGCGGGACGCAGGCGGGCAAGTGGGGGTCTCCGGCCATGTTACCGAGCGGTCCGCCTGGGTCCGCATCATCGATCGCGGCTTTACCCCCCTGCTGGATCTGCGGGTGGACGTCCACACGTCGGCCGTCCATCACCTGCGCCACATCTATTCAGAATTCCTGGCAGAACAGGAGAATTAGGGCGCGCCTGGACTTCGCGTGCGGCCGGCCAGCCATCCTTGATGCAAGCTGGCGCCCGGCGGTCCCTTGAAGAAAAAGAAAGGCGACGCAGTGTCCCGCGTCGCCTGCCCAATCGTCGGAGGCGGTCGATATCGGGTCGCGGCCGCGCCACCCCCACCGTCGACGTACCCGTCAGTTTCTCGCGGGGAAGCTCAGCGGGCTCATCTCTTGTGCGGTCCGCCCATGCGGATCCCACTCCTGCCAGCCCGCCCAGACCCGTTCGCCGGCCGCCTGGGCGCCAGCGCGCAGATCCGCGAAGGAGATGCCGGGAATCTTCCCGCCTTCCATCCGCACGATGCCGTCGACGATCACCGTGTCCACATCGTCGCCGATGCCGCAATCCACGAGGCTCTTAATGGGGTCTCGCACCGGGCCGTAGCGCAGGCTGTCGCGGCCGGTGAGATCGATGGTGACAATGTCGGCCTTCGCACCGGGTGCCAGGCGTCCGAGATCGCCACGCCCCACCGAATGGGCGCCGCCCAGCGTCGCGGCCGAAAACACCTCGGCTGCGGTGGCCGCCTTGAGGTTATGGCTGGCGATCTTGCCCATGTAGGAGGCGTTGCGCATCTGCAGAATCATGTCGCGCGGATAAGTATCGGTGCCGAGCGCGATGTTCACGCCGGCCTTGCGATAGGACTGCCAGCTGTTCAGGAAACGCCCGCGCCGCGCCACGTTCACCGGGCAATGGGAGATGGAGCATTGATGGCGCCCCATGATCTCCAGGTCGTGGGACCCCGAATAATTGGCCAGCGGATTATCGGCGGTGAAATTGCCGTGGCCGATGTTCAGCGTGGATGACATCAGGCCCACATGCTCCAGAAGCTCGACCGACGTCATCTGGTGCTCGCGGATGATGTCGAAGACTTCATGGATATTGTAGGCCGCGTGGATCGCCACCGGCAGCTTGCGTTCGCGCGCGGCGATAGCGGCCTTGCGCATGAGGTCCACGGTGCAAGTCTCGATTTCGCGGGGCACGAGAATGCCGCGCACCCGCCCGTCATGCGCGCCGTCGTGACGGGCGATGAAATCGAGGGCGAGTTCGAATTCCCGCTCGCCGGCCGGCTCGTCGATGACCCGCACGAGCTTTCCGTTTTCCCCGCCCACCCAGCGGCCGCTGTCGAAGCCGGGTCCGAGATAGGCCCGGTTGCCGATCGTGCCGACCTCTTGGAGCAGGGCTTCCTGAACCTTCAGCTGGCTGCCGAACTCGATAAAGGTGGTGATGCCGTTGCGCAGCAGCTCAGCGGCGGTGAAGCGGGCGTTCAGCGTCAACGCCTCGGATGCGGCCTTGTCGTCGGGCCGCACATAGCGCACGTCGCCGCCGACGCGCGTGCCTTCGCGCGCCACGCTGATTTCGAGGAAGGGCTGGCCGAAATAATCCGGCCGCCCGACGTCGCTGATCAGCCGGTGGGAAGCGCGATGGCCGGAATGCACATGGGTATCGATGAAGCCAGGGACCACGAGGCGGTCCCTGGCGTCCATCTCCACGTCCACGTCTCCGTCGAAGCCCTCGCCCACAAACAGGATCGTGTTGCCTTCCCAGACCAGTTCGCCATTACGCCACAGCGTATGGCCCGTGCCGTCATGACCCACGAGCCAGCCGCAGGTCATGCGGGTACGTTTCTCACCCATCGATCAGCTTCCTTGTTCGCTGGTGACTTCAGGAAAAAACAGGTCCTTCCAGCTCGCCGGGCGCTGCTTCAGCGTGCCGATGCGGGCGAGGAAGTCGGAGAGCGCGCCGCTGTTCTTGGGGGCGGTGTTGTAGGCCATCTCCGGGTCCTTGATGCATTCGACGATCAGGTCGAGCGGCAGCTTGGACTGCTCCGCCTTGAGATAGATCGCCGCCGCCTGGTCGGGATGCTCGGCGATGAAGCGATTGGCCTCATGCATGGCCGCGAAGAAGGCGGCATAGACTTTCGGGTTCTGGGCGCGGAAACGTTCCGTGGTCCAGGTGGCGAGCGCCGTCGTCGGCGTGCCGAACACGTCGGTGCTGGACCAGACCTTGTGGATGCCCGGCTTGCCGCGCAATTGCTGGATGAAGGGCGCGGCGAACGTATAGCCATCCACGACGCCGTTATTGGTGAGCAGCGCCGTGGCGCCCTCGGGACCGGCGAGGCCGACCGTCATCGCGTTGAGCCGATCATGCTTGCCGACGCCGAATTCCCGCTCGGCGGCGATCTGGAGCATCACCGCCGGGAACGAGACCTTCACCGCCGGAAGGCCGATGCGGTCCTTGTCGGTGATGTCCGCGAGCGTTTTCATATTGGGGTTGTTGGTCAAAAGCTCATACGGCATGGCCGAGAGCGCGACGATGCCGCGCATCGACCGATCGCCGGCGCTCTTGGTCTTGTCCCAGGCCACCATCATTGCGGTGATGCCGCCGCCGCCGATATCGAGCGAGCCGGAAAGCAGCCCATCGCCAATATCGGGTGCGCCGGTGAAGTTATGGATGTCCACCGGAATGGGAGGGAGGCCGGCCTTCTTCAGCTCCGCATCCAGGAGCCCCGCGTCCCGCATGACGTAGACCGGAAGATAGCCGAGACCGAACTGCACGCCGATGCGCAGCGTCTGCACCTCGGCACGGGCCGGCAGAACCATGGCGGCCACCAGCAATGCACTCGCTAATAATCGCTTCATCAGCTTTCCCCTTTGCGTTCGCGTTACATGCCCCAACGGCGGATGGTGAGGTTTTCGGCGGTGCGGAACACCACGCCCTCGAAGAACAGTCCGATCAGGATGATGGTCATCAGGCCGGCGAAGACGTTGGCCGTGTCCATTTCGGCGCGGCTTTGGTAGATGAACCAGCCGAGCCCGCCGGAATGGGAAGACACGCCGAACACCAGTTCGGCGGCGATCAGCGTGCGCCAGGCGAAGGCCCAGCCGATACGCAGCCCGGTGAGGATGGACGGCACCGCCGATGGCACGAGGATGTGCGCGACCAGGCCGACGCCGTGCAGACCGAGATTGCGGCCTGCCATGCGCTGGGTCTGCGGCACGGCGAGGAAGCCGGTGTGGGTGTTGAGCGCCACCGCCCAGAGCACCGAGTGGGTGATGACGAACACCAGGCTGAAATTGCCGATGCCGAACCAAATCAGGGCGAGCGGGAGCAGCGCGATGGCGGGTAGCGGGTTGAACATGACGGTCATGGTGCCGAGCACGTCGCCGCCGCCAGGCACCGTCACGGCCAGCGTCGTCAACACCGCCGCGCAGGCGACGCCGAGCGCATAGCCGCTGGCCAGGACCCGCAGGCTGGACCAGACCCGCGCCGGCAATTCGCCGCTGAGGCAGGAATCGATCAGCGCCGAGAGGGTTTGCGAAAAGGTCGGAACGAGGAGAGGATCGTTGAGATAGCGCCCGTATGCCTCCCAGATCACAGCGAAGGCGATCACCACGAGCAGGCGGCGCACCGGCGCATGATCGAGCGCGCGCCGCCACCACGGCAGTTCGCGGGCCACCGGCATGTCATCCGGCAGCGGGGCCTGCACGTCGTTCATGATATCCGGCCGGGCCGGAGGCTCGATGGGGTGACGCATTTGGGGGTGCCGGGCTTCATGCATGGGTGCGTTCCCCGAACAGAAGGGTGTCGATGCGCCGGCGCATGGCTTCGAACCGTTCCCCACCGCGATCCGCTTCCGTGATGTCGCGGCAGTCGATTTCCGCGCGCACGCGCCCGGGATGCGGAGAGAGAACGATGATGCGGCTGCCCACCAGGATCGCCTCGTCGATGGAATGGGTGACGAACAGCAGGCTGAAGCCGATCTCGCGCCACAGGCGGATCAATTCCTCCTGCATCTGCTGGCGGGTGAGGGCGTCGAGCGCGGCGAAGGGCTCGTCCATGAGCAGCAGCTCAGGCTGCATCGCCATGGCGCGGGCGATGGCGACACGCTGCTTCATGCCGCCGGAAAGCTCATGTGGATAGGCGTCGCGAAAACCGGTGAGACGAACCGCGTCGATCGCTTCCAGCGCGCGCGCCTTTGCCTCCTCGGCGGCAAGGCCGGCACCTTTGCGCAGTGCGAACGCCACATTGCCCAGCACCGACTTCCACGGGAGCAACTGGTCAAATTCCTGAAACACCATCATGCGGTCCGGGCCCGGCGCGGTAATGGCGCGGCCGTTCAGGCGGATGGCGCCGGAAAGCGGCCGGATGAAACCGCCCACCGCCTTCAGCAGGCTGGACTTGCCGCAGCCCGACGGGCCAAGCAAAACCGTGCGTTCACCGCGATAGACATCGAAACTGATACGGTAGGCCGCCGTCACCTCGCTGCGACGGGTCCTGTATCTGATGGTGACGTCGTCGATCTGGAGTTGCGCTTGCATGAGGCGGTCAATCGCTTTTAGTAAGTGCACTTATCATATGATGACTCAAAGCAATGTTTATGCCAAGAACGAATTATTGCGGAGCGTGGGGGATTCGATGGCCATGACGACGAGCGTGCGGGGGACGGGTCCGGTACCAGCCGACGAGCGCGCGGACGCGGAGACAGAATTGACGGAACGGCCGGGATTTTTGATCCGCCGCCTGCATCAGATCCACCTCGCGATGTTCTACGAGGCTTGCTCCGGCCTGAATGTGACGCCGGTGCAATCCAGTATCCTGACCGTCCTTGCGCGTCGGCAGGGCTTGGACCAGGCGGGACTGGCAGCCATGATCGGCGTCGATCGTGCGACCGTTGGCCAGGTCATTCGCAGGCTGGCGGCACGCGGGCTTGTCGCACGCGGAAATAGCAGTGAGGACAAGCGGTTGAAGCTTGTTCATCTGACGGATGAAGGCCGGGCGCTGCTCGACCAGATCGCGCCTTTGACGGCGGCCGCGCACATGCGCACCCTCGCCGCGCTCTCAGACGAGGAGCGCGCGCATTTCATGTCCTATCTGAAAAAACTGGTCGCGGCAGACAATGAGCACGGGCGCGCCCCGCTGCGATGGGGGCCGGCTCTGCCCGAATAATGGGCGAGTACTGATTGATTTTTAGTCTTGGGGGCGGATTTGCTTCCGCGGGACAGCCGTCCCCCGCCTGCGCACCCTCAAACCGGATGGGGGAAACGCGGCCCCTCCCAGAGGAAGGGGCCGCATCGCCTCAATAGAGGCCGACGTTCACATTGTTCGCGTTGCGTGCCGCATTCGAAGGCGCTGCCTGGGCTGCTCCCGGCTTGGGGGCGGGGCGGGTCTTCTTCTTCGGCGCCGCCGGAGCCAGCGCAGCGACCACTTTCGGGGCGCCGGGCTTGTTCATCGCGATCAGTTCGGAAACCGTGACGAATTTGTAGCCCTTCGCGATCAGCGCATCGAGCACGCGGGGCATCGCGGCCACCGTGGTGGCGTGGATGTCATGCGCCAGGATGATGGCGCCCGGCCGCACATGCTTCATGATCTGATCATAGATGTTCTGGGCGTCGCGGACCTTCCAGTCCAGCGGATCCACGGACCAGAAGATCATCGTCACGCCGTACTTCTGCACCAGGTGCTGCTGGAGCGCGGGCGTCATGGCGCCGTAAGGCGGGCGCAGATACAGCGGCTTCTTGCCGGTCGCGGCCTCGATCGCCGCCGACGTATCCTCGATCTGCTTGTCCGCGGCGGCGAGGGTGAGCTTCGGCAACTGCGGGTGGTTCCAGGAATGGTTGCCCACCTCGTGGCCGGCCGCGGCCACGCTACGCACCACGTCCGGATAGGCGGAAGCATTGGTGCCAAGCACGAAGAACGTCGCCTTGATGTTCCGCGCCTCAAGTATTTTCAGCAGCTTCGGAGTCGTCTCGGGATTGGGGCCGTCGTCGAACGTAATGGCGATATACGGGCCGTCCACTTCCATGAAGCGATAAGAGGTCGGCGGCGGCACGGGCGCTGCGGGCTCGAGGGCCGGAGCCGCCGGGGGCACGGCGCCGCCCAGCACGGCCGGGGCCGCCTGGGATCCGGCCGGTGCCGGAACGCCGACGGGCTGGATCGGCGGCAGAGCGGGCAGGGTGGCACGGGCCTGCGCGACGACTGTGGACGAAGACGGCGCATTGGCCTGCGGCAGCGGGGGAAGCGCATTCGCCGGGGGCGCGGCGATCGAGCCCGTAATGATCGGCGCCGAGGCAGCCGTCACGGACGACGCCGGCTGGGCCGCCGGCCCGGGCTTAAGCATCTGATTGGCAGCGAACCCGAGACAGAGCGCGCCAGAAACCACAAGTGCGGACAATGCCAAAAGCCGTTTCACGGCGCCGACTTTCTAAGTTGGAAGATCTTTATCCTAGCCAGTGTCGCTCTTCTTGTGTGGATAAATCGTGAAGCGCAAGAGGCATCGGGGCACGCTGCGAGTGCGATAAATGATTGCTGCGGCGAAAATGCGGGCAGGGCGCGGCGTGGGTGCAAAGCATCGCCAGTGTTGCAAATGCTCGCTTTTCCCCAGGATCGGCGCCCGCAGAAGGTAGAGAGCTGCCGTCTCTGTAAAGCCGCAACGATCAATCTCGGGGCGGCCCAGGCATGCAAGCCGTGAGGGTCTCTTGGGCTTTCGGAACGGCGGGCCCTACGTAAATCGGTGTGCGGGAGGTGCTGGGGTCAGGTCGGCGGCTCTCGCACCGCCCATTCTACACCCTTAGGGCACGCGCTTTTTTTCGAGCTTCCGCGCCAGCGTGCGCCGGTGCATGCCCAGCCGCCGGGCCGCTTCCGATATGTTGAAATCGGTCTCGACCAGCGTTTCGTGGATGCGCTCCCATTCCAGATTCTTCAGCGAGGTCGGCCGCCCGCTGACTGCGATGGTGGCATCCCCGTCCACCTTGTCGAAGGCGGCCTCGATGTCGTCCGTGTTTGCGGGCTTTGCCAGATAGTGGCACGCGCCGAGCTTGATGGCCTCGACCGCCGTCGCGATGCTGGCGAAACCCGTGAGCACGACGATTTTCATCCCGCAATCGTGGTGGTGAAGTGCTTTGACGCATTCAAGGCCGGAGCCGCCGGCAAGCTTGAGGTCCACCACCGCATAACCGAGCGACCGGGTCGCGAGAAGCGCCTGGACGCCTTCGAGACGGTCGCTCACATGGACCTCGTAATCCCGCCGCTCGAACGATCTGCGCAACGCCTTCGCGAAGGCGGCATCGTCCTCAACGATCAGCAAGACGCGCTTATCGTCCATCATTCACTCCAAGCGAGAGCGCGGCCAGCGGCAATGTCACGGTCACGGCCGCGCCCCCTTCGGGATCGTTCTGCGCGGTCACCCTTCCCCCGAGCTTGCGGACCACGTTCACCACCAGAAACAGGCCGAGACCTCCGCCGGGCCGCTTCTTGCTGGACCGGTAGGGCTTGCCGAATTCGGCCAGCATGTCCGGTTCAAATCCTGGTCCGGCATCGTGGACCTCGATGAGGAAATCGTTGGCGCGCTGAAGCACCGTCACGCCCACCCAGCTCGGCGAGGCTTCCAGCGCATTGTCGAAGATGTTGAAGATGACCTGCTTCAGGGCGGGATCGGAAATGATCGCCGCGTCCGAGACGATGGCGTTGCGATAATCCAGCAGGGGCGGGGAGCGGCTGGATCGCCATTCGTCCACCAGTTCGTCGAAGAAGGCGCTTGCGGTGGTGCGCACCGTGCCTTCGCCGCGCGCCTCGCCTGAGGACATGAGGATGTCGGAAACGATGGTCTTGCATCGGTCCAGCTGGCTCTGCATCTCATCGAGCTCGTCGGCGAGCTCCGGGTCAGCCTTGAAAGCCTCCACCCGCCGCCAATCGTTCAGGATGACCGACAGCGTGGCGAGGGGCGTCCCGAGCTCATGGGCGGCGCCGGAGGCAAGTAGGCTCAGCCGCACGATGTGGTCCTCCTCCGCCGATTTCTGCCGCAGATCCGCCAGATGGGAGTCCCTCGCGCGCAGGTTTAAATTGATGCGAGTGATGAACAGCACCAGCAGGCACGCGGCCAGCAAGAAGCAGACGAACATGCCCTGAATGTGGAGATCCAGCAGCCGCGGGTGCGGCTCGTGGGTCGCCAGCGAGAGCTTGCGATAGGTTGTCGTCAGCCAGAGATAGCCGCCGCAGGCCATGGCCACGAGAAACCACGCGGACCATGCCTCCAGCAGCACCGCGCCCAGGGTGATCTGCAACAGATAGAGGGAGATGAAGGGGTTGGCGGCGCCCCCGCTGAGATAGAGCTGCGCCGTGAGGGCCGCGACATCGAGCATCAGTTCGAGGAACAGCTCGGTATTCGTCACCGCCTCCGATTTGAGATGGCGCAGCACGCTGACAAGGTTCAGCCCGATCAGGAACAGCATGACCGCGGTCAGCTCCGCCAGGGGCAGATGGATGTCGAACCAGAACTTGACGATAAGGATCGTCACCACTTGCCCGACCACCGCGAGCCAGCGCAGCTGGATGAGCAGCAGCAGGTTCTGCTTGTTGGCCGTGTCGCGGATGGAGGCCGTCATGTTCCTGACCAGGTGTCCTTCGTCCCGGGATCTTCAGATGAAGACAAGCCCGGCCGTGACCATGATCGCCAATCCGAACCAGGTCAGCGCATAGATCAGGTGATTGTTCGGAAAGTCGATGATCGTCAAGCCGCCCAGAGGCCCCGCGCCAGAGCTGGCCTCGGCATCGATGAAATAAGGCGCCGTGTCAGAGAGGCCGCGCTTGGCGGCGATTGCCGCAACGTCGCGCGAGTACCAGCGATCGGTGTCGGGGTCGTTGGCGCGCAGGAAGCCACCCTTGGGCTCGCTCATGCGCACGAGGCCGACGACCACCGAGGGATCCGCGGTGCGTCGCGCGGCCCGCGCCTCTTCCGCCGGCACGAAGCCCCGGTTCACCAGAAGCGTGAATCCCTGGTCGGTCTTCAAGGGGGTGATTACCCAGAAGCCGGCGCCGCGTTCCGTCACGGCTTTCACCAGGGTTTCGCGATCGTTGAGGAAGGTCCCGCCCGCGCGAACGCGCCGATATTCGTCGGCGGTTGCCGACATCGTCTTCCAGGCCTGGGGGCCGGGCGCCGCGACCGGCTGCGCGTGGACCCGCGCGTCGATGCGCTCGATCAGATCGAGCTTCCAGGCGCGCCGCTCCAATTGCCAGATCCCGAGTCCGACCAGGAGCGCGCAGAGCGCCACCGCCAGGAGCCGAAGCACGAGGCGCACGGTATGCGAGCGTTCGGGATGGGGAACGGCTGTCGTTCCGTAACCCTGATCCCGTTCGCCAACCTCCTGTCCGCGCACGGCCGATCGCTCCTTCGCGCCGGCCTGCGTGGTCACGGCATCTGACGCATGTCGTGGACCGGCATCATGTTCGCATTGAGATGGTACATGACCCACAACGAACCGCTGAGGGCGATGACCACGATGATGATCGTGAACATCAGCGCCATCATGCTCCAGCCGCCTTCCACCCGCGTGTTCATGTGCAGGAAGAAGATCATGTGCACGACGATCTGAATCGCCGCGAATGCCGTGATGGCGATCGCGGTCAACTGGTTGTTGCCGAGCGCGCCGCTCATCACCAGCCAGAAGGGAATGGCGGTGAGGATGACGGACAGGCCGAAGCCGATGCCGTAGCTCTGCAGCGAGCCGTGCGCGTGATCCTCGTGGTGATCCGCGCCATGGCCATGGTCGGCGGCGGCGCCCTGTTCGTGGTGCGCGTGCGCGGTCATCGCAGCATTCCCATCAAATAGACAAAGGTGAAGACGCCGATCCAGACCACGTCCAGGAAATGCCAGAACATGCTGAGGCACATGAGCCGGCGGCGGTTGGCGGGGATGAGCCCGCGCCGGCCCACTTGCACCATGAGCGTCACCAGCCAGATCAGGCCGAACGTCACGTGCAGCCCGTGGGTACCCACCAGGGTGAAGAAGGCGGAGAGGAAGGCGCTGCGCTGGGGCGTCGCGCCTTCGTGGATCATATGAGCGAACTCGAACAGCTCGATGGACAGGAACGCCAAGCCGAACAGGGCGGTGACCACCAGCCAGATCTGGACCTGTCCGATCCGCCCCCGCGCCATCGCCAGCATGGCGAAGCCATAGGTGATGGAGGAGAACAGCAGCATCGTCGTGTTGAGCGCCACGAGATTGAGGTCGAAGAGATCCTTCGGGCCCGGCCCCGCGGCGTAGTTTCCGCCCAGCACGCCAAACGTGGCGAACAGCATCGCGAAGATGAGACAATCGCTCATCAGATAGATCCAGAACCCGAGGGCGGTGCTGCCCCCGTCCGGATGGGCGTGCTCGTCGACTTCGTAGAAAATCGGCGCGGCGGCGCTGTCTGAGGTGGTTGCGAGCGTCATGGCGTTACCTGCGCGACCAGAAGGCGGGTGCGCTCTTCCTCGGTCCGGATCACGTCTTCAGCGGGGATGGAGAAGTCGCGATTGTAGTTGAAGGTATGGGCGATGGCGATACCAAGCAGCGCCACGAAGCTCACCGCCGCCAGCCACCAGATGTACCAGATCAGGGCAAAGCCCAGCGCCACGGCGCATGCGGCGAGGAGGATACCGGCCGGCGTGTTGCGCGGCATGTGGATGGGCTTGAACCCTTCCAGCGGGCGCTTGTAGCCGCGCTGCTTCATGTCCCACCAGGCATCGCCGTCGTGGATCACCGGCGTGAAGGCGAAATTATAATCCGGCGGGGGCGAGGAGGTCGCCCATTCCAGGGTGCGCCCGTTCCACGGGTCGCCCGTGGTGTCGCGCAACTGCTCGCGCTTCAGGATGCTGACGCCGATCTGCACCAGGAAGGAGAGGATGCCGAGCAGGATCAGGAACGCCCCGAAGGCGGCGATGATGAACCAGATCTGCAGGGAGGGATCGTCGAACACCCGCAGGCGGCGCGTCACGCCCATCAGGCCCAGCACGTAGAGCGGCATGAAGGCGAAGTAGAAACCCACCACCCAGAACCAGAACGACATCTTGCCCCAGAACGGATCCAGCTTGAAGCCGAATGCCTTCGGCCACCAATAGGCGATGCCGGCGAACATGCCGAACACCACGCCGCCGATGATGACGTTATGGAAATGCGCGATCAGGAACAGCGAGTTGTGCAGCACGAAGTCGGCCGGCGGCACCGCGAGAAGCACGCCGGTCATGCCGCCGATGACGAAGGTGAGCATGAAGGCCACCGTGTACATCATGGGCAGCTCGAACTTGATGCGCCCCCGGTACATGGTGAAGAGCCAGTTGAAGATCTTCGCGCCGGTCGGGATCGAGATGATCATGGTCGTGATTCCGAAGAAGGAATTCACGCTCGCGCCCGAGCCCATGGTGAAGAAGTGATGCAGCCACACGAGGTAGGACAGGATGGTGATGACCACCGTCGCATAGACCATCGACGTGTAGCCGAACAGCCGCTTGCCGGAGAAGGTGGAGGCCACTTCCGAGAACACGCCGAAGGCCGGCAGGATCAGGATGTACACCTCCGGGTGACCCCAGATCCAGATCAGGTTCACGTACAACATCGGGCTGCCGCCGAAGTCGTTGGTGAAGAAGTTCATGCCGAAATACCGGTCGAGCGCCAGCAGCGCGAGCACGGCGGTGAGGATCGGGAAGGAAGCGACGATCAGGGCATTGGTGCACAGCGAGGTCCAGGTGAAGATCGGCATCTTCATCAGGGTCATGCCGGGCGCGCGCATCTTCACGATGGTGCATATCAGGTTGATGCCGGACAAGGTTGTGCCGACACCCGCCACCTGTAGCGCCCAGATGTAATAATCCACGCCGACGTCCGGACTGTAGGAAATGCCGGAGAGCGGGGGATAGGCGAGCCAGCCGGTCTTCGCGAATTCGCCGACGAACAGCGACATCATCACCAGGATCGCGCCGCCCACGGTCATCCAGAAGCTGAAATTGTTCAGGAACGGAAACGAGACGTCGCGCGCGCCGATCTGCAGCGGCACCACATAGTTCATCAGCCCCGTCACCAGCGGCATGGCGACGAAGAAGATCATGATGACGCCGTGGGCGGTGAACACCTGGTCGTAATGGTGCGCGGGCAGATAGCCGTCGGATCCGCCGAACGCCAGGGCCTGCTGGAGGCGCATCATGATCGCGTCGGCGAAGCCGCGCAGAAGCATGATGATGCCCAGCACCATGTACATGATGCCGATCTTCTTATGGTCCACGCTGGTGAACCATTCCTTCCAGAGATAGCCCCAGAGGCGGAAATAGGTGAGGGCGCCGAACACCGCGATGCCGCCCAGGGCGACGGCGGCGAAGGTCGCCACCAGGATCGGCTCATGGAACGGAAAGCTCTCCAGCGTCAGCCGCCCGAAGATCGGACTGACCGGCGTCGAGAATGCGGACACGGCGGATTGAGACACGGCGGATGCAGACATGGCGTCTCGCGTCAGGAGTTTGAGGGCCGGCGGGCGGCGGGCGCGAGAAGGTCCGCCGGGACGCTGATGGGCGTGAAGGAGGGTGCGGGAAGGCCCGCCCCGAGGATGCGCGCGGGGCCGGCGCCTTGGCGTGGCGCGAGCGCGTCTGCGCTGGTGGCCGGCGTGGCGAGGTCTTCCGGCGAGCAGATGCCGACCACCATCGCTGCAGCGCCGCCGAACACGGTGCCGCGGCGGGCGAACTTGTCGTAGGTGAGCGGCAGCACGTTGTTGATGCCGGCCATGCCCAGCCCGCCCTTGGCGTCGATGGCCATCATCTCGCTCATGCACATCTTGCCGGGTTCCACGCACAGATTGAGGATTGCGTTGAACAGCGCCGGGTCGACATGGGCGTAGCGGGTCACCGGCACGTTCTGGCTCGGCTTTTCAAGTTCCAGATAGGCCGCACGGGTCAGATCACCGCCGCCGGCCTTGGCACTGGCCAGCCAGCTGTCGAAATCGGCGGGGGACTGGCCGAGGAAGCGGAAATGCATGCCGGAGAAGCCGGCGCCGCTGTAATTGGCGGAGAAGCCGCGATAGGTGCCCGCCCCGTTGATCACCGCGTGCAGGCGCGTCTGCATGCCCGGCATGGCGTAGATCTGCCCCGCGAGCGCGGGAATATAGAAGGAGTTCATCACCGAAGATGCGGTGATGCGGAAGGAGATCGGACGATCCACGGGCGCCGCGAGCTCGTTCACCGAGGCGATGCCATATTGCGGATAGATGAACAGCCACTTCCAATCGAGCGCCACCACTTCGACTTCGAGCGGCTGTACGTTCGCGGGGACCGGCTGGTCTTCCGCGATCCGATCGATGGGACGGTACGGATCGAGAAGGTGGGTGCCCATCCATGTGAGCGCACCGAGGCAGATGATGATGAGCAGCGGGGCCGCCCAGATCACCAGTTCCAGATGGGTGGAATGGTGCCATTCCGGCTCGTATCGCGCCTCGGTATTGGACTGGCGGTAGCGCCAGGCGAACAGCACGGTGAGCGCCATGACCGGAATGATGATGACCAGCATCAGGGCGGTCGAGATGATGACCAGATCGCGCTGCTGCCAGGCCACATCGCCCGCCGGATGCAGCACGGTAAAGTTACACCCGCTCAGGAAGGCCATGAGCGGCAGCAAGGCGAGGACGCGGAAGCGACTCAATACAGCACCTGTCACGCACGTGGTGGGCTCGCCGCATCGCTAGCTGCACTGCAACACGAGCGACATTGGACAATTTGCCCAATGCCGCAACGCACACTAGCGGGGGAATAAGGAGCCTGCGGCAGACTGCTTCCCACCGGGACTGGACTGGCGTATGAAAAGCAACTTCATACTGGTGCGAAGATCATGGCGGATGCGTCATCGACGATGGAACGGGACGCGAGGCAGATCAATGCCGGCCATGGCGACGTGGACCCCGGCGAGATTGCCATCGGTGTCATTATTGGTCGAACCTCTGAGTTTTTCGATTTCTTCGTTTACGCAACGGCGGCCGTGCTGGTCTTTCCGAAGCTGGTGTTTCCCTATGTGGATGCCCTGACGGGAACCCTCTATTCCTTCGCCATTTTCGCCCTCGCATTCGTCGCCCGACCCTTCGGCACTGCACTCTTCATGGCCATCGACCGGGCGCACGGGCGCGGTGCGAAGCTCACCATCGCGCTGGTTCTGCTGGGCACTTCGACGGTCGCGATCGCCTTCCTGCCGGGCTACGAGCAGATCGGCTGGGCCTCCGCTCTCGTGCTCGCGCTGTTCCGGATCGGCCAGGGCCTATCCTGGGGCGGCACCTGGGATGGCCTCGCGCCGCTGCTGGCGCTGAACGCGCCGCCCGAGCGGCGTGGCTGGTATGCAATGATCCCCCAGTTGGGCGCGCCCCTGGGCCTGATCGTCGCCAACGGGCTGTTCGCCTTCTTCGTCGCCAATCTGTCCCCGGAGGACTTCTTCACCTGGGGCTGGCGCTATCCTTTCTTCGTCGCCTTCGCGATCAATGTGGTGGCGCTGTTCGCCCGTCTGCGCATGGCGGTGACGCCGGAATATACCGAGCTGTTCAAGCGCGGTGAGCTTCGCCCGGCGACGGTGATGGAGACGGTGCGCGCGGAAAAGCACGGCATCATGATCGGCGCGTTCGCGCCCCTCGCCACGTTTGCGCTGTTCCACATGGTCACGGTGTTTCCGCTCTCGTGGGTGTATCTGTTCACGAGCGAGGGGCCGGCGCGCTTCCTGGTGATCGAAATCGTCGGCGCGGTGTTCGGCATCGGTGCGATTGTCGCATCTGGCTTCGTGGCGGATCGGGTCGGGCGCCGCAACCTGCTCGGCGCGACCGCCGCCGCCATCGCGGTTTTCAGTGGTTTCGCCCCGCAATTGCTGAATGGCGGCGTGGTTGGCGAAACCGCGTTCATGGTGCTCGGCTTCGTGCTGCTGGGCTTGTCGTTCGGCCAGGCATCGGGCGCAGTGGCGTCCAATTTCGCGCGCAACTATCGCTATACGGCCTCTGCCTTGACCAATGATTTCGCTTGGCTGTTCGGCGCCGGCTTCGCCCCGCTGGTGGCGTTGTCGCTGTCGAGCAATTTCGGCCTGATCTCGGCTGGCGCTTATCTGCTGTCAGGCGCCATCTGCACGCTGCTGGCGTTGCAGTGGAACAAGAAGCTGGAGCTCGGCGGCGGCTGAACCGCCTCCGCCGGCCTTTTCGGCGGGACGCGCTCAGGCCCTGAGGGCGTCCACCGCACCTTTCAGGGTCGCGGCCACGGCGTCGCGGAAGGCGGGAAAAACCGTTGCGACGCTGTCGTCCGGTCCGGTCCAGTTGACCGTGAAGCAGAAGGTCACGCGCGCGGCGCCCACCACCATCTGCCCCGGCAGGCAGAAGCAGTGGAAATTGGCCCAGTCGATGCTCCCGCCCTTGGCATAGGCGGCGATGCCCGGCGGCACCACCTGGGCGATGGCATCGGCCATGGAGAGGATGCGCGCGAATTCGGTGAGGCTTTCGGGCTTGGAGAAGAATGTGCCGGTGAGCGCCGTCTGATACCATTTCACCAGTTCGGTCGCGGTGCTGACCATGGTCTCATGCTCGTTGACGGCCGGGCGCGGGGGGCCGGGCATCCAGCCGGTCTCCAGCTTCTTCACGCCCTCCCAGCCGATGTCGGTGCCCTGCGGCGCGCCGGCGATGTAGGAGAACAGGCGGCGGGTCGAATCCGGGATGCGCGTCTTCGGCAGGCCGGCTTCGGCGATCAGGGCGCGCACCTTGTCGGGTCCCACCTTCGCAAGCGTGATGTCGGTGGCGGTATTGTCGCTATGGGCGATCATGGCCTCGAGCACGCTGCGGGCCTGCGTGGTTCCGCTCAGATTCAGAAGCACCGGGCTGCTGGCGGAGCGCACCGCGTCATCCACCGCCCATTGATCGGTCTCGGACAACAGGCCAGCTTCCGCCGCCCGCAGGGCCTGCGCCAGGATGAAGGTCTTCACCGCGCTGCCGACGAACAGCGCGGCGTCCGGATCGCGCCCGTCCTGCCAGCTCTGGCCCGGTCCCTCGCAGACGATCAGGGCGCTCTTCGTGGCGGGGATCTTGTCGAGCAGCTTCAACCCGGCCACCACGCCTTCGGGGACCGTGCCGGCAAAGGCGGGATGGGCCAGCGTCATGGGCGCGACCGCCGCGCCGGACAGAAACAATCGGCGATTCAAGCTCATGACGCACCCTCCGTTTGGGTTGCACGGTACATGAACCATGCGACCGCCCCAATACGGGTGGCGCGCCCGTCAGGCGCTGGCGGGGCTTAAGTCCACGGCGTCGAAATAGGGCAGGAGGCCGGTCGTGGGGTGGCAGTTCACATATTCCATGTGCGTGCCCCCGAGCAGGGCGAACACTTCGTGCCACGTGACCACCTCCCGCTTCTCCTTGTAGAGGCGGTTCATCGCGATGGCGTGGCGATAGATGTCGAGATGGGTCTCGTGGGATTTCGCCCAGCGCTCCAGATGTTCCAGCGAAATGAAATAGCCATGCACCGAGGTTTCCTTGCGTGGCGCCCCTTCCGAATCGAGATTGGTCATCACTCGCAAGGAGAGGGTGCCGGTCTCAACGGGATTGTCCACAAGATGGCCCATGCCGCGCATCAGCTTGGGCTGAAGATTGTCGTGGTAATCTGCGGTCTGCGCGTTGCCAGCGCCTTCCCAATACTGGCCGGAGCGGATCGAGATCATATTGTGGGGCGAGGTCACCCGCAGCCGACGGCCGAGGCTCGCCGGCGTACGGCGCGCCGGCATGCTCCCCCCATAAGGGCTTTCCAGCGTGTCGATGGCGGAAACCGGCATGCGGTCCCGCGCCGCGCCGAAATAGCCGTTCATGGTGATGGGCTGGATGGTCGCGCCCGGTGTGCGGGCAAGGCCGATGGGATAGTTCGGCGCCGAATAGATGGTCTCGTGCCGGTCATAGGGCACGCAGATGGTTTCCCGCCACAACCCGTGCGGTCCGGCGAGCCGAGCGGGATCGCGGAACCAGGCCATGAAGGGCGCGCTCATGCTCCAGCGGGCGTGGGCGGTCGCATCCAGCCAATAGGCGACGAGAATTGCGTTGACCGCGCCGGTCTCGTCGGTGGTGCGCATGATTTCGTGCGCGCACGGGCCGTCCACGGCGAAGGAGGCGGTGAGGCGGGCGAAGAAGCCCGCCTGCTCTGGCCAGGACAGCTCTTGGCCCTGGAGTGCGAAATAATCGCTCACGAGCAAGCCGACAGGCTTGGTCCATCGCAGGGAATAGCGCGGCGCCGCCGGCTCGTGGCCGGGCGGGCGGCGTTCCGGGACAATGCGCGGGTAAGTGATGTGGAAAACCATGGAACGCTCGCGGGAAGGGGGCAGGGCCGCGGCGTCTGGTGCGCGTCGCGGCCCGAGGATATCAGTTGAGGGTCTTGCCGTTCCAGCGCGCGGCGGCCTTGGCGGTCTCAAACGGATAGACCGTCGCGAGATCGGCGCCGCGCCATTCCACGAAGATGGGATAGGCGGTGCTGGAGAGGCCGGTGGCATCGAAGGCGGTGCAGCCGCCGGGAATGCCCTTGGCGAAGCCCTCGCCGCACAGTTTCAAAGCGGCGATGGCATCGCGGATCTTGTCGGGATCACGCGACTTGGCGGTGTCGATGGCTTTCGCCATGTGTTCGAGCGCGGCGCCATACATGATGACCTCGTGGGTCATGAAGGTCCCGTACTTCTCTTTGTACTTGGCGGCGAGCGCCGGGGCGAGGTCGTAATTGGCCGGCGCGATGGAGAAGACCCCGTCGGCATATTCGCCGAGGCCCTTGGCGAAATCGGGAATGATGTATCCTGCGGCGCCGCCGACGATCGGCATCTCGATCTTCTGCTGGCGCATGGCGCGGATGATCTGGAGCGCGTCGTTGAAATAGGAGACGGGGAAAACGATGTCCGCCCCCGAAGCACGCAGCTTGTTGATGAGCGGCGCCACATCCGTGATGCCGAGGGGATAGGCCTCGTCCACCACCAGGGGAATGCCGGCCTTGTTCGCCGCTTCGCGCAGGCCCTTCGCCTGGGCGGTGCCATAGGCGGTGTCCTCATAGAAGATCGCGACCTTGGTGACCGGAGCGCCCGCCTTCTTGGCCAGCGCCGCCGCATAATCGAACTGTGCCTGTCCGTAGGTGGTCGCCTTGGCCGAGACCTGGAAGATGTATTTGTAGCCGCGCGACGTGATCTGGTCGGCGAAAGAATGGGTGATCATGGGGATGCCGGCGCGCTCCGTCACCTCCGAGGCGGCAAGCGTCACCGACGAGACGAACGCTCCGAGCATGCCCACCACCTTGTCCTGGCTGAGCAGGCGCTGGGTGGCCGCGGCGGCCGTCGCCGGGCTCGGCACGTCGGCATAGACCAGTTCGATCTTCGCGCCGCCCAGCCCCTTGAGGCCGCCGGATGCATTGATGGCGTCCGCCGCCATCTCGATGCCGTTGCGGCTGTTGACCCCGAACTGGGCGTTGGGGCCGCTGAGCGGCAGGACGACCCCGATCTTCACGCTCTCCTGTGCGGCGGCGGGGGTGAGGCAGGCCAGGGAGACGCCGACGGCGATCGCTGCCGCCCGGCTCCCGCTCCAGATGTCGCGCATGTGCTTGTTCCCGTCTTTTTTGAAGGCGGGCATAGAATGGAAACGAAGTGAGACAGTTGTCAATTTTTTCCGACGATAAGCGATATTTTTATCCCGATATTCTCTAAAAAATAAGCATTATCATATGTTTTATCGCTTAAAAAAGAAGTCGATCATGAGCGACAATCGGCGGGATGGCGGGCTGGAAAGCGGTATTCGGTGCTGCGAAGGCCGTTTTTGGTAAGAGGGATACTCGTCTAAAAATTCCGACACACATAATTTGCGGCTATTCTGGCTTTTAAGATAATTTTATAGGCATTTTAAAATGATAAAAATCAATATGTTAAATGAAATTGATGCGTTCTTGAGCGCGGGTGCTGAATTTTCGACGGGTATCAGAGATTGACGAAAAATTCCGACATGCCCTAGGTTCGTCCGCATCGGGTCCGCAGAGACCCTCTCCTGCGAGGTGAACATCATGTTCCAAGCGACCGTCCGCCGGCGCCTTGTTCTGGCCGGCCTCATGGGCCTGGCGATGTGCGGCACAGCCGCGGTGACGCGCGCGCTCGCTGCGGAAGACGTGGTGATCGGCGTGATCCAGCCGCTCAGCGGTCCCAATGCGCAGTTCGGCATCGGTTCGCAGCGCGGCACCGAGCTGGCGGCGGAAATGATCAATGCGGCCGGCGGCATCAAGGCTCTCGGCGGGGCCAAGATCAGCCTCGTCATGGCGGACGTTCCGACCCCCGCGACCGCGGCCGCGGCCACCCAGCGCCTGATTTCCCAGAACAATGTCAGCGCCGTCATCGGCGCCTTTGTTTCCTCCACCACGCTGGCGGCATCCGAAGTGACGGAGCGCGCCGGCATTCCTCTGGTGACCTTCGCCTTCGCCGACCAGATCACCGAGCGCGGCTACAAATACGTGTTCCAGGTGTCTCCGAAGGGCACGGTCTTCGGCGAAGCGCAGTTCAATTCCGCCATCGAGATCGCCAAGGCGGCGGGGGAGAAGATCGAGAAGGTGGCCATCCTCTATGAGGACACGGCCTATGGCACCGCCCAGGCCAAGGGCTTGCGTGCGGCGGCGACCAAGGCCGGCGTCCAGGTGGTGCTCGACGAGGCTTATCCCCTCGGCATCACGGATGTTTCCCCGCTGGTAAACAAGCTTCGCGCGTCCGGCGCGCAGATGGCGTTTCCCGTGTCCTATCTCAATGACGGCCTGCTGATCATCCGCGCGCTGCGCCAGCAGCAGATCGACATTCCCGTGGTCGGCGGCGCGGCCGGCTACATCATCCCGGACTTCAAGAAGGGCCTTGGCGAATATGCCGAGGGCGTGCTCTCGGTGGCTGCCGCCTCGGGCGACCTGATCCCGGACCTTGCCGCCAAGTACAAGGAAAAATACGGCACCTTCATCACCCAGGAGGCGCTCATCCACGCGGCGGCGCTGGATGCGGTGGTGCAGGCCATCGAGAAGGCCAAGTCGAAGGATCCCGAGAAGATCCGCGACGCGCTGGCCACGCTGGACTATTGCGCCGGTTTCGCGCGCGGCGTGCCGGGCGGCTGCGTGAAGTTCGACGCCAATGGCCTCAATGCCTCGGCCTTCCCCATCATGGTGCAGTGGCGTGGCGATGAGCCGGTCACGGTCTATCCGCCGAAGGCGGCGAAGCAGAAGCCGGTGTGGGCCGGCAAGCCGGTGCCCTGAGCCGCATTCCCGTCGCCGTGCCCTCTCCCGCGGGAGGGGGCTTCCCCCTTCCCATCCCGGTGGACATCATGCTGCAATCCTTGATCGACGGCATCCTTCTGGGCGGGGTCTATGGCGTCATCGCCACGGGCCTGTCCCTCGTGTTCGGCGTGCTGGGCGTCGTCAATTTCGCCCAGGCCGAATTTTTGATGCTCGGCATGTATGTGGCCTGGTTCGCCTGGCGCTATCTCGGGCTCGATCCGCTGCTGGGCTCGGTCCTGTCCTTCGTCGTGGTGTTCGTCGTCGGCTATCTGGTCCAGCGGCTGCTGATCGCCCGCGTGCTGAAGGCGCCGCCGGCGGCCCAGGTGTTTCTCACCGTGGGCCTGCTGATCGTGCTGGAAAATGCCGCGCTCATGCTGTTCGGCTCGGATTTCCGCTCTGTCAGCGTGCCCTACCAGGTGCAGGGCTTCCGGCTGGGCGATATCTTCGTGGGCGCGCCCTATCTCTATGCATTCGCGGCCGCGCTGTTCCTCTCGGCGGCCTTGTGGCTGTTCCTCGACCGCTCCTGGACCGGCCGCGCCATCCGCGCGGTGGCGCAGGACCCCATGGCGGCGACGCTGACCGGCGTCGACACCCGCCTCACCTATGGGGTGGCGTTCGGCCTCGGGGTCGCGCTCACCGCCTTCGGCGGCGCGGTCATCCTGCCCTACATCACGGTCAGCCCCACCATCGGCGGCCAGTTCGTGGTGGTCATGTTCACGGTGGTGGTGCTGGGCGGGCTGGGCAGCGTCGCGGGCGCGCTGGCCGGTGGGCTGGTGGTCGGCATCGTGCAGTCGGTCTCCACCCTGTTCTTCCCCATCCAGCTCCAGAATCTCTGCCTGTTCGTCATCTTCATCGCCGTTCTCGCCCTGCGCCCGCAGGGCCTCATCAAGGGCGCCTGAGCCATGCGCGCGAAACTCACGCCGGGGCTGGTGCTCCTCCTCCTGTTCTTCGTCGCGGCCGCCCTGCTGCCGTTCTATGTGGACCCGCGCGGCCATGTGCTGCGGGTGGCGGCCATGGCGCTGCTGTTCGCGGCGCTCGCCCAATCCTGGAACATCGTCGGCGGGCTCGCGAACCAGATCTCGCTCGGCCATGCCGCGTTCTTCGGCATCGGCGCCTATACTTCGACCTTGCTTTACCTGCGGCTCGGCATCTCGCCCTGGCTGGGGCTGGTGGCGGGTGCGGCGCTTGCGGGTCTGGCGGCGGCGCTGTTGTCGCTGCCGACCTTCCGCCTGAAGGGGCATTATTTCGCCCTCGCCACCCTCGCTTTCGCCGAGGTGATGCGGGTGATCGCCAATTCCTGGGCGGGCCTCACAGGCGGGCCGGTGGGACTGTCGATCCCCTTCGTGGGCAGCCAGCCGCTGAACTTCGCGTTTCGCGCGGTGTCGTCCTATTATTGGATCATCCTCGGGCTGCTGGTGCTGGTGTGCCTGGTGTTCCGCCTGCTGGCGAGCGGGGCCATCGGCTATCGGCTGCGGGCGGTGCGCGAGAACGAGGCGGCGGCGGAAGTGGCGGGCGTGGATACGTTCCGCGTCAAGCTGACCGCCAGCGTGATCTCGGCGGCGCTCACCGCCGTGTGCGGTTCGGTGTTCGCCCAATTCACCTTCTTCTTCGATCCCGATTCCATTTTCTCGCTGGCCGGGGTTTCGGTGCGCATGGCGATGATCGCCATCGTCGGCGGGCTCGGCACCCTCGCCGGGCCGATCATCGGCGCGCTGTTCCTGATCCCGCTGGAGGAGGCGGCGAACGCCGTCCTCTCCTCCAAGGCGGCGGGGCTCTCCCAGCTCGTCTTCGGCGCCATCCTGATCGCCGCCATTCTCATCCAGCCGCGCGGCATTATGGCCTATTGGCCCAAGCGCTGGAGCCGCAAGGCCCCGCCTACGATCGTCCCGCATACCGAACCGGCGCTCGCCAAGGGAGGCCAGTGAGATGAACGCGCACACGCCCGTGCTGGAAGCGCAGGCCATCGCCGTGACGTTCGGCGGGCTGAAGGCGGTGGACGGCATTTCCTTCACCCTCAAGGCCGGCGAGATCGTCGGGTTGATCGGGCCCAACGGCGCCGGCAAGACCACCTTGTTCAATTCGCTGGTAGGGCTTCAGCGCCTCACTTCCGGCCAGGTGCTGCTGGGCGGCGAGAAAGTCTCCGGCCTCAAGCCCCACCGGGTTGCCGGCCGGGGCATGACCAAGACGTTCCAGAACGCGGCGCTGTTTCCCGACATGAGCGTGCTGGAAAACGTGCTGACCGCCGCCTTGTTGCGCCACGATCTGGCGAGCGCCCGGGCTCGCGCCCGCGCGGTGCTGGAGCGGCTCGGCCTCGGGGCGATCGCGGAAACCGATGTCGCCGACCTCACCTTTCCCCAGAAGGCACTGGTGGAGATGGCCCGCGCGCTCGCCACGGAGCCCAAGGTGCTGCTGCTGGATGAGGTGATGGCGGCGCTCACCCCAAGCGAGATGGACGAGGTGATGGCGGTGATCCGCTCGCTGCGCGACGAGGGGCTGACCTTCCTGGTGGTGGAGCATCACATGCGGGCCATCATGGCTTTGTGCGACCGCCTGCTGGTGGTGAATTTCGGCCGGCTGATCGCGCAAGGCACACCGGCTGAGGTGGCGAACGATCCGGTCGTGATCGAGGCCTATCTCGGCCAGGGGGCGGCGCACGGCGCCGCGACCGGCGGCACGACTGCGGCAGGAGGCGCCCATGCTTGAGATCCGGGGCCTCAGCGCCTCCTACGGCGGACCAAATGTACTGGAGGACGTTGCGCTTCATGTCGCGCGCGGCGAGACGGTGGCGGTCCTCGGCGCCAATACCGCCGGCAAGACCACGCTGCTGCGCAGCATCTCCGGCCTGGTCGCGAAGGCGCGCGGCAGCATCGTGTTCGAGGGCGAGAGCCTGCTCGGGCGCCTCGCGCACACCATTCCCGGGCTCGGCATCGGCCATGTGCCGGAAGGGCGGCATGTCTTCCCGCGCATGTCTACCACCGACAATCTCATGATGGGCGCCTATGGCGACCGGCGCAGCCGCGACCTTGCCGCGCGCATGGACCGGGTGTTCGCCCTGTTCCCGCGCCTCGCGGAGCGGCGCACGCAGATGGCCGGTTCCATGTCCGGCGGGGAGCAGCAGATGGTCTCCATCGGCCGCGCGCTGATGGGCAATCCCAAGCTGATGCTGTTGGACGAGCCGAGCCACGGCCTCGCGCCCATCGTGGTGGAGGAGCTTCACGCCGCCATCGGCGCCATCAACAAGCAGGGCGTCTCGGTGCTGCTGGTGGAGCAGAACGCCGTGCTCGCCCTGTCCGTCGCCCATCGCGGCTACGTGCTGGAAGCCGGCCATGTGGTGCTGAGCGGCAGCGCGCAGGAGCTGCAGGCGGACCCCGGCGTGCGGCGCGCCTATCTCGGCGTCTAGCGGCGCCCAATCTTTCAAACGGAGCGTGTCATGATTGTAAAAGCCGGCGTCGCCCAGGTGGGCGCGGTGCCCTTCGACATCGAAGCCTCGATCGCCAAGGCGGAGGAGTGGATCGCCAAGGCGGGCGCGGCGGGATGCCAGATCGTGGTGTTTCCCGAGGCCTTCATCTCGGTCTATCCGAAGGGCTCGGATTTCGACATTTCCATCGGCGTGCGCACGGTGCGCGGGCGCGATGAATTCCGCCGCTATCTCGATGCCTCCATCACCGTGCCGGGACCGGAGACCGACCGGCTCGGCAAGGCGGCGGCCGCCGCCAATTGCTTCGTGGTGATGGGCGTGATGGAGCGCGATCTCGGCACCATGTATTGCACCGTGCTCTATTTCGGCTCCGACGGCACGCTGGTGGGCAAGCATCGCAAGCTGATGCCCACGGCTGGCGAGCGACTTGCCTGGGGCTTCGGCGACGGTTCCACCTTGCCCGTCTTTGACACGCCCATCGGCAAGATCGGCGCCGTCATCTGCTGGGAAAACTACATGCCCATGCTGCGCATGACCATGTACGCCAAGGGCGTCTCGCTCTATTGCGCGCCTACCGCAGACGACCGCGAAACCTGGCTTCCCACCATGCGCCATGTCGCGCTGGAGGGTCGTTGCTTCGTGCTTACGACCTGCCAGGTGGTGAAGCGCGGCGATTTCCCGGCCGAGTATCGCTGCTCCATCGATGTCGACCCTGAGACCTATGTGATGCACGGCGGCGCCGCGATCATCGGCCCGCTGGGCAATGTGCTCGCCGGCCCGGTGTTCGACGAGGAATGCCTGCTGACGGCGGAGCTGGATACGGACGAGCTCGGCCGCGCCAAGTTCGATTTCGACGTCGCCGGCAATTATGCCCGGCCGGACGTGTTCAGCCTCACCGTCAACGAGGCGCCGCAGACCGCCGTGGCCCTGAAGGGCTGAGCGGGCCGCGTTCGTTTTCCGCGGGCGATCCGCCATATTTTGCCGGCGCCGCCGCGCCGGCCGGGGCGGATTGCGGTACGGTGCCGCGAAGCACCTGAATCGCATAGGGCACCATGGATATCGAGGAAAAGTTCGCCAAGATCGGCATCACCGGCAAGCTGTTCAAGCTGTATATGGCCGCCGTGGAACTGGGCGAGGCGCCGGTGCAGGAGGTGGCGGCCCGCGCCGGCCTTGCGCGCACCACCGCCTATGACGTGCTCGCCCGGCTGGAGCAGGAAGAACTCATCCGGGTGGAGGAGCGGCAGGGCCGCCGCTTCATCGTCGCGGAGGATCCCGTCGGCATGCTCCAGCGCCTGGAATTGCGCCGCCAGGTGCTGGGCGATCTGATGCCGCAGATCCGCTCGCTCTACAATCGCGCCAAGGGCAAGCCGCAGATCCGCTTTTACGAAGGGGAAGAGGGCGTGCGCACCGTGCTGTGGGAGACCCTCTCCTGCCAGAGCAAGGTGCTGCGCGGCATCCTCTCCATGGACGAGCTGATCGAGACGCCGGGCCTGCAGGAGATGGATTCCTACATCGCCGAGCGATTGAAGAAGGGCATCAAGCTCCAGGTCCTACGCTCGCGCCACAAGGATACCGAGCGCATCTGGCCATCCACGCCGCAGGACCTGCGGGAACTGCGCTACGCGCCCGAGAGCATCACCTTGTCGGTGACCCAATATGTCTATGACGACAAGGTCGCCATCATCTCGTCCAAGCGCGAGAATTACGGCCTGGTGATCGAGAGCGAGGATTTCGCGCGGCTCCAGACAGCGCTGTTCGAGACCCTCTGGTCGCTGAGCGCGCCGGCGGCGGAGCCGCCGCCGGCGCGCCCCAACGGCCGGCGCCGCAAAGGCGCCTGAGCGCATGTGAAAGGCTCACGCGGGCGGGGTGCCCGCGTGCGCGGCCTTCAGCGCGGCGATGTCGAGCTTCACCATGCCCAACATCGCGGCCATCACGCGCTGGGCCTTGGCGGGATCGGGATCGCCCAGCAATTGCGGCAGCACGCGCGGCACGATCTGCCAGGGCACACCGTAGCGATCCTGCAGCCAGCCGCATTGCGCGATGCTGCCGCCCTCCGCCAGGGCGTCCCACAGGCGGTCGACCTCCGCCTGGTCCGCGCAATCGATCTTGAACGAGACCGCATGGGTGTGTTCGACACGCGTGCCCCCGTTCAGGGCCATGAAGCGCTGGCCGGCGAGGGTAAAATCCACCACCAGAACCGTTCCGGCCTTGCCGCCCGGCGAGTCGCTTACGTTGCGCTGCACGTGTTCGATGCGCGACTCCGGAAGCAGGGAGACGTAGAAGGTCGCCGCCTCCTCCGCCTCCCGCTCAAACCACAGGCAAGGGGAAATCTTGGACATGGCTCATCCTTTCGCTGGCATGCGGGGGAGGCCCGCGCGGTTCAGCCCTGCACGAGTTGGTCGGCGGCCATGGCGGCGGTTGCGGCTTCCATGTCCATCCACATGATTTCCCAGATGTGGCCATCGGGGTCCTCGAAGCTGCGGCCATACATGAAGCCGTAATCCTGGGTGGGGGTGGGATCTGCGGTGCCGCCGCTGGCTTCGGCCTTGCCGACCAGGGTGTCCACCTCGTCCCGGCTCTCGGCCGAGAGGCAGAGCAGCACTTCGCAGCTGGTCTTCGCGTCGGCGATGGGCTTGGAGCAGAAGGTGCGGAACTTGTCGTGGGTCAGCAGCATCACGTGGATGGTCTCGGAGAGCACCATGCAGGTGGCGGTGTCGTCTGAGAATTGCGGATTCTTCTGCCCGCCCACGGCCTCGTAGAAGGCGTTGGAACGCGGCAGGTCGGAAACGGGCAGGTTGACGAAGATCAGTTTCGGCATGGCGCTTCCCTCATTGGCACCCAAGGACGATGCGGGAAAACCGCTGCCGACAACAGACGTGAAAATAAATGCGCGCGGCCCGTTCGGCGCCGGCGGCCGCAAAATGCTGGGGAACCGCACGGTGCCGCTGTACGCGGGGCCGGGAGTATGACCACGTCATGCCGCAGCGAACCGCAGTGCCCGAGCGCGGGCGCATAAGGAGAGGCCATGGCGCGCGAGACGGTCTACATCGTCCAGGGATTCAAGGCCGGCAAGGGCAAGCGCCTGATCGCCGATGCCCCGATCTCCTGCAAGTCGGCCGGCGCCGCCGAGCGGTTGGCGGAGCGGCTCGCGGAGACCCGTGCCGGCGTCGTCGCCTTCTCCTCGTCCGGCGATGCCGAGATGGGCGATTATGACGACGAGCCGACGATTTTGTTCAAGGTCGGCCAGCTGCCGCCGCAGTTCGCCGGCCAGGAAGGCTAGCCGGACGGCTGAGCAAGGCGTCCGGCTACGGTACCCTTACGCGATCCGCAGCGTGTGCGGATGCGCCGGGTTTTCCGGGGCATAATCCAGCAGCACCTGCGGATCGTGGCCGGGTACGATGAGGCCGCCCGGGCCCGCCAGCGCGTGGAGCTTGCGATAGCCCTCCAGAACGTCCGGATAATCGGCGAACAGCGGGAAGGCGTCCGCAGACTTCAGATACGCGGCGAAGTGGAGCGCATCGGAGGCCAGCACCACCACACCGTCGGGCCGGGCAATGCGAACCACCTGGAGGCCGCGCGAATGGCCGCCGATCAGGTGCAGCGAGAGGCCGTCCGCGAGCACCGCGTCGCCATCGTGAAAGCACAGCCGCCCGGCGAACAGCATGTGTACGGCATCGACGATATTTTCCACCGCGAACGGCTTGCGCATGCGGGCATGGCACATGCAGCGCCCGGTGCCATAGGCCATCTCCCGGTCCTGGATGTGGAACCGCGCATTGGGAAACGCATCGAGATTGCCGGCGTGGTCGTAATGCAGGTGGGTGAGGATCACGTCCGTGATGTCGGCGGCGGCGATCCCGAGCCTGGCAAGCGCTTCCACCGGATGGATCAGCAGGGTGCGCCCGCGCGCCGCGCCCTCCGCGGGGCCGAAGCCCGTATCCACCAGGAACAGGCCGCCCGGCCCACGCACCAGCCAGACGAAATAATCGATGCGCCCGGGAGCGTCGTGGATATCCGCCTCCAGGGCGAGATCGGCCGCGGGCCGCTCGGCCGTGCCATAATGGATTGCGAGCACGTCCCATTGGCTCATTGGCGATGTCTCCCGGCGGTCTGGTGCGGGAATGCGGGCAGGCCCCCATTCCCGAGGCGCGGCATCAGCTCTTTGCGGCTGAAAGCTGCGCGAGGAAGCGATAGATCTCGGTATGGTCCGCGCCGCGCTCCAGCGCTGACTTCGCCTCGTCCCACAGATCGGCGGTGGACTGGATGACCGGCACGGGAAGATCCAGCTGGTCCGCCAGCTCGGCGGCGGTGCGCAGGTCCTTGGCCATCAAGGCGAGCGAGAAGCCAGAGCCGAAGGTCTCGGAGATGATGAACTGCTTCATCTTCACCTCGGTCGAGTTATTCTTGCCCGTGGAGGCATTGAGCACGTCCACCGCCACGTTCGGGTCCAACCCGAAGCGCTTGGCGACGATCACGGCTTCGGCGGCTGCGACGAGGCCCGCAGCGGAGACGTAATTGTTCAGCGCCTTCATCGCGTGGCCCGACCCCAGCGGGCCGGTGGCGAAGATCGACTGGCCCATGGCGGCCAGCACCGGCCGGGCGCGCTCCACATCCTCCAACGGACCGCCCGCCATGATGGCGAGCGTGCCGGCCACGGCCCGGCGCACGCCGCCGGAGACGGGGGCATCGATGAGGCGCAGCCCCTTCGCAGCCAGCTCTTCCCCGAGCTTCGCCGTGCCCAGTGGCGCCGAGGAACTCATGTCGATGATGAGGGTCCCCGGCGCGAGATGGTCGGCCAGGGCGTTCGCGCCCACCAGCACCTCGCGCACGATCTTGCCGTCGGGCAGCATGGTGATGACCATGTCCGCGCCACGCACCGCCTCGCGCGCGTCGGCGAAGGCCGCACCGCCGCTGGCGGCGAACGCGTCGCGCGCGGCGGGCGAGAGATCAGCGCCGCGCGTCTCGAACCCGGCCTTGACGAGGCACGCCGCCATGGGCAGCCCCATCATGCCGAGGCCGATGACGGCCACCACCGGTTTGGATGTCGCCGGATCAGTCAAGACCCATCTCCTTGAGCACCTCGTTGGCGATGCGGAAGCCATCGATGGCGGCGGGGATGCCGCAATAGACGCCGACCTGGAGCAGGATTTCGGTGATCTCTTCCTTGCTCAGCCCGTTGTTGATGGCGCCGCGAATGTGCAGCTTCAGCTCGTGCGGGCGGTTCAGGGCGCTGATCATGCCGAGGTTCAGGATGCTGCGCGAGCGGCGGTCGAGGCCCGGGCGGTTCCAGATGTTGTCCCAGCAATATTCGGTGGTCAGAACCTGCAGCGGCCAGTTGAAGTCGGTCGCGTTGTCGACCGAGCGGTTGACATATTCCTCGCCCAGCACTTCGCGGCGGGTCTGGAGGCCTTTTTCGAATTTTTCGGAACGGGGACGCGTGTTGGCCATGTGGGTATCTCCTTATAAAAACGAATGTAGGCCCGCCATCACCAGATGGAGGTGCCCCCGTCGATGGTGAGCGTGGAGCCGGTGGCGAATGCGGACTTGTCGGAGGCGAGCCAGAGGATGGCTTCGGCGATCTCCTCCGGCCGTCCCATGCGGTGCATGGGAGCCCGGTCGTCAAGCGCCTTCTTCATCCCGGCGGGATCGGCCGACTGCGCGAACATGCGGTCGAAATAGGGGGAATGGACCGTGCCGGGCGCAACGGCGTTCACCCGGATGTTCTGGTCCACATGGTCGAGCGCCATGGCGCGCGTGAGGGCGACGACGCCGCCCTTGGAGGCCACATAGGCCGCGCGGTCGGCGATGCCCACGGCAGCGGTGTAGGAGCCGGTGTTGACGATGGTTCCGCCGCCCTGGCCGGCCATGACCGGAATGACGTGCTTGGAGCACAGGAACACGCCCTTCAGATTGACCGACATGAGGCGGTCCCAATCCGCTTCGGGAATGCTGACCACGGTGCCGGTGAAGCCGAAGCCGGCATTGTTCACCAGCACGTCGATGCGCCCGAACTGGTCCAGCGTGAAGGCCACGAGCGCCCGCACGTCGGCATCCTTGCTCACGTCGGTGCGGATGGCGCGGGCGTTCGGGCCGAGGGCGGCGGCGGTTTCGCGCGCCGCGTCCTCATTGCTGTCGGCGATCACCACCTTCGCGCCGTCCCGCACGAACAGCGCGGCGGCAGCCCGGCCGATGCCGCTCGCCGAGCCGGTGACGATGACGACTTTTCCATCCAGTGACATGGTCTTGTCCTTACGTTTCAGGGATGCGCGGGGCGGCCGCGCGCGGGCTCAGTGCTTGCCGAGGCCGGCGTCCTCCAGCGAGGAGCCGGGGAGGCTGTCGAGGGTGGAAACCTCGCCGCGCTCGATCACATAGATCCGGTCCGCGAAGGCGCGCAGCAGGCTGGGATTGGATTCGGTGATCAGCAAGGTGATGTCCCGGTCCGCGTCGCGCAGCGCCCGCAGCGCGGTGCCGTAGCGGATCGCCAGCACCGGCGCGAGGCCCTGGAACGGTTCGTCGAGCAGGATGATGCGGTTGCCGGCCATGAGCGCGCGGCCGAGCGCCACCATCTTGCCCTGCCCGCCGGAAAGGCCGGCGGCGGGGCGCTCGCGCATGTCCTTCAATTCCGGCAGCACGCTGTAGACCCGCTCCAGGCGGCGCGCGACCTCCGCTTCCGGCAGGCGCATGACCTCGGCGGGAAAGCGCAAGTTCTGCTCCAGGGTGAACGCCCCGTAGAGCCGCCGGTCCTCCGGCGCATAGCCGATGCCGAGATAGGGCCGGCGATGGGGCGGCACCTGCGCCAGGCTGTTGCCGTCGAGCGTGACTTGCCCGGCGGTGATCTTCATGAAGCCCATGATGGACCGCAGCAGGCTGGTCTTGCCGGCGCCGTTGCGGCCGATGAGGGCGATGGTGGAGCCCTGGGGCATTTCGAGGTCCGCATGGCGCAGCACCTCGATGCCTTCGATCTGGGCGGAGAGCCGTTCGATCTTGAGCATGTCAGACCCCGATCACGTTCTTGCGCACGTCGGGATCGTTGAGCACATGCTCGGGCGTTCCTTCCAATGCGATCTTGCCGCCGGTCCACACCGCCACGCGATCGGCGTAGCGGGAGACCACATCCATGTCGTGCTCGACGAAAATGGCGGTGGTCGCGCTGTGATCCAGGGCGCGCACAAGCGTATCCATGATGGAGAACTTCTCCCGGCTGGAGACGCCGCTGGTGGGCTCGTCCATGAACACGAGGCGCGGCTTCAGGGCGAGCGCGACGGCGATGTCGATCAGCTTGCGCATGCCTTCCGGCAGTTCGCGCACGGGCCGGTCTCCGACCTTGCTGAGGCCGATCACCTCCAGCATGTCGCGCATTTCGTCGGCCTTGGGATGGCGGTCGAGCCGCATCCAGGGCCGCCAGGTGCCTTCGCGGGCGGAGAGCGCGAGCAGCAGGTTCTCGAACACCGTATTTTCGAGGAACAGCTGCGGCAGCTGGAACGAGCGCCCGATGCCGCCGCGCGCGATGGTGCGCGGGGCAAGCGGGGTGATGTCCTTGCCCTCGAAGATCACCGCGCCGGACTGCGGCTTGAGATAGCCGGTGCAGATGTTGACGAAGGTGGTCTTGCCGGCGCCGTTGGGGCCGATGATGGCGATGCGGTCGCCCGCATAGGCCGTGAGGGAGGCGCCGTCGGCCGCCACCACGCCGCCGAAGCGCAGCCGCAGATTGTCGGCCTTGAGAACGATCTGCTTCACGCGCCGGTCCTCCTCTTGCCGAAGCGCAGCTGGGTCAGGCCCTGCGGCGCGAACATGATGATGGCGATGAGCGAGACGCCGAGAATGGTCTGCCAATAGTCGGCGGCGAACGCGGCGGCGTAATTGCGGACGATCTCGTAGACGATCGAGCCGGCGAACGCGCCCACCACATTGCCCGCGCCGCCGAGGATGGCGATGAAGACGAATTCGCCCGAGCGGACCCAATAGGCGAATTCCGGCGCCACGTGGCCCGTGACGATGGCGATGACGCCGCCGCCGAGGCCGGCGAGGCAAGCCGAGACCGCATAGGCGATGTGCAGGATGCGCCCACTGGAGACGCCGAGATATTCAAGCCGCGTCTCGTTCGACTTGATGGCTTCCAGCCCCTTGCCGAGCGGCGAGGCGAGATAGCGGCCCACCGCGAGGGCGACCACCACCACGATGGCGAGCGTGGTGTAGAACATCCAGAATTCGAACGAGACGCGCCCGAGCTTGAGCCCCGCGAGCGTCGGCCGCGCGACGTTGAGCCCGTCGCCGCCGCCGGTGATGGAATAGAGCTTTTCCAGCAGCGAGAAGGCGACCATGGACACCGCGAGGTTGATCATGGCGAAGAAGATGTCGCGATAGCGCACCGCGAAGAAGCCGAACACGATGGCGATCACGGTCGCGACCAGCGCGCCCGCCGGCAGCAGCAGCAGCGTGTCGAGTCCGAGGCGCGCCTGCACCAGGAAGGCGACGGTATAGGCGCCGGCCGCATAAAACAGGCCGTGGCCGAACGAGATCTGCCCCGCCCGCAGCAGGACCACGACGCCAAGCACCGCAAGTCCCACGCCGAGCGCGATGGTGAGCATCACCGTCGCCCAGGGAATGAAGAAGGGAACGCCGGCGACCGCGCAGAAGGCGATCGCGCCGAGCAGGAGATCGAAGCGCATCACACCTTCCTCGTCTGGAGGGTGCTGAACAGGCCCTGCGGCTTGAACAGGAGAACCACGAACATGATGAGATACGGCATGAGCACGTCGAATTCCGGGGCGAGATAGACCGCGATGGAGCGTCCGAGGCCGATCATGAGCGCCGCCACCGCCGCGCCCTCGATCTGGCCGAGGCCCGCCGTGGCGGCGACCGCGAAGGAGAGGATGATCATGCCGGAGCCCATGCCGGGCACGAGCGAGGTCGAGCCCGAGGCCAGCGCCCCGCCGAAGGCCGCGAGCGCGGCGCCGGCCATGAAGGTGAAGAGATAGACGCGGCTGGAATCCACGCCCATGGCCATTGAGGCCTCGCGGTCCTCGGTCACGGCGGTGACGATGCGGCCGATGCGGGTGTAGCGCAGGATAAAGCGCAGCCCCACCAGCACGCACAGCGCCACCAGCGGAATCACCGCGAGCTGATAGATCGAATAATTGATACCGAGCACGTTCACCGTGCCGAGCAGGCTCAGGGGCGTGTTCACGAAATAGGGCTTCACGCCCCATGTGACCTTCTGCACGTCTTCCAGAATCATGAAGACGGCGAACGTCACCAGAAGCTGGAGCACCTGCTCCTTGCCGTAGATGCGGCGCAGAAGCGTCGCCTCCAGGAGGCCGCCGACCACCACGCCGACCAGGATCGCGGCGACCAGCATGGCCGGGTAGGAGAGCCACGGGCTCCAGCCCGCGGTCGCGATCCAGATGCCCAGCGACGCCGCCACATAGGCGCCGATGGCATAGAAGCTTCCATGGGCCACGTTGACGACCCGCAGGACGCCGAAGATCAGGGAAAGCCCCACAGCGACCAGGAACACCTGGGCGCCGTAGGAGAGGCCATCGAGCATGGCCAGAAGGATGATGTCCAAGGACATGCGGACGGCCTCTCCGATCCCTTTACTTCGCCGCGGCGAAGGTTTCGATGGACGGATCGTTCGCCATCGCGGGCTTGATCTTGCTCAGCCATTCGGCGGACTTGTCGCCGATGGGGGTGGTGACGAGCGCGCCGGGATAGATCGAGATGTTGTCCAGAATGGCGAAGGGATATTGTGGCACGCGGATGGTGGTGCCGATGAGCTGATCTTCCAGGCCCTGGTGATCCTCGCGGATGGTCACGTCGCTGGTGAGGCCGTGGAACTTCAGCTTCTGGAAGGCGGCGAGCAGCTGATCCTTGGAAGGCCACTGGCCGTTATTGTCCTTCGCGGCCTTCGCATAGGCGTCCTGAAGCGCGGCGATCGCCTGGGCCATGTGGAACACGGGATAGATGGGATAGGCGCCGGTCTTGTCGTGATAGCGCTTCACGAAGTCCTGGAACGCCGCGTCCTTGAGATGCTTCGGGTGCAGGAAGTAATGGTCCCCGCGGCCGCCGATGATAACGCCGGCAGGCATCGCATCGCCCAGACGCTCCAGCGAGCTTTCGCCGAGCGGCATGACGAAGGTGCTCTGGGTCATGAACCCGCGCGCCGCCGCCTGCTGGACGAAGGTGTCGAGGTCGCCGCCCCATGAGGTGTTCACCACCACGTCCGGCTTCAGGGCCTGGAGGCGGGAAATCTCGGTGGAATAATCCGGCGCGCCGAACTTCGGGAACAGCTCGGCGACCACCTGCACGTCGGGCTTCAAGGCCTTGAGCGCGGTGAGGAACAGGCCCCACTGGTCGCGCCCGGCGGCGTAATCCTGGTTCACGCCGGCGATGGTCTTGAAGTTCGGCTTGTTCTTCACGAGATACAGCGCCGCCGCAAGCATTTCAGCGCCGGTGTGCGCCTGGGTGCGGACCGAATACTTGTACTTATTGTCCTCGAAAATGCGGGGCGAGCTGCAATCCCACAGGATGTTGGGGACTTCCAGATCTTCCGCCACCGGGCTCAGCGCCAGGCAATTGGCGCTGGAGACCGAGGCGAGCATCACCTGCGCGCCCTCGTTCAGCACCACGCGGCGATATTCCGACATCAGCTGGTTGGCGCCGGCGCCCTCGTCGATGACGATCGCCCGCACGGGCACGCCGAGGATGCCGCCCTTGGCGTTGAGATCGGCGATCAGCATGTCCGCCGCGTTCTTTCCGGGAACGCCGAAGACCGATGCCGGGCCCGACAGGAAGGTGGTGATGCCGATCACCAGCTCCTTGGGTTTTTCAACCGCGGATGCCGGGGTGATCGCGAGTACGGCAGCGCTGAGCGCTGCCATGGCGGCCTTTGCAATCATGAACGTCTCCTCCAAGAAACCCGCAGCTTGTCGCTGATCTTGTGAGAAGATTGCCTGCTATCAGACAATCCGTCAACACGACAAAATGGGTTTCTTGCGCGTCGCGGGGCCGCGAGGCGGGAACGCGGGGGAAAGGTCTTGAAAACGGTGTGGAAATCGGTGCGGACGCGCGCTGGATTGCGGTCGCAAAATAGCAATGCCCGGCGCGGGGCCGGGCATTGCGGGACCAGGTTGTCAGCTCGAAATCGAGCTTTCAGGCCATCTCAGAAGGTGATGACGTGACGTACGACCTTGCCCTGGTCGAGCAGGTCGAAGGCCGCGTTGATTTCCTCCAGCGGCCCGGTTCCCGAGAGCAGGCGGTTCACCGGCAGCTTACCGCGCTCATAGAGGGCGATGAAGCGGGGGATGTCGCGCGAGGGCACGCAGCTGCCCATGTAGCTGCCGTGGATAGTGCGCTCCTCGCCCACCAGGTTCACCGGCGGCAGGGTGATCTGGGAATTGGGATTGGCGAGGCCCGCCGTCGCTGTCGTGCCGCCGCGCCGGGTGATCTTGTAGGCAAGATCGAAGGCGCGCACCGAGCCGGCCATCTCGATGGCGTGGTCGACGCCGCCCTTGGTCGCGGCCTTCACTTTTTCCACGATCTCGGGGTCGGTGGCGAGGAAGGCGTCGGTGGCGCCGAGCTGCAAGGCCAGGTCCAGCTTGTCCTGGGCGAGGTCGATGGCGATGACGCGGGTCGCGCCGCACGCCACGGCCCCGAGCACCGAGGACAGGCCGACGCCGCCGAGCCCGACCACGGCCACCGAATCGCCGGGGCGCACCTTGCAGGTGTTCACCACCGTGCCGACACCGGTCATCACCGCGCAGCCGAACAGCGCGGCTTCCACGAGCGAGATGTCCGAATCGATCTTCACCACCGAGCGGCGGGAGACCACGGCATATTCCGCAAAGGCGGAAACGCCGCTGTGGTGATAGGGCTGGGCGCCGTCGTCGCAATGGAAGCGCCGCGCGCCGGAGAGCAGCGTGCCGCGTCCGTTGGCGGCGTGGCCCGGCTCGCACAATTGGGCGCGGCCCTCCATGCAGGGCATGCAATGGCCGCAGGTGGGCAGGAAGCTCATCACCACCTTGTCGCCGCGCTTCAGGTCGCTCACGCCCGCGCCCACATCCTCCACCACGCCGGCGCACTCATGGCCGATGACCATGGGGGTGGGTCGCGGGCGGTCGCCGTTGATGACGGAAAGATCGGAATGGCAAAGGCCGGCGGCGGCGATCTTGACCAGCACTTCGTCGGCGCCGGGCGGATCCAGCTCGATGGTCTCGATGCTCAGCGGCTTGTTCACGGCATAGGGGCGCTCGACGGGCGAGGCGCGCAGGACGGCGGCGCGAATACGCATGGCTTCCTCGATGAACGTTTCCAGGAGAAGGGCTGCCCCGGCATTTCTGATCTGGCTTGCTCGCCGGCTTTGTGCCGCCGCGGGTGGCTGGTGGCGGGAAATTATCGACGTCAAATCTCTCAGTCAATCAGACAATACGCTCATATGAGATTGACAGCGGTTTGAAGGCCATGCCTGTTATAACGAAAGGGCACCGCACGTTTGGCAGGCCGGGCGATGGACAATCAGGATCTACACATCACGCGCCAAGCGGCGACATTGCGTCTCATGGTGGAGGAGAAGCTGCGCGCCGCCATCGCCAAGGGCCTGTTCAAGCCCGGCCAGCGGCTGGTCGAGCGCGAACTGTGCGAGCTGATTGGGGTCGGGCGCACCTCCATTCGCGAGGCGCTGCGCCAGCTCGAGGCGGAGGGGCTGGTGCAGACCATTCCCCACCGCGGCCCCATCGTCAGCAGCATTTCGGCGCAGGAGGCGCGCCAGCTCTACGAGATCCGCGCCCTGCTGGAAGGCTATGCCGGCCGCCAGTTCGCGGAGCGCAACGATCCGCAGGCGGTCAAGGAGCTCGACAAGACCGTCAAGGCGCTGGTGAAGGCGGCGAAGAGCAACGAGCAATTGGCGCTCATCGAGGCCAAGACACAGTTCTACAAGGTGCTGATGAGCGGCGCCGACAATGTGTTCGTCACGCAGATGCTCACCAGCCTGCACAACCGCATCACCCTGCTGCGCTTCACCTCCATGACCCAGCCCGGGCGTCTCACCCGCAGCATCGTGGAAATCCGCGACATCTACGAGGCGATTGCCTCGGGCGACGGGGACGCGGCCGAGAAGGCCTGCCGCCTTCATATTCAGGAAGCCGCCAAGGTCGCCCTTGCGGTGCTGGACAGCAATTTTTCCGAAAAGGCCGCCGTCGCCGGGCCAAAACCGGTGCGGGCATCCGCCGGGCGCAAGCCGGCGTCGGAAAATTCGGCCCATGACAAGCCGGCGATGGGAAAATCCGGCGCCGCAAGCCCGCCGCGCCGCTGAGGGGCGGGCTCGGCCGGGCGGATGAGATGCGGCCACCCCCTCAGGTGTGGTCCGCCGCCATGCCGGCCCATTTCGGAAATAGGCGTTCCAGCAGCATCTTCGGCAGGATGAGCCCGAACGCCATGGCGAGCAGGATCGCCACCGCGGTGGTGCCATCCAGGATCGGCGGCAGGAGCAAAGCGGGTGCCGCCGCGGGCCCGGCATTGAGCAGGGCCACCATGCCCGCCGCCATGCGGAACAGGAACACGCCGGGAATGAGCGAAACCACCGACGCGAAGGCGAAGGCGGCGAACGGCAGGTGCAGGCGG
Source organism: Roseixanthobacter pseudopolyaromaticivorans (assembly GCF_043195145.2). NCBI lineage: Bacteria > Pseudomonadati > Pseudomonadota > Alphaproteobacteria > Hyphomicrobiales > Xanthobacteraceae > Roseixanthobacter > Roseixanthobacter pseudopolyaromaticivorans. Next base: position 5,158,972 of record NZ_CM195539.1, read on the forward strand.
TTGGCGATGGGCGTCACCAGGGTCGCCGCCATCAGGCAGGCCACCAGCGCCCCGGTGGCAAGGCCCGCCCCGTCGGCGATCGCCAGCCAGCGGCTGGCATGGGCGGTCATGCCGATGGCGATCGGAATGGGCAGGGTGCGCCAGGGCATGGAGAAGAACGTGCCGAAGGCCGACACGGCGATGCCGGCGGCGATTACGTCATAGGCCAGCGGAACCGGCGCCGCGGGCCCCGGCGCGGGCAGGCCCGCGACGCCGACGGCGAGGCCGGCGATCAGCCCGACCGAAATCAGCAATATGACGAGGCCGGCGAAACCGAAGCGGGCGCCGCCGAGGCCGATGCGCATGTGGGCGAGGTCCAGCGCGCCATTCAGCAGGTGCGGGCCCGGCACCAGCACCATGCAGGGGCATAGGGCGACCAGATAGAGATTGGCGCCCGGCACGAGGTGCGAGGCCGCTGCCGCGATGAGGCCGGCGAGGAGCGCGGCGCACAGGGGCTGCGCCAGGAAATTCTTCGCGACGTGCGCCAGAGTGCGCCGTAGGGCCGCGCCCGCCCCGGCGCTGAAGGCGATCAGCGCCAGTGTCGCGAGGTCGCCGGCACCGAAGATGACCGAGAGCGCTGCCGCCCCGGCCGCCGCCAGCGCGACGAAGCGCGGGGCGGAAACCGGCGGCAAGCGGGAGATGGCGTCCAGAGCGGCGTGGGCGCTTGTTGTGTCCTCGCGGCCCGCGCAGACCCGGTCGATGACGCCGAGCGTCAGCGTCACTTTGTTCATGTCCACGCCGGCGGGTGCGGCGGCGATCGCCTCCACGCGCGTCGTGCCGGAGGCCTGCGTCCCCTCCATGCGGACGACGAGTTCCCCCCAGGTGGGAAACACCGTGACGCCGAGGCCGAGAGCGCGCGCCAGCCGCTCCGCATTATGGATCGTCCGCTCGGTGGTCTGCCCGTTGACGTACAGGATTTTCGCGCTGGCACAGACGAGCGCGAAGGCGTCGTCGGGGGACGACGCCGGGGCCGGTGGCATCATGGCGCCTCACACCGCGGGATAAGCGGGGAGATAGGCGAGCGCCGCGATATGCGCCGCGATGTCGGCCGGGCGCGGCACCTGCGCGAGGCCGTTGTCGAACACATATTCGGCGATGCGCACCGCCACATGCAGCGAGGCTTTGCGGATGTCGCTCTGCGGCGGATAGATCAGGCCCTTGTCCAGATCCGCGTCGGTCACCTGCTCGGCCACCGCCTTGGCGGCGACGATGAACATGGCCTCCGTCACGCGGCGGGCCTCGGTAGCGAGCACCGCCATGCCCATGGCGGGGAAGATATAGACATTGTTGCCCTGGCCGGGGACGAAGGTCATATCGCCCAGCGTCACCGGCGCAAACGGGCTGCCGCTGGCGAAGATCGCCTTCCCCTCTGACCAACGATAGGCCTCGTCCGCCGTGCATTCCGAGCGCGAGGTGGGATTGGAATAGGGGAAGATGATCGGCCGCGCGTTGATCTTCGACATGGCCTGGATCACGGCCTGGTTGAACAGCTTCGGCACCGTGCTCACCCCGACGATGCCGGTGGGCCGGATCGCCTCGATCGCCTCGACGAACGAATTCACCGGCGCATGGTCGTGGGCGAAGGGTTTCTGGAAGCCGGCGATGTCGGTGCGGGAATTCACCATCAGGCCGTTGACGTCGAACAGCCAGTTGCGCGCCCGCGCCTCCTCGATCGTCGCGCCTTCCAGAACCATGGCCTGGCTGATCAGCTCGGCGATGCCGGTGGCCGCCGAGCCGCCGCCGAGGAACAGGAAGGTCTGGTCGGTGAGCTTCTCCTTGGAGATGCGCAGCGCGCCGTAGATGCCCGCCACCGCGACCGCCGCCGTGCCCTGGATGTCGTCATTATAGGTGCAGATCTTGTCCCGGTAGCGCTCCAGGATCGGCACTGCGTTGATGTTGGCGAAATCTTCCCATTGCAGGCAGCAGCGGGGATAGAGCGTGGTCACGGCGGTGACGAATTCGTCAATGAAGGCGTCATATTCGGCCCCGCGCACGCGGTTCTGCCGCAGGCCGAGATAGAGCGGGTCTTCCAGCAGCGCAGCATTGTTGGTGCCCACATCGAGCGTGATCGGCAAGGTCAGCTCCGGCGGCACGCCCGCGCAGACCGTATAGAGCGAGAGCTTGCCCACCGGGATGCCCATGCCGCCGACGCCGAGGTCGCCGAGCCCCAGGATGCGCTCGCCGTCGGTCACCACGATGAAGCGCACGTCGCTCTGCGGCCAGCGCGAGAGCACCTCCTTCAGACGGCCCTTCAGCGTGATGGGCAGATACATGCCGCGCGTGGCGCGCAGCACGTGGTCGAACTTCTGGCACGCCTCGCCCACGGTGGGGGTATAGACCAACGGCATGAACACCGCCGGATCGGACATCAGCACCGCATAGAACAGCGTTTCGTTGCGCGCCTGGAGATCGCTCAGCAGCAGGTATTTCTGCAGGTCGTTGTCGAGCTGCGTCAATTGCAGGTGGACGCGGGCGACCTGGGTTTCCAGCGTGTCCGCCACCGGCGGCAGGAAGCCTTCCAGGCCGAGCCGCGCCCGGTCCTCCACAGCGAAGGCGCTGCCGCGATTGAAGATGGGATTGTGAAGCAGTGCGACCCCTTTCGGGGTGGTCTGGTCGCTCGGCGCGGTCATGGCGGAACCTCCGGAAGGGTGGATCTTTTATGCGTTTCTTGAAGGCGGGGCGCACGCAGGGGCGGGGCGGCGCAGCCTTGAGGGCCGCGCTGCGCCGCCGGAAGGCTCAGTGGCCTTCCTCCTTCGCCACATAGGGCTTCACCATCTTGGCCGGGTCCACCACGCGCAGGAATTCCTCCTCGGTGACGAATTCGAGCGCCAGCGCGGCTTCCTTCAACGTGAGGTCGTTGTCCATGGCGTGGTGGGCGATCCTGGAGGCCTTGTCATAGCCGATCACCGGGGCGAGCGCGGTCACCAGCATCAGCGAGCGGTCCACATATTCCTGGATCTTCTTGCGGTTGGGCTTGGTGCCTTCCACCAGGAACTTGCGGAAATTGGTGCAGCCGTCGCTGGCGATGGTGATGGAATGGGCGATGTTGAAGATGATGAGCGGCTTGTAGACGTTCATTTCCAGATAGCCGCTGGCGCCGCCGAAGCCGACGCTGACGTCGTTGCCCATCATCTGCACGGCGATCATGGTGAGCGCCTCGGCCTGGGTGGGGTTCACCTTGCCGGGCATGATGGAGGAGCCGGGCTCGTTCTCCGGGATGATCAGCTCGGCAAAGCCCGCGCGCGGGCCGCACGACATGAGGCGGATGTCGTTGCCGATCTTGTAGAGCGAGGCGGCGAGCGTGCGCAGCGTGCCGGAGAATTGCACCAAGGCGTCATGGGCGCCCTGGACCGTGAACTTGTTCGGCGCGGTCACATAGGGCAAGCCGGTGAGGCCGGCGATCTCGTCCGCCACCGCCTCGGCAAATCCCGGCGCCGCATTGATGCCGGTGCCGACCGCCGTACCGCCGAGGGCGAGGCGATAGACCCCCTTCAGCGCGTCCTGAAGGCGTTCGATATCGTCCGCCAGCATGCCGGCATAGCCGGACCATTCCTGGCCGAGCGTCAGCGGGGTCGCATCCTGCATGTGGGTGCGGCCGATCTTGACGATATCCGCCCATTCCTCGGCCTTGGCCGAGATCGCGTCATGCAGGGCCTGCACCGCCGGGATCAGCCGCTGGGTGGCGTTGACGCCCACCGCGATATGCATGGCGGACGGGAAGCTGTCGTTCGACGATTGCGACATGTTCACATGGTCATTGGGGTGCACCGGCGTCTTGCTGGCGAGCGGCGTGCCCGCGAGCTGGCAGCAGCGGTTCGAGATCACCTCATTAACGTTCATGTTGAACTGGGTGCCGCTGCCGGTCATCCACACGTGCAGCGGGAACATGTCCTGGTGCTTGCCGGCGAGCAGCTCGTCGCACACCTGCACGATCAGCTTGTAGGGCTCTTCCGCGAGGCGCCCGCCGGCATGGTTCGCCCGCGCCGCCGCCTTCTTGAGGAGCGCATAGGCGGTAATCATCTCGCGCGGCATCAAATCCGTGCCGATGCTGAAATGCTCTAGCGAGCGCTGGGTCTGCGCGCCCCACAGCTTGTCCGCCGGGACATCGACTTCACCGAGGCTGTCGGTTTCCTTGCGCATGTCAGTCACGTGTGGACCTCTGAGGTGGGGATTGCGAGGGGCATCGGCTGAAGGAACCGCGGGCTGCGGAGCCGCAGGCTGGCGGGTTGAGGTCAGGGGCGTTGGGCGCGCGGCTTTTTGCCCATGGGCGCGGCGATCGCGCGGGCGGCGAGAAGCGGCATGCGGGTGGCGGAAATGGGCGCGCGTCTCATGGGGCGATATCCGGGATGGAAAAGAAAAGCCGAGCAAAAGACGTTGAAGCGACGCTATCCCCAATGCCGTTGTTTTTCAACACGGGCGATGAAAAGCTTATGGTTAATAAGTTGGATGCGGCCGGAAATAGTCGTTGCGGCGATGCATGGTTGAACCACGGGGTATTTGTGCGCCGCCGAACGAATTGGCCTTCGGCCCCCTCTGCCCTGTGGGCGGAGCCGCCTCCCAAAACCTCCTGTTAACGCCGCACTCCGTATCCCTGGAGACAACGCGGCCGGCTCGGCCGGCCCTCCGGGTCATGGAAGATCATGCCTTCTTCAAACCGCCCTCCCAGAACCTACGAGCCGTCCTTCTCCCTCTCCGCGCGGGCCGGCGCCGCGCTGCCGACAGGCCGTCCGCTGCTGCCCAAGGATGCCCGCGACGCCGCCTTTTCTCCCTGGGTCGCGCTCGATCTGGTGCCGAGCTGGCTGCGCCCCTTCACCTTGGATGAGAATACCCGCTTCACCCGGACTCCGGACCATTTCCTGCGCACCCGCCACGGCATGGGCGAATCGCCGAAAGTGACATCGCCGCCCCCGGCGGAACGCACCGCCATCGCCCCGGATCAGGCGGCTCCCGAAGAGAGCGGTGCCGCGCCGGTCGGAACGACCGCCGTTCCAAGCGTGGGGCCGACCTGGCGCTTCCTGGTGGAGGAAACCGAGCCCGAGACTCAGACCGCGAACATGGCGTGGAGCGATGCGGCAGAACCCCCGGTGGCCTTGGAAACGCTGCGCGCCGCCATCGAAGGGGGTGTCGCCTTCGCTCTAACGGGCCTCGGCGAGGACGCTGCCGCGCCGGTGGTGGTGGAGGGCAGTGAGATCGCCTTGGCCGCGCCCGAGGCGCCGGTGCCATCGGCGTCGGCCGAAATCGCCCTGGCGCCGGACGACGGCGCCCCTGGTATCGAAATGCCGGCAGATCCGGTGGACGCCGCCACCATCCAGATTGAATCGGCCGACGTCGGTCTCGCCGACGCGGACCATCTCGCTCACGGGCTCGCTTCGGCCGCGGCCGAGGAGCGCAGTGAAGACGACGCAACCGAGATGCCGGCTGCTCTCGCTCCGGCCGAAGAGACGCCCGCGCCCGCATCCGGGTGGGTGATGCGTGATCCCGACGCGAACAGCGATGTCGAGCAGGAGTCTGAGCACGTCGCCACGCAGGACGCCGCGTTCCCGAGCGATGTGGCGAAAGACAAGACCCCCGAGCCGTGCGATCCGCCGTCAGCGCCCGCCGCGTCCCCCGTGCCGCAGACGCTGCTGAAGCTCGGCCGGCTCATTTGCCTGGGCGAAGGGTTGCACCCGCGGGCCGCCGAGGAGCAGGACCTTTTGCCTGTGCACCCCCCGCACGATGCGCAAGCGCAGGGGATATCCGCCGCAATCGCGCCGGGGGATGAGCCCTCGCGCGAGGCGGCGTTGGCAGATACGCTCCCAGACCTCGCTCTCTCGCCGGAAACCGAGGCGAACGCCGACGCGGCGCCCGCCCCCTTGGAAGTCGCCGCCCAAGCAGAACCCGCCGTGCAAGTGGAAGTCGCCGATCTGCCGGCACCGGCGTCCGCGCCGGTCACCCTGGATCCGCTTTCCGCCATCGTCGGAGCCTCTTTCCATTGGGCGTTCCATGGGTTGAACTTCCCGCCCGCGCTGGGCACGCCGCCGCTGGCCGCGCCGCAAAACGCCGCCCCTTCCGTGCCGGTGGCGCCATCTTCCATCGTTCCGGTCCCGCCGCCGTCGCTCGCGGCCGATGCCGAGGATGACTTCGGCGCCTATGAGCTTCCCGCGCTGGACCTGTTGCGCGAGCCGCCGGTGCAGGAGCCGGACTTCGAGCTGTCGGAGGAATTCCTCGACCAGAGCTCGGCCATTCTCCAGCAGACGCTGCGGGATTTCGGCGTGCGCGGCGAAGTCATCGACGCCAATCCCGGCCCGGTGGTGACGCTGTACGAATTCGAGCCCGCGCCGGGCACCAAGTCCAGCCGGGTCATCGGCCTCGCGGCGGATATCGCGCGCTCCATGAGCGCGGTTTCGGTACGCGTGGCGGTGGTGGAGGGGCGCAACGTCATCGGCATCGAGCTGCCGAACCGGCGGCGCGGCACCGTGTGGCTGCGCGAGCTTCTCTCCGGCCCGCATCTCGACGAGGCGCATGCGAAGCTCGCGATCGCGCTGGGCAAGACCATCGGCGGCGAGCCGGTGATCGTCGATCTTGCCCGCATGCCGCATCTGCTGGTGGCCGGCACCACCGGCTCCGGCAAGTCGGTGGCCATCAACACCATGATCCTCTCGCTGCTCTACCGGCATTCGCCGCAGGCCTGCCGGCTGATCATGATCGATCCGAAGATGCTGGAGCTTTCGGTCTATGAGGGCATTCCGCACCTGCTGACGCCTGTCGTCACCGATCCGAAGAAGGCGATCATCGCGCTCAAATGGGCGGTGCGCGAGATGGAGGACCGCTATCGCAAGATGTCGCGGCTCGGCGTGCGCAATATCGACGGCTTCAACGCCCGCATGGCGGAAGCGCGGGCGAAGGGCGAGATCATCAAGCGCCAGGTCCAGGTGGGCTTCGACAAGGAGACCGGGGAGGCCCTGTTCGAGGAGCAGGACATGGACCTGACGGCCCTGCCGTTCATCGTCATCATCGTCGACGAAATGGCCGACCTGATGCTCACCGCCGGCAAGGAAATCGAGGGCGCCATCCAGCGCCTCGCCCAGATGGCCAGGGCCGCCGGCATTCATCTGGTCATGGCCACCCAGCGTCCCTCGGTGGATGTCATCACCGGCACCATCAAGGCGAATTTCCCGACCCGCATCTCATTCCAGGTCACCAGCAAGATCGACAGCCGCACCATTCTCGGCGAGATGGGGGCCGAGCAGCTGCTCGGCCAGGGCGACATGCTCTACATGGCGAGCGGCGGCCGCATCACCCGCGTGCACGGCCCGTTCGTCTCCGACGGCGAGGTGGAAAAGGTGGTGGCCCACCTGAAAGCCCAGGGCGGCCCGGAATATCTCGACGCGGTGACCAGCGAGGAGGAAGCCGAGGGCATCGGGGAGGGCGACGACGCGGTGTTCGACAAGGGCGCGCTGGGTGAAGCCAGCGGCGATCTCTACGAACAGGCGGTTGCCATCGTCCTGCGCGACCGCAAGGCGTCCACCTCTTATATCCAGCGCCGGCTCCAGGTGGGCTACAACAAGGCGGCGAGCCTCATGGAGCGGATGGAGAGCGAGGGCATCGTCGGCCCGGCCAACCACGCGGGTAAGCGGGAAATCCTGTCCGGCGCACGCCCGCTCTGAACGGGATCGCCGGGGGCGGCGCCGCGGGGGGGAACCCGCGGGCCGGCGGCTCAGGCGACCTCGTCGGTAATCACCTCGAAGCTCGCCAGCGTGCAGGGGCCGAACGAGGTGACGATGGCGACGTCGGTGGCGTCGCGTCCGCGCGCCATCAGGATGCGGCCGATCCGCGGCTTGTTGTGCCGGGCATCGAACGTGTACCAGCGATCGCCCAGATAGACCTCGAACCAGGCGCTGAAATCCATCGCCGAACCGTCGTACGGCACGCCGATATCGCCGAGATAGCCGGTGCAATAGCGCGCCGGCACGTTCATGCAGCGGCACAGGGTGACGGCGAGGTGGGCGAAGTCGCGGCACACGCCGCATTGCTCGTTATAGGCCTCGAACGCGGTCTTGGTCGGGCGCGCATGGGCGTAGCCGAAAGTGATGCGCTGGTGCACGAAATCGCAGATGGCGCTGACCAATGGCCAGCCCTTGGGCACCTGCCCGAACAGCGACCAGGCGATGTCGGACAAGCGGTCGGTCTCGCAATAGCGGCTGCCGAGCAGATAGAGCAGCACATCCACCGGCAGGTCCGAGAGCGCATGCTGCTGGGCGTGCGGGGCGTAGAGATCGGCCTGCCCCCCATCCATGATGGTGAAGTCGGTGAACATGGTCAGCCGGCCGGCGGGGGCATTGATGACGTGGCAGAAATTGCCGAAGCTGTCGTGATAGGTGTTGGCGGGGAGCTGTGGATCGAACATCACCCGGTCGGGACTCAGCAGATCGCCCACCCGGGAAGGATGCACGCTCAGGGTCAGGATCATCGGGGTCGGCTGGGGGCAATCGTAGGCGATCCGATAGCCTGCGTGAATCTTCATCGAAAATCTCCGGCGCCGGCGCGCGCAGAGCCGTGAGGATCGCTGCTCGTCGCGCCGGACAGATGAACGGGCTGTCGTCGCGCACGCTGGATCCGGTCGGCTTCCCGGGGTCCGCCTGCCGGTTCGTCACCCGGTACTTTTACAATGCAACCCTAGCACCATCCGGTGCGAATGTTTGGGATTTGTCGCATTCGGCATGAAAATGCCGGGTTAAATAAGTGGCACTTGCGACATTCTGGACGAAACCGGCCGGCATAGCTGCCGACAGGGCAGTCAATAGTCTATAGATGGAGCACACTATAGCTGGAGCTCGGGGTCTCAATGGCCACAAGCTTCTCATTATTAGCCACCAGAAGAGTCCGGAAAAAAGATGGCGCATCCTCTATTGGCAGCCGACGAGCCGTCGCCGGTCACGGTCTATAACGCGCAATCGGCTTCTGCGTTCCTGATCGTCGCCGACCATGCCGGAAACCGCATGCTGCGCGCCCTCGGTCAGCTCGGAATCGCGGATGCGGACTGCCTGCGCCACATCGCCATCGACATCGGCATTGCGGGCGTCTGCCGGCATCTGGCCGATGCGCTGGGTGCGACGCTGATCCAGCAGGAGTATTCGCGCCTCGTCATTGATTGCAACCGCCAGCCGGGGACGCCGACCTCCATTCCCGTCCTCAGCGAGAGCACCGAGATCCCGGGCAACATCGGCCTCGGGCCGGTGGAGGCGGCGCAGCGCGAGCGCGAGATCTTCCGCCCGTATCACGATCGCATCGCCGCGGAGCTGGACGCACGGCAGGTGGCTGGGCGGCCGACGATCCTGATCGCCATGCACAGCTTCACGCCGGTCTATCTGGGCATCGCGCGCCCGTGGCACGCGGGCGTGCTCTACAATCGCGATCCGCGTCTTGCACGCGCTTTGTTCGCCGAGCTGGAGCGCGAGGCGGACCTCGTCGTCGGCGATAACGAGCCCTATTCGGTCAGCGATGCGTCGGACTATACGATTCCCGTCCATGGCGAGCGGCGCGGCGTGCCCCATGTGGCGGTTGAGATCCGCCAGGATCTGATCGCCGATGCGGCCGGGCAGGCGGCCTGGGGCGCACGCATGGCGCGGCTGCTGGTGTCCGCCCTTGCGGCCCTCGGCGAACCCCTGCCGGCGACCGCCGCCTCCTGACTGGCGACATGCCGCGGCGCGAATTTTTTCCTTTGGCGGGGCGGGCGCATTGACCCTCCGCCCGCCCGCTGCCATGTGCGCAGCGGGAGAACGCGCATGCGGCTGCTGCTGGTGGAGGACAATCGGGAACTCGCCGCATGGCTCGCCAAGAGCCTGCGCCAATCCACCTATGCCGTGGACGTGGTGCACGATGGCCTCGATGCCGAGCATGCGCTGGAAGTCGCCGAATATGCCTTGGTGATCCTGGACCTGTCCCTGCCCGGCCTCGACGGGCTGCAGGTGCTGCGGCGGCTGCGGCGGCGCGGCAGCACGTTGCCGGTCATCATCCTCACCGCCAATGCCAGCCTCGACGGGCGGGTGGCCGGGCTCGACGAGGGGGCCGACGATTATCTCGCCAAGCCCTTCGAGATCGCCGAGCTGGAGGCGCGCATCCGCGCCCAGCTGCGGCGCGTGCACCGGCAGGCCGACCCGGTGGTGGTGTTCGGCGATCTCTCCTTCGATTCGCGCACCCGCCTGTTCGCCCTGCGCGAGGGCGAGCTGGCCCTGACGCCGCGCGAATATGCGGTGCTGGAACAATTGCTGCTGAAGAGCGGGCGCACGGTCAGCAAGGCGCAGCTCTCGCAGAGCGTGTTCGGCTTCGAGGACGAGGCGGACCCCAGCGCCATCGAGATCTATGTCCACCGGGTGCGCAAGAAGCTGGAAGGCTCTAACGTGCGTATCGTCACTTTACGCGGCCTCGGCTATCTTCTGCGGCATGAGGATTAGAAGCCTCCGTCTGCAATTGCTCGCATGGCTGGTCCTGCCTTTGGCGGGGGTGGTCGCCGTCAATGTGTGGACGAGCTACGGCAATGCGGTCGCCACCGCCGACCTCGTCACCCATCGCATGCTTACCGCCTCCGCCCGCGCCATCGCCGAGCCGAGCCGCGCCGATCGCGGCGTGATCGAGGCCATCGTGCCGCCCGTGGCGCTGGAGATGTTCGCCACCGGCCACCAGGACCGGGTCTATTACCGGGTGGAGACCGCCCCCGGGCGCCTGCTCACCGGCTATCCCGACCTGCCGCTGCCGCCGCGCGTGCCTTCGGATTTCGAGCCGCTGTTCTATGACGGCGCGTATCGCGACCAGCCGCTGGACCTGGTGATGATGCTGCATCCCCTGGTGGGCGCGGGGGCGGAAGGGCCGATCCGTGTGATGGTGGGGGTGACGCGCGCCGGCCATGGCGCCATGGTGCGGCAATTGTGGATCGGCGGCTTCGGCCAGCAGGTGCTGCTGCTGGTGGCGGCGGCGATCCTCGCGCTGATCGGGCTCAATCGCGGCCTGACGCCCTTGCTGCGCCTGCGCGATGCGGTGCAGCGCCGCTCCCAGGAGGATCTGGCGCCGTTCTCCGCCGAGGATGTGCAGACCGAGCTGCGCCCGCTGGTGGGCGCGCTCAACCAATATATGGACCGCGTGCAGAAGCAGATGGCGGCGCAGCGCCGCTTTGTCGCCAATGCGGCGCATCAATTGCGCACGCCGCTCGCTTTGCTCAGCACCCAGGCGAGCTATGCCTTGCGCGAGAAGGATCCCGACGAACGCACGCTGGCGCTCAAGGCACTGCAGGCCAGCGCCCGGCAATTGGCGCGTCTCGCGGCGCAATTGCTCACCCTCGCCCGCGCCGAGCCGGGCAGCCGCCGCCCGCGCAGCGAAAGCATCGATCTGGCCGCCGCGGCGCGGCTGGTGACCGCAGAATTTGCGGAAGGCGCGCTGGCGCGGGGCATCGACATCGGCGTCGAGGCGGAAGGCGCTGTGCCGGTGACCGGCGACGGCACCATGCTGCGGGAGATGATCGTCAATCTCGTGGACAACGCCACCCGCTATGCCGGGGACGGTGGCATCGTCACGGTGAGCGTCGCCCGCGAGCGGGACGAGGCGGTGCTGCGCGTGGCGGACAGCGGGCCGGGCATTCCGCCGGCCGAGCGCGAGCGCGTGTTCGAGCGCTTCTATCGCGTCCTCGGCACGAGCGCGGAGGGCAGCGGGCTTGGCCTCGCCATCGTCAAGGAAGTGGCGGAGGCGGCGGCGGGCACCGTCGCGCTGCGGGATGCCGAAGGCGGCGGGCTGGTGGTCGAGGTGCGCCTGCCGCTGGCACAGGAAACGGCCGCCGCCGCATAAAAAAAGGCCCGGCGGAGCGCCGGGCCAGTGGGAGGACTTTGAAACAGGTGGCGCGGGCTAAAATCAGCCGTGCGCGTCGTTGAGCGGGGCAGGGCGCCATTTCACCAGGCGGTTCTCCACCAGCGTGATGATGAACTCGACCACCAGCGCCAGCACGGCGAGGATCACCATGGCGGCGAACACGCCATTGGCGTTGAACGCGCCCTGGGCGGTGGAGATCATGAGCCCGACGCCCTTCTTCGCGCCCAGGAACTCGCCCACCACCGCGCCCACCAGGGCGAAGCCGAACGAAACGTGCAGAGAGGCGAGGATCCAGCTCATGGCCGAGGGGATGATGACCGTGCGGGTGATCTGCAGCGGCGAGGCGCCGAGGATCTGCGCATTGGCGATCAGCGCCCGGTCGGCCTCGCGCACGCCCTGGAAGGCGTTGGCGAACACCACGAAGAACACCATCACCACCGCCAGCGCCACCTTGGAGGCCATGCCGAGGCCGAGCGCGATGATGAAGATCGAGCCCAGCACCACGCGGGGAATGGAGTTCGCCACCTTGATGTAGACGCTGAACACGTCCGCCAGCAGCTTGTTGCGCCCCAGCAGGATACCGCAGGCCACCCCGCCCACGGCGCCGATGAAGAAGCCGAGCGTGGTCTCCTCCAGCGTCACCAGGATCTGCTCCCAGAGCGGCCCCTGGGAGGTGCCCTCGGTCATCCAGATCCAGATCTGGTCCCAGATGCCGGAGGGGCTGGCGAAGAAGAACGGGTCGATGAAGCCGGTCTGCGCGCCGAGTTCCCACCCACCCAGCACACCCACCAGGATGGCGATGCGCAGGGCGATGACGAGGGCGTGCCGGCGGCGCATGGCGCGCTGCGCGGCGGCGGAGACGGATTCGAGAGTGGGGGCCGCGTTTGCGGCGAGCGGTTCGGCCTGAACGGTCATGGCGTGTCCTCCTCTCAATGTCCGGCCGACATGGCGCGGGCCTGGCCGATCTGCACTTCCTCGCGCAGGTCGTTCCAGATCACGCGGGCGATCTCGACGAACTGGTGGTCGTAGCGGATCTCCGACATCACGCGCGGGCGCGGCAAGTCGATCTGGTAGACGCTCTTCACCGTGGCGGGGCCGGCGGTGAGCACATAGACCTTGTCGGCCAGCGCTACCGCTTCCTCCAGATCGTGGGTGACGAACACCACCGAGGCGCCGGAGCCCGACCACATGGCGAGCAGTTCGTCCTGCATCAGCGTGCGGGTCTGGATGTCGAGCGCGCTGAACGGCTCGTCCATCAGGAGGATCTTCGGCTCGTTGATGAAGGTCTGGGCGAGCGCCGCGCGCTTGCGCATGCCGCCGGAGAGCTGGTGGGGATAATGGCCCTCGAACTTCGAGAGGTGCACGCGGGCGATCCAGTCGCGCGCCTTCTCATACGCCTCGGCCTTGGACATGCCGCGATAGAGCGGGCCGGCGGCCACGTTGTCGAGCACGCTGCGCCAGGGGAACAGCGCGTCGGTCTGGAACACGAAGCCGATGTCGCGGCGGATGCCGGTGACCGGCTCGCCCATTACCCGCACCTCGCCCGCGCTCGGCGGGGCAAGCCCGGTGACGAGGTTGAGCGTGGTGGACTTGCCACAGCCGGTGGGTCCGACCACGCAGGCGAATTCGCCCGCCTTCACGGACATGGTGAAATCGCGCAGCGCGGTCATCATCTTGCCGTCGGGCGTGACGAAGCGGCGGGTGACGTTGACGAGGTCGATGGCGGGCGGCGCGGCCGAGCCTGCCGCCGGCGCCGGGCGGGACGCAAGGAGGGTTTCGGACATGAGTCTCTCCGTCCGCCGCCCTGCGGGCGTCGGCTGCTTGAGGACAAAAAGGAAAGCGGCGCCGCAAGCGGGCGCCGCGCCATATCAGTTGCTGGAGCCGAGGCTCTTCACGGCGGCGTCCACGAACTCTGTCGTATAGGTCTTCGACAGGTCGATCTGCTTGCCCTGGACGTTCTTGCTGAAGCTCGCGAGCACCTTCAGCACCGTCTCTGGGCCGCCGTTGGGCATGCGGCCGTCGGGGGTGAACTGCGCCTTGCCCTCGGCGAGGCCCTTCACATAGAGGTCCTTGTCGCCGACGTAATAATCCTTGGGCATCTTGTCGGCGATCTCTTCGGCGCTGTGGGCGGCGATGAAGCGCATGGTCTTCACGAACGCATTCGCCAGCTTCTGCGCCTCTTCCTTATGGGTGTCGGCCCAGGACTTCTGCACATAGAAGGACGCCGCCGGGTAAAGCCCGCCCAGCGCCGCGATGGTCTTGTCGGGGGTGCGCAGGTCCACCAGGATCTTCGCGTCGCCGGTCTTCAGAAGCTGGCTGATGGTCGGCTCGGTGGTCATGCCGGCGGCGATCTGGCCCTGCCGCATGGCGGCGATGAAGGTGTTGCCCGCGCCCACCGGCAGCAGGGAATATTCGCCCGGCTTCAACCCGGCATTCACCACCAGCGACTGGGTGAGGAAATCGGTGGAGGAGCCGAGGCCGGTCACGCCCAGGGTCTGGCCCTTCAAATCGGCCGGGGACTTCACCTTGTCGGCGAGCTTGGCGGAAAGCATCTCCGCTTCACCCGGCGCCTGGCTGAACTGGACGATGGACTGGAGGAACTTGCCCTTGGCCTGGAGGTCGATGGTGTGGTCGTAGAAGCCCACCACGCCCTGCACGGCGCCGGCCAGAAGCTCGTTCTCGGCCTCGACGCCCGCGCGGGTGCTGATCAGCTCGACGTCGAGCCCCTGCTCCTTGAAATAGCCCAGCTGCTGGGTGAGCACGGCGGGCAGGTAGATCTGCTTTTCCATGCCGCCGACGATGATGGTGACCTTGTCGGCCGCGAAAGCCGGGCCGCCGGCGGGAATCGCCAGCGTCGCGACGGCCAGCGAAAGGATGAGCGGGCGCACGGCCGCTTTCATCGCAGGGATCATATGTGTCTCCTCGGGGCGCTGAGCGCCGGTTTCCTCGTTTGGCGGTGCTTGGCGACACTCTTGTGCGGGACGTTGCCCTGTGGTTGCCGCAATTGATAAGCCCGCCAAGCTTTCACTTCGCTTTCGCCCTGTCGTGCCGCACGATGCCGGTCCGGCGCCCGCCTTGGGCTTGACTGTTGCCCGCCCCGCGTGCGCGGATGGGCCCTGGAGGACACGCGCGGGACGTGACGGGGGAACCCAAGCACGATCTTCGCCGTTGGTGGCGTGTTTCCCAGCCTGGAGGGCAGCATGGGCGTGTTGTGGACCATCATCATCGGCTTCGTCGCCGGCATCGTCGCGAAACTGATCTATTCCGGCTCCAACGAGCCGCAGGGCTTCATCCTCACCACCGTGCTCGGCATCGTCGGCGCGCTGGTGGCAACCTATCTCGGACAGGCGATCGGCTGGTACCAGGCCGGCCAGGGCGCCGGCTTCATCGGCGCGGTGGTCGGCGCGCTGATCGTTCTCTTGGCCTGGGGCCAGCTGGCCCGCCGGGCCTGATCCTCAGTCCTCCGGCAGGCGCCGCAGCGGGCGGTTTGCGAACGAGGGCGGCGCCGGTGGCGCCGCCGACGGGCGGATGCCGAGCGGAAGTGCCTCTGCCGGCTGGCGCGTCGGCGCGGCCGGCGCAGGGGATGCGGGCGCAAGGGGAGAAGGTGGCGCGGCCTGAGGTTGGCCGCGCACGCACACGGCGGCAAATCGCGTGCGCACGATATTCATGCCCCGATAGGGGAAGCTTGCCTCATAAACGATATGGGCGCGGCCGGTGGTGCGGAGGACAAGCGTGCCCTGGTCGGGCAACGCGCGCAGCAGGCGTTCCGGATCGGGCGCGAACAGATCCTGCCGGTTGGGCGCGGCGCGCCATGCGCCGGTGACGGCGGCGCTCCCCTCGATGCGATAGGTGACCCGCGCGGTCGCGTCCGGCGCCACCAGCCCGGTGGGCGAGAACATGAACTCCATCCGGCCGTCGAAGCAGCGCACCGCGAGGATCGCCTGATCCTTCTCCACCCAGATGGAGGCCGAGATCTGCGGGCGGTCGTCGCTGGGCGACCGCGATTCGATGATCGTCCAGGTCTGCGGCACGGGCGGCGGCGGGCTGGAGGCGTCGCAACTCTCGCCCGGCGGCGGAGCCGCGGCCGGGGTTGCGCCACACGGGCCGGCAGCCTGCGCGAAGGCGCCTGTGCTGGCGACGATGGCCGCGAGAGTCGCGCTCCAGGCCCAGAACAGTGGCGCTCTCCCAACTTGCTTGCGGCAATGCGGCGAGGCACTCATAGATCGAACCGCGCGCGTTTCCAATCCAAAGGCGCGCCGCGCGCCGCATCGGTCGAAGAGAAAATCGTGATCCCCTGGCTCCTGCTCGACACCGCCGAAGTGCCCGATGGCGGCGGCACCTTGCGCCTGATGCAGCGCGGCGCCGAATTCTCCATCATGGCCGGCGCGACCGAGCTGATGAACAGCCGCCTCTCCGGCTCGGAGGAGGCGCTGGCCGCGCTCGCCAGCGCGCGGCTGGGGGCGTGCGCGGCACCGCATCTCCTCATCGGCGGGCTCGGCATGGGCTTCACCTTGCGCGCCGCGCTCGCGGCCTTCGGCGCCGACGCGCGGATCGAGGTCGCCGAACTGGTGCCGGAGGTCGTCGCCTGGGCGCGCGGTCCCATGGCGGAGCTTCACGGGGACAGCCTGGACGATCCCCGCGTGAGCCTGTGGAGCGGCGACGTTAGCGCGCTGATCCGGTCGCAGGCAACCGCCTATGACGCCATTCTGCTCGACGTGGACAATGGGCCGGACGGCCTGACGCGCGCCGCCAACGATGCCCTGTACGACGCGGCCGGCCTGCGCGCGGCGCTGCGGGCGCTGCGTCCCGGCGGGCTACTGGCGGTGTGGTCCTCCGGGCCGGATGCCGGCTTCACCCAGCGGCTGAAACGGGGCGGATTTGCCGTGGAGGAAGTCCGGGTGCGGGCGAACGGCAAGCGGGGCGGCGCGCGCCATGTGATCTGGATCGCCACCAAGGCGGGCGGCCGGAGCTGAGCGCGGATCGCGCGCATTGCCGATTTTCGGATTCATCGTGGGCGAAACTTCGCCCGAAATCGCGGTTTCATCGCCCGGAATGGGGCGGTCAAGCGCCAGTAAACCGCTGTTCGTCTGCGCTAAGTCCATGTTTCACGTGAAACATTTCCCGCGCGGCGGTGCCAAGACTTGGAAAAAAGGGTCGCCTTAAGGGGATTTCATAACCCGCAGCAGCACCCAAAGCAGGGCGCCGCAGCTCGACAGGACGGTCCCAACCACGGCGATAAGGACGAGGAAGTCCACATGCGTCATGGCCGCAACGCTGAGCCCGACCGGTCGGCAATTCAACTGAGGCTGGGCCATCAGTCAAAAATTCACAGGCCCCGGCCTAAAGCGGCAGGAAGATCGGGATCAGGAATACGCTGACGATCATCGCCACGATGGTGAAGGGTACGCCCACCTTCACGAAATCCCCGAAGCTGTATTGCCCCGGGCCGACCACCAGCGTGTTCACCGGCGAGGAGATGGGCGTCATGAAGGCCGAGGAGGCGGCGATCGCCACCACCATCGCGAACGGATAGGGCGAGGCGCCGAGATCCTTGGCAATGGCAAGGGCCACCGGCGCCATCAGCACGGCCGTCGCGGTATTGGAAATGAACAGGCCCAGCAGCGCCGTGATGACGAAGATGGTGCCGAGCACGAGGTGTGGCGCCGCCTGTCCCACCAGCGCCACCACCGCGTCGGCGGCGAGATCGACGCCGCCGGTGCGTTGCAGGGCGATGGAGAAGGGGAGCATGCCGACGATCAGGATCAGGCTCTTCCAGCTGATCGAGCGATAGGCGCTGTTGAAATCCACACAGTGCAGCAACCCCATGAGTAGACAGCCGATGATCGCCGCCTGCACATTGGGAATGACACCGCTGACCATCAGGGCGACCACCAGGGCAAGCACGCCCAGAGCCTGCGGTGCGCGGCTCGCGGCGGGGAGCACCTCCTCCAGTTCCGCCGGCATGTTCAGCACGATGAGGTCCTCGGTATCGCCCTGAAGCGCGCGGATGTCGGACCAGAAGCCCACCATCAGCAGCGTATCGCCCAGCTTGAGGCGCTCGTGCAGCAGGTCGCTGGAGGCGACATGGGCGCCGTGCCGCAGGCCGATGACGGTGAGCCCATATTCCGAGCGCACCCGCGCCTCCAGCACCGTGCTGCCGATGAGGCGGGACTCGGCCGGCAGCATCACTTCCACCATGCCCAGCTCCTGGGAGCGGTCGGAGAAATAATCGCCGTCGCCGAGGGGAACGCGCTCCACCTTCCAGGTGGTCCGAAGGGCATCGAGCTGCTCGGGGGTGGCCAGCACGTCGACGAGCAGCATGTCGCCAGGCTCGAGGCGGGTGCGCGCGCTCGGCCTTATGACTTCGAAGGTGCGGCCGGTGCCGCGCTCAATGGCGAGCAGGTTCACGCCCGAGGCGCGCAGCGACACCTCCTCCAGCCGCCGGCCGGCCAGCGGCGAGCCGAGGGCGAGGCGCACGCGCTGCGCCCGGTCGGTCAGCGCATAGCGCTCCACCCAGTCGCGCAGGCTCGGCCGGCGGGTCAGGGTGGCGCCCGGCCCGCCCTTGCCGCCCAGCATCTTGCGCGCGAACAGCATGTAGAAAATGCCCAGGATCAGCAGCGGCAGGCCGAAGGGCGTGAAGCTGAAGAAGCCGAACCCCGCGGAGCCCTGCCGGATCAGTTCGGCGTTCACCACCAGGTTGGGCGCCGTCGCCACCAGGGTCAGCATGCCGCTGATGAGGGCGGCGAAGCTCAAGGGCATCATCAGCCGGCTCGGCGATGTGCCCCGGTTCTGCGAGATCCGCAGCACCACGGGAATGAAGATGGCGACCACGGCGGTCGAGCTCATCAGGGCCCCGAGCCCACCCACGGCGGCCATCAGCAGAACCAGCAGGCGCGTGTCGCTGCCGCCCGCCTTGGTGTCCAGCCAATCGCCCAGCCGCCGCGCCACGCCCGTGCGCACCAGCCCTTCGCCGATGACGAACAAGGCGGCGATGAGCACGATCGAGGGGTCGCTGAAGCCGGCCAGCGCCTCGCTCATGGTGACAATGCCGGTGAGCGGCATGGCCACGATGACCAGCAGCGCCACCGCATCCATGCGCGGCCGGTTGACGATGAACATCACCACGGCGGCGGCGAGCATCAGCAGAACGATGGCGAGTTCAGCGTTCATCAAACTTCCTCAAGCCCCTCCTTCGCGGAAGGCGGCGTGGCACCTGCGGCCGGGGCAAGGCGCCATGGTCAAGCTTTTCCTTTCTCTTCCCCGGATCGCCGCGAATTGCAACCTTGACGGCACGCCACCCGCACGACACAGATTCTGCGAAAGCATCTGCAGCGGTCGAGCTTCCCTCGGAGGTTTCGCCGCGACACGACGCATGTCGGGGCAGGGCATGGCGAGGGGGAGGCGTGGCGTCGATGCGAAATGATACCCGTGCGGCAGGCCCGTCGCCGCGATCACGGTTCCGCGAAACGTCCCGCGGGGGCGCCTGATCTTTCCCCAGGGCGCGCCTCGCAAGCCGCGCCGCGTTTTCTCATTCGGATTCTTCGGAACAGTCGGCACACGCTGCCGCACGAGGGCAAATGGCACGGATCAGCATCGTCCACACGACCGAATACACCTACCGCAATCCCGTCGGCCTGACGCGCCACCGCATGATGCTGCGGCCGGACGATAGCCACGACCTGCGCCTGCACCACGCAAGCCTGCGGGTGGAGCCGGAGCCTGCGAGTATCCGCTGGGCGCACGATGTGTTCAACAATTCCATCTGCTTCCTCGAATGGCCGCAGGATCTGCGCACGGAGCGGCTCAATATCGTCTCCACGCTCGATCTGACGCATCATCCCGAAGGACCGCCTTTGCCGGTCTACAGCCTGGAACCGGCGGCGGAATTGTTTCCCTTCTCCTATGCCGCCTCTGAAATCGCCGATGTCGCCCGGCTGGCGGAACGTCAGCAGCCCGACCCGAACAACACCGTGGATCAATGGGCCCGCCGCTTTCTGGGCGACGGGGGCAAGGGCCGGACGCTGGAGGTGATGGAAGCGATCACCCACGCCATCAAGGCCGAATTCCGCTACGGCGCCCGCCACGAGGCGGGAACCCAGACCGCCGCCGAGACGCTGGCGCTCGGATCGGGCACTTGCCGCGACTTCGCGGTGCTGATGATGGAAGCGCTCCGCAGCTTCGGCCTCGCCGCGCGTTTCGTCACCGGCTATCTCTATCCCGACAGCTTCGGCGAGACGGTCGGCGGCGGCAGCACGCATGCCTGGTGCAGCGTCTATCTTCCGGGCGCAGGCTGGGTCGAATACGATCCCACGAATGGGCTGGTGGCCGGCGCCAATCTGATCCGGGTCGGCGTGACGCGGTCCTCCGAGCAGGCGATCCCCATCTCGGGCGGCTTCATCGGCGATGCAAGCGATCCGCTCCCGATGCACGTGGATGTGGCGGTGCGCGCGGTTCCAGCCTCCTAGCTGCCCGGTGCTCGGTATGTGAGCCGGGCCGTCGGTCCTCCAGCTGCGACCAGACGAACCATTGAGGAACGGGTCTGCGCCCCCCGCGGCGGGGACCCGCATCTTTTTGAGGCGCGCCAATCCTTCCGCCGGGAGTACGTTCTCGATCACCGCGGCCATTGCCAGCGTCGTGCCCGCAGCACGTGGAGCAGATGCCCAGGCGAGGCTTGGTGACGGTTTTCAGGACGAGACGGCGTCAAGTGGGCCTGTGCGGTCCACGGGGAAGCGGATTCAACCGAGCGCTCACGCCCCGCTCATGCGCAAATAATGGGCATGCGAAGCTGAAAAATTCACGTTGACGATCGCGCTAACTGTCAGCACGCTGATCATTCAGGGGCTGGATGCCTGGAGGAGGACCCACATGATCAGTATGCTGATTATCAGGTTCGCGGTAGCAGCGTCCCGCCGGTGATAAAATTACGTGCCCGCTCACGCGTAAAGAAAAACAAAGATCCGGAGATCTTCACGCTCTTTGATCGCGCAGCTCCGCCATCAAAGGTGTCCGCGAGTGAAATTCGGACGTTAGTTTCGCGAAGCTCATATTTATCAGAGGGGATTTGGCGATGTTGAAGCGCATCGTGCAGACAGGTGTAACGCTTGCTGCTCTTTTAGTGGGAATGCAGGCTGCGAACGCGCAGACGAAGATCAGGTTCGCGCTGGACTGGATTCCGGGCTCCGCCCACGCGCCATTTCTGATCGCGCTTCAGAAGGGCTACTACAAGGCGGAGGGCCTCGACGTCACCGTCGATCCCGGCAAGGGCTCCACCGAGGTGGTCCGCCAGCTCGCGGCGGGCGTCTATGACATGGGGTTCCCGGACATCAACGTCCTGGCCGAGTTCAATGCCCGTAATCCCGACCAGGCTTTTCCGGTCGTCATGAGTGGCTATGAGCAGGCACCGGCAGCGATCTTCTTCCTGAAATCCAAGGGTATCAAGGAGCCCAAGCAGCTCGACGGCAAGAAGCTCGGCTCCGCCGCGCACGATTCCACGTTCAAGCTGTTCCCCGTCTTCGCGCAGATCAACGGCATCGACTTGCCGTCGGTGCAGATCCAGTACATCGAGCCGAACCTGCGCGAGGCGATGCTGGCGCGCGGCGAGGTGGATGCCACGCCGGGGCAGCTTTTCAACGCTGTGATGCAGCTCAAGTCCAAGGGCGTGCCGGAAAGCGACATCGGTTACTTCATGTACAGCAAATATGGCTTGCCGCTGTACAGCAACTCCATCGCCGCCAACAAAGCCTTCCTGGAGAAGAACCCGGAAGCGGTGCGCGGCTTCCTGCGCGCCACGGTCAAGGCGGTGCGCGACATGGTGAAGGACCCCGAGGAGGGCGTGAAGGCGGCGCTCGTCTATCAGCCGCTGCTGAACGCAGACATCGAGCGTGAGCGTCTGAAGCTCGCCATGGATTGCTGCATCATCACCCCCAACGTGCTGAAGGATGGCTTCGGCGTGATGGATACCGAGCGGCTGAAGAAGGACATCGAGCTGATCGCGAAGTCCAACAACCTGCCGCGCGTGCCGACCATCGCGGAAGTCTATGATCCGTCCTACCTGCCGGCCAAGAAGGACCTGATGGTCAAGTGATCAGAGCGTACGGCGGCCTCCGGGCCGCGTGAACATTATGTCGGGCGGCGGCTGCGCGGCCCGACAGATCCGCGTGTTCAAGCCGTGAAAGGCGGGCGCATCGAAAGGCGCCCGTCCATCGCGTCCGGCTGCCGCGCCTGAAGTCCGAACATGCATGCCCACGAGGCCCTGATGACCGACGCCGTCCAGATCCCCTGTTTCATCGCGGGTCGTGAAACCTTCGGCCCACGCTTCTTCGAGAAGCATTATCCCGCCACCGGCCGGGTCGCGGCGCAGGTGGTGGAAACCGATGCCGACATGGTGGACCAGGCGGTCAGCGCCGCCCGCGCCGCGCTCAAAGGGCCGTGGAAGAACACCACCCTGGACGATCGCCTCGCCCTCATGGAGCGCATCGCGACCCTGATGGATGCCCGCCTGCACGAGATTGTCGCGGAAGAGATCGCCGACACCGGCAAGCCCATCACCATCACCACGAATGTCGAGATCCAACGCGCCATCGCCAATTTTCGCGCCTTCGCCGACATCGCGCGCAAGGCGGATGCGGAAGGCTTCGAGACACCACTGGCCAATGGCGGGCGGGCGCGCAACCGCATCATCCGCAATCCCATCGGCGTGGTGGGCATCGTCGCCCCCTGGAACCTGCCGCTGCTGCTGCTCACCTGGAAGGTCGCCCCGGCCCTCGTGTGCGGCAATACCATCGTCGTGAAGCCGTCCGAACATTCCCCGCGCACCGCGGTTCTGCTGGCGAAGATTGCCAAAGAGGCCGGCCTGCCCGACGGCGTGCTGAACATCGTCCACGGCCATGGCGCCGGCGCGGCTGGAAGCTTCCTCGTGTCCCATCCCGGCGTCAACGCGCTCGCCTTCACCGGCGAGACGCGCACGGGCGAAGCGATCATGCAGGCGGCCGCGCAGGGGCCGCGCCCGGTTTCGCTCGAGCTTGGCGGCAAGAACCCGGCGCTGATCTTCGGCGATTGCGACCTCCCCGCCGCGATTGCGGGTACTGCGCGTTCCATGTTCGACAATTGCGGGCAGGTCTGCCTGACCACGGAGCGCATCTTCGTGCACCGCTCTGTGTTCGAGCCGTTCGTCGCGGGCATCGCCGCGGCGGCACGGGCCCTGAAGCCGGGTGACCCCATGGCTGCCGAGACCACGCTTGGCCCGGCGATCAGCGCCACCCAGCGCGACAAGGTGCTCGGCTATTATGCGCGCGCCAAGGAGGCAGGCGCGAGCGTGATCGCCGGCGGCGGCGGGCTCGACATGCCGGCGCCGTTCGAGAACGGTTATTGGGTCGCGCCCAGCATCTTCTCTGGCCTGCCGGACGATGCGGAGATCTGCCGCCGGGAAGTGTTCGGGCCCTGCGGCCATGTCTCCGTGTTCGACGACGAGGACGAGGTGATCGCCCGGGCCAATGCCACCGACTACGGCCTCGCCGCCACCGTCTGGACGCGCGATGAAGCGCGCCAGGACCGGGTCGCGACCCAGCTCCAGAGCGGCACGGTGTGGGTGAATTGCTGGCGCGTGCGGGACGAGCGCGCGGCCTTCGGCGGCTTCAAGCGCTCCGGCGTCGGCCGGGAAGGCGGCGCCTGGTCGCTGGACTTTTATTCCGAGCTGAAGACCATCTGCGCGCTGGAGCCGGCACGCTGAGCCGCGGGCTTGATGAGGAAACACCGCCAATGAACACCCATAGCCCAGCGCCCGCACAGGCCGCGACGGCCACCCGCAACGGCGGGCAGATCCTGGTGGATGCGCTGCGTATCCATGGTGCCGACCGCATCTTCGGCGTGCCGGGCGAAAGCGCGCTGCCGATCTTCGATGCCATGCACGAGGGCGAGCACGGCGTGCGCTTCATCGTCTGCCGGCATGAGGCGAACGCGTCCCATATGGCGGAAGCGGATGGCAAGCTCACCGGCCTGCCGGGCCTGTGCCTCGTCAGCCGGGGGCCGGGCGCGATGCATGCGACGGTGGGCGTGCATACCGCCTGGCAGGATTCCACGCCGATGATCCTCATCGTCGGCCAAGTGCCCCGCACCACGCGTGGGCGCGAGGGCTTCCAGGAAATCAATTACACCCGCGTGTTCGCGGACATGACGAAATGGGTCGGCGAGATCGAGAGCCCCGATCTGATCCCGGAATATGTGAGCCGGGCCTATCACATCGCAACCCAGGGGCGACCGGGGCCGGTGGTGCTGTCCATTCCCGAGGACGTGCTGAGCAGCACCAGCGCGGTGGCAGATGCGCCGGCCTTCCGGCCGACCTCCGCCGCCCCCGCGCCGGAAGACATGGTGCGTTTGCGCGACCTGCTCCAGCAGGCGCAGCGGCCGCTGGTGATCATCGGCGGCAGCACCTGGACGCCGGGCGCCGCCGCGAAGGTCAGCGCCTTCTGCGCCGCCAATGCGCTGCCGGTGGTGGCGGGGTTCCGCTCCCAGGATCTCGTAAACAACGAGCAGCTTCATTACGTCGGGCATCTCACGCTCGGCTCCAGCCCCGCCCTGACCGAGCGGGTGAAGACCGCCGATGTGCTGCTCGTCATCGGCGATCGCCTCGGGGAGATCACCAGCAAGGCCTATACGGCGCTGGACGTGCCCGCGCCCAAGCAGACCCTGATCCACGTCCACCCCGGCGCCGAGGACCTTGGGCGGGTTTACACCGCCGATCTGCCGATCCTCGCCGGTATGGAGCGTTTCGCCGACGCGCTGACCGAGCTGGAATTGCTGGACGCTTCGCCGTGGCGCGGGTGGACGGCCGAGGCGCGGGCGGCGTTCGAAGCCTACCAGCAGCCGCCGACACGCACCGCTGGCTTCGATCTCGGCAAGATGATCCTGCACCTGCGGGAAACGCTGCCGGACGACGCGATCGTCGCCAATGGCGCCGGCAATTACACCGTGTGGCTGCACCGCTTCTTCCGCTACCGGACCTTCGGCACGCAGATGGCGCCGAAATCCGGCAGCATGGGCTATGGCCTGCCGGGCGCCATCGCCGCGAAACTGCGTCATCCCGAGCGCACCGTGGTTGCGCTCGCGGGCGACGGCTGTTTCCAGATGGCCTCGCCGGAATTCGCCACGGCCGTTCACCACAAGCTGCCGATCGTGGTCATCGTCGTGAACAATGCGATCTACGGGTCCATCCGCATGCATCAGGAGCGGCACTTTCCGGGCCGGCCGAGCGGCACCTTCCTCACCAATCCCGATTTTGCCGCCTTGGCGCAGAGCTATGGCGCCCATGGCGAGGTGGTGACGCAGGATGGGGAATTCCCGGCCGCCTTCGCCCGTGCCCTGTCGGCCGGCGGCCCCGCCATCGTGGAAGTGCGCGTGCCCTCCAATCAACTGACCCCGGACATGATCATTTGAGGGCGCGCGGGCGGTTCTGAACGGCGGTTTTGTCGCTGCGCGGAATGAGATGCCCCAAGGGCGCCTCACGCGATTGTGGGCGGGCGGGCCACGCAAGATCAAGGTGCCAGGGCGCTATGCTTTCTAGAAGTCCATCCGAGTGAATGGACGAGAAGGCGAGCTATGGCGGATCTCTCTCCCGGCTTGACCGCCGACGAGGCAAGGCTACGTCTTGAACGCGACGGCCCGAACGCCGTCGCCGATGTGGTGCAGCACCCGCTGCGCCGGGCGATCAACAAGCTCTGGGCGCCCGTGCCCTGGATGCTTGAAGCGGCGATCCTGCTCCAGATCGTCATCGGGGACTATGCCGAGGCCGGAATCGTCGCGCTCCTGCTGGTGTTCAACGCGGGGCTCGGCTTCTTCCAGGAACGGCGCGCCCAGGCGACCCTCGATGCGCTGAAATCGCGCCTGGCCCTGGTCGCCTCGGTCCGGCGCGACGGCACGTGGCAGACGCTGCCGGTGGATCAGCTGGTGTCGGGCGACGTGGTGAAACTGTCGCTGGGCGGGATCGTGGCGGCGGACGTGCGGCTGGTCGAGGGCGCGATCCTGCTCGACCAATCCATGGTCACCGGAGAATCCATGGCCATCGAGGCAGGCCCTGGGGTGGAAGCCTATGCGGGCACGCTGGTGCGGCGCGGGGAGGCGGTGGCGGAGGTGATCGCCACCGGGGCGCGCACCAAATTCGGGCGCACGGCCGAACTCGTCCGCTCGGCTTCGGTTCAAAGCTCGCAGCAGAAGACGGTCCTGGGTGTCGTGCGCAATTTGGTGCTGTTCAACGGGGTGGTGACGGTCCTGCTCGGCATCTATGCGGTGTGGCTTCCGATGCCGGCCGCCGAGTTCGTGCCGCTGATGCTGGTCGCGATCCTGGCGTCCATTCCTGTCGCGCTCCCGTCCATGTTCACCCTCGCGGCGGCGGTGGGGGCTCGCGCCTTGGCACGACGGGGCGTGCTGCCCACGAGCCTATCTGCGGTGGACGAGGCCGCCGGCATCGATGTCCTGTGTTCCGACAAGACGGGGACGCTGACCCGAAACGAGCTGGCCGTGATGTCGGTCGTCGCCATGCCGGGATTTGCCGAGGCGCAGGTGCTTGCGCTCGCCGCGCGCGCAAGTTCGGATGGCGGGCGGGATCCGGTGGACGCGGCGGTCCGCGCCGCCGCCGCGCGAACGCCGTTCCAGGGCGCCCCGGCGCTGGTTTCTTTCACACCCTTCGACCCCGCCCGCAAACGGGCGGAGGCGACGGTTCGCGCAGCGGATGGCGCCATCCTCTGCGTGGTCAAGGGCGCCTTCGGCGTGATCGCCGGCCTTGCATCGGCGTCGGCCGCGGTGCCGGGAGCGCTGGCGGACCTCGAGGCGCAGGGGTTTCGTGTGCTCGCGGTTGCCTCCGGGCCGCCCGGGGCGCTCGCCATCATCGGGCTGGTGGCGCTCAGCGATCCGCCGCGCGCGGATTCCGCCGCGCTGGTCGCGGAACTCTCCGCCCTCGGCGTGCGCACGGTGATGGTGACGGGGGACGCGCGGTCCACCGCCGAAGTGGTGGCCGGCGCGGTCGGCATCACCGGCCGGACCTGGGCCACCACGCCCGTGCCGCAGGACCTGCGAGCGGACGATTACGCGATCTTCGCCGGCGTGCTGCCGGAGGATAAATATCTGCTGGTCAAGGCGCTGCAAAAGACCGGGCATATCGTCGGCATGTGCGGCGACGGCGCCAACGATGCGCCCGCCCTGCGCCAGGCGCAGATGGGGATCGCCGTCTCGACCGCCAGTGACGTCGCGAAATCGGCGGCGGGCATCGTGCTCACGGAGCCCGGGCTGGGCGGGATCGTGGCGGCGATCGTGGAAGGGCGGACCACGTTCCAGCGGATTCTCACCTACACGCTCCGCGCGATCCTTCATAAGGTGGTCCAGGTGCTGTTTCTGGCGGCAGGCCTGATGATCACCGGGCATGCCATCCTCACACCCACGCTGATGGTGCTGATGATGGTGTGCGGCGACTTTCTCGCCATGTCATCCTCCACCGACAATGTGCGCCCTTCACCTCGGCCGAACACGTGGCGCATCCGCAATCTCACCATCGCCGGCGTCATCATGGGCTTCGTCGACCTGATGTTCTGCGTCGCGAGCCTCGCGGCCGGGAAGTTCATTCTCGATCTGGATACGCAGACACTGCGCACCTTGGCGGTGGTGACACTGGTGTTCAGCGGGCAGGCGGTGTTCTATGTGGCGCGAGAGCGCCTGCACCTGTGGAGTTCGCGGCCCGGCGCGTGGCTGATCGCGTCGTCAGTCGTGGACCTGACTCTGATCTGCACCCTCGCGCTGAAGGGCGTGCTGATGGCGCCCCTGCCGGCCCATCTCATCGGCGCCATAGGCCTCGCGGCGGTCGCTTTGGCTTTCGTCCTCGATGCGGTGAAGCAGGTGCTGTTCCGCCGGCTCGCCATCGTCTGACGGCGGCCGACGAAACAGGGCTCTTTGAGGCTACCGCCCCTTGCCCATGACGAGATCTGGAAGACCGGTCGCGATCTGGGGGAAGAGGCAGAGCAGGACCACGGCGAGCATCATCAGCAGCACGAAGGGAACGGTGCCCCAGATCACGTCCTTCAGCGGAATGTCGGGGGCGATGTTCTTGATGACGAAGATGTTCAGCCCCACGGGTGGGTGAATCAGCCCCATTTCCATGACGATGGTCATCACCACGCCGAACCAGATCAGATCGAAGCCGGCGGCTTTTAGCGGCGGCAGGATGATGGGCGCGGTCATCAGGATGATCGACACCGGCGGCAGGAAGAAGCCGAGCACCACCACCAGCACCAATATGGTCGCCAGCAGCAGCCATTTGGACAGGTGCAGCGCCACGATCGCCTGCGCCGCCGCCTGGGAGATGTGCAGATAGCTCATCACATAGGAATAGAGCAGCGACATGCCGATGATGAGCATCAGCATGGTGGCCTCCCGCAAGGTGGAGGTGAGGATCGGCTCGAGATCCTTCGGGGTCCAGACCTGGTAGATGAGGGCGATCAGCACCAGGGCCAGGATCCCGCCGAGGCCGGCGGTCTCGGAGGGGGTGGCATAGCCGCCGTAGAGGGCGACCATGACGCCGGTGAGCAGGATCACGAAGGGCAGCACCCGCGGCAGCGCGGCGAAGCGGTCGCGCATGGTGAGGTTCTCTTCGTGCAGGATCGGCGATGCGGCGCCGGTCTGCTCGTAGAGATGCTTGGCGCGGGCGAACTCCTGGCGGAAGCGCACCATGGCATAGGCGGCGAACAGCATCACCAGCAGCAGGCCCGGCCCGAGCCCGGCGAGGAACAGGCGGCCGAGCGATTGCTCGGCGGCGACCGCATAGAGGATCATGGTGATGGAGGGCGGCAAAAGGATGCCGAGCGTTCCGCCGGCGGCGATCAGGCCGGCGGCAAAGCCGCCCGAATAGCCGCGCTTGCGCATCTCGGGAATGCCGGCGGAGCCGATGGCCGAGCAGGTGGCGGGGGAGGAGCCGGCCATGGCGGCGAACAGGGCGCAGGCGAACACATTGGCGATGCCGAGGCCGCCGGGGATCTTGTGCATCCAGGCATGGAGCGCGGAATAGAGATCCTGCCCGGCGCGCGACTTGCCGATGGCGGCGCCCTTGAGGATGAACAGGGGGATGGAGAGGAGGGTGATGGAGGCCATCTCCTCATAGACGTTCTGGGTGACCGTATCGAGGGATGCGGCGGGCATGAAGCCGAGCATGAACACCACCGCCACCGCCCCCAGCGCGAAGGCGATGGGCATGCCGATGAACATGGTGAGCAGCGTCGCCCCTCCATACATCAGGCCGACGACGAGCGTGCTCATGGGCGGCCTCCGGTCCGGTGGCTGTGCGGCGCGAGTGCGGTCACCACTTGCAGGGCGATCTGCAGGCACAGCAGGCCCATCCCAAGGGTCATGGTGGCGTAGGGGATCCAGAGCGGAGGCGCCCAGGAGGACGAGGACACCTGCCCCTCAATCCAGGCTTCCTCCAGCAATGCGAACGACTTCCAGGTGAAGAAGGCGCAGAAGGCGAGGCTGGCGATGTCCACCACCAGCAGCCGGGCGGCGTTCACGCGCGGCGGCAGGAGGGCACTCAGCGCCTCGATGGCCACATGGCCTCGCCGGCCCTGCACATAAGCCGCGGTCATGAAGGTGGCGCCGACCAGCAGGAAGACGGAGGCCTCGTCCTGCCAATAGCTCATGGACCCGAACGCGAGCCGCGAGGCGACGCTATAGGAGAGGATCAGCCCGGCGAGCACGAGGACCAGCGCGGCCAGCAGCACGATGATGCGGTTGAGCAGGGCCATCGCGCGGGCAAGGGCGGCGAGAACCTCGCCGCCTTGCGTGCGCGCCGGGAAACCGGCGTCGGTGTCCGGCGCAGTATCCAGCGTCGGAATCATGCGGAGGCCGCCAGTGCGAGCAGCTTCGCGCAGTTCTCGCTTTTGCCCGCGAAGTCCTTCCAGGCGGTTTCCTTGGAAATGGCGACCCATTTGCTGATGATGTCCGGGGTCAGCATATGGACGTCGGCGCCCGCCTTCTTGTAGGTCTGCTCGACGCGCTCGTCGTCGGCGAGCGCACCCTTCAGCCCGAATTCCTGCAATTCCAGCCCGACCGAGGTCACGATCTGCTTCTCCTTGTCGGAGAGGCTGTCGAAGATGATCTTCGAGATCAGCAAAGGCTGGAACGTGAACTGGTAGGAATTGCCTCGCCCGGTCGCGAGATGCCGTGCGACTTCTTCGGTACGGAAGGAAATCATGCTGGTGGAAGAGGTCACGGCGGCTTCGCAGATGCCGGTCTGCATGGCGACATAGAGCTCGTTGGACGGGAACGAGACCACGGTGCTGCCGATGCGCTGGAACACGAGGTCCATCTCGCGCGAGCCGCCGCGCACCTTCACGCCCTTGGCATCCTCCGGCGCGACCACCGGCTGCGCTTTGCTCACGCAGCCCGCCGCCTGCCACACCCAGGTCAGAATCATCACACCTTTGGCGGCCAGCGCGCTTTCCAGCACCTCGCCCGCGGGCTTGGTGCGCCAGGACAGGCCGTGCTCATAGGTGGTCACGATTCCGGGCAATTGCGCGATGTTGCATTCCGGAATCTCGCCGCCCGCATAGGCAATAGGAAACAGCGAGAGATCGAGCGCGCCCTTCCGCAAGGCGGAGAATTGCGCATTGGTCTTCATCAGCGAGGAGCCGGGATAGACATTGAACTTCAACGCGCCGTCGGAGCGTTTCTCAACCTCGGCGGCGAATTTGTTCACCAATTGGTCGCGGAAGTCGCCGTCGCTTCCCGTCGCGCCGGGAAACTGGTGCGAGATCTTGAGGATGCGGGCGTCCGCCCGGGCCTGTCCGGTGCTGCGGATGACGAACGGCGCGGCGATGGCGCCGGACACAAAAAGTCTGCGACTGATCTTCATGGCGTTTCTCCCAAAATGGTCCGACGTTGCGGAGCGGGCGTGTTTTTTCGCACCCGGTTCTTCTCGCGCGGGGCCGTGGCTCAGCCTCGCGCCTGCGTGTTTCGTGCGGTGGTCAGGCGGCGTCCTCGTTGGCGGAGAGCGCGGCCTGCGCCACCACCCCGCGCGATTCCAGTTCCTGGATTTCGGCGGCCGCGTAGCCGTAGTTCGCGAGCACCTCGCGGGTGTGCTGGCCGAGCAGCGGCGGGACGCGGCGGATCCAGCCATCTTCGGTGCCGGCCATCTTCAACGGGCTGGAAAGCTGCGACAGCGGGCCGAGGGTGGGGTGCGGCAGGGTTTCCACCAGGCCGAGATGGGCCACCTGCTCATCATTGAGGGCATCCGCGATGGTGTTGATGGGCCCGGCGGGAATTTCCGCCGCCACCAGCTGGGCGGTCCAATGGGCGCGGGTGCCGCGCGCCAGCTCCGCTTCGATGATCTCGCGCAGAAGCTGCCGATGCTCCATGCGGCGCGCATTGTCGAGGAAGCGCGGATCGCTCTTCAGGTCCGGCCGCTCCAGGATGTCACACAGCTTCAGCCACATCTCCTGGGTCGCGGCGCCGATGTTCATGTCGCCGTCGCCGGCGCGGAACACGCCATAGGGGGTGATCACGGGGTGAACGTTTCCGGTCGGCTCAGCGACTTCGCCGATGCTCAGATAACGTTGGCCCTGCACGCTGAGCAGGCTGATGAGGCTGGAGAGCAGCGAGGTCTCCACATGGTCGCCGCGGCCCGTATCCTGCCGCGCGATCCAGGCGCTCAGCACGCCGATGGCGAGCCACATGCCAGAGGTGAGATCGCCGATGGCGATGCCGACGCGGGTCGGCTCGGTGGTGCCGGTAAAGCTCATGAAGCCGGAATAGCCTTGGGCGATCTGGTCGAAGCCGGGGCGCGCGCTCAACGGGCCGGAGGAGCCGAAACCGCTGATGCTGGCGATGATCAGGTCCGGCTTGAGGGCCCGTAGTTTCTGCGGATCAAGGCCGAGCTTGGCCATGGTGCCGGGCTTGAAATTTTCGATGATGACGTCGGACTTCAACGCCATCTCGCGCAGCAGCCGCAGACCTTCCGCCGAGCGGAAATCGAGCGCGATGCCGCGCTTGTTGCGGTTGCCGGAGAGGTAATAGGCGCTCTCGGTGCGGTCGAACGGACCCCAGGTGCGGATCATGTCGCCGCCGCCCACCGGCTCCACCTTGATCACATCGGCGCCGAGGTCCCCCAGGATCATGCTGCAGAACGGGCCGGACAGGGCGCGGGTCAAATCCAGGACGCGCATCTTTTCGAGGGGCAGAGGCATGGCGCAGGTCATCTTGCTTTTGTGTGGCGGGGCGGGGGGCGCGCGCGGCGCTATTTCACCACCGCGAGATAAGATGCGGGCAGTTGGTCGAGCAAAACCGACACCAGTTCGGTCTGCAGCGTCAGGTGCTGCTTCATGAGCTTGTGCGCGCCCTCCTCGCGGCATTCGAGAATGGCTTCGGTCACCTGCTCGTGTTCGCGGCTGGATTTGCGCATGCGCGCGGGTGTCGTGAGCCAATATCGGCGATAGGGCGCGAGGCGCTTGCGCAGCAAGGTCGCCTGCTCGCCCAGGAAATCATTATGGCTGCCGCGATAGACGATCTCGTGGAAGCTGAAATTCGCCTCCGCATAGTCCTTGCAGGCGTCCGGCCCCTCCTTCTGCGCCAGCTCGCGGCAGCGCTCCATCGCGTGGGCGAGGGAGTCGCGTTCGAGCGTGGTCATACGCGCAGCGGCGAGCGCGGCGCACATGCCCTCCAGTTCGGCCATGACCTCGAACATCTGCACCATGCGCTGGAGGGACAGCGGCGCGACCACGGCGCCGACCCGCTGGCGGATATGCACGAAATCGATCGCGGCGAGCTGCAGGAAGGCCTCGCGGATGGGGGTCTTCGACACGCCGAAGCGCTTCGCGAGGCTCACGTCGTCGAGCTTCTCGCCCGGCTCCAGCCGGCCCGAGACGATCTCCTGCTCGAGATAGCGGTAGATGGCATCGGCATGGGTGCCGGACCCCCGCAGGAGGCCTTCCTCCTTGCCCTCTGCCGGCTTGGCCGCTGTCTCTTTGCGCACGGGCTGCACTCCCTTTGAGGCGATCTTGTCCAAAAAAATATTATTTGCAATTGAAAAAATATTATTTGACCAGTGTGACGCTGCGAAATGCCCCAAGGAGGAATGGCTGGCGCCTGATGTCTCGAAAAGGAAGCGAGAAACCATAAAAATATTTTTTATATGAGTCATGGAATATTATAAACGCATAAATCGGCCAACCAGGCTGCGTCAGGCGAAGGGCGAGACGGACCACATGAGCGGCGAGATCAAATTCGAGATGCAGGAGGCCATCGGGGTGGTCACGATCCATAATCCGGGCAAGCGCAACGCGCTGACCGTTGCCATGTGGACCAGCCTGCGTGATCTCTTCCTGCGCCTCGATGCGGAGCGCGCGTGCCGCTGCATCCTCCTCACCGGCGGCGGCGGTGCGTTCGCGGCGGGCGCGGATATCAGCGAGTTCGAGCAGGAGCGGTCCACACGCGCCCAGGTGACCCGCTATCACGAGGTCCATGTCGGCCCGGCGCTCGACGCCATCCTCAGGTGCGGCATTCCCACGGTTGCGAAGATCCGCGATGCCTGCATGGGCGGGGGCATGGAGATCGCCGCGCTCTGCGACCTGCGCATCGCGAGCACCGATGCGAAATTCGGCATTCCCATCAACCGGATGGGTTTTCCCCTCGCGTTCGGCGAAACCGAGCTTCTGTTCAAGCTGTTCGGACGCGGTGTGCTGGCCGAGCTGGTGCTGGAGGGGCGCGTGTTCGCGGCCGACGAGGCGCTTCAGAAAGGCATCGTGCAGCGGGTCGTCGCGCCGGATGCGCTTGATGATGAAGCGATGGCCACCGCGCTGCGCATTGCTGGCGGTTCCCCGCTCGCCCACCGCAGCAGCAAGGCGCAATTGCTGCGGCTTTTGCGCGACTGGACCCCGGTCTCGGCCGAAGAGCGCGCGGCGTTCTACGATTTCGCGGAAACGCAGGACTATAAGGCCGGCTACGAGGCGTTCCTGAAGAAGGAGCGCGCGGTCTTCTCCGGAATCTGACCAGGCTTGGCGCGCGCCGGTTCTCTTTGATATGCACCGACCGCGCGGGGGACCCCCCCGCGCGGTCTTATCGGTGGCGCCGGCTCATTTCAGGCCGAGCAGCCCGCGCATCTTGGAGAGATCCTCGGCCAGCGTATTGACCGGACCGGCCAGGGCCTTGCGATCCTTCTTGCTGAGCTTGTCGTAGCTCTCGAAGCCGTCGGCGGTCTTGTACTTGACCAGGATGGCATCCACGGACGCGAAGTTCGCATCCACCTTCTTCAGGAAGGCTTCGTTCTTCGGGTCCTTCGCCAGCAGCGGCTTGAACAGGGTGTAGACTTCCTGCGCGCCATCGATATTGGCCTGGAAATCCATCAGGTCGGTGTGGCTGTATCGGTCTTCCTCTCCGGAAATCTTGGTGGCCGCCACTTCCTCCAGCAGCGCGGCAGCGCCGCCGACCACCTTCTCGGGCGGGAAGGTGAGGCCCTTCACGCGCGCCTGCAGGTCGTTGACGTCCGCCATCAGCTTGTCGGCGAAGGGGGCGAGGCCGTCGGTGCTGTTGGCGACGAACAGGCCGTATTCGATGCGGTGATAGCCGGTGAAGGTCGGGTCCTTCTCCTTCTTGGCATGGTCGTCGGCGCGCGAATCGATGGCGCCATCGAGATCGCTGAACAATTCGGCGATCGGCTCGATGCGCTCGTAATGGGCGCGGGCCGCGGCATACAGCGCCTTGGCCTTCGCGAGGTCGCCCGCCTTCACGGCGTCGGTGAATTCCTTGGTGGAGGCGACGAACGCTTCCAGCTCCTTGGTCACATAGACCTTGTACTGGGCGATCGGCGCGACCAGGTCGAGCGGGGAGATCGCCGCCTTCGCCCCGGCTGCGCCGAGGGTCAGCGACAGCGCGGTCGCGAGCATGAGAACAGAGCGCTTCATGGGAATGACTCTCCAGTAGGAAACGGGATTGTTTGGAAGGGTCAGGTGGGCTCGCCGGGGGCGAGCAGGGCGCGGCCGAGGAAATCGGACGGGCCGGAAACGCCGGGCAAAGCGAAGAAATAGCCGCCGCCGATGGGCTTGATGTATTCCTCAAGCGGCTCGCCGTTCAGGCGCTTTTGCACCGTGATGAAGCCCTTCTCGAGGTCCGCCTGATAGGCGATGAACAGCAACCCCATCTCCAACTGGCCGGATTTTGAGATGCCGTTGGAATAGTTGAAGGGCCGCCGCAGGATGAGGTTCGCCTGCGAGGCGCCGTTGCGTGGATTGGCGAGACGGATATGGGCGTCGAGCCGGGTTAGCCGCCCCTTCGGATCGGCGGCGAAATTGGGCACATCCTGCTCGGTGTGGCCGCCGAAGGGGGCGCCGGTCGCCTTCTTGCGGCCGATGATCTCTTCCTGCTCCAGCAGCGGGGTGCGGTCCCACCGCTCGACGAAATTGCGGATGATCCGCACCACCTGATAGGAGCCGTTCGCGGCCCAGTCCGGCTCTTCCCCGCCCTTCACCCACACGATGCGGTCCATCATCGCGCCGTCGGCGGAATCCGGATTGGCCGAGCCGTCGCGAAAGCCGAGGAAATTGCGCGCGCTTTCCGCCTTGGCGCCGGGCCGCGCGGGGATGACGGGAACCGAACCTTCCTGCTTCCAGCGCACCAGCAGCAGGTCCGGCAGGTTCTTCACGATGTCGCGCAGCGCGTGGATGTTCGTGTCTGCCGTATTCGAGCAGAACTGGAGCATCAGATCCCCGTGGCACAGTTCGGGATCGAGGGCATCGTTGGGAAACTGTTCCATCGTGGTCAGATGGCGCGGCTTCTTCGCGGCGAGCCCGAAGCGCTCGTCGAACAGCGAGGCGCCCAGCGAGACCGTTACGGTCAGATTGTCGGGCACCACCACCGGCCCGAGAATGCCGGAATCCGCCGGCGGCAGCTTGGGATCGAGCTTTGGCGGGGTGCCGCCCTGCATCAGGAAGGCGATGCGCTCGGTGAGGGTGCGGAACAGGCGCTCAAGCTCGGGCCGCGTGGTGGCGAGCACGTCGAACGCCACCACCATGCCAGTGGCCGGGCGGGGCGTGACGATGCCGCTTTGCTGGACACCGTAGAAATCCACGCGCTCGGCGGTGCGGTTGCTTTCCGGCGCCGTGGTGACCGGGCTCGAACTGTCGTCGGCGCGGGCGACCGCAGCGCCGCCGAGCATGCCGGCCGCTGCGCCGCCGATCGCGCCGAAGCCCTTCAGCAGGCTGCGACGATCGAGCGAGGAGGTGCGATGCGGGGAAGAGGGAAGGGATGTCATGGTGCCGAACGTCCTGAAGTGGTCAGGCCAAGCGCTGCCCCCAGCGTGTTCATGTCGTCGCCGAGCGTATTGAGCGCCGTGGCGATCGCGGCGCGCTGGTCCGCCGCGACGGTTTCGAAGGAAGAAAAGCCCGTGCCGTCGCGATGTGCGGCAAGCAAAGCGGTGAGCGCGGCGCCGTCCGCCTCAATGCGAGCCGGCAGGCCGGGCGATGCCTTTTCCGCGAGCGGGCGCAGCAAGTGCGCAATGCCAAGCACCGCGTCTGCTTCGGCCTGGATGTCTGCAAGGTCGGAATGCGCGTATTTTTCCGCGGCCCCCGCAGCTTCCAGGCCCGCCGCCCGGTGCATCAGGCGCGCCGCGCCGGAAACCATGCGCTCCGGCAGCAGTTGGAGGGTCGCCATGCGCTGGTTGAGTTCGCCCGCATCGGCCGCGAGCGCCTCCGCCTGAGCCTGCAGCCCATCCGTGGATCCCTTGGCGAACAGGCCATATTCCAGGCGATGCAGGCCCGTGAACAGGGGATCGTTTTCCCGTCCGCCGAAATCGTCGGCGCGGGCATCGAGGCGAGTGTCCAGATCGGCGAACAGGTCCGCCGCCGGCGCAAGGTGGGCATAAGAGAGGCGCGCCGTCCCATAGAGCGCGCGGGCGTGGTCCAGATCGCCCGCCTTCACGGCTTCCGCGAGCGCGGACGTCGCCTTCGCGAAATCGCCGGCCTGGGCGAGCAATTGCACCTGATATTCCGCAAGGGGCCCGATGAACGCCAGCAGGGTCGGCGCTGCCGGCTCGGCACCGGCCGTCTGCGAGGGCGTGACGTGCAGCTTGCCGCGCGGATTGCTCAGCAGGCCGCAGGTGATGTCATAGGTGCCGGCGGCGAGGGAGGCGGCGATGGATTGGGTGATGCCGGGGGCGATGTTCTCGCGCTCCTCCACCACCATGACGCCGTCGAGAATTTCCCATTCCATCACCCGGTTGGACCGGTTGGTGATGGCGAAGGTGGTGCGCCCGGCGGGCACGGTGAGGTCCATGGGGTCGCAGGCGCTGTCGGTGACGACCACCGCCACCGCGCCGGCGTTTTCCGCGGCCTTGCGGCGGGCGGCGAGGCTGGTCGCCCAATAGAAGGCGGCGAATGCGAGCACCAGCAGCAGGCCGGAACCGACGATGGCGAGGCGCATGGCCTTGCGCGACGGCGCGGGCGGTCCGCCGACGGGCGATGCCGTCTTTGGGGCTGTGTCCACGACGCCGGTCATCGCGCGCCGCCACGCTGGGCCACGGAATGGGGCGCCGCAGGCTTCGCGGGCGGAGCGAGGAACAGGAACAGGGTGATCGCCAGGAAGGCCACATAGGCGATGACGGCGGTCAGGCTCGGCGCATCCTGGTAGCCGAGCAGGCCGGCGATCACCGTTCCGAAGGCGCCGTCCGCGGGCAGTACGCCGGACAGATCGAAGGCGGTCTGCTGGAGGTGATTCCACAGGCCCGCCTCGTGCAGCGACCGCACCGCGCCTGCGAGGATGCCGGCGGCGACGACGAGGATGAAGATGCCTGTCCAGCGGAAGAAGCGACGCAGATCGAGGTGCACCCCGCCGGCATAGATGCCATAGCCGAGCGCGAACGCGACGCCGAGGCCGAGGACCGCGCCGGCCGGTGCGCCCATGCCGCTGCTCTGCTGGAACGTGGCCAGCAGGAAGAACACCGATTCGACGCCCTCGCGCGCCACCGCGAAGAACACCATTGCGATCAGCGCGAGGGTCTGGTGGCGCTCGGTGAACGCGGCGTCGATGGAGGCCTGCAACTCGCCCTTGATGGAGCGGCCCATGCGGCGCATCCAGAACACCATGGAGGTGAGCACGAACACCGCCACCAGGCCGACGCCGGCTTCGAATGCTTCCTGAAGCTTCTGGGGAAACTCGGCGCTCGCGAACTGAAGTCCCGCACCGACGAACAGCGACAGGGCGGCGGCGAGCAAGATGCCGACCCAGATTGCGGGCATCCAAGCGTCGCGCCCGGTCTTTTTCAGATAGCCCGCAATAATGCCGACTATGAGGGCCGCCTCAATGCCCTCGCGCAGCATTATCAGGAAAGAAACAAGCATGCTCTTCAGATCCGGATTAAGATAACCTAGGGTAATATTCGCGATTGCTGCCCGCCTCGGAATACTGTTACATCGTCCGAAAGCGCGCGGCCATGGATCGCCAAAACTTAATAAATCGAATAATTCCAATGTTTGTACATGACGTTGCGTAAGCCGTTTGACTTCGAGCGGTCAACGGGCGGATCATGAGCGCATGCTCAGAATCGGCTTGCCGGGGCGGGTGCGTGAAAATCTCAGCGTATTTGAGTTAAGCGGAAATAGGTCAAGTATATGAAAGTAAATGGCGTCGGAATGTTTCCTGCGTCGTTAATTGAAGTAAGATTTTCGGAATTTTGTTATCAGTTATAGTGTTGTGTCCTTGCTGTGCGAGGGTGCGACGGCAGGACGCGTTTCAAATTTGCAACAGGGCACGCTGATCGGCGCGCCCCATGCAGATAGGGCGCGACACCGTTTTGAGGCCCTGATAAGACGGCTCGAGTCGAAATGTGATATTATCACATCTGGCTGGCGCTGAGGGTTTCGGGCCCGGGTGCCGGGTGGATGTTGATCTGGGGAAGGGGAAAAGATGAGCGGTTCGGCTGAAGATCGTCTCGCAGCGCGCAACGGCACGCTCATGATGATGAGATCGCTCCTCACCGGCGTTGCGGCGGCCGCGCTGCTCGGCACCGCCGCGCTCGCCGCCGACATGCCCACCAAGGCCCCTGCCGCCGAAGCGCCCGCCGCCGAGGAAGCCCCGGCCTCCATCGCCTCCCAGCTCGGTTGGCTCGGCGATTGGGGCGGCGCCCGCACCAAGCTTGCCAATGCGGGCATCCAGTTCGGCGTGAATTACATCGGCGAAGTCTGGAGCAACACCCAGGGGGGGCTCGGCACCGGCACCGCCTATAACGGCCGCTTCCTGTTTACGATGGACGCCGACCTCGGCAAATTGTTCAACTGGAACAACGCGACTTTCCACGTCAGCGCGCTGCAGATCCAGGGCTCGGGCTTCTCCGGCCAGTATCTGGGCAATATCATGGGCGTCAGCAATATCGACGCCCTCTCCACAACCCGCCTGTTCGAACTCTATATCGAGCAGGGCTTTGCGGACGGTAAGGCGAGCCTGCGGTTCGGCCAGCTGTCCGCCGATTCCGAATTCGCCATCAGCGACAATGGCAGCCTGTTCCTGAACTCCACCTTCGGATGGCCCGCGCTTTTCGCCGCCGACCTGCCGAGCGGCGGCCCGGCCTATCCGCTCGCCACACCCGGCGTGCGGTTGAAGGTGACGCCGACCGATAATTTCTCGGTCATGCTCGGCCTGTTCAACGGCAATCCCGCCCCCTGCTGCGGCGATCCGCAGGAGGAGAACAAGTACGGCACGAACTTCATTGTGGACCAGGGCGTGTTCGTGATCGGCGAGGCCGCCTACAGCTATAACAAGGGGGCCGATGCCAAATGGCTGCCGGGCACCTTGAAGGTGGGTGGCTGGTATAATTCGAATTCCATGCCCAACCAGCGCTATGACATCTTCGGCCTGTCGCTGGCAAACCCCGACACGCTCGGCATTCCGCAGCAGAGCAATGGCGATTATTCGTTCTACGCGATCCTCGACCAGATGATCTATCGCAAGCCCGGCACCAAGGACCAGGGCATCGGCATCTTCGGGCGGGTGACGGCGGCGCCCAACGCGCAGAATTCCATCAGCTTCTATGCCGATGGCGGCATCAATTTCAAAGGCATGGTGCCCGGCCGCGACGCCGATTCCTTCGGTGTCGCCTTCGGAACCTCGCGCGTCTCCTCCTATGCGCGCGGCCTGGACCAGGATATCGCCCTCTATACGGCGTCCTATTACCCGGTGCGCAGCAGCGAGACCGTGCTGGAAGCCACCTATTCGTTTGAGGTCACGCCCGGCTTCACCATCCAGCCGGACTTCCAATACATCTGGAACCCGGGCGGCGGCGTGCTCAATCCCAACGATCCGAATGGCCTGACCACGATCAAGAACGCGGCGGTGTTCGGGGTGCGGACCACCATCAATTATTGAGCGATGGAGCCCTGGGTCTTGGTGGCCCCTTCGCCTTCGGGCGGAGGGCCAAGCAGGGCCAGGATGGCGGCGGTGTCCACCGCGTCGCGTTGATGGGGCTGCAGGAAGCGAAGCGCATAAGCCTCCCATAGGCGGGAGGTGATGAAATAGCGGAACACCTCGGTATCGAGATGTCCCTCGCGGCACATGGCAGCGATGATCCGCAGGGATTCTGTCAGCGTTTTCTGGGGCTTATAGGGCCGGTCCGAGGCTGTCAGAGCCTCGAACACGTCCGCCAGCGCCATGACGCGATCCATCAGGCTCAGCTGCGCGCCGCCAAGGCGGCGGGGATAACCCTTGCCGTCCAGCCGCTCGTGATGAGTCGCGGCGATTTCCGGCACGCGCCGCAGATGCGCAGGCCATGGCAGACTCAGCAGCATGATGTAGGTCTGCACGATGTGATCGTTGACCTTGAAGCGCTCCTCCTCCGACAAGGTGCCCCGCCGGATGGAGAGGTTGTGCAGCTCGCCAAGATGCTGCTGATGCACCGGCAGCTTCATGTCGAAGCCGTAGATGTTGTGCGGATCGTCTTTCTCCACCGGCGGCTTGCGTCCGTGCCAGGGCACCAGATGTTCCGGCCGGTCGCAGAGCAGAGGTTCGGTGACCGGCAGCTTCTCAGCGGGACAAGCGCTCATCCGGCGCGTTTCTTCCGCGGAAAGCCCAAGGCGGTTGTCGAAATGGCGCATCCAGGTCTGGCGGGCGATGCTGTTGAGGCGCTCTATCGCCTCGTCCGTCATGAACTCGCCCCCCACATTGCAGGTCGCGATGAAGGCGAAGTCGTCCTGCAGCCGGACGTGCTCCGTCCGCAGCTGCGCCTCTGACTCCGCCTCTGGCGTGCCATCAAGAAGCCGCCGCAGATGCCGCAGTTCCGCGTCGCGCCAGAGCACTTCAAAGCGCGTGCGCACCTCATGGATCCGATTGAAGATGGTCTCCAGCTTCGTGGCCTTGTCGATCACATGCTCAGGGCTCGTCACCTTGCCGCAGTCGTGCAGCCAAGCGCCGAGATGGAAGGCATAGCGCTCGTCCTCGGTGGGCCGGAAGGATTCAAAGGGCCCGCTGCTCTCGGCCATCATGCGATCGACGATCATGGTCGCCAGTTGCGGCACGCGCTCGCAATGCCCGCCGGTGTACGGGCTCTTGGCGTCGATGGCGTCCGCCATCACGCGGATGATGGCGTCGAGCAGGGCCTTCTGCGCCTCGATCAACTGGCGGGTTTCAATGGCGACCGCGAGCACGCTGGAAAGTTTTTCCGCGAAAGCGCGGAAATCGGCGCCGTGGGCCTCGTTGAGCGGATGATCCAGCAGCAGCAGACCCACCGGGCGCTGCTGACGGTTTCGCAATGTCAGAGCGAATTGCCCCATGCCGGGCATGAGCGTGCCGATGACCGAGGCGACATCGTGCGGCCCCGGCAGCGGCAGTTCGCCGGGGAGGCTGCCGTTCATCTCGTGGTGGGCCGCCCAGCCGGCGGTGGCGGCGAGCTGCAGCCCCGTATTCTTCTCATTGGCGAGATAGACCGCGCCGAAGACGCAGCCCGTGATCTCCAGGGTGCGGCCGAGCACGGTTTGCAGCATCTGGTCGAGCTTGGTCTCGGTGCTGATGGTCTCCGTGGTAAGGAGGAAATTCTGAATGGTGACGCAGATGTCCCGCAGCACGTTTTCGAGATCGCGGATTTCCCGCACGACGCTCTGAACCGGCTCGGGCTGGCGGAAGTCGAAGCGCGTGATGTGTTGTGCCTGTCGGGTCAGGCTGGCGAGGCTCAGTCCCAGCCGCCGTCCCGCGAACCAGCCGGCCAGGAGCAGCAGGCCCGTCAGCGCGAGGGTCCACCACAATTGGCGCTTCAGGCCGGCGCGGATGGTGGCGAGCAGATCGCTGTCCGGGGTCGCCATCAGAAGGCGCAGGTTACGGCCGGGCAAAGCGTCGAGCGCAATCGAGGCGCCAAACCAAGTCTCGCCGTCGGCGATATAGACCTTGGAGAAGGCGCTGCTGGTGCTCGGGCCGCCGAGCGCCGTGAGCGCATCGACGCCCAGGGCGAACAATTGCTTGAACTGGACATCCGTGCCGTTGCGCAACAGCGTGCGTTCGAAATTGGAATAGGCGATCACCATGCCGTCATGATCGACGACCGCGATTTCGCTACGCGGCGTGGGGCGGAAGTCACGCAATTCATTGTGCAGGTCGGAGACGGCGACATCCAGCCCGATAACCGCGCCCCCATCCTGGCTGCGGCGGCTCAAGGTGACGCCAATATCTTCGGTCGTGAAGAAAATATAGGGGTTCGTCAGGTATTCGCTGCCATCCCTCGGGGCATTTTTGTACCATGGCCGCGATCTTGGATCGTATTTGTAATCCGGCTTCATCTCCGATTTCAGCAGATGGAGCTGCGAGTCGTAAAACCGCCACTCCCCGATCGGCTGCCCATTCGTGTCCAGAGTGATCGACTGGACCAGGAACGCGGTTCCCGGCGGGGCGTCGAAAAGGCGCGTGAGATG
The DNA here is from genome assembly GCF_043195145.2 of Roseixanthobacter pseudopolyaromaticivorans. Classification (NCBI taxonomy): domain Bacteria; kingdom Pseudomonadati; phylum Pseudomonadota; class Alphaproteobacteria; order Hyphomicrobiales; family Xanthobacteraceae; genus Roseixanthobacter; species Roseixanthobacter pseudopolyaromaticivorans. The sequence goes on from NZ_CM195539.1 coordinate 5,201,748, forward strand.
CGCGTCATCGACGCTACGCACGAGAAAGAACTCACCGTTTGGATAGCCTGCGTATACGGCGGAAACGAAGGGGATATGCTCCAAGGTGCTGGTGAGAACCTGTAGGCGGTCCAGCCGCTGCGGCAGGTCGTCGGAGGCGGACAAGGGGTCGTAGGAGAGATAGCGCAAGGTCGCGCCGGCGGGGCCGAGAATTCGCCGTGACTTTTCATTGATGAGCTTGCCCAGGTTTTGAGCGGTGTCGCTTGCCGACGTGAGCAAGGCCGCGCGTGCCACCTGCCATCCCTGCCACATCAGAACCGCGCCCAGCGTTGCCATCGAGCACACCACCACCAGCGCGATCAAGAGCTGGAGCGGCAGGGTCCGTCTCGCGAAAAGGCGGGTGCGAACCTTCGAGGGCGTAATGGGGGCAATCGAGGTCACGTCAGGTCATCCGCAAATGGAATGCGAGGCCGGTGCATGGGACCTTACAATACTCTTTGCCCACGCAGGCGAAACGGGTGTGATTCAAGCCTAGCTCAACGCTCGGATGTCAGGCCGAGGAAATCGTCCAAGGTCGCCGGCGGCATATAGGGCCGCACGATGTCCCGCCATGTTCCCGATAGGACCAGTCCTTCCATCACGCGCTGCCAGCTCGCCATGTTCGCCGGACTAAAGCGATGGCGGGCAAAGACGAGGCCGATGGGAAAGGCTGGAAGCTGTAGCGCCGGATAGGGCGCGAACTGCGCGCGCGTGGCGGCATCCAGGTGAAGATAGGCATGCACGATCGGCTCGATCATCGCGCTCACTTCACCGCGGCGCAGGGCGGCAAACGAGGCGACGGAATCTGGAAAGGCCAACACTTTTCCGGCCCGTCTCAGCTGCCGGATCTTGCCGTCGAGGACCGGCCCGTAATGCAACCCCTCGGTGATGCCGAGGCGGAACGTGGGCTCCTCCATCCACGCTTCCAGCGCCTCGCCGGAGTCAAGAGGCAGCCCGGCGCGCGCCACCAGCACGTTGCGCCAGCGGCCGTATGGAATGAAGAAGGCAATCCGCCGGCGCTCGGGGGTGGAAGCGCCCATGGTCGCCACGTCCACCCGCCCCGTGCGCAGGTCCCGCCAGATCTGATCGCGTGTCAGAACGCGCACGTTGAACGTGCATCCTGAGGCATCCGCGAGGGGCTGCACCATGTCGGCGTCGAAGCCCTTGCCGTCTTTGAAGGACACCACGTTCTCGAACAGGCCGAGAGTGATGGGGGTCTCGCACCCCATCTCTCTCCGACGCTCCGGGGCGGCAGAATAAGGAGAATCGGACGCGGGGGTGAATGTACGCCACAGGCGTTCGGAAGGGCCGGTCCCCGGCGCGGCGGAGACGGCAGTACCCATGAGACCCAGCATGACCGAGAGGAGGGCAAGTGTTCGGAGGCGAAAGGCGAGCATAGGCGGCCCCTTCGGCGGACCGGCCCAGGCCGAATCCGGGCATCAATATACCGGTGGGGGGCGGCCTTTGACCATCGCGTCGCCGATTTCGCCCTGCGCCAACTGGTACTCCCAGAAGGGACTCCCATAAATTGTATTATTGAAAAATTCGACTTTTGATGTTCCCGCGCTGTGGGGACAGCGCCGGGCGCGGCGGCGAGAGATGCCGCGTTGGTCCGCTCCCGCACGAATGCTTCACATGGCGCGAGGACAAACGCGCAGCAGGCAATCGGTGAAGCGCCGCCGGTCTCCGTCCTTTAAAAGCGGTTGGGACCGGCGGCGCGTCGTCTCAGATCTTGTATTCGTACAGCAGCCGCGCGCGGATCGTTCCGTCCAGCGCGCGGATCTCTTCGAGAACGCTCTGGCTGTCCGTGGCGGAAGCGTCGGCATCGAGCACCACGTAGCCGACGTCGGCATGGGTTTCGTAATATTGCGCGGCGATGTTCACCGAATGGCGCGCGAGCACTTCGTTCAGCCGGCCGAGCATGCCCGGCACGTTGCGCTGAACCTGGATGAACCGCGTGCCCAGCGGGCGCGCCGGCAGCTGCACCTGGGGGAAATTCACCGCCCCCATGGTGGAGCCGGTGTCGCTGTAATCCACCAGCTTGCGCGCCACCTCGGCACCGATGCGCTCCTGCGCCTCTTCCGTCGAGCCGCCGATGTGCGGGGTCAGGATGACGTTGTCCAGGCCCTGGAGCGGGGAGACGAAGCGCTCGGCGTTGGAGCCGGGCTCGACGGGGAACACGTCCACCGCGGCACCGCGCAGCTTGCCGGCGCGCAGCGCGTCGGCGAGCGCATCCAGATCGACCACGGTGCCGCGGCTGTTGTTGATGAAATAGGCGCCGTCCTTCATGGCCGCGATTTCCGCGCGGCCGATCATGCCGTGGGTCGCCGGCGTTTCCGGCACGTGCAGGCTCACCACATCGCTCTGCGCCAACAGGTCCTGGAGGCTGGAGGTCGATTCGGTATTGCCGTGCCGCAGCTTGTCGGTGTGGTCGTAGAACAGGACTCGCATGCCCATGGCTTCTGCGAGGTTCGAGAGCTGCGAGCCGATGTTGCCGTAGCCGATGATGCCGAGGGTCTTGCCGCGCACCTCGTGGCTGTTGTTCGCAGACTTGTCCCAGCGGCCTTCATGCGCGGCGTGGGAGCGCGCCGGAATGCGGCGCAGCAGCATGACGATCTCGCCGATCACCAGCTCCGCCACGCTGCGGGTGTTGGAGAACGGCGCGTTGAACACGGGAATGCCGTGCGCGCGCACCGCGTCCACGTCCACCTGGTTGGTGCCGACGCTGAAGCAGCCGATGGCGATCAGCCGGTCGGCAGCGGCCACGACATCGGCGGTGATCTGCGTGCGCGAGCGGATGCCGAGAAGGTGAACGCCCTTGATCGCCTCCTTGAGCGCTTCGCCATCGAGCGCCTTCGGCAGGCGCGTCACGTTGGAATAGCCGGCGGTGGTCAGCATCTCCACGGCGCTGTCGTTCACGCCTTCGAGAAGCAGCACCCGGATCTTGTCCTTGGCCAGCGAGAGTTGCGGCGAATGGGAAAGGCTAGCGTCCACGATCTCGGCGTCCTTCAACGGTGAATGTGCGATCAGCCGGAAACCTTGTCGGCGGCAGGGTCGGCTTGGCCGGCTGGTCGTTTGTCCTTGGGGCGGGACCCTTCGGGCGGCGCGAACTTAATCCTTTTGCCGCTGGCGTCTAGGCTCCGGGCGGTGGGCCGGGAAATCGTCGCACCCCGGCGCAGGCTCAGCTGCGCAGGCCTGGCGCCTCCTGCCCGGTGCGGGCGACATATTCGCTGTAGCCGCCGCCATATTGGTGCACACCCTCCGGCGTCAGCTCCAACACGCGGTTGGACAGCGCGGCGAGGAAATGCCGGTCATGGGAGACGAACAGCATGGTGCCCTCGTAATCGGCGAGCGCGGCGATCAGCATCTCCTTGGTGGCGATGTCGAGATGGTTGGTCGGCTCGTCCAGCACCAGGAAGTTCGGCGGGTCGAACAGCATGCGCGCCATGACGAGGCGCGCCTTCTCCCCGCCCGAAAGTACGCGGCAGCGCTTCTCCACATCGTCGCCGGAAAAGCCGAAGCAGCCGGCGAGCGCGCGCAGGCTGCCTTGCGCGGCCTGCGGGAAGGCGTCCTCCAGCGACTGGAACACGGTGCGCTCGCCGTCCAGCACCTCCATGGCATGCTGGGCGAAATAGGCCATCTTCACGCTGCCGCCGACGGAAACCGTGCCTTCGTCCGGCTTTGTGGCGCCGGCCACCAGCTTCAGCAGCGTGGACTTGCCCGCGCCGTTGACGCCCATGATGGCCCAGCGGTCGCGCCGGGCCACGTGGAAATCCAGCCCCTCATAGATCCGCCGCGCGCCATAGCTCTTGTACACGTTCTTGAGGTTCACCACGTCGTCGCCCGAGCGCGGCGGCGCCTGGAATTCGAACGCCACGGTCTGGCGGCGGCGGGGCGGCTCCACGCGCTCGATCTTGTCGAGCTTCTTCACCCGGCTCTGCACCTGCGCGGCGTGGGAGGCGCGGGCCTTGAAGCGCTCGATGAAGGCGATCTCCTTGGCCAGCATGGCCTGCTGGCGCTCGAACTGGGCCTGCTGCTGCTTTTCCGCCAGCGCCTGTTGCTGGGCGTAGAATTCATAATCACCGGAATAGGTGTTCAGGGCGCCGGCGTCGATCTCGACGATCTTGGTGACGACGCGGTTCATGAAGGCGCGATCATGCGAGGTCATCATCAGCGCGCCGTCGAAATTCTTCAGGAACGCCTCTAGCCAGATCAGGCTTTCCAGGTCGAGATGGTTGCTCGGCTCGTCGAGCAGCATCACGTCCGGGCGCATGAGCAGGATGCGCGCCAGCGCCACGCGCATCTTCCAGCCGCCCGACAGGCGGCCCACATCGCCCTCGATCATCTCCTGCGTGAAGCCGAGGCCGGCCAGCACCTCGCTGGCGCGGCCCTCCAGCGAATAGCCGTCGAGTTCCTCGAAGCGGGCCTGCACCTCGCCATAGCGCTCGATGATCGCGTCCATCTCGTCGGCACGGTCGGGATCGACCATGGCCGCTTCCAGCTCCCTCAGCTCGGCGGCGATGGAGCTGACCGGGCCGGCGCCGTCCATCACCTCGGCGAGAACGCTCTGGCCCGCCATGTCGCCCACGTCCTGGCTGAAATAGCCGATGGTGGTGCCGCGATCGATCGAGACCTGCCCCTCGTCGGGGCTCTCCTGCCCGTTGATGAGGCGGAATAAGGTCGTCTTGCCGGCGCCGTTGGGGCCCACGAGGCCGATCTTCTCGCCTTTGAGAAGCGTTGCCGAGGCCTCGATGAAGACGATCTGTTTGCCGTTCTGTTTGCCGATGGAATCGAGCCGGATCATGCGCGCGGGAAACCCTGGGAGAAATCTGCAGCGCGCTTAGGGCATTTGGCGGGCGGGGGGAAGGCCGCAGGCTCGAAAAGCTCAGGGCGCGTCATGGGTGGGGCGCGGACAACAGGCGGAGGAAACTCGCCAGGCTCGCGAACAGTGCGAAGCCGGCGCCGAGCCAGAGCGCCAGTTCCGGCCCGCCGTCGCGCGCCAGGTGAAAACACAGCGCCACGAGCGCCGCGCCCGTGGCCTGGCCGAGCAGGCGGGCGGCAGCCACGATGCCGCTCGCGCCGCCGCTGCGCTGCGGCGGGGCGCTGGTCATCAGTGCCTTGAGATTGGGCGACTGGAAGAAGCCGAACCCGGCGCCGCACAGAACCATGCGCCAGACGATATCGAACGTGGAGGGGGCGGCGGGCAGCAGGGCGAGCGTCGCCATGCCGCCGCACAGCATGAGCAGGCCGATGCCGCCGAGCAGGCCGGGCGCGTAGCGATCGGACAGGCGTCCCGCAATGGGCGCCATCACTGCGACCACCGCCGGCCACGGCGTCATGAGGAAGCCCGTCGCCACCTGGCTGTGGCCCAATTGCGTTTGCAGCAAAAAGGGAAGGGCAACGAAGGCCAGCCCCTGCGTCGTGAAGGAGCAGGCGGAGGTGACGGCGGACAAGGCGAAGACCGGCCGGCGGAACAGATCCACCGCCAGCATGGGGGCGGGATGCCCGGCCTGCCAGCGCAGGAGCACCGCGACGCACGCGATGGCGCCCCCGATCTCCAGCCCCACGAGGCTCCAGGGGCCGAGATGGGAGGCTTGTCCGATGCCGAGCACCAGCAGCGTAAAAAATGCGGCGCTCAAAAGCGCAGCCATCAGCTCGAACCGATGCGCGGCGCGCGGCGTGACCGGCAGCGCGCGGGCCGAGAAGAACAACCCCGCAAGTCCGGCCGGCACATTGATCAGGAACAGCCAGTGCCAGGACGTGACCCACAATATGCCCGAGGCGACCGTGGGCCCGATGGTGAAGCCGAGCGCGACCACCAGCGCGTTCGTCCCAAGGCCGCGCCCGAGCATGCGCGTGGGATAGATATGGCGGATGAGCGCGGAATTGACGCTCATGATGGCGGCGGCGCCGAGCCCCTGTAACGCCCGCGCCACGACCAGGGACGGCAGCGACCAGGCCAGCCCGCACGCCAGCGAAGTGACGGTGAAAAGCGCGAGCCCGGCCAGATAGACGCGGCGGTGGCCGACGATGTCGCCGAGCGCCGCCAGCGGCAGCAGCGCCGCCACCATGGCCATCTGATAGGTGGTCACGACCCAGATGGAAGAGGCCGCGTCCGCGCCGATGTCGGCGGCGATGGTCGGCAGTGCGGTATTGGTGATCGCGGTGTCGAGCGAGGCCATGCCCACGGCAATGAAGATGGCCAGGCTTGCCTGGAACCGCTGCGCGCCTTGCAGGCCATCGCCGGGCATTGCGGGCGCCTGAGGCACCTTGGTCACGAACATGGCTGCTCCTTGATGATCCCCGCGCCGTCCGCACTTCGGGACGGTGCGCAGATCCCCGGTCCGGTCTCGAATGGGAACGCGCGCCCGATCACGCACCTTCCACGAAGGCGGCGAACTGCGCCGCATAGTCGGGGTGCCATCGCGACAAGGCGGGGCGGTTCTCCACGATATCGCCCGCCGCCCACAGGATGCGCCGCTCGTCGAGGCTACGCGGCACGTCATTGTCCGGGCAGAGAATGTAGAAGTCGCCGGCGGCGATGCTGTCCAGCATGAAGGCGACGGTCTGGTCGGCGGTCCAGGCCGCAGGCGGCTTTTCCGTGCGCCCGCGCGCCGTCAGGCCCGTGAAGACGAAACCGGGAATGAGCAGGTGAGCGGAAACCCGGCAGCCCGGCGTGTTCCGCAATTCATGCTGGAGCGCTTCGGTGAAGGCCTTCACGCCGGCCTTGGAGACATTGTAGGCCGGGTCGCCCGGTGGCGTGGTGATGCCTTGCTTCGACCCGGTGTTGATGATGAGCCCCGGTCGGCCGCTCTCGGCCATCTGCGCGCCGAACACCTGGGTGCCGTGGATCACGCCCCAGAGATTGACGCCCAGCACCTGCTGCCAATTCGCTTCGGGTCCGAAAATGGAGCTTCCGGGCTGCACGCCCGCATTGTTCATGAGCACGTCCACCGCGCCGAAGCGTGCGGCGACGGCCGCCTCCAGCTGCCGGACGTCCTCGATGCGGCTCACGTCGGCGGCCATTGCCAGAATGCTGCTCGCCCCCTGCGGAGCCGCCGCGGCCAGGAAAGCCTGCGCGGCATCGAGCCGCTCGCCGCCAAGATCGGCGATGCACACCTTCAAGCCCATGGCGGCGAAGCGCAGCGCGGCGGCAAGGCCGATGCCCGAGGCGCCGCCGGTGATCACCGCGGTGGAGGCAGGGGAAAGGGCAGGGTGAACCATGGAGGACCTCCGGAGGCGACAGGCACGGGCGCGGCGCGGAGCGTGCATGGGGGCATATGCTTAAGAGCATAAGCCATTGGTCTAAGGAAGCCTCCCGCAGGGCAAGGCAGCCATGGGCTATTTGCTTATCTGGCATGCGCGGTGCGCACCGCATGGCCGCCGCGCCGTCTATCGCTCCCAGCCGGAACACCTCTCCGCCGCGGTTCGCGGCGCATGCGCAAGGGGCGGAAACCGCCCGGAGGGGCGCACCGCACGCATATTAACGTGATCGCGCGCGCGGGCCGAAAGGCCGGGGACGATGCGACAGGGCCGCTGGCGAGTGGTATTGGCTTGGCAGATGAGCAAGGTTTGGAGCTCGAATATGACCGAATCGTCTGACTACACGCCGCCGAAGGTCTGGACCTGGACCAAGCCAAGCGGCGGCCAGTTCGCGAACATCAACCGCCCCATCGCCGGACCCACGCACGACAAGGACCTGCCGGTCGGCCGCCATCCGCTCCAGCTGTATTCGCTGGCGACACCGAATGGCCAGAAGGTCACGATCATGCTGGAGGAGCTTTTGGCCCTCGGCCACAGCGGCGCCGAATATGATGCCTGGCTGATCCGCATCGGGCAGGGCGACCAGTTCGGCAGCGGCTTCGTGGACGTGAATCCCAATTCCAAGATCCCGGCGCTCATGGACCGGTCCGGTCCTGAGCCGATCCGCGTCTTCGAATCCGGTGCGATCCTGCTCTATCTGGCGGAGAAGTTCGGCGCGCTTCTGCCCGAGCAAGGGCGTGCGCGCGCGGAATGCCTCTCCTGGCTGTTCTGGCAGATGGGCAGCGCGCCTTATATCGGCGGCGGCTTCGGCCATTTCTATGCCTATGCCCCGGTCAAGATCGAATATGCCATCGATCGCTTCGCCATGGAGGCCAAGCGCCAGCTCGACGTGCTCGACCGACGCCTGGGCGAAAGCCGCTATCTGGCCGGCGACGATTACACCATCGCCGACATCGCGGTGTTTCCCTGGTATGGCGGCCTTGTCGAGGGCTGGCTGTACGGCGCCGCCGCCGAATTTCTTTCGGTTCAGGAGTATCGCAACATCCGGCGGTGGGTTGACGCGATCCTCGCCCGGCCTGCGGTGAAGCGCGGGCGCATGGTCAACCGCACGTTCGGCGATCTTTCCGACCAGTTGCACGAGCGCCATGACGCCAGCGATTTCGAGACCCGCACGCAGGACAAGCTGGTCGCTGCTGGCGAGGGCTAGCGGCCACGCCCCGCAAACGGGCCCACGGGACGACGAGGTCTGGCCGGGCCACATAAGCCCGGCCAAGCCGCGCAGGACAGTGAAAGCGGGGGCGCCTTATGCTCGGCCGCGAATCTGCGGAACGAAATAAAACATAAGATTTATTCCTGTATAAGCTGCATTTTCCGCTCTCATTATTGAATAGATGCTGGGCAAAAATACTGTTTTGCCAAGATTGAAAAAAATTGCGACCCTGGGTTATGGTCTCGCGTCAAGTGGACCCTAGGCTGGTGGGACGTACGCGATGATTGTGAAGCAGGTTGCCTATGCGCTGCAGATTCTTGAGCTTTTCGCCGAGCGTAAGGCCCCTGCCACCCTTTCCGAGATATCCGAGCATTTCGGCTGGCCGCGCTCCAGCACGTTCAACCTGATTGAGACCCTGAGCAAGGCCGGCTTCCTTTACGAGCTGCGGCACCGCTCGGGCTATTATCCCACGCCGCGCCTGCTGAAGCTGGCTCAGGCGATCGTCACCGACGGGCCGGTGTCGGAAGGCCAGCGCGATCTGGTGGCGCGGCTTGCGGTGCTCACCGGCGAGACCACCATATTGGCCGCCCTCTCGGGCACCAGCGCCGTGTTCATCGATGTCGTCGAATCGACCAATCCGATCCGCTATTTTGCCCATGTGGGCCAGCGCGTCCCGCTCTATACCACCGCCTCCGGCCGGGCTCTCCTCTCGCTTCTGTCGCGCAAGGAGCGGAGCGCGATTTACGAGAAGACCCAGTTCGAGCGGTACGCATCCGCCACGCTGATGACCCCGGAATCGGTGGAAAAGGAAATCCTCGCCTCCGCCGCGCGCGGCTGGTTTCTGAACAATGACGGCTATTCGCCGGGGCTGCTCGGGATCGCGTTTCCCCTGGATCTGAACGACCGCCAAGTGTGCCTGCTGGTCGCCGGCCCGGCCTATCGGCTCGCGGACCGCACCGAAGATCTCGCCACGGTGATGCGCACGGAAATCGACGCCTTCCTCCAGGCCGAAGCCGCCACACCGCGCGGCTAACTCTTTATAAGAAGGCAATTTATTCGATTTCGCCACGCGATGTGCGCAGGCGACGCGGCCCCGTTGTCTCGATCGTTATGTTCATGTATGTGTGTATTGTGTCCAATTAGCTGAACAAAAAAATGCAGGGAGTGAGACGAGTATGGGTGCTTCAGCACATGAGCTGCCGTATGTCGGGCTGGGGATTCCCTATGAGGAGTGGACGCTCGGTCGCCGCTTCCGCACCGTCGGGCGAACCGTCACGGAAGCCGACATCACCAATTTCGTGTGCGTGACCGGCATGCTCGAGGTGCTCTTCACCAATGTCGACTATCTCGAGAAGGAATCCCTGATCAAAGGCCGCCTCGCGCCCGGCGCGCTCGTCTATGCCTTCGCCGAGGGGCTGCTGATGCAGTCGGTGATGCAGCACACGGGGCTCGCCTTCCTGGGCATGGAGCTGAAGGTGAACAGCCCGGTCTGCGCCGGCGACACGATCCATGTGGAATGCGAGGTGACGGCGGCGCGGCCCACCTCGAAGCCCGGCCGCGGCATCGTGACCGCGCTCAACAATGTCGTGAATCAGAAGGGCGAAGTCGTTCTTGCCTATACCGCGACCCGCATGGTGAAGAGCTTCCAGGAAGCTGAATAATAATCTTCGCATAATGAAGAATTGCAGGAGGAAATACATGGGATTCTTGAATAAAATAGGCCTGTCCGGCCTCGCCCTCGGTGCGGTGCTGACGGCGCAGGGCGCGGTCGCCGAAACCGTGGTGCCGCTCGCCACATGGGGCGGCGCCAACCACATCTGCGTGCGGCAGTTCGTGCCGGCGCTGGAAGGCGCGCTCAAGAAAGCGCAGCCGAACGCCATAACGCTCCAGCATTATCCCGGCGGTCAGCTCGGCCAGGACAAGGATATGCCGGTCGGCATTCCCACCGGCCAGGTGAAGTTCGCGTGGATCACGGTGAACGGCTGGTCCGGCACGGTGCCGGATACCAAGGTGATGGACGCGCCCACCGGGCTGACCATGGCGCAGCTCGACACCCTGATCGATCAGCCGGACGGGCTGATGTCAGCGCTGCAGAAGAAGTTCCAGGACAAGAATTCGGTTCTGCTCGGCCTCGCGGATCTCGGGCCGCCGGCGGTGGTCTCGAAGGTGCCGCTCAAGGTGCCGTCCGATTTCGCGGGCAAGAAGGTGCGCGTGTTCTCCGAAGGACAGGCGGAAGCGGTGCGCGCCTTCGGCGGGTCGCCCGTCACCATTCCCTTCGCCGATGTCTATTCGGCCATGCAGTACGGCACGGTGGACGCGGCGATCCTCGGTTTCCAGGGCGTGGACAGCCAGCGCATGTACGAGGTCTCCAAATATGTCCTCGTGCCGGCGTCCTTCCTCGGCACGACCATGATGGGCTGGGCCGCCAACAAGCCCTGGCTGGAAAAGCTGCCGCCGGATGATCGCAAGGCGCTGGTTACGGCGGTGGACGAAGCCAGCCATTCCAACCGCAAGGCCATCATCGCGGAGATCGACGAGCTCACGAAGGCCTATCGCGACCGCGGCCTGGAGGTCACCTTCCTGGAGCCCGGGACGCCCGATTTCGCCGCATGGCAGAAGGCCACCGCTCCGCTGCTGAAGGCGACGCTTGCGAAGCTGAGCCCCGAGGTCGCCAAGCTCGTGCAGCCGAAGGACTGACCGTCCCATGCCCGAAACCAATCGAACCGCGGCGCCTGGCGCCGTGGGGTGGGCCCTCGATCGCCTCGGCGACCTCGGCGGGTATCTCTCCACGCTGATCGTGTGGCTGCTCGCGATCACGGTGACCTACGATGTGGTCCTGCGCACGCTCGGCGTGCCGAACCTCTGGGCCTCCGAGATCAGCATTTACCTGATGATCGCCATGGCCTTCGTCGGCATCGGGGCGACCCAGCAGGTGGATGGGCATTTCCGCGTCACCTTCGTGCGAGACCTGTGCCCGCCAGCGGTGCGCAAGGTTTTGGATATCTTCGCGCTGCTGGTTTCGCTCGGGTTTGCGCTCGCCTTTACCTGGGGCGCGTGGCAGCTGGTCTCGTTCTCGTGGATGCTGAACTTCACCACCTCCACCATCCTTCATGTCCCCATGTGGTTCCTGCAGGGGTTCCTGCTTCTCGGGGGCGTCCTTCTGGTCCTGGCGGTGCTGCGGGATCTGCTCATGGTGCTCACGCTCGGCGCGGCCTTCCGCGACCAGTCCGGCTCGGGCGAGGTGATCTGACATGACGATCACGCTTGTTATCATTGGCCTGTTCCTGGTGCTGCTCGCTACCAGCGTGCCCGTGTTCGTGGCCATGGCGGTCAGCGCGCTTGCCGGCAATTACCTGCTGGGCGGCAGCGACCTGTTCCAGGAAGCGGCGCTCACCGCCTATAACGCCCTCAGCAGCTTTGTTCTCCTGGCGGTGCCGCTTTATATCCTCGCCGGCACGCTGCTGCAGCAGACGGGTCTTTCCGACCGCCTGTTCGCCTTCGCCGCGTCCCTGGTGTCGGGCATCCGCGGCGGGCTCGGCGTCGCGACGGTCATCGCCTGCGCCATCTTCGCCGCCATTTCCGGCTCCAGCGTCGCGACCGCCGCCACCATCGGTCTCGTGGCCATTCCGGTGCTGACGCGCAACGGCTATCCGCTGGCGCGCGCCGGCGGCCTGATCGCCGGCGGCGGCACGCTCGGCATCCTCATTCCGCCCTCCATCGCGCTGCTGCTCTATGGCGTGCTCACCGACCAGTCGATCGGCGCACTATTCGTCGCGGGCGTGATTCCGGGTCTCCTTCTCGCGGGCCTGATGGCGATCTACACCATCGTCATCAATCCCAAGGATCCCGCCGCACAGCCGGTCAGCGCGCGCGAAGTGGTGCGCGCGACGCTGGACGCGGGGCCGATCCTGCTCCTGCCGATCCTGATCTTCGCCGGTATCTATTCGGGTGTCGCCACCGCCACGGAAGTGGCCGCGCTCGCCGTGGCCTATACGGTGATTGTCGGCCTGCTCACGCGCACGCTGGGATGGAAGCAATTCTATCAGGCCGGCCTCACCGCCACCCATGCCTCGGTGATGATCTTCATGCTGGTGGGCTTCGGCGCGCTGATGACCAATTTCTTCACGGTCACCCGCGTGCCCCAGATGCTCACCGAGCTGATCGCTGGCTCCGGCCTCAGCTTCTTCGGCATCGTCACGGTGATGGTGGTGTTCTACCTGATCCTCGGCATGTTCCTCGAAGCCTTGTCGATGATGCTGATCACCATCCCGATCCTGTACCCGGTGGCGCAGGCTGCGGGCATCGATCCGCTCGCCTTCGGCATCTTTGTGGTGCTGGCGATCGAGGTGGCGCAGATCACCCCGCCGGTGGGCATCAACCTGTTCACTGTCTCGCAGATCGGCAAGATCCCGTTCGAGCACATGGCGCGGTCGATCATTCCTTACGTCGTCTTGATGATCGCGATGATGTACCTGGTGGTCTACTGGCAAGATCTTGCGACTTGGCTTCCCCATACGATGGAATACGGCAAATGAACCAGGTGCTTCCCGTCGATAGCGGCGCCCTGTGGCCCGCCTATGTGGACGAAGCCTATGTGGCGGGCCTTCGCTCCTACGTCGCGCGCATGGTTCTTCCCGCCGGCGATGCCATCGACCGGGACGATGTCTATCCGGTGGAGATCATGCGCGATCTGGCCCGCCAGGGGTACAGCACGGTGGTGCTGCCGAAGGAGTTCGGCGGGCAGGGGCTCACCTATCTTCATGCCGCCGCCATCTGCGAGGAGATTGCCGTGGGAAGTGCCGCGGTGGGGGTCTCGCTGATCACCATCTTCCAGGCGCAGACCATGATCCGCCAGTTCGGCGAGGCGAGCCTGAAGCAGCGCTATCTGCCCGCCTTCGCCCAGGGCCTGCTCTCCTCCTATGCGCTGACGGAGGCGAGCCACGGCAGCGATATCCGTAAGCTCGACACCAAGGCGCGCCGCGAGGGCGCCGAATGGGTGATCAAGGGCGAGAAGCACTTCATCACCTCGGGCTCGGCCGCCGAGCTGTTCGTCATCCTCGCGGAAACCGACAAGGGCGTCTCGGTATTCGCCGTGCCCCGCGACGCCGCGGGCGTCAGCATCTATGAGGGCAAGAATTCCGCGACCTTCGGGCTGCGCAACGGCCCGCACATGAACGTGGTGCTGGACGACGTGCGGCTGCCGGCGGACCATCTGATCGGCGAGGAAGGCAAGGGCGTGCGACAGGCGGCGAGCGTGCTGAACCATTCGCGCACGCTCGCCGGCGCCATCAGCCTCGGCATCGCCCGGGCCGCATTCGAGGGCGCGCTGCAGTTCGCCCGCGACCGCATCGCCTTCGACCAGCGCGTGCTCGATTTCCAGGGCATCCAATGGTATTTCGCCGATATGCTCACGGAGATCGACGCGGCGCGGCTGCTGATCTACCGCGCCACCGAAGCCCTCGAAAGCAAGCAGCAGGTGCCGCGCTGGGGCAGCGAGGCCAAGCTGAAGGCGTGCACCGTCGCAACCCAGGTGGCCGCTACGGCGGCGCAGATCTGCGGCGCCTACGGCATCATGGAAAACGCCCCCTTCGGCCGCTATCTGCGCGATGCCAAGGCGTATGAAATCGCCGGCGGCTCCAACGAGATCTTGAAGAACACCATCGCCAAATTCCTGATCCCCGCCTCCGGTGCCGCGAGCTTGAAGAAGTCCGCGTGATGACCACACTGACCGACAAGCTGATTCACCAGGCGCAGACGCGCCCCGATGCCCCCGCCGTGGTTTCCGACGCGGTGTCTCTCACCTGGGCGGAGCTGTGCGACCTGTCGCTGCGCACGGCGTCCTTCCTGCGCGGGCACGGCATCGAGAAGGGCGACCATGTCGCCTTGCTGTGCGGCAACCGTCCGGCGTTTCTCGTCGCCTGGTTCGCCCTTGCGAACATCGGCGCCGTCACGGTCTCGCTCAACACCGGGCTCGTGGGCGAGGGCCTGCGCTATTCGGTGCGCCAATGCGAGGCGAAGGCCGTGCTGGTGGAGCGGGCCATTCTGGAGGCGAAGCGCGCCGACCTCGCGCCGGAGCTGGAAGGGCGCACCCTTATCGTGTTCGACGGCGAGGAGGACCTGTTCGCCGCCGCAGGTGCCCACCCGCCTGACGCGCCTTATGACGGGCTCGGCTCCGATCCCATGAGCATCATCTATACCTCGGGCACCACCGGCCTTCCGAAGGGCGTGTTGAACTGCCACGAGGCGTTCCTGTCCAGCGGGCGGTGGATGACACGCTTTCTCGATATCGTCGAGAGCGATCGCATCATGGTGTTCCTGCCGCTGTTTCACACCAATCCGCAGATGTACGCGGTCATGTCGGCGTTGGAAGTGGGCTGCACGCTCGTCATTCGCCCGAAATTCTCCGTCAGCACCTTCTTCGACGATGCGAGACGCTTCGGCTGCACCATGTTCACCTATGTGGGCACGGTGCTGGCGATGATCATGGCGCGGCGCACGGAGCCGGATTTCGACCATCCGCTGACCCGCTGCGTGGGCGGAGGCTGTCCCCAGGAGGTCTGGCGGGCCGTCGAAGAGCGGTTCGGCATCAAGCCGCACGAACTCTATGGCATGACCGAGGTCGGCGGGTGGGTGACCGGCAACAGCGCCAGCGCCTACCGGTTCGGCTCGTGCGGCCAGGCGCGCCCGGACGTGGAAGTGAAGGTGGTGGACGCGCAGGACAATCCGCTTCCCGCCGGCATCGCCGGCGAGATCGTGGTGCGGCCGAAGGCGCCGTTCACCTTGCTGCTCGGCTATTGGGCCAACCCCAAGGCGAGCTGGGAGGCTTCGCGCAATTTCTGGTTCCATACCGGGGATTCCGGCATGATGGACGAGGACGGCTATCTCTATTTCCTTGGCCGTCTGAAGGAGATCATCCGCCGGGGCGGCGAGAATATCTCGCCGTTCGAAATCGAGACCGCCTTGCTGCACCACGCGCACATCGAGGATGCGGCGGTGGTGGCGGTGCCGGATCCGATCTTCGGCGAGGAGATCAAGGCGGTGATCGTGGCCCGCCGGCCGTTTGCGGCGCACGAGGTGCGCGCGTTCCTGAAGGGTCGCGTGGCCGATTTCATGCTGCCGCGCTACGTGCAGTTCGTCGAGGCGATCCCGCGCACGGAAACCCAGAAAATTCAACGCCGCGCCCTGCAGGAGGATACGCAGAACGTGGTCGATCTGGAGGCGCGCGCCCATGCCTGAGACCACCCGAGGCCTGCATTATGTGATCGACGACATTCGCCCGCCCTGGGTGCGCGGCGGCGTGCCGGTAGTGTTCAATCACGGCATCGGCACCACGCATGACATTTGGGCCGGATGGGTGCCCGCCATCGCCGCGCGGCGCCCCATGGTGCGCTTTGACATGCGCGGCTTCGGCCGCTCCGTCATCCCGCCGCTGGACCATGCCTGGTCGATGGCGGAACTGATCGAGGATTTCTGGGAGGTCGCTGGAAAGGCCGGCGCCGAAAAGGTCCATCTCGTGGGCGAATCCATGGGTGGCACCATCGTCTTGGCGGCGGCCGCCGCGCGTCCCGCGCGCGTCGCCTCCGTCTCGATCTCGAACGCCGCCTACAAAGGCAAGGGCGTTGGCGAGCTGGCCTATTGGCGCGACCAGTTCGCCGCCGGCGGACCAGCCGGATGGAGCGAACGCATGATGGCGAACCGCTTCCTGCCGGGCGCGGGCGCGCCGGACGCGCTGACCTGGTTCCAGGAGGAGCAGGCGCAGACCCAGCCCCATGTGGCGCTTGGGCTTGGCGGCATCCTCGCCGTTTCGGACCTCACCGATGCGTTGCGCGATGCGCCGTTCCCGGTTTCGATCGTGCTGCCCGATTCCAGCCCGTTCGTTCCCGCGCTGCTTGGCGCCGAGCTGCAGCAGATCCTGCCGAACGCGCGGCTGCGCGTCGTGCCCGGCGTGCGCCACGGCCTTCCCTTCTCCCATGCCGCCGAAGAAGCCGCGCTGCTCGCGGGCTGGCTGGACAGCCTCGAAGGCTGATCTGCCGTGACGGCATGCCCGCCCCGCCGCCCTCCGCCTGCTCGGAGGAGTGCGCGGCGAAGCCGTGCGCCTGAAGGGGCGTTCGGGGGGATCCCGAGCGAGAGCGGAACCAGAGGCCACCTCTCGAACTTGATTGGCTCGAAACGCGCGATAACGTCGAAAATTGCAGTCCACGGGGGCATCGACGGGCGCGGACCGAGGCAGGTTCATGAGCGTGAGAGCGATGTTGCGGAACGGGACGGCGGTCCAACACCAGCGGCTGGACAGCTGCTTTTCCGCGCTCGCGCTGAGCGAGCCGGAGGGCTATCGCCTGTTCCTGAGCGCCAACGCCGCCGCTCTCCTTCCGCTCGAGACGCGCCTTGAAAGAGCGGGCGTGGCCCATATCCTTCCAGACTGGCCGCAGAGGGCGCGGCGCGCGGCGCTGATGGCCGATCTGAGGGATCTCGGCGTGAGCCGGGTCGATACGGTGGAGGCGCCTGAATTTGAGAGTGCGGATGCGATTTTAGGCGCGCTCTACGTGCTGGAAGGCTCGCGCCTGGGCAGCGCTGTTCTATTGCGCCGGGCGGGCGGCCTCCACGGGGCCGCCACGCGCTTTCTCGCCCACGGTCGGCACGAGCGCCTGTGGGCAAGCTTCCTTCCGGTCCTGGAGGCGGTTTCGCACGATGCGCCGACGCTCGCCTGCCTGGCACAAGCCGCCCGGCGGACGTTCGAGACCTTCATCCATGCGGTTTCGCTGACGCTTCCCGCCACCGTGCCTGCGCGGGCATTTTCGACGCACCCTGCGCAGGGTGCGACCCCATGAGCGAGACGATGGTGCCGGCGGACCCGCTCGATGTCTGCGCGCAGGAGCCGATCCGCGTTCCCGGCGGCATTCAGCCCCATGGCGCGCTGATGGTGCTGCGTCCCGGCGATCTGCGTGTGCTGCAGGCCAGCGCGAACGTGGCGGCGCTTCTGGGCATCGGCCTGCACCTGGAGCAGGCGCCGGTATTGAGCGATCTTGCCGTCGCCGACGGCCCCTTCGGAACCGACATCGCCGCTTGGGCAGCGGGGGAGGAGCCCCTGTATTTCAAGGTGCAGCCCCTCGCTGGGCGGCTGTTCTCGGTTTCAGGACATCGCACCGCGCAGGGCCTCATCCTGGAATTCGAACCGGCATCGGACAGCGATGCCAGCGGCCCGACGCTCTACCCGGCGCTGCGGGAATTCCTGGAACGGACCGAGACGCTGCCGGGCGTGCCGGCGCTGGCGGAAGCGGTGGCAGGGCAGGTGCGCCGCCTCACGGGATTCAACCGAGTCTTGATCTATCAGTTCGATTCCGACTGGAATGGGACAGTTATCGCGGAAGACGGCGACGGCATGCTGCCCTCCTATCTCGACCTGCGATTTCCGGCGTCCGACATCCCGGCCCAGGCGCGCGAGCTGTATCTTCTCAACCGCCTTCGGATGATCGCCTCCGCCGATTATGTGCCCGTGCCGCTCGTGCCGGCGCTCTGCCCCTCGGACGGGGCGCCGCTCGACATGAGCCTTGCCGTGTTGAGGAGCGTCTCGCCGGTCCATCTGGAATACATGCGCAACATGGGCACCGCCGCCTCCATGTCAATCTCGATCGTGATCGGCGAGCGGCTGTGGGGGCTCATTTCCTGCCACCATGCGCAGGAGATGACGGTGGGCGCGCAGGTGCGGGCCGCCTGTGACTTCCTCGGCCGCATCGTTGCCCAGCAGATCGATGCGCGCGAGCGCAGCGCGGAGATGGACGAGCGCCTGCGGCTGCACCATCTGGAGACCGAGCTGGTCGCGCACCTCGCCCGCGCCGCGACGTTCCAGTCCGGCCTGGTGGAGCGCGCGCCGCAATGGATGGGCATCACCAATGCGCGCGGCGCCGCCGTACTCTCGGAAGGGGTGGTGCTCACGGCCGGCATCACGCCGCCGGTCGACAAGGTGATCGAGCTCGCGGAATGGCTGAAATCCCAGAAGATCGAACAGACGTTCACCACCGATTGCCTGTCCGATCACTGGGATCGGGGCGCGGACATCGCGGAGGTCGCCAGCGGAATTCTGGCGGTGCCGATTTCGCGGCTCCATGCCAGCTTCATCATCTGGTTCCGCCCGGAAATCGTGCGCACCGTGACGTGGGGCGGCGATCCGCGCGGCGACAAGGCACTGGACGCGCAAGGGCGGCTGCATCCGCGCCGCTCGTTCGAGAGCTGGAAGCAACGGGTTCACAATCGCTCCACGCCCTGGCGCGAGGCGGAGATCCTGAGCGCGGCGGACTTCCGCACGGCGGTGATCAATTTCGTGCTGCAGCGCGCGGAGGAGCGCGCGCAGCTGAGCGACGAGCTTCAGCGCTCCAACAAGGAGCTGGAAGCGTTTTCCTATTCGATCTCGCATGATCTGCGGGCGCCGTTCCGCCACATCGCCGGCTATGCCCAGCTGCTGGCGGAAGAGGAGCCGAATCTCAAGCCCCTGTCCCATCATTATCTCGACGGCATCACCCACGCCGCACTCTCGGCCGGGCAATTGGTGGACGATCTCCTGCGCTTCTCGCAGCTCGGCCGCGCAAGCCTGAAGACCTCCCG
>NZ_JBAFWQ020000003.1:0-185462 GCF_043195145.2 Roseixanthobacter pseudopolyaromaticivorans
ATTCCCATCTTGGGCAACATCGGCCCGCCAGAACCGCTGCCGGGCACCATCGGCAAGCGGGGCCGGCGCTCAGCAACCGCCGTGAGCGAAGAGGCCGACGCGCTCCGCGGTCGGCACAGAAGCCTTCCGGCAAGTCCGTAACACCCCTAGTCGATGCGATCTATGCGCACCTGTCCGGCCCGGAAGAGGGGAGACACCGCGCTCGCAAGTTTCATCATGAAGGAACGACTGAAACGTCCGAGTGCGGGCTCGCCCGCATCGAGATAGAAGGACCGCTCGGCGATATCATAATTGTACTCGCTGACGCTGATCCAGGCCCGCTTGAGATCGCTGAGCCCGCCGCGCCGGCATTCGATTTCGGGAACCTCGATCGCGACCTGCTCGGAGCCCGGTTGGCGGCTTGAAATCGCCAGGAGCGCAAGATGGGTCAGACCGTCAGATCCGCGCACTGCGAGGATAACGCAGACGGGTCGATCCTTTCGACCTTCCGTCTCGCCGCGTTCCTGCTGCCACTTCCAGAGGTACGGATACTGGACGATCGTGCCGGGACGCAGGTCACCGGTCATCGTCGTAGCCTTCGCCCGTCGCCAGACGGTCGACCTCAGCCGAGAACAACGAGGCGACGTCGTCCGGCGTTTCACCGGCGGCGTATGCGCGGCGGGGGTCGCCTTCGCCCCTGATCTTCTGGTAGTGCTCGTAGCTCATCATGACGAAGCGGGGCTTGCGATGCCGCGTGATGACGATCGGCGACTTCGTCGCCGCATCGGTGACTTCGCCGACCTGCTTGTTGAGGTCATTGGTGGTGAAGGCGCGCATGTGAATGCTCCCCGAAAATATCCATGATTTCCATCATATCCATGTTTCCCATGATTTCAAGGGAACCGACGCTCACGCGCCGCCCCCGAACCGCCAGACCGGGATGCCCATCGCCTTCGCCTTGTCGGCCAAGTTGTCGGTGATCCCGGAGCCTGGGAAGACAACGACGCCGATCGGCAGCGCCCTGAGCAATTCGTCGTTGCGCTTGAAAGGCGCCGCCTTGGCGTGCCGCGTCCAGTCGGGCTTGAAGGACACTTGCGGTACCTTGCGCGCATCCGCCCACCTTGAGGCGATGAACTCCGCGCCCTTCGTCGATCCGCCATGGAGCAGCACCAAGTCGGTATGTTTGGCATGTACCTTGTCGAGCACGTCCCAGATCGCCTGGTAGTCGTTGCAGTCGAGGCCGCCGGCGAAGGCGACCTTCACGCCGGCCGGCATCAGAGGCTCGATCTCGATCCGGCGCTTGGCGGCGAGGAAGTCCCGGCTGTCTATGACTGCGGCGGTCAGGTTGCGATGGTTGACCTTCGAACCGGTCCGCGGATGCCACACCGATCCGACATGGGCCTCGAAGAGGTCGGCCGCGTGCTCACGGAAGAACTCCATGGTCTCGCGGCGCTCGATCATGGTCGTGCCCTGGGCGATGAGGCGCTCGAGTTCGACGGAGCGCACCTCCGAGCCGTCCTGTTCCTGCTGGCTCTTGCGCTGGTCGTCCTCATTGCGGTCGAGCTCGCGCTGGATGCGGCCCGCCGCGCGGTGGAACAGGTTGACGGTCGACCAGAGCAGGTCCTCGAGGTCGGGCTCGAGCCGGGTGTCGGCCAGGGTCGCGATGAGGGCATCGAAGATGTCGGCGAGGGCGCCCCGGACCACGGGCTCGTCGGGGAGGGGTCTCGGATCGGGCTCGTCCTGGTGCGGACGGTGGCCGTAGAGCTGCAGTTCGTGGATGACCTGGGATGTCGCGGACGAAGCGTGGATCGGCTCGTCGTCGGGGTGCTGGTCGATCGCCATGGGGATGTCCTCCGTGGGGCGGCGGCCGCGCCCATCGCGGCTTTCGTGGCGATCAGGCGGCGGAGGGGTCGGGCTTGCACCGCCAAGCGCAGCGCGGCGGCCGGAGCATCGCGGAGGAGGGCAGGGCGGCGGCTGTTTTGATTCGCGATGCAAAGGCAGGCTTGCCTGCCGGCGGAAAACAGTTGCCGACCGCACTTGCCGGCCCGGCCGCTCTGACGCCCACTCGCCCTCTAGAAGGCCATGGATGCGGCCCTCTCTCGCCAAGGGACAATCTCCTGCGATCAGCACGACCGGCTCCCCGATGCCGCGCACCTCTTCCCCTCCCGGCGCATTCCGTCACGCCGCGAGCAGGAACCGCGCTCCGTCCTGCGGGACGAGTTGAGACCCCAGATCCTCAGTGAGACTGGGGCTGCCGAGCCGTCGAAGGTCTTCGTTGAAATCGCCCAGCCTCGGCGACAGCGTCAGAACCTCGATCCCGAGCTGCCGCGCACGCCGGCTCAACCGTTCCATCCCACTGCGTCCGGCAGGATCAGCATCGACAGCGACGTAGAGACGCCCCAGCGAAGGCGGGAGCTGGATCGCGGCAAGGTGGTTGGCCGACAGGCCAGCGATCATCGGCATCCTGGGCATGACCATGCGCAGCGACATCATGGTCTCGACGCCTTCGCCGGCCGCCATCACCGGGTTGGATTCGTCGGAGCGCATGCCGAAGCGAACGCCGTTGCCGAGAAGGTCTCCCATCGCCCGCCGCTGCGACGCGACCGGCGCTTTCTCGCCAATGTCGTAGGGATGAAGCCAGGTGCGATGCACGCCGGTGATGCGTCCGCGATCGTCGGTGACGGCTGCGATCAGAGCCGGGAACGTGCGTGTCGGTGCATCATCATGGTCGCGATAATAGCAATGCGGATGGAAACGAAGGAACCGGTCATCGACGATCGCTGAGGCGATGCTACGGTGCTTCAGGTAACCATCGGCCCACGTGTCGGCGATCGGGCGCGCCATGGCGAACAGACGCCGTGCCGCCTCGGCGGTATTGCGCGGCTTCGACGAAAATCGTGATCCAGATAGGGGAGGAGGCTCCGGCAGGGGCAGGCTGAGGAAAGCCCGCGCTTCATCCTTGGCGTCGCGGATGTCGGTGAGGCCACGGTTGAGTGCGATCAGATCCAGCAGGTCGCCATGCTCACCGGTTGCGCCATCGGTCCACTTGCCGGCAGCACCCTTGCCGTAGTCGGGGCCGCTGAGCCTGACATAGAGGGATCGCCCCGGCGTGCCGAGCGTGTCGCCGACAAGCCAATAGCGACCTTCCTTGTGACCGGCACGGAGATAATGCCGGCACACCGCTTCGGCGTGATGCGCGAGGCGGCGTGCCAGCTCGGAGGTCGAGTTGGCGGAGGACATCGTGACGGCCTCCGATCAAGCGGCCGCGCGGTCGATGACCGTCGTGAACGGGTGGCGATCCAGCAGCCGGCCAACGACATCGAAGCCCGACACGCCGACCGGGACGAAGAAGCGCAGCTTCCAGGCGATGATCTCGCTGAAAAGGCCCATCGCGCGGAGCCGGTCCCGCATGCCCTCAGTGAACCCGGTGAGCTCGATGCGATGATCGTTCATCACGCGCACCCGGCGAAGCTGGAGCCCGTCGGCAAGTTGCAGGACGGCGCGGCCGGCCGAGACCGCCTCCCATGCTTCCCCTGTGGTGAGCGTCGGCGCGCCATCCTGGCCAAGATTGCGATAGAGCGTCGATAGTGCCGCCGGCGAAATCAGCCGGCCGATGACGCGCTCGCCGTCATCGGTCTGCAGGCGGTAGACCTTGCAGGTCTCGTCGGGGATTCGCTTCCAGATCGGGAGCAGAAGGCCGGTGACGACATGAAACGTCGACGTCGTGAACTCCGGCAGGTCCGCGATCTCGGCAGACCAGGCCGCAACGAAGCTCTCGCGATCCGCTTCCTCCCAATGCGTCTGCGACAGCGCGTCGAGGCCGATCGCATGCCGCTCCGTCGGCCGCAGCAGGCGGACGCGGCGCTCCACCTCGCCGTCGTCGAGCATCAGGCTCGCAGCGGAAACCTGGACGGCGGCGCGGTTCGACTTGGCATTGATCAGCAGCCTGGCATCACGCTCGGCAACGCGCTGCAACGCCTCGTCGAGCGACATCGGCTCGTTGCGATCCTTCCGCGCGATCGTGAAGACGCGGGTTTCGGCGCCGGAGGCGTCATGGACGTAGACGGTGCGGCGCTTGGCGACGACCATGCTGTCGGCCCGCACGGTCTCGACGCCGGCGTCGTAGTGACCCGAGGCAATGGCCCCCTCGATCTTCGCCACCAGGATGGTCTCGAAGACATCGAAGAGCAGGTTTTGCGTGCCGATGGTCAGAGCGAGCAAACGGTTCAGGAAGGTGGTGATCGCCGGCAGCTCCTCCCGGATCGATCCGTCGCTATCGGTCAGCGAAAGGCCCGTGGCGCTCTCGAACTGCTGCAGCGAGCACCCGTCGATCTTGCCAGTGAGGAGGCGCAGATAGAATTGCCGCAGCGCCGCTTTCGCGTAAGCCGATTCGAGATTGTCATCGGCGCGGAACAGGCCCTGGCCGCCGGTCTGGCGCTGGCCCTTGGTGATGGCGCCGAGCGTGTCGAGCCGGCGCGCGATCGTCGACAGGAAGCGCTTTTCCGCCTTCACATTGGTCGCAACCGGACGGAAGAGAGGCGGCTGCGCCTGATTGGTGCGGTTCGTCCGCCCGAGGCCCTGGATGGCCGTGTCGGCTTTCCACCCGGCCTCGAGGAGGTAGTGGACGCGCAGGCGCCGGTTCCGCGCCGAGAGTTCGGCGTGGTAGCTGCGGCCGGTGCCGCCCGCATCGGAGAAGACGAGGATGCGCTTGTCGTCGTCCATGAACGCCTGCGTCTCGGCGAGGTTTGCGGAGCCCGGGCGATTTTCGACGGCAAGGCGATCGAGGCCGTCCTTGCCGGCCTTGCGCACGATACGGCGGGACCGGCCGGTGACCTCTGCGACAATATCCGTCCCGAAGCGCTGGATGATCTGATCGAGTGCGCTCTGGACGGGATCGAGCCCCGCGAGATGCTCGATCATCCGGTCGCGGCGCGCCACGGCCTCGCGGCATTGCACCGGATGGCCATCCTCGAAGACCGGCCGCGACGACAGATTGCCCTCGCTGTCCGTGAAAGGCTGAAAAAGCTGCGTCGGAAAGGAATGCTGGAGATAGTCCAGCACGTATTCCCTCGGCGTCACGTCGACCTGGATATCGCCCCAGTCCTCGGTCGGGATCTCGGCGAGCCGTCGCTCGAGCAGAGCCTCGCCGGTCGACACGATCTGAATAACCGCCGCGTGGCCAGCGGCGAGATCCTGATCGACGGCAGCGATCAGGCTCGGGGTTTTCATCGCGGTAATGAGGTGGCTAAAGAAGCGCTGCTTCGAACTTTCAAACGCCGAGAGCGCGGCCGACATCGCCTGGCCATTGAGCGTGCCCTTGCTCGAGCGGATGTTCGAGGCTTCCATCGCCGCGCGCAGGTTGTTGTGGATGATCTGGAAGGCGCCGGCATAAGCATCGTAGATGCGGATCTGATCGGGGGTGAGCTGATGCTCGACGAGCTCATATTCGACGCCCTCATAGGAGAGCGACCGCGCGGCGTAGAGCCCGAGCGCCTTCAGGTCGCGCGCCAGCACCTCCATCGCGGCGACGCCACCGTCTTCGATGGCGGCGACGAATTCCGCGCGATTGGCGAAGGGGAAGTCGGTGCCGCCCCACAGGCCGAGGCGCTGGGCGTAGGCCAGGTTCTCGACGGTCGTCGCGCCCGTCGCCGAGACGTAGAGGATGCGGGCGTCCGGCAACGCGTGCTGCAGCCGCAGTCCGGCCTTGCCCTGCTGCGAGGCCGCCTGGTCGCCGCGCTCGGTCTTGCCGCCGGCGGCGTTGGCCATGGCGTGGGCCTCGTCGAACACGATCACGCCATCGAAGTCCTTGCCGAGCCAGTCGACGATCTGCTGGACGCGGCTGACCTTACCCTCGCGCTCCTGCGAGCGGATCGTGGCGTAGGTGGTGAACAGGATGCCTTCGTCGAGGCGGATCGCCGAGCCCTGGCGAAACCGCGACAGTGGCGTGACCAGGAGACGTTCCTGGCCGAGGGCCGACCAGTCGCGCTGCGCATCTTCCAGCAGCTTGTCCGACTTCGAGACCCAGACGGCGCGCCGACGGCCGTGCAGCCAATTGTCGAGCAGGACGCCGGCGACCTGGCGGCCCTTACCGGCCCCCGTCCCGTCGCCGAGGAACCAGCCGCGCCTGAAACGAACCGCGTTCTCGGCATCGTCTGGCGCCGCGGCGACCACGTCATAGGTCGCATCGACCGTCCAGGACCCCGCGAGATGACCCGCATGGGCCTCGCCGGCATAGATCACGCTCTCCAGCTGCGCGTCGGAGAGCAGGCCCTCGGTGATCACTTTCGCGGGGAGCCGCGGGCGACAGGCCGGCTTGGGCGGCGCGACCGAGGCCATTGCCGCCGATTGCACCAGAAGGGTCGGATGCGGCATCGCGTCCGGAATCCGGATCGATTGCAGCGCGTAGCCCTCATAGATCGCGTCCGAGAGGCTGCCGCGCTCGGTCGGCGCCCAATCCACGGTCTCGTATGCGAGCTCGACAACCGGCTCGTCAGGCGCCGGCAGCATGGTCGAACGAAGTGGACGCGACGCGGTCGATGGGATCTGGCGCGGCTGCCTGACGATCGACGGGGAGGACGAGCGAGCCGCCGCCATCCCAATGGGCGCGCGCTTCGGCAGCCGCTCGGCGATCCAGTCCAGCAGCATGCCGACGTCGGACGCGGCACCGGGCGAGACCGGAAACGCGCTCGCATCCTCGGCTGGCACCTTGTCGATGACCGTCAGCCTCGTCTCGATCGTCGTGCCGTGAGGCGCGTAGACGCGGCCGTCAATGGCTGCGGAGAACACGACGCGCCCACGTTCCTGGAGGCGGATGAAGCCGTCGCGCCACCGTGGCGCATCCGGCGCCATGCTCGCTCCGGTGATCGCGACCAGTCGGCCGCCGTCCCTCAACCTCGCGAAGGCAGACACGAGATGCTGGAACGCGGCGTCCCGCACTGTCCCATCGACATGAGCGGCAACGGAGAATGGCGGGTTCATCAGGACGACGGTGGGGCCACTGCCCTCGTCGAGCCGATCATCGATCTGGGCCGCATCGTGGTGCGTGACCGTGACCGAAGGAAACAGCATCCCGAGCAGATCCGCGCGCGTCGCGGCAAGCTCGTTGAGCATCATGCTCACGCCAGGCTGCTCCGCAAGAATGGCGAGGAGCCCGGTGCCGGCCGAGGGTTCGAGCACGACGTCCCCGTCCGTGACGCCAGCGGCAACAGCCGCGACGAAGCCGAGGTCGATCGGCGTCGAGAACTGCTGAAAGCTCTGGCTTTCCTCGGAGCGACGGGTCTGGGTCGGCAGCAGCGCCGCGACGCGCGAGAGCATCGCGAGAAGCGCCGCGGGCTTTGCCGCCTGCCGGCGCATGGCCGGGCCATACTTGCGCAGGAACAGGACCTGCGCGGCCTCGCAGGCCTCATAGGCGTCGCGCCAGAGCCACCTGCCATCCGAATCCGAGCCGCCGGTGGCCGCCTCCATCGCACTGCGGAGAATGGGGGTGGTGATGCGGCGCCCGCGTGCGAGCTCTGGCAGAAGGAACTCGGCGGCCGCAAGAATTTGGGCTGCAGTCAATGGGGCGGACGAGGCGGGAGCCGGAGATACAGCGGCACCTGCTGCAGACGAGGGGGAAAGGCCGTTCATGTGGGACGATCCGGGAGAGCTGGGACGGGCAATCCGCCGGTCGCTCTCTCTCAGTCCCGGCCGGATCCCCCCGTTCCGGCCTTTCTCTCACTCTCGGGTCGGCACGCCTGGCCGCGGCACTTGGCGGCGGCCAGCGCGCGGCGGGTCAGGAAACATCGAAGTCATCAGCCAGGCCAAGCTCTTTCAGCCTCGCGACATCTTCGAGACGGACAATTTCGAAGTCGTCGGATCGGTGGCTGAACTCGCCGCGCCACACCTCTCCGAGCGTCGCCCACGCCCCATCCGGCCACACTGCGATATCGTAGGGATGGTACGGCGGCGTCTGCATGGTCGTCCTGCTCATGATCCAGTCTTTCTGAAATTGGTCGGGGTCATTCCCGATGACGCCATAGGAGAGGGCTGGACGGCGCGGTCACCGAGTAGACGAGGGGAACCCCTCGCGGGTTGACCGACACAGCCGGCGAGACCGCTACCAAGGTGGCAATGGAAGGGATGGCCACGGCTCATACACGGGGCATGGGCAAGATGACCGCCAGGACAGACGGTATGCCGTAACCGGAACTATGCCGGATCGCGCCGGAACAGCGGGGACGCCTCCATGGGTACATGATGAATCGGCGGCGTTAGGCCGCCTGGCGCCACCAGGCGATGCGCTCCTCGCGCGTCGCGCTGGCGAGCCGCAGCAGGAGGTCGCCATGGCACGCTGCCGGCGCGCAGAAGCAGACGAGATCGTGACCGCGAAGCTCGTCGAGAGCTCGAAGAAGATGATGCTGGTCATGCAGCCAGCGCTCATGTTTCGCGATGACGGTCGCACGATCGCCATCGGGGCCAATCCTGAATGGATTGCCCCACTTTGTCCCGCGGCCGATATAGATGGCGCCGTGCGGGACGCCGACCTTGTGCTTGTTGAGAACCTTGCACATCGCCGTCACCTCCTGATCCGCGCTGCAACGGCATGTCGGCGGGACGCAGCCAGGCTTTGCAGGTCACGCTCGACCTCATGGTCGGGGCGGAAACGGCGTGTCCGTTGACCCGCAAAGTGCGGCGTCCAGACAGGACCTGTTGCGGGCGCGTCAGGTCGACGGCGATGTCGCCGGCGGTTCGAGAGGCGGCAGATAGGCGTCGTAGGGGTCCGCATCGGCGAGACGACCAAAGGGGGTCATCGTGAAGTCGGCGCCGTCGCGACCGACGGCACAGATCACGTATCGCGGCGCACCGGTCACCGCGTCAGCACATTCCAGCAAAGCGAGGTTTCCGTCGCGGGCGGCCCGCAGGAGCGTCTGGAAGTTCGCGCGTGCATGGTCGGGTATAGCCATGGCAGGTCTCCTGAATCAAAAGCCCGGCACAGTGGCCGGGCGCAAACGGAGGCGTGAGCAGGGAAGGGGAGGTCAGCCGGGCGCCTGATCGCGCCTCTCGGCGGCACGAATGGCCGCGACCGCCGCGCGAAACTCGGCGGCGCCTTGTTCTTCCGACAGATCGCTGCAAGCGACGACATCGAGACAGGCGGAGCGAATGTCGCTCTCGGTCACCGCGTCCGGGTTGATCGAGGTGAGATCGGGGTCGGCCCCGATCGCCTCGGCAATCTGCTCCTTGACCGCGTGCTCGCGGACACGAAGAAGAACATGCGTGCCGGCATAGAGGGCATCATGCGCATCGTCTCCAAGGAAGTCCTCGACGATGTCGTTGGTGGATTTGCCACGGATGGCGTCAGCCGTGATGACGACGGCCATGCCATCGAAACCGTCCGGACGCATCCGGGTGCAGGTGAAGGCGGAGATGGCGGTGACATGGTCGAGCGTCGGCGAGCGCCGGACGATGTCCTGCAGGATGAATTCCCACGACATCCCGCTGAGGTCGATCTCGACATGGGTGTCGTCATCGGTGAGCGCCGCGATCCTTTCAGAGATATAGGCGTTCACGGTACTCTCGGTGTCGGCCGAGGCGGCGATCGCACGCCGAAGGTCTCGAACCGGGAGCTCGAAGCTGTCGCTCGGACCGATCTCGGCGAAGAGGTACAGACCGTCTCCGTCCGCCTCGGTGTCGAAGATGTGGCCGAGGATCAAGCGCTCGAGCGCCGTCATGTCGGCACTGGGGATGGTCGGTTGGATCACCGTGGGAGAGTGATAGTCAGCCATTAGGTCTGCTCCTGAAATGAAAAGCCCGGCGCGAGGGCCGGGAAGCGGCAAGGACGGACGACGTGTTCGCATCGGCGGATGCGACGGATCGCGATGGTGGACGACGAGCGCGTCACAGGCGGAATGTGCGGACGAGCTCCTGAGCGTTGCGGTGATGTTCGAGCATCACGCGATAGAACTGCTTGCGCTGGGCACGCTTGGCGGGATCGTGCCGGGCTTGTCGCGCGAGCTTGCGAGACGCGGCGCGGACGACGGCTTGCCAGCTCGCATGAACGGTGATGTCGAGCCGAAGATAAGTGCCGTACATGATCAGGCCGCCTCCGTGCTCGCTGCCGCCAGGGCGGGATCGACCTGGAGTTCAAGGCGCTGCGCGCGCCCCATCCAGGGCTCCGGGCGGATGGTCCGAACCCAATCGGCGAAGGACGGGATGAAGCCGAGATCCTCCTGAACGTGCTGTTCGCCGACCCAGCGGGTCGGGATCACACGGCCGGTCGAGAGCGTGATCGTGGTGCCGAAAATGGTCTCCGCCATGAAGATGCCCTCGGCGTGGTGCCGCAAGGCGCGGTGGCGAAAGTCCGCGGTGATCTGCTTCGATGCATCGAACCAGCTATGAATTGCGAGATAGTCCTCGACCGTTCCGCCCCATTTCTTCACCGAGGACAGGGCGTGGTGATAGGGATGTGCCATCGTCGCCTCCTCAGAACTCGTGGACGTAGTTTTCGGTGGCGCTGTAGCGCTCGTTGTAGTCGAGGCTGATCGACCGCTGTTCGACGTCGAATGTGAAATCGCCATAGGCGCCGTCGCCGTCCGGCCATCCGCCATGGGTCTGGCCGAGGAAGTCGTAGGCGAGTTCCTCGATGGCGGCCCGCAGCGACAGCAACTGCGTCCTGGCTTCCGGCTCACCCCACGCAAGCCCGGCTATTTCGACCAGGGTGTCCGGAAGCGAGACGGCCTCGGCTCCCGCGAGGGCGTCGATGCTCTCGATCTGCCCACTATCGCCATAGCCGTCGAAATTGACGGCGACACTGGTGATGCCGGCGGCCGCGAGCGCGTCGAACAGCGTCGCCGGCTGGCAGACCTGCACATAGATCTGCTCGCCATGGAGAGTGATTTCGCCCGAGACGGCGATGCCGCCCTGGTTCGAGCGGAGATCGAAGCGGCCGGCAGGAAGCCGCAATTCAGCGACGAGCTGGCGCAGGCGCGCTCGGGCCGTCGCGTGGAACCGGCGCTTACGTTCAGCGTGATAGGAGCAGTCGGCGTACCAGTCCATCACACGGCCTCCCGCGCCGGAGACCCCGATGCGTCGGCGTCGGCGGATGCATCGCCGAGGTCGTCGACCCGCTCGATGCGGGCCTGGGGGTGGCGGTTCTGCCTGAGCCAGGCGTCGGCCGCGGCGCGGTCATTGGCGAGATGGAGAAGCTCGACGGCTTCGCCATAGGGCCGCACGATGCGCCAGCTATCGGGCTTGGGAACGTCGATCACCTCGAACTGCAAGGCGCTGTCGACACCATAGGTACGGTGGACGATGACGAGCACGACATTGGCGCTGCTGATGTCGCCCTCATGCAAGGTAATGGTGGCGGGACTGGCAAGCCGGCCGGTGACGAAGGGCGGCGATTTGCGGATGAGCCGGCCGATGCCGTTTGACCGCTCCCACGCTGTGAGCTTCCTGGTGAAACGCGCGGGTGGCCGCGGGCGGCCGTCGGAGAACCGGATGATGGCGCCAAGCGGGGCGGTGTCGTAGATCGCTTTCGCGGACATGCTGAGGCTCCAGAAACGACGAAGCCCGGCGCGGGGCCGGGCTCGTCTGCGGGATGATGGGTGAGAAAGTGCCGGGGCGACCGATGCCGCCCCGGCGTGTCAGCGGATCACTCGGCCGCGTCGAGGTGTTCGAGCTCGCCGTCGGGATCGCCATCCGCGCCTTCGTCGGCATCGATGTCACCGGCGAGGAATTCAGGCAGGTCCTCGTCGCCCGCGTCGCCGGCCGATGCGTCGAGTTCCTCGTCGGACATCTCGCGCGTGCGCAGCGGCTCGGGAAGCCAGCTGGAATCGGCGAGCAGGCGCTGGGCTTCCGCCGCCATGTCGGCCTTCTTCAGGTGGTCGATGAGCTGGGCGGACTGCTCGCCCTTCGCCTCGCGAACCGCCTCGAGGATCCGGACCTTGGGCACGCGGCCGAGATAGTTCTCGACGGTGGGAACCCAGCCGACTGCCGCCATGTCCAGCGTCACGGCGCGCGCCAGATGATCGGCGTGAGCCTGCCGGTCCTTGTTGCGGTTCCAGGGCTCATGCACGGCGTTCACCGAGAGCGACGCGCAGTACGCGAAGAGCGCCTGGCGGCTGTCGCCGTCGAAAGCGACCAGGGCATTCCACAGGTCTGCCGACTTCTCCGGCAGGTGCTTCTGCCATTCTTCGTGCCGCTCGCCGATCGCCTTGGCGGACGGCGTGTCCTTCAGGCCCGGTGCCTGAGCCGTGAAGCCGGTGCTCTTGGCGGTGATCTCGACGCAGGTGTCCGACGCATAGCGGTAGAAGGCGTTCAGCACGAGCACGTGCAGCACCGCGAGGAAGGCCGTGTCGAAGTTCGCCCCGACCGCCTCGCGCAGGGCCAGCGTGCGATGCGCCGTCAGCTCGATGATCAGACGCTCGGAAAGCGGACGGAGGGCGTCCTCCTCCGGTTCCGACTCCGCGCCACCGCTCTCGCCTGCGGGCTCGCCGCCGACGGTGATCGCCGCCTGCGAGGTAGATGCACGAACGCCCGCACCGGGGTTGTCGCCCCCGATCTCCGAGCCGGCATCGGCGTCAGGGGCTACCTCGTCGTCCGGCCTGACGAAGCCACGCTCGATCTCGAGCGCACCATCCTCATCGATGCTGACGAACACGCCGGCGCGCGCGATCTCGGCCGTATCGTAGCGAAGCGGGCGAAGCTCAAAGGCGGCGATCGCCGTCTCCAACTCGCCGAAGCGCTCGTCGACCTCGTCGGGAAGCTCGTCGGCGCTGTCATACTGCTCGTTCAGCGCATCGAACTCGGCCTTGAGCGCCTCGTAGCCCGCAAGCTCCTCCGTCGACATGTCGATCGGTTCGCCAACCAGACGGCGCAGGCCGTTCGCGTAGCCGTACTTGAAGTCGAGTGCCGCCGAGACCCATTTCCAACCCTCGCTCGCGATGGCCTGCGCCTCCACCTTGAGCTTGTCGTCGACCAGCCGGTCGAGAAGCGCCGGATCCTGCAGCCAGCCGCCATGATCGTCGGTGAAGAGATCACGCATCACCACGCCGCCGGCGGCTTCATAGGCGTCGAGGCCGACGAACTGAGCGCGACGGTCGCTGACGCGCACCGCGCTCTCGGTGAGAAGCCTGCGGATGTAATAGGCCTCCTTGTTGTAGGAACGGGACAGGCTGTCCCAGACCTGCTCCTGGCGGGCATGGTCCGAGGAGACGCTGAACGCGGTGAGCTGCTCCAGCGTCATATCCTCGGCCGCATAGACCTCGAGCAGCTTTTCCGAGACGGTCGTGAGCCGCAGCCGCTGCTTGACGACATTGACCGGCACGAAGAAGCGTGCGGCGATCTCCTCCTCGCTAAGGCCCTTGTCGATCAGGGCCTTGAAGCTGCGGAACTGGTCGAGCGGGTGGAGCGCCTGGCGCTGGACGTTCTCGGCAAGCGAATCCTCCTCCGCCGAGGTGCCGGACGAGGCGTCCCCGACGACGCAGGGCACCAACGCAGTCTTGGCGAGGCGCTTCTGCTTCACGAGGAGTTCGAGGGCACGATAGCGGCGGCCGCCGGCGGGAACCTCGTACATGCCGGTCTCGGTTCCCTCCTCGTCGAGCACGGGGCGGACATTCAGGCTCTGCAACAGCTTGCGGCGGGCGATATCCTCCGCCAGTTCCTCGACGCTCACGCCGGCCTTGATCCGGCGAACATTCGCCTGGGACAGGATCAGCTTGTTGAAGGCGATGTCCCGGGCGCCGTTCAGGACGATCTTCTGGATGGCAGGTGCCATGTTCGTTCTCCGTGGCGGACCGGCCGGGAGCCTCTCTCCCCGCCTCCTGATCCGTCACGAAGTGACCCGGCCCCTCTCTCGCTCTCGGCTCGGGCACGAACGGCCGCAGCCCGGCCGGCGCCCGCGACGGAAATGTTGACGGCCGAACAACGATCTGGAACCGAGCGCCCCGACTCGGTATGAAGACTGCGGGGCGGTACGCGCCGCCCTGGGGCGTGGAAACCCCAAGAGTACCGGTTTGGCGCCGGCCGTTACGGCGCCGGATTCCTTGACCATGCGGTCGGGGAGCCTGCGACGTATGTCCAGGCGCCCCCGGGTGCTAAAGGTCGTAGGGACCGGGTACTCTCGGTTTTCCAACTCCCCGATCATGGGTGGTCGAGGGCATGTTTGCGGGGGCGGACCGCAGACACATGCCCTGGGAGTGGGAGACCTGAAATATGGCGAAGGTTGCCGCACCCGAGCCAGGTTCCCTGGAGGAGCGCGCCGTCGCCGCGCACCGCGCCTATCTGATGGCGCTGGTCGCGTGGGAGCGCACGCTGCACCGGATGAACTGCGCAATCTGCAGCCCTTCAGATCTGTGCGAGAACGAGCGTGTGCAAGTCTGTGTCGCTGCCGAAGCCGAGAAAGAATCACGTCGGATCGCGTTCCGTGATCTCTGTGACGAACTTGGATTTGTTCCCGCCGGCCATGTTATTGCGTTGCCGGCGGAAGAATTATCGGCCTGCTGTGATTTAGCTTCGTCGCATTGAAGCGGAGTTGAGATCATCGGCTCAGACGCCGCACAGGCCTTCGCATTCGTTCGCGAAGAGATCCTGCTGACCGCGGTCGGCGGCGGTCGACAGATCCGCCTGCTCCAGCGGAACGGCCGAACGATGGAGGTAGAGCTCGGCGCGCATGCCCCGCATGCCTGTTCGAATCGCGCGGTCGACGGTGACCGCGTCACGCCACCCTTCCGCGTCGTGGTCGCGAAGAGCGCGCCACATGGCGTCGCTGTGGAACGGACACCCGATGCAGCTGCTCTTCGGCGGTCGAGGATATCCGTGCCGATCGAGCCAGCGCAGGCAATCCCAACGGCCCATCCGTTGTTCGATCAGGGGCCAGCGATTGACCTGCCAGGCTTCCCGGCTCGGCTTCATCCGGACCACTTCGTCTAGCGAGATGCCGATCCACTGTTCGACGACAGCGTGGTTCGGCGAGTGTCGGCCGGTGAGACCTGCGAGCTCCCGGACCTTCCTGCGGATGGGCACGATCTTGTACTCTGACGTGCATTGGCGGCGGATCATGCCGACGTCGACGAGATCGGTCGCGAGGACCCGCTCGCCGATCTGGACGTCTTCGCCATCCTCATCTTCGCCATAGACGGCGATCGGGGAGCCCGCGGGCGTCACGGTGCGGGTGAAAGCGGGGATCGAAGCCCACCGCAGGCCGCAGGCGCCGTCCAGGAGATCGTCGCGGAGATTGCCAGCCGCCACCACATGCACCGGAAATGGCAGGACCGCCTCCGAACGGAGCCAGGCGAGATGATCGTAGACCGCGCGTGGCTCCCAGCCGGTGTCCGCGAAGATGGCGCAGTGGGGACGGGGCCCCAGCTCACCATGCGCGGCCATCAGGGCGAGGGTGGTCGACTGTACGCCGGCGCCGAGGCTGAGGACACGGAACGGCTCAGTCGGTTTGGGTCCGGGCAGGGGGCCGCGCATCACGCCGCCTCCTGCTTGTCGCCGTCCGCGTCCTCGTCTGCCAATCCATCAGCGTCCGGAAGCAGGGTCAGTAGATAGTCGGCTGCCTTGGAGGCGGCGCTGGCAGCGCGGACGATGGCACGATTGTCCTCGCGAACGACGTCCAACCAGGCGCCGAGATAGTCGGCATGGCGCACGGTCGGGACGATGCCGATCGACGCGCAGACGAAGGCGGCCGAGAGCTCGGCCACGCATTCCTCGACGAAGTAGGGCTTAGAGCCGAATTGCCCGCTCTGGTCGCGTCCGAGACGCGTCCGTGCCCCCGTCCAATGCGACAGCTCATGGGCGGCGGTGCGGGCGAAATTGATCGGGATGTGGAAGGCGCCGGGACGTGGCACTTGGATGTAGTCGTGCCGGGTGTCGTAAAAGGCCTGGTCGCCGCCGAGACGAAAATCGGCGCCGCTGGCCTTGATGAGGGCGTCGATCGCCGGCGGCACGACGGCGTCGGGAACAGCGGGCACCGGCGCCGTCAGCGTGTCGGGGAGACCGTCGCACTGGTCGGCGTTGAAGACGGTGAAGCGCTTCAGGAAGGGGATGCCGCCGCGCCCGTCACGGTCCCGGCTGTCGCGCGCATTGTCCTCGCCCGGCGTGAAGCGGCTGGCATAGACGACGGTGGTGCCATGCTCGCCCTTGCGCACGCTGCCGCCGAGCCCGAGCGCCTGGCGGAAGGTGAGCCAGTGCTGGGTGCTGAAGCCGTGCTCGATGACGGTGTGCCAGAGAATGAGGATGTTGATACCGGAGTATTTTCGCCCCGTCGTGGCGTTTCGCGGCATGGCCAGCGGGGCGGCGGCGGCGGACCAGGGCTGGACCCAGGGGACGCGGCCGGCCTCCAATTCGGCGATGATGCGGTCGGTGATGTCCTGGTAGAGTGACGCCCGGTTCGGGGCAGGGCGCCGGCGGGTGGCTGCATGGTCCATGGCGGGTCTCCGCGACGGGCCGGCCGCGAGCCACTCTCGCTGGTCCCTCGACCCGTCACGGCCGGACCGGCCACCCTCTCGCTCTCCTGGAGGGCCTGCCTCCCGCGCCCATCCTTTCCCGGCGATCCGCGGCTTGGCCTCTGCCGCGCGACCGATCGTTACCGCAGGCGCAGACCCGGGACGGGGCTGCGTGGAGACGGTGCAGCCGGCGGCATAGAGCGGGGTCCGACCCCCATCGGACGCGCCCTTGAACTGCCACCTTTATGGTGGCATATTTCGACCATGGAGAAGCGGCGGCCGACCTATGATCTCGAGGCCATCAAACTGGCACTGGGGTCGGTCGACCGCTTGGCGATGACGACATCGGCGCTGCGGGATGCGACGGCGCTCGGATTCGATCGTGGTGGCATCGTCGAGACGATTATCGGCATCGAGCGGCGCATGTTCTTCAAGTCGATGACAACGTTCGCCGATCATCGCGTCTGGCAGGACGTCTATCATGTGCCGGCGCGGGGATTGACGCTCTATGTGAAGTTCCAGGCGGACGTCATCACCGAGTTCACGGTCATGTCGTTCAAGGAGAAATGACCATGGCGATGAAAGAGACGGTGCTTCCCGACACCATGACGGCGCCGGAAACTGGCGAGATCCTGACGCGCAGCGTGCGGCCGTTCGTGGTGGCCTATAAGGGCGTGAGCCTCATGGTCGAGCTGCCCGGCTATTATCCGGCCGGCGAGGGCGACGGCATCCATGTCGGCAAGGACATGGCGGTGGTTGACGTGGCGCTGCGGACGCTGAAGGAACAGGTTGACGGCACGCCGTCGCCGGCGACGATCCGGCGTGTGCGCACCAAGCTGAACCTCTCCCAGCGTGACGCTGGCGCGTTGCTCAAGGTCGGCGAGAACGCCTTCGACAAATACGAGCGCGGGCTGGTCGAGCCGAGCGGCCCGACCAGCCAGCT
Source organism: Roseixanthobacter pseudopolyaromaticivorans (assembly GCF_043195145.2). Taxonomy (NCBI): domain Bacteria; kingdom Pseudomonadati; phylum Pseudomonadota; class Alphaproteobacteria; order Hyphomicrobiales; family Xanthobacteraceae; genus Roseixanthobacter; species Roseixanthobacter pseudopolyaromaticivorans. Next base: position 17,347 of record NZ_JBAFWQ020000003.1, read on the forward strand.
GATCAAGCTGCTCGATCGCCATCCGGAGATGGCCGACGAGTTGCGCTGACTGGAGTGGATGTTTGGAGCTCTGCCATGCCGACCTGGCCGAAGGACAAATTGCTGAAGCATGGACCCGAGCTGCCGATGGAGGAGCGGATCCGGCGCTACCAGCACAACATACGCGCCATCCGGGAGTCCGGATGTCCAGTGCCGACATCGGCTTATGCCGATACGCTCGACCCTGCCGAGATCGAGCTCTGGTTTGCCGACAGCGCGTATCGTAGCCATCGCCTGAAAGAGGCGATCAAGGGATTGGCGGAGCTGCCACCGGATAGCGAGATTCCCTGACCGCGGGGACCCCGCCGGGGCCCCGCGTCGAGAGCGCCTCATCGCGCATAGGGATCATATTCGTGAATGACCGAGGCAGGGTCGCCGTCGAATTCGTCCGAGGGGAGAACGCCATAGCCGCCGTCGGACTCGAAGAGCGTGATGCAGACCATCAGGGTCTTGGCGAGGTTCCAGGCGTGGTCTTGAGCAAGGGTGAGGTTCTGCGACATCGTATCAGCTCCCGTCTTGCGGCGGGGACCATCCCCGCTCGACAGGCGCCCGAAGCGTCCGGATTACGGCCGCGATCACCTCGCAGGCGAAGCCGCAGAGGCCGCATGCGCGCATAGCGGACCCCTGGCGGGTTGATCGCAGAAGGCCATGGCCGAGACCAAGGAATTGCGCTGATTGAGAGCGGGGTGGCTCACCGTGGAAGCCCCGGGTGCCGGGGTCGCAGAACTCTGTCAGAAGCGGGCCGTACCCTGCCTCCGCAGCCTGCTGGCCGTCACGTCGGCTGATCCGAGCCGACCGTCATCACCAAAACGAATCGATCACGGGCAACTGATTCAATCATTGCGTTGGACCATGCGCGCACGCGCGTGGGACTGTGCATCATGCTAGACGATCATCGGCCCTCGCCATCAATGCTTCAGGTTCTCGTGCTCGACCGTATCGACGCGTCGCAGAACATGGCGCGTTACTATGTGCTGTCGATCGAGCCGACGTTATTCGGGGAGACGGCGATGGTGCGCGAATGGGGGCGGATCGGGAGCTTTGGGCAACGCCGCACTGAACTCTACGCGCAGCGCGAAGATGCGCGCATGGCGCTTGGAACGTGGCTGGATCGCAAGCTTCGGCGCGGCTATCAGCTTCGGATCGCGCCCGCACTCCACGGTGGGAACGGCACGACTCGATTGCCCGATAGCCGTCACGAATGATCGCGGCGCCAGTGCGCAATGGTGATTTCTAACCATACCCGCCGCGCTTGATTCATGAACTCCTCGGCTCGTTACCCAACAAGCCGAGGAATTTCTCATGCTTTTGCTCATCCCTGGCTCCGAGATCGCGCAGCATGGCGATCTGATGGAGCGCGTCTTCCGCTTCCGGCATGCCATCTTCGTCGAAGAGAAAGGCTGGAGCGACCTGCGCCAACCGGACGGGCTCGAACGGGACCGCTTCGACGACGCGCATGCGATTCATCAGGTCTGCCTGCGTGACGATGAGATCGTCGGTTACCAAAGACTGCTTCCGACGACACGCCCGCATTTGCTGAGCGACGTCCTGACCGATCTTTGCCGGAGCAAGCCGCCGCGGGGGCCACGCGTCTTCGAATGGACACGCTTTTGCGTGGCACCCCGTCATCGCGAGCTCCGCCCCAGCGCAAACGGACCATTCCTCGAGCTGGCGCAAGGCGTGGTCGAATGGGGCATGGCGCATCGCGTGGATACCGTCACCGTGGCAATCGATTGGCGGCTGATGGTGATCGCGATGCAGCTGCGGTTCTTCGTGCGCCCTCTCGGCTTTCCCAAGCGCATCGGCCGCGACGAGGTCGTGGCGCTGCGCATGTCATTCAACCGGGAAACCCTCACGACGATCCAGCAGGCGCGGCATTGCGAAGGCTCGGTTCTCCCTGACCCCGGATCACTGCCTTCGGCGGCATAACCCAACTCTCTTAGATCAGGAGGTGCGCCGTGATCCGAACCGCCGATACGAAGCTCATCGCGAGTGAACTGCATTCTCGCTACGAGCCGCCCCGCGCCGTCGCGCTGATCGGACGGACGTTGCAGAAGGCCCTCTTTGCCGGCAGGGCGGACGAGGTGGTGTTTTGGGCATTGGTTTACGCACACTATCGTGGCGGTGATCTGTGTGACGCGACTGAAGAGCAGCTCGCGGCATTCCGGAAAAATATTCTGCCGGATCCGCCCGACCTGAACTGAGCCAGTCGGACGATCAAACGTCGGTCGGCGCGACGATGATCGATGCGGTGGTTGCCGTCGGTGGGTTGGCGGCGAAGCCCGTCAACGTCGGGAAGTCTCCAGGTCCCGACGGTCCGCAGACAGCCTGTCCATCCTTGCAGTTGGGATCAGCCATGGCGCGGGCGTTGCTTGCCATACCGCAGATCGTCGTCCCGTTGATGTCGGAGAAGCCTGAGCATGACCCGGAATTTACCATCTTCTGGCAGTTGCCGGTGCCAAGCTGGATACACGCCGCGATGAAACTGGCGTCCACCTTCTGGCCGTCGAAGGTCGACATCGAGGCCAGCTGTTTCACGGCCGGCGCGTTGTAGCCCGCATTCGTCAGCCTGGCCCAGGCATCGACCTGATCCTGCAGCGACATGCACCCGTATCCGGCGCGATCCGTGCCGGCATATTTCTGGACATTGGCGTTGTTGAGCTGGAAGATTCCGGTGCAGCAACTGCCATTGTAGACGCCCTTGTTGCCGCCGGATTCGAAACGCCCGAGACCACCCAGCGAGCATGACGTCCCCTTGAGATCGTCGCGCAGGGAGGAGTTTCTCACCGCGTCGGTGATCTCCTGGGCTGAATAATTGGTGCGCTCGCAATATTGGCCTTTCTGCGCCAGCGCATGGCCTGTCACCGCCGCGAGCAACATCGGAACGAATGCGAGCGTCGTGATCAATCTGGCAAGCTGTCTACCCATGGTCGCCTCCTGGTGCAGGGAATCACCTGATCGAATAGGTCCGCGCGCAGCCGGGCACGTCGCGACCGCCGACATTGGTCCGGAAGGCGATGGTGCCGGCTGCCGGATCGAAGCGCGTGTAGGAATTGTCATTGCGGTTCTTCGCCGGGATGTCCGGATCGGCGTGATCCGCGTAGCAGCCCGTTGCCGTCTTGATGGCGAGAACCTTGCCGTCCTCGATGGTGACGATGCGCAGCGGGCAGGTCGATGGCTCGATCTCGGCGCCGGCGTCGTTCGCGCCGCTGTCGCAATCGCGCGAGAGCGCGGTGCTGACAATGATCGTGCGGGACCCGTCGCGATAGGTCGAGGACAGGGCCGTCACCAGGGCATTCTTGCCATTGAGCGGTCGCTTGAGCTCGGTGGTGACGTAGGCATTCGCTTCGCGGATCACGTCCGGCCAGACGAGCGTCTGCAGGGTGTCGGTTTTCGATGGCGTCTGGAAATTGTGGAACGTCATCGGCTGCCAGGCCCCGGAGCCCTGGTCCTGCGCAACGGCGGCCGTTGAGAGGGTGGTAAGCCCGACAAGTGCGATGACGAGAAAGGAACGCATCGAAGCCTCCTGATGCTGAGATGGCCGGCCAGCATGGCATGGCCGCAGGGGCGGTCCGGGCCGCGGCGCAAGCCGCGCCCCGCAAGGGGTCGCCTTGACCGCGCCGTCAGCGGACATGGGATGATGGCGGGCGCGCAGCCGTTTGATCATGGCGCGCCCAGCGGGATGTTGTTCGAGCAGCCGTCGACGGCCTGATGGTCGATGACCAGGCCAGTCTTCACGGTCTTCGTCGCGACATCATAGGCAGCGTAGGCGACGGTTCGGGCGGGGTCCACGGGTGCGCCCGCCGCGGCCGGCGCGAGCTCGAGGAAGCAGGCGCTTCCCCCGTCGAGGGTGCGAACCTGAATGCCTTCATAGATGGCGATCCGCAGCGGACAGAGTTTTATCGTGGCACGCGCCGACGCCTGGACCTCTTTCAGCGTGCAGCCGGTCGCGGTGTTCAGGATGCTGAGCACGACTGACTTCCTGGAGCTCCAGATAACGAAATGCGCCTCGGTCGCCGGGGCGTTGGCGCTTGCGTAGCGCGTGTCGCCGCGCGCGAGATAGGCGCGGTTGTTGTCCTCGATGGCGTCCTTCCAGATGTCGGCATAGGTGGCGGTGTCCGCCGTCGCGTGCTGGAGATCGGCATAGGACATCGGACGCCACGCTCCTGGATCTGTGGTGAGCGCCTGAGCATGAACGAGTGCCGGGATCACAAGAGACATCCATGCAGCGGCGATCGCTGGCATTCGTCGCGCGATATGCCGTGGAAAGCAGGTGCGCATTCCTTCAACAACATCTAGTATAATGAACCAATGTCGCACCCGTGGAAAGCCCCCGCCGCGCTATTCGTATCGATCGCGGCCCGGGACCCAGCGCCACGCGTCTTTCGGCGAGCGCTCACCGCCGCGCCAGGGGACAAGGGTTCGCGGCGGATCGACCGGCTGCATGTTCCAGACAGAGCGGTAATGATAGAAGTTCGCGGTCTCGCGCCTGAGACGTCTGCCCCCGGCATCGAGAAAATCTGTGGCGCAATGCACGACGGGTCCCCGGTAGCGGCTGACGCGCGCGGTCTGGGCATCGAGCGCTCCGGGCTTGCAGCCGAAGAGCCAGACAGAGGTCGCGCGCGACGGCGGGATCGGGTCGTCGCCAAGCAGCCGGCGATAGGCGTCGTTGGCCTGGGCCTGCGTCGGATAGGAGAAGCGTTCGGTCAGGATCGGGGCGAACGTCGTCCGATCGGGAGCGTATTCGAGGCGCCCGGGCTGAACGCGGTCTGGCTCGTAGAGCGTGTCGCGCGATGGCAGAGGCAACGCCTCGACAACCGGCGACGTCGGGGCGGCGCAAGCCGCCAGGGCGAGCGCCAGAAGCCCGGGCGCGAGATACACCGTGATGTTCATGGAGCAGCCTCGGCGCCTGTCTTCGCGATCGCACGCCGCCGATCGCTGGTCCGGTACTCCCAGGGCATCTGGAACGTGCTGGCCCAGATACCCCGATAGGCTTTGCGCGCGTCCCTCTCGGCCGACACATAGGCGCGGATCGCGGAATCCTGCTCGCTTGGCGGCAGGGTCATCGCAATGCCGTCGCGGATCATGTCGGCGCCGATATCGGCGTGATCCGCCGAGGCGCAGCGCGCGAGGTGCTCGCCCTGCTCATCGCGAAGAATGTTGCAGGCAACCCATTTGTTGAGCGTTGCCGAGACCAGCCAAGCCGCCGCCACGGTGCCGCACGGCCAGGGCTGACGGCCGAGATGAGCGGCTTGCCCTGGCGCACAGGTGTCGATGCCGTAGAGCCAATAGACAGCCTGCGTCTCGATATCGCGAAAGCGCGTCCCGTCGAGAACCTCGACGCGCAGCGGTGGCGATTGCAGCGCGCTACCTGGCGAGTAAAGGCCGGATCTTTCCGGCGATTGCGCGCCGGCCAATGTGGTCGCGGCAAGCGTGGCGACCATGACGATGGTCCCCGTTCTGGCGCCGCGGTTACGCCCCCGCGTCATCACGGTTGCCCAGGTCGAGCTTGTGGAAGGCATTGGCGATGACGTCGGTGGTGTAGACTGTCTCACCGGCCTTATCCTTATATGAGCCGTCGGCGATGCGGCACTCCGCGTAGACGGCGTCGCCTTTGACGACATGGGTCAGCGCCCATTGGGCGACCTTTTCGTTCAGCAGGCTGATCGTCACCCAGTCGGTCTCTTCCTTTCGCTCGCCCTTGCTGTCGGTCCAGACGCGATCGGTCGCGACATTGACCTTGGCGGTCTTGCCAAAGGCCTTCGGTGCCTGTCCGACATGGCCGCGAAGGATGAACAGGTTGGTGGTTCTCATGGGCAAGGCTCCCTCGGCTGGTGGTGGCGTTGGTCATGGCGGCGCGATCCCTGGCGTGTCCGGGGCGCTCGAGGCTGTTGGCTGCGACGGCGTCGTAGCCGATCGATCCGCCCGGAGCGCGCGCAGGATGATGGCGTTCGGTTCGGGCAGGTCGGCGAAGGCCCACAGCCCGGCGTGTCCGCGTTGCGCCACGAGCTGCGCGACGAAGTAGGGCGGGTGGACCGGCTTGCCGTCGGGTGTCAGCGCCGCGAAGCCGTAGCCGGTCGAAATCAGCGCGGTGCCGAGATCGATCCGTGAGCCGGCGCCTGCTCCGCTCAATGGTTGCGCGATGCAGAACACGAAGACCGTGCGCGCCTCCGGCAGGGCAGCCGCCTGGTAGCATTGTGGCTTCAGGTCCCGCGTCAGCGCGATCAGCATCGCGAGCGAGGCCTCGCCGCAGTCACGCTTCACGCCATGCGCATTGGTGACGATGGTGCCGCGCAGGCAGGACTGAACCCCATAAAGGCGATAGATCACGCCGCCGTCCGTCCAGCTGTCGCCGGTCTGGTAGACAGCGTTGCCTGGGACGGCAAACCAGCCCGGCGCGGCGGACTGCGCCGCCACGGGCGATACCGCGGCCGCCAGCACGAGGAGCGCGACGCGGACGCGGCGCATCTCAGTATCCCCTCAGCGAGAAATAAAAGCGCTGCGCGCCGTTCGCCGTGGAGATGTCGACATAATTGGGCTCGGTGCGAGCCTGCCGTGGTGTCGTGGGATAGGTGGTCTCACACGATCCATCGTCACCACTATGGCAATCGCGCCGCGGTTTGGAGGTGTCGGCGCAAAGATCACCGTTCGGCGCCGGCACGAGCGCGTCGGTATCGCCGCCGGTTCGTTGCATGGGCGTCGTGCCGGTCGGGCAGGCGAAATAGGGCTCAAAGCCAAGGCGCCCGGCATTGCCTTCCGGGCAGGTCGGCCAGGACCCGCCGCGCGCGAGCGACCGGAAGAGCTGCTGCATGACCGGCACGCAATAGGGGATGCCCGACCAGCTGGGCGCCGTGGCAGCGGCGCAAAGGAGTACCTTGCAGCCAAATGAGGCATCCTGCGCCCCGGCTCCGCCGGGCCCAAGCGCGCCGCCGGTGACGATTATCGCCATCGCCAACCACTGAGGCCGCTTCATCCGCCCTCCTTTTCGGTCCTCTAGGAAAACCCGTCGCCAGTCGTGTTGCCATCGTATCAACATTCAATATATTGTCCATGGCGAATTGATTTGAGGGCAGGGCATGTGGATTCGCGGCTTGACGATCGGAACGCTCCTGACGACCGGGATGGCAGGGGCCAGCGCGCAGAGCGGAGCGCCTACGACGCTCGCCACCGTCGACAGTTCCGGCCGCGTCGTCCCGATCGAAGCGCCGGCGCAACCGGTCGAGATACTCCAGGGTCAGAAGGGCGCGGCATCTCCCTGTGCGCCCGCCACGGACCTCGCATCCGATGCCGCGAGGGCGCTGATCGTGAGGATCGCCACAGAGGAGAAGTTCTATCCGGACTTCGTCTTGTCGGTCGCCAAGATCGAGAGCCGCTATCTGTCGACGGCGCTATCGGAAAAGGGCGCGTATGGCCTGATGCAGTTGATGCCCGAGACGGCGCAGCGTTTCGATGTCGATCTGTGCGACCCGGTAGGCAATGTACGCGGCGGCGTCCGCTTTCTGCGCGCGCTGCACGAGCGCTACCGGAATCCGTTCTTCATTCTCGCCGCCTACAACGCCGGTGAGGCCGCCGTGCAAAAAAGCCGCGGTGTTCCGCCTTATCCCGAGACCGTGCGTTTCGTCGCCGACGTCATGAACGACTTCTATACATGGCCAGACCCCGCCGCGGCCGCGACAGTCGGCGCCGCGCGGGTCGCGTCGGCCGCTGCCGACATCATCCAACCTCTCTCCGGCGGCGCTTCACCAGCGGCAGCCTCGGAGCCTGCGAAGCCACGCGCCAAGACACAATGGAGCGACGGCTTCGTGATGCATGTCGACTGAGGAGACCGTAGATGAAGCAGCCGTCGAGACGCGTTCCTTACCTCACCGGAGCCATGTTGCTCCTGATGACCGCCGGCGCCGCCGCACAGTCGGGCGGCACACTGCAGCCGGTGCAGTCGACGCTGACCACCCTCGTGCAGGCGCTGACCGGCCCGATCGCCACCGCGCTGGCGACGCTTGCCGTCATCGCCTGCGGCTTCTTCGCCTGGTCGGGCCGGCTGACCTGGGGCATCGCCGGCAGTGTGATCTTCGGCATCGTGCTGGTGTTCGGTTCGGCGCAGATCGTTCAATTCTTCCAGTCGGCGGTCGGTCAATGAACAGCCAGCACCTCGAAGAGCCGCATATCAGCCCGCTGGTCAAAGCACTCACACGCGCGCCGACGCTGATGGGCGTGCCGTACATGTATTTCATGTTCAACGGCGTGGTCTCGTCGGTCTGCTTTCTGATCTCCCACAATTTGTTCCTGCTGCTGGTCGCAATCCCGCTGCATCTGTTCGGCTACATATTGACGCTGCGCGATGATCGCATCTTCGAAATCCTGTTCGTCAAATCGACAAGATGCCCACCCCGCTCGCGCGCCTTCTGGGCCGCCGACAGCTATCGCGCGTGAGGCGAGGAGATGGTGGCAAAGGCACTCCTCGATGAACTGACCTACGGTGCGGTGTCGCGCCGCGAGCGTCCGGTGGCCAGCCACATCCCCTATACCCGCCATGTCGACGATCACGTCATCAAGACCCGCGACGGTCTGGTGATGACGATCCTGAAATGCGAGGGCTATTCCTTCGAGACCGCCGACATTAGCGAGATCAACTCCCGCCTGTTGGCGCGCAACGACCTCGTCCGCACGCTGGCCAATTCCCGCTTCGCGCTCGTCAGCCATATCATCCGCCGCGAGGTGCAGCCGCGGATCGCGTCGAGCTTCGACAATGCGCTGTGCCGCGAGATCGACGAGCGCTATGACGCGGCGCTGTCGCAGCGGCGGATGTTCGTCAATGATCTCTATCTGACCATCGTGCGTCGGCCGCTGCAGGGCCAGGCCGGCACGTTCGACGCGATGCTGACGAAGCTGCTTGGACGCAAGGACGCCGCCGGCGAATCCGTGGCGTCGCAGACGGCCTTGAGCGAGTTGCACGACGCCTCGACCGCGGTGCGCGAGAATCTCGCCGCCTATGGAGCGCGCCAGCTCGGCGTCGTACGCCGGGATGGGGTCTGGCACTCGGAACCGCTGGAATTCCTCGTTCAGCTCGTCAATGGTGGCATCCCCCGCCCAATGCATTTGCCACGCATGGCGCTCGCCGATGCGCTGTCGATGAAGCGGATCTTCTTCGGCAAGAACGCCATCGAAATCCGTGGCGCCGGGCCCGAGGACACCCGCTTCGGCGCCATGGTGTCGATCCGCGAGTATCCGGCGCAGACCGGACCGGGCTCCTTCGACAATCTGTTGCGTGTCCCGCACGAGTTCATCGCGACGCAGAGTTTCGCCATCGTCGACCGCCCCGAGGCGGCCAAGCAGATCGACCGCGTCGCCCGGCAGGTCGACATGTCGGACGAGGCCGGCTCCATCATCGCCGAGCATCTTGACGAAGCGCGTGACGAACTCCTTGCGTCCGAGGCGATCTACGGTGAGCACCACATGTCGGTGATGTGCCTCGGTCGCACGGTTGCCGAGGTTGCCGCCACCGTGACCGCGGTCGGCGCGGCGCTGACCGATCGCTCGGTGATCTGGACGCGCGAGGATCTCAATTGCGAGCCGGCCTTCTGGGCCCAGCTGCCTGGGAATTTCCCCTACATCGCGCGCAAGTCGGTGATCTCCTCAAAGAACTTCGCCGGCTTCACGTCATTGCATAATTACCCGAGTGGGCGGTTGGACGGGAACCATTGGGGTCCGGCGATCTCGGTGTTCGAAACCACTTCGCAGACTGCCTATTACTACAATCACCATGTTCGCGACCTCGGCAACTTCACCGTCGTCGGGCCCTCGGGCAGCGGCAAGACGGTCTTCCTGTCCTTCATCTCGGCGCAGTCGCAGCGCGTCACGCCGCGACCGAAGCTGCTGTTCGTCGACAAGGATCGCGGCGCCGAGATCTTCATCCGCGCCATGGGTGGCCAATATGAGGTTCTGGTCCCAGGCGAGCCGACGGGGTTCAATCCGCTGTCCCTGCCCGACACAGCGCCGAACCGCGAATTCCTGTTCCAGCTCCTCGGCTTCATGTTGCGGCCAGGCCATGGCGGCGAGCTCAGCGCCTCCGAGGAGCAGGTCATCCGCAACGCCATCGCTTCAGCGCTGAGCGCCGGGCCGGACGGGCGGACGCTAAAGGCCTTCTCGACGCTGTTGCGCGGGCGCATCCGGGCCGGCGAGGGCGATCTCCTCGCTCGGTTGGAGAGCTGGATGCGGCCGGACCAGCGCGGTTGGCTGTTCAATAATGAGGCCGATCAGTTCTCGGTCTCGAGCATCTTCGGGTTCGACATGACACGGGTGCTGGACGATCCCGTCATCCGCACCGCGGCGCTGATGTACATCTTCCACCGCACCGAGGAGCTGTTGACGGGCGATCCGGTGATGATCTTCCTCGACGAGGGCTGGCGGCTGCTCGACGACCCGGTCTTCGCCTTCTTCATCAAGGACAAGCTGAAGACGATCCGCAAGCAGAACGGCATCATCGGCTTCGGGACGCAATCGGCCGCCGACATCGTGCGCTCCAACTCGGCGAGCACGCTGATCGAGCAGACCGCGACCAATGTCTTCTTCCCGAATCCGAAGGCGGATGACGAAAGCTACACCCGCGCCTTCCGGCTCTCGGAGCGCGAAGTGACCTGGATCCGCAGCACGGTGCCGGAGAGCCGTTCCTTCCTGATCAAGCACGGCCGCGACAGCGTCATCGCCAAACTCAATCTCGCCGGCATGCCGGACATCATCAAGGTGCTGTCGGGCCGCACCGAGACCGTGGCCGAGCTCGACGCGCTGCGGGCCCGCGTCGGTGACGATCCAGCCGTCTGGCTGCCGATATTCATGGGAAGGGCTGAGGCATGAAGCGGCTCGCGCTGACGGTGATTGCCTGGTCGTGGATCGGCGCAGGCGCGGCCTTTGCCGCCATCCCGACCACCGACGCCGCGCAGCTAACGCAGCATTCGGAGACCGCAGGCGCGACCATCAAACTGGTACCGATCTCCACGCAACGGCAGAACGCCAATCAGGGCGTGAAATGCGCCGTCACGACGGGCAAGAAGGCCAGCGTCACCGATCCGACGGTGCAGCCGCAATCGGGCGCCGGCAGCCGCACCATCCAGGTCTATGCACCGGAAATGCCGGCGGTCCCGACCGCGGAGGCCCGCGGCGCCGCGCTCAACAGCCAGACCTTGTTCAAGTCGACGGGCGACGTCGTCGCCGGCCTCGATGCCAGCCGCTCGACACTCGGCGCCGCACAATCTGCGTTTCGCAACGCCGGTTCGCAGGTTGGCACCGCGACGACGGTGATGGCGGCCATCGATATGAACAGTGCCGCGCGTCTGCAGAACAACCTCGCCTGGAACGGCGTGATGGGCTCGGCGAATATCTGGGTGACGGCCCTGAACGCGCTCAATCTGGCGCAGAACAGCGACATCAGCCGCGCCACCATTGGGATGCGCTCGGCGACAACGTCGTCGTCCGGCACCCCGACCATGCCGGCCTGCACGGTCGGCATGGTCGGATCGGGGACCGTGGCCGATCCCTGCCGCACGGCGGGGTCATGCTCGACCACGCCGCCGGGATCGCCCGTGGACCCAGGATGCGTCGCGGCCCGCCACATGGATAGCGACGGCAACGTCCTGTTCTACCTCTCGGCGGCTCAGGACGAGGCGCGGACTGCCGCGACCGCGCCCTCCGCCCAGCCGCCCTTGTCCGGCGCTGACGTCGCCGCCGCGATCGAGAGCATTCAAGCCAACGGCCAATAGGAGGCTGCCATGCGATCTGTTCTGAAACTGGCGCTCGGTCTCGCCGTGGGCCTGGTCATTGCCACGTCCGCAGCGCGCGCGCAGGTGCCGGTGATCGACAATGCGAATCTAACGAAAGCACAGGAGATCGCGACCAGCACCCGGCAGATCCTCGACGCCGACCAGCAGATCCTGCAATTCACGCAGAAGACGCTTGCCGCGGTGACCGGGGATCGCACCTCACAGGCGCAGGGCAGCCTGGCGCAGATGGCCCTGGGTGGTGGTTTCTCCATGGCGCAGGCCCCGTCACTGGGCTCGGTGATTTCGGGCGGCTCGTTGTCCTTCGCAGGCTTGGGCTCGGGATCGCAGAACATCGTCTCGACGCTGATCAACGGCCTGCAGCTCGTCCAGACCATCACCGGGATGACCGGCGGCCAGACGCACCCGGTCGACACCGCCTACAAGAACTCCGTCAATGTCGCGGCGACCCTGTCCGGCCTGATCGACTCGACGCAGGGAGCCGTCCAGCAGCGCTCCTCCGCATTTACCCAGGGCGGCCAGCAGATCGGCCAGGCCCAGGACCTGAAGGGCAGCGTCGACCAGAACACGCAGGTGCAGATCCAGACCGGACAGACCATCAATGAGCTCAACGGCGTCGTGAACAATGCGGCGGCCGCTGCCAACCAGGCGAATCTCGATCGCATCGCGGCGGAGTCCGCCGTCGCGCGCGCCATGAAATTCACCCAGCAGTGACTTTGGAGGACGCTTGAACAAGATCACCATCGCCGTCGCCGCTGCGATCATCCTCATCGTCGCCGCCAGCGTGATCATCATCCGCATGCCCGCGCCACCGGCACCCGCTGCGCAGACGGAGAGCAAGCCGGATACCGAAGGCCTGGCGCGCGCCATGACCTTCACCTCGCCCGCCGAGCCGAAGAAATGATCCGCACCTCGGCAGCACTCGCCGCCCTTTGCGGTCTCGCGCTTGCCCTCGCGGGCTGTGCCTACAAGCCACTCAAGGCGCCGTGTTCGCCGGACGAAGGCGGCGCGCCGCTCGGCTACGCGGCGTCTACGCCGACGCCATCACCTCAGCCGTTCGAGTCGCTTGACGCCTGCGGCCCGATGAAACCGATCTGAGGGCGCGATGGCGACGTTCAGCATCACCTCGCTGCTGCAATCGGTCGACCAGATCGGCCAGAACTACGTCTCGACCGCCTACCAGGCGCTGTCGAACGCGCTGACATCGGGCGGAGCGACGAGCGTCGCCGGGCTGCTCCTGACGCTTTATGTGATCTTCTGGGGCGTCGGCATCTGGCAGGGCACGGCAACCGGCGGCCCGGCCGACCACGCCTTCAGGCTGCTTCGCGCCTTCCTGATCTATGCGCTCGCAACCAGTTGGAACGATTTTCAGACGCTGGCGTACCGGTTCATGAATGACGGGCCGTCGGCGATCGGCAACGCGCTGCTCAGCGCCGTGACCACCGCCAACAACACCGGCACGGCGCAGAACCTGACCTCGGTCAACGGCGTGCAGTCGGCCCTGCAGAACATGTGGGACACCACCAACAGCGCCACCGAAGCGTTCCTGCAGAATGCGGGCCTCACCAATTGGGGGCCCTACATCTTCGCCGCCGTCTTCTATGTGGTGATGGCGCTGCTGATCGGCTTCGCGATCTTCCTGATCGTGCTGTCGAAGCTCTTCATGTGGCTGCTGCTGGCATTGGCGCCGGTATTCATCATCCTGCTGCTGTTTGGCGTCACCTCGCGCTTCTTCAGCGGCTGGCTCGGTACGCTCATCCAGTATTTTCTGGTGCAGGTGCTCGTCTACGCATTCCTCGCCTTCTACGTCTCGCTGATCCAGCAGACCATCGACACGCTGAACGGCGTCGCAAATACCAAGAGCGCGAGCTGGGCGACGATTGGCCCCGTCGTGCTGCTGGCCATCATCGGCGTGCTGCTGCTGGCCCAGATCAACAACGTGGCCGCGGCCATTGCCGGCGGCGTGCCGATCTCGAGTTCGCGGATCGGTGCGGTGCTCGGCACGGTCAGCGGCTATCGGCTCGGCATGGCGGCAAACAGGGCCCGTCTTGCCTTTCGCAACCCGTTGAACCCGGGCTCAACGTCGCGGCGCGAGGAGCTGGCGGCGCGCCAGCGTGCGCGTGTCGGGCTGCGCGCGGCGTCGTGGGCGCAATCGCCTGAGTTCCGCAGGCTCGCTGAACAGATCAAGCATCCCGGCTCGCCGCCGGCGCAAGGTGGGGGAGGGAACCGGCCTTGAGCGATACCCCAGTGACAGAGGCTGGAGCGGTCGATGTCCCGGCTAAGATCGACCCCCGCTATTACGCTGAGGGCGCAACCTGGGAATATGACGTCGCACGGCGTAACCGGAACTCGCGAGCGCTGGCCTGGATCGTCGCCGGCGTCATGACCATCGTTGCCGTCGCCTCACTCGGTACATTGGCGCTGCTGGTGCCGCTGAAAACCTACGAGCCCTATATGGTGGTCGTCGACAGGACGACGGGCTTCGTCGAGGTCAAACGCCCGATGGCCGAGGGGCCGCTGACGCAGGACGAGGCCGTCACCACCTTCAATGTGGTTCGCTACATCAAGGCGCGCGAGACCTACGATCCGAGGGCGCTGAAGGACAATTTCGACCTGGCACAGTTGCTCGCCACCGGCGACGCGGCGCGTGAGCTCACGGAGATCTATTCGCCGGCCAATCCGCAAAATCCCGTCAAGATCTACAGCTCCAACACCGAGGTCTCGGTCTCGGTCAAGTCGGTGACGTTCCCGAACAACCGCACCGCGCTGGTGCGGTTCTCCACCGATGAGAAAACGGCGACCAGCATTACGACGCGCAACTGGGTCTCGCTCGTGCGCTTCCGCTACACCTCCGCACCGATGCGCAACGAGTATCGCTTCGACAATCCGCTCGGCTTCCAGGTGCTCGAATATCGACGCGACCAGGAGACGGCTCCCTCTCCCGGCACGGCCGGAGCGCAAAGATCATGAGGCGGCGCCTGATCCTTGCAGGCTGCGTCTTGCTTGCGTCCGGCCATGCGTTCGCGGAAGCGATCCCGCGCGCGGGACGGGTCGATGCTCGCGTCCGCGACGTCGTCTATAACCGCGACAACGTCACGGCGATCGACGCCACCTACGGCACGTCGACGATGATCCAGCTGCAGCCGGACGAGAAGATCGAGACGCTGGCGCTCGGCGATTCCCTTGCCTGGAAGGTCGAGCCCAATCGCAAGGGCGACATCATCTTCGTCAAGCCGATCGACAAGAATGCGCAGTCGAACCTCAACGTCGTCACCGACAAGCGCATCTACAGCTTCCTGCTGCGGTCGAACACGCGCGCGCCGAATGACCAGATCTACGCGGTTCGGTTCCGGTTTCCCGACGACGAGGCGAGCGCGAAGCTGCTCGCGGCCGCCAAGGAGCGCGCCGCCAATCCGAACCTGCGCGATCTCAACATCGCCAACGCCAACAGCGACTATGGCTACAAGGGCTCGTCGACCAACAAGCCGGTCGCCGTGTTCGACGACGGCGTGAAGACCTGGTTCCGCTTCGAGGGTGAAACGCCGGCGATCTACATCGTCGATGCCGAGCGCAATGAGAGCCTGGTCAATTTCCGGACCGAGGGACCGTTCGTCGTCGTCGACAAGGTCAGCCCGCAATGGACGCTGCGCAATGGCACGGAATCGACCTGCATCTTCAATCGGCGTGCGACCAATGTGCACGAGCCGAATGGGCTCGAGCCCTATGCGCCGCAGCGCGTAGGTTTTCCGTCAGCCAGCGCAGGAGGCTGACGCGCCATGCCCTCGCCACAGGATTATCGCTCGCTCGAACTGGAAGCCTCCGCTGCGACGGCGGTAGCGCGGGGTTCGACTGCCCTCGGCAATTTGGTGAAATTCGGCGTGCCGCTCGGCGCCGTCTTGATCGCGGGATGGATGATCTACGCCTCGCTCGGCAGCGGTCCACGGAACATGACCGCGCCGGACAAGGAAGAGTTCACGACGACGCAGTTTCCGGCGCCATCGCTGCAAACCCCACGGACCCAGACCGACCAGGGCACTATTCTCATCCCGCAAGCGCCGCCTGTGCCGCCCGAGCCGGTCTTGCCACCACCGCCCATCGCGCCGCCCCTGGCACTGCCGGCGCCGCCGCCACCCGAGCCACCGCTCGCCCTGTCGGCACCGAACGATGATGAAGCGCGCCGGCTGGCCGAACTCGAGCGGCTGCGCCAGGAAGAGGAGCGGCGGAAGTGGGAACGGTTCCGCGCGCCGCAGGTGATTGCCGACAACGCCAGTCCGAGCGATGCAGCTGGCAGTCCCGCCGATCCGGCGCGCGCGGCTGCCGGGCAGGACGAGGACCCCAACCGCCGCTTCCTGGCGTCGGTCACGAGCGCCGGCGTCGAGATCGCGAAGGCGGTGAAGAACGATCGGATCGATGCGCTTGTCGCACAGGGCACGATGATCCGCGGGATTCTTGAGACCGCCGTTCAGAGCGACCTGCCGGGCATGGTGCGCGCCGTCACGGCTGAGAATGTCTGGTCATTCGACGGCCGCCGCATTCTCATCCCGGCAGGAAGCCGGCTCGTTGGCGAATACAAGTCCGGAATCTCGCAGGGGCAGACCCGCGTCTTCGTGGTGTGGACGCGGCTGCTGCGCTCGGATGGGGTGTCGGTCCAGCTCGGCTCGAACGGCACCGACGATCTCGGCCGCGCCGGCAATGCCGGCTTCGTCGACAATCACTACCTCGAGCGCTTCGGCTCCGCGATCATGCTGTCGGTCGTCGGCGGCGTCTCGCAATTCCTGAGCGGCTATGGCCAGTACGACAACAATAATAATGGCACCACGATCACGACGACGGATCCGGTCACGGGCCTCGTCACCACGACCCAAACGGGCACCAACCAGAACAGCCAGTCGCTCCAGGCCCGCCAGATCGCCGCGCAGAATGTCTCGCAGACGCTAACCAATATCGCCCAGGAGGCGCTGAAGAACTCGATCAACATCCCGCCGACGATCTATCTCGACCAGGGCACGCGGATCATCGTCTTCGTGCGCCGGGACCTGGATTTCTCCTCCCTTTACCCCGATCCGGTGAAGGAGGCGCTCAGGGAGCTCAAGCGTGAACGCGCCGGCGCGAAACCTGACAGTCTTCCTCGATAGGGCGCTCGGGCCCATTCGGCCTTGGCTCGACGACGACCAGGTCGTCGAGATCTGCGCCAATGGCCCCGGTGAGGTCTGGGTCGAGCGCTTCGGTCAGGCCGCGATGGAGTGTCATCCGGTTCCTGAGCTCACCGAGCTCGCAATCCGACACCTCGCCGAACGCATTGCCGGTCATTCCGGCCAGAGCGTCAACGAAGAGCATCCGCTGCTGTCGGCGGCGCTGCCGACGGGCGAACGCTTTCAAGGCGTGATGCCGCCGGCGACGACAGCGGGCGGGGCTTTCGCGATCCGCAAGCAGGTCATCAAGGAGATGCGGCTCGATGATTATCGCCGGCTCGGCTCGTTCGAGAAAGTCGCGACCGTCACTGAGGGCGAATTGTCGGATGTCGACCGGCAGCTCTGCGCGCATCTCGACGCCGGCCGCATCGAGAACTTCATCCGCCTCGCCGTCGTGAACCGCTATTCGATCCTGCTCTCGGGTGGCACCTCCTCCGGCAAGACGACATTCCTCAACGCGATTTTGAAGGAGGTCCCAGTCGAGGAACGCATCATCACCATCGAGGACACCCGCGAGGTGAACCCGATCCAGAGGAACTATCTGCCGCTGGTCGCCTCGAAGGGCGATCAGGGTGAAGCCCGCGTCACCGTCGAGACGCTGCTGCAGGCTTCGATGCGCCTGCGTCCGGACCGTATCTTCCTCGGCGAGATTCGCGGTGCGGAGGCCTATTCGTTTCTGCGGGCCATCAACACCGGCCATCCCGGCAGCATCACCACGGTCCATGCCGATAGTCCGGCCGGCGCGTTCGAGCAGCTCGCGCTGATGGTGATGCAGGCCGGGCTCGGTCTGCGGCGGGACGAGATCGTTGGCTACATCAAATCCGTCCTGCCGATCGTCATCCAGCAGACCAAGGTCGGCGGCTGGCGCGGCACCTCGGCCGTGTATTTTTCGCGGATGGCGGAGTGGCGGGCGGAGAGGGCAGGGGGGACAGGAAGGATGGCCGGCCATGGCCCGCGTCGTCGTTTATAGGATCGGCATTGCGATCCTGCTCGCCATTGCCTTCTGGCTGCTCTGGAGCATGGCCTATGAGATCGTCGTCGGGCTGCGCTGGGCCCCGGCGCGCTTTCCGGGCGAGGGCGCCAGCCGCTGGGGATTGCTGCGGCTGCAGAATGCCGACCGCTCGGCCGGCTTCTTCCTGGTCGCCTGGCAGCATTTCCATGCCCGTCTTCTTTACCCGGCGACACAGATCGAGGCGCTGATCCGCGCCGGCATTGCGGCGGGGGTGGTCATTGCCCTTGGTCTGGCAGGATGGCTGTTCGCCTTCATCAATCGCCGCCAGATGCCCTTTGGGGCGGCGCGCTTCGGTACGTTGATGGAGGCGGCGAAGCAGGGCCTGACCGGCAAGCAGGGCATCGTGCTGGGGACGATCGGTGGTGTCACGGTGCGTTCGGATGAGCCAGCCCACATCCTCGTGGTCGGGCCCTCGCGATCGGGCAAGGGGACCGGGTTCGTGCTGCCGAACGGCTATCTCTGGCAAGGTTCGGCGGTGTTCTTCGATCCGAAGCGGGAGAATTTCGACGCGCTGGCGAACCACCGCAAGGCCATGGGCAACAAGGTCTTCATGTTCTCGCCGGGCTCCAATGACACGCACCGTTACAACCCGCTCGACTTCGTGCGCCGCGACGAGCGCATGGCGACCGATTGCCTGGTCGTCGCTTCCTTCGTGATCCCCGAGAAAGCGGATGACACCTGGGCCGGGGCGGGGCGACTGCTGCTATCCGCCCTGATCGGGTATGTGCTCTCGTCGCCGCTGATCACCGGGGCGCAGCACATGCGCACGGTCGCCCGGATGACGACCACGGGACGGGACATCTCGTCGGTGCTGCGGGCGATCGTGAAGACCGAGCGGCAGCATCTGCCGACCTGGGTGATCGACAATTTCAACCAGTACATCGCGCTCGAGCCGGAGACCCGCAACAGCGCCGTGTTCAACGTCAACATGGCCATGTCGCTCTGGAACAACGGCTTGATCTCGGCGGCGACCGAGACGTCCGACTTCGACATTCGCGAGCTGCGCCGCCAGCCGATGACCATCTTCATCGGCTGCACCATCGCCGAGCTCGCCATCTTCCGTCCGCTGATCCGCATCCTGTTCCAGCAGATCCATGATCTGATGATGGTGAGGATCCCGGGCGAGGATGAGCCGCACCAGGTGCTGCTCATGCTCGATGAATTCTACCATGTCGGGCGCATGGACTCGCTGATTTCCAAGATTACCATCAGCGCCGGCTATGGCTTCCGCATGGCGATCGTGATGCAGGACATCTCCCAGCTCGATGAGCTCTATGGCCGCAACACGCGCATCACCACCGTGTCCGGTTCGCAGATCAAGCTGTTCATCCAGATCAACGATCTGGAGACGTCGGATTTCGTGTCCGAGATGCTCGGCGAGACGACGCAGGTCTACAAAACGCCGGTGATGCGGCCAGGGCAGGGGATCTTCGCGCCGCGCGCCTGGGCGCCGCACTACACGCCGCGCCCGCTACGCAGCCCGCTCGAATTGCGCGAGATGTCCGACCGCGTGTCGATCCTGATGGTGAAGAACTCGCGCTCGTTCGAGCTTACCAAGATCCGCCACTATCTCGACAAGCCCTATCGACGGCCCTACGAGGCGGCGAAGGGAAATCCGCCGGCGTTGCCGAGCCTGCGCGAATGGAAGGATGAGGCATTGGGCGGCGCGATCAATCCGGCGCCGGCCGCCGAGAGCACCGAAGACGACACGGTCGCCCGGCCACCGCTCCAAGCCGCCGCGCAACGGGCGCCAAGGCGAAATCCTCAACCCCCAGGAAAGAAGGCCCCAGCCAAGCGGCAAGCCGCGGCGGAACCCGCTTTCTTTCCGGCGCCGCTGGTGATCACGAGGGTGAAGCCAGTCGAACGACTGGCCCGCAAGCAGCTCTCGCTTGGTGACCAGCCATTGGTTCCGCCTGGGGAGAACTGCAACATCAGTGATCTACTGGCCGCGTCGGAAAGCGCTCAGCGTCGCGACTTCGAAGCGATGGCTGCCAGCACCGCGGCAGTTGGTCAGGAAGAGCGGGTCAGGCAAGCGCTGACAACCCTTACCGGGCTGCAGGACGGGTTCGGCGACGACGCGCCATGAAATATGTAGCCGTGGTCCGCGCGGCCCGCGTCGCTCACCGAGACGAGCTTGAAGCGACGCGATGGCTCTGCTTCTCAGCAGACGCCGTCCGTTCAGAATAGGCCCATCGGGCTCACCATCAACTGATCGGCGGTGCGCTTCTGCTCCTCGCTGAAGCTTGCGTAGAGCGGCTCCACCGCTACTTTGATCTTTTGGAGCGCTTCCTGGCACAGAGCCATGGCCTTCTCGATCCGCTCAAGACGCACTGGAAGAGCGCCGTCACGTGCCTGCATCATGCCCTCACGCATGCCCATCATCGCCTTCGCGTTGGCTCGCACGGCGTCTGCGAACACGCTCCATTTGGATTCCTGAACGTCGGTGATCTTGATTTCGGTTTTCAAGAATGCCAGCCGGCCTTCAATGTGCCCGGTCATCATGCCCATCATGGGCATGCCGCCAGTACCCATCATCGACATCATCCCACCCATGGGAATTTGTGATCCGGGCGCGTTCAAAGGCGTGGCGGGCGCTTCAGCGCCCCCGGCCGGATGGTGCTCATCATTAGCCGAGGCGGGTGACCCTGCGAGGAGCATGGCGCTGAAAAACAGGATGGAGATCGAGGGCATCTTGATCATCGGAGCCGATTCCTTCGCGTTGTGAGTTGTCATGACAGGGCGGAGCCTGCTACGGCGAGGCCCGAAACTCGCTGTTCAACCTTGGCCGGCGTGGCTACTTTTCGGGCCGCCGAGCCGTGGAATGAAGCCCGGCACGTCTCGCATATAGCGTTCATAGTCAGAGCCAAATTCCGCCAAAGACTCGCGTTCTTCGGCGCGGGCAAGACGCACGTACATGAACACCAGCACCGGGAACATCGCGAGGGTCAGCAAGGTCGGCCATTGCAGCAGGAAGCCGAACATCACCAGCACGAAGCCGACATATTGCGGATGCCGCACATAAGCGTAGGCGCCGGTGGTGGCGAGCGTTTGATGGCGCTGTGCCTCGTAGAGCACCTTCCAGCCGGCCGAGATCAGGATAAAGCCGCCACCGATGAATGCGAAGCTCAGGAGGTGAAATGGCCCGAAATGCGGATTGGCTCTCCAGCCGAACATCTCCTCGAGAAGATGCCCGGCGTCATGGGAGAACCAATCGACGCCTGGAAAGCGGCTCTGTAGCCAGCCGGAGAGCAGATAGATCGTCAGCGGGAACCCATACATCTCGGTGAAAAGCGCGACCAGAAAGGCGCTGAAGGCGCCGAAGGACCGCCAGTCGCGCTTTGTCTGCGGCTTGAAAAAACTGAAGGCGAAGAAGATGAAGATCGCCGAATTGATAATCACCAGTGACCAGAGGCCATAGGCAGGAACATCGTCGTGCATGGTCGACCTCCGGACCGTTGATCGCGGCTCAATGTTTGTGAGGCTGGTTCTGGCCGGCATCCGCCGATCCGCTGCCGCTGTCGTTGCTTCCTCCCCGTCCGCCGTGGCCGCCATGCATGAAAACATGCATCAATGGGCAGGCGAGGATCAGCAGGAACGGCCAATACCCCAAATACGGGATGAGATGCGCGCGATGCTCGGTCAGAAGATAGAAGCCGCCGATCGCGAGAAAACCGATCAGGACCCAATTTGCGCGGGAGCGAAAGAAGCCACCCTCACCACCATGACCGCCGTGTTCCATTGGAAACTCCACCCACGTCAGACCAGGACGCACCGGCACGCCCTGCAACCGTCCAGAGGTCGCTAGACGATGCAGGCTTGCATCGGCCAGACGCCATCCTCCGAGCGACACGACAGCGCTCGAACCATGGCCGGCCATCTGTTCTGAATCTTTGATCCCGGTTAAACATCCGCCGGGTGTGGATCGATGCAGCAGGACCGATCAGATGCCTCGCCTGCCCCGGCCCGTGGCAGCCGGCGTCATGCTGCAACGAGAGCGGAAAAGCAGGCCACGAGTTCCTGGATCGTCCTCACGCACGAGCCGAGCCTCACGTCGATCCCAGCAGCACAAAGTCTCTGTTTCTCTGGCTCGCCGATAAAGCCGCAGATCAAGCGACCTGGTCTGGCTGCGACAATGAGATCGCATACCGCTGCGGACGTGCGCTGCGGGTTGGCGCGGAATTCTGTCGCGCCCGTGGCGGTATCGACGATCCATATTCCATCGCACTTGCCGAAGAAGGGGCAGAGTGCTGGGCCCGCGTCGGATTTCATCACGATGATCGCAATGCGATTTGCCGGCGGGGGTGGTACGCAGGCGGACCTAGCCATCGGTTCCTCGTTTGAACACCAGCAGAGTCGGGCAATTATGGGACCGGCTAACATATCGGACTTTAAACTCGATCAAACATTCGCGCGGGCAGCGCGGCATGACATCATCTGCCGAGCATCCGACGGGCGGCCGCAGAGTTGCCCCGCGCGCAGGTTTCCGGGCGGTTGATGCGCCCCGCCCGGCATTTGATTTCAATCAATCTCGCCGGGCCTTTCCCCGTATAGGTTTCCGCCGGGCAAATTGGTAGCTGCGGGGCGGTGTGATAGCCTCCGGTTCTGGCCTTCTTGGAAAGAGGCGGATGCTGCGGTTCCTCGCCATACTGATCTTCGCCACAGCGATCATCATGACGCTGAGCGGGCGGAGTATGGCCGGGACAGTAGCGATCACTGCTGATGCGACCATGGTGGTTGTGAGCGCTTCTGGCCTTGGGCCCCACAGTGACGAATGCGACGACTGCCCGGAGTGTCCAAATTCGGACAAGCCCTGCTGTCCGATGAGTACCTGCTCCTGCCCGGCCACCTGCTCAACGAGCTTGGCGCCCCTCCCTAGCAGCCTCGCGGCCCATGCCTTCGAGCGCTCTTCAGTAGGGATGGGGTCCGAAGAAGCCGACCCAGGCTCGGTCATCCCCGGACTCGACCCCCCAGTTCCTCGGCGCTCGACCTAGCGGGTCGATCGGCCCAGCGGAGCGCGATCTAGCTGCCAACGGTCCACGCCCTGCGCGGATCGGGAGCGTGGCTTGATTGTTCCATTCCCGCTGGCGTCGCGCCGCCAAAGCGGCCGGCCGAGCCGGGCGACCTGGTCAGATGGATTCAACCTTCCAGGTGAAACCGACCAGATCGAGGACTGTAATATGACTCCGAGCCAAGCGTCTTATTTGGAGAGCACTATCCGAGCGTCGCGGGATCACGCCCATGGCCGATACGACGGTCTGCAACCCGGGGTGGTCCGGTCCCCAGTTCCTTGGGGAACCGCAAACACGATCAGTGATGCGGAAAGGAACGCCCGTATGCCGATGCCTGGGAATGGCACGACGAAGCAACCCCCGGGCTGTGAGGCTTGCTTCGCGCGGGCTAACCGGGGTTTGTGCGGCGATTGCCAGCCGGGATCGCCCTGTGTGATCGCGAGTTACAAATCTGCTGATCGGGAATTCAAGGCCGGCCAGGATCTCTT
Organism: Roseixanthobacter pseudopolyaromaticivorans; assembly: GCF_043195145.2. Taxonomy (NCBI): domain Bacteria; kingdom Pseudomonadati; phylum Pseudomonadota; class Alphaproteobacteria; order Hyphomicrobiales; family Xanthobacteraceae; genus Roseixanthobacter; species Roseixanthobacter pseudopolyaromaticivorans. The sequence continues at coordinate 40,858 of NZ_JBAFWQ020000003.1, forward strand.
CAGCCTCGGTGAGCCGTGCGATTCGATCTACAATCTCCTTGAAGGTTGGGTCATTCTCTATAATTTATTGGAAGATGGGCGACGGCAGATTTTGCACTTCGCATTGCCGGGCGCCGTGCTTGGATTCCATCCCGGCGGCGGCGCGATGATGACATTTGGCGCGCAAGCCTTGACGGATATCGTCGTCAGCACAATTCCGCGCAAGGCGCTTCCACCGATCGTCAAACAGCAGCCGGAGTTCGGTCTGCGGCTTGCGTGGCTGATCGCGCGCGATTGCACCCTGGCTTATGACCGTCTTACCAGCATTGGGCGGCATTCAGCCCGTGAGCGCGTTGCCCACCTGCTGCTCAAGCTGTTCGTCCGCTACCGCGCGCAATGGCCGGGCAGTCATATCGAGGAGATGCATCTTCCGCTGACCCAAGAAGATATCGGAGATGCGACGGGTCTGACCTTCGTTCATGTCAACCGGGTGCTAAGGGATCTGCGAAAGGATAGGATCCTGGAATTCCATTATCGACGGCTCCGGATCCTGGATCCGGACAAACTCGTCGACGTTGCAGGTCTTGACCCTCAGCTCGTGATGTCCTGGATCCGCTGATGGACGATCGACCGGGACAATATGGGATGGAGCGGGCGGAATGTCCGATCCAGCCTTGTTGCGAGCTGCCGCGTCATGCTCCTTCGGCTCCATTGTTGCGCAAAGACAACCGCTGATCTTCCGTCACCAGCGGCCCCTTTGCGTTGCGGCGTCACGGGTCGCGTCTGCGCCCAAAGATGCGATCTCACTCCACGACAAGCCTGTCCGTGAATATCCCCATCTGGCAGCCGAAGCCGAATTTGCCGGGCTTGTCTGGCATGGTCTCCACCCGAACCGTCTGTCCGGCCGACAGGTCCGCGCGCTTATTGAGTCAGCGAAAGCGACCTTCTCGGAACAGAGCGCCGTCTCCTCCCGCGGAAACGTTCAATTGCACCGGCTTGCCATGGCGAACGACGACGGTGTCAAGCCTATACGGCCGGTGGCGCTGCTGGCCGAGCCGAGGCGGGAACATCATCGTAAAGCGCCTGGAAGACCCGTTCCTCCGTCGCGTCGCGCTGCCTGCGGCCGTTTTCGATCACCTCGGAGACACGGTCAATCGCCTCCCGCTCACGACGGAGATTGGCATCGTCCTCCGGCAGCGGCTGGCGGCGCTGCTCGATCAGACGCGCGAGCGCAGCGACGCCACGCATCCACGGACTGAAGGATTCCGACAGCAGGTAGCGGCTCGTGCGCATCGGATGGAGCCATTCGAGCGTCGCCGCAGTCCAGGGATTGGAGAGCGCGCGAACGAAGGGGCTGACCATGGCCTTGTAGAATTGCTCGTTCACCTCTGAAAGATGGCGAACCTGCTCGAACTCCGCGCGCGGCGTCGCGAACCGAAGATCCTCGACACGCCGCTCTTCGAACCGGACCGAGTATTCCGGCTTATCGCAGTCGGGATTGCCGGTCGGATTGTCGATCTTCATCTCGTAGAGGCCGGGGGCGAGGGTCTCGATTTCGCCGAGGCTTTCGAGGATCGCGCGATGTTCGAACCGCGCCACCTTGGCTGACACGAAAATGCCGAGATGGCCCGCATGGGGGTTCGTCAGGTAGACAATGCGCTGACCGGCGGCCTTGAGATCGCTCGTATCCTTGTACACCACCGGGATCCAGCCGAGCGCCTGGTGCGGCGGGGTGATGTTGTCGCCGTAGGACGCGAAGATCACCAGCGGATTGCGAATACGCCGAAGGTCGGCGACGCAACCCTCGCAGATCCGCATCTTGCCCTCCTCGAGGCGATTGCCGATGAAGAGGTTCTCGACGATGGCGACGATCTCTTCCCGGCTGAGGAAATAGAAGCCATTCCACCACCGCTCGAACTCGAGGAAGCGCTCCCGTTCCGTGTCGACATGCGTGAACAGGTTGGCATATTTCTCCCAGACGGCTTCGGGCTGAAGGTTTTCGAAATTGAAGGCGAGCCACGCACCGTCCAGGCGGCCGTCGTTGAGATCGGCGAGAAGGTGGGTGGCCCAGACGCCGCCGAGCAGCCCGCCCGCGATCCGCATCGGATTGACGCCCGATTCTCCCGCCCAATAGGAGAGCGGAGAGCCGTTGAGCACGGCGGGGCCGACCAAGCCTTCGCAATCCGCCGAGAGCAGGGTGATCGCCCAGCCGGCCTGACAGTTGCCATAGAGCACCGGAGGCTTGCCGGGGTGACGTTTGACCACGTCCTCGACGAAGCGTCCGAGCGCATGCAGCACATCCGCCAGGGTCTGGCCCACGCAGGGTTCCGGAAAGAAGGAAACGAAATAGACCGGATAGCCCTCGTGCATGGCGATCCCAACCTCGGAGTCGCGCTTGAAGCCGCCGATGCCGGGCCCATGGCCGGCTCGAGGGTCGAGGATGACGACGGGTGGCTTCGCCGGATCGATACAATCCTCGATGCAATCGTCCCCGATCCGGGTGATCCGCAGGAGGGCGTAGTTGACAGGTCGTTCGAAACGGCGGGCATCGACCAGCGTCTCATAGTCGAAGTCGAGAAGCGGCGGCTTGCCGGCGCGCTCATGGGCGATCATGTTGTTGGCACGCTGGCGCAGCGTGTCCCAAAACAGAATCGACCGTTCGAAGACATCCCTCTGATAGGCCAAGGGATCACCGATGTTGATCGGCAGTCCGACTGGATTCGCCGCGACGGCCGGTTCCAGGCTTTTCACCGTAGCCGCCGCTACGATATCCCGCCGAACAGCCAATTGCCGACCCGGCGACGCCTTCGGCTGGTCAACCAGCGCGGAATCCGATCTTGCTTCGGGCATCACCATCTCCATCATCTGATCTTAAGGGCGAGGAAGTTGAACAGCGGCCAGAAATCCGGCTGCCGTGCCAGCCGCACGCCACGGTCTCGGCAAGACCCCGCGGGACGCTCGTCAACACTATATGCGGCTACGATGCCTTGACGCTGCTTCCGGTGTCAGGGGTTCCATTTGCCTGCTGACGGATTTCGCCTGCGGTCTCCCGTGCCATGGTCGCACAGTAGTCTTGGACCTTCTGCGAGAGATCGAGCCAAGTCTTCGTCTGCAACGACGTCTCTTCCAGGATGGCCGCCATGACGCTCGATTCTGCCGCGATCACATCCTGCGGTCGCCGGCACTGCACGAATTCCAGAAGCGAGCGTCCGATCCGCTCATTGGCGCCAAGGAGAGTGCTCATCTGAGCGCTGTATGTCTCGCCATAGGCCTTCTGCAGATCGGACGTGAAGGCCTGGAACCGCTTGAACTGGCCGTCGAGCTTGTCGGTACTGTCGGCGCCCGACAGTCCCCACCATGCGAATACAGCGTTCATGCGATCGAAACCAACTGGCGCCTCATTCTTCGTGGCCATTGTTCTCTCCTTGATTGTTTGGTTGCAGTTTCAGGAACGCGACATTCGATTTGCTGCGATGGGTCGCTTTTTACGCTCTCGCGGTCAGTGGAGAGCCTCAAGCGCCAAAGCGACCCCCTGACCGCCGCCGATGCACAGTGTCACCAATCCGCGGCGGAGACCGTCCCGGTGCATCGCGTGAAGGAGGCGGGTCGTCAGCACGGCTCCTGTCGCACCGATCGGATGGCCATGTGCGATGGCGCCGCCCTCGACATTGACGATGTCCTCCGGGAGCCCGAGCTCTCCGATGAGCGCCAAGACGATCGCCGCGAAGGCCTCGTTGATTTCCACGCGCTCGACGTCGCCGAGCGTCCAGCCAGCGCGATCCAAGGCCTGCCGAACCGCGGGAACCGGCCCGAGACCGAACAGGCCGGGTTCGACCGCGCCGACCCCGAAGGCCACAAGACGAGCCATCGGCGTCAGGCCGTGCTTCTCGGCCCAGCGGGCATCCGCAACGATCATGCCCGCGGCGCCGCTGTTGAGGCCCGGTGCATTGCCGGCGGTAATGGTTCCATCCTTGCGGAAAGCCGGCTTCAGCTTGGCCAGCGACTCCAGCGTTGCGTCCGGGCGGTTGTGCTCATCCTTGTCGAAGATCGTCGGCCCCTTGCGACCGGGGATTTCGATCGGCGCGATCTCGGCATTGAACTTGCCGGCCGCCTGCGCCGCGCCAAAGCGCCGCTGCGTCCGCTCCGCCCAGCGGTCCTGCGCCTCGCGCGTCACCTGAAACTTGCTGACGAGGTCCTCGGTCACCAAGCCCGAGTGGTGATCGGAAAAGGCATCGTTGAGGCCATCGCGCAGCATGCTGTCGTAGATCTGGGCATCGCCCATGCGGTAGCCCCACCGTCCGCCCGACATCAGGTAGGGCGATTGGTCCATGTTCTCCATGCCGCCGGCGATGGCGCTCTCGGCGAGGCCGAGCATGATCTCCTGCGCGGCGGTCGCGATCGCCTGCGCACCCGAACCACACACCCGGTTGATGGTCATCGCCGGAACGCCGGCCGGAACGCCGGCCTTGATCGCCGCCTGCCGCGCCGGGTTCATCTTGGCGCCGGCCTGGACGACCTGCCCCATCACCACGGCGCCGATCGCACCGTCTGCGATCTTCGCGCGGATCAATATTTCCTTGATCACGGCGGCCCCGAGCTCGGGGGCGCCTATGTCTTTCAGCGTTCCGCCATACGTGCCGATGGCTGTCCGCACCGGGGTGCAGAGCACGACGTTCGACTGTGCCATGTGGATGTCCTTTCGATTTCCCGGGGGGTGGCCCTATGCCATGTACTGGCCGCCATTGGCGGTGACCGTTGAGCCGGTGATGAACGTCGCATCCTCGCTCACCAGGAACTGGACGATGCGTGCGACCTCGTCGGCATTGCCCAGCCGCCCGACAGGGATTTGCCCCTCGATCCTTGCGAGAACATCTTCAGACATGGCACCGACCATGTCCGTCGTGATGTAGCCGGGCGCGACCGCGTTCACGGTGATGCCCCTCGACGCCGTCTCGAGCGCGAGCGCTTTGGTGAAACCAAGGATGCCAGCCTTCGCGGCTGCATAGTTGGTCTGACCAAGCTGCCCCTTCTGACCGTTGATCGAGGAAATATTGACGATCCGGCCGAAGCCGTGATCACGCATGGCGCCGATGACTGCTCGGCACATGTTGAAGCAGGAGGTGAGGTCGGTCGCGATGACCTCGCCCCACTGGGCAGATGTCATCTTGTGCAGCATGGCATCGCGGGTGATGCCCGCATCGTTGACGAGGATCTCAACCGGTCCGCCGAGGTCGTTCGCCACGCTGGCCACGCCATCCTGGCAGGCGTCAAAATCGGCAACATCCCATTTGTAGACTGGGATACCGGTATCGCCCGAGAACGCGTCGGCCGCTGTCGCGTTTCCGTGGTAGACGGCCGCAACCGCGTATCCCGCATTCTTGAAGCGACGCGCAATCGCGGCGCCGATCCCTCGCGTTCCGCCGGTGATGATCGCCACGCGCTTGGTGAGGTCATCTGCATTCATTGTGTTATCCGTTCTCAGGCGGCGTCTCGGTCTCGTCAGCGAGGCCCCGAGCTCGCCGGCGAATGCGCTCGGCCTCATCGCACCGGCAATCGAGGAAGCCGTGGACCGGACATGTCAGGCACATTTCCTCGAGCCTCTTGCGGAGCGCCTGGCGCCCGCGGTGAAGCCGGACCGCGATGTTGTTGAGCGTGGTGCCGAGGCTCGCGGCGATCCGATCCCGCGGCTCGCCAAGAATGTCGGAGCGCCAGACGACATCGGCATATTCGGGCTTGAGCGTCGGCAGCAATTTATGGAGGCAGCTGCAGACGGCCTCATCGGTTTCTCGATCCGGCTCGATCGCCAGGTTCTCGACGTCCGACTGCTCCATGTCGACCTCCCGGCGACGCCGCCTGATGGCGCGTCGCTGGTGATCGACGAGTGTCGTCGCCAGTATGCGCCCGAGCCAACCGCGGACCGTGCGGACGTCCCGCAATTGCCAGGCGCGCTCGATCGCCCGGAGCGAGAACTGCTGCAACAACTCTTCAGCCTCGTCCCGGCTGCCCACCCGATGATGCAAAAAGACCAGAAACTCCTCGCGTGCCTCGACAAGCGCTCGTCGTACAGCCGCGTCCGCTGGTTTTGCGGCGTCCTCTCCTTCCGGATCACTGCCCGAATGCTGAGCATTCGTCTCACGCCTGTTGGTCATCGTCTAGCCAGATCTTTCAACGGTTGAAACGTCCTCTTGAGACGTCTCTGCCAAAACCAGACAGGATTTAACGTTACGGCCGCGACCGCCCACGTTCTTTAACGCAGATCAAGCTTTCTGTTGCCGGTCGTCGCTACGAATCCGTCTCGGATATCAGCCTTTTCGCCGCGATGGGCTGATGTCCTGGCGGGATCGGAACGGACCGAACTCTCGCCGGCACGTCGTGCACCATCTTAGGTCGTTGGCCAGCGGTGGGAGAGCAAATGACCATGCGAGCAATGAGAGTCGGGGTGGCGCTGGGTCTGATCCTGCTTTCCGGATTGGTCCACACAGCAATGGCGGCCCCTAGCGGCGACAGCAGAGTCGTCGGCGAGGTCCAGATCTATATGGGAATCCTGCCGGCGGAATTAGTCCGCGGTCATCCGCAAGGCCACACGGAGAATTCCATGCATGGCGGGCAGCCGATGGCCCGCGGGCAATTCCATATCGTTGTTGCACTCTTCGACGTCAGGAGTGGACGCCGTCTCACCGGCGCCGACGTCTCGGCCCGCGTCTCCGAAATCGGACTTGCTGGGAGCCAGAAGAACCTCAATCCGATGGAGATCGCGGGCACCGAAAGCTACGGCAACTACTTTGAAATGCAGGGCAATGAACCGTTTCGGATCAGCCTGACAATTCGCCTGCGGGACCGGGCGCAGGACATCAAGGTGGAATTCGAAGAACGGCATCAGTAATAGCGACTGTGAAGTGATCGATCGAGCGCGTCGGTCATGTCGATGAACGAGGCGCTGCCATTTGTGACTACGCCGGTCAGAGAGGTGAAACCGCAGCGAGTCGTTCAAATGGAACGGATGCATTTCCACTCGGAAGAATATCAACTCCACAATAGTACAGGGCCAGCGCATATGGCCGATTGCGGGGCCCGATGGCGCTGGACGGGTCGACGCCGGCCATACGAACAGGCTCACTATGATGCAAGACTACATCACTGATCGGGAGCGCCAAGACAAACGCAAGACCGCGGGCTTGCAATCCCTCACGGCGCGCGCTGCGATTTCCTTCGGCGCTTCGCACGGCGCAAGTGGCGATCTTTAACCTGCGGCAAAGCTCTCACTGCGATTTCAGCTTTCCTCAGTGCCTCAGTCGACAGGAGGCAGACATGGATTGGATCTCCCAGAACTGGATCTGGATCGCACTTGCAATTGGCGCATTCTTCTTCATGACCCGCATGGGCGGCCGCGGAATGGGCCGATCGGCAAGCCACAGCCACGGAAGCGGGCAAGACGGCCCACCATCCGACGCTGGAGCCGGTCCGCGGTCGGTTCTTGATCCCGTAAGCCGGCAGTCTGTCAGCGGCAGTTCGTCGATATCTTCGGTCTATCGGGAGCGCGCCTACTATTTCGAGTCCCGCGAAAACCGTGAGGCGTTCGAGGCCGATCCCGAAAAGTATCTGACCGGGATGGCTGCTTCGGGCCAAGCGATCGATAACCAGCGCGACGACAACCATCCCCAGCACCACCGACATGGCTGCTAGGGCGCAGAGGTCCCGGACCGTTCGGCTTGGTTCCAATACGGGTAGAGAACCTCAGAGGCCGGAATGAACCAAACGGGCACGATCGAAAACCGGACGTTCGACGAGATTCGGATCGGTGACACCGCCAGCATCGTCCATACGCTCGTCCGAAAGGACGTCGAGCTCTTTGCCGTCATGTCGGGGGACGTCAATCCCACTCATGTCGATGAAGCGTTCGCCAAGAGCGATCTGTTTCACAAGATCGTAGCACACGGCATGTGGGGCGGTGCCCTTATCTCGACCATTCTCGGCACCGAGCTGCCAGGCCCAGGCACCGTCTATTTTGGCCAGACTCTTCGTTTCCATCGCCCAGTTGGTCTCGGCGACACCATCACGGTGACCGTGCGGGTCGCCGAAAAGATTGAAGACGGGCATCGCGTCCTTCTCGACTGCAAGGCGGTCAATCAGCTCGGTGAGATCGTCATCAGTGGAATTGCAGATGTGATCGCGCCAACGGAGAAAATCTCTCGCCAGCGCACGATTCTGCCAGAGGTAGAGTTCGTCGAGAAAGGGCGTTGGCATCGCCATCTCATGAAATTGGTCCAAGGTCTTGAGCCAATTCGCACGGCTGTGGTGCATCCCGTCGATACGACATCACTACTCGGCGCGATCGAGGCTGCTCAACAGAAGCTGATCGTCCCCATCCTGGTCGGACCTGAGGCAAAGATTCGGGCCGCTGCTCAGCAAGCTGCGCTCGATCTGTCCCCCTTTGAAATCGTCCCAACGGAGCACAGCGATGCTGCGGCGGCACAGGCGGTCGCGATGGCGCGTGCCGGCAAGGTCGGGGCCTTGATGAAGGGGGCGCTGCACACCGATGAACTCATGGGCGCCGTAGTGGATCGCGATCATGGACTGCGGACCGCGCGGCGGGTCAGCCATGTGTTCGCGATCGACGCGCCACGCTATCCACGCCCGCTCTTCATCACCGACGCGGCGATCAATATCAATCCCAATCTCGACGACAAGCGCGACATCGTGCAGAACGCGATCGACTTGGCTCATGCCCTGGGACTCGCGACGCCGAAGGTAGCCGTCCTGTCGGCCGTCGAGACGGTGTCGTCGAAGATTCCATCGACACTCGACGCCGCAGCTCTCTGCAAGATGGCGGACCGCGGCCAGATCACCGGCGCGCTCCTCGACGGCCCGCTCGCGTTCGACAATGCCGTTTCCATCGATGCGGCAACGACGAAGGGCATCATCACTCCCGTCGCGGGCCAAGCAGACATCCTCCTTGTGCCTGACCTCGAGGCCGGAAACATGCTGGCGAAGCAGCTTGAATATCTTGCCGAGGCCGAAGTCGCCGGCATCGTGCTGGGCGCGCGTGTCCCGATCATCCTGACCAGCCGTGCAGGCACGACGGCCGCGCGGTTGGCCTCCTGTGCCATCGCGCTTCTGCTCGCCCGCTATAGGGCCGGTATCCGGCCGTGACAGGCGCAATCATGGTCCAAGATGTCGGATCTTTGATCTAGCGATCCAAGTCGGTCTCATTCAAACCGGCGGGCCTCGACATGAAGCTACGAGCAATGTCTGTTCGTGCGTGCTTCCAGAGCTTGATCATGCATTTCACTCAACATTCGCGGCTCGCCATCTACGCCCGTGGATAGTGCATTTCCAGTGTGGCGGCGCAGGCTTCTATACTGCCGATGAGGCCATCCGCAATCGAATTGCCGGGCTTCGGCGCTGTCATGAAGGTGGCAATGGCCCTGTTCCAGGCGGCTTCGCCGACGCATGTGTGGAGGGCGTTGTCGGCCAAAATCTCAACATGGCGTTCGCCCAAGGACACGAAGAGCAGCATGCCGGGACGATGTTCGTGGTCGGCCAGGATCCGTGCCGCAAACTCACGACGGGCCAAGCCGACACAGTGCTCGCGCTTGATCCGGCCAGGCACGAGCAACAAACGTAGAGGCAACCAATCAAAGATCAGAGCCGAGCTCGCGAACGTCCCCGCCTGGATCAGAAAGCCGATGGGGAGTGGCAATAGCGGCCAGAAGATCGCCAATAGGCCTCCGACTGCAAGGGCGGCTGCAGCCGCCCATATCAGCGGAAAAAGCAAATACCGATCGCTGAGCGGAGTGACCACCAACGCGAAGTGTGCGCCAGTGCGCCGTTCAACGGTCGTCATAAGCTCGTGTAGGCGTCGGCTGTCGTCGTCGGACATGCATTTCATCTTCATCACCAGCGTCCTGATGCTCCCCCGCCACCAAACGAGCCTCCGCCGCCGGAAAACCCGCCGCGCGAGAAGCCGCCACGCCCGGGCCCCCCGTGCCGTCCGCGGAATCCGCCAAGGAACAGCAGAGGCCAGAAGAAACGGCCGAAGATGAACATGATGACGATAATGGCGATGACGCTTCCGCCTCCACTACCGTCTTCGTCTTGGCTCTTTCGTTGCTCGGTTTGCTGGGGCAGGGCAGACGCATCGCCGCCCAGAACACGCAGAAGCGTCGTTGCCCCGACAAGAACGCCGGTGTTGAAATCGCCCTTCCGAAATTCGGGCAGGATGAGATTCTCGATGATCAGCCTGCTCTGTGCATCGGTGAGCCGACCCTCCAGGCCGTAGCCGACTTCAACCCGCACATTGCGTTCGTTCGGCGCTACCAACAGCAATGCACCGTTGTTCTGACCCTTTTGTCCGATCCCCCAGGCGCGGCCCAACTGATAGCCAAAGTCGTCGATGGAATAGCCTTGAAGTGATTTGATCGTTGCAATGACAATCTGGTTCCCGGTCTGCGCCTCATGCTGAGCCAGCATTTGTGTCAGCTTTTGCTGCGTTTCAGCTGAAAGGATACCTGCGTCATCCACGACGCGACCGGTGAGGGGTGGAAAAACCGGCGCTGCGTAGAGCGCGGTGGCAAGCAATACATAGACCAGCCCTGCGAGAAGTGCTTGCCATGCGACCTGCGGATGCATGCGGGGGCGGATCATAGTTTGACTTGCGGCACTTCTTGCGCCTTTTCATCGATCGTAAAGGTTTCTCTCACCTTGGCGTTCGGATAAAGGATAGCTGCGATCCATCGGCTGGGAATGGTGCGCAAGGTCGTGTTGTAGGTTTGCACCGTGCCGATATAGTCGCGCCGCGCGACGGCGATGCGGTTCTCCGTGCCCTCGAGCTGCGATTGAAGCGCTAGGAAATTTTGGTTCGACTTGAGATCGGGGTATTGCTCGCTGATAGCCAAAAGGCGTCCCAAGGCCCCGCCAAGAGATGCTTGGTTTTGTTCGAACTGACGGAAGGCGTCCGGGTTGGTGAGGATGTCCGCCGGCAAGGTCACTTGGGTGGCGCGCGCACGAGCCTCGGTGACCTGCGTCAACACCGTCTGCTCCTGTTTAGCATAGCCCCTCACCGTTTCTACCAGGTTGGGAACGAGATCGGCGCGTCGTTGATACTGGTTCAGCACCTCGCTCCAAGCAGCTTTCACCTGCTCATCCTGGGTTGGCACAGCGTTGATACCGCAGCCGGCGAGGCCGATCGCAAGAAGGAGGACCGCGCCGACGCGAGCGGCCAAGCGTGCAATCGGATGGCTCATTCTATTGTCTCCTCCCGGACGACAGGGCGATCCAGGGATGGCGGAATTGCCAGGCATTTTTCGTCTGATGCAGCCTTGGCTCCCGGGAGCGCTCAGACTTCGAGTTTTTGACCTTAGGTGGTACGCTTGTTGGGAATCTTTGATCCTGATTAAGGAACCGCGCTTTGGCCGCGCACAGTGTTCATCCGCGATGAACCTCAGCATCCGATGTGTCTTGTGACACGTACACATCGACTGCCAATCGCACAGATGCTCGCCGTCCCGAAGAATTGCGCTATCGCTTCGACGTCCATGGCAAGATTCGAGCTATTGTTGCGGCGCCAATAGACGTTGCTAAACCCACACCATTTTGGAGAGAGCTGATATAGTCCTTCAGCTTCACGTCAGCATAGGATGGTATTTGCTCAAGGCAATTTCTTGGGAGAGACCTTGCGCATATTACTGATCGAAGACGACCAGGTGCTGGGCACGGCCATCCGCGATCACATCGCGTCAAACGGCCACGGCGTCGACTGGGTGCAGCGGATCGACGACGCGCGATTGGCCCTGGCCACCGTCGGGTATGAGCTGATCCTCCTCGACCTCGGGCTGACCGACGGTGACGGTCTGGCCTTGTTGCGCGAATTGCGCGCCGCGCGAAACCCGGTGCCCGTCATCATCGCAACGGCACAGGACCAGATCGCCGTCCGTATCGAGGGGCTGAACGCGGGGGCGGACGACTATCTGGTCAAGCCGTTCGACCTCAGCGAAATGATCGCGCGGATTTCCGCCGTGACGCGCCGCTACACCGGCGATCCGAACCCCGCCATCGACATCGGCCCTGTCTCGATCGACCTGGCCCTGAGGCTGGTCACGGTGGCGGGCGAGGATGCCGGGATCACCGCGCGGGAATGGGCGGTGCTGGAACGGCTCGTCCGCCATCGTGGCGCCGTCGTCACGAAGAGCGAGATCGAGGATTCACTCTATGAATTCGGCGCGGAAATCGACAGCAACGCCGTCGAAGTCTATGTCAGCCGTCTGCGCAAGAAGCTCGGCAGGGAGTTCGTGAGCACCGTCCGGGGCCTCGGCTACAAGGCGGGAAGCTGAGATTGGCGCGTCCTTCGATAGCCTGGCGCCTCGCCGCCGGTCTTTCGGCGACCATGGCCGTGCTTTGGATCGGAGCCGCGGGCCTCGCCGGCACGGTCATGTATGCTCAGATCAACGAGGCTTTCGACCAATCCTTGCGCCAGGGTGCGCTTCGTCTGCTGCCGCTGGCGGTTCATGAAATCGGCGAGGGTGACAAATATGGCTTGGATCGCGTGCGGGGTTCCGATCGCGACGAGGACGAAGCCTACTTCACCTACTACCTGATCGATCAGCATGGCGCCATGGTTCTGCGGACGGACGACGCCCCGGACATCTCGCCGCCGGTCCTCGTCTCGGCCGGCTTCTCGGATGTCGACGGCAAGCGCCTGTTTTCGAAGACGGACCCCCGATCCGGATTCTCGATCGTCCTTGTCGAGCGCACGGAGCACCGCCGCGCGGCTTTGAGGGCAGCGCTGGCTACAATCCTGTGGCCGCTCGCCGGGCTAATACCGCTGGTCGGGGGCGGCATCTGGATCGCGATCCGGCTGGGGATGCGTCCCGTCGAGCGGTTGACGCACGACATTTCGCAGCGCGGCAGCCGGAACTTGTCGCCTTTGACGTCGGACGGACAGCCTGCGGAACTCGCGCCCATCGCAGAGGCGGTGGCAAGCCTGCTCACGCGCCTTAGCGCGGCACTGGATGCGGAGCGGGCGTTTGCGGCCAGCAGCGCCCACGAATTACGAACGCCGATCGCTGGAGCCTTGGCTCAGACGCAGCAATTGGCGATCGAACTCGGCGACCAGCCGGCCGGCCGGCGTCTGAGGGAGGTCGAGTTCTCCTTGAGGCGCCTGGCGCAACTGTCCGAAAAGCTGCTGCAGCTCTCGCGCCTCGATGCGGGCTTCGCTGCGGATGCAGGTCCGGCCCGCCCGCCGGCTTTCGTCGCCACGAAGGCCGCGAGGGTCGCGGTCGAACCGACGGAGCATCCCAATGAGCGAGCACGACGACTACGAACCGCACCACACCTCTTCACCCACCGACCATGTCCTCAGCGAACTCCAGCTTTACGGCTACCGTCCCTTCACGGATGAATCCGATCCACGACCGCTTCCGGAGGGCGATCACGTCGCCGGCGCCATCGCCGATATCTTTGACGCCCTGATCGCCACCCTGGAAGACACCCGCCTCGAGCCCGACCTCGACGATCTCCTCTGGTCGACCGTCAACGTCTTCCACCGAGCCACCGACCGGATCGAGCGCGAGTTGGACGACAATGAACAGGCGCAACGTCGCGGTCAGCGCGAACAGGACGGCAGCGAAGTGAAATCCGTCGAGCTGGAACGCCTGACGGCCGAGGGGCGGACGCTGATCGAGCGCCGTAACGCCTTCGAGCTGATGCGCGACCAGGCCGCCGAGCACTACGAGCGCCACACCAGATCAAGCTGGAAGCCGCGCAGTGGATCGATGGTCAACCACAAGGCGATGACGTCGGCCATGATCGACAGTCGCGATTTTCTCACCGCGAAGAAGCGTGCCGCGCAGGAAGTGCTGTTGCCACCCGGCCCGAAGATCGCCTTCTCCGGCGGGCTCGACTTCAACGACCACCGCCTGATCTGGGCGAAGCTCGATCAGGTCCACGCCAAGCACCCCGACATGGTGCTGATGCACGGCAAGTCGCCGAAGGGCGCCGAGAAGATCGCCTCCCGCTGGGCCGACCATCGCAAGGTGCCGCAGATCGGCTTCGCCCCCGACTGGACGAAGCACGCCAAGGCCGCCCCGTTCAAACGCAACGACGCCATGCTGGAGGTGCTGCCGATCGGGGTCATCGTCTTCCCCGGCACGGGCATCCAGGACAATCTCGCCGACAAGGCCAGAAAGCTCGGCATCCCAGTCTTCGATTTCCGCCCGAAGGGAGGCGGCGCGTGAGCGCCGTCAGTCCAATTCGACGCCCCAGAACTTCAGGACGGAAAGCACTTCCTCTTTGGGGTAGTGGAGAAAGGCAGCATTCGCGAGGTCGGTCTTCAGCCTGCCTTTGCGCTTGGCAATCTCACGTTCGATCCGCTCGCCGAACGGCGCTGTTCCCGGCGGTAGAATCCCCAGACGCTCCGGGCTTGGCCAGGTTTTTGGATAGCCTTCGGGGATCCAGCCGTTCTTGACCTTCTCGGCTTGCTCGGCGACCGATGGATGCTCGCAAGCCCAGCCATAGAGGTGAAAGGCGCAAACCCGCAGCATGGCCTTGATCTCAGGCAGCGCGTCCGTGAAGCCTTTGAGCGGCGTCGGCAGCCACACCATATTCGCGACGCAGGAGAAGTAGCGCGGGTCTTGTACCACGCTGCTTTGCTGCGCGAACGACGGATCGTCGTATCCCCATATGTGGCAGACCGTCCAATTCTTCGGTTTTGGAGCCGCGACGCCGAGCGCGGCCACAAGCGCGTTGAGCGCGGCGACATTGCCCTCGAATTTCTCAGCGGTGATCTTCGTTGCCTTTTTGGTATTCGTGTACCGGCGCGCCCAGGCAGAGTCATAGAGCGGACGACCGCGAGCCGTATGCGGCGCCCATACCGGCAGGCGGCGGAACGTCTCGGGATGGACCCAGCGGGCTGTTCGTTCGATCAGTTCGACCACGGCAGGGATATCGTCCCGGAGCGCCTCGTTACCGTCGGGTATGTAAAATCCGGCTGCTGCCATCGCTCGCTCGCGTCCTCCTGCCCTCCGACGCGGACGACCAGGACACGGCTCGAATCCAACGCAGTGAAACTGTTGAGAGACGATCTTAGCACCCGGTCGAAGCGAGACACCATCCCCCGCTTCCATCGCGCTAATCCTTGGTCCGGCCGAGGGCCTGACGCCATCAACCCGTAAAGGGTCGGCTATGCGCGCATGCCGCCGCTGCGGCTTTGCCTACGCGGTGATTGCAGCCCTCGGCCGGACACATCGGGCGCCTGTCACGCGGGGGATGGTCCCCCGCCTCCAAGACAGGAGTCGGAACGATGTCCCTCAACGATGCACACGCCTTCGCCTTCAGCCTCGCCACCACTCTCATGGTCGCAATCGTCATCTTCAAGGCTGGCGACGGCACGCATTCGGTCACGCCCATCACCGAGTTCGACGGCGACGCCGAGGTCGTGGCGGAGATCGATCCCTTCGCCTCCTGACGGTGCGTCGCTCTGGCGAAGCGGAGATCCTTGCCGGATTTCCGCTCCCGTCCCCGCTCGTCTTCGGCTATACTTAAACCCGCGCCGTGGTGGTGGTGGAAGGCGCGACCGTCAGACCTTTATCTCACGGAGACCACCACCATGATCTTCATCGGCATTCTCTTCAGCATCGCGGCCATCGGCTTCCTCTGCTGGCTGCTGTTCACGCTCGCCGTCTTCGCACTGCCCTTCTTCGCGGGCGTCACCGCTGGAATGTGGGCCTATGACACCGGCGCCGGCTGGCTTGGCGCGATCCTCGTCGGCGCGCTCGCGGCCGGGCTCACCTTTGGCGTTGGCCAGTTCCTGCTCGTATTCGTCCGACCGCTCTGGGCACGCGTCGCCATCGCGCTCGCCTTCGTCGCCCCGGCCGCAATCGCCGGCTACCATGCCACGCATGGCATCGTAAAACACACCATGCCGTCGGAGGGCTGGCAGCTTACCTTTTCCGTTGTTGGCGCGGTCGCCGTCGGCGTGACGGCGCTGATCCGGATGGCGGCGATGGCGACGCCCGGTTCGACCGGACAGGGCCTGGCGCGGGGCTGAACGCACCGAGATGACCGGGGCGGACCAGACGTTGGACGTGCCCGGCCACCAGCATCGTCGCGACATTGGCAGACGCAGCATTGGCACGGACAAGCAACCCAGTCGATCAGACGTGTCTCATTGGAGCGATGGATGAGGTCGAATGACGCACATCCCGACCTGACGCTGGGCGGTCGGTGCCCGCGTCTTGAGCGAGGCCTTGAGCAACAGCTTCCGAGTTTTTGAAGGCCTGCGCGGAGGAGCCATCTTTGCCGGTGGACGTCGTAACCGGGATCGCGGCGGTTGCGACGGTGTCGCCACGTTCTCCGTTGATCCGTCTCTGTCAGGTCGACCGCTCCAAAACGGCCTCTTCAATGGGCTGATCTGGCCGAAGGTCGGCTGCGCCTCGACCGCCTATGCCGCAACGGCGCGGACGCGACTTTCTTCCCCTGGGCTGCGCCCATTCCTCGCGAAACAACAAAGTCGCTCTCGCGCCATCCTCCGCTGGCGCTGCGGTCGCGAGCGATGCGGCGTCGGTCGCCTCCGGCCCCTCGATCGCCATCGAGGCCGCAATGGTGCGGGCTCGGAACAGAGTTCAAGGAGAACTACCATGGCGACCATCGGCACCTTCAAGAAGACCGGCAACAACGACTTCACCGGCGAAATCGTCACCCTCTCGCTCCAGACCAAGAACGTCCGCGTCGTGCCTGAGGCCAACCGCTCCGGCGACAACGCCCCCAGCCACCGCGTCTTCGTCGGCCGAGTCGATTATGCGTAGCGCGGGATTATGCGGAGTCGGGCGTTGGAAGGGCTGGTTTTCCGGGGTTTTGTCGCTTTTTCGCTCCGCATAATAACGGGCCGATGCCCGCGGCGCCCCGCCGTGTAGCGGGACGCCGCGGTGTCGATCAGCGCGACCAGATCAGGGCGAACTCGCCTTCGTCGCCTTCGAAGAGGTTGGCGTAGATCGGCGCGGTGAAGGACGGATCGTCGAGCTTGACCGAGTGGTAGGTCCGATCCTCCTTCGAGGTCCGGCGCCAGGCGGCCC
Organism: Roseixanthobacter pseudopolyaromaticivorans; assembly: GCF_043195145.2. NCBI lineage: Bacteria > Pseudomonadati > Pseudomonadota > Alphaproteobacteria > Hyphomicrobiales > Xanthobacteraceae > Roseixanthobacter > Roseixanthobacter pseudopolyaromaticivorans. The sequence goes on from NZ_JBAFWQ020000003.1 coordinate 57,903, forward strand.
CGATCTCGACGCCGGAGACGATCACCCGAAGGTCGGGCGCCTTGTCGCTGGTGGAGGCGGGATCGCTGGGGACGAGGCGCGCCTTGGCGTCGATCGCGAGCGTCTTGATGGTGCCGGTGTAGGTGCCGTCGTTGCCGCGGGTGAACGAACCGATCTGGGACATGGTGGATCTCCTGTGCTGTGCTCAAGCCCGCGACCATCGCGGCCTTGTGGCGATCGCGAGCCCCGGGACGGCCGACCCGCACCGTCAGGCCGCAGCGGATGCGAAGGACGGCGCGCGGCGATCTTGTTGTTTGCGCGAGGAGCGGCGCAGCCGCGGGGAAGAAGATCGCCGTCGCGCTGTTGCGGGGATGAGGCCGGGTCGCAGACCGCATCCCGGGGCAGATCCGCCCACTACAAGGCCCGTCGGTCGCAGGGCATCACCGCACCCGCAGAACCCATCCATCCAGCAGAGGTCAGACGCGCGCTGCATGATGATCACCCTGGCTTCCATCAGGGCGTCATATCGGTACGGTGCGCGCATCCGCCATCAACGAGGCGATCAACGCATCGGGCGCCTTGAACCGACCGCGTCGAAGCGCCGGCGGCAGCACCGCCTCGACGGCCTCGAGTTTTTCGGACGGATCCATCCGCAGGTACACCTCGGTCGTGCGGATATCGGCGTGACCAAGCCAGAGCGCGACCTTGCGGATGTCGCGTGTGGCCTGCAGCATCAAGACCGCACAACTGTGGCGCAGAAGATGTGGCGATAGCGTGCGGCCGATCAATGTCGGGCATCGAGCGGCGGCAGTCTTCGCGTGCTTTTCGAGGATGTATTCGAAGCCGGCACGGGTCATCGCGGCCCCCTGCGCGTTGACGAACAGCTCCGTCGCCGGTGGCCTTCCGCGCACCGCCAGCCAGGCGCGCAGATCGCGAGCGGTCTCCTTCCAGAGCGGAAGGCGGCGTTCGCGCCGGCCCTTGCCGAACACCAGGATGCTCGGACCGGGTTGCAGCGTGACGTTCTCCAGGGTGAGCCCGACCAACTCGGAGACGCGCAGGCCACCAGCGAAGCAGAGGTGCAGCATCGCCCGGTCCCGGAGCCCCAGGCGTGTCGTCACGTCGGGCGTATCGAGCACGGCGCGGACCTCATCCATGGTCAGATGGCGGATGAGCTTCTGGTCGTGGCGCTTGCCCGGGATAGCGTCGATCCGGGCGATCTGCTCCAGGGCGCCGGGGTGCCGGAACTCGACGTAACGCATGAAGGACTTGATCGCGGCGAGCCGCAGGTTGCGGGTCGCCGGACCGTTGCCGCGGTCATGCTCGATGTGGTTCAGGAACGCGAGCACCATCTCCGCGTCAATCTGCTCGAGCTGGAGCAGAGAGGGGCGCGTGTGCAAGCGCCGGGCAGCGAAGGCGAACAACAGCCGGAAGCTGTACGCATAAGTCTCGCAAGAGTGCGGACTGTAGCCGCGCTGCTGCGGCATGTGCTCGCGCATGAAGCTGGTGATGAGTGGGGCGATCGGCGTCATGGAACCTCCCCGGCGACCAGAGCCTCCGCCGCACAGGCAATATCGGCCATGAGGTTCGGCGTCGATTCCAGATACCAGTAAGTGTTCGCGATGTGCGCATGACCGAGGTAGGTGGAGAGAGCGACAAAGTCGCGCGCAACATCGTCACGCCTCATCGCGCATTGCTCCAGCACCCGCGTCGCGAAGGTGTGACGCAGATCATGGATACGAGGGCGGCGTGACCGATGCTGACCGACCCCCGCCTTGCGCAAGATCACATGGAAGTTGCTCTCGACAGTCCGAAGGCCCATCGGTTTGGCATCCACCGAGAGGAACACATGATCGTCTATGCCGGCAAACCGCCGGCGGATCTTGAGATAGGCGTGGAGCGCCTCGACCACGCTGGCATGCATCGGCACGAGCCGGTTCTTGTTGAACTTGGTCTGGCGGATATGCAGCACGCCGTCCGGCAGCACATCGCCCAGCCTCAGGTTCAAAGCCTCGGAGATCCGAAGGCCCGTGGATGCGAGCAGCCCGATCAGCATCACATAGACGTGGCACCTGAGTGGGCTGGGCTTTTGACGCCTCAGATTGCCTGCGGCGTCAAGCATGCGCGCCAGTTCCTCTTGTGTGTAGATATAAGGCGCGGGACGTGATGCAGGACGGTGGTTGGGATGATGGTGCGGCACTTCATGTGCCCCGTCCTCCGCGAACAGGAAACGCGCGAAGAGCGCGATCTCCCGAAGCCGCCGCTGGTGGCTGCGTGGGGTCGACGAGACGGATGACACCCAGGCGATCGCGGTCTCGCGGCGAACATGGGTATCGCCCAGGTCGATCGCATAGCGCGCGAACGCGGTGAGGTGCCGGGCCGTCTTTGCGAGCTTAAAGCCGAGTGAGCGGCGCAGCTCAATATAGCGATCGGCATCATCGATCAGCATGGCGTCCTCCCCGGCCAGGGCTGCGCGATGGCCGATAGAAGCGCGATATCGACCTTGGCGTAATGCGCCGTCATCGCCGTCGACCGGTGGCGCAGCACTGTACCCACATTGGTCAGGCTGACGCCGTGGCGGAGCATCGCCGTGGCGGCAGAGTGCCGCAGGACATGCGCGCCTTTATAGTGGCTCTCGACACCCCCGCGCTGGAGCGCGCGCTTGACCAGGCACTTGACAGTGATGCGGTCGATCGGGCGCAGCGGCGCATATTCGGTGATGAACAGTGATGGTCCGGCCAGCGCCGGCCGGCCACGTTCGATATAGGCAAGCAGCGCGTCGCCGATCTCCTGGGTGAGCGGCAGCAGTTCCTCGCGCCGGCCTTTGCCGAACAGCCGTATACTGCCCTGACGCCAGTCGATGTCGTCGAAGCTGATCCGCGCCACCTCGCTCGCTCGAAGTCCAAGCCGGACCAGCAGCAGGATGATGGCTCGGTCGCGCAGGCGACGCTCTCCCTCACACGCGCTGATGATCCTCGTAATATCGGCGTCAGGCAGGAAGCGCGGGATCGATGCCAGTCGCCACCCAGCAATATTCGGCATGGCATGATCGAGTCCCTGCCGGCATCGTCCTGTCGCGATCAGGAAGCGCAAGAACGCGCGGATGCCGACTGATATGCCCTTCATCCGCTCGACTGATACGGCTTTCGCGCGTGCGGTCATGTACGCGCGGATCGTCATGGCGTCGTAGGCGCTGGGCGTCTCCCCCAGCGCATCGACGATGGGAGTGATCGTCCCGAGATACGTGGCCAGCGTCGTTTCGGCCAGACCGAGTTGCTCACGCGCCCAAGACGCAAACTCGGCCACGAGTGGCGCAACCGGTTTGGCCGGCAAGCACGCCAACACGCCTCGATCCTCGAGATAGGCGATAAACAGCTTGGCCGTCTCGACCGCGTCCTTGTTGACGTCGCCGCGGAAGCGCGGGCAATGCCCCGCTTCGATCAAGCTAGCGGGCGGTAAACCACGCCGGGAAAGCGCGCGGCCGTCGTCGCTTCACTTGTAAGGGTAAGACCTTGTCTGATCGCTACAAGATGCATCAAGTTGTCCCTGCCCACGCCGTGGCGTTCGACGCTTGGATGGTGCCCAAGATCGGCCAGATGCTTCACCAGATAGTCGTGGATCTCAGGTCCGGGATCGGTCTCACTCACAATGAAATGTCTGTCTCGCAGATTCCCCCACACGATCTCTCGCTTTCGCGCTAGTTCATGATCGCTGGGCAATGCCACATAGACCCGCTCATTCCAGAGATGGGCCAGATCGCAGCCATCCGCGATTGGCTGACCTGTCAGGAAGGCGATATCCAGCCGATGCCTTTGAACCGAGGCGATGTGATCGGTCGGGGCCCCTTCGATGAGGTCGGGGCGGACCTCGGGGTTCGCTCCGACATAGGCGCGGAGCAGATCGGACAGAAAGCCAGAAGCGAGCGAAGAAAATATCCCAATGCGGACCACGCCTGTCTCACCACGACCGAACGAACCCGCATCGATGGCCGCGTGGCCAATCTGGCTCAGAGCCCGGCGCGCGCGGATAACGAATCTCTGGCCCGCCTGGGTGAGGTGAACGCCGCCATGGTGACGAACGAAAAGCGCGGCTCCGATCTCGTCTTCGAGATCCCGGATACGTCGGCTGATGGCAGACTCCTGAACTTTCAGCGCCTTTGCCGCGCGTCGAAAGCTTCCGCGCTCGGCGGCTGCAATAACGTAGCGAAGATGGCGCAGTTCGATCGTCAGGGTGCTACCTCCCGTGGCCTGAATTACGCGGCCACTCTTGCTTCCAGGAGGCTGCTACGATCGCGGCGTACCCGCTTCCTTGGCCATCGAGCCGTGCAAGACCGTGCGGCAAGCTACATGCTGTAGCCGCTACAGGATCAAGAGAAATATGATCAAGATCGGAGGTTTGTTCTCTAGGCTTGAACAGCGAAACGATCCGCAGCCTCACGAGCGCATCAGATTCGTCTTCGTCGCCACGCACTCGCAGCGGAACCAATTTTTATGGAGCCGAGGAAGAAGTGCTGCGGTAGCCATTCGTCGCAGCTAAGTCAGGCTGGTTGCCTCAAGCCGCGAGTACGGTCCAAGCAAGGCGGAGGAACCGCTCGCTAATCATTTTTCGCGAACCGACAATCCCTCCCGTTGCGCCTCGCGCGCCTCCTTCAGAATATCCCAGCCGCCCTTGAGAACGATCCCAACAACCACCAGCCCTATGATCAAATCGGGAAGCGGTGACCTGAAGAACATGACTGCAGCGCCGGAAACAACGATGCCAGCGTTGGCCAGCATGTCGTTAGTCGTAAAGATCCAGGACGCCTTCAAGTGCACGCCCTGGTCTCGATGCGAGCGCAGCAACCGCAGGCAAAGCAGATTAGTCGCGGCGTTTGCGATGGCCGTAACAATCATGGCTAAACCGATCGGTTCAGCGCCCACGAAGAAACGTCGAAGGACCTCCACGAGCAGCGCCAGGCCCAAAACGATCAGAAGGACGCCCGACAGGCGTGCGACACGCGCCTTGGCTGCGACCGTTCGCCCGACGGCATAGATGCTCACCGCGTAGACGCCGGCGTCGGCTAAATTGTCCAAGGCGGCACCCAGCAGACCGGTGGAGTCTGCAATAACTCCAACGAACCCGGCGACAATCACTTGTAGGAAATTGATGCCGAGCACCCACAACAGGGTCTTGCGTTCGGCGGCATTACTCGCGTCAAGCTGGATTTCGGATTCTTCTTTGTTGTCTTTCGCACTCATGCAGATTTCCAACGTTCGCAAATCAGGTGAGTCGGCCCAATGCAATGGCGGTGATGAGAAAAATGCCGAGCGCGCCTCGATAAACCACGAAGGGCCAAGCCGAAAAGCGCTCGAGCACGCGCATCAGTCCCCAGATCGCGAAGAAAGCTGAAATAGAAGCCACCGCGAGCCCAACGAGGAGGATGGACCAGGCGTCGAGAGACAACTGAGCTTTGTAGAGTTCCCAAATTTCTTTGAAGCCGGCCAGGGAAATTGCCGGCAGGCCAAGGAGGAAGGAGAATCGCGCCGCCTCTTCCCGTTTCAGGCCGAGCGCAAGCGCGGCGGTCAAGGTGGAGCCTGAGCGCGACACTCCCGGGATCAAAGCGCCGATTTGCGCGATGCCGACAATCATTGCATCGATGAGGGACACATTCTCAAGTGTTCGTCTGTGGCGGGCATGAATCTCCGCCAACGCCAGGAGGACAGCCATGACGATGCAGGCCCAACCGATCACAGTGAGACTGCGCAAAGGAGAACTGCAGGCGTTCAGCACTCCCGACAAAGACAAGCCAGCCACGCCGATCGGGATCGTCGCGAGACCAATCCAAACAGAGAAGCGGAAGTGTCGGTCCCGGAAGTCCCGATGCACAACGGCGCGGAGCGAGTTCGTGGCCAACTGGCTCACGTCGTCCCAAAAATAGCTGACGACGGCAGCCAGTGCTGCGAGCTGCATGGCGGCGGAGAAGGCGGAGCCGGGATCCTGCCAACCGAGCAACGCAGGTACGATCCGCATGTGCGCCGTCGACGAGATCGGCAGCAGTTCGGTGATCCCCTGGACAACGCCCAGCACGGCGACCTTGATATAGCCCAACGTAACGAATCCAGTATCGACGCCCTGAGTACAAGCTTCCGTCATGCAGGCTCCTTTAATTTGCGAGCGCTGCTCGAAGGCGTTGGTCACCTGCTGGCACGAAAACTGACAACGCACGCGGCAAGAGATTGAAGCGGGCGGGCGTCATTGTCGTGATTTCCCCATCAGTGTTGACAGGTAGCGGCGGGTCAGTTCGGATCTCAAGGGGGCCAGGGCTGCAGAAGGCGCGCATGCCGACAAGATTTCGGTTACGACCGCGCCGGAATGCCGTCAGGAACAGCGGCCATTGCCAAAATCGTCGCGGCTCGACGCTGTAGAAGTCCAAGCATTGGTCGTCGATTGCTGCGGCCTCGTAGACGGCCATACCGCCGCCGTAAAACACACCGTTTCCGACTGCGATCTGAAGACTGTGGAGCCGGATCGTGCGATCGGCGGTCGCCACCTCGGCAGTGAACGGCCTCGTGTAAAACACTGTTTTTAGCGCAGCCAGCGGGTAGCTAAGCCGCCCCAAATGCCGCTTCAGGTTGCCAGTCATACGACGCACGAGTTCAACGCTCAGGCCCATGCTCGCAACATTGACGAAGTACTGGTCGTTGACTTGGCCGACGTCGATCCGCCTTGTGCAGCCCGCGACGATGACCGCGACCGCCGCTGCAGGTTCACTCGGAATACCAAGTGTCCGGGCAAGGTCATTCGCCGTGCCGAACGGTAGGATGCCGAGCGGCAAGCCAGCCTCTAGAACGCCCTCGAGCACGGCGTTGACAGTCCCGTCGCCGCCGCCGACGATCACGAGATCCACCTGATGAGCATGCCGACTGACCTCGCGAGTCATATCTGCCGACCGAGCGCACAGCCCGTACGTCAAGATAAATCCGCCAGCCTCAAGCTGCTTGACAGCGCCATCAGCTGCGCGATTACCACCGCTGCGGCTCCGCGGGTTCAAGAAGAGCAGCGCGCGCCTTTTAGTTGGTTGATGGTCCACCATGGTTTTCCTTGAAGGCCAAATCACAATGTTGCCGTGCAGGACGGAGCCATCGAGCGGCGGATCGAATGCCCCGAGGACGAGTTCGCGGCCCATCTGCCCCGACCGAGCGATCGTATGCGGCCGCGCACCTCAACCGATGCTGCCAAGCGCTGGAAATGTCGTCAGCATCCAAATGGCAATCTCCTGCATGCGACCCGTCATCATCAGAATGCCGATGCCGATCATCACCGCCCCCGCGCCCACGTTGAGCGCCGCGCCAGTGCGCCGCATGCGTTTCAAGACTACCGCCGCGCTACCGAGGAACAGCGCCACGAGGAGAAAGGGGACGCCGAGCCCAAGACTATAAGCGCCGAGGAGCACGGCGCCATTACCGGCCGAAGTCGCTGTGACGGTGAGGATCGAACCGAGAACCGGGCCGATGCAGGGCGTCCACCCGAAGCCAAAGGCAATGCCGAGGAGGAAGGCTCCGAAGGGGCCTCCAATCTGCTCTGGCCCCCGCCAACGCCGATCTATCATTAGCGAGATCGGCAGGCGCAGGAGCCCCGTCATAGCGATACCGAAGACTACGACCAGCGCGCCACCGATCAGGTTCGCTTCCATCTGATAGCGTTGCAGAAATCCGCCGAGCGCCATGGCACTCAGCCCCAGCGAAACAAAGACGGTAGTAAAGCCGAGAACAAAGAGGAGTGCCGGTCCGAGAATACGAAGCTGTCGGGTCCTCCCGTCGCCAACTGTCCCGTCAGCTCCGCCCGCGACGTAGGACAGATAGCCCGGAACGAGCGGCAGCACACATGGCGAGAGGAAGGAAATGGCTCCGGCCATCACAGCCGTGGCTAGCCCAAGCAAAGACACGTCTATGAGCGCCACGTCAGTACCCCGCGCGGCGCGGCCGCTTCTGAACGGGGATCATCGCCCTCGCCGGCCAAAAGGAGGCTGCGATCAGTAGGACGACGCCAATCGTTATCATCGTGTCCGCCATGTTGAAGGCCGGCCAGTGCCAGCCGCCGACATGGAAATCGAGGAAATCAGTTACGGCACCTTGACGTATCCGGTCCAACACATTGCCTGTAGCACCGCCGGCAATCAGGCCGAGACTAATCGTCTCGGATGGCTTTTCGGTTCTCATGGCCCAGACGAGAAGTCCGGCCACGATCACCATCTTGATTCCGGCGAGCAACAATGGGCGATCAAGAAAAAGCTCGCGGAACATCCCGAAGCTGACGCCCGTGTTGAAACCGAGCGTCAGATTGAAAAATGGCGCGATCTCGATCGTGCGCGGCGGCACCATCACAATGTTAACGATCAGCCATTTCGTGACGAAATCGACCGCAAGCGCGAGAGCTAGGGCACCACCGGCCAATGCAGTTCGTCGAATCAACTTCGGATACGCCACGATCAATCAGTCCTCATTGTTCAGCCGTTCTCCCCGGCCAGTGCATTTGTGCTGGGTCGAAATCGTACCGGTGCGGCTTGAGCTAGCTACGCCGGGGCCGTCTCGGTGATCGCGGGAGTCTGACGCCGGTGCGCCGAAACGCCGAGGCCGCCGGAGGGGCCACCCTGTTGAGTGCTGGTCTGACCGCGGTTGAGCAGGCGCAGGCCGTTAAGAACGACCAGCAGCGACGCACCGACGTCGGCCGCGATGGCACCCCATAGCGATGCGAGGCCAATCACCGTAAGCGCTGTGAACACAAGCTTCACAGCAATGGAGAACGCAACGTTCTGCCGGATGACGGCGAGCGTCGCGCGCGAATGGCGCACCAGCCACGGAAGCTTCGAAAGATCATCCGACATGAGTGCGACATCGGCCGTCTCAATGGCGGCGTCGCTACCCATGGCGCCCATGGCGATGCCGAGATTGGCACGTCCCATTGCAGGAGCATCGTTGACACCGTCGCCGACCATGGCAACCGACCCAAAGCGCCGCACCAGATCTTCCACGGCCGCCACCTTGTCGCCAGGTAGCAGTTCAGCCCGGACCTCGTCGATGCCGGTTTGCTTCGCAATCGCCTCTGCCGTCGCCCGGTTATCCCCCGTGAGCATCACGACGTGTTTGATGCCGGCGAGGTGAAGCGCCGTAACAATGCCTTTCGCCTCCGGGCGGACGGCATCTGCAACGGCGACGAGGCCCCAGACCTCCTGACCATCGCCGACCGCGACGATGGTGCGACCGGCGCTTGAAAGTTCATCGGCCCGCTGCAGAACTACATCTGAGTTGATGCCCCGCTCCTCAAGGTAGCGGCGCGAGCCGAGCCAGACCTCTCTGCCGGCCACGCGGCCGGTGACGCCTCGGCCAACGATGGCTTGGACGGCCTCGGCAGGCTCGGCGGCGATCTTGAGTTCGGCGGCTTTCGCGAGGATGGCGTGAGCGATTGGATGTGCGCTGCGCGCCTCCAGGGCCGCGGCTAAGCCGAGGAGTTCCATTTCGCTACGGCCTCCAAACGGCACGATCTCGACCACCTGCGGCCGCCCTTCGGTGAGTGTTCCGGTCTTGTCCATGGCAATGGCTTTGAGGCGCGCAGGCGTTTCGAGATGTGTGCCGCCCTTCACGAGGACGCCCTGCTTCGCCGCGCCGGCAAGTGCCGCCACGATCGTCACCGGCGTCGAAATCACGAGGGCGCAGGGGCAAGCGATCACGAGGAGCACGAGAGCCCGATAGAACCAGACGTCCCAGGCACCGCCCAAGAGCAAGGGCGGAGCGAGAAAGATCGCAATGGCGAGTACCATCACCACGGGCGTGTAGACACGCGCAAACTTCTCCACCCATTGCTCACTGGGCGCGCGTCGGCTCTGCGCCGAACCGACCATGCGGATGATCTGGGCGAGCGTCGTGTCATTCGCCGCTTTGGTGGTCACGACATCAAGAGCACCCTCTCCGTTGATGGTGCCGGCAAAGATCTCGTCGCCTTCCGCCTTGAATACGGGGACGCTTTCCCCGGTGATCGGCGCTTGATTGACCTCGCTCTCGCCAGCGGCAACTCGGCCGTCGAGCGGCACCTTGTCCCCTGGCCGGACGATGATGTGCGCGCCGACCCGAACCTCAGCCGCCGGAACGTCGCGCTCGGAGCCGTCTTCGAGCTTGACGCGCGCTGTCGGCGGCGCGAGTTCCATGAGGGCGGCAACCGCCCGGCGCGCGCGACCGAGGCTCCAAGCCTCGAGCGCCAGCGCCAGTGCAAAAAAGAACGAGACTGTAGCGGCTTCAAACCAAGCACCAATACCGATGGCGCCCGCGACCGCGACCATCATCAGCAGATTCATGTCGGGACGAAGCCGTTTGGCCGCGAGCCACGCCTTGGGCGCGACGTAGCGCGCCGCGCAGAGCACCGCGATCGTGTAAAGCACCATGCTCGGCACTGGGGTCGAGGCCAAGGCGTGTTCACCTGCCTCGAAGGCTGCGATAACGCCGCCCCCGAGCCAAGCGTGGACCGCGAAGCCCAACGCCGTGAGCACGCCGCTTGCGGTTGTCAGCCACGACTGCACCCGCTTGCGCCGCCCTTCAGCCTGCGCGGCTTCGCTAGTGTCGCCTTCAATCCAGCGCTCGGAGCGTAGACCTGCACGAGCCACCGCCTTCTCGATGCGGGCTTCGAGCGCCGCCTCCGGCGTCACGTCGATCGACATGCGGCCGTTGAGGAGATCGAAGGCGAGCTTGTCTTCCCCGACCAGCGGCCCAACCTCGCGCTTCAACGCCGCGATCTCGTCGGCACAGTCCATGCCGTGAATGCGAAACACGACTTGGCCGGGCAAGCGTGTCGGGATCGGCGGACTGAGTGCCTCCTGCACCTCTGCGGCACAGCCGCACGCCGCACCTTCAGGCACTCCGGCGCGGTCGGCCGCACTGAGCGAGACTGCCGGCGGCGACCAGGGCTCGGCGCGCATGCCCGTTCGCGCCACGGCTTCCCCGATCGCGTCGGGCGCTGCCCGATTCTGGGGGGCCACGGTCATCATGCCTCGCGCGGTGTCGAAGGCGAGCTTGTCCTCGCCGACAAGCGGACCAAGTTCCCGCGCGAGGGCCGCCACCTCGTTCGTGCAATCGAGGCCGTGGACGCGAAAGAGCAACGTCTCGGCCGTGCCATCCTCAACAAGGGAAGCACGCATGCCCGTCGGGGCAACGCGGCCGATGATGTCGTCGATGGCCGCCTGTCGCTGCGGCGCGACCGTCATCAGCCCCTTCGCGGTGTCGAACGTCAGCCAAGCCTCGCCCCCAACCAGCGGACCAATCTCACGCTTGAGCGCCGCAACTTCATTCTTGCAGTCGAGCCCTTCGACCCGAAACAGCAGTGCCGGTGCAGATTGCTGCGCTGGCTCCCTAAGGACATGCGCTTGCATGCCGGTCGTCGCGACCGCCCGTTGAATAGCGTCGATCGTCGAAGCGTTCTCGGATATCACCTCCATGACTCCGGCTTGAGTATTAAAGGACAGCTTGTCGTCGCCGCCGACAAGCGGCGCCACCGCAGCGCGAAGGGCACGAACCTCGTTCTGGCAATCTAAGCCGTCGACTTTAAAGCGCAGCTTGCTTGAATGGCTCATCATCGCGGCATCAGCAGTCATCACAGTCCCCTTACTGTTGTCATTGCGCTCGGCTCCAAGCTCTCTCACTCTCTTGGTAACCATACATTCTGTAGTCACTACAGAATCAAGGGGGGCGCTGCCGCAGGCGGCTCTTTCTGATCTTTTAATTTTGCCTTGCCAGATTCCAGGCTCGGGCCCTTGTTGGGCACCAGCTGGATGCGCAGTTACGAAGACCCGCGCAACGCATGGGCCTGCTCACTTCCGCGAAAAGACGTATTTGGCGAGGGCTATCGCCCCGAGCACCAGAACGACGATGACGAGGAGACCGAAAACGCCCATGCCCCACATCATCCCGCCCGCCATCATGTCGTGCATCATCGGTCCGCCTCCTCTCGAGGGCCGCCGGCTTGCTGAAGCGCCGGGAAGCCGCCGGCAACGTGCGCGACATCGGTGACGCCCATTTCCAAGAGCGCCTTGGCCCCGAGGGCAGAGCGGCTTCCTGAGCCGCAATAGAGCACCAGCTTCTTCCCAGCCCCGAGCTCCCGCTTGTGGGTCGGGCTTGTGGGATCAGCATAAAATTCGAGGAATCCGCGGGGTACATGCACAGCGCCCCGGAGCTTGCCAGTTTTTTGCAGCTCTTCCCCCTCGCGCACGTCGACAAAGACGACGTTCGGGTCGCCCATGAGCTCTACGGCGTCTGCGCCCGAGAGGCTCCGTATGTCTCTGGTAGCTTCAGCGACCAGTTCCTTTGCGCTCTTGGCCATTTTTAACACCTTTACTCGTCCCAGGGTGCGCCCTCCAGCGCATCGAGGGGGATCTTCAAATAGCGCTTACCGCTGCTCTCGGGCTCGGGCAGCCGCCCTCCGCGTATGTTCACCTGCAACGACTGCAGAATGAGCTTCGGCATGGGCAGCTCTCGGTCGCGCTTTTCCCGCAGAGCAACGAACTCCTCCTCCGTTATCGCCTTGATCACGTGGATGTTTTCGGCCTTCTGCTGGGCGACCGTGCTTTCCCACAAGGGCTTCCTGTCGCCCGGACAATAATCATGCCCGGTGAACAGGCGCGTCTCGTCCGGCAGCGCCAAAATGCGCTGGATGCTCGTCCACAGCGCACTCGCGCTACCGCCGGGAAAATCCGCACGCGCCGTACCGCCATCTGGCATGAAAAGCGTGTCGTGGATGAAGGCCGCGTCGCCTGTGACGTAAGCAATCGAGGCCAGAGTATGCCCCGGTGTGAACAGCACCTCGACATCCATATTGCCGATCTTGAAGCGTTCGCCGTCGGAAAAAAGCCGGTGCCATTGCGAACCGTCGGTCGGAAAACTTGGGGGTAGGTTGTAAATTTCTTTCCATAGCTTCTGGACGTCGACCACTTTAGCGCCGATTGCAGTCGGAACTCCGGTTCTGTCATTCAGGTATCCGGCGGCAGAGAAATGGTCTGCGTGGGGGTGCGTATCGAGGATCCACTCAAGCGTGTAACCCTCACGGTCGATGTATTTGAGAAGGGCATCCGCAGACGGTGTGGCGGTGGCGCCCGACTTCGGATCGAAGTCCAGGACCGGATCAATAATGGCGCAGCGTTTTGTTTCCGGGTCCGCGACGACATACTGGACGCTGAACGTCCGTTTCTCGAAAAAGCCCGTCACAATCGGACCTTTCCGGATGGGCAATGACCGTTGAGCTGACCGGGGGAAGTCAGTCTCGGGTTCACCAGCGACCGCGGCCCTCATCGTTAAGCTCCTTATAAATTCTGAGCCAATCTACTTCCTGTAGCGACTACAGGATCAAGCCCCAATTTAAGTGGGTGTCTCAGTTTGAAACTCGGTACGGCGAGGGCAGCCGACCGTAGTCAACGACCAGCGGATGGCCTGGATTCGACGCTCGCCCTTGCCGGAGATCCATACAGGTTCATCTCGAACCGGTGTCGGCGCTACCGATCGGACCTGTTGGAAACGCGGCTTCTGCTGCGGAAGACTATCTGCATGACGGGCCCGGAAGCGGTGCGGCTGTTTTACGATCCGCGTCGGTTCGTGCGCCGCAGTGCCACGCCTAAGGCGATCCAGAAGACGTTGCTCGGGGAAGGTGGCGTACAGGGTCTCGACGACGGGGTGCCCTTGTCACGTGGAATTCGGGGCACCGATCTGTCCTTCTTCATCTACTGTCTCGCACGTCCTCCTTGCCACAGGCGACCTACGAGCGGGCGCTGTCCACGAGCGGAAGAACTTGCCTAAACTTCCCGCCCTTGGACTGTTCCGGCGATTCCTCGGCGCGCTCCACGGCGACGTGATCAAGGCCATGTTCGGCAAGCAGGCGTTTGATCCCGGCCTGCACCGTTTCCCACACACGATCCGAATCAGCGCCACGTGTTTGCAGGCGCACGCGAAGGCTCGTGGGGCCTGTCTGCACGATCTGAAACATCTGAAGCCCAGGGGTACGATCCGCCACCGTGGAAAAGGCCAGGGGTGCGATGGTCACTCGGTCGCCGCCATCGGTGCGGAAGGTCAGGACCTCCGAGGATCGCCCTTGCACACGGATGGCTGGCAGCGGATTGCCGCACCGGCAAGGTCCGGCCTGCTGCAAGACACTGTCGCCCAGATCGTAGCGCAAAATCGGCTGCACTCGATTGGCGAGATTGCTGATGAGCACCGTATGGGAAGGCTCACCTGGCGGCACCGGCAGATGGCCCGCGTCAACCGGCTCAAACACCACCCAGTCGCTGTTGACGTGCAACCATCCATGTTCGCAGCTGTAGCTGAAGAACGGGCACTCGGTAGCGGCGTAGCTGTTGCCGACCTTTGCCTTAAATGCTCGGGCAATTCGATCGTACTCCCCTTCCGGCAGCCCTTCGGCGGAGAGCGCCAGTAACACCGGATTGATGTGCAGACGGCCGCCTTCCTGTTCGCTTGCAAGTAGCGCACCCATGCTCGCGTAAGGCGCGAGGAGCACCGGTCGGAACTGGTTGAGCCGGGTCACGAGCTCTTGCAAAGGCATGTGCACCGACAGCACTTCGAGGCGTCGGCCTCGGCTCGTCTTTAGGCGTGCCGCAGCCACTGCGGAGGCGAGGTGGCCGCCCGTCGCCATGACCATCGCCATGCTCCCTCCGCCCGCGACGATCCGAATGAAATCCCCCGCACCGAGCCAGGCCGTCAGCATGCGAAAGGCCATCGCGCTAGTGACGGCCATGCTCCGGTCATCGACCACGAAGACGCCACGCGTTCCCGTCGTGCCCGATGTCGTCAGCAGGGTGTATTTGCCAAGGAAGCGCTCGCCGATAAGCGTCGAATCTTCTGCGAACGCTTGCGCCCGTTCCAGGGTTATCTGTCGATCGACACACCAGTCATCGAAGCGAGCCATCAACGTCTTCTTGTCGGTAACAGGAAGCTGCTCGGCGCGTTCGACCCGATCCGGCAGATCACGGTACAGCTCACGGTAGTACGGTGAGTTGGCGCGGGCGTGGGTGACCATGTCGGCGAGACGGGCGCGCTGGCGTTGCGCGATTGCGCTGAAGCCCTTCCTTCGTGTGCGCCAGGCGTCCCAGATCAGGCCTATCACATGCTCGGTCATGATCGTTCCCAGGTTCACACACCTTCAGCCGCTTGCTACACGTACAACCTGTAGCCACTACAGGAGCAACCCCCGATGATCGCGATCGGAGCCTTATCCCGACGCACAGGCGTCAATATCGAGACGATCCGCTACTACGAGCGGATCGGGCTGATGCCGAAGCCTGGCAGAACGGAGAGTGGGCGGCGTCGATACGGCACACCGGACGTCCAGCAGCTCGCCTTCATCCGTCACGCGCGCGAACTTGGATTCGAGATCGCGACAATTCGCACGATGCTCGGGCTGCGGGAGATGCCCGATGCCTCCTGTGAAGAAGTCAGCCGGATCGCCCAAGATCAACTCGCGGCGGTCGACGATCGCATCGCGCGGCTGCTGGGCTTGAAGGACGAGCTAACGCGCATGATCAGATCCTGCGCGAACGGAAAGGTCGCCGACTGCCGGATCATCGAAGTGATGGCCGATCACGTTTCGCTGGCCGCGCGTCCCGGCCAAAACTCCTCATGACGAGCAGGATCGCGCCTACCACAGTGCAGCATTGGCAAAATTGAACGCTGCCAGTGATAGCCCAGGCGTGGAGGTCGAGATAGTCAACGACGGCTCCAAGTCGGAGCGATCCGCGATATTGCTTACGGCGCCGCCGATGATGCTCCCAGGGTTACGGACTCCCAGACGTTGCCGGCACGTCAGACCAGACCGCTGACAGCACGACGATGCCGATGAACCGTTGGCGAACAATCCGAACGACACGCCCTCGTTGACGCCCAAACTCCGATCAAAAACAGCGCAACAAGTGACCCGATCGCCGTTCGATAGCGTGGCGACCGCCAAGAACTTTGTCATCTGATCAAGGCCAGGGCCAGCAAGGCGGCCGCCAACCCGGCCGGCCTGACGCGCGCGAAATTACAGACGCAAAGCTCGGATCAGGGAAATCGATCCGGTCGAGGCAAAGACAACCTCGAGCTCGACCACCTCGGAAAAACCGGCCGAACGGATCAGCTCCGGCAACACGCCCCGTGCCTGTGGCTCGGTATTCTCGGTCCCGTCGAGATTTTGTACGGTGGCGCGGAAAAGCCTCCGCATCAGCTTTGTGCGTTGAAGGCCATAATCGGCGATATGGAGCTCGCCGCCTGGAGACAGAGCCTCATACGCAGCGCCGAGCGCCGCCGACTTTTCCGACAATGCGACTTGGTGGAATACAAGGCTGGACACGATCTTCGTCACCGCCCGACCGCGCAGCAATGAACTGGCGTCGCGTGCGAATCCTTGAACCAGATCCACCGCAACTCCCGCACGCCCGGTCTTCGCACGCGCCCGATCCAACACGGTCGGATCCGGATCGATGCCGACCAGCTTCACCCCTCGGGCAGCCGTCCCCAGCTTCACGAGCAGCGATCCTGTGCCACATCCAAGATCGGCGATCACGTCGTCCGGCGACGGTCCCACCTGCGCCACCAAGCGGTTCCGCCAGTGGCTCTCTCGGGTCAAGACCGCGACGCCGAAATCATAGAATGGCGTCAGCCAATGGAAGCCCGCCGCAGGCGTAAATGGTGCAACTTCGCTTTCAGAACGGCTCGACGTCATCGCATCTCTCCTCAGCGTAAGGATGCTACTTCCTGTAGTCGCTACAGGATCAAGCGATTTGGTTGCGGGGCATCGGCCCTTGAGCGCCAGGATTTCACACGGCCGGAAGATAGAAAGGCAGGTTAAGCCCCGAGCCGACACCAACCTCGAGCACCCTGCCTTCCGCCGCGCCGATCACCCGCTCGCGATAAGGTCGCAGCCGCTGGTTACGCATCGCGAGATCACAAAGCCTCTGCAGTATGACGTCGTTGTAAAGGCTCATCACGCCGCTTCCTAAGCCGTGCTGATGCTCGCAGCCTCCGCCGCATCAGTGATTCCGCCCGTCGCTTTTCGTTGCAAAACTTGCGCTCGTGGGCATCAAAACAGTCCTTTCAGCTTATCCCAGAAGCCTGAACTCGGATGTCCGTGAGGTTTTTGCGCCCGGTTTGTGAGCGCGTTGACAAAGATCACCAGATTGACCGGCTCGAACTTCAGGCCATGGAAGCGGGCACGAAGCCGACCATCCTGGTCGATGACATGAGTGACGATGCCGTGCATCTGCATGCCGTCATCGCCTTGCGTGAACTTGAGACCGTAGGCCTCGGCGATCTTGCGCGTACTGTCCTCGGGCTGATCGGGGGCGGCCGTCAGGAACATCCAATTAATAGGATCGAGGCCGTGGGCATTGCCGTAACCGCGCAGGACCTCGCCGGTGTCACGCTTCGGATCCGTCGTGATGGTAACAAACTCGACCATTGCCTTCATCGGCGTCTGGTTGATCATCGTCTGGAGCTCGGCCATCCGCTCGGCGTGGAGCGGGCACACGTCCGGGCAATTCGCGTAAATGAAATTCAACACTACGACCTTGCGGCGCAGGCTGGCGAGGCTGACGACGCGACCATCGGCATCCTGCAAGATGAATCCTGGCGCCTCGCTGTCGACCGACTGGAAGTATTTGTCTTTGTCGCGCAGATCCTGATCGACCTCTTCAAGGGAGTGGGCCAGGACCGGCGCAACGCTCGCCATCAACAAGGCGATTATGAGCACTGAGAAATGCAGGAGACGCATGGCGATTCACCTTGGAGGGACGCCCGTGGCGTGCGCACCGCAGGAACTGCTAGCCTTGCCCTGGCCATCGGGCGTTTGCGCTCCTCCGGTCCCCTTAGACGAACCATTCACCCGGCTCGTACAAAGACCGAGCGCGCACATCGCGACGCAAGGAAGCGCGCTCAGCAGCAGCGGAGCGGCACCGATTGCGACGAGCCCGCTCCAATTGAACGCCCCGCCGATACCGAGCACCAGGACACCGAGCAGAATGAGTCCATGCCGGCCCCGCAGCAAACGTTTTAACCCGCCTAGACGCGACTGAGACTCGGGATCGGTCGGCATGTCAGTGGCATCAATACTGGTCATAACGGTTGATCACTTCGTTGTGGGGCAGACGGATGCTTTTCTTGGCGGTCGATGATCGATTTGAAGAATGCGGCCATGTCCGGCGCGTCCCATTCGGCTGGACCGATCAGCCGCCCGAGTTCCTGGCCTTGCGCGTCGATAAGCAGCGTCGTCGGTAGGCCAGCCGTCGCAAGGGCGAAGCCAGCCTTGCTAGAAGGATCGATGTGGATGGCAAGGTGCTGGATGCCGATGTCGGCGTAAAATTTCTTCACAACCTCGATCCCGCCGCGGTCGATCGACAAGGCGAGCACCTCGAAATCTGGCCCGCCGAGTGTCGCCTGCAGCCGGTCGAGCGTCGGCATCTCCTTCCGGCAGGGCGAACACCAGGTCGCCCAGAGATTAAGGAGCACCACTTTGCCGCGGAAGTCGGCGAGCGTCTGAGGGTTGCCTTCGCCGTCCGTGAACCGGAGCTCCGGCACGGGGGCCGGCACATCGCGCAACACGAAATTCTGGGGCGGACCGGCGAGCACCGGCCCCGCCATTGCGAAAATCGCGACAATGGCGAGGACGGGCCGTCTCATGACGTGCCCCCCTTCGCCTGCTGGCGCAGACGATCGACGAGCGGAAGGATCGTCTCAGTCAAAGCCTGCTCAGTGACCGGACCAATCTGCTTGTGGGCGATACGTCCGTCGGCGCCGACCACGAAGGTCTCCGGCACGCCGTAGACACCCCAGTCGATCGCGACGCGACCGTCCCGGTCGGCACCGGTGCGGATGTAGGGGTCGCCAAACCTATCCAGCCACTCGGCCGCATCTTCGGGGCGGTCCTTGAAGTTGAGCCCGTGGATCGGCACCGTCCGGTCCTGCGCAAGGCGCAGGAAGAGCGGGTGCTCAGCCCGGCAGGCGACGCACCAAGACGCGAAGACATTGACGAGCGAGACCTGGCCTCGGAGATCACCGGTCGACAGGCCGATCGTGCGGCCTTGGACGGGCGGGAGGCTGAAGGCCGGCACGGGTTTGCCGATCAGGGCCGACGGAAGCTGGCTGGGATCGCTGCCGAGCCGCGAGGCGACCACGGCGGCGAGGCCGCCGAAACCGACGACCGGCGCAAAATAGAGCAGCCGACGCCGCGTGATAGCTGCGGCCGGCTGCTCCACGGCTGTGGTTGCATGCTCCGTGGTAGTGCTGCCAGTCATCGAAGCGACCTCCCAGTCATTCCGTCGCGTAGACGGTCGGAGCCTTGCCGTCCTTAGTCACGGCATAGATCACGAACTTCTCGGTCTTTGTGCCCACCATCCCCGGCGAGCCCATCGGCATTCCCGGCAGCGTGATGCCGTCGATCGCCGGCTTCTGGGTGAGCAGCCTGCGAACAATGTTCACCGGAACATGGCCGTCGATCACGTAGCCGTCGACGAACATCGTATGGCAGCCTTCGAGCTCCGTCGGCACCCCGGCCTTGCGGCTGATCTCCGCGAGGTCATTGGTCGGCTTCACGTCCACCTGAAAACCGTTCTGGCGCAGATAGTCCGCGTATCCCTCGCAACAGCTACATTGGGGGTTCTTGTAGAGAGTTGCCCGAATGCCGGTGTCCGCGATCGACGGCATCGGCAGCAGTAGAATGGCGGCGCTTCCGAGCAGAAAAGTTCGTCGTTGCATGGGTGGGTTCCCTTCGTCTGGTTCGAATTCAGGCCACGCGCAGCACGGTCATCATGCCGGCCATCTGGTGGTCGATGACGTGGCAATGCAGCATCCAGTCGCCCGGATTGTCGGCGACAAAGGCGACCTCGACGGCATCCCTCGGCGCCATCAGGACCGTGTCCTGCCATTGCCGGTGCGGCACCCGAACGCCGTTCCGGCTGAGCACCCGAAAGCTGTGGCCGTGAAAGTGCATCGGGTGCCACCAAGCGGTTTCGTTGCGCAGAACCAGCACGACGCTGTGCCCGCGCTGGAATGTGAGGGCGGGCTCCATGCCGGCATGGCCGTCGCCGGTCATCGACATGCCGTTGATGGCCCAGGCGGCACCGCCGCCCATGCCCATCATCCCACCCATCATCCCGCCCATGCCGGTCATGGCGCCGCCCCCCATCATGCCGCCCTGGAGCGTCAGCTCGTGGCGATCCGCATTGGCGAGATCGGGCTCCGCTAGGGGATTGCGTAGAAGGCTGAGCGGCGCGTCAGGGGGATGCTCGCGAATGGGCGGCTTCTCTCCGTAGGCGAGCTGCGTCACCCAGTAGGACAAGCCGTCGTAGAAATCGTCGATGACGCGGTAGCGGCGCCCCGGCTCGCCCTGCATGTCGAGCGCGACGTCGATACGCATGGCAGGGCCGAGCAAGATCCGGCCGCCCTCGGGCTCGTGCGGGTCGCAGGGCTGACCGTCGATCGCCACGATCACTGGCCGGTGCCCCTCGAAGCGCAGGGCCATGACGCGAGCGAGCGAACCATTGACGAGGCGGAGGCGAATGCGCTCGCCGGCCCGGATCGGCTCCTCCTCCGAAACCTGACCACTCAGTGTGACCGTATTGCCGACCCGGCCGGACATAGCCGCTTCCATCCGGTTGCCAAATCCTGAGGCGATCTCACCCCCCGAGGTCAGCCGCCAGTCGGCCAGGAGCCAGAGAAGATCGCGGTCGACCGGGACGGTCTCGCGCTCTTCGACGATGATTGCCCCGGCGAGCCCACGGCCGAGCTGCTCCAAGCTGTTAGCGTGCGGGTGATACCAGAAAGTCCCCGCATCGGGTGGCGTGAACTCGTATGTAAAGCTCTCGCCAGGTTTGATCGGCGGCTGCGTCAGACCGGGCACGCCATCCATGGCATTCGGCAGCCTTATGCCGTGCCAGTGGACAGTGGTGTCCTGGTCGAGATGGTTCTCGACGATGATCCGCGCCGGCTCTCCCTGCCGCAGGCGCACAATCGGACCCGGCACGGTGTTGTTATAGGCCCAGACATCGGTTTCCGGGTGGCCTTCGCCGGCAAGACGCGCGCGGGTTGGCGCCGCCATGATGCGATGATCGACAGGCACTGCGGCCCTCGCCGGCAACGACCGTAACGCTGTGGTCAATAGAAGACCGGCGCCGGCCCCGAGCAAGCTTCGACGCGACACGGGATAACTGAATTCGATACTCACGTTCGACCCCTCCGTTCATCGTCGATGACGGAACGCGTCGGCCTTCGATTGCTGATGACATCCGATGGGCTCAATGCGCGCGGCAGAAGACGCGCGGACGCGCTCGTTCACTCGGCTCATCGCCTGAACGCGAGAGCCGCAGCGTCAACCGATCTCGATGGGTCTCGGAGGGTATGGTTCGGGCGGCGATGCCTTGCCGTTAAGCAGCGGGTATCGCGCCATGAATGACACGGTCTTGTGGACCAGCATCACCGGCTCGGCTAGCGGGAGCACCGCCAGCATGGGTGCTACGCAGATGGCCGCGCAGGAGATGGCCTTCATGCCATCGTCGCCGCCGCCCGCTGGGCAGCCCTGACAGGGGTCGTGCCCGGAACCGCCCATGTCGAATGCCATTGCCATCTTCACGGTCATGTCGCTGGCCTGGGCGGCGGACAGGCTCGTCCCCACGGTGACAAAGACCGCGAGGAATAGGGCAACGAGCTGTCGGGCCGACCAAAGTTTCATGGCAGTCTTAGCATCGCCCCAAACTGTGCCGAAAACAAGCCAGACTCATAGAATGCGACGATGGGACGCCGGACGGGTTGCGGCCCCTGGTGCAGTGGACACCGTAAGAACAGTATCTAGCGAGCACCAACACGGCGATGCCGATGATTCCAATGAGGCTCATGCCCCACATCATCCCTCCACCCATCATCATCCGAGCTTTCGCCAAGGAATTCGTTCGGTGCTCCCTGTATCATCCCACGGACCCCGAACTGCGGTATATCACATAGGCAGCAACGACGAAGATCAGCCCGGCGAAAATCCGATTGAGCAGATCCTTGCGAGACGCAAGATACGTCGAGGCAAACGTTCCAATCGCACCGCCGGCAATTCCGCCCACGATGAACTCGGTCGCAATCGTCCAATCCACCAAGCCGGTCGCTGCATAGTTGATCGCCGTCGCCAAGCCGAAGGTGCCAACCGCCAACAGAGAGGAACCAATTGCCGAGATCGTCGGCATTCCGGTGGCAAGGATCAGTCCAGGGACGATCAGGAAGCCCCCGCCGATGCCGAAGAAAACGGAGACGCCGCCAGCAATCAGAGCAACTATGCCCGTCACCGTGCACATGCGCCAATCGACGCGACGCGGACTACCACCTTCGTTCTTGCGCGGACGAAGCATCAGAGCGCCGACCACCATCATCAGTAGGCCGAACAGGAACAGCAAATGCTGGCCGTCGATCGCCTTTCCGAGCGTCGATCCGGCAAGGGCGCCGATCGTCCCGACCAAAGCGAACAGGATCGCGCAGCGCCACCAGATATGCCCATTTCGGGCGTGGACGATCAGATTGATATAGGCGTTCACTGAGACGGCGAGCGCGCCCGTCCCGATTGCCACATGTGGATTGGAGACACCGACGACATATAGCAGCAACGGTGTTGCCAGGATCGAACCACCCCCGCCAATCAAGCCAAGGGTGAAGCCGATCAGCGCGCCCGTACCAAGGGCAAGAAACACGGCCTCGCTCACGCCGATTCATGAACGACCATGCCGATCACCATGGCAACGACGAAGGCTACGACCGGCATGAGGCCGAGTGACAGGGCTGACAGCGCCGGGCCGGGGCAAAGACCCGCCAGGCCCCAGCCGACCCCGAAGATCGCGGAGCCAATGACCAGGCGCGCGTCGATCTTCGTCGCGATCGGAAGATGAAAGACCGTATCCAGCATCGGACGCGCCATGCGGCGCTTGATCGTCATCCCGATCATGGCGACGGCGATCGCGCCACCAAGTACGAAGGCAAGGCTGGGATCCCAGGCTCCGAACACATCTAGGAAGCCCTGCACGCGAGCTGGATCGAGCATCCCCGATAATGAGAGGCCAATGCCAAAGACTGCCCCGGTGCCGAGCGCAACCGCGCCTTGCGAAATGCGATTCGTCATAGCCCCGCCATCCGCATCGATGTGACCGTAAGGATCCCGGCCAAAAGGAAGGCGGCGACCGCTGCCATTGATCGGCGTGAGAAGCCTGCAAGGCCAAGGACGCCGTGGCCGCTGGTGCAGCCGGATCCCATACGCGTACCGAAGCCGACAAGCAGCCCAGCGATCACGATGGTCGGCATCGAGGCGGTTATCGTGACGGCAGGCCAACGGCCGAACAGGACCATATAGATTGGCGGCCCCATCACGAGCCCGATCACGAAGGCTGCATTGGCCGAAAGCTGCGCGCCCTGCACGAGACGCCCGGCAATGCCGCTGACACCGGCGATACGGCCGTTCAGCAAGAGAAGCATGGCGGCCGAGAGTCCGATCAGCATGCCGCCGAGAAGTGGGGGCCAATAGGGGAAGGTCATGGCGCGCGCTCCGGCGCGCAGTAGATCGAGAAGAGCGCCTCGATGAGGCGCGCGGCCTTCTCCTGCGTCAGCCGGTAAAAGATTTGTTTGCCGTCGCGCCGTGTCTCGACGATCCCGGATTCTCGCAGGACATGGAGCTGCTGCGAGAGATTCGGCTGATGAATCCCGAGCTTTTCTTCGAGCTCGCCAACCGAGTATTCCGCCTCCACCAACGAGCAGGCGAGCATCAATCGCATCGGATGCGCGAGGGTTTTCAGGATCGCCGCCACCTCAACGGACCGCGCTTCCATATCGGCGAGAGTCATGCCCGCCTTGCCAGCCTTGGCGTTCTGTCCGGTCATCGCGTCACCACACAGTTCCGGGAAAAGCATCGAGCGGGATCTTCAGATAGCTCCGGCCATTGTCTTCCGGCGCTGGTAGCCGCCCGCCGCGAATATTGACTTGCAGAGCAGGTAGAATGAGCTTCGGCATCGGTAAGGTGCGGTCGCGCGCCTCGCGCAGGTTGACGAAGCTGTCCTCGGTCTTTTCCGCGATATGTGTATTCATTCGCTTCTGCTCGGCCACCGTGCTTTCCCAACGCGCATGACGGCCGCCCGGCTGGTAGTCGTGGCCGGTGAACACGCGCGTCTCGTCCGGTAACTCAAGTATGGTCTGAATGCTCTGCCAGAGCTGCTTTGCATTCCCGCCCGGAAAGTCGGCGCGGGCCGTGCCGCTGTCCGGCATGAACAGCGTGTCATGCACGAAAACAGCATCGCCGATCAGATAGGTGATCGAAGCGAGCGTATGGCCCGGCGAGAACAGGACCTGCGCCTCAAGTGCGCCGATTTCGAAACGCTCGCCATTGATGAACAGATGATCCCAGAACGATCCCTCGCTCGACAGCGTCGGCCAGTTATAGGTCGTCGCCCAAAGCTGCTGCACGTCGCGCACATACTCGCCAATCGCCGTCGGCGCGCCGGTCTTGCTCTGGAGATAGGGCGCCGCCGAGAAATGGTCGGCGTGGGGATGGGTGTCGAGGATCCATTGGACCGTCAAACCCTGATCGGCGACATAAGCCAGGATCGCATCGGCGTTCCACGTCGCGGTACTGCCCGACTTCTCATCGAAATCGAGCACGGGATCGATAATCGCGCATTTCGACGTAGCGGGATCGGAGACGACGTATTGAACGCTGGACGTTCGGGCGTCGAAAAAGCCCTTGACCAGCGGCCGTTGCTGCCCGCGCCGCGCGAGCCATCGTTCGGCCATCGTCAAGTCGAAGCCGAACCTTTGACCGAACGGGCCAACGTCCTCGGGCTCCATCCGCCCGTCCAGCACTTCGCCGATTGCGTAGAGCGTCAGAGAGCGCGTGCCGCTCTGACAATGGGCGAACACCGGCCCAGGCGCGGCGTCGACCGACTCCTGAAAGGCGCGCACGTCGGCTTCGGTGATTTGCGGGCCAGCAACGGGAATGAAGCTGTAGCCAAGGCCGGCATCCTCCGCTGCGCTCTTCTCCGCCGCCGAGCCGGGCTGGTGCGCGTCTTCGCCCTTGGGGCGGTTGTTGATGACAGCCGTGAAGCCGTCAGTCTTGAGCTGCCGGAACGCCTCGGGGGCAGGTTGCCCGGCGACTGCAAGCTTGTCTGAAATCCGAACCGGGGTCATTCTGGGCTCCTTCTCAATATCAAGATATACATAATATAAGACTATATATTGAATGTGCAACCCCCTTCGTCATATCGGTGGCTGATGTTACCGTGGTTGACGATCGGAGGGCCGGACGACCCGGACGAGCGCCAGTCATCCGGCCGCTAGCCCAAGTCTAGTAGCGCCTTCGCCTCTGGCGTGAAGCTGCTCAGGACCCTTCCTCGGGGTCTGCTGAATCCGGTCTTAGTTCAGGCTGCCGCCTCAACCGGAAGGCCTGCGGCCTTCCATTCGGGATAGCCGTCCTCGAGGCGGTGAACGACGTACCCGCGCGTTCGCAATGCCGCGACAGCCTCGAAGGACAAAACGCAATAAGGACCACGGCAATAGGCGATGACCTCCCGGTTCGCGGGAAGCTCCGTCAGCCGGCGTTCAAGTTCAGCGAGCGGGATGTTGAGCGCCCCCGGAAGATGTCCGAGCGCAAATTCGTCCTCCGGCCGGACGTCGAGAACCGTGACAAGGCCATCATGCAGCCGTGAGACCAGGTCTTCGCGCGACACAGCTTCCAGCGCGTCGCGCGCGTGGAAGTAGTCGGTCATGACGCGGTCCACCTCGGCGACGTTCCGTTCGCCGACGCGCCCCAGCGCCTTCATCAATTCGACCACCTGGGCATCTCCGGCAAGACGATAAAGCACATGCTTGCCGTGCCGCTGCGTCTCGACAAGTCGCGCGCGTCGAAGGATTTGAAGGTGGCGCGAGGCGTTGGCGAAGTTGAGGCCGGCCCGTGCCGCAAGTCCCTCGACGCTGCGTTCACCCTGGGCGAGCTGTTCCAGCAATTCGAGCCGGTGCGCATGCCCGAGAGCTTGAGCCACTTCGGCAAGGCTGGCGAAAATGGCCTGTTTTGGCCCGATGCTTGACATGCGATCTTCCCAATGAAACATTCAGCAGAATAATTGAATGTTATCTCAGACGAGGTAGGGAGCGCAAGCCATGATCCTCCGTCAATTCCTCCATTCCGACCCCGTCGCCGCTTCTTATCTGTTCGGCTGTGGCGGCAAGTCGGCCGCCGCCGTCGTCGATCCGGTCGGCGACATCGCGCCTTATCTTAGGGTTGCCGAGGCAACCGGCCTGCGCATCCTCCACGTGGTCGACACGCACATCCACGCCGACCACATTTCCACCGGGCGGGCGCTCGCCGCGGCTTCCGGCGCCCAATACGTGCTCGTCGAAGGTGCGGAAGCCGGGTTCCCGTTTCGGCGCGCCAAGGACGGCGACGTGCTCGAGCTCGGCAACGTGATCATGACCGTCATGCACACGCCCGGACACACGCCGGAGCACATCTCGCTCCTGGTGACCGACAGAACACGCGCGGCCGAGCCATGGTTCGTGCTGACAGGCCACATCCTCATGGTTGGCGATCTCGGGCGAACCGAACTTGCAACCAGCACCGAGGCCGGCGCACGCACGCTGTTTTCCAGCGCGCGGCGTCTCAAGCAGTTGCCGGATCACGTCGAAGTACTGCCCGGTGCCTACTCCGGCTCGGTCTGCGGGCGCTCGCTCAGCGGCAAGCCGACATCGACGATTGGCTTCGAGAAGCGCTTCAACAAGGCGTTCCGCATCGATGACGAGGACACTTTCGTCGCCACGATGATCGCAGACATACCGCCCCCGCCGCCGGATGCGGCGCGCAACCGCGCCGCCAATGCCGGCCTGGCCGCCGCCGCGGCCTGACCGATGATCGACACGGCATCGGTTTCGCGATCAGCAGGCTCGACTGTCAGGCTTGGGCTCAAGGAAAACTGGCGGCAGTTTGCTCTCCTGATGCTGGTGAATGCCTTTGTCGGCGGCATGGTCGGGGTCGAACGAACGGTCGTGCCGCTCATCGGGTCGGAAGAGTTTGGCATCACCTCAACGACGCTCGTCGTCTCCTTCATCGTCAGCTTCGGCGTGGTCAAGGCGCTTGCCAATCTGGTCTCGGGCCAGCTCGCCGACACCTGGGGGCGCAAGCGTGTTCTCGTCCTCGGCTGGCTCTTCGGCTTGCCGGTCCCGTTCATGATCATCTGGGCTCCGAGCTGGGGATGGGTGATTGCGGCCAATGCACTGCTCGGCATCAACCAGGGGCTCGCCTGGTCGATGACGGTGATCATGAAGGTCGATCTCGTCGGCCCGAAATCGCGCGGCCTCGCCGTCGGCCTCAATGAATTTGCCGGCTATCTCGCCGTCGGTGTTACGGCGTTCCTCACCGGCTATCTTGCCTCGCGATACGGTCTGCGTCCCGTGCCCATCTATCTCGGCATCGGCTACGCGGTCATCGGCGCGGTGTTGTCGGTACTGCTCATCCGCGACACGCGCGACCACCTCCGGCTGGAGGCATCCGCTCACGCACAGCAATCCGCGCCGATCAGCTTCCGGGAGGTTTTTGCGCTGACCTCGTTTAGGGATCGCAATCTGTTCGCGGCATCGCAAGCCGGCCTCGTTAACAACCTCAACGACGGCATGAGCTGGGGTATTTTCCCTTTGTTCTTCGCGTCCTTCGGACTTGGCATCGAGCGCATCGGCATCCTGAAGGCGATCTATCCCGCGACATGGGGAATCCTGCAGATCGTCACCGGTCCCTTGAGCGATCGCTGGGGTCGCAAGGGCCTGATCGTCGCCGGAATGTGGATCCAGGCCGGCGGCCTGTTTCTCACCGCGGCCACGAGCCGGTTCGAATGGTGGCTTGTCGGCAGTCTTCTTCTCGGCCTTGGAACGGCAATGGTCTATCCAAGCCTGATCGCAGCCGTTTCCGACGCCTCACATCCAACCTGGCGCGCCCGCTCGCTCAGCGTCTATCGGTTCTGGCGCGATCTCGGCTACGCGATCGGCGCGCTCTCCGCAGGTCTCATCGCCGATCGCTTCGGGCTCTCATGGGCGATCACATCCGTTGCCGCGCTGACGTGTCTCTCAGGCGCCGTCGTGGCCATCGTAATGCGAGAGACTGCCAGACATCCGAGGCCACCCGCTCAGCGAAATTGAAGGTGCGCCAATGGTGGCCTCACATCTGAAAGCCCAGCTCAGAGCATCGGCGCAAAACTTACGTCTTTGTCATTGCCAGCGTCCCGAGAGCGCGGCCCGAAAAAAACGAAAGACTAGAGTCGCAACAGAGTTGGTGTCGAACGCCCGGCAGCTGGCTTGAAAAGGAGCATATTGAGTGGCACAGGTTCGAGCGGTCTTGGAGGTTCGCCAGGTTGCGATCTACTTCGTCGCGATCACGTCCGGGGCGTTCGCCGGTCTCACCGTCTCGAAGGCAGGGGCACTCGAGGTCGTCATCAATCCTGCTCTGGCGGTGATGCTGTTTGTGACCTTCCTCCAGGTTCCGCTGGCAGAACTCGGAGCGGCCCTACGCAATACCCGCTTCCTCGGCGTGTTGCTCGTGACGAACTTCGTCATCATGCCGACAGTCACCGCCGTGTTGGTGCAATTCCTGCCGGACGATCCGATGCTGCGGCTGGCGGTGCTGTTCGTGCTCCTGACGCCGTGCATCGATTACGTCGTGACCTTCACGCATCTCGGTCGCGGCGACG
This sequence comes from Roseixanthobacter pseudopolyaromaticivorans, assembly GCF_043195145.2. NCBI lineage: Bacteria > Pseudomonadati > Pseudomonadota > Alphaproteobacteria > Hyphomicrobiales > Xanthobacteraceae > Roseixanthobacter > Roseixanthobacter pseudopolyaromaticivorans. Next base: position 86,614 of record NZ_JBAFWQ020000003.1, read on the forward strand.
CTCGGCTGCTACTAGCAGCGACCCCGGCGCTCTTGCTATTTCAGATCGTGCTCTTGCCGATCTTCCTGAGATTGCTCTTGGGAAGCGATGCCTCTGACCTCGTCCAGCTTGGCCCCTTCATCCATGCGTTTATCTGGCTGATCGCCGTTCCCCTCGTGTTAGCTGGAGCGGTTCAGCTATGGGCCGCGCAAACGACGAGCGGGGATCGAGTGGCAACTGCTCTCGGGCTTCTTCCGGTGCCGGCGACCGCGCTTGTCCTCTTCCTCGTCTTGGCTTCCGTCATGCCGCGGATCGCTGAAGCGGGAACCGCCGCGTTGACGGCAGTACCAATCTACGTGGCCTACGCCGTTCTAGCGCCAGTGATAGGCTGGCTCACAGCGCGAAGTCTGCGCCTCGAACCAACCGCCGCCCGAGCCGTGTCGTTCAGTGCAGCGACTCGCAATTCGCTCGTCGTTCTGCCGCTCGCCTTCGCGGTTCCGGGGGGAGTGCCGCTGATTCCGGCGGTCATCGTCACGCAGACGATCATCGAACTCGTTAGCGAGCTTCTCTATGTGCGCTGGATTCCTCGCCTATCTGGGAGACCAGCGATTTGATCGGCCACCGCCGATACCCGCTCCCCAGACGGACGCTTGACACACAATACCAACGACTCGGGAGCCAACTCGGATAAAACTACGAACACAGAGCCCCCGCATCGCTTCGTTGAAGGACTAGATCAGCATGACTGAGACATAATCCGATTTCTATCCCGCTGTATCCGTTGTTGCTACGCCCTTCCTACTCATCTTCCGTTTCTCGGGAACAGACGCCACTCATAGCCGTGCAACTGCGTGATCAACGGTTCGGGAGCGTTCTCGAGCCTGCCCGCAGGCAACGGTTTGCGATGCCTCAGCAGCGCTGCCGCCCGGCGAGCGAATGGAGGCATCGATGGATGACAGGAAGTATCTAACGGCTGAGGAAGTCTCGGACCGCTATCGCGGGAGCATCTCGGTTGGGACACTGAGAAATTGGCGCGCCATGAGGATTGGACCGGCCTACATCAAGATCGGAAAAGCAGTTCTATATCCGGTCGAAGTGCTTGAGGCGTGGGATCAAAAGAATATGGTGACGTGTCGTGTGTCAAAACGACTCACGATTGACGCTAGTGAGTGAGCGTGATCATCACGCAGGAGCACACAAAACCGCTCCCAAACACCGCCCCCTTGCAGCCTGTCGGCATGAGAATATCTTTTGTTTTTCAGATAGATAGCGGGAATGAGAGGGTCATGCTGAACAAAGCGTCGGACGAGGCGACTCAGGGCTGCACGTGCGCGCCTCACCCCTTGGCCAGTGCTCCAGCCGATGTTTGAAAAGCAGAGATCAAGAAAGCCGTAGATATCCCCGTCGTCCACCAATAATGCGCCATCCATGTAGGCCTCGCCGAGGGCAAGATCTGGATTGAGGAGCAGGCGCGGAATCACAGCTGGATCCACGATACGAATCGTAATTGACGGTGTTCCGTTACCGATGTGATGGACGCCTCCGTTCGGCGCGATCACAGTCAATCTGCCGTCGTGGATGATCTGCCCAAGCAGCCTCCGAAACAGGAGCATTGTCGCATTCGTGCTCATGTTTTTGAGCGACCGAATTAGGCTTGATCGACTCACTTCGCTATCAATCGGTTGGGGCCTCTCAGAAACGGTGGAAGCAGACGAAGGATCGGATTGGATGCTCATCCTTGGGCCCCACGCAGACGACGGCTGTTGAATGCCAATGAACCCCGCGGAGCGGGCGCATTCTTTGATTGGGGTTAAACATCGGTATTCGATGATGGCTTCAATCGATCGCCGATGAGAGCGGCCGCGACGACGGCTCGGGTGCACCGTGGGTTCCAGCAAAAGCGGAAGGCGACATTCACAACGCTCGACTGCTCTTTAACCCCGAGCAATGTTTCGCTTCGGTCGAGCCGAGAGACTATCGATACGTGATCGACACAAGGAGATCTTCAATGGCATTGATGCGAGCAGCCGTTTTTGTCGAACCTGGCCGCATCGTCCTTGATGAAAAGCCGATTCCAGACATTGGTCCGCTTGACGCGCTCATCCGGATTACGACCACGACGATTTGTGGAACCGACGTGCATATTCTCAAAGGTGAGTATCCGGTGGCCAAAGGCCTGACCATCGGTCACGAGCCGGTCGGGGTGATCGAGAAGCTCGGCTCCGCCGTTTCCGGTTTTCACGAGGGGCAGCGCGTCATCGCCGGCGCAATCACGCCGAGCGGTCATAGCAATGCTTGTCTTTGCGGCTATCACTCGCAGGACGGGGCAGGCACCAAGCACGGGTGGAAGCCGGCGGGCGGTTGGAAATTCGGCAACACGATCGATGGCTGTCAGGCCGAGTTCGTGTGCGTTCCTGATGCCATGGTCAATTTGAGTCTCGTACCCGAAGGCTTGACCGACGAACAGGTTCTGATGTGCCCGGACATCATGTCTACAGGCTTCGTCGGCGCGGAGAACGGAGACATTCGCATCGGCGATAGCGTCGTGGTTTTCGCTCAAGGGCCGATCGGCCTTTGTGCCACCGCCGGCGCCAAATTGAGAGGCGCCACGATGATCATCGCCGTCGATGCGATCGCCGAACGAATGGCCGTGTCGCGCATGCTCGGCGCGGACTTCATCATCGATTTCAAGAAAGCTGACCCTGTCGAGGAGATCATGAGGATCACGGACGGGCGCGGGGTTGATGTTGCGATCGAGGCCCTCGGGACGCAGGCAACCTTCGAGGCTGCGCTGCGCGTGCTGCGGCCGGGCGGCACGCTGTCGAGCCTTGGCGTCTACTCGACCGACCTTCGGATCCCGCTTGGGGCCTTCGTTGCTGGGCTAGGTGATCACAAGATCGTCACGGCGCTGTGTCCGGGTGGCAAGGAGCGGATGCGGCGGCTCATGGACGTGATCGCTTCCGGAAGGGTCGATCTGACGCCGCTGATCACCCACCGCTACAAGCTCGACGACATCGAGAATGCCTATGACCTCTTCTCCCATCAGCGTGACGGGGTGTTGAAGGTTGCCATTACTCCGTAGCGCCTGAAGCGCCACTCGTTGCCGATACACTGCTGCGACGAACTACTGGTCCTTAACCAAGCGCTTTTCTAAAACATTCGGAAGCCTCAAGATGTCTCGGGAGGAAAGCAGTTCTTCACCCTTCGATCCCCGGGGTGACACGACACCATCTTCGCCCTGATATCGGTGGTCACCCTTACCGTTCGAAGAGTTGTGGAGCCCAGCTTCAATTTTCGCGGAGAATTTCCGGTTCCGCTTGATCTCAACCACGAAGGGCCGAACCGACTGTTTCATCCGTCCTCTCCAATCTCTCGGCAGGGCTTGCATGCTACGACACCGATGTGACTGGCGTTTGATCTCAGTCAATTCCGTCGCAGCGGCACACTTACCTCAACCAATACATCGTCACTCGAAGGACCGGACTGCCTGGCAAACGCCGGAGTGCCGAACTCGACTTCCCGCCAAGCGGCATTCGGGCCCCCAAGGCCTTTTGAGCGACAGGGGTCGCGCGTCAGCGCGATCCAGACCTATCCCGCGGCCATTCCTGCAACGCAACAATCCAGAGACCCACCAAGTTGGCCAGAGGCACGAGCGCAACGATCGACCAAAGTGGCGAGAATCCAATTCGAGCGAGAATGCGTCCGACGGGGTAAAGCAGCAGCGTGACAAACAAGACGAAAGCGATCCAGTGCCAAGCCGACCAATAGCCAATCATCATATAGGGTTGGTCCATCATTAGAATGTCCTTAGCACTTTTGCTGCGTGAATTCACAACCTGAGATACAAGAATCTGCGAAGGGGCGAGCCCTCCGTCCAGGCTCGTCGCGGCAACACGCAAAGCCAGATACTTCTCGTGTCAACACCACCAATTGACATGTCTCAGCAGCCATGCCGACCTAACGTGCGACGATTTCATCGTAAGATGGCAAGTTCTATGCTGGACTAATTACTCCGAGATAAGGCCGTTCGTAACCGCCGCCTTGTCGTACAAGAATACGAGATTGGGGTCGGGGAGGTCGCGAGCGCGGTCCTTACCGTCGAAGTCGAAGCGCGTCAGGAAATCTCGGATGACATTAAGCCGTGCCTCTGACTTGTCGTCCGCGCGCACGACGGTCCAGGGCGCAAATGGCGTGTGCGTACGGGCCAGCATCTCGTTCCGGGCTACACTATAATCGTCCCAGTGCTTTGTCGCTGTATCGTCGATCGGGCTCAGCTTCCACTGCTTGAGCGGATCGTCGCGGCGATCCTTCAGCCGGCGCTTCTGTTCGGTTCGCGAGATATCCAAATAGTATTTGAGGATGGTGACGCCACAATGGGCGAGCAGCTGCTCGAACAGCGGGGCCGTCATGAGGAACTCGTCATATTCCTCGTTGCTGCAGAAGCCCATTACCCGCTCGACCCCGGCGCGATTGTACCAACTGCGGTTGAACAGCACGATCTCCCCGCCTGCCGGCAGATGCGGCACCCAACGTTGGAAATACCAAGACTTCTGGTCTCGGTCGGACGGTTTGCCCAGTGCGACCACCCGCGTCTCGCGCGGGCTGAGATGCTCAACGATTCGCTTGATCGTTCCATCCTTGCCGGAGGCGTCCCGTCCTTCGAAGATCACGAGAACCTTCTTGCTGGATTTGATGAGGTGCTTCTGAAGGCCCGCCAGCTCCACCTGGAGTTCGTGAAGTGCTTGTCTGGTGGCTTCGTGTTTTTCTTTCTTGCCCATCTGGAATTCCTGTCATGAAGTTTGTTGCATTCCGAAGTATCGTCGGTTGCAATTCAACGGTACGAAAGCGCAGCCGCCTGCCAACCTAGACAGGCGTTCACCGGGGGCCGATCCTACTCAGTCGGATATCTTCGGCTTGCCAATTCGTAACTCCCATTCTCTCGCTGAATCGCGATCTAAAGGCGCCGAAATCCATCAGTGCGCCGTTTCAAGAGCGGCGGGAGAGTTAACCCGTGCCAGGAGGCCCGGGATACCAAGACTTCCGACGACGCCTCCCAGCACCACGAGGGCCGTTAGCGTGAAGGGCGCGTTTGGCACGAAGGAAACCCCAAACAGCAGACCGCCAGCGGCCGATCCTGCCGCTTGGCCGAGACTTGCGGCCGCAGTCTGCCGACCCAATTCCGCTCCTTGCCTTTCCCCCGCACTGAGCGAAATCCAGTACGTCGCGATGGGGGAGAGGATACCAGCGCTGGCCGCGATCGCGGCTACGACGATGGCCGTAGGCACGGTCGCTGCGGCGAATGGCACGGCGGCGACGCTCACTGCCAAGACAACAAGGGCGGGCGTGAGGAACCAGCGTGTGGTCTGCGGCTTGACGAGCGGCGAGAAGATGATCGTTTGAGCGACCAACATGACGAGGCTGCACACACTGAACATGAGCCCGATCTGGTAGGTACTCATGTCGAGAACTTGCATTCCGCGAAGCGACAGGCCGACTTCGAAGGCACCCACAGCCGCGGCGGTTACGAACGAAATGACAAGGAGGCGTGGAAGGGCGGCACGGCCCTCAGGCCCACTTGCAACTCCCTCCTGATTTACGCCGCGCTCCATGGCGTCAGGCACAAAGAACCATACTGCCAGCGCCACCAGAAGCGAAAAGCCCGATGTCGTTAAATAGGGTGAAAGGGAAATTGCAGCCTCGCCCGAGCCTGGAAGGAGTTCGCGGGCGACAACCACGGTGAAGCTTCCCAGCATCGGCCCGACCAGGAAGCCGATGGCACCGGCAATGTTGAGCAGAGCAAAGCGGCGCGCGCGCCATTCCTTGGTCCGAGCATAGTCGCCGACAAGGGCATAGGCTGCGGGCACAATGGAAGCCGCGAACAACCCGTTCAGGAAGCGGCCGAGATAGAGCAGAGGGAGGCCATCGGCGAGCGCAAACAGTGCCAGGGTCAAGGAGAACCCCATCAGTCCCGCGAGCAGCACGGGGCGGCTACCATGCCGATCCGCAAGGCGGCCCCATAGTGGTGCGAACAAAAACAGCGCGAGGGTGTAGGTTCCGGTCAGTATGCCGGTATGCCGCGATAGGACAGTAGGATCCGTCGTTCCTGCTATCCGTTGAATCGCAAGCGGAAGTATCGGCAGAAGGAACCCGTAACCCACGGTAATCGTGAACATTGCTAGAAGCAATGAGATCATCATCCACCATCGCAATGGCTGGAAGGAACTTGCCGCGATCACGCCGCCGCCTCGACTGCGTCTTCCGTTGAACCACTTTGGACTCTGCTGTCGCGCGTGATGCCGGCCAGCCGTGTGCGCTTGAGCATCAGGGCGTTGATCGCCACCAGAGCCGAGCTGCCCGACATGGCGAGAGCGGCGATTTCGGGGCTCAGCAGCATTGGGTAGAGCACGCCCGCTGCGAGCGGGAAGGCGATGACATTGTAGGCCACGGCCCACCACAGGTTCTGGTGCATCTTGCGCAGGGTTGCGCGGGAGAGCTCGATGGCGCCGACGATGTCGTACGGATCGCTCTTCATCAGCACGACGTCGGCGCTCTCGATGGCGACGTCCGTCCCCGCACCGATGGCGAACCCCACATCGGCCTGGGTGAGTGCCGGAGCGTCGTTGACGCCGTCGCCGACCATCCCGACCTTGTGGCCTTGTGCCTGCAGCTCCTGAATCTTCGCCGCCTTCTGGCCCGGCAGTACATCGGCCAGCACCATATCAATGCCGAGAGTTGCGGCGATTCGCTTCGCCGTGCCGGCGTTGTCGCCGGTCAGCATGGCGACCTGGACGCCACGCTCGCGCAGCTTGGCTACGGTCGCCTGGGCGGTCGGGCGCGGTGCGTCGGCGATCGCGACGATGCCGAGAAGGCGGCCGCCACGGGCGACATGAACCACGGTTCGGCCGGCGCCCTTCAACTGCTCCGCCGCATCGGCGAGTTCGTCAAGGCCGATCTTTTCCTCGTCCATGAGCCGACGGTTGCCGAGAAACGTCGTCTGACCCTCGATCTCGGCGCGGGCGCCTTTCCCCTCGAGATTGAGGAAGGACTGCGCGTCCGGCACAGTGAGCCCTTCAGCGCGCTCGATGATCGCCAGCGCGAGCGGATGATCCGAACCGTGCTCGACCGCGGCCGCGATGCGCAGCACCTCATCGGGCGACGCCTGGCCTGCCGCGATCACGTCGACCACGCGCGGCTGACCCATGGTCAGCGTGCCGGTCTTGTCGAAAACGATGACGTCGAGCTTGGTCGCATCCTCCAGCGCGGACGCGTTCTTGAACAGGATGCCGTTCATCGCGCCGAGCCCGGTTCCCACCATCACCGCCATCGGCGTGGCGAGCCCGAGCGCATCGGGACAGGCGATGACAAAGACGGTGATGGTCAGCGTCAGCGCGAAGAGGAGGGTCTGACCGATCCAGAAATACCAGACCGCGAAGGTGACGAGACCGATCAGGATCGCCGCGAGCACAAGCCATTGCGAGGCCCGATCGGCGAGAAGCTGCGCCGGCGCCTTGGAATTCTGCGCTTCCTGGACGAGCTTGACGATTTGGGCGAGGGCCGTGTCGGCACCCACCTTCGTCGCCTTGTAGCGCAAGCTGCCACTCTTGTTGATGGTGGCTCCGATGACCATGTCGCCCGGCTTCTTCGAGACCGGCATCGACTCGCCCGTCAACATCGATTCATCGACGTCGGAGCGACCTTCGAAAACCTCGCCGTCCACAGGGATTTTGTTGCCGGGACGCAGAATGACCGTATCGCCCAGTAGGACCTCGGCGGTCGGGATCTCGATCTCGGCACCGCTCCTGAGCACCGTGGCCTTGGGCGGCGCGAGGTCCATGAGCTGACGGATTGCCTCCGACGCGCCAGCTCGTGCCCGCATCTCAAGCCAGTGTCCGAGCAGAATGAACACCAACAGAACGGCAACAGCCTCGTAGAACTGCTGGCCTTTGAAGAAAAAGGTCGAGCCGACGCTGAACAGGTAGCCCGTGCCGACACTGAGCAGCACCAATACCGCCATGTTGAGCACGCCGTTGCGCAGCGCGCGGATCGCCGCGACGACGAAGGGCCAACTCGGATAGAGGATCGCGGCGCTCGCGAGAACGAAAAGGAGGATCTCGCGATCGAGGCCGAATGGCGGATCGATGCGCAGGAAATCCATGCCCATCGGCTGCAGCAGAAATATCGGCACGGAGAAAATCAACGCGACCCAGAACCGGTTGCGCATGTCCCGGACCATGCCCTGCATGTCCATTCCCGCGCCATGACCCATCTCATGGGCCATGGCATCGTGCGAGATCGGCATCGCCTTACCCGGCGTCCCAGAGGCAGGATGCGCCCCGTGGCCCGCGTGACCGGCGCCATGACGATGCGGCGCCGCCGGATGCGCCGGCGGCACGGTCGTCTCGTTTGGCACGCATTGGTGCCTCGGAACCACCTCGCCGCGGCAATGGAAGCCGCAGGCGATCACCTCGGCCTGGATGGTCTCCAGGCTGGTACGTGTCTCGTCGAAGCCGACCGTAGCCGTGCCGGACGCGAAGTTGACGGCGGCGGAGGTGACACCGGGCAATCGACGCAGGCGCTTCTCGACCACGAGCGGATCGAGCACATCGAAGAATTGCTCCACGTCAATTGTTGTGGTCGTCACAACCGGCGTCTCCTGTCGAAATCGGAGCGGATGCCCACCACGAACCACCCGCCTTTTTCACGGATCGCGCTGTCAACTGCCGCCGCAGCAGCCGGTCTTCTTCGGGTGATGACCAGCACTGGAGACTGACTTGTCCAGTTCGCCAGCGGGCGCGACCGTGTCGGGCGCCGCAGCATTTTCGTAATTGCCGCAGGAGCCAAGAGCATTCGCTTTCTCCGCGGCCTCTGCGCCGGCATGGCCATCGCAGCAGGAAGAGGCATTTGGGACCGAATGCTCGGAGGTCGTCTTGGTCTGGTCGGCAGACGTGGTGCTCATTCCGGTGACTCCTGCTTGCGGGCACGACGATAGATAGCGCCATTGCGGGCGCTGTCGCCCCATGCCGCACCCGCACTCTCATTTCCTGATTTTCAAACTTAGGCGATGGCCCGGTCAGCCATCTTTAATCTCGATTAAGGATCGGCATCCTTGGGTCGCGCATCGCTCCCGGAGCTGACGACCCCTTCAGACTCAGTGTTCCGCTTGTCTCATTTGGCGGCATTTCGAATTGCATCGCTGCGATACGCCGAAGGGGGTCAATCGCGCATCCAGAAATCGCTCTCCCCAGGGTTGGCTGAAGTCGTTTCCACGATGGCGCCGACTACTCGCCTAACATGGATGAGAATGTGCGTATTGCTCCGATCATTGCCGTCGTCATCCTCGCGGCCGCCGGGGCTGCCGGCTATGCCTATTGGTGGAGGCAACAGGCGACCCGCGTCCCCGCGGGACTGGCCCGGGCAAATGGCCGGATCGAAGTCGAACGCGTCGACATCGCTACCAAGTACGCGGGCCGCCTCGCCGAAGTGCGCGTCAACGAGGGCGCCGATGTTCAGAAGGATGGCATCCTCGCCCGCATCGACACGACCGAAATTCTTGCGCAACTCGCGGCAGCCAGAGCTGCCGTGCACCGCAGCCACCAGGGTGTGGCCATCGCCGAGTCCAATGTGGCTCTCCGCTCGGCAGAGTTGAAGCTTGCCGAAGTCGAGCTCCGGCGCATCGTCGAACTGATGCGCACGAATACGGCGACGCAAGCGGAACTTGATCGCCGCACGGCGCAAAGGGATATTTCAAAGGCCTCGCTGGATAGCGCGAAAGTCGCCATCGAGGACGCCAAGGCGGCCGTCGAGGCGGCTGAGGCCCAGGTCAGCCAGATCGAAGCCGCAATTGCGGACATGACGCTGAAAGCGCCGGTATCGGGTCGCGTCGAGTATCGTCTTGCACAGGCCGGGGAGGTCGTAGCTGTCGGCGGGCGGGTACTCACCCTTCTCGACCTTTCCGACGTCCACATGACGATCTTCCTGCCGACGAGCCAGGTCGGCAGCGTCGAACTCGGGTCGGATGCCCGTATCATGCTGGATGGTACGCCCGGCTACGTCGTTCCCGCAACAGTCGCCTTCGTTGCCTCGGAAGCGCAGTTCACGCCGAAATATGTCGAGACCGCGAACGAGCGCGAGAAGCTGATGTACCGCGTCAAGCTGCACATCGATCCGAAGCTCATCGAGACCTATCGCGCTTACGTCAAAGCCGGCATGACCGGCAACGCCTACGTCAAGGTCCAGCCCGGAGCGGCGTGGCCGACGAATCTGACGCCGAGGCTTCCGGATGTCCGCTGATGCCGAGCCGGCCGTTCGAGTCGATTCGGTCCATCACCGCTACGGTGACACCGTTGCGATTGACGGCGTCAGCCTATCGATCGCCTCCGGATCGACGGCGGCCTTCATCGGCCCCGATGGCGTCGGAAAGTCGACTCTCCTTGGCCTGATCGCCGGCGTCAAGCGCATCCAGTCCGGAACCGTGACGGCCCTCTCCGGCAACATGGCATCGAGCTCTCACCGTGACATCGTCGCGCCGCGCATCGCCTATATGCCGCAAGGCCTCGGCCGCAACCTCTATCCGACGCTCTCGGTGGTCGAGAACATCGATTTCTTCGGGCGCCTCTATGGCCAGAGCGAGAACGAACGTCGCTCACGCATCGCGGGCCTGCTGACCGCCACGGGGCTCGACCCATTCCCGGACCGCCTCGCCGGCAAGCTCTCGGGCGGGATGAAGCAGAAGCTCGGCCTGTGCTGCGCGCTGATCCACGATCCGGACCTCTTGATCCTCGACGAGCCGACGACCGGCGTCGATCCCCTGTCACGGCGTCAGTTCTGGGAGTTGATCGAACGGATCCGTGCTGAGCGCCCCGGCATGACACTTCTGGTGGCGACCGCCTATATGGAGGAGGCCGCGCGTTTCGACCACATCATAGCGATCGACGAGGGCAAGGTCATCGCCGCCGGCGACATGGCGGGGCTACTTGATCGGACCGCGACGCGTACGCTGGAGGAGGCCTATGTCGCGCTACAGCGCCCCGAACGGCGCGGCGATCAGGCGGCATTGGCAATCCCGCCGCTGCTGGAGAGCGGCGGGCCTCCGGCGATCGTCGCAGAGGCCCTGACCATGCGCTTCGGCGATTTCACCGCCGTCGATCATGTCAGTTTCCGCATCCGGCGCGGCGAGATTTTTGGGTTTCTCGGGTCGAACGGCTGCGGCAAGACGACGACGATGAAGATGCTCACTGGACTGCTGCCGGCGAGCGAAGGGCGAGCTGAGCTGCTGGGGAAACCGATCGACGCCCGTGATATCGCAACAAGAATGCGCATCGGCTACATGTCGCAAGCGTTCTCGCTCTATGAAGAGATCTCCGTCCGCGCGAATCTGGAGCTGCACGGACGTCTCTTCCGCATTCCCTCGGGCGAACTCAGGCTGCGCGTCGCCGCGGCGCTTACCCGTTTCGACCTCGACGCCGTTGCCGACGCCTCGCCGGCGTCGCTCCCGCTCGGGATGCGTCAGCGGCTCCAGCTTGCCGCCGCCTGTTTGCATCGGCCTGAAATATTGATCCTTGACGAGCCCACATCCGGCGTCGATCCGGCAGCGCGCGACAGGTTCTGGCGCCTCCTCGTCGAGATGTCGCGCCGCGACGGTGTAACGATCTTCATATCGACCCACTTCATGAACGAGGCCGAGCGGTGCGACCGCGTATCCTTGATGCATGCGGGCCGTGTCTTATCCGTCGGCAGCCCGGAGGAGCTTCGCGTCGCTCGTGGCACCACGACTCTCGAGGGCGCTTTCGTTGCCTATCTGGAGGAGGCGTCAGCGCCGCCTGCGTCCAAAGTGATGAAGGAAGCGCCTTCATTGGCGGCTGCCCCAAAGCCGATCGGTGCCCCGGATAATGTCCAAAAGGGAACATCGTCGGTATCCCAATCATCGCATAGGTCGTCGTCGGCTTCTTTGCGCCGAGTCTGGGCCTTTGCCCGGCGAGAGGCTGTGGAAGTCCTCCGGGATCGCATTCGGCTCGCCTTTGCGCTCCTCGGCCCGCTCGTACTTATGGTCGGGTTCGGCTACGGCATTTCGTTCGACATCGAGAATCTCCGTTATGCGGTTCTTGATCGCGATCAGTCCTACGAGAGCCGGCTATTCCTGGAGCAGTTTTCGCAATCCCGTTATTTTGTCGAACAAACGCGGCTGGACGACGAATTTGAGATTGATCGGCGTCTCCGATCCGGCGAGCTGCGGTTTGCCGTCGATATTCCGCCCGGCTTCGGTCGCGACCTTCTGCAGGATCGCCAGCCGCAAGTGAGCTTCTGGCTCGACGGTGGCGCGACGTTCCCTGCAGAGACGGCACGGGCCTATATCCAGGGCGCTGTTCTAACCTATGCCGCGGATCGCTACCGCCAGCTGCACGGCCGCGCTCCACAGGTCCTCCCGATCAATGTGGAACCCCGGTTTCGCTACAATCAGGATTTCCGCAGCGTTTTCGCGATCACGCCCGGCGCGATCATGCTTCTCCTGATCCTCATCCCCGCGATGCTGACAGCCGTTGGTGTCGTGCGTGAAAAGGAGATGGGGTCCATCACCAATGTGTATGCCTCGCCCGCGACCGTGGGCGAATATCTTATCGGCAAGCAATTGCCCTATATTGCGATTGGGTTTGTCAGCTTCGCCAGTCTCGTGCTCTTGGCCGGCGCGCTCTTTGGAGTTGTGGCCAAAGGGTCTCTCATCGGCCTTTCTCTCGCAGCGCTCATGTACGTGTTCGCGGCAACGGCCTTTGGACTACTGATATCCGCGTTCGTCTCGACGCAAGTCGCGGCGATCTTCGCGACGGCCGTTCTAACCGTAATCCCCACGGCGCACTATTCGGGGTTCCTCTATCCGGCCTCGACGTTGGAAGGCTTGGCGCGCGCGATGGGGGTCGGCTTTCCGGCATTCTGGTTTCAGACCGTGAGCCTGGGCGTCTTCGCGAAAGGGCTCGATGCCGATGCGTTCGTGCGCGAAATCGCCGTGCTGTTCGGCTTCGGGGTCGTCTTTCTCCTGCTGGCGCGCCTCGCCGTCCGCAAGCAAGGTTCGTAGCGATGCGCCAATGGATCCTCAACGTACTTTATCTGGGTTTCAAAGAGATCGCGAGCGTCCTGCGTGACGTGGCGATGGTCGGGCTGATCATCTACGTTTTTACAGTTGCCGTTTATTCTATGGCCACTGGTCTCAAGACCGAAGTGAACAATGCCAGCGTCGCTGTCGTCGACGCCGACCGTTCGACACTGTCGTCTCGCATCAAGGATGCGCTGCAGCCGCCTTACTTCAGCCCAGCGCGCGACATCGACCGTTCCGAAGTCGACGAGCTGTTGGACAAAGGGTCATATACGTTTGTCCTGGAGATACCCCCCCGCCTCGAAGCGGACCTCCTCGCAAATCGTGGCCCCTCGATTCAAATCAACGTCGACGCGACGGCCGTGAGCCAAGCCGCTGTGGGAACGGCCTATATCCAGGAAATCATCGCCCGCGAGGCGGCAAACTTTCTGCATCAGCACGGCACGAGCGAAGTCGTTCCCATCGAGCCGGTCATCCGCGCCTTGTTCAACCAGAACCTTGAGGCGATCCGCTTCAATGCGAGCATGGACATCATCATGAACGTAACGATGCTCGGGATCATTCTCGTCGGGGCAGCCGTCATGCGCGAACGAGAACACGGCACCATTGAACATTTGCTGGTGATGCCGGTCCGGCCGAGTGAGATTGCCGCAGCGAAGATCTGGGCGAACGGTCTGATCATTCTCCTGGCAGCCGGCTTTTCTTTGCACGTTGTCATAGAGTTCGTGCTGCAGATACCGATCATCGGCTCTGTCGAGCTTTTCCTGGCTGGAACCGCCATCTATCTCTTCGCGGTGACGTCGCTCGGTATTTTGCTCGCGACGATCGCGAACTCGATGCCGCAGTTCGCGCTGCTGGCGATCCCGGTGTTCGTCGTCATGTTCCTGCTGTCAGGCACGTTCACGCCGTTTGAGAGCATGCCTCCGATCCTGCAGGACATCATGTATGCGGTGCCCTCGACGCACTTTGTGAGATTTGCGCAGTCGATCTTGTATCGAGGTGCGGGACTCGATGTCGTCTGGAAGGATTTGATGGTCATGACCGCATTGGGGGCGGTGTTCCTTGCCGCCGCTCTCTCACGATTCAGGTCGATGCTCGTACGACAGTCGTAAGGTGCTGTTCGTGAGTGGTCGAGACCTGCCTCTTCCACCGAATAGCCGGCAACTGTTCGCGCAATCCGCGGAGCGTGGCGCTCGCGGTCGTCCATTGATACTTCCTCGCCCGCCCATCGCCAGTGCCATGGCGCCGTTTCAGTTACGATAAACTCAGAAACATCGTCGAGAGGCGACATTCAGCCAAGGCTTGCATTGATTTCCTCCAATCGTGCCATGCCTGGGCACAGTTCCTTTTGCGACAGCGCATTGAGGGGCGTATCTGTCGTGTTGAGATCGGCGTGCAATTCATCCTTGTCGCTTGCAACATAGAGCAGGCCCGTCACGATCTCGGACTTGGCCTCGTGTTCGAGCAGAAAGTCTATTGCGGCGCGGCGATCGTGCACGCTGTATTCGGCGTTCAGCTTTCTCAGCCGGAGCCAGGACCCGTCGTGCTGTTGAACCAATTCGAGCTTGCCGGGCTCGTAGTCGACCGTGATCGGCGTGCGCCCGACGATCACGTCTATCCGATTGACCGCAATGTTGTGCTCGCGGACATAGTCATAACTCTTGGTGGAGCCCTCGTGGTTGTTGAAGGCGACGCAGGGCGAGATGACGTCGACAAAGGCCGCGCCTTCGTGCTCGATCGCGCCCTTGATGAGCGAGACGAGCTGCGCCTTGTCGCCGGAGAACGAGCGGGCGACGTAGCTTGCGCCGAGCTGGAGTGCCAGGGCGGTAAGATCGATGGGCTTGTCGATGTTGACGACACCCTGCTTGGACGTCGATCCATCATCGGCGGTTGCGGAGAACTGGCCCTTGGTCAGGCCATAGACGCCGTTGTTCTCGACGATATAGACCATGTTGACGCCGCGGCGCAGCGCATGCGCGAACTGGCCAAGGCCGATCGAGGCGCTGTCTCCATCGCCTGACACGCCGAGATAGATCAGGTCGCGATTGGCAAGGCTGGCCCCGGTCAGGACCGACGGCATGCGCCCGTGCACGGAGTTGAAGCCGTGGGAATTTCCCAGAAAATAGGTCGGCGTCTTCGAGGAGCAGCCGATGCCCGAGATCTTGGCCACTCGGTGCGGTGCGATCGATAGCTCGAAGCATGCCTCGACGATCGCAGCAGTGATGGAATCGTGGCCGCATCCCGCGCACAGCGTGGAAATCGCCCCCTCATAGTCGCGTCGCGTATAGCCGAGCGTGTTTTCCGGCAGTGCGGGGTGATGGAATTTTGGCTTGGCGAGATAACTCATGCGACTGCCCTTTCGCTCTGCTTCGCGGCTTCGCCGAGACGGGCGGCGATGGCGGCCGCGATGAATCGGGCGGTGATCGGCGTTCCGTCGAAATGCAGCACCGGCGTCAGCTTCGCAGGATTGACGCCGCATTCCGTGATGATCAGCGTGCGAAGCTGGGCGTCGCGGTTCTGCTCGACCACGAACACCGCCTCATGTGTGCGCAGGAAAGCGTCGACATCGCGGTTGAAGGGAAACGCCCTGACCCGCATCCGGTCGAGAGCATGGCCATCAGCCACCAACAGATCGACTGCCTCGTCCATGGCAGGAGATGTCGAGCCGAAATAGATCACCCCGTAGCGCGAAGGGGTGCTGGCCAGGGTGATGACGGGGCCGGGAACGAGATCCTTTGCTGTCTCGAACTTCTTTAGCAGCCGTTCCATGTTGTCGACATAGGGGCCGCCCTCTTCAGTATAGCGTGCATAGCGGTCCCGGGTCGTGCCGCGGGTAAAGAAGGAGCCCTTGCGCGGATGGGTGCCAGGGTAGGTACGATAGGGAATGCCGTCGCCGTCGACGTCGAGATAACGGCCGAAGTCCTTGCCGGCGTCGAGATCGGCTGCGGTCATCACCTTGCCGCGGTCGTAGACCCGGTCGTCGTCCCAGCGCAGCGGCGCACAGAGCCGATGGTTCATGCCGATGTCGAGATCGAGCATGAGCAGGACCGGCGTCTGCAGCCGGTCGGCGAGATCGAAGGAGAGGGCGCTGAACTCGAAAGCCTCTGCCGGCCCCTCCGGGAAGAGCAGGACATGCTTGGTGTCGCCGTGCGAGGCATAAGCCGCGAGCAGGATGTCGGACTGCTGCGTGCGCGTCGGCATGCCCGTCGAGGGGCCGCCGCGCTGCACATCCATGATCACGGCCGGGATCTCGGCGAAATAGGCTAGCCCGAGAAACTCCTGCATCAGCGAGATGCCGGGTCCGGAGGTCGGCGCGAAGGCCCGCGCGCCGTTCCAGGCGGCGCCGATCACCATGCCACTGGAAGCGAGCTCGTCCTCTGTCTGGATGATGGCGTAGCGCTTCTTTCCGGTCTCGGGATCGATCCGGAAGCGCGCGCAATAGGCGGAGAAGGCGTCGGCGATCGAGGTCGAGGGCGTGATCGGATACCACGCGCAGACCGTAGCGCCGCCGAACACCGCGCCGAGCGCCGTCGCGGAATTGCCGTCGATGAAGATGCGCCCGCCGACGGCGTCCGCGCGCCGAACGCGCAGGCCGATCGGACAGGGGAGATTTTCGATCGCCCAGTCACGGCCGAGATGGAAGGCCCGGACGTTGGCCTCGATGAGGCGCTCCTTGCCCGCGAATTGTCGGCCGATAAGCGTGTCGATCTCACCGGTGTCCATCTCGAGCACCGCGGCGAGAACACCAATATACATGATGTTCTTGAAGAGCTGCCGTTCCCGCGGGTCGTTGTATTCCTTGTTGCAGATTGCGCCCAGCGGAGCGCCGAGGACGGTGATATCCTCGCGGAACTGGGATTTCTGAACGGGACGCGTCGAATCGTAGATCAGGTATCCACCCGGTTCGAGCCCGGCCTGGTCCTTGGCGAAGGTCTGGGGGTTCATCGCCACCACGAGATCGGTTCCGCCGCGTGCGCCCAGATAGCCGGCCTCGCAGACGCGGACCTCGTACCAGGTCGGAAGGCCCTGGATGTTCGATGGGAATATGTTGCGCGCCGCGACCGGCACGCCCATTCGCAGCACCGCCCGCGCGAACAGCTCGTTGGCGCTTGCGGACCCCGATCCATTGGTGTTGGCAAAGCGGACGACGAAGTCGTTGACGCGGCTTATCGCGAGCGTGTCGGGCATGTGTCACCTGCATGGGTCATGTCGATGAAGTATTTCTGCATGCTCCAGGCGCCGGTCGGGCAGCGCTCGGCGCACAATCCGCAATGCAGGCAAAGGTCCTCGTCCTTCACCATGACGCGTCCGGTCTTCAACCCGTCCGCGACATAGAGATCCTGGAGCGGGTTCAGCGCGGGCACCCGTAGCCGCAGGCGCAGCTCCTGCTCCTCGCCGTTCTCGGTGAAGGTGATGCAGTCCATCGGGCAGATGTCGACGCAGGAATCGCATTCGATGCAGGACGGCCCGCTGAACACCGTTTCGACATCGCAGTTGAGGCAGCGATCTGCCTCGGCGAGCGCCAGGGCCGGGTCATAGCCGAGTTCCACCTCCGTGCGGATGTCCTTCAGCGCGGTCTTGTTATCGCGCGAGGGCACCGGGAAGCGGTGGTCGAGCGTGACCTCGCTGTCATAGGCCCACTCGTGGATGCCCAGCTTTTCGCTCTCGATCTGCACATGGGGTAACAGGCGTTCGCCGATGTCCTCGCCTGACAGCAGGCGGTGGATCGACAGCGCTGCGTCGTGGCCGTGGGCGACGGCGCTGATGATGTTTTTCGGGCCCCGCGCCGCGTCGCCCCCGAAGAACACCTTGGGGTGGGTCGAGGCGAAGGTCGTTTCCGCCACGACCGGCATGTCCCATTTGTCGAAGTCGATTCCGATATCGCGTTCGATCCATGGAAAGGCGTTCTGCTGACCGATTGCGATTACGACCTCGTCGCAGTCGATCTGCCGCGGCGGCTCGCCCGTCGGTACGAACGTGGAGCGGCCGTTTTCGGTGACGGTCGTGACTGGTTCGACCAGCAGGCCCGTCAGGCGACCGCCCTCGACGATGAAGGCTTTGGGCGCGAGATCGGCCGAGATGGTGATCCCCTCGTGGAGGAGCGCTTCCTTCTCCCAGCTTGCCGCCGGCATGTCGTCGAAGCCCTCGCGGACGATGACGCTGACCTCCTCGCCGCCGAGGCGCCGGGCAGAGCGGCCGCAATCCATGGCGGTGTTGCCGCCGCCGATCACGACGACACGCCGGCCTGTGCTTGTCACATGCCCGAACGACACTGACGCCAGCCAGTCGAGTCCGATGTGGACACTGCCTGCCGCTTCTTTCCGGCCGGGGATGTCAAGGTCTCGGGCGCGGGGGGCGCCGGAGCCGATGAACACGGCATCATAACCCTCCGAAAGCAGCGCCTTAAGGCTGTCGATGCGCTTGCCGGAATGAAAGGTGACGCCGAGATCGAGGATATAGCCGCATTCCTCGTCGATCACGGAATCAGGCAGCCGGAATTTCGGGATCTGGCTGCGTATCATGCCGCCGGCCTTGGGGTTGCCGTCGAACACGGTGCAGTCATATCCGAGCGGCGCAAGATCGCGCGCGACCGTCAGCGAGGCGGGACCTGCGCCCACCAGCGCGACGCGCTTGCCGTTCGTGTGGGCAGTCGGCCTGGGGAGGCGGTCGCGGATGTCGTCCTTGAAATCGGCCGCGACCCGCTTGAGCCGGCAGATCGCCACCGGCGCCTCCTCGACCCGGCCGCGCCGGCAGGCCGGCTCGCAGGGCCGGTCGCAGGTGCGCCCGAGGATTCCCGGAAAGACGTTCGATCTCCAGTTGATCATGTATGCGTCGGTATAGCGGCCCTGCGCGATCAGACGGATGTATTCGGGAACCGGCGTATGCGCCGGGCAGGCCCACTGACAGTCCACGACTTTGTGAAAATAGTCAGGTGCGGAAATGTCCGTCAGTTTCATCTCATCATCTCCTGCATCCGGGGTGCCTTCACGCGCGACGTCAAAGGTCTGCCGCCAAGACTGGGAGCAGGGTGCTGCCGGATCTTAGACATATCCGATCCATTTCCAGTAAGTTGCGCCAAGCAGCATGACGAGCGCGAAGGCGATCACTGTGAGCACGAGGCCGGTGCGCACGAAGTCCTTCGCCTCGAAGGTCTCGGTTCCGTATGCCACCATGTTCTGCGGCGCGTTCACCACGAGGATGAAGCCGAAGCTGACGACGAACTGCAGCAGTATGGTCATGCCGATGATGTTGATGCCGGGGGTCGATACGCTCTGCAGCACGGCGATGACGATGGGGATCATCGCAGAGGCGAGTGCCGTCGCGCTGGCGAAGCCGAGATGGATCACGATGAGGAACAGGCTGAGCACGGCGAGGATGAAGAGAGAGGTTCCGCCGGCGAGCCCGAACCGCTCCACCACGATGCCGGCGAGCCAGACCGCGCCGCCCGTCTGGAGAAGCGCGGTGCCGAGGCTGATGCCGATACCGAACAGGATGACCGTGCCCCACGGGATCCGCGGCTGCGCCTCTTTCCACGTCATGATGCCGATGCCGGGCACAAACATCAGCGCTACCGCGGCGACCGTCGTCGACGAGGTGTCGAACGGATGCAGGACCCCTTCCGTCGACCAGAAGGCGAGCAGGGTGAGCGACAGGGTGAGCAGCTTCTTTTCTGCCGTCTTCATGGGGCCGAGCTCGGCGAGCGATTTGCGGATCGCCGCCCGTCCGCCCGGGACTTCATCGACCTCTGGCTTCATCATCCGCGTCATGACGAAATAAAGCACCACCGTCATGATAACGGCGAAGGGCGCAGCGGCGACGAACCATTCCAGCCAGGTAACGGTGTAGTTCAGGGTTCGCTCGATGAAGCCGACGGCCACCATGTTTTGGGCGGCTGCCGTTTTGATGCCGATATTCCAAATGCTGGCGGTGTTCACCGTGGTGATCATCAGCATGCCGGCGAAGGCGCCGTTCTTGTTCACGCCGAACGCCGCGATGATGCCGAGCATGATGGGAACGATGCTGGCCACGCGGGCCGTGGTGGATGGCACGAGAAAAGCCATGACGATGCCCACGATGATCGCGCCGATGACGACGTCGCGGCTCCGGGTGCCGGTGCGCGAGAGGATGACGAGGGCAATGCGCTTGTCGAGCCCGGTGATCGTCATCGCGGCGGCGAGGAACAGCGCCGCCGCGACCAGAACGAGCGCAGTATTGGCGAAGCCGCCAAAGGCCAGGCCGAGCCCTCTGCTGGTGCCCATCAGCACGTCAGGATTCGTCTGAGAGGGGGACAGCCCCAGCAGGAACGCCATCAGGGCAGCGATGATCAGGGCCGAGACGGCGTAATCGACCGCTTCCGTCATCCACACGATCACGGCGAAGGCCAGCACCGCCAGCATGCGCTGGCCCGCGACGGGCAGCCCCTCCGGGGTCGGGAGCATGATGACGATGATAAGCGCCGCAAGACCCGTAAGCAGGCCCCAATGCGAGCGGAGCCAAGATGGCTCCTGAGGCGCGCGGCCAGACTGGGACCTCGAACCTTGCTCTGAAGGGGCGGCGATATTGCGATCTGTCGTTCCGGACACGATGTCGAAATCCCCTTGCATTGCCAGCGCAAACACTGGCCGGGGGGAACACCGGAAACCTTAATCGATATCAAAGAATCTACTGATCGCGGCATTCGACCGTTTGGACGTTGTACGAACAGCGGACTGAAACACTTTCTCGGGGCGGGCTGTTTTGAAGATGAAAAAGGGGAATCGTGAGCCTGTTGATCAACGGTATTGCTGGCTCTGTTGTTCGCGACTTTTGAATGGCGTATTAATTAGAATGATTATAAGGAAGGGCATTCGCCCGCCGTGGCAGTCGGCGACCAGCCATCCAGAGGTTCGACGTGGGTCTGTTCACCGGCCTGGCCACGGCCCGCGCCAGACTGTTGCTGGTCGTCATCGCATTATTGGGGCTGGCGGGCGGCGGGATCGCCTTTCTGACGGACAATGGCGCTTGGGCTGAACGCCTCTGGTCTGCAGGGACGCTCCCCGTTCTGGCGGCGCTCATCATCGAGATCTTCTCTGCCCTCCGACGCGGCCAGATCGGGCTCGACATCGTTGCCGGCTTGTCCATGTCGACGGCGCTCGCCTTCGGCGAACCGCTCGCCGGCAACGTCGTGGCGTTGATGTATGCTGGCGGCCAACAACTGGAGAGTTTCGCCGAGGGCCGGGCGCGGCGAGAAATGACGGCGCTGCTCGGGCGCGTCTCGCGGACCGCCATGCGCTATGCCGGCAATCTACTCGAGGAGGTGACGATCGAAAGCCTTCGCCCCGGCGATCGCATTCTGGTGCGCCGTGGCGAGGTGATCCCGGCTGACGGGAAGGTCGCGGCGGGTGAAGCGCTGCTCAACGAGGCGGCGCTCACTGGGGAGGCGTTGCCAGAACGCAGGCTCGCCGACGAGGAGATCCTGAGTGGTTCCACCTGCGTGGGTGACGCGTTCGATCTCGTCGTGGCCCGCGAGGCGGCGGAAAGCACCTACGCCAACATCGTCCGTCTGGTCGAGACGGCGCAGAAGAGCAAGGCGCCGATGGTACGCATGGCGGACCGCTATGCGATCTGGTTCCTGCTGTTCACGGTCGTTCTCGCTGGCGCGGCATGGGGGCTGAGCGGCGATCGCCTGCGCGCCTTGGCGGTTCTGGTCGTTGCCACCCCCTGTCCGCTCATCCTGGCCGTGCCCGTGGCGATCATATCGGGCATGTCGCGCGCGGCCGCGCGCGGCGTCCTCGTCAAGAACGGCGGGGCGCTCGAAGCGCTGGCCAGGATACGCACGGTCATTCTCGACAAGACCGGAACGCTGACTTTCGGCCGGGCCGCCGTCACCGGAATCCGGACCGTGGAAGGCTGGGACCAGGACGAGATCCTGCGGCTCGCTGCCTCGCTCGATCAGGCCTCGGCCCATGTCACGGCAGAGGCGCTGGTGACGGCGGCGCATGAGCGCGGGCTTGTTCTGTCGAGCCCTTCCGAGGCTCAGGAGACGGCAGGCACCGGCATCGAAGGCATCGTCGAGGGCCGGCGTGTCGTGGTCGGCGGCAGCGACTTCGTCCGCTCCCGCAGTGCCGCGGGCAATCCGCGTGCATTGGGGACCGGGCTCGCTCAGGGAACCGTGGTGGTCGCCGTGGCCGTGGATGGCACCGTGGCGGGCATCATCACGCTCGCCGACCCCATCCGCCCCGATGCCGCAGGCGTGCTCGCCGCGTTCCGCAAGGCCGGCATCCGCCGCATCGTCCTTGCCTCCGGCGATCGCGACGATGTCGTGGCGGATGTCGGACACCGGCTGCAACTGGACGCCGCGCAGGGTGAGCTGGACCCGGCCGCCAAGGTGGAGGTCGTCCTGCGCGAACGAGCCGCCGCCGCGGTGATGATGGTCGGCGACGGGGTCAATGACGCGCCTGCGCTCGCCGCGGCTGATGTCGGCGTCGCGATGGGCGCCCGGGGTTCGGCAGCGTCCTCGGAAGCGGCCGACATCGTTCTCCTTGTCGACCGGCTCGACCGGCTGGCCGACGCGCTTTTCCTGGCTCATCGCACGAAGCGGATCGCGCTGCAGAGCGTCATCGCCGGGATCGGTCTGTCGGTCATGGCGATGGCTGTTGCCTCCCTCGGGTTCCTTCCGCCGGTGCAGGGCGCGCTGACGCAGGAACTGATCGACGTCGCCGTCATCCTAAACGCGCTCAGGGCGCTGCGGCCAATCCCGGCCGGAGGCACCGATGAGCATTCCTGATGATCGTCCGCAGGCGGACAGGCGGGACTGGGGCACGCCGCCCGAAGTGTTCCACGCTTTCCTCAAGCTGGGCCTCACCTCCTTCGCCGGGCCGATCGCCGATCTCGGCTATTTCCGCGACGAACTCGTGGTGCGCCGGAAGTGGATCGATGCGGCCGGCTACGCCGATCTCGTCGCGCTCTGCCAGTTCTTGGCAAGCTGCTATGTGCCGGGATCCGACGGCGGCATTGAGTAATTTAACGCGTACAGAAATCGCTGTTCGCCGATCCGGCGACGTTCCTCGAACGCAGCCCATGGCGTCAGCATCGGCTCACCGATCGCGCCGGCGTGGGTGGCATCGAAGCTGTACCTCGCATCCGGCGTCGGGCTTGGCAGGCCATCGGGCTGGCTGAGCCCGAGGCCATCTTTAACCTGCATCAATGACATGCGGCGGAACGCAGGAGACCTGTATTGGGCGGGCGTGATGTCGCGCGGAAAAGGAGAGACGAGACGATGAGCACAGAGCAGGAAAGTCCGGCCGACAGCCCTCTCAAGCTGAAGATCGAGCACCGCGCATATGAAATCTGGGTGGGCGAAGGCAGTCCGAATGGCTGCGATCTGGAGCATTGGCTGCGAGCCGAAGCCGAGGTCACATCGGCAGAACCCGAGAGCAAACTCGCTTTGAAAAGCGCCGCAGCTGCGAAGAAGGCCTCATAGTGTTCATCGGCTGCTTCGGGCGTCCATGGCAGTGCGTACTGAAAAGTGATCTTGGTGTGCTCTGGCTTTGGCCGGCGATGGTAGGCGGGAGGTTTGGACGCGATCGAGCCTTTGTGCGATGCCGGGCTGCCGCGATATCCGGCCAGTCTGGCTGGAATGGGAATAGGGGACCTTCATGAAAGCCCTCGAACCCTTCCTCTATCACACGACTGTCGCGTACTTTTCGATGGAGATCGCGCTCCGTCCAGACATTCACACCTATAGCGGCGGGCTTGGCGTCCTGGCGGGCGACACGGCCCGCTCAGCGGCTGATCTGAATCTCCCGATGGTCTTCGTAACCTTACTCAGTCGAGAAGGCTATGTTCGCCAGGAGCTGAGCGCCGGTGGCGCGCAGATCGATAAGCCGAATCCATGGACGCCGACGGACTCGACACATCCGCTTCCCGCCATGGTGGCCATTTCCATCGAGGGGCGGAGCGTCTGGATCCAGCCGAGGCTCTACCGCCTGGCATGCCCGATCGGGCACGCCGTTCCGGTGTTGCTGCTGGACACCGACCTCGACCAGAACGCTGCTGAGGACAGGAAAATAACCGACCGCCTCTACGGCGGCGACGATGCCTATCGGCTGAAGCAGGACATCGTGCTCGGGATCGGAGGCCTGCTCGCGTTGCGCGCGCTCGGCTTCTCGATCCGCACCTACCATTTGAACGAGGGACATGCGGCGCTTCTTGCGCTGCAGTTGCTTCGGGAAACACGCCGACCGACCGACGATCTCGCTCCTGGCGGAAGTCTCTATGATCGCGGCGTGGTGCGAGAAAAATGCGTATTTACGACCCATACTCCGGTCGAGGCAGGGTTTGACAAGTTCGACTACGCTCTCATCGACCGCGTACTGGGCGACTACCTGGAAGTCGACGAGTTGAAACAGCTGGCCGGCCAGGATCGGCTCAATATGACGCAACTCGCCCTGAATCTGAGCGGCTATGTCAACGGCGTGGCGCGGCGGCATGCAGAGACCACCCGGAAGATGTTTCCGGGCTATCAAATACGCTCGATCACCAATGGTGTTCATGCCCACACGTGGACGCATCGGGCACTGGCGGAACTCCATGTGGCGCGGTTCCCGCACTGGGCTCACGAGCCCGAGATCCTGGCCTTTGCGGACCAATTGGCTGATGAGGATGTGTGGAACGCCCACCAGGTGGCAAAATCGGAACTTGTCGAACACGTCAGGAATGCAACTGGCACGCTGATGCATGCGGATGTTCCGCTTATCGGGCTTGCGCGGCGGATGACGGCCTATAAGCGACCGGATTTGCTTTTCAGCGACCTCGAGCGATTGATGACAATTGCCCAGGACCAGCCGTTCCAGGTCGTCCTGGCCGGTCTTGCTCACCCGCGCGATGAACCCGGGCACCGGTTGATCGAGAGCTTTCACCGGCACATCGAGCGGCTTGCCGGTGTCGTGCCCGTGGTATTCCTGCCCGGCTACGACATGAAACTTGGCGCTGCGATGGTTTCGGGCAGCGACATATGGCTGAATACGCCACTTCCACCTCTGGAGGCTTCTGGCACCAGCGGCATGAAGGCGGCGTTGAACGGCGTGTTGAACTTCAGCGTCCTTGACGGCTGGTGGATCGAGGGTTGGGTCGAGGGAGTTACCGGATGGGCGATCGAAGGACATCCGCCGGGAGCAGGAGACGCCTCGGCGCTTTTCGACAAGCTGCAGTCCGTCGTTCTTCCGCTCTATTACAATGACAGGGCGCGCTGGATCTGGATGATGAAGCAGTCGATCAGCAAGATCGGCGCGACCTTCAACAGCCAGCGCATGATGCGCCGCTATGCGACGGAAGCCTATATGCGCTGACCACAGCGGCCGACGCTGGTTCGACTCGAGCGGTGAAAAGGCCCCGATTGCTTGTACCGATTCCGGGTAGAGAACGCGGGGCCAGGTGCCGAGATCGATCAACGCAGGGTTCTGCAATGCAGAGGGACGTGGGCTGAACGATGAACGCAAAGGATCTGATGACAGAGGTGCCGACGACCGTGAGTCCAGAGCACAGTGTATGGCACGCGACTCAGATCATGCTGTCTGAACATGTGAGCGGGGTCCCCGTACTTGCCGATGATGGCCTGCTTGCCGGCATTGTGACCGAGGGCGACCTCCTGCGGCGCACGGAGCTCGGAACCGCAGAGGCGTTCCCCAATCCCTTGCAAGACGCCGATGCGGTTGCGAGGGCCTATGTGAAGAGTCGGAGCTGGAAGGTCGGCGATGTCATGACGAAGAATGTCATCACGATCGACGAGAACGCCGCTGTGCACGAGATCGCCAAGCTGATCGACCAGCATGACATCAAGCGCCTGCCGGTCATGCGCAAGGAGCGACTGGTTGGCATCGTCAGCCGGGCTGATCTCTTGAAGGTCATTGCGACCGGCAAGCCGGATGCCGAGATCCGAGGCGACGAGGCTGTGCGGCGCGCCATTGTCGCACGCCTCGCCGAAGCCGCTTCGGTTCTATCAGCCCAGCCGGTCGTCGCCGTCGAGGGCGGGATCGTGCATGTCGCAGGTGATATTCGGTCCCAAGACGAGCATGATGCGATTCGCATGATCGTTGAAGGTGTTGCCGGACCAGGGTTCAAGGATGATCTCAGTATCTCGAAAAAAGGTCCTGTAAGGCTATGATCTGAGATGTGCCTGTCCGCAGAAGCGAGCTTCACGGCCGCCGCGATTCTGATGCCTGCCGGAGTATTGAGCACCTATCGCGCCTGGCAGACCGATCGGCGATACCTCGCGATCGCTGCCCTGCCATTCCTGTTCGGTCTCCAGCAAGCGACGGAAGGGCTCGTATGGACTGCCGGACAGTGGGGCGATCAGGACCTCGTGACGCGCTATTCGCTGGCCTACATGTTCTTCACTTGGCTCGCCTGGCCGGTCGGCGCGCCGGTCTCGACCTACTTCATCGAGCACGGGCGGCGCCGGAGCCTCTATTTGTTCTTCGCTATCGCCGGGGGCATGCTAGGCGCACTGCAATATGTGCCGTATTTCGCGCATGAAGGCTGGCTGACGACAACGTTCCTCGAAAGGGCAGTCCGCTATCAGGATGTCAATCTTCTCGACTTCGTGGTGACGCGCGAAACAACCTATGGCATCTACGCTGCGCTCGTCACCGTTCCATTCCTGTTGTCGCGTGACCGTGCCGTAAAGGTCTTTGGCTTGCTGGTCCTGGGTGTTCTTGTGGTGACATACACATTCTTTGCCTATGCCTATATCTCCGTCTTCTGCTTCGGCGGAGCGCTCATGTCGCTTTATCTTGTCGCGATGACATTGCGTAAGCCGCGAACCGGTTCGGCTATGGGGACTGTCTGACAAGCCCCCAGACCGGCACTGCCAAGTCGCTTGCGGAGACCTAGGCGGTGTGGACGGATTGCCGCATGTCGTATGGCGAGGATTCCTCTGAAGCGTATTGTCTGATTCATGGAGAGCCGACTGATTTGGAGGTCGGCGATGTCCACGAAGATGACGGATGCAGACTGGTCGGTGGCGCTGGAGGTGTTGCGTGCCTCGCTGCCGCGCCGGGGCGACAAAGGTCGGGACGACCGGCTCTTCCTCGAAGCGTTGCACTACTTCTCGGTTCACAACATCACCTGGCGGACGCTGCCGGAGCGGTTCGGCAAGTGGAACAGCGTCTGGAAGCGCTTCGACCGGTTGAGCAAGGCGGGCGTGTTCGAGACCTTCTTCGATCATCTCGCCTCACTGTCGTCCTCGGCGCACCTCGTGCAGATGTTCGACTCGACGATCGTGCGCGCTCATGTCTCGGCGGCAGGCGCCAAAGGGGGCAGAAGGGTCAGGCGCTCGGCCGCTCGCGCGGCGGCTTCTCCACCAAGATCCATCTGAAGACCGATTTCGACGGCCATCCCATCGCCTTCGACCTGACCGGAGGCGAAAAAGGCGACGCACCGCATTTCCCGATCCTGCTTGGCCTCGGTCCCGACGTCGATCCGCGAGCAGTTGTCGGCGACAAGGGTTACGCCAGCAAGGCCAACCGGCAAGCCGCCCGTGCTCGCGGCATCATCCCGGTCATTCCGCACAAGGCCAACGAGAAGGATAAACCTCGCTTCTTCGCAAAGGCCCTCTACCGAGGACGGGCCCGCATCGAACAGGCCGTCGGCAAGCTTAAGCGCTTCAAACGCGTCGCTCTACGCTGCGAGAAGACCAAGCGAAACTTCGCATCCATCGTCGCTATCGCAGCCGGATTCACCTTGGTCAAATCCGTCCACACCACCTAGCGCCATCGCTCGATTGGGAAGACTCCACGAGGCGCAGGGCGGCTGCGGAAATGCTGATGAAGCAGCGAGCTGGAAGGAGCTGGCGAAGAGACCGGCATCGCCCACAGGCGCAATTCGATCTATTTCCATCGATGATGACACTGCAGGACGGGAAGCTTGTTCTTCGCTTTTCCAAGGTCAGGCCTTACGAGTGGACGTCCGTCCGAGGTGGCCCCTTTCGAGGGGAGCGATGGGAGCTTTGCTCGGACGGCTCTCGGCCTGTGGCTCACGCAGTTCGACGTCCGCATCGGCGAGATTGGCGATGATCGGGCAGTCTGGTCGTCCGTCGCCATGGCAATGCTGAGCGAGGTTGCTGAGCGTCGCGATCATGTCCTCTATGGCCTGCCTTTTGTCCTGCAGGTCCCGCACGTGCTGGAGGGAGATTGCCTTCACATCGGCGCTGCTGCGATCCCGGTCGCGCCAAAGCGCGAGAAGATCGCCGATCTGTTTGACAGAGAAGCCGAGGTCCCGAGCCCGACGGATAAAGCGGAGCGCATGAACGTCATTGTCCGAATAGTCACGATACCCCGATTCCTGTCGGGTTGCCGTTTCCGTAAGTCCGATGGATTCATAGTATCGGATCATCTTGGAGTTGACGCCCGAACGCTTCGCTGCCTCACCGATGTTCATGTTCCAAACTCTCCTACTGCGGCTCGGCTGGGGTCACTCGGCCGGAACAAGCGCCGGCCGATGCGCCCGCCTCGCGGGAGTGGAGTCCACGGTCATCGGCGGTCGGAAGCGCTTCAGACGGAGCGCATTGCCGAGCACGAAGACGCTCGATGCCGCCATGGCGCCTGCCGCGAAGATCGGCGAGAGCAGCGTTCCGTTAAACGGATAGAGGATGCCGGCCGCCACCGGGATCAGGCTGGCGTTGTAGGCGAATGCCCAGAACAGGTTCTGCTTGATGTTGCGGATCGTCGCCTTGCTGAGCGCGATGGCGTTGACCACGCCGCGCAGATCGCCTGACATCAGCACAACATCGGCCGCTTCGATCGCCACATCCGTGCCGGTCCCGATCGCGACGCCCACATCGGCCTCGGCGAGCGCCGGAGCGTCGTTGATGCCGTCGCCGACAAAGGCCACGGTTCCGAAGCGCTGGCGCAGCGCCTTGATCGCCTTGACCTTGCCGTCCGGCAGAACCTCCGCCATCACCTCGTCGATACCGAGTTGCCTGGCGATGGCGGTGGCGGTTCTGGCGTTGTCGCCGGTGATCATCGCTACCTTGATCCCCAGCCGATGCAGCGCTGCGATGGAATCGCGTGTCGTCGGCTTGATCGGATCGGCGACGGCAATCGCTGCCGCGAGCCGGCCGTCGATCGCGGCATAGAGCGGGCTCTTGCCCTGGCTCGCCAGACTCTGGCCGACCGGCTCGACCTCCGCGAGGTCGTAACCGAGCTTCTTCATGTAGCGATCCGCGCCAATCTCGACTTGACGGCCATCGACGGTCGCAGCGACGCCGAAGCCCGGAACCGCCTCGAAGTTCTGGACGGTCCCAAAGGTGAGAGCGCGCAGCTTCGCGGCGGCGACGATGGCCTCGGCAATCGGATGCTCGGAGCGTTCCTCGACGGCGGCGACGAGAGACAGGACGTCGGACTCCCCGAACCCGTTGATCAGCGAAAGGTCGGTCAGCTCCGGCCGCCCCTTCGTCAGCGTGCCCGTCTTGTCGAGCGCGATGGCCTTCGCGCTCCTCAGCGTCTGGAGCGCTTCGCCCTTGCGGAACAGGATGCCCATCCTCGCGGCGCGTCCCGTGCCAACCATGATCGACGTCGGCGTAGCGAGACCCATGGCGCAGGGGCAGGCGATGATCAGGACAGCGACGCCGTTGACCAGCGCGAAGGCGAGCGCCGGATCGGGACCGAACACCAGCCAGATTGCGAAGGTCAGTGCCGCGATTCCTATGACGATTGGCACGAAGACGCCGGTCACGCGGTCGACCAGCGCCTGGATAGGTAGCTTGGAGCCCTGCGCGGCTTCGACCATGCGGATGATCTGCGCCAGCACGGTGTCGCCGCCGACCTTGGTGGCGCGGAAGGTGATGCTGCCCGTCTTGTTGATCGTGCCGCCGACGACTGCCGCGCCCGCGCCCTTCTGAACCGGGATCGGCTCGCCCGTGATCATGGACTCGTCCACGAAGGAAGAACCATCGAGCACGTCGCCATCGACCGGCACCCGCTCGCCGGGACGCACCTGCACAATGTCGCCGGCAACGACCTCGGACAGGGCAACCTGTACCGCTTTCCCGTCGCGAAGGACCTGCGCCGTCTTTGCCTGCAGGTCCATCAGCTGTCTGATCGCTTCGCTCGTGCGCCCTTTTGCGCGCGCCTCGAGCCAACGGCCGAGCAGGATCAGCGCGACGATCACAGCCGCCGCTTCGTAATAGACGTTGTGGGTGCCTTCCGGCAGCAGGTGAGGCGCGAAGGTCGCGACCACGGAATAGGCCCAGGCCGCTCCGGTGCCGAGGCTGACCAGCGTGTTCATGTCAGGGCGGCCGCGCAGCAGCGCCGGGACGCCCTTGATGAAGAAACGCAGACCGGGGACGAACAACACCAGCGTCGTCAGAGCGAACTGCAGATACCAGTTCCCCTGCTGCCCGATGGTCTCCATCACCCAAATATGGATTGCCGGAACCAAGTGGCTGCCCATTTCGAGAACCACGACCGGCACGGTAAGGACCGCCGCGAGCATCAGCGCATTGCGCAGCGACCGCATGTCCCGCTCGCGCCGAGCGGCCTCCCGATCCTCGGCAACCGCCCCATTCGTCACCAGACGCGAGCCGTAGCCGGCGCTTACTACCGCAGCAATCATATCCGAGGCGGAAACAGAATTGTCGAGATACCGGATCCGCGCCTTCTCCGTGGCGAGGTTGACCGATGCATCAAGAACGCCGGGAAGCGCCTTCAAGACCTTCTCAACGCGTCCGACACAGGACGCACAGCTCATTCCTTCGACGACGAGTTCCGCCGTCTCGCTACCGACCTCGTAGCCGGCGGTCTCGACCGCGCCGACCACGGCAACCGGGTCGGGTTGTGCGGAAAAATCGACCTCGGCGCGCTCCGTCGCGAGATTGACCGACACGCGCGTCACCCCTGGCAGTGCCTTCAAGGCCTTCTCGACCCTCCCCACGCACGAAGCGCAGGTCATGCCTTCGATGCGTAGCCGCAACGTTGCGGATGGAGAGGCGAATGCGGTTGAGGTCGGCATGTCGTCAGCTCCTTGAATCACAGCTGACCGCGAACATGGTGCTTCCAACAATGGGAAGGTCAACGCCGACTGGTGCATTTTTTCGGCGGGCAGACCTATTGACCTTCCCATTGTTGGAAGCACCACCTTCACTCACGGAGTGCCAAATTGAGGAAAAAAGCCATGGTCTATCTGAAAATCCCCAACATGAACTGCGGCGGTTGTGCTGCGACCGTCACCAAAGCTCTCAAGAGCATCGACGTCGACGCCAGGATTGACGTCGACACGGCGCTGAAGACCGTAAAGCTGGAGAGCAAGGCAGACGTCGAACAAATCAGCGCGGTGCTCAAGTCGGCAGGCTATCCCGCAGAGGTTCAGCCCGGCTGACGCGCCTTTCTCTCGGGGCAAGGACAGGCGCTGGTCCGCTGGCCTGGAGCGGACCGGCGCTGTAGTGCGTTGTTCGGTGCGGAAACGCTGGGAGCCGTCCACCATTCCGGAGCCATCCCGATGCGCCGTGAAGCCGAGATCAACGACGCCGAGATCACCGAACTGTGCTCTCAGATCATGCCGTCCGAACAACATGAGATCGAGCAGACGGTGGGAGTTCTGACGCGACTTCAGGCACGGAGCTCCGTCCTCGGCAAATCTGCGGTCCGGGTGCGGGACGACGGTATATGCCCGCGCCTCGTCCATTCAAGAGCCGATCACGGCTGACGGTCCCGGCCACTCGAAATGCGGCAGCGTCGCAAAGGCAGCGTAGCCGAGCGCAATGGCCACCACCGTAGCGGCCGCCAGCGGGAGCCAGAAGCGAACCGGTCCCGCAACGGCGGCGACGGCCAGGCGGCCAATGGCATTCGTAGCGAGCGCCAGAAGCACGGCGTGTCCGACCGCCTCCATGGTTGCCGGCTGTCCGAGCAGCCGCAACGCGCTGAGCACTGCCACGTCGACATCGAATATTCCCGAGATGGCGGAGGTCGCCACCATCCCGCTGCTGCTTCCGACCGAAAGAGCGGCGCTCACGGTGGAGACGACCGCGAAGAGCGCCGCGAACAACATCAGCGGCCCCACCTCGAAGGGGTTGCGCGGCGGTTGCGTACCTTCGCCCGAAATGGTGTGGCGCGACAGCAGGAGGAGAATGCCGCAGGTCGCAAAGCCGCCGATTGCGGCCAGGATGGCCAGACCCGCGACGCCCAGCACCGACGGCGCGACGATGGCGACGATTGCCGTGACCCGTATCACGGATACGCCCGCCGCGAGGATCGCGGCACCTGCCAGCGGCCAGGGATTCGTTCCGGTCTTGGCGATCCGCGCCAGCGACAGAGTTACGGCGGTGGACGAGATGACGGCTCCGGCAAGACCGCTGACCAGAATACCCCGGGTCGTGCCGAGAGCCCGGACCGCGATGTAGCCGAGGAAGGAGATCGCCGCCGTCAGCACGGTGAAGAGCCACACCTGCCGGGGATTGAAGCCGCCCCAGGGATCGACGGCTCGATCGGGCAGCAGCGGCAGGATGATCGCCGTCATCACCGCGAGCACCAGAGCCGAACGAAGCTCGATCCAGGAAATTCGCCTGAGAAGCCCGTGCAGAAGCTCGCGACTGGCGAGAACCGCGGCGAGCGCGGCCCCACCGGCGGCGGCGGCGCGCTGATCCCCGACGACGGCAAGCGCCCCCAAGGCGAACACGCCCAGCGCGGCGATGATGCCGGTCACGCTGTAATCCTCATCGTGGAGGGACTCGCGTGCCTTGTACCAGGCGAAGACCGCGGTGAAGGCGAGGAAGCCGGCGATCAGAATGGAGGGAGCATCAAGGCTGGCGCTGAGAGCCGCCACCACGCCGCCGAGCAGTCCGGAGATGCCGTATGTTCGGATGCCCGCCGCGCGGCCGCCATCCGGCGTGTCGCGCTCGCGCCACCCACGCTCCAGGCCGACGAGCAAGCCAATGGCAAGTGCCAGACCGAGCTGCAGGATCAAGAAGTCCATGGCGTGGCCCGTGATGGATAAGTCACGTCATCAGCGCAGCTGATCATGACGGTCGCCTGTTCGTCTGAGCAGCACCTTGTCGCACCGATAGAATTGATCCCAAAGCGCTGCCACGACGCCGGCGAGAACCAATTGCCGCCTCATGCCTCGACCTTGACGATATCGCCGGACCGGGCGGCGTATTCCAGGGCATAGGCGAGTTCGGCACGCGTCTCGGCATGGACATGAAGCATTGGCTGGCCCTTGTCGATCTCGTTGCCCAGCCGCACGTCCATGCGAACGCCGGCGGCCTTGGCCTCGGGCGCTCCAGCGAGTTTTGCAAGCCGGGCGAGCTTTCGATTGTCGATATGGACGATGCGTCCTGCATGCGGGGCCACAAGCGGATGGACGTTGGACGCAGTCGGAGGTGTCCGCATCCCGCCCTGCGCCTCACAGATGGCTTCGAACTTCGCCCAGGCGCGCCCGTCGGAGAGCGTTTCGAGCGCCAGCCGAGTCCCTTCACCCGTTGCCACTTTTCCGCCGATTTCGAGCGCTGCACCCGCAAGCGTCGCGGCGCGCCTCCTGAGATCGTCCGGCGCATCGCCGGCATTTTGAAGGACAGCCAGGACATCGAGAGCCTCGAGCGCCGGCCCGATCCCCCGGCCGACCGGCTGTGAACCATCGGTCTGGAGACATATCGCGGTCAGGCCGAAACGCGCGGCGACCGCCCCCATGCGTTCGGCGAGGTGACCGGCGAGTTCCTCGCTGCGGACCTTGGCGGTCGGGCCGACAGGAATATCGATCACCACATGGGTCGAGCCCGCGGAAATTTTCTTCGACAGCACGGACGCGATGAGCTGGCCTTCGGTATCGACATCGAGCTCACGCTCGACGCGCACGAAGATGTCGTCGGCGGGACTGAGATGCACCGCGCCACCCCAGGCGATGCAGCCGCCTTCAGCCTCCACCACGCGCCGGAGCGTCGCAATGTCGAGGTCGACTGGAGCGAGCGTCTCCATCGTATCGGCCGTGCCTGCCGGCGAGGTTATCGCGCGTGAAGAGGTTTTGGGCATGATGAGGCCCTGCGCTGCGACGATCGCGACAATGATCGGCGTGGTGCGATTGCCCGGCAGGCCGCCGATGCAGTGCTTGTCGACGACGATCGGGGCATCCCAGCGCATACGCTCGCCAACCTCGACCATCGCGCCGGTCAGATCGGCGGTCTCCTGCTCGTCCAGAGGCAAGGCGGCGCCCGCCGTCAGGAATGCGGCAAGATGCACGTCGGTGTATCGTCCGGCGACAATGTCTTTGACAATCGCCGCGAAGGCGGATGCGTCGAGGCGGTTGCCGTAGATGCGCCGGCGCACGCTTGCCAACGATTCGATCGCCGGCGCATGTGTGACTTTAACGGCTTCGCCGTCCGCAATGCCGAGGATCGTCCAGGCGGTCTCAGAAAGAGCGACCTCGTCGAGCGCGATCAATTCGCCGCCCTCTATCTGAAAGAGCGTTGCCTGCACCTCCCGATTGCCTGTCGAAACAAGAACCTGCGAGCGTGCGGCAAGGCCCTCCGAACGGCAGACATGGCAGTCTGTGCGCATGATGACCACGGCCTGATGCTGGGTGTGCAGGCCAAGACGCTTGGCGCGGAGCATCGGCTGTGCAAGGGCGTCGGTCCGTTCGAGGGCTGCGGTCATAGATCGAACACCTGATCCTGACGGGGAACGCTCGCGCTCCATCCGAGATCCCTGTCGATGCGTACGCGCAGCGCCTCAGCGGCTTCGGGCTCGCCATGCACGATGAAGACACGCGAGGGGCTGTGACGGAAACCCGAGAGCCAGTGCATCAGGTCGTTGGCGTCGGCGTGAGCCGAGAGCATCGTCAGATCGTCGACCTCTGCGCGAACGGGAATCCATTGGCCGTGGATCTTGATCTCGCTTGCACCCTGCAACATGGCACGTCCGCGCGTTCCGGCGGCCTGGAAGCCGGAGAACAGGATGGTGTTCTTCTGTTCGGGCGCGAAAGCCTTCAGATGATGGAGCACGCGACCGCCGGTCGCCATGCCGCTCGCCGAGATCACCACCTTGGGATAGGGGCTCGCCGTGATCGCCTTGGACCCTTCGACATCTCTCGTATACGTCGCAATTCCGCAGATCGCGCCGCAGACCTCCGGTGTGAGGCGATGATCAGCACGGTGCGCATGAAGCAAATCGGTCGCGTCGATCGCCATAGGGCTGTCAAGATAGATCGGAATGTTCGACAGCCTGCTGGCGGTCTTCAGCTTCCACAGATGATAGAGCAGCGACTGTGCGCGGCCGACCGCGAAGGCCGGGATCACGACGGTGCCGCCGCGTTGGACTGTGCGCTCGATCACCGCGCCGAGAACCTCGGTGATGTCGCCCGGTTTATGAATGCGATCGCCGTAGGTGGATTCGATGACAATGAAGTCGGCTTCCGAGACTGGCTCGGGATCCGGCATGACCGGATCCCGTAGCGTCCGAGATCGCCGGAGAAGGCAACGCGACGGCCGGCCCAGCCGATGTCCGCGGTTGCGGCGCCCAGGATGTGCCCCGCATGACGGAATGTCAGCGTCGCGTCGCCCGGAAGCTGAACGGTCTCACCGAAGGGGACGGGCGAGAAGAACTCAAGCGCACGTTCCGCATCGCGAATGCCGTAGAGCGGCAAGGCGGGCTTGTGCTTCGAGAATCCCTTGCGGTTGGCGTATTCGGCATCCTTCTCCTGCAGATAGCCGCTGTCTTTAAGGATCAGCTCGGCCACATCGCGCGTGGCCTCGGTTGCGAAGATGCGGCCGCGAAAGCCGTCGCGCACCAGCTTCGGCAGATAGCCGGAATGGTCGAGATGGGCATGGGTCAACACGACGGCGTCGATGCTGGAGGGCTCGACCGGCAAGGGCTCCCAATTCAGCTCGCGCAAGTTCTTGAGGCCCTGGAACAAGCCACAGTCGATCAGGATGCGCTTTCCATCATGAGTCAGGAGATGTTTCGAGCCAGTGACGGTGCCGGCACCGCCCAGCGAGGTCAGCGTAAGCATGGCGGCCTTCAGATCGCGGGTTGGAAAAGATCGGCGGGGTTACCCCTACTGTCGACGGCGGCGCGTTCGGCGGGCGTGAGCAAATCGTCGCGTGACCAACCGGCAAGCGGGGTCGCCGCATCGATCAGGTGAGCCCAGGAGCAGCGATTGGCGAACAGCATGCCGTCGACATCGAGCGTGCCGCCCCGGCTGATATAGCCGCGCGCGGCGGTTCTCAGCGGTCCCCCGTCCAGCCGCCTCAACAGACCAAGCATCGGCTCGGGCCGCGTATGAGTGACGATGACGCGGGGAAGCTGCGGGGGAAATAGTGCGGCGAGATCCTCGTCGCTCGCGGTGAAGGCGGCCTCGATCGGGTCGCGCGGCGCACGGAAGCGACCCGGTTCCGCCAATGCCGTCACGACGGCTTTGAGGCCACGGGCCGAGAGGCGTCGTGACGCCTTGAGCGCCTCCTCGAGCTGATAGGCCCCGATCGCCACCAGTTGCAGGTCGGCTTCGCCGGGATTGCCATCGATATGGGCCGCGCCCTCGGACACGAACCGGCCAGCCGCCTCGCCGTCGAGCCGGTGCGGCATGTCGCGCTTCGATACGATCAGGCAGGCTACCTGGCCGCGTCCGTCATAGACCGATCGCAGCGCGGCCATTGCGCTGTTCGCGTCGACTGGAAAGAGCACCCGGGCTGTGTCCGACATCTCGCCGAGCAGTGCCTCGCCAATCGTCGGGTCCTGGTGCGATTGCTCATTCTTGGAGTTCTCCCAGGTGTGGGAGGTGACGACGAGGGGCACCGAGATCCAGCCGGACTCCTGACCGACCTCGCGACGACGCCGGGCGAAGACGATCTCCTGACGGAGGCCGCCCAGCATCTTCATGGCGAAGGCCTCATAGCTGACGATCAGGTTGAGCCCGCCTTTGTTGGCGAGCGCCGCACCTGCAACTGCTTCCTCGTTGAGCGCGGTGATGACGGCGCCATCAACGGCTTCGGCTACCCCGGGCTCGGCGACGTTGACGCGATGCCGCAGACGATCGAGCGCGGCGCCCATATGGTTGGAGCGCAACTCGTCGGGATTGCCGAGCCGCGGCCGTAAATCCGGATTGGCATCGACGGCGCGCACGAACCAGCGGTCTAGCGCATGCATGGCGCAGTCCGGAGCATCGCCCACGCGGATCCATTCGGGTTCGGGGAGCTGGGGTGACGGCGGGCTTCGCAGTGCGAGGGGATGGCGGCTTTCGAGCGGCCGGTTCTGCGGGTCGTGGATGGCAAGCGCGCCGACCGCGCGGTCAATCTCTTGCAGCGGAACGAAGAGCGCTGCTGCAGCTTCGTTGAAGGCGTTTCGTGCCGCGTCATCGCGCGACGGGTTGCCGTCGATCGGAAGGTTGTGCGCCGCATTGGTGCCGGCGCCCGGAAAGCCGAACCCCTTGATCGTCTTGGCGATCACATAGGGGATGGGCGCGGGATAGACGTGATCGGCATCGGCGGCGAAACGTCCGAGCCGCTCCTCGGCCGTGAGGATCGCCCAGGCGAACGCGGCCGGGTCGCGGCCGTCGATCGCGAAGGGATCGAAGCCGTTATGGCGAAGATGGGCCGCGAGCCAGTCGGCCCCGCCCTGCTGGTCAATCTGAGCGCGCTCCTCGATGCGGCGTCCGTTGAGGATCATGATGGGGATCGCGAGGCCGGAATCCTCGGCGCGCCACCAGCGGGGTGTCCAGTCGGAGCCGCGCTGCTCCTCGAAGGCACCGTCACTCAGGAAGGCGATGAGACTCTCTCCGGGAAGCGGCATGTGCACATATTGCACCTCCGCGAAACCAAGATAGCCTCCCTCCGAGATCGCCCCGGCGGTGTTGGGACCAGCATGGCTGCCCAGCGGGACCGCGGCGCGACCCTCCGCATCGATCGCATAGGAATAGAAGTCGGCCGCGAGCTGAGAGAGCCCCTTCTCGGTCCGGTCGTAGCGGCCTTTCTGCGTCGGCGAGACGTCGCCAGTCAGCGCATTGACGGCCTCGATCGCTGCGACGCAATGGCCTTGCCCCATCAGCCATGAGCGGGTCTTGGCGGTGATCGTGTTGGCGGTGAGATAGCCGACAAAAGCAGGAACCATGTTGAGCGAGCCACCGGTATGGCCTTCAGGCGTCGGCTTGAACGCATCGGCCGGCAGCGGCGCGCCGGAGAGATTGACCCGGCTGGCATAGGTCATGTGGACGACGGTCCACATCGCCGCGCAGGCCAGACGGTCGGCAGCGGCGAGCAGCCGGTAGAGCCTGTCGGGCGCCATGTGTCCCGAGGCTGCGAGTGCTGCAACACGCTCGACCGTCTCGGCGCTGTGCTCGATGGGCCCGTAGCCCTTATGCCAGATCGCGAATGCGTCCGATGTCATTTCACTCATGTTGCGCTATCACCTTTTCCTTGTCGTGGGACCGGCGTCCGCGTTCGACTGACGCCGCTTGTCCATGGCGGAGGATCGCTGGCCGGAAAGGAGTCGATGCCGGCGCGTTCGACTTCATCGAGCGGTTCGGCCGGCCGCCTGTGGCGGACAATATCCCGCGGGACATTCCGGGCGGCCGAGATGGCGGCGGCTATCAGGGGTGCGAGACGGATGGCGTTGCTCGCATGCAGGACAGAATCGCTCGAAACGATTCTGTCGGCGACGGCCAATAAGCGCTGGTAGGAATCCTCGGCGAAGAGGCCATGGATGACGGCGCAGACGGGCCGCGCGAACCCCTGGAGCGGAAGCTTGCATGCGGCTTCAAAGAGCGTGTCGCCGGACGACGCGATGTCGTCGACGAGGACCGGCCGGAGGCCGCTCCATTGCGAGAGGTCGGGGAGCTCGACGTCGACGCTGCGGTCGCCGTGCCTGGTTTTGCTTAGAACGGCATGGGGTGCGCCGATGCGCGCGGCAATGGCCGAGACCCACTGCTCGCTTTCCTCGTCCGGCCCGATGATGAGAGGCTTCTGCACCTCAGCCGCGATCCAGTCGGCGAGAAGCGGCGCGGCATGAAGCGTCTCTGTCGGGATCGTGTAGAGTGCGGAAAGAGCGGCATAGCGATGAAGGTGCGGGTCGACGGTCACCAACCGGTCGAAGGTCGAGGACACGAGGCGGGCAAAGGTCTTCGAGGTCACCGCTTCGCCGGGCAGAAAGCGACGGTCTTGCCGCATATAGGCGAGATAGGGCGCAACGAGCGTGACCTCGCGCGCACCGAGCGACCGGGCCGCATCGGCCGCGAAAACGAGACGCAGGAACCCGTCATCCGGCGGCGCCAGGGTGCAGACGAGATCGACGGGACGGTTCGCAATATTGGAGAGAATCCGAACGTAGGTCTCGCCGTCGGGAAAGCGGCGCGTCTCGATCGCACCCAGTTCCCATCCCCCGGACTCGGCAAGATGTCGGGCGAAGATTTCGTTTCCGGGCAAGGGAAGGATCAGGCGCATGGATCATGTTCCTCATTTCTTCCGGTAGAACCGCAGAAACTGCGCGTTGATGGCGACGATGACGGTGCTGGCCGACATGAAAACGGCGGCGACGGCTGGGGTCATCAGGAAACCCGTTCCGAAGGTGATGCCGGCCGCCATCGGGATGGCAATTGCGTTGTATCCGGTCGCCCAGATCAGGTTCTGTACCATCTTGCGGTAGGTGGCGCGTGACAGGCCGAGGATCGCGGCCACATCGCGCGGATCGCTTCTGACCAGGACGACGTCGGCCGATTCCACGGCAACGTCAGTGCCAGCGCCGATGGCGATCCCGAGATCGGCCACGACCAGCGCCGGCGCGTCATTCACGCCGTCGCCAACCATGGCAACCTGCAGTCCGCGCGCCTGCAATTCCTTGATCTTCTCGGACTTCTGATCCGGCAGCACCTCGGCGAAATATTCAGCTATGCCCAGTTCGTCCGACACCGCTTGCGCGACCCCCTTGGCATCGCCAGTGAGCATCACGGAGTTGATCCCGAGCGCCTTCAGTTCGGCGATGGCCTCCTTCGATTCCTGCCGGACGATATCGGCCAGCGCGAACAGCGCGCGCGGCTCGCCGTCGCGGACGAGCACGACCACTGTCTTGCCCTGGGCCTCCAATTGCTTGAGCCGCTCGTGGCCGATCGCCTTGCCCTGCCTTGCGAGGTGGCCGGGGCTGACGATACGGATGTCGGCGCCGTCAACCTTTGCGACGATGCCCTCTCCGGTGATGTTGCTGACCTCGCTTGCCTTCGGGACGGTCAAGTTGCGATCCCTGGCCTCGGCGACGATGCCGTGGGCGATCGGATGCTCGGACTGGCTCTCGGCCGCTGCCGCCAAGGCGAGTTCTTCGTTCTCGTCACCGCCGGCGAGCAGCACGATGTCGCTCACGCCAAACCGGCCCTCGGTCAGCGTTCCGGTCTTGTCAAAGACCACCGCATTTAGATTGCGCGCGCGTTCAAAGGCCGCGCGGTCACGGATCAGAAGTCCGTTTCCGGCGCTGAGCGAGGTGCTGACGGCGACGACGAGCGGAACGGCAAGCCCGAGCGCATGCGGGCAGGCGACGACCATCACCGTCACCATGCGCTCGAGCGCGAATTCAAGCGACGCGCCGAGAACGAGCCACCAGACGAAGAGCGTCCCGAAGCCTACGGTAAGGGCGATGTAAGTGAGCCACGAGGCAGCACGGTTGGCGATGTCCTGCGTCCTGGAGCGCGTCGCCTGCGCCTTCTTCACGAGATCGATGACCTGTGCGAGATAGGTGGCATCGCCCGTGGCGGTCACCTCGATGGTCACGGCGTTGGCGCCGTTGATCGCGCCGCCGATGGCGGTGGCACCGACGGTCTTGGAAACCGGGCGGGATTCGCCGGTCAGCATCGCCTCGTTGAAGCCGGACGACCCCTCGATGATCTTCCCGTCGACGGGCACCTTGGCGCCCGGGCGGACGAGAACCCGATCGCCCGGCTGCAATGCGGAGATGGGGACCTCTTGCATCGAGCCGTCGGCGCCGATCTTCGTAGCGCTGTCAGGCAGCAGCCGGACCAGTTCCTCGAGCGCGCGCGATGCACCCATCACGGAGCGCATCTCGACCCAGTGGCCGAGAAGCATGATCGCGACCAAAGTCACGAGCTCCCAATAGAATGGCTCTCCCGGAAAGCCAAAGGTGGTGGCGGCCGAGAAGAAGTAGGCGGCCGAGATCGCCAGCGCGATCAGAGTCATCATTCCGGGCTGCCCCTTGCGCAGCTCGGACAGGAAGCCGGTGAGAAACGGCCAACCCCCATAAACATAGACGATCGTTGAAAGAGCGAAGAGAACCAGTCCATCTCCCGCAAAGGCCAGCGTCTCGGCAACGCCAAGCCAGTGCTGGATCATCGGCGACAGAAGCAGGACCGGCGGCGTGAGAAGGAGTGTGACCCAGAACCTTCGGCGGAAGTCGGCGACCATCGCACCATGATCGTGCCCGGCATGCTCGGAATGACTGGAACCGGCCGCTGCCACGATCTTGGGATCGGTGTGACGATCGTCTTGGCGCCTGCCGCCAGCGTGATCGGCATGACCATTGTGATCGTGGGCATGTGGCCGGTCAGAGGTCATTCTACGAGATCCTGCTGTTTGCTACGGCCTTTGGGAGACCATGGTGCTTATGGAATGCTCGACGAGGTTCGGCCCGCGCGCCAGCGACGTGAGCGCCATTTCGTGCCGAGCCTGCTTGGTCGCCGGTTCCCCACGGCACGTCTTTGATCGAGGTTAAGTTCGCCGATGGGCCAAAAGGTCATAGGTGAAGCTCAATCTCGGTGCCGTACTCCGACGGTCGAGCGGTAGCGGCCTGCCGTGTCGGATCGTGCGAGGCTCGGGCGGCAGACGATTGTCGAGACGGTAACCCCGACCCACGGACGGAGAGTCGCCGAGCTACCCGGCGTGCGCCAGCTTGAGCATGCCGGACCTCAGAACCGCTTGCATTTGCCGCCGTTCCAAAACTCCAGTGCCGGAAAAAATGTCGCCGACACGCTACCATCATTTGTGCGACAAACCTGCGCTTCATCCTCCCCTGGCTGAGTTCGCTCGACCGGAATCCGCACTACGGCCGCCATGAACCTTCACCATAGGGCTCCTGCATACGCGGCCGATCGACGTGGGAGGCGAGATGGGTCCGGTCCCGAGCGCGGGATGAAGCCGGCTATCGACAGGCCGCGCCCATGCAACCGGGACTGGAGCAGACGTGGAGACGATCTCAGTTGCCTTGATCCTTCTGCTAGCCGTTGTGATCAGCGGTGCGCTCGCGCGCATGTCGCCGATCGCCCTACCGCTTCCCCTTTTTCAGATCGCGCTCGGCGTGGTCATCGCGTCGGTGGCCAATCTCGGCGTCGAACTGGAACCGGAGATTTTCTTCCTGCTGTTCCTGCCGCCGCTCCTGTTCCTGGACGGCTGGCGCATCCCCAAGGAGGGTGTGTTCCGGGACAAGGGCACGATCCTGGAGCTTGCCTTCGGCCTGGTCGTGTTCACCGTGGTCGGCGTCGGCTTCCTGGTGAACTGGATGATCCCGGCCATGCCGCTGGCGGTTGCTTTCGCGCTGGCGGCCATCGTCTCGCCCACCGATCCGATCGCGGTGTCGGCCATTGCTGCCAGAGTGCCCATTCCCAAGCGGCTGATGCACATCCTCGAAGGCGAGTCGCTGCTCAACGATGCGTCGGGCCTGGTCTGCATGCGCTTCGCGGTTGCCGCGACCCTGACCGGTACATTCTCCCTCGCCGAGGCCGCCGGCACATTCCTCTGGGTTGCGATCGGCGGCATCGCGATCGGCACGGGAGTGACCTGGTCGGCGACCAAGGCGAAGAACTGGATCTCGCGCAAATTCGGGGAAGAAACCGGCTCGCAGATCCTGATCAGTCTGCTGATCCCCTTCGCCGCCTATCTTCTGGCCGAGCGTCTTCATTGTTCGGGGATTCTCGCCGCGGTCGCGGCCGGCATCACCATGAGTTATGTGGAGCAGACCGGACAAGCGCTCGCCGTCACCCGTGTCCGTCGCAGCGCCGTCTGGGACACGGTCCAGTTCACCGCCAACGGAATCATTTTCGTTCTGCTGGGCGAGCAGCTCCCTCAGATCCTGGCCGGGGCGGCGCAGGTCGTGCACGAGACCGGGCATCACGAGCCGGCCTGGCTCCTCGTCTACGTCGTCTCCATCAACCTGGCGCTTGCGGCATTGCGGCTTCTTTGGGTTTGGACCTCGCTGCGTTTCACCTTGTTCCGGGCTGCGCGCCGGGGTGAAGCCCTTGTCACGCCGAGTTGGCGTCTGATCGCCGCCATGTCGCTTGCAGGCGTGCGCGGAACGATCACGCTCGCCGGCGTTCTGACCTTGCCGCTGGTGATGGCCGACGGGACAGCGTTTCCGGCGCGTGACCTCGCCATCTTCCTGGCCGCCGGCGTGATCATCCTGTCGCTCGTCGCCGCCAGCATCGGCCTACCGCATCTTCTCAAGGGGCTGGAACTGCCGCCGGAGCCTTCGCATCAGGAAGACGAAGACCGCGCCCGGATCGCCGCGTCGGAGGCGGCGATCCGGGCCGTCGAGCGGGTCCAGCATGATATGGGCGAGGGACGCAGCGACGCCGATCTTTACGTGGATGCCGGAGCGCGGATCATGGAGCTTTACCGCCAGCGCATCGATGGCCGTTCCAAGACTGGCGAGGAGCGCGAACTCGCCCGGAAGATCGACGAGATCGAACGCAGGCTGCGCCTGGCGGGCTTGCGTGCCGAACGCGACGAGATCTATCGCATTGTTCGCAGCCGGCGCCTCACAGACGAGGCGGCGCGCAAGCTGGTCAGGGAAGTCGATCTGCTGGAAGCAAGATTCAGAGTGACGTGAGGATCCTTTGATAAGCGCACGAAGGTGCCGCAACACGACCGCGGCGTCGCTCCAGGACGACACTCATAGGTTTTGCGGGAGTGCTGAGCCGCGCCAACAAAG
The DNA here is from genome assembly GCF_043195145.2 of Roseixanthobacter pseudopolyaromaticivorans. NCBI lineage: Bacteria > Pseudomonadati > Pseudomonadota > Alphaproteobacteria > Hyphomicrobiales > Xanthobacteraceae > Roseixanthobacter > Roseixanthobacter pseudopolyaromaticivorans. Next base: position 130,552 of record NZ_JBAFWQ020000003.1, read on the forward strand.
GGCGCGGCTCGATTTCCGAGTGGTGCGATGCGGGGCCTGCTAGAGCCTCGGCTTGGAGGGGATCGTGGCCTCACCCGTCATCGTCGGCATTTGCGGATCGCCGGGCGGCATGGATGACATATACGCGGGCGCCTGTCCGCTCGGGAAATCCTCCTTCTGGACGTCGAGAAACTCGTGACGTTCACGCTCCTTTTGGGAAAGCGTAGACGGATAATAGTCAGCGAAAGCAGGTGCTGCAGACAGTAGCGCCACCATGCCACCGAACAGGATCTTCCTCAGGGCCATATCAACTTCCTTTTTTCAAAGCACTGTCGCGATGCCCGGAAACTGCGGGAAGAGACGCAGATGCGATGTGAAGGATTTCACATTCGGCTTCACAAAATGGTGTAAGTGAAAATATAATTGATGGTTAAATCTTCGTATATTGTAGAATATGTTCGCGGAACATGCAAGCATACGAGATCATCAGTAAATATACTCGCGCCCTATGCACATACGTATACTTACTTCCCGAGAAATGCGTTTGTCACTCTGCGGGACGCGCCGGCAGATTCTATCGATCTGGGTTCATCTTCGGGAGGAGGGGGGCACCCGCGTCGTCTCGCGCGATGCGGTCCATCCGCGTTGATAGTTCCGACCTGTTTGGTCCAGGGATTCCGACGCGGAAGGAGAAACCTGGACAAGTAGCGGCGGTTCGGCCGCTTCGAGTCGTTGCCACGTTCACGCTCGATTGGTCTGCCAGACAAGAGACACACGGTCGCCTCGATTAGCGGCTTCTATGCCTTTCGTCGAATCGATCGGCTTTTTCTGCCTTGGGCGGCCTTGATGATGTCGTTACCAGTGCGTCGATACCTTGCTTTGTTGCTTACCGCCGTCCTTGTAATGTCTGCGGGGATGTTTCATGGCGCCTTTGATAGTGGCGTTGGAGCCGGCGTTTTCGCGAGCCCCACACAGGAACTGTCCCGCGAATACGCGCTGTCGTGCCCAGATGAGAATGGAGCGTGCGGCTCCGCGATGAATCCTGGGCTGATGCCTTCGGATTGTTCCGCCACGAGCTGTGCTGTGCTGTGGCCTAGCAGGGATCTGATCTCCGCAGTGCGGAACGTGCGTCGGCTGACGTTCCGTCTCGGGCACAGCTCTGTTCACGGTTCCCAGCTTAGCCCGCTGGATCGGCCGCCTCGGCTGACCTGATAGCCGGCACTGAGGGCCGTTGGCGTGGCGGATGCATCCGCAGCGTCGATTCGTCTTTCGGTGCGACGGACGCGGTCCGTGCGACAAGCACTGGCCGCTCCAAATCTCCTCCTGTCGAACTCTCTGGGCGAACGCGTCCGCGCCTCCTGGCATTCGCTTGCATGGAGCGAAACGCTGTCGACGCGCGCGCCTGCAAGGCCAGTGTCATGAATGTCTTTTCTCTTGCAGCCCCCACTTGTTCGGAATCACCGGGTCACACCACCCTCCTCGACTTTCTGGACGACGCCCGCCTTCAGCTCGGTGCGCACAGGCGGACCATTCCGAAGGCACAACGCTTCGAGATCTCGGCCAATACCGCGTCAGTGATATACGTCGTCGCGGATGGACGCTTGCGGGTTTCGATACCAACGCTGCAGGGTATCGACGTCTTTGTGACTGACGTTGAGCGCGGTGAACTGATCGGAGAATCAGCCGCTTTTGCGGATAATATTGTGCCCCTTGTTGTCGAGGCATCCGAGACCTCGAACACGTTCGTCATCGATCGGGCGAGCTTTTTTCGGGCAATTGTGGAGCACGGGGCTTTTTCAACGGCGGTTATGCGCGTCATGTGCCGGCGGCTGTGCCGTGTGAACCGGCGCCTCGCCGATACCGTCACGCTGCCGATGCACAGCCGCTTGAAGATTGAGTTGGTGCGGTTGGCGAAATCGGGAGCGGACGGCACCTTGATGATAGACTGCCTGCCAACGCATGAGGAACTGGCTTTGCGTATTTCCTCTCAGCGCGAGGCAGTCACAAAAGAACTCACCAAGCTCATGCGGTCTGGCTTCATTGTCCGAAGTGGCCGTGGCCTCGTAATTAGAGGCGATCAGCTTTCCGGCGATTGATCGGGAGCAGTTAAGCCGCGCCCTGGAAATGGGTGCGGCTTAACATCGTTCTAAGGGAGATCGGCCTTTCACATATTGGACTTGCCTTCGGCCGGTGAACTGAGCAACCTCTTCAGCGGCGCCGGCACGACGTTTCGCTGGGCCGGTGCGGTCAGCTGTGGCGCAGGACCCCTCGGATAAGCCCCACGCTGGACATCCCGGAACTCGTGGCGCGCGCGTTCCCTTCCTGCCAACGTCGGCGAATAGGAATCCGCCATGACAGGTGTTGTGGCAACGATTGCGAAAGCGCCAAAGGCGAAGAGTTTGTAGATTCTCACGATGATCTCCTTTGAGGCACTCACCCAGAAAGCTAAACGTTAGTGAGGAGTCGCGGCCGCCGATGTGAGAAATTTCACGTCTGGCGTTTCGGCTACATTCATTTGGCTCACTTGAAGGAAGGATGTTTGTTAGGGAGCTGCAGGTCCTCCTTTGCCCTCGCAATTTCCGCATCAAACGCATCATGATGATCGTCGTGACTACTGACGATTTCTTTTACCGAAGGCGCTGCTGATCTTTCACACCAGTTAGCAAGTCGCGCGCTTTCTTCGCTTTGCGTCGGTCCGTAGCGCTCTCTGATAGCGAGCAACACACCGATGCGCGCTGCATTCGCCGAACGGACCACAACTTCCAACGCCTCAGCTTGAGGCAAGCCAGAGATCACGTCACTTCGAACGTGCAGCATGAGCTGTTGCGCATCGCCGACACTGCCTCTTGTCCTTTCAATGATCGATGGATCATATTGAGCGCAATACACCACAAAATTGTGAGCAATATCCGCTTTCGCAAGAATTCGCACGAGACTGTCATCATCGGCGGCGAACGCTGGTGTCAAACAAGCGGAAAGTAGAATTGCGCCTGTTCCGATTTTCCACTCGCGTGTCATTGTCGACTCCATGGGGGCTGGCCTGTGTATTGAGCGGTCCTGATTTAGAAGACGCCAGTCAGGACCGCGTCTGACCCATTCGTGGTCATTTCGCGGTTCGAACCCCGGTGATCATTCGACGAAGAACCTCGTCGCGTCGGATGAGATGGTGCCAGAGTGCCGCGGCGGCGTGAACGACCGCGACGGCGAGCAGCGACCATGTGAGAACCCGATGGATTGGGGCAAAGGCAGCGCTGTTCACATACATGGCGCCGGTGCCGGTAATGGGCAGCGCGAAGAGCAGGCCGTACAGTAGCGCGTGACTAACCGCTGTCCCCCAACGCGTGATCTGCGAGGAGGCCGCTGGCAGCGGCGGGACACCATGAAGATATCTGAGGCCGATACGGACTACTGCGAAGGCCAGAATAAGCCAGCCGCCCCAGGCGTGGACGCGGTGCAGGAAGAGGTCGAATGGAGCCGGCTGCATGAAGGCATGCGTCATGTGGGTGCGGGCAATGGCCCATGACGTGGGAATCTGGGTCAGGCACAGCAGGACCACGCCCCAATGCAAGAGCCGCTGGACCACGGAATAGCCTGCTGCAGGGCGTGCGACCAGGAGCGTTCTGGTTAGCCGGCTTGCCTTCCGAATGCTCACCGATCGTTCGTCCATGGTTGTGCTCTCAGCTCGGAATCGGGCTGGCGCCACGGAAGCGCATGAACAGGTTTGGCGTTTCGGAACCGAAAGCCATCACGTCGTAGGTCTCCGGTTCCATCCCCGCGACGTCCATGCCTGGCGATCCCACCGGCATGCCGGCAACGGCGATGCCGCGTACGGACGGACGCGCAGCCAGGAGCCGGATCAAAGCCGTGGCTGGAACATGGCCTTCGAGAAGGTAGTTTTCGACCTCGGCCGTGTGGCAGGACCAGAGCGCCGAGGGAATCCCAAAGCGAACTTTGATTGCGTTAATCCTTGGCTCCTCGACGATCTTCGTGGAAAAGCCGGCCTTCGCAATGTGCTCGGCCCAGGCGCCGCAGCAATTGCAGGACGGGTCCTTGTAGACCGTGACCAAAGGTTGGCTGGCGGCACTGGCAGCCGCTGGCGCGAGCAGCGTCGCGCCTGCGAGCAGGAGCACGCGTCTGCGGTCCATGTTCATCGGGTGGTCCTCCAGTGGACGGGGAGCGCCGCAGCGCTCCCCGGGATAGCGAGATGTTAGTTCGCCTTGGCGATCTTGGTGACCGTCAGACGGCCGCTCACCCGATCCGCCTCGAACTTCACCTTGTCGCCGACCTTGACCGCTTTCAGCATGGCCGGGTCGGCGACGGCGAACACCATCGTCATGCCGTCCATGTCGAGGTTCTTGATCGGCCCATGCTTGAGCGTGACCTTGCCCTGGGCCTGGTCGATCTTGGTGATCTGTCCATCGACCGGAGCCGCCTGCGCCAAGGCAGCGGTCGAAAACGCGGAGATCGCCGCTGCCATTATAAGCTTACGCATAATTATGCTCCTTTGTTGAGTGCAACTACTTGACGATGATGGTGCCGGTCATGCCGGATTCCCGGTGACCGGGGATGAGGCAGGAGAAGTCGAACTCCCCGGCCTTGGTGAACTTCCAGACAATTTCGCCGGTCTTCTTCGGTGCTAGGCGCTTGGCGTTGGGATCGTCATGCTCCATGTCCGGGTTCTTCATCATCTCGGCCATGTGCTTGAGGTTTTCGTCGAGCGTGCCGACGACGATCTCGTGATCGAGCTCACCATTGTTACGGATGGCGAACTTGACCTGCTCTCCCTTGCGGATGTCGATCTTGTTCGGGATGAACACCATCTTCCCGTCCGATTCACGCATGGTGATCTGGATGGTGCGCGCCGCTTTCTTGGGATCTCCAGGCTCGCCATACGCGCGGTCATCCCCATGGGAATGGCCAGCGTCGGCCAGCGCTGCGGTCGACAGGGTAAGGGCCGCAAGCGCGGCGATCAGGAATCGTGGTTGCACGTAGGAATCCTTCTCAATGATTGCCATGGGGGGATTTTTTGCCGGGTTTCACGACGTTGAACTCGGCGGTCCTCGACTTGTCGAACGCGGCAGGAGGCTCGCGTTCGGCTCTTTTCGGTTCGCCCTTCCACTCAAAGGCGACCGTACCTTCCGGGTGCTTGAACCATCCCGGATCTTTGTAATCGCCGGATGCGAGCCCCTCGCGCACCTTGACGACCGAGAACATGCCGCCCATCTCGACCGCCCCGAACTGGGCGAAGCCCGTCATCATCGGCAGGGTGTTGTCGGGCAGCGGCATCTCCATCTCGCCCATGTCCGCCATGCCGGCCGTGCCCATCGGCATGTAGTCGGGGACGAGCTTGCGGACCTTCTTGGCGAACTCCTTCTTGTCGACGCCGATGAAGTTGCGCACGTCGTGGCCCATGGCGTTCATGGTGTGATGCGACTTGTGGCAGTGGATCGCCCAATCGCCGGGCTTGTCGGCGACGAAATCGAAGGCCCGCATCTGCCCGACCGCGCAGTCGATGGTGACCTCGGGCCAAGCAGCGCCCTCGGGAACCCAGCCGCCATCAGTGCACGACACCTTGAAGTCGTAGCCGTGCATGTGGATGGGGTGGTTCGTCATGGTGAGATTGCCGAACCGGATGCGGACCTTATCGCCCTTGCCGGCAACGATGTGGTCGATGCCGGGGAAGACCCGGCTGTTCCAGGTCCACATATTGAAGTTGGTCATCTCGGCGACCTTCGGCACATAGGTGCCGGGATCGATGTCGTAGGCCGCCATCAGGAACACGAAGTCCCGGTCAACGCGGCGAAATGCGGGATCCTTCGGATGCACCACGAAGAAGCCCATCATGCCCATGGCCATCTGGACCATCTCGTCGGCATGAGGGTGGTACATGAAGGTCCCGCTCTTCTGGAGCTGAAACTCGTAGACGAAGGTCTTGCCCGGCTTGATATGCGGTTGGGTCAGCCCACCGACCCCATCCATGCCGCTCGGCAGTAACTGGCCATGCCAGTGGATGGTGGTGTGTTCCGGCAGCTTGTTGGTGACGAAGATGCGGACCTTGTCGCCCTCGACCGCCTCGATCGTCGGTCCGGGCGACTGGCCGTTATAGCCCCACAGATGGCCGACCATGCCCGGCGAGAACTCGCGCACGACCGGTTCGGCGACGAGATGGAATTCCTTCCAGTCGCCGTTCATCCGCCAGGGCAGGGTCCAGCCATTGAGCGTGACGACGGGCTGGTAGTCCGGACCGCTCGTCGGAACGAGCGGTGGCTGCATGACCGCCTCTTTCATGGTGGCGGCTTCGGGGATCGCGGCCGCCTGGGCGCGGCCTGAGACGGCGCTTGCGCTGATCAGTGCCATGCCACCGGAGGCGCCGAGGAAATTTCGACGTGAGATCGTCATGATGGTCTCCTTTCTCGGGTCAGTTCACGCCGCCTTCGGCGGCCGCTGCCATGACGGAGCCTTCGCCAGCCGAGCCGGCTGAACTGCCTCCGCCGATGATCGCGGTCTCGAAGTCCACGGTGGCGATGAAGAAGTCGCGCTTGGCGGAGATCGCCGCGACGTTGGTGGCGATGCTTTCCCGCGCCGTCGTCAGAAGCTCGAAGACGTCGATCAGCATGCCGTTGTATTCGAGCAGGGCCTGCTCGTTGATCGTCCGGCGTAGCGGCAGAATGCTGTTCTGATACTGGCGGGCGATGTCGTAGCTGCCGCGATAGGTGAGATAGGCCGCGCGCGCTTCCGAGCGCACGTTCACGGCTTTTTCCATCAGGCGGTTGACCGCCTGCATGTAAGTCTCCCGCGATCGGCGCACGTTGACTTCGCCGCCGTCGAAGATCGGGATCTGGATTTCGAGCTCGAAGCCGCGCGGCGACGAGCTCTCCCGTACGCCGTCCACGGTCGATCGCTCGTAGTTGCCGCGCCAGCCACCATCGAGCATGGAGATGAACCGCGTCGCCTCGGTCAGCCCGAGGGTCTTGGCCATGGCATCGAGCTCGAGGCGCGCCGCGATGAGATCGACGCGCTTTCGAATGGCATCGACTTCGACCTGCTGTGCGGTCTGGATGCGGGGCATGCCCGGGAGCTGACCCGGCAATCTGTAGTCGACGTCGGGCCCCCACAGGCCCAGGATGCGGGTCAGGGCCTCGCGGTCCGTCCCGACCTTCAATCGAGCCTGGGCAAGCTCGTTGGACACCTCTGCGTAGAAGGAACTCGCTCGCGCCTGGTCGAGCTTCTTCGCGGCGCCTGTCTCTCCGAGCTTGCGCGTGAGGTCGGCGGCTGCATCAGCCGAGACCCGTGCCTGCTCGAGGAAGGACGCGGTCTGCCGCGACGCCACAGCGCGGTAGTAGGCGCGGCGGGTCTCCGCCGCAGTGCGGAAGGTTGCCTCGATTGCCTTCTGCCGGGCGGCTTCGAACTGCGTCCTGGCGATGTCGCTGCGGGCCGGAAGTGTCAAGAGCGCCAGGATGTTGGCGACCACGCGACGTTCGATATCCAGCGAAGCACCGGTGGAAAGCCGCTCGACCCCGATGACCGGATTTGGCGGCAGGCTGGCCTCGACGAAGGCGGCCTCGGAAATGCCGAGCGCATTGTACTCGGCCTGAAGACCGCGATTGTTGATGAGCGCAAGCTGGACAGCGCCGTCTGCGGTCAGGGGTTTGGCCAGGAGCGCCTTGACGCGGCTCTGGACCGCGGACGCCTCGGCGGAGGACGCGATCTTCACGGTGTCCTTGCCGATCGCGGCCGAGACCTCCGCCGACACCGGGCTCATGCCGCCGTCCGGCGTGAAGGTTACGCAGCCACCCAGTGTCGTGGCGACGGCGCCGATCGCGACAAGCCGCTTCCAAGGCGGCGCAGGAAGAGGCTTCGCCTGGCTATCGATTGTGAGCGCCATCATTCGCCCCCCGTCTTGGGAGCGACGCGCTCATTGCGCTCGATCCAGGGTTTCGGATCGACCGGACGGTAATCAACCGTTCCCGCGGTGACGGGCGCGTAGCGCAAGGGCTTCACGCTCGAACTCGCATCGGATGGGCTCGGCCCCACCTCGATCGCGGGCGGTCCGGAACATGCGGACAGAACGACGGCGAAGGCCGTCATCAAGACAGGTTTCATGGAGATCCTCGGAATCGGCCCAGTCGGCCTGAGCGGCATGGCCGCGCGGCATCGAACAGCGATCTTCAGCGGCTGCGGAGACGCAGCGGCGAAGGCCGTCGGCAGAAACCCGAAGACGGAAACGGAGACGGATCTTGTCCGTCAGCGATCAGAGGTCGTGAAGGGAGTCGGCCGACGATCAGACGTCGGCGAATCTCGGCGGGCGCTCGAGGCGCGTCGCGGACGATCCCTTTACACCCGCCTCAAGCGACGGATGATCGATGGTCCGCACAAAAGCGATGATCGCCATAGCGCATCCGCTGGCGGGAATTGCAGTGTGGCAGGCCATGGCACAGCAGGAGTTGGATTCATCGCCGTGCTGATGCTTGGCAGCGCAGGCCGAGCCGTCTGCTTCCAGACAAGCGGAATTCTGGGCCAAGTCGCTGTCGCCGTGCTCATGCGATCCGCTGGAATGGCTGGCTTCGATCGGCGCGTGGTGCCCTTTCCCGCCGCTCGATACCATCAAGCTGCTCGCAATGCCCCAACCCGTGCTTGTCACCGAAAAGGCGAGCACGGTCAGAAGAATCACGAATGAGCGAAGCGAGTGCATCATATCGCATCGCAAAATACGGGTGACGCCGTGACATGGCAAGGACCATTTTGGCGTCATGTGAAAAAGCTCCGACGCTGGTGCTCGGCAGTCACACGAAAATTCCTTGCAAGGCTTCCGCTGTTGAACGCCAAGCCGTGAGTACGACGTGTTAGACGGCTCAGGATGACGAAACAATTATCCACGCGACTTTGACCTGACGATGGCCGTCATTGCTGCGGTATCTGCCGAGAACGTGAACGCAATGCTCTTTCGCCGCTCAAGCCATTGTGAGATTTAGGATGCGATGATCCGGTCCCGGCTCTTTCGACTTCTCTCGATCCTGGCGATCGTGGGTATGGTCGCTGCTCCCGTCGTTGCACCTGCGGGTGCCGGCATGATGGCGGCTGTGTCGATGGTCGAGCCGTCGGATATGGCGATGTCGGACATGGACATGTCGGATGCGGCGATGTCCGACGACATGCCGTGCTGCCCCTCCCAACAGCAGCAACAGACACCCGATTGCGGCAAGGCGACCTGCCCGTCGATGGCGCTCTGCTTTGCCAAGTGCTTCTCAAGCGGACCACTGGCAGCCGTCGTGCGGTCGTTGCCGATGCACGCGGGCAAACTGTTCGGCCTGAAGGCCGACACCCGGCTCGCCAGCCTGGCGCCTCCGCCGCTGATGCGACCTCCGCGAATCTAGGTCTCAGCGCCGGCTTTTTGGGGCCGGCGGATCGTCGGGCAGCCTGGGTGCTGCCGGCGGTCTTGCGCGCAGCCATGTGCTGCCGCGCGCCACTCCGCCTTTCCGGTGGATCTGACATTCTGAGACTCCAGGAACGACACATGACCACGTTCAATTCCGCGCGCGCCCTTGGCGCGGCGCTTCTCGGCCTGTCATTGGCCATGCCTCTGACGTCCGCCTTCGCTGCCGCGAGCGACTACGAATTCCAGCTCGTCCAGACGGATATCAAGAAGGGCGACGCCCTCATTGCGGTCCGCCTGATCAACAAGAAGATCGGCAAGCCCGTGCCGGACGCCGTCATCTTTGCCACTCGGCTCGATATGGCCCCCGAGGGCATGCAGGAGATGGCGACCAAGGTGACGCCGATGCCCGGCGCGGAGCCGGGGACCTACCAGTTCAAGGCCAATCTCAGCATGGCCGGCGGATGGCAGCTTTCGCTCGGCGCCAAGGTGCAGGGCGAGGCCGATACGGTCGAGAGCAAGCTGGTTCTCAAGGCCATCCCATGAGACCCCGGATCGCTTCGGTGGTCCTCACCCTCGCCGCCCTGACGGCGGCGGGGGCCGGGGGATACTACGCCGGCCGCCATGAGCTCCGATTGCCGGAACTCGGGGCGTTTCCGCTTCCATCCGCCCGAGCCGCGCAGGTGGTGTCGGGACCAGTGATCTATTATCGCGACCCCGATGGCAGACCGTTCTACGCCGCCGAGCCCCGCAAGACGGCGGATGGGCGTGCCTTTCGGCCGGTCCATGCCAGCGAGGATGTCAGCTTCGAGGATGCGCTGGAAGACGTGTCCGCAGTCTCGGGAGCGGCAGGAACCAAGCGCGTCCTCTATTACCGCAACCCGATGGGCCTGCCCGACACCTCGCCGGTGCCGAAGAAAGATTCCATGGGGATGGACTACATCCCGGTCTATGCGGGCGAGGACGATGACGGGAGCACCGTCAGGGTCAGTCCAGGTCGTCTGCAACGCACCGGTGTGCGCTCCGAGCCCGCGCAGCAGCGCGTCCTTTCGGTCCCCATCCGCGGCTCCGGAACGATCCAGCTCGATGAACGGCGGATCGTCGTCGTCGCTGTGCGCTCCGACGCCTTCGTGGAGAACGTGTCCGAAGTGACGACGGGCGACCGGGTGAAAAAAGGCCAGGCCCTCCTGCGCCTCTATTCGCCGGAGGTCACCGCCGCCGGTGCGCTCTATCTGACCGATCTCAACGGCGCCGGGCGCGACGCCCTCGCCGGCGGCGCGCGCCTGCGCCTTGAGAACCTCGGTGTTCCGGCGGACGCGATCGCCGAGATAGAACGCCAGCGCAAGGTTCCCCGCTTGGTCACCTGGACTGCTCCGCGCGACGGTGTCGTGCTTGAGCGCAATGCCGTCGAGGGCATGAAGGCCGCTCCCGGAGACGTCCTGTTCCGGCTTGCGGATGTATCCATCGTCTGGGCGCTGGTCGATGTCGCCGAGCGCGATCTGCCGATGATCGCGCTCGGGCAGCCCGTCTCGGTGCGCGCTCGCGGCTTCGTCGACCGGGTGTTCGCGGGCAAGGTCGCGATGATCTATCCGCAGGTCAACAAGGAGACGCGCACCACCCGCGTGCGCGTCGAACTCGCCAATCCCGACGGGATCCTGCGCCCCGACATGTATGTCGATGCCGACATCGCCACCGGCGCCGCAGCCTCGGTCGTCACCGTGCCAGCGAGCGCCGTGATCGACAGCGGCATGCGCCAAGTCGTGATCATCGACAAGGGCGAGGGCCGCTTCGAGCCTCGCCCGGTCAAGCTCGGCCGCCGGGACGCGGACTACGTCGAGATCCGGGACGGCGTCACGGCGGGCGACAAGGTCGTCGTCGCGGCGAACTTCCTCATCGATGCCGAAAGCAACCTCAAGGCGGCACTGAGTGGCCTCAACGGCGGGGTTCCCAAATGATCGGTCGCCTCATCGCCTGGTCGGCGCGCAATGTGATGCTTGTCCTGATCGGTACGGTCTTCGCCGTCTCGGCCGGCGTCTACGCCATTCGGACCTCGCCGCTCGACGCCATTCCCGACCTCTCCGACGTGCAGGTCATCGTCTATACCGAATATCCTGGCCAGGGGCCGCAGGTCGTCGAGGACCAGGTCACCTATCCGCTGACGACGGCGATGCTGACGGTCCCGAAGTCGAAAGTCGTGCGCGGCTTCTCCTTCTTCGGCGTCTCCTTCGTCTATGTGATCTTCCAGGACGGCACCGATCCCTATTGGGCGCGCAGTCGTGTCCTGGAATTCTTGAATGCCGCGGCGCAACGCCTGCCGCAGGGCGTGACGCCCAGCCTCGGCCCGGATGCGACGGGCGTCGGCTGGGTCTACCAATATGCCGTCATCGCCAAGGAGCGCACGCTGGCCGAACTGCGCTCGCTTCAGGACTGGACCATCCGCTACGGGGTCGCCAAGGCGGAAGGCGTCGCCGAGGTCGCCAGCGTCGGCGGCTTCGTCAAGCAGTACAATATCGTGGTCGACCCGCAGCGCCTGCGCGCCTTCGGCATCCCGCTCCAGAAGATCCGCGAGGCCGTCCGGGCGAGCAATATGGACACCGGCGGCAGATCCGTCGAATTGTCCGAGTTCGAGTTCATGGTCCGCGGCCGCGGCTACCTCAGGGGCGTCGGCGATCTCGAGCAGATCGTCCTCAAGAATGACGGCGGCACGCCTGTCCTCCTGCGCGACGTCGCTTATGTCGAGCTCGGCCCCGACGAGCGGCGCGGCATCACCGAGCTCAACGGCGAAGGCGAGGTCGCGAGCGGCATCGTCCTGCAGCGCTTCGGGGCGAACGCGCTCGACGTCATCGACAACGTCAAGACGCGCCTTGCGGAGATCATGCCGAGCCTGCCCAAGGGCACGGAGATCGTCCCGGTCTATGACCGCTCGCAACTCATCGACGCGGCCATCGAAACACTGAAGGGAACGCTCATTGAGGAGAGCGTCATCGTCGCGCTGGTGTCGATCGTGTTCCTCCTGCATGTCCGAAGCGCGCTGGTTGCCATTCTGATGTTGCCGGTCGGCGTGCTGATGGCCTTCGTGGCGATGAAACTGCTCGGCCTCGGTTCCAACATCATGAGCCTTGGCGGCATCGCCATCGCCGTCGGCGCCATGATCGACGCCGCCATCGTGATGATCGAAAACGCTCACAAGCATCTTGAGCGGGCGCCGCCCGACAAGCCCCGCGTCGAGGTTCTGATAGAAGCGGCCAGGGAAGTCGGCCCGGCGCTGTTTTTCAGCCTTTTGATCATCACCGTCTCGTTCCTGCCGATCTTCACGCTGGAATCGCAGGAGGGCCGCCTGTTCGGGCCGCTCGCCTTCACCAAGACCTTCTCGATGGCGGCGGCCGCGCTGCTCTCGTTGACGCTGGTGCCGGCGCTGATGGTGATCTTCGTCCGGGGGCGGATCGTCCCGGAGCACAAGAATCCGATCAACCGCTTCCTGATCTTTATCTACCGGCCGGTCATTCGCGGCGTGCTCAAGGCCAAGATGCTGACGATCCTCGTCGCGCTCGCGGCACTCGGCGCCTCCTGGTGGCCCGCCACGCAGCTCGGCTCCGAGTTCATGCCGAATCTGAACGAGGGCACGCTAATGTACATGCCCACGACATTGCCGGGCATCTCGGTCACCAAGGCCGCGGAGCTTCTCCAGACCCAGGACCGCATCATCAAGTCCTTCCCCGAGGTCGAAACGGTCTACGGCAAGGCGGGACGCGCACTGACGGCGACCGATCCGGCGCCGACCGAGATGTTCGAGACCATCATCAACCTGAAGCCGAAGGATCAATGGCGGCCGGGCGTCACCATCGACAGCCTGAAGGCCGAGATGGACGCCGCGCTCCAGTTCCCCGGTGTCTCCAATGCCTGGACCATGCCGATCCGGGCCCGTATCGACATGCTCTCGACAGGGATCCGCACGCCCGTCGGCATCAAGGTATTCGGCACGGACCTGACGCAGATGGAGACCGCGGCGCGGCAGATCGAGACCGTGGTCAAGAAGGTTCCCGGCACGTCGAGCGCTTATGCCGAGCGGGTGATCGGCGGCTATTATCTCGATATCATCCCGGATCGGAGTTCACTCGCGCGCTACGGGCTCATGATCGGCGACGTGCAGGATGTGATCGCAACGGCGCTCGGCGGCGATGCGGTCACTACAGCGGTAGAGGGGCGCGAGCGCTACAGCGTCAACATCCGCTATCCGCGCGACTTCCGCAGCGACCCGTCCTCGATCGCCGGCAATGTGCTGGTGCCGTTGCCGAACGGCGGGACCGTGCCGCTCGGCGAGGTCGCCAAGGTGCAGCTCACCCGCGGGGCGACCTCGATCCGCACGGAGAACGGCCAGCTCGCCATCTACATCTATGTCGACATCGCCGGCCGCGATCTCGGCGGATATGTCGCCGAAGCGCAGCGCGCCGTCGCGACGCAGATCGCGTTCCCGGCCGGGACCTATGTCTCGTGGAGCGGTCAGTTCGAATATCTGGAGCGCGCGGAGGCCCGGCTGAAGATCGTCGTCCCGGTCACGCTGCTGATCATCTTCCTGCTGCTCTATCTGAACTTCCGCCGGATTACCGAGACGCTGATCGTGATGCTGTCGCTGCCGTTCGCGCTGGTCGGCGGCCTCTGGCTGATGTGGTGGCTCGGCTTCAACATGTCGGTTGCGGTCGCTGTCGGCTTCATCGCGCTCGCCGGCGTGGCCGCGGAAACGGGTGTGATCATGCTGATCTACCTCGACCACGCTTGGAGCGAACAGCGTGCGGTCGCTGAGGCGGCGCGCCGAAGTCTGACGCGGGCCGATCTCCAGCATGCCATCATGGAAGGGGCCGTCGAGCGCGTGCGGCCCAAGATGATGACCGTGGTCGCCATCATGGCCGGACTGATCCCGATCCTTTGGAGCACGGGAGCGGGTTCGGAAATCATGCAGCGGATCGCCGTCCCGATGATTGGCGGCATGGTCTCCTCGACCCTGCTGACACTGATCGTGATCCCGGCCATCTATGGCCTGGTCAAGGGGTGGGGGCTGTCGTCGACTGCTGCGGCGTCCGACTCCGCGAGCTCGAAGTCCGTCGCCGGCCGGCTCGCCGCCGAATGAGACGTGAGCCAAGGCCGGATCGGCTGTCCCGGCCCAAGGGCCTCGCAAAGGGACAAGTTCTCGTGACGAGAGAACGCCTCAGAGAGGCCATTGATGTGGGTCAAGGTGGAATTGTGCGGAGGGTGCCTTCTTGAGGAGGCAGGGGTCGGGCATGAGCGTCAGGTTGCAAACGATAGGACAGATGAGAGCGTTGCTGGCCTTTCTGGTCGCGATCGCGCTGCTGGTTGCGCCTGTCGTCAGCGCGCAGGCTATGCCGTGTCACGACCTTGTCCGCCACGAGCAAGCAACCATGATGGTAAGCGGCGAGTTTCAGGCTGCCATCAGCGGCGATGGGCTCCAAGGTCATTCTCACGCTGTCGACCATACGCTCTGTTGCAGCAGTGCCTGCGCATCCTGTGTCGTAGCGCTCGCTGCACCGGGTACGACAGTCCCGCAGCGCATCGTGCTCACTGCGCGTTACGCACAGCGTGATGAGATCGTCCGCGGCCTAGCTTTTCCACCCACCCTCGGTCCTCCTCGAACCCGTGCCTGATCAGACCTGACCCGATGCTGCACTGGCATCGGGTCGCTCTATGCGCATTCGCATGATCAGTCAGCCGGCCTGCTACCGGCAAGGGAACAAGGACCCACACCATGAATCGTCGTCACTTTCTGAACCGGATGATGGCCGGAGCGGCCGCATTCGGCACATCAGCCGCCTTCCATCCAATCAACGCCTGGGCGCAGGCCGTGCCCGATGCTCCGCCGCCCGCGTCAAACGCTACGCCGCGCCCGCTTGGCGTGGTCAGTCGGACCATCGAGGTCAATGGCAAGGCCGCGCGCGTGTTCGGGCTTGCCCAACCCGATGGCACGCCGGGCCTGACGCTGGATGCCGGGAGCAGCTTCGACGTCGCCCTCTCCAACCGGATCGGCGAGCCGACGCTGATCCATTGGCACGGCCTGACACCGCCTTGGCCGATGGACGGCGTGCCGGACAATCCCGCCGCGCTCCTGGGACCCTCCGAAACTCGCCGCTACACGTTCCCGGCCGGCGCCGGAGGCACACACTGGATGCACGCCCATACGCTGCAGGAGCAGAACCTGCTGGCGGCGCCGCTGATCGTCCGGACCGCCGCCGACCGGCAGCGGGACGAGCAGGAGGTGGTGATCCTGCTGCACGACTTTTCGTTCACGCCTGCGGAAGAACTGCTCGCGAAGCTCAAAGGAAGCCCTGCCGCCGGCGGCATGTCGATGGATCACGGCGCGATGGGCCGGAGCGATGCGATGAAGGGCATGGCCGGCATGACGGCCTCCGGCGCGACGGGCCAGATGCAAGGCATGCCGGGCATGGCGATGGACCTCAACGACATCGACTATGACGCCTATCTCGCCAATGACCGCACGCTGGGTGACCCTGAGGTCGTGACGGTCGACAAGGGCGGCCGGGTGCGCCTGCGCATCATCAACGGCGCAACGGCGACCGCCTTCACCATCGATACTGGAAGGCTGGATGGGGAACTGATCGCAGTCGACGGTCAAGCGGTCCAGCCGATCGCCGGCCGGTCCTTCCCGATTTCCATGGGCCAGCGACTGGATATCCGGCTGGCCCTGCCGATGGCGGGCGGTTCGTACCCAATCCTCGCCCTTCGCGAGGGCAGCGCAGAACGAGCGGGGATCATCCTCGCATCCGCCGGCGCAGCCATCGCCAAGATTCCCGTGCTCGGACAGGCCAAGGGACCGGTGCTCGGGCTCGACCTCGAGCAGAGGCTGCGCGCAATCGAACCGCTGGCGCATCGCGCCGCCGACCGCCGCTTCGCGCTCACCCTCACCGGCAACATGGCGGACTATAGCTGGGGTATCGGAGGGGGCGACGCGCTGCAGATCAAGCGGGGAGAGCGCGTTGAGGTCGCATTGGCGAACATGTCCATGATGGCCCACCCGATGCACCTGCACGGGCACGCATTCCAGGTGGTCGGCATCAACGGCAAGACGGTTGGCGGCGCGCTGCGCGACACCGTCCTGCTGCCGCCGATGGCGCGCGTGACCGTGGCATTCGACGCGGACAACCCCGGCCGCTGGCCGCTCCACTGCCACCATCTCTACCACATGGCGACCGGCATGATGTCGTTCGTCAGTTACGACGCGTGAATGGGGAGAGTGTCATGCAGCAACATGCCAATCATCTGCCCTCCACGACGGGTATCCGAGAACAACCGACCTCGGCGACAAACCATCGACTTGCCTCCGCGATCGTGGATGCGCCAAAGGAACGCGGCAACCGGTTCGGCGAAGCGCGGGATTTCGGCAGTTCGGTCGGCAAGGGCGTCGGCGGGTCGGTCGAAGGCAGGAAGCTCGCCCCTGGCAGTCATCGCATCATGGCGGAAGCGGAAGTCGAGCTGTCGGCCTTGGCCGTCGAAGTCGAGCGGCTACGGGTGCAGGGTGCGACGGCGATCTTCGTAGCGATCGACGGAAAAGCGGACGGACCTCTCGCCATCGCCGTTCGGATCAAGGTGGCGGCTCCCCCGGCGGTCCGGGCGTGCGGCAGGCAATCATTCGCATCACGAAGCTGACCGGCCATGGCCATGGCGCTGTCATCTGTCAGCGTCATGGCCAACGCACTCCGGCCGCGCCGCACCTCTCTGGATTAAGGGCAGATCATGGATTACTTCACCGGCAGCACAAGTTTATCAGGTGGCCACTGTCTCAAAGGTGGCAAATCGGGCGATGAACAAGACGATCAGAACCTGCGAACCGCTCGGGAGCATCGTCACGCGCATCGATGGCCGATTCAGGATCACGGAAATTCGAAACCAATCGTTCCTGAGATGATTGAGGTACTGAACTTCCGGCGGCCCCTGGGACAATTCGTTGGAGCTATTATCCTCGCCATTACGGTGTCTATTGGAATCCCGACCGACGGGATCGCGAAAGATGGCGACTTCCAGTCTGTCTTGCTTAAGGCCGGCTGTCCGACCGCGAAGGTCGAAACGCTGTCGGACAGCAACGGTACTGTTGTCTATCGTGCGAACTGCTTCTCAAGCTCACACATGATAATCACAGTCGTCTGCATCAAGGGGACTTGTTCCAGCGCCGAGCGGTCATTTAGCGACGTCGATGACCTTGGGTAGCGGTTCTGATCAACGCAACGCTGCTGAGCCACTCCATCAATTGGCGGATAAGGTTTGAGGCGCACGCTGGAACTGCGCTCCTGCCATACGTGATTGCTCTGGCGGGTGTCGTGATATCTGCACAATTCTCCATTCGGGAGTCTGATCCCACTAAGCAACCGGCAAACATCCTCGCTCGGCCTGGGCGGCGACGTTTCGACCCACGCTCCAACGCCGACGTTGCGGCAAACTCGCGATCGTCGAGACGCGCCACGACTTCACCCTGGTTCCTCAAGGATCCCGAGCGCTTCGTCACCTACATGGAGATCCTGCAGGATCGCGTGCCGTGGGACGACAGGATCGTGCTGCCGCTCGGACCAAAGCTCTTCATCGTGCAGCGCAAGGACAACAAGCAATGGAAAATCCGCTGCGAATGCGGGCATGATTTCTGCGACTGGCGCCAGAACTGGAAGCTCTTCGCGAAGGTCCATGTTCGCGATACGCAGCAGAAGCTCGAGGAAATCTATCCGCGCCTGATGGCGCAGACCTCGACCTGGCAGGTGCTGCGCGAATATTATTGCCCGGAATGCGGCACGCTCCATGACGTCGAGGCGCCGACGCCCTGGTATCCGGTGATCCGCGACTTCGAGCCCGACATCGACACCTTCTACAAGGACTGGCTCGGCCTGGCCGTGCCAGAGAGGGCTGAGGCGGCCTGAGGCCGCAAGCTCCCGCCTGCTCGATACGAGCTTGATGGCCGCATCAGTCTGGCACGGGAATAGCCAGAAGACGCTGAACACCGATTTCCGTCCGGGCTTTTCGGACATCAATGGGACGACGATCGGGCATGGCGTTCTACACGCGCCATGCCCGATCCCGCTTGCGCAGATCGACAGGCGATCTTCGGCCCGTCAGGATCGGGGGCGTTCCAGTGCGCTTCAACTATCGAGAGGCCGGAAGCGCGAAGCGCGCCATCTCGTCAGACAATATGGCGGCGAACCGCTGGCAGTGCGCGGCGCGTGGCGCGCCCCCAAGCCACAGACCTTGTTGCCGGGCGCTTCTTGGACGGCGTTCTTTAACACGGGTCAAAGTCTGAGTCGGGATAGTCGGTTCTTAGTCATGCACGGCTCACCCGTGCGGTCACGCTTCAAACGGCACCGTCCCACGTTCCAGCCTCTTACCGCGAAGGATGCTGCTCGTCTGGACAACGAGAACTGATCGACACCTGCAAGTCTCGGGACACCGTCCAAGCGGACAGACGCCATGACCAGACAGCGGCGCGGCGCGTTGGGCCGAGATGGCATCGATCGAACACCACCAACGCAGATTTCAGTTCTATCTGCAGAGGGCAATGGCAATTGAACGAGGCACGCGACCAGACCTGGCAGTTCATTGAACGTGTCGAACGCTCGACCGAAGCGGGCCAAGTCGAGCAGTACTTGATGGAGATTGCGTCCGACTATGGGTTCAGCACGCTATTCGGTGGGGTAGTACCCTCTGCCCGCGTGTCACCAGAGGAGATCAAGTCGCGGATCCTGTTCCAGCGGTTTCCCTTGGAATGGGCTGGACGCTACAACGACCGAGGCTACGTCTTTCGCGATCCCATCGTTCATCGGCTGCAGCACGATCGAAACCCTTTTGATTGGCAAGAGGCATACACCTCCTGCGATTTTCCAAAGGATGTCGCGCTGATCCAAGGGGAGGCATCTGAATTTGGCCTCCGGGTCGGATATGTCGTCCCCGTGACGATGCTTGACGGGCGCGTCGCTGCCGTTTCATTCGGCGGGTGCCATGCCGACATTGGTGCAGAAGGCCGCGCCGCCTTGAGCTTCGTCGCAAACTACGCTGTCGGCAATCTCCTGCACTACAAGGAGAGCCGAAAGCGTCTCATTGGCAAGGTTACGCCAAGAGAGTTCGACTGCCTCCTGTGGGCATCCGAGGGCAAGACCGACTGGGAGATTTCCGTCATCCTCGGGATTTCGCGGTCAACCGTGACCAAGCACATTGTCTCCGCCCGCGAGAAGCTCGGCGCGGTCAATAAGCCTCACGCAATTGCGATGGCGCTTCGCATCAAATTACTCCGCTAATCAAAAGCAGAGTGTGTGATGTTCAGGTAGTCCGCTGCCCTTTGATGGATTGGGCCTCGGCACGCTCCGCCTCGATCTCCCGCACGATCTTCTCTTGCTCGGCCCGTAGCTGCGCCAGCGCGTCCGTCTGGATCAGCGTCTGCGGCAAAGGCTGCGCGGGATGCTCGGCGAGAACACGCGCGGCTTCAACGGCAGCGGCGGCCTCGCGCGCCTCGCGGGCTGCGGCTTGTTGTGAGCCTCGGACGATTGCCCTCTCGGCCGTCAGCTCGCGCTGCGACTGCGGGTCGAGCCCGCCCCGGCCTTCCTGGCGCCGCTCGGCTTCGATCGCGCGATCGGCCAGCCTTTCGGCCGACGCCGCTTCTCGATCTTCCTTCACGCGAACCTGCTGGGCGTGCGCGATCAGCCGATCCGCATTGGGCCCGGCGATTGCCTCGACTTCGGATCGCGAGAGCTGCTGCGCACCACTTTCCTGTGCGCGCTGCAGGTCGACGCGATTGGCCAGCGTCTCGAGATAGCGCGCCGACGTTTCCCGGAACTGCTGCTTCGTCTCGCCATCGAGGAGGTCGCTGGTGCGCGACACCGCCTCGTTCATGAGGCGAAGATCCTTCGCCATCTGCTCCGACGTGATCGCCATGTGCTGGTCCTCCTTGGTGAGATGATCCACCCGCTTTCCGATGGTGTACAAAATGGCGCCGACCGTCTGCGCCATCATCAGCCTTTCGAGCATGTCCTTCGCCGCAGTATTGTCGGGCTGTTCGCGCGCCACCGTGCTCCAGGCATCGACGCTCTCATTGACCACACGCCGCTCGGGCTCGGATGCCGGCAGCCTGATCGGATTGGTCCGCGCCGCGGCGATCCGCTGCCGGGCATTGTTGATGAGACGCTGGTTGGCCGGCTCAGCTGCATAGGCACGATCCCGCGCCTCGCGTGCCGGACGCGGACGCTCGGCGACGTCGACGATCGCCTTGTCGCGCGCGCCGTAGCTTTGCGCCGACGCCCGCTCCATCGCCGAGGTCGCGACGATCTTGAGGCCCTCCGCCTGCGCATGCTGCGCGTAACTCTCGCGCCAGCCCCGGAACTCGCTCGGCCCCGGGTGGATCTTCTGCCCGGATTCGTTCTTCACCGTGATGACGGCATGGATATGGATGTGCCCGTCGCTCTCCCGATCGACATGTACGCCGAACAGGAAGCGGTGATCGGCGAATCGGTCGTGCAGGAAATCGCGTGCGGCGCGGCGCAAAGCCTCCGGGTCGGGGCCAGCTTTCGACGACAACATCAGGTGCATCGTGTCGCGGGGCGACTGCGAGCGCAGCGAGCGGCCCCACTCCTTCGCGGCGTTGCGGGCGGCGGCGACGTCGCCGATGGCCCTGCCGCGATCGTCGACCAGCGGCCCCCGACCCTCGACCAACCTGTTCAACTGCCAGGTCACGCCTTCGCGTCCATGCTGTGGCTTTCCCGGATCGAGCGCGATGGCATGCTCCGGAATACCAGTGGCGCCATGGATGCGCGCCTTCATCACCGCCTCGGACCGGTAGTCGAACCGCTTCTGGTCGAAGCCGTTCTCCGCCGTGCCGATCCGCTCAACGCGAACACGGAAACGCTCCTTCGGTCCTCCCGCCGCGGCCGTGACGATATGGGCCTCAATCTCCCCGGACGGGAGGCGATCGAGGCGGGAGGCATGACGATGACCTTCAAATCCGCCGGCGATAGCCTTCGCGTAGGTCTCACGCCCCTCGACCGTGTCAGCCACGCCATGAAGCTTGAGACGGACGGTGACAACGTCATGGCTGGGCTTGCGCTTCTCGAAATCCTTCGACCAGTCCTTGATCTCATCGGCAACCGATTCGTGATCCGACAGGATCCGGCCGTCATGGGTTTCGACCGGGACATCCTCGCGCTGGGCGTACTGGGCGGTCTTCGTCGCCCGCGTGACGCCGGTCGCGTAGGATAGCACCTTGACCACGGCGGGCTGATAGCCCGACGCGAGCTGCCGGGCGC
Organism: Roseixanthobacter pseudopolyaromaticivorans; assembly: GCF_043195145.2. NCBI lineage: Bacteria > Pseudomonadati > Pseudomonadota > Alphaproteobacteria > Hyphomicrobiales > Xanthobacteraceae > Roseixanthobacter > Roseixanthobacter pseudopolyaromaticivorans. The sequence continues at coordinate 152,200 of NZ_JBAFWQ020000003.1, forward strand.
GGGCGAGCGATCCCCCGCCGCCCTGCCCGCCACCCCCGCCGGAAAGACCGCCCTCGATCAGTGTAGCGGCCGGGCCGGGCCTCGGGAAAGCCGCCTGTCGTCCTGCGCCGCCGCCGGACGACGCCGGCAGCCTGCGACGCCGCTCCTCGTCCAGTCCGCCCGATAGCGTCGCGCCGCGAATGATCACATGCGCCGGCGTCGCGCCCGGCGCGGGCGCTGCCCGCGCAGCCCTCGACCGGAGCTCCTCGTCGAGTGCGCCCGACCGACGCGGCCGGCGCCGCTCCTCACGTGCGGCGCCGACGGAGCGGCGGGCGGCTTCCACCTGCTCCAGCCACCACTCGATCTGGGCCGCGCGGTTCATGGCTCGATCTCCTCCGACAGTGCGAGCTTGGCCTCGCGCCGGAGCTTTGAGCCATAGGCCACCGTCATCTCGGTGAGCTCATCGTTGATCGCCGCGATCGCCTCGTGAAGCCCGCGCCAGACTGGCTCGGTGTCCTCGATGCGCACGGCCTGGCCGCGATGGATCGCCTTCAGAACCTGCGACAGGTTGCGGCCGACCATGCGGACCTGGCTGGCGAGCGCGACGACCGCCTTCGTGTTCTCGGCCGAGAGCGCCGGTCCCGCCTGCACCGAAGCCCGAATCAGCCGCCGCACCACCTCGGCCTTCGGCAGCCCGAACAGCGCCACCGCCTCGACGAGGCGCGCCTCATCCGCATCGGAAAGCTCGGTCCGCAGCCGGGGCTTGCGTCTGGGCATTGCGGCGGAATGGGCCAAGGCCAGCCTCCCCTTCCCTTCACGGCGAACCGGCTCACGGGTGCAACCCGAGAGCCGAACTCCTGCCGATCCGACCAGGATCGGCAGCATGCGCGCGTCAGCGCAATGGCTGCGTTCAGCAGCCTCCCCGGGTTTGGCCCACAAACCGGTATCTTGTCAATCAATATCTAATACACTGAATGTTAGAAGTCTGCGCATAAAGGGCGGCAACGCCCGCAGGAGCAGTCCGTATGAATCCACCGGCCGCATGGCGCGAAGCGCCCCCCTTGTGGATCACTCGACGCCGCAAAGCGCTCTGCAGGGCAGGCCAGGGCATAACGCATTCACCCATTGCCGTTCTATCTATTTGAGACAATGCCGCATTTCGCGAATACGTTATTGTCTGGGTGATGGAATGCGGTAATCCCGCATTGCCCCGCCTCAGCAAGGCCGCATTGCTGTCTCCGGTTATTGCCGCATCACCAGAATGACGGAATCCAACAGAGCGACAAGACATCATTGCAGCGTTGTCGTTTGTCTATTTTATTGTATGTTGTCATTAACGGAGTGAGCCATTGCGGCACTGCCGCATCGACCCGAGGGACGCATGCCCAGCATCTTCGCCATCGCCAACCCCAAAGGCGGCAGCGGCAAGACCACCGTCGCCATCATCCTCGCCGGCGAATTCGCCAGGCATGGCTACTCCACCGCCATCGTCGACGCCGACCCGCAGGGGTCCTCCTATCAATGGCACGCCTCGTCGGTCGCGCGCGGTCTGAGCCCGGAAGGGGTCGATCTGGTGCGTGCGCCCGACGAGAAGGCATTGACGCAGGCGATCGAGCGTCTCGACAGCTATGACGTCGTCGTCGTGGACACCCCCGGCTACTACGGCAGCGTACTGGTTCAATCAGCGCTCCGCGCCGACCTCGTCGTTCTGCCCTGCAAGGTCCACACCTTCGATGCTTCGCAGGTCGTTCGGACCATCCGCAATCTCCAGCAGCACGCCGACGAGGCGAAGCTGCCGATGAGCCAGCACCGCGTCCTCTTCAACGAGTATGACAGCCTCGACCGCAACACCCGCCCGCTGCGCGAGGTCCTCGCCTATCTCAATGCCGAGAACGTCCCCGTCTGCGCCAACGCGCTCTACCGCCGCATCACCTATCGCACCATGACGAGCGGACATGGCACGCTCTACCAGATGAGCGACAAGGACGAGTCGATCCGCAAGGCGCGCTACAATGCCGATCAGGTCGTGCGCGAATTGCTCGCCGCTAGCCAGGGCGTCACGCAGGACGACAGTGCGGCATGAGCGATCCGGTAAAAGACCCGCACCCTGATCGCCCTGCCCTCCCTCGCGACGCGTTTCGCGCGCAGCGCCTCGTCCCCGTGGGAACCGCCGAGCCGGCCTCCAAGCCGGTTATCGTGACGCCGGAATACGAAGACCACGTGCACGCGCCGGCCTCGACAGCCGGCGCCAGCCAGGGAGAGCCGGCGACCGTCGCTGCATCGAGGCCGTTGCCCAGGGCAAAGGTGAAGCCGGAGATCTCGCGCAACCCCTTCGATGCCTATGGCGAGCGCTCGTCGTCACGCCCTTATGCGCTGCGTCTTCCCGACGCCATCGACCTCGTCGTCCGGCAGATCGCAGCTGAAGAGCGGACCCATCCGCTGCGCGTGATCGATCGCATTCTTCACGATCACCTGAAACGGATCGGGCGCCTGCCACCCCCGCGCGGCGCCTGACCACAGGCCCTTCGCCGTATTTGCGAAGACCGCTTCCAGCGCCTTCTCCCGGACGCCATGCGAGGATAAGCAGCCGGGGACGCCGTCGCTGACAAAAAAAGGGGCTTACGCCCCCTCCGCTTCGCGACCCCGACGCTCGGCTTCCGCGAGCAGTTCTTCGAGGCGCCGGAGCCCGTCCCGCCGCTCCTTGCGGGTGAGGATGCAGTGCGCAAGCTCGGCGCGCAGCTCGGTGATTTCGGCGTGAATGTCGAGAAGCTGTGTCATGTGAACCTCCTTTGTCTTGATGACGGAGGCAGCCGGCCGGGCGTTGGAGGGACGGGTCAGGGATCGCGCAGCGACCGGCAGCGCCGGCGCGTGGGGGAGCCGATTTTGTCGTCGCGCAGCGGCGTCAAAATTGGGGGCACCGCGCGTCCTTGACGCGGCCCGACTGCCGGTATGATGGGCGGTCATTGAGAGAAAGACGGCCTGGCTCGACGCTGCGGCCGGGCTCCCTTCACGGCGCGCCGGCGCTGCAAAGACGGGGATCCGGTATCAGCTCCCGGTGAAATCCTCTGGCCAGATTTGCGCGCCGTGAAGGACACGCAGGATGCGGATCGTGCTCTCGGTCACCGCGTAGGCCGCGATATAGGGCGTGCCGGAGATCACGAGTTCGCGCGTGCCCGCGACGCGGCCGGGCCTTCCGCTTTCCGGGAACTCGACGAGCCGGCGCGCTGCAGCGGCGATCCTCTCGTCGACGGCGATGGCGGCCCTCGGGCTGTCTGCCTCGATATGCGTGAAGATGCCGTCGCGGTCGGAGAGCGCGAAGGCGGACCAGACAAGCCTCATCAATCGGCCGAGGCGGCCTTGCGCCGGGCTGCCGCCCGCCGTGCCGCGAAATGATCCTCGACCTCGTCGTCGGAAACGTCGGGTCGGCTATCCGCCAGTGCTTCGAGCACCTTTGCGCGGAACCATGCGTCATGCGCCTCGCTGTTGCTGACCAGCTCGAGCGGCAGCGCGCCTTCATTGGCGGTCCGGGTCAGCAGAATGCGTACCGCGTCGGATACGGTCAGGCCCATGCTTTCGAGCACAGCGGAGGCCCGGTCCCTCACGTCTGCGTCGATGCGGGTCTGAACCAGGGCATTGGTGGCCATGTCGATCTCCCTTCCTCCTGCCGCAATGTAATGCAATTGAATGACGATTGCCAGTGCCGCTACAGACCGCACATCCCCTTGCATTCGTTGGGCCACCGATCGCGTTGCACGTGATCAGTGTCCATCGAGAGATCGGCCTCATCCAGAGGCACGGCGGAGCGATGGAGAAAGACCTCGCCCCGGATTCCACGCAGTCCGCACCGGATCGTGCGATCGACCTCAACTGGATTCGCCCATGATCGATCGCATTCTTCACCACTACCTAACACGGATTGGACGCCTGCCACCCCCGCGCGGCGCCTGACCACAGGCCCTTCGCCGTACCTACGGCGCTCTATGAAAGCGCGGTCCGGCTACGGGCCTGCTCCGCTACGCTCCGGTCGCGTTCCGCGACTGGACAGCCGCCGTTAACAACCTCGACTCAAGGACAAGACGGTCGTTTTCGACATCGTCGAAGCGGCGAACGACACGCCGTCCCGGATCCGCCAGCTTCACTCACCACGTGACATCAGAATTCCCGATGTCTGCGGGGAAAGCGCAACGGCCGCAAAGTTGAGGCACGGAACCAACCAACATGCGCGCGGCCTCCGAGCCTGCTCGACGGAATTCCGGCGGGACCTCGCAAGGGCCTGGTCCCCAAGGCCAAGGTCATCTGATGCGCGGAACATTTCAGTCTCGATTTCGGGCAGACATGAGCGCCATCAGCATCGGCCCCAGCGAGAACGATCCGGCCTGCGCCCGTCGCGTCAGGGCTCGCAGATAGCCGCCCGGGCTTTTGATCGCGGACGCGCGCTGCAATATGGCAGCGACAACGATGCAGGCCTGCACCTCGCCCAGCACCGCACGGGCATCGGCCCAAGCACTCGGGCTGATCCCAAGCATCGGCCGGATCACAGCGGCGGTCGCGATGAAGTCGCGCCAGTGCGAAATCCCGTGTCGGGCATAGTCGGCGAGGTCCGGACAGGCCTCCAGCACCATGCCCAGCGGAAACGCCATTTCCCCCGACCTCATCGGTTTGGGGTCTGGCTCCGACCTCGCCGCCCGGCTTTCTCGAAAGCCAGGTTCAGGTTCAATCGAGATTTCGGTGTTTGAACTCTGTATGTGGTGCTCAGAACGGGACTCTGTGGCGCCTGATTCCGCTGGTTTTACGTGTTGTTCCAACGCTGTGAGGATGATTGCGGCCAATTCGGCGAGTGTTTCCGCGATTGGCTCCAGCGCCTCGAGATCCACACGGCGCGGGATAGAGCTGAGAATATCGATGAAGCTGCGATGCAGACCGGGCCAATCGGCCGGCACGCGCTCCTCGATCCCCGTCGCGATCATCTTTGCGATGTCGCGTCGGCAGAGCGCGACGGCCTGGCGCGCGAGAGCGAGCGCCCGTCGCTCGGCCCGAATGGTCTCGGCCAGGGCGGCGAACTCGTCGGCCCTGGCGATGAGCGGGCCGAGATCGAAGCCGAACGCCTGTTCGACGTCGCCGGCGGCGCCCTTGCGCGCGAAACGCTTGCCGTTCGGGCTGTCGCGCCGCAGGATCAGTCCGCACTCGATCAGCACGGCGAGATGGCGGCGCAGCGTCGAGGGCGCGATGCCGTGAGCCCGCAACATCAGTGCCCTGTTTGACGGAAAAACGACGAGGTCGCCGGCACCCGAGACCAGCACCGTTTCCGGATGGAACGTCAGCAATGCGTTCAACACCGCCAGCGCGCGATCGGAAATGTCGAGCGCCGCCTTCGCCTCGCAGACGAGCCGAAACACCTGCCACTTGTGGACGGGTTTGCCGTTGGGGCACTCCTTCACGAGGCGCTGCGTATTGACGACGGCGCGCGACAGCGCCCGCCGCCCGAAGGGTGTCGTTGGGATTTGGCCAAGCATCTGCATTCGCGTCCTCTCTTTGCGAGAGCGCGGGGCAAACAAAGACCGTGGCGTGAAAACGCAGGCCTCTTGAACTGTCGGATGGCGAGGGCTAACATGCTTGTGTGTTTTCGGGCACCGCTGACGACGGCAATCGTCGGCCCGTCCATCGTCTGAGAGACCCGGCTCTGCCGGGTTTTTCTTTGTCCGAGCGCACCTCTTCCGTTGAAACCGAATCCGTACATTATATTGAATGTCGAACGTCAGTCCAACGTGCTGGCGTGCGCCTTGTCGGGCTGCGCGGAGGGTCGCAGCCCGTCTTGGGATTCTATGTTCGAGGACGCGCCGATGAGAACCAATGACTGTCGCCGGAAGGCCGCGCACGCGGCCGAGGGTCGTACGCTGCTTCGGACCTTTCAGGCGTCGATCGAGGCGATCCGATGCGCGAGCGGCCTCAGCCGCAAGGCCTTTGCCGCGCAGCTCGGTCTGGCGAGCTCAAGTTACTTCCACCTGATGACGCCGAATGCGAATCCGAGCCTGGATTACATCGAACTGATCGCCGAACGCGCCGGCGTCGAACCAGCGGGGCTGCTGGCGCGACCGGCGGCGACGGCAGAGCTCGAATCGGAGCAGACGCCAGGTCTCTTAAGACGACTCGATTCAAGGGGTTAGGCAGGATTTCGATAACATTCAATATACCAGATGATGGAGTTGCTGTATCATGCCGCTCGGCTCAATCTTGAGCCTTGGAGCCCCTGCCCTCCCATGCCCCCCGCCCGCAAGCCGCTGCCCGTCGATCACTCCATCCTCAACGAGATGCTGGCGATCCGGCTCCAGCAGCTCGAGAGCGAGAATGGCGGAATGGAGGCGTTCCTGCCGAAGACAGGATTGGCGCGCGGGACCTATTACACGATCCTTCGGGGGATCGGGAATCCGACGTTGAAGACAATGGAGCGCATCGCCTCGAGCCTCAATATGAGCGTCCTCGAGTTGCTCGGCTTCGAGATCGACGATGCGCGGCGTGCTCTCAGGAAGAACGGCGTCGATTATGACGAGGTCGTCTCTGCCATCGATAAGAAGAATCAGGCCGATCGACGCCTCGCCCGGCAATCGCGCTCGAGCAAGCTGCCGGGATAACCGCGTTGGCCGGGCGGCGCTCGCGGGAACAGAAGGTCGCCGACCCCGCTGTTGGGCGGGGCCGGCGGCTTCGGGTCAGCTGGCGGGGTTCCAGATGATGACCTTCTTGGCGGGATCCTCGCCCGGCGCCGGCGCCACGTTGCCGTAGATGGTGCCGAACTCGGGGGCCGAGAGCGAGACCGAGATGTACTCCTCGCCGGTGGTCTTCGAGATCCGGTTCCAGCCGGCGCCCAGCTCGAAGCCGTTCTTGCGCGAGATCACGCGGTAGTCAGGCTCGTTGTCCTTCGCCTTGCGGGTGTTCGGCACCAGCGCGATCGGGGCGGTGACGTTGAGGGTGGCGAGCGTGCCTTCGAGGTTGCCGTCCGCCTTCTGGGTGAGGGTTGCGATCGTGGCCATGTGAAGTCTCCTTGAGGTTGCTCGGGGACCATCCCCGATGACGCCCAAAGGAAGGGGCCGGACGCCGTCGTCACCGCAGCGCAGGGGAACCCCCGGTCGGGGTCCCCGCGATGCCCGCATCGTGGGGTGGCCAGCGGGGTTGACGGCACTAGGCGGCCGAGACCCGGACACAGGCGGCAAAGAGGAGGGGATGGGCTTCGAAGCCACCGACCACAGGAGCCCCTGCCACCAGGCCACGCCACGCCCGCGCCAGGCAGGACACGCACCGCCGCACTCGCTCCCCGTCCCGGCCACCGCCAGTCGGGACACCGACGTTCACGCCCGCTCGCGGACATCCGGCATACGCAGGTCGATCACGCCGACGGCGCCGCGCCGGCGCCCGCCGGAACCACGGACCGCCACCAACGGCAGGAACCCTCACGTCGATCCCCAGCCACGGTCCAAGCTCTTTGCAAACACCCAGGCTTAGCGCCGGGCCATCACGCCCTGGCCAGCATCGGCCCGATACACCCGAAGCTCGACGTCACCTAACAGCGGGGTCGGCGCTCCCGCCAGGCCAGCATCTCCGTGCCGAGCCGATCGCGCAGCCCGCCGAACTCGAGATCTCACGGGAACTCGGTTGAGAAGTTAAGGATTCATGCCCTCATTGACCCGTGCTAATGGAGAAAGATCTCCCAACTTGAATCGGTTCCATGAAACGCCCGACGAAGCCTTTTGTTGTCGAATACAAGCGCAGCGCGCGAAAAGCCTTCGGACCGTCGACGATCTCGGCAAGGGATATGGCTGCGAGCCTTCCGACACCCGCAGCTGATTCGATCCCGAAATCTCCGCAGGCAGCAGCCTCCGCACTGTTCGAGATCACAAGTCAGTCGAGTCCCACCTCCAATTCGGTGCCGACGGAGCCGCGTATCTTGCCGGTCCTTACGGTTGAAGGCGACCGCACGCCTGTAACCGAGCAGACCCAGGACGATCCCCTTTGGCTGCATGACCCGTCATCACCGGCAATCGAAGCGAGAGCGTCACCTCGCAGGACAAAGGCGCGGAAGCAAGTTGCGGTTTCCGCGCCTGCCGATGTCGGTGCAGGCCCGCAGATGGCGCCGGCAGGGGATGATGGAGCGAGGGCTGGGACTTCCGAGCCGCGCACCGCTTCACTCCCGGCAGTCCGCCGGCGCCGAAGACTGCTGGAGGGGCAAGATTGTTTGCCGCGTGGGCAGCGTTGGAAACGGCGATTGCCGAAGTTCATGCGGTAGCTAGCTTCTCTGCCGCTTCTTTGCGCTCGCTGTAGCGGTTGGTGAGATAGGGGGAGAGATCGCGTGTCAGCAGCGTGAACTTAACCAATTCCTCCATCACGTCGACCACCCGGTCGTAATAGGAGGATGGCTTCATGCGGCCCGCCTCGTCGAATTCCTCGTAAGCCTTGGCGACGGAAGACTGGTTGGGGATGGTCACCATCCGCATCCAACGGCCGAGCACACGAAGCTGGTTGACCGCGTTGAAGCTCTGCGAACCGCCGGACACCTGCATGAGGGCCAACGTCCGGCCCTGCGTCGGCCGTATCACGCCAACCGATAGCGGTATCCAGTCGATCTGCGCCTTCATCACCGCGCTCATGGCGCCGTGCCGCTCCGGGCTGGTCCAGACCTGACCCTCGGACCATGCCGATAGATCGCGCAGTTCTCGCACCTTCGGATGGTCGATCTCCGCGCCGTCGGGTAGCGGCAGGCCGTGCGGATCGAAGATACGCGTCTCCGCACCGAAGTGCTTCAGCAGACGTTCGGCCTCCAGCGTCAGGAACCGGCTGTAGGAGCGTTCGCGCAGCGATCCATAGAGTAACAGAATACGCGGCGGATGCGTCGAGGGCGTCGCGCACAGCCGGTCGATGGTCGGCACGTCGAGGTTGTCGACAACGACATTGGGAAGATCGTTCTGCATCAACGGTGGGCCTCGGCAATCGCCGCGACCTTGTCGCCGCGCTCGTACCAGCCCTTGGACCTGTTCACGATCCAGACGACGGTGAGCATGACCGGCACCTCGATCAGCACGCCGACGACGGTGGCGAGCGCAGCTCCGGAATGGAATCCGAATAGACTGATGGCGGCGGCGACCGCCAGCTCGAAGAAATTGGACGCGCCGATCAGTGCCGAGGGGCCGGCGACGCAATGCTGCTCGCCCGCAACTCGGTTGAGGATATAGGCCAGCCCGGCATTGAAATACACCTGGATCAGGATCGGCACGGCGAGCAGCGCGATCACCAGCGGCTGTGCGATGATCTGTTCGCCCTGGAAGCCGAACAGCAGCACCAGCGTTGCCAGCAGCGCGACGAGTGAGACCGGGCCGAGCTTGGTCAGCAGCCGATCGAGCGCGGCTCGCCCACCTGTCGCCAACAGTCGGCGTCGAAGAAGCTGCGCGATGATCACCGGAATGACGATGTAGAGCACGACCGAAAGAACCAGCGTGCCCCATGGCACGGTGATAGCGGAGAGGCCGAGCAGCAGGCCGACGATCGGCGCGAAGGCCACCACCATGATGGCGTCGTTGAGCGCTACCTGGCTCAGCGTGAAATGCGGCTCGCCCTTGGTCAGGTTCGACCAGACGAACACCATCGCGGTACAGGGCGCGGCGGCGAGGATGATGAGGCCGGCGATATAACTGTCGATCTGATCGGCCGGCAGATGCGGTCGGAACAGCCAGCCGATAAACAGCCAGCCGAGCAGCGCCATCGAGAACGGTTTCACCGCCCAATTGATGAACAGGGTGACGCCGATGCCGCGCCAGTGGCGGCCGACCTCGCCGAGTGCCGCGAAATCGATCTTCAGCAGCATCGGGATAACCATCAGCCAAATCAGTACCGCGACCGGCAGATTGACCTTGGCGATCTCAGCAGCCCCGATCATCTGAAACGCACCGGGCATGATGTGTCCGAGCGCGATGCCGGCGACGATGCACAGCGCGACCCACAGCGTGAGATAGCGTTCAAACGTGGACATGGCTTTTCCTTACGCCGTCGCGACGCGGCGGCCGTGCTCGTCGACGACGCGCTCGCCGTCTTCCTTGGTGAACGCGCCCCGTTGCGGCGGCAGCAGATCGAGAACCTCTTCGGAAGGGCGGCAGAGCTTCACGCCTTCCGGCGAAACGACGATCGGCCGGTTGATCAGGATCGGATGCGCCAGCATGGCGTCGAGAAGCTCGTCATCCGTCAGGCCGGGATCGCCGAGACCGAGTTCGACATAGGGCGTTCCCTTCTCGCGCAGCAGCCCGCGCGTGGAAATCCCCATCCGCGCGATGAGCTGGAGCAGCATCGCGCGCGACGGTGGTGTCTTCAGATATTCGATGACATGCGGCTCGACGCCGGCATTGCGGATCAGCGCCAGCGTGTTGCGCGAGGTGCCGCAGTCAGGATTGTGATAGAGGACGACATCCATGGCTCGCCTCACGCCGCACTGTGGCGGCGCGAGGTTGTCCCTTCGGACTGGCCGATCTCAACGAGCTTCGCCTTGAGCGACGCCTTGTCGAGGCTCGCGACCGGCAAGGCCACGAAGACCGAAATCCGGTTCCTGAGATAGCGGAAGGCGGAGACAAAGGCGGCTTGCTTCTGGATATCCGTGCCTTCGACCGCAGCGGGATCCTCGATCCCCCAATGGGCCGTCATTGGCTGGCCGGGCCACACCGGGCACGCTTCACCGGCGGCGTTGTCGCAGACGGTGAAGACGAAATCCATGACAGGGGCATCCGGCATCGCGAACTCCTCCCAGCTCTTCGAGCGGAAGCCCTCGGTCGGATAGTCGAAGCTCTCCAGCACCTTCAGCGCGAACGGATTGACAGTCCCTTTCGGTTGGCTGCCGGCAGAGAAGGCACAGAAGCGGCCGCCGCCATCCTTGTTGAGAATGCTCTCGGCGAGGATCGACCGCGCCGAATTGCCCGTGCAAAGGAAGAGGACATTGTAGATACGGTCACTCATGAACAGCCTCCTGGGTGGCTTCATTTTTGGGTGTGCAGCAGGGAGACAGGTCGGCGATCAACGGGGCGCAGATCTCCGGGCGCCCGCCGCAGCAATCCTTGACGAGGTAGAAGGCAAGCTCGCGCACCGCATCAAGCTTGGCTCGGTAGATGATCGACCGGCTCTGCCGCTCGGCTTCGATGAGCCCAGCGCGTGTCAGGATCGCCAGATGGGTCGACATGGTGTTCTGCGGTACGCTCATATGCCGGGCGATGTCACCGGCCGGTAGCCCTTCCGGTTCATGTGCGATCAGCAGCCGGAACACCTCGAGGCGGGTCGATTGGGCGAGCGCCGCGAAGGCGAGAATGGCTCGTTCTGATTCCATAATTCGATATTACTCGATATATGGAATCATGTCCAGCCAAGCATGGTAGTGAAGGTCACCTGCCTGAGACGGCAGCTGCGCGCGGCGGCTGCGGCGAATCCATCTTGATTATTCTGGTTATCTATTTATATGGATAACCATGATAACCAACGAAGGGAACGCGGCCATGCCTGCCCCCCATGTGACTGGCGCGCTCGCCGGCTTCGCCACGATGACTGGCACGCCGGAGCAGGTCCGCCAACGTCTCGACCATCTCGGCGGGAAGCCGAAGCAGGTCATCGCTTTGACCCTCGAACACGGCAGTGAGCCGGCCGTGCGCGCGCTCGCCGAGACGTTCGAGAGCATCGCACCGCTTGTCGGCGCCATTCTCGCACGCCGCGAGACTGAGGCCATGCAGTCGATCCTTGAACTGTTGGTGCCTCACGTCCCTCCCCCCCAGCATATGCTGCTCGAGGCACGGATGACGGCTGAGGCGCGCAAGGCCGTGCTGGAGAGCGGTGATTGGCTGACGGCGGTCCAGATCGCCGAGATGGCCGGCTTCAGTACCAACAATCCCAGCGCCCAGCCGAACAAGTGGAAGAAGGATGGCATTATCTTCGCGGTTCGGCACCGGGGGCTCGATTACTTTCCTGGCTACGCCCTGGATCCGAAGACGGGCTATCGCCCGCTCAAGGCTCTTGCCGCCGTGCTCAAGGTCTTTGGCGGAAGCAAGGACGATTGGGGCCTCGCCTACTGGTTCGCCTCGGACAACAGCTTCCTCGGCGGCAAGCGTCCGCAGGATCTCCTGGCTGAGCAGCCTGAGCGCGTGATCGCGGCGGCCGAAGATGAGCGGCAGGGCGTGGCGCATGGCTGAGCCGCCGGCCGCGCCGAAGCACGCAAAGGCCAAGGCCGCCGATCACGCTACGCCCCCACCTCCGGCGGATCTGGGTGTAAAAACGTCGACGATGATCTGGCCCAAGGGCCGGATCATTCATCGAATGCATTCGGATGCCTACCTCGGCGATCAGTTCAACCCGGGCCTCAGGGGCAATGCGCGCTTCAGCCCGATCGTCGACGGGCCCGGAGTTGCGATCCCGACGCTCTACGGCGGCACGACCTTCGATTGCGCTGCCATGGAGACCGTTTTTCACGATGTCCCTTTCTCATCGGGTCTCAAGACCTACGACAAGGGCAAACTCACGGGTCAGACCTATTCGCGGCTGGAGCCACGACAAGATCTCGTCCTTGCCGACCTCAGCGCCACGGCGCTTCGCAGATTGGGCGTCCGGCGCACCGAGCTCATCGACACCGAGAAAGACCGCTACCCGCAAACCCGCCCTTGGGCCGAGGCATTCTACGCCGCCCGCCCCGATATTCACGGACTATGCTGGGTTTCGAGGCAGGATGATCGTGCGCTCGCGATCATCCTGTTCGGCAACCGGCTTCCGGCCGGCGCGCTGGTCACGATCGCCCCGTCGGTCGAGGTTGTCAGCACACCCGGCGTCTATGCGGACCTGATCTCCCTCGCGGACCGCATCGGGGTGAAGGTGGTCTCTGGGAAATCCTGACGCGGTATTAGACCGCAAGGCAACGGGTGGACCGAAAAGACTGCGTGAAAACCGATAATCAACAAGCAGTTCGTGACTAATAACCGGCTTCTGCCCACAAAATCCGGTCCTGCTCCTGCTTCAAGTCCTCCAGCGGCACGTCGACCATTTTGAGCTCGACGTTATACATTGGTAACGGCCAGTGTCGACCGAGTACAAAGACATGGTCTTGTGTTGCGATGTCGGCGGGCAACGCCTCCGTAACGAGCCGCTCGACAAGTTGATCCGTGAGCCGTTCTGCATCTCGCAGCGATTCATGCTCGGCAAAATCCAGTGCTCCCCACACCTGCGCTGTTGCGTTCAGGCCAGACAATGAAAACATCCCTAGCGCGGCCATCGCTTCGGCGACAGCAAGAACGGATGGCATCCGGGGCTCGAAGAAACCAGGATAGGTCTTCGGCGCATTCCAGATTGGAACGCGGTCCTCATAGGCTTCGATGTCCGCATAGAGTTTACTTTCGCGCCGATAAAGATTTGCGTTCGGAACGATATACTCCCCGACATCCCCTTCTATGTAGTGAGATTTGCGAAGAGGCTCGACGCGCTTTCGAAGGTCCGCAATGTCTTGGCTCCATCCGTCGCAAACCTCGGCGTAAATCAATCGCTCGAGATGGCCGTAGAACCGACTGACGATCTGGTTCAATCTCGCGGCGATGAGGTGCCTTGGGCAGCGCACGGCATCCATCAAAATCAGAATCTTTGCCGCTTCCTCCTGCGCGAAGCCTGCCAACACCTCAGCCTCGCGCGGCTGCTCTGACAGATGGCAAGAGGCTGACCAAAATCCTCGGGCACTCTCCAGGAGAATGGGCAGTCCTTCCGCGATAAATCGGAGCAACTCGTCATAGGGCATCTGGCAGATGAGCTTCGCCTGCCGTTGCCCGAAATCCGGCGCCTTCCTCATCGTCAATTACCCTAGGGAGTTCGGTTTACGCGTGCCATGGATCCGAGGCCCCGCACAGAAGGCCCCCCGCCTCCCCCGATCGGAGTTGATGTAGGCGACGAATGGTTGAAATAGTGACTGTCGCGCAATTCCAAGTCCAGCGCGGCGCTCATTGAACACAAAGGGCACTCAAGGATGCATCCGGAGCCGTCCGATACCCCCGACTTGGTGGCGGTTTCCGCCGCGCTCGTCGCAGCCTACGTTTCCAACAATTCCGTACCGACGGCCGAGCTGCCGAAATTGATCGACGACATTCACGCCGCCCTCAGGTCGCTGGGCGCAGCAGTGCCGATAGAGGCGGTGAAGAAGCCTGAACCCGCCGTACCGGTGCGCAAGTCGGTTACGGCGGATTTCATCATTTGCCTCGAAGACGGCAAGAAGTTCAAATCGCTGAAGCGCCATATCCGGACGCAGTATGGCCTGACGCCTGCCGAGTACCGCCAGAAATGGAACCTTCCGGCCGATTACCCGATGGTTGCGCCGAGCTATGCGGAATCCCGCTCGGCGCTGGCGAAGGTGTCCGGCCTTGGCCAATTGCGCAAGGCCGCCGCGCCTGCGCCTGACCCAATTGTCGAGGCCGCACCTGCGGTCGCGGAGAAGCCGAAACATGCCTCGCGGATAAAGGCAAGCGCACCCATCGCGGTTGTGGCTGCTCCGGAGACCGCCCCGTCGAAGCGCGCGCCACGCAAGGCGAAAGCCGTTGCCGAGCCGGTGGTGGAACCGGCCGCAAGACCCAAGAGGACGCGCAAGGCAGCCGCAACCACCGACTCATGACGACACGCGGCGCTGGCACTGCATGTGGGGGAGAGCGAGCGCGGCACTGGGACGCCGGTGTAAACCAGCGGAAATGACATCTTCGCCCCGCTGTGATCGGTTAGTCGCTACCGTCGCCATGATCCATGCGGCAGTTCGACGTCACGCTCCGCTTTCGCGAGCGCGTCGATCAGGCCGGCTCGATCCAGCGGAATGCAATAGGCGGGCTTCGCGCGCTCAAAGCGCCAGCTTGTCGCTTTGCAGTTAAATATGAGAATCGCTCTTCAACGATTTCCGTGACTTAGCCGTTCATTTAATTCGAGAATATACAATTAAATTGAGAATCAAGCTCAAGGGCCGGCGCTTAATTTGATAATCGTGACGAACAACGTGGTGACATCGCATTGCAGACGACGACGCAGGACATTCAACGATTACAATATCTTCGAGACAATGTGATTGCAGCAAATTTGAGAATTCGAACTGTTCTATTCTCGCATTTTATGTGCCCGTTATGACCAGAACGGCCACATTCTCGCAATTAGCTGCCAAGTGACACCCAGATGACCAAACGCCAACACCAGCGTCGACGATGGTTGTCTTGAGATCGAAAGAGCTCCTGCGCGGCCTTGAGGAGCGAGGCGGGCTTCCTCGCCCTGTCATGTTTGGCAAGCGCGACATTGTGGAGCGCCGGTCATATGTCAGTGTCACGTGCGAATGCTTTTCAGAAGCATTTAACTATTTGATATTATTTGACTTTCTGTTTTATCCCTTGTAGGTCGGCGGCATCGGGGAGTAGTCACCGCTCTTGAGCGGGACCGTGCCAACAGGCTTGCGCGGAAGCGCATGGTGCGGTCAGCCGATCCGTCGGCCCGACAAGACCGTGGCGCCACCTGTTCCTATGCGGACGAGCAGGTGCTTGGCGCCCGGTTCATGGTCCGTTGGAGCATTTGTCGTGTCCCCATTCACTATTGCCGTGCTTGCCGTCAGCATGTCCGTCGATGCCTTCGCCGTCTCTGTCGGGCGCGGAGCGGCGATCGGCCGGCCCCGTGTGAGCGAAGCCCTGCGCACGGGCATGGTCTTCGGAATAGTAGAGGCTCTCACACCGGTCATCGGCTGGATTGCCGGCGTTGCGGCTAGCCGCTTTGTCGAGGCAATCGATCACTGGATTGCCTTCGTACTGCTCGGAGGCGTTGGCCTGCACATGCTGTATGCGGCTCTCCGGAAGGCTGGCGACGAGGTGCCAAAAGGAAGGTCGTTGACCGTTCTGATCGCAACTGCCGTCGGCACGAGCCTTGATGCGATGGCCGTCGGCGTTTCCCTGGCCTTCCTCGATGTGAACATTGTGGTTATCGCCATCGCAATCGGACTTGCGACATTCGTCATGTCGTCGGGAGGCATGCTCATCGGGCGGTTTATCGGAAAGCAATTCGGCCGAATGGCAGAGCTGGTCGCCGGCTTTGCCCTTTGCGGCCTTGGCACGATGATCCTGATCGAACACCTGTCGCGAGTATGATGTTTTTCATTTGGGATGAGAATGAAACAACTGCATGTCTCTCATGCATGCAGATAGAATGCGGGAGTCAGCGGTGGTTGAGTACCTATCCCGCAGAATATCGCGTTATAGCGTGCAACCGGCGGGCGGGCCGTGCGGGAACCGGATGAGAACTACGTCTACGCTATAGCCCTCTAAATCCCTCCTACGTCCCTCGTGACTGCTCAGCCTGCGCAGCAGGACAGCTTGGCAACGTCCTTATCGAATGCGAGCGCGGCAAGCTTCAGCCCCTCGACGGTAGTAAGATATGGGAAGATCGTATCCGCGAGGTCATCGACGGTGAGGCCCTGCCGGATCGCAAGCGTCGCGGTCTGGATGCTGTCTGCGCCTTCCGGCGCAAGGATATGGGCGCCGAGTAGACGGCCGTTGCCGGCGTCGGCCACGAGCTTGATCAGCCCGCGGGTGTCGCGAGCGGCGAGTGCGCGTGGTACCTGGTCGAGACCGATCGTCGATACGCGAACCGCATGCCCGGCCGCGCGCGCGGCGGTCTCGGTCAGCCCGACGCTCGCCACCTGCGGGTCGGTGAACACGATGGCCGGCATGGCGCTGTTGTCGTAGCGCAGGCTGTCGCTGTTGAGGGCATTCTTGGCCGCGAGCTTGGCGCCATAGGCGGCCATATAGACGAACTGGTCGCGGCCGGTGACGTCGCCGGCGGCATAGACGCCAGCCTTGGTCGTGCGCATGCGGTCGTCGACCACGATGCCGCCCTTCGCCGAGACGGTGATCCCCTGCTCGGCCAACCCAAGGCTCTCGATGTTGGGCGTGCGCCCCGTGGTGATCAGCACCTGGTCGGCGTCGATCGCAATATCCTGGCCATCGCGCGTGACCGTCAGTGACACACCGCCATCGGTTTTGCGGATCGCGCGGTAAGCGATGCCGGAGATAACGGCGATGCCTTCGTCCTCGAAATACCCTGTGAGCGCCGCGCCGATCTCGGGCTCGGCCTCGGGGAGTAGACGAGACCGGCAGACGAGGGTCACCTTGACGCCGGTACGAGCGAACATCTGGGCGAGTTCCGCGCCGATGTAGCCGCCGCCGATCACGAGCAGCGAGCGCGGCAGTTCCTCGAGGTCGAGCGCCGTCGTGCTGGTGAGATACGGCACGGTCTCGATGCCAGGAATGGCAGGAACTGCAGGCCGCGCGCCGGTCGCGATGATGATCTTGCCAGCGGCAATACGCGCGCCGTCAACTTCGACACCGCCGTCGAGGAGGCGAACTGGCCCGTCGCGATAGGCGATACCATTGTATGCAGGGAGCAGATCGACGTACTTGGCCTGGCGCAGTTCGGAAACGAGGGCGTCCTTCTGCCGAACGGTTCCGCGCCAGTCTGTCAGTTCGGCCTCGGCCGTGATGCCGGCGAAACGCGCTGCCACGCGAGCGTTGTGAAGCGTCTCGGCGGCGCGGATCAGGGTCTTCGACGGCACGCAGCCGACATTGACGCAGGTGCCGCCAATGGTGCCGCTACCGATAAGCGCGACTTGTGCGCCCTGATCGACGGCCGTGATGGAAGCCGAGAAACCGGCCGATCCGGCGCCGATCACGACGAGATCGTAGGTGCTTCCATTGCGACCGTTTCTGCGGAAGGGGCGGTTCATGGCTGCCGGGCTCTTCGATTCCGGATCGGCAGGCGGCCGTGGTGTCACACCTAGCCCGGCGAGGCTCGGCCCGAACAGCGCGCGGCCGGCCTCCAGCCCTTCATGGATCGACAGCCGAAAACCTGGCTCGTCGGTGGAACGCTCGCGGCGCCAGGAGGAGAGATGGTCATCCGAGCAGAAAAAGGCGGTCGTCGCGCACAGCGAGCTCGCGGCGCATGCGTCTTCATAGCGAACGCTTTGCCACATGACGGTCGTCCGCGGCTCGACATCGGCCAGCACCCGCCCTTGGTCCCGCGTGGTGATCCGGATCGGCTCGTCGCAATGGCGGCAGCGCGAGGCGATCGAGATATCGCGATCGGTCATGGCGCCGATGCCAAGCGCGTCGACCGCGCACATGGCATTGAGAACGCGCCCGTCCAGGGTGACCTGATAGCCCCTATCTTGGTTGGTGAAGGGATAGGCGCCGACGATTTGCTTGCCATCGAGAACGACAAGATCGCGGCGGCGGAGATCTTCGAGCAACGGCTGAACGTCTGTCTCGCTCAAACCCATGCGCTCCGCGAGCGCGCGTATAGTCGGTGCCCGTCCGTCTTCGGCATAGAGCTGAAGCAATGCAACACGCACGCGATCCGTGGCGGGATCGTAGCCGCTCCAGCGATTGAGCACATGATCGGAGCCGACCATGGCGAGTAGCGCGTCTTTCGTCGCGGACGACGTAACCGCCGACCAATCCGGAAACGTCACACCAGGCCGCACGGCAAAGCTCGGCAGGGTCGCAGGTCGAGAGACGGCAGGTTTGTCGCGAGATGAGGATGCGCAGCAGTCGTTCATGGCGTTATGCTCTCTTTTTTGAATTGAATCGTCGTCCTGTCACAGGCGGCCTGTGCATGGCGACGATGGATGCGCCACGCCACGAAACCGAAACCCACCACCGTCAGAAGGAAGCACCGCCACACCCACACCGGCCAGCCACGTGCCAAGGCCGGCCAGAGGCACGCTGACGACGAGAAGCGGCGCCGCACAGCAGACCACGGCAAGGACGGCGCCGGCCACGCCTGCGCGGAAAGCGGCGCGGTCGATCATCTTAGCTGCCTTGCTGCCTCGGATGGGCCGGATAGCCTGCATTCATGCTGGCGGCCGCGATGGCGTCCGGGCTCGTCCTCGCATCGTCGAAGGTCACGGTCGCGGTCTTCGCCTCGAACGAGACAGTCACGTTCGCCACGCCAGGGACCGCCGCCATCGAGGTCTTCACGATGTAGGGACACGACGCGCAGGTCATGTTGTCGACGGCGAAGGTGACGATGCGTTCCGCTGCGAGCGCGGCAGGGGCGATCATCACCGACGCGATCAAGGCGAGAGAGCTCAAGGTCTTTTTCATAAGGTGGGCTCCTTGAAGTTAGGCGCGAAGCAGCAACGGGGCGACGTAGTCGAAGGCAAAGGCGGCTATGACGAGCGCGGTCGCAATCCAGAGCGCGAGCTGAACAAGCCGGCCGGGGATGGGACGAGCGCAGGCTGCGCCATCGGCGCAGGCGCGCCGCGGCTTCCAGTAGACGAGGTAGAAGCCGTACCCGAGGACGCCTGCCGTTCCCGCCACGAAGAGCGGCTTGTACGGCGCGAGCGCCGTCAGGTTGCCGATCCACGCGCCGCCGATTCCGAGACTGAACAGGATCAGCGGAATGACGCAGCAGGACGAGGCCGCCAGCGCGCCGACGATGCCGCCGACAGCGACCAGGCGCTGTCGTTCGACCTCACTTCGCTCGGACAAGGAGAGACAAGCCGCTGGGTGTGCCGAGTCTGCCGTTCCGGATCGCGATGCAACCATGTCCGATCTCTCTTTCCTTGCCGAAATCCTCATTGCGCCGTAGGGTGCGGTCTGTAGTTACTACAGGGTCAAGAGGATTTTTGCGATGCGTGACCACACTGGGGTGAAGGGCTTGCAGCGGGCCGAACTCGCCCGGCGGACGGGCAGCAATCTGGAGACGGTCCGCTATTACGAGAAGGTCGGCCTTCTGCCTGAGCCGCCGCGCACGGCAAGCGGCTATCGCAGCTACGACACCGCGCATGAGCGTCGCCTTCGCTTCGTGCTGCGGGCGCGCGAGCTCGGCTTCTCGCTGGATGAAATCCGTGAGCTGCTGCGGCTGGTCGATGAACGCGACCAGCCCTGCGCGGAGGCGCGTGCCGTTGCCGCTGCCCATCTCGACGACGTGCGCGCGAAGATCGCCGACCTAAAACGGATGGAGCGGGTGCTTAAGGACGCCGTCGCGCAATGTGCTGACGGCACACCGGCGGAATGCCCGCTGATTGAAACGCTGTTCCAGGAGCGAACTGTTAGCTGTGCGTCACGACACGAAAGTGATGGATCTGTCCGACTTTTGAGAACGCATGCAGAACTCACGTCGGCTTGAGCTTTGATGCCGTTGATTTCTCGGTTTTGAGCGCTTGGTAGACCGCGGTCTTGCCGATCTTCACGCGAGCGGCAGCTTCACGGACGTTCAGCCCGGCACTTCATGCGCCGTTTTAATTCGGCCGACAGGATCGTGCGGTGGTAGGGCGACAGTTTGCGCCAAGCCTTGATTTCATCGGTCGTCCGGCCGCAGACCAAGCACCATTTATTGCGTGGATCGAAGTGACAGACATCGGTGCAGGGTGAGTCATTCTTCATTACGAACCTTATTTGAGATAGGCGCGGACGACGTCGATCAGATCGGCTGCGCCGTCATCTCGTTCGCTCTGGGTAAGCCCCTCTGCGGCAAGGTGCATGCGGATGTGGTCTTCGATCACCTCGCCCATCAGGCCGTTCATCGCACCCCGTGCTCCGGCGATCGACTGCATCACCTCGACGCAACCCTTCTCCTCATCGAGCATCCGCTCGATGCCTTCCATTTGCCCGCGAATACGGCGTACGCGGTTGATCAGCTTTTGCTTCTCGCGGATGGTGTGGGTCATGCGGGTACTCCTCGGACGCAGCGGTTGATGGCTAGGCCGCGCGAGCTTCGACCTCCACCGTCACATGTGACAAATCATGGATGGCGGCAAGTTTTGCGCGGTAGTAAGTCGGCGTTTGAGGGTGATCGGCAACAATCGAGACGATCGCGCCATGGTGGCCAGGTCCGAGCTGCCAGATGTGAAGATCAACGATCTCCGCGCCTTCCTTGACGATGATCTCCTGAATCTCCTCCGGCAGGTCTTCGCCCTGCGGAATGTAGTCGAGAAGCACACCGCCTGCGTCGCGGATCAGCCCCCACGACCAGCGGGCGATCACGATGGCTCCGACAATGCCGATTGCCGGATCTAGCCATAGCCAGCCGTAGAGGCTGCCGAAGACCAGAGCGCCGATCGCCAGAACAGAGGTCAGGGCATCGGCCAGCACGTGGACATAGGCGGCGCGAAGGTTTTGATCCTTCCCTGCCGCGTGCCCGTGGCCATGGCCATGGCCATGGTCATGTCCGTGATGGTGGTCGTCCTTGAGAAGCCACGCGCAGACAAGGTTCACAATCAGGCCGACGACAGCCACCATAATGGCTTCCTTGAAATTGATCGCGACGGGTGATTGGAAGCGCAGGAAACTTTCCCAGCCGATCAGCAGCGCGATCAGCGCTAACACCACGGCACTCGCAAAACCTGCGAGGTCTCCGAGCTTTCCGGTGCCAAAGGAAAAGCGGCGGTTACTGGCGTGCTTGCGGGCGTAGAGATAGGCCAGCGCAGCGATGAGGAGGGCAGCGGCATGGGTGGACATATGCCAGCCGTCCGCCGTTAGAGCCATCGACCCGAACATATTACCCGCGACGATCTCCACCACCATCATGGTCGCGGTGATCGCGATAACCAGCCACGTGCGCCGCTCGTTCCGTTCGTGGTTGTCGCCAAGGAAGAAATGCTCATGGGCGGCGTTGAGCGAACGGCCATGGTTATGGTCGTGCGCATGCCCGTGATCATGATCGTGGGATGAATTCATCGCCAAAACTCCTATAATAATATAGGGGGGTATATTATATTTTCATATTAGGCAACACGCGTCCATGAAGGTGTCACGCCACGAAAGTGATGGATCTGTCCGACGTTTGAGAACATGGGGCGATCAAGCCGCGAGGATGGATGTTTCGCGCCGCAGCGGCCTGAGATTGAGGCTGTCTGTCGAGGTCCATATGTAATCGCCGGTGAGACTGATGTGCTGCCACCCGAGCGGGGTGATGTGTTTGATCACATCGGGCGGCGTGGCGAAGCCTTCCCGGTTGACCTTGGCGAAGGCCGGTTCGAGATAGAGAGTGTTCCAGTAGCTGTTGATTTCCATTGAGAGTTGACCCGGTAGGCTCGGATTTTTCCATCGAGAGGTGACCCATGTTTTCACCACCTCTCACGCGGCATACGCGGGGGACAGCGGAGTGATCGACATGGAGTTATTGAGCGTCATCAGGCGCTGGCATCATCGGGGTCGTCGCTCGATCCGAGAGATATCCCGCCGCACCGGCCTCTCGAGGAACACCGTGCGCAAGTACTTACGGGCGGACAGCGTCGAGCCCCGGTTGCAGGTTCCCGGCGTCCGAGCGGAAATCGGCGGTGATCGGGTAGCTATCTCGCAGAATATCGCGCCATGGCGTGCAATCGGCGGTGTTTGCGGGCGGAGCGGGATTCGAACCTCTTCATAGAGGTCATCTCTTGAAGGAACGCAGGCTCGTTGGCTCCGGTTACTCGCCGTCCGCCTCTGACCCGAGCGCCGCGAAAGGCAGACCGATTTCATCATCGTCGCTCTGGCTATCGTCTTCGAGCACGTCGCCTCCCGCGACGGGGAAATCCCCCGCCAGCAGCCTGTCCTTGCTCAGCAGGCCGGCGTCCTCAAGCGCCTCCATGTCCGGCAGATCGCGCAGCGTGTCGAAGCTGAAGTGCGACAGGAACGCCGGCGTCGTCACATAGGTATAGGGCGCACCGGGCGTCGGGCTGCGCGGCCCGGCGGCAACAAAACCGAGACGGCGCAGATGGCCGATGGTGTCGCGGCTGACCTCCTTGCCGAAGAATTGGCCAAGCTCGCCGCGGGTGATCGGCTGGAAGTAGCCGATGCACATCAGCACCAGTGCCTCGGATTGCGACAGAGGCTTGGGGTCCTGCGCCCCCATTCCGGTCGCGACGCGGATCGCGTCGGCAAAGCTCTTCCGGGTGCGATGCTGCCAGCCGCCGGCGACCGAGACCAGCTCGTAGGGCCGGCCACGCAGCTCGCCGCGGATGTCGTCGATAATGAGGTCCAGATTGCAGTCGCGCCCGACGACGCGGGCCAGCACCTCGCGTCCGACCGGCTCGGGCGAGGCGAAGATCACCGCTTCGACACGCCCCATCCATTCGCGCCAGCGCAGCTCCGGCGGCAGATCGGAAAGCTCGGCGTCAAAATCCTGTTTGGTTCGCGCGCGCCGGGCCATAGGCTACAGCCCGTAGAGCCGGAACGCGGGCCGGCCGGTGAGCTCGCGCACCCCGCCGAGCGCAACCAGGCGCTCGAACAGCCGCCGGCTCGAGCGATCGCTCGCGGCCTTGCCCGTCTTGGCCGGCTGCGCGTCCTCGCTGAGCAGGATCGCCACCATCATGTCGGCGTCCTTGCCGCGCAGCTGCGGCGCCGCGGCGAGGAGCCTGTCGGCGCGCCGGGCGAGATCGGCGTGCAGATCTGCCGCCGTGGCCGCGCCCCGGGCATAGGCCAGGCTGCAGGCAGCAAGCCAGCGGCTGTCGCCATCGACATGCGCGGCGGCGTGACGGAAGTCGGCGCGCCTCAGGTGCGCGGCGAGCAAGGGCACCGGCGCCGGCCACCGGAGGCGATGTGCCAGGACCGCGTCGGCAAGCCACAGCGCCAGCGGCCGGCTGTCGGGCCGAAACCGCAGGCTGGTTGCGGCGACAGCGGCCGCGGCGCGCACCGCGCTCCCCTGCCCTTTGAGTTGGTCGGTGGCGAAGGCGAGGACGTCCTGCAGGGCGTCGTCGTAGCGGTGTACTAGCAGCGCCGCGAGCTTGAGCTCCCAGTCGCCGGCGGCCATCGCCGATCGCTCGCCCAAGGCACGCCAGGCCTTGAGCAGCTGCCCGGCCGGTCCCGGATCGTCTCCCTCGCGGCGCAGATACCAATGGTCGCGCAGCGCCGCTTCGTCCTCGGTGCGGCCATTCTGGCGCGCCAGCGCCGCCGCGCAGGATAACGCGAGGCGCTGGCGCCAGAGAATGCCAATCGGGTGCTCGTGGCGGGCGATCGGGTGCAGCGCCGCGAGCGCCGCACCGGCCAGAAACCCAGTGTCTTCAACAGTTTCTTCGGTCACCAGCGACCGCGCCCAGCCGGGAAACGCCGGGAACATCGGAAGGGGATCGGGAACGAGTCGCGCGCGCGGAGCCATGCTGCAGCGTAACGCGGCACGGCGCTTTATGCCATAGAATAGCGCCTAAACCGCCGCGCTTGTCGTTAGATAAGAACGACCGATAATGTTGCATTATCATTCGTTTCTGTCTTTATATAGAAGCATGCATGAAACGAGCCCTCCGAGCCCCGAAAACGACGCCCAGGAGCACGCGCCGCCCTCCCCTGCAGCGCCGCCACCCGTCGTCATTTCCGCGCCGCAGCCGTCGGCCGACCTGCCCGCCCATCTCGAACGCCTCGCCGATCGCGCCCGCGACTATGCCGAAGCAGCGAGCTCGGCCAACACCCGCCGCGCCTATGCCGCCGACTGGAAGCATTTTTCCGCCTGGTGCCGGCGCCAGGCGTTGTCTCCCCTGCCCCCGGACCCGCAGGTGGTCGGGCTCTACATCACCGCCTGCGCCTCCGGTGCGGCAACCGCCGATCGCCAGCCGAACGCCGTCGGCACGATCGAGCGGCGTTTGTCGGCCCTCTCCTGGAACTATGCCCAGCGCGGCACGCCGCTCGACCGCGCCGACCGCCATATCGCCACCGTGCTCGCGGGGATCCGCAACACCCATGGCCGGCCGCCGGTGCAGAAGGAAGCCGTGCTGCCGGAGGACGTCATCGCCATGCTGGAGACGCTCGAGCGTGGCACGCTGCGCGGCCTACGCGACCGCGCCATGCTGCTGCTCGGCTTCGCCGGCGGGTTGCGGCGGTCCGAGATCGTCGCGCTCGATGCCGGCCGCGATCAAACCGAGGACGGCCGCGGCTGGGTCGAGATCCTCGACAAGGGGATGCTGGTGACGCTACGCGGCAAGAACGGCTGGCGCGAGGTCGAGATCGGCCGCGGCTCCTCGGACTCGACCTGCCCGGTCGTCGCCTTGCAAACCTGGCTCAAGCTGGCGAAAATTCCCCATGGACCGCTATTCCGGCGGGTCACCGGCCAGGGCAAGGACGTCGGCCCGGATCGGCTCACCGACCAGCAGGTGGCGCGGCTGGTCAAGCGCACCGCGCTCGCCGCCGGCGTGCGGCCGGATCTGAGCGAGGGCGAACGAGAGAGTAAGTTCGCTGGGCATTCGCTGCGCGCCGGCCTCGCCTCCTCGGCCGAGGTCGACGAGCGCTACGTGCAGAAGCAGCTCGGCCATGCCTCGGCCGAGATGACCCGGCGCTACCAGCGCCGGCGCGACCGCTTCCGCGTTAACCTCACCAAGGCGGCAGGATTGTAGCGTCGGCCGAAGCATGCTCCGACCTTGCCGGTGCGTGCCCAGCGAGCCACTTCACGGACTTGCCCGCTGATTTTTCGGGAATTGGAAGGCACCTCTGATAAGCTGACGGTCCAAGGCGTCTTGAGGCAAGTTAAGCATGGCTCGACCTGGCAACAATCCGAAGCGACGGATAGCGCGCGAAGGCTTCCTGACAGACGAACGGAAAGCCGAGCTTGCGGTCAATGCGCGATACGGTGGCAGCGGCCATCATAAGAGGAACCCAGCGGACTACGGCCTAGAGAGAACCAATCCGCGGCCGACAAAGTCGCTTTGTGACGCTCTTAAGGTGATCCGGTTGGAGCAAGCCAGCGAGCTAATGCGTCGAGGCATTTCTCGAGGAGCAGTCAGCGAACTCGCCTACAATGGTTTTCCAAAATTCATCTGGTGCGTCGACGAAGATGGCGAGGTTTATGAGGCAAAACTGACCCATCTACGTTAGGGGTATATCACGGCTACCGTCTTGAAGAAGAGGACGATCTGCGCGACTACGTAAGAGATATTTGGAAGCAACGATGCCTGTCAGTTGGTCAATAGCTGCCGAATGGGAGCAACTCGATGCCGGGTCGCCGGAGGAGCGTGCATGCTTTTCTGCGCTTGGCATCAAGGCGCATGATCTTTGGCTGACAGAAGGCAACGACGTCCTAGCCAATAGGCTGCGTCAAGCGCCCCTACTCTCTGCCTACCACCTCGCCGAGTGGCTCGCCTGGAATTGGTGGCGTTTGCGTTGGGAGCCACGCTCAAATTCCAAGGATTGGGCTTACGCCCATCGTCTGACGACAATTGGATCGGGGTATATCTGGCCAAATTTGACGATTTTCTCCGATGGCGAACGAACCGCATTGATTTCGAAACCCACGACGGAACGCCCCCAAACGCCTTTCCGCTACATCACCGATCACGCGGTCATCCTGCCCGCCAGCGAGTTCGAGGCTGGCATTGACCTGTTCCTCAGTCAGGTGTTGGAGCGCCTTAGCTGGGCCGGCATCGAAGACAGCAATCTCCAGACAGTTTGGTCGGGCGTAATTGCAGAGCGTAAAACACCAGCTTTCGTACGCACTCGCAAATTGGAGGCTCTGCTGGGTCAGGATCCTGACTCCCAGGAGCAACTTGTCGATCAATTGGTTCGCGACATCGAGGATCTTGGGTTGTCTGGTGTTGAGGAGCTGGCAGCGGAACACGGCCAAAGCGGCAAGCTTTTGACCGGGGACGACCTTCGTGAAGCAGCTCAGAGGAGCGGTTTCGATGCCTCGCCACGCGATGTCATTCGGCTACCAGCTACTGAAGTGCCGAAGCGCAGCGGTCTGACCCCCGCTTACAGAGCAGGAGCCACGGCGGCCCGTGCCCTTCGTGAACACCACCGGCTCGGTGAGGGTCCGCTTACGGATGTCCAGTTAGCTGAGATGGCGGGCGTTGTTCGCGCAATCATACCGGACGTTCGAGGCGGGGCATCTATCTCTTTCGCGCTCGACGAAAAGCCCACTCAGGGCCGGGTTGTTCTTCGATCCAAATGGCGGACTGGGCGCCGCTTTGAACTTGCACGGCTTCTGGGCGATCGTCTTGCCAGACCGCCGAGCGGAGCTCTTCTGCCCGCGACTCGCGCTTACACCTACCGACAGAAAGTTCAACGGTCCTTCGCCGCAGAATTGCTCAGCCCGTTCGAGGTTGTCGATGCGATGCTCGGCGACGATTATTCTATGGAAAATCAACAGGACGTTGCCGAACACTTCGAAGTCTCGCCCCTGACGATTCGTACATTGCTCGTGAATCACGGCCGCCTGGCTCGCGAGGGGCTTGAGACCGAATTTGAGACCGCCGCAGCCTAATGGGCTTCCATAAGGCGAGCCGTCCGATTGTGCGGGCACGAGACGAACGTTGTTCTCGACCGAATGGAACGACCCGATGGTTACCGAGCGTCGCCGGACGACTACACGGCTATTCCCGCGGTTCGACATGGGTCATGCTCGCTTCTTGTCGCGCTTTCTGCTGCCGATCAGCGCCATCAGCATCGGGCCAAGAGAGAACCCTCCGGCTTCCGCCTTTTTCGTCAAATCGCGGATATAGCCGCCGGCGCTATTGATCGCGGCACCGCGCTGCAGGATCGCCGCAACCACCACAGCAGCCTGAACCTCTCCCATGACGGTCCGCGCCTCCTCCCAGGCGCTCGGACTGATCCCCAGCATGGGCCGGACCACGGCAACGGTCGCCAGGAAGTCCCGCCAGTTCGAAATCCCGGACTTGGAGTAGTCGCAAACATCGGGACAAGCGTCGAGAACCATCCCCAAGGGGTAGGACCCTTCCGGCATCCGCGGCGTTTGGGGTTCTGGCGCTGCCTTCGCCCCCCTCTCTTCTCGGAGAGCAGGTTCAAGTTCAATTAGGGAGTCTGGATTTGAATTATGTATGTGGCGCTCAAATGTGGATTCATTGGTGCTCGTTTTTTCTGTTTTTGCATGAGCCTCCAGCAACATAAGGATCTCATCAGCCAGCATGGTGAGCTCCTCGGCAACTGGCTCGAGCTCAGCGAGTGTGGCGCTTCGCGGAATCCGAGCCATGATCGCGCGAAACAGCCCGTGGATCTCCGCCCAGTCCGCCGGACCCTGCCCTGCCCGCTTCGTCGGCACGCCCTCCTCGAGGCCTGTCGCGATCATTTTCGCGATGTCACGCCGGCAGATGGTGATGCGTTCGCGCACGAGCTTCATCTCACGCTCGGCCGCCAGGATCGCCTCGGCAATCTGCGCAAACTCTTCGGCCCGCGCCACGAGCGGCCCGAGGTCGAAGCCAAAGGCCATCGCGACCTCGCCGTCGCGGCCCTTGCGGGCGTATCGCTTCCCGTTCGGGCTGTCGCGGCGAATGATGAGCCCAGCGTCGACGAGGACGGCCAGGTGCTTGCGCAGCGTTGATGCCGGCATGCCATGCGCCCGCCGTGCCAGCTGATCGTTCGAGGGAAAGACGATCAGGTCTTCCCCCGTCAGCATGGTCTCCGGGTGAAACGTCAGTAGCGCGTTGAGCACCGACAGCGCGCGCTCGGACACGCCGAATGTGACCCTCGCAATGCAGAGCGTCTGATAGACGTGCCATTTGTGAACCGCCTTTTCGAGCGGCCGTGCTTTTGCGATCGCCTGATTTGCCACATGGGCAAGCGTCAGCGTTCGCCGCCCGAAGGGCGTCGTCGATAGGTGTGGTTCCATGTCTCTGCCTCTATGAGGGCAAAGGAAATCTGCTCACCGAAACGGCGCTCAATCTCTCACGAGACTCTTGACTGTGATTCGCGGAAGTGTGATTCTCGTAATCGCCAAAGAACGAGAAGGGCTTCCGGAACTCCGTTTCGGGGGCCTTTTTCTTTTGCCGCGTTGCTCCTAGCTGGTTGCGGTGAGCTTCGTACGGTCGGTCAGTCCTCCTTTTTCTCGTTGCTGTAGGTCTCGAAAAGGCGATCCATCTGCGTCAGCAGGAAATCGCCAAACCCGGGAGCATTGCGTTTGTCGATCGACAGAACGAATGCCCGGTCGGTCGATGAGACGCGTGCGACGCGCACGCCGGCGGGTGTGGACCAGTATTGTCCATGCGCCTTCTTGGCGACGGCGCGAGCTGCCGGCTCCTCCGGCACGGGGGGATTCGAGATCAGTCCAAAGACAAGATCAAATCGTTCATCGGATGAAGCCGCCTGCACATCGGCCGACGCGAGAAAATCGGTCACTTGCTCGATGTCGACACCCGCCTCGAAAGCAGTGGCCAGATCAACCCATCGGTCCCGGCCAGTCGTCGGCGCCGATCCGATAGCCTCAATGATCGCAAGCGGGATCTTCTTTACCACCGAGATCATTCGCGAGACGACCGTCTTGTCGACGGTCAAAGCGCTCATGATTGTCTCGCGATCGTAGCCCCCTTCCTCCAACCGCCAGGCGAACAGAGCGCGCTCTATGAATGAGAGGTTCGCTCGCGCGCTGTTTTCCTGTCCCTGGGCGAGGACGAGATCGCGATCCGAGAGCTTCTTGACAACGGCTCGGACCTGGCGTCCGAGCACCTTGCAGGCTCGCCAACGCCGTCGCCCGAACGCGAGTTGATAGCGCCCGCTCTCCTTTGGATGGGGCCGGACGAGCACGGGGGAATCCTGACCGCGCGCTTCGATTGCCGCGACCAGCGTACGGAAGTCCGCGTCATCGTCGTGCGACAAACGGTCGGCGATAAAGGGCGGGTCGATGATGTCCGGGTCGACATCGATTACCGTCTCGCCGGCAGTGAGGCGGGCTTCGAGGTCTCTGGCTGCGTCTGCTCGCGCGGCCAACTCGTCAATAGAGCGCGTGACGGCACCGAGAGCGCCTCGGGTTGCGAACGCCGGAGGCGACACTCTTTGCGGCACCGCGGGAGCATCGTCGGAGTTGACTGCCGTCAACTTTTTCTCAGGTGAGGCGGAGAACAGTCCCTTGCGTGCCATTACCCCCTCCCCCAGGCCTTGTGGATCAGCCCCTCGATCTCTCCATTGACCGCGTCGAGAGACTCGATCGCCCGATCGTATGTGCTCGGCGTGAACTCCTTTCGTTCGACCTCATAGAGCGTTTGCTTCGTAAGGCCGGCATCGGAGATCGCGACGCTCTTCAGCATCGGATTGGTCAGGACGTGACGTCCGAACCGTGTGCGAATGAAGGTGACCATCTCGGTCTGCGGTTGGTCCGACGCCTCGTAGCGCGTGATGAGGTAACGCACCCAATCGTACTGCATCTTGCCGCCGGCTTTCTTCAGATGCGCCATGACGTCTCCGAGCATCTGCAGGAACTGAGACATGGACATCACGTCGAGCATCTGCGGATGCACGGTGACGAGCAGGGCGGTCGCTGAACACAGGGCGATCATGGTCAGATAGCCGAGCTGCGGCGGGCAATCGAGAATGACGACGTCGTACCGGTCTGCTACCGGGCCGAGTGCCTCGTCCAGTCGCGCGAAGAATTGGCGGCCCATGCTGCCGCTTTCCTTCGTCGCCAATACGAGCGGAGTGTCATACTCGAAGTCCATCAGCTCGATGTTGCCAGGCACGATATCGAGCCCGGCAAAGTTCGTCCTCCGGATGACATCCGAGAGAGGGCGCCGCTCGTCATCATATCGAATTGCGCCGTAGAGCGTCTCATTGCGGCCGACATCAAACTCGGGCTGAAGGCCATGAAGCGCCGTCAGGCTCGCTTGAGGGTCTAGATCGATGGCCAGAACGCGATGACCGGCCAGCGCAAGATGTTGAGCTAAATGGGCGGCCGTCGTGGTCTTTCCACTTCCTCCCTTGAAGTTGGCAACCGCGATGATCTGGAGATGCTCGGGGCCCTGGCGATGCGGAACATAGCGCTTCCTGGCTCTGGCATTGTCGTCGAGGTACTGGCGAAGCTCTAGGATTTGCTCAGCGCTGTACGAGCGGCGGCCGGATGGCGTCACCGACGGAGCCGGCCCCTTGCCTTCGAGCGACAGGTTTCGGAGATAGCCCGGCTTCACCCCAAGGAATCGGGCTACCTCACTTAACTGAAACGACCGCAGCGACTTCTCCGCCACGGGCGGGAAATGCTCAAGCCAATGCGCTTGCAGCTTTGCTGATAGATCGCGACCATGCTCCATGATGAGCGAGTCGACGTCATCAACTGCATCGGTGGCGCGTGAAGTGTCGGCCATTCGTTTTTCCCGCACATGCGCTTTCAACGCCACTTCTGACGTAGAACCGCATTTAGAGCCGATTCTAACGGTGCGGCAAGGCTTTTTGGGTTAATGAAAGGTTAACGACGCGAGGCGTCGGCAAACGCTCTGGCCATCCAGAGTCAATTCTCTCGTGGACATCGCCTTTGGCGCTCTTCGCTTGGCCGTTCGGCGCTTCCCCGGCGACGCCCCGCCAGAGCGGATCGGTGACGGCTTGATCGGATTTGCGAGGCGCCGACCCCGCTGTTGGGCGGGGCCGGCGGCTTCGGGTCAGCTGGCGGGGTTCCAGATGATGACCTTCTTGGCGGGATCCTCGCCCGGCGCCGGCGCCACGTTGCCGTAGATGGTGCCGAACTCGGGGGCCGAGAGCGAGACCGAGATGTACTCCTCGCCGGTGGTCTTCGAGATCCGGTTCCAGCCGGCGCCCAGCTCGAAGCCGTTCTTGCGCGAGATCACGCGGTAGTCAGGCTCGTTGTCCTTCGCCTTGCGGGTGTTCGGCACCAGCGCGATCGGGGCGGTGACGTTGAGGGTGGCGAGCGTGCCTTCGAGGTTGCCGTCCGCCTTCTGGGTGAGGGTTGCGATCGTGGCCATGTGAAGTCTCCTTGAGGTTGCTCGGGGACCATCCCCGATGACGCCCAAAGGAAGGGGCCGGACGCCGTCGTCACCGCAGCGCAGGGGAACCCCCGGTCGGGGTCCCCGCGATGCCCGCATCGTGGGGTGGCCAGCGGGGTTGACGGCACTAGGCGGCCGAGACCCGGACACAGGCGGCAAAGAGGAGGGGATGGGCTTCGAAGCCACCGACCACAGGAGCCCCTGCCACCAGGCCATGCCCCGCCCTCGCCCCCACCAGGCAGGACCCGCACCGCAGCGCCCGCCCCCCGTCCCGGCCACTGCCAGTCGCGACGCCGGCGCTCACACCCGCTGGCGGACATCCGGCATACGCACAACGATCCCGCCGACGGCGCCGCGCCAGCGCCCGCTTGAACCGCAGATCGCCACCTCGGCGAGAGCCTTCACGTCGAACCGGTGGCCCGGTCTCGGCCGCATCCCCGACAACGCGCAAGGCGACGAGGCATGCCCGACTTCACAATCGCAATCCCGGCACGTCCATAGCCGGCACCGGACCAGCCAGCGCGCGCGGTGACGGACTAGCCTCATCGGGGCGCATCTTTGCAAATGCGCCTTCCAGGAAGGCCAACCAAGGAAGGCGCCCGGAGGCATGGCAGGAACGGAGTTTGATTGCCGCTCGCTTGGTCTGAACCGTACAAGGCCGGTCCGTCCGAGTTGACTGCCGTCAACTTTTTGACCGCGAGCGCTCCGATCTCCTCGCGGCCAATCCGGAGGATGCTGCGGGACGGCGGAGTTGACGGCTGTCAACTCAAAGACTGAGCGCCGACCCCGCTGTTGGGCGGGGCCGGCGGCTTCGGGTCAGCTGGCGGGGTTCCAGATGATGACCTTCTTGGCGGGATCCTCGCCCGGCGCCGGCGCCACGTTGCCGTAGATGGTGCCGAACTCGGGGGCCGAGAGCGAGACCGAGATGTACTCCTCGCCGGTGGTCTTCGAGATCCGGTTCCAGCCGGCGCCCAGCTCGAAGCCGTTCTTGCGCGAGATCACGCGGTAGTCAGGCTCGTTGTCCTTCGCCTTGCGGGTGTTCGGCACCAGCGCGATCGGGGCGGTGACGTTGAGGGTGGCGAGCGTGCCTTCGAGGTTGCCGTCCGCCTTCTGGGTGAGGGTTGCGATCGTGGCCATGTGAAGTCTCCTTGAGGTTGCTCGGGGACCATCCCCGATGACGCCCAAAGGAAGGGGCCGGACGCCGTCGTCACCGCAGCGCAGGGGAACCCCCGGTCGGGGTCCCCGCGATGCCCGCATCGTGGGGTGGCCAGCGGGGTTGACGGCACTAGGCGGCCGAGACCCGGACACAGGCGGCAAAGAGGAGGGGATGGGCTTCGAAGCCACCGACCACAGGAGCCCCTGCCACCAGGCCACGCCACGCCCGCGCCAGGCAGGACACGCACCGCCGCACTCGCTCCCCGTCCCGGCCACCGCCAGTCGGGACACCGACGTTCACGCCCGCTCGCGGACATCCGGCATACGCAGGTCGATCACGCCGACGGCGCCGCGCCGGCGCCCGCCGGAACCACGGACCGCCACCAATGGCAGGAACCCTCACGTCGATCCCCAGCCACGGTCCAGGGCGCATCCCCGACAACTCGCAAGGCGACGAGTC
>NZ_JBAFWQ020000001.1:0-81735 GCF_043195145.2 Roseixanthobacter pseudopolyaromaticivorans
ACTCGAGCGAGCACAATGAGCTGCGCCGTGTCGTCAACAGCCTTCTGTTGTTCATCGATCATATTCAGCCGAAGGGCTTTCTGATCGCCGCGACCAACCTTGATCAATCCCTCGATCCGGCGGTTTGGCGGCGCTTCGACGAGGTCGTCTGGTTCGACAAGCCGGATCGCGCGATGATCGCCCGCTTCCTGCGGCTCAAGTTCAAGAACATCGCGACCGCGTTCGATCCGCTGCAGCATGCGGCCGCGCTGGAGGGCTATTCCTACGCCGAGATCGAGCGCGTCTGCACCCAGGCGGTCAAGACGATGATCATCGATCGCCGTAAGCAGGTGCAGGCCCGCGACTTCAATCGCGCCTTGGAGGACGAGGCGCGCCGCCGGGCAGGACAGTCTCGCCTCGCGTCGCCGAGCTAGGCGCGCCGTGGCCCGATACGATCACCTCGAACTCGTCCGGCTTCCCGAGCAATTCGAGCGGCGCAAGCACGGCGGCGGCGGACCGCCGCCACCGCGCGATCGCGGCCAACACACGACGAAGCTGCGCGAGGAGCTCGACACCGCGACCCAGGAACAAAGACGCCGGCGCAAGCCCGAATTTGTCGACCCGTCTCTGATCCTGCGCGTGCAGATGACGGGCGCCCTGCTCGAGGAGGAGTGGGAACGGCTCGGGCTCACGGTTTTGTCCAGCGACGCGGACCGCACGCTCGTGCTGTTCGCATCGAGTGAAGACATGCGGGATTTCCGCGCGCGGCTTGACGCCTATCAGGGCGGCCCGCCCCCTGGCCAGAAGCACGCCCCCTACGTCAACTTCGTCTCCGGGATCGAAAGCATTGGATCGGTCGAGCCGCGTGATCGGATCGGACCACGCTTGCGGGAAGAAGGTTTCGCTGATGTCGAGGATTTCGTCGCGCAGACATCCTATCTGGTGGACATCGAGCTTTGGGATCTGGGCGAACGTCGCCTCCGCGAGCGCAAGCTTGAGGATGTCATCCGCTACGTCGAGGCACGAGGTGGCGATGTCTTTGATCGCTATGTCGGCCCCTCGATCAGCATGTTTCGCGCGCGTCTGACGGGCGAGCTGCTGCGCACGTTGCTGACGGTCGAGGAAATCGCGGCGATCGATCTGCCGCCAGCCCCGGACGTGACCACGGCAGAGGCGCTCGACATGGTCATGGCGGATGCGCCGCCATTGAATGCCGTGGCCGATGACGCACCGCTGATCGGCATCATCGACAGCGGCGTCAACGATCACCCATTCCTGGCGGATATTCTTGTCGGTTCGATCGGCGTACCGGCCGATCTCGGCACCGCGGACGTCTGGGGTCATGGCACTCGCGTGGCCGGTGTGGCCGTGTTCGGCGATCTTCGTGCGCAACTCGACGCCGGCGCATTGCAACGCGGCGCGCGGCTTTGTGCGGCGAAAGTGGTGAACGACCAAGGTGGCTTTGACGACAGGCGCCTCGTGCCCTCGCAGATGCGCGAGGCGATCGCGACCCTGTACCAGCGCTTTGGCTGTCGGGTCTTCGTGATCGCGCTTGCCGACCGCCGGCGCGTCTTCGACGGCGGCAAGGTCGGCACATGGGCCGCCACGCTCGACGAATTGGCGCGCGAGCTCGACGTCGTCATCGTCGTCTCGTCCGGAAATCGCAGCCCGCGCGGCGGCAATCGTCTCGAACAGGCCGTGACCGAATATCCGCGCTATCTTCTGGAGGATGCCAACCGGCTGTTCGAGCCGGCCGGCGCCTTGAACGTCATCACCGTCGGCGCACTCGCGCACGGTGAGGGTCTCGATCCCGATCGCGCCGACGACGTCCGCGTCCGCGCCATCACACGCCTGCATGAGCCGGCGCCGTTCTCGAGGATCGGGCCGGGACCAGGCGGGGCAACCAAACCCGACGTCGTTGAGATTGGCGGCACGCTGATTTTCGATGCCGTCGTCGCGCGGCTGCGGGGAGGGGAGGACGTCGGCAGCGCCGGTGTTCTGACGCTGCATCACAGCTATCTCGATCAGCTCTTCACGGCGGGATCAGGCACGTCCTATGCCGCGCCGCGCGTTGCCTTCAGCGCCGCGCAGATCATGACGCGCTTCCCGCAGGCCTCAGCTAATCTCGTGCGGGCGCTGATTGTGGGATCTGCGGAAATCCCGCCGCCCGCCAGCGAGCGGCTTCAACTGCTTGGTGCAGATGCGACGCGGGCGATTGTCGGTCACGGTCTGGTGGATCTCGAACGCGCCGCATTCTCGGACAACGCGCGCGTCACGCTTTACGCCGAGGATGAGATCGCCCTCGATCATTTTGCCGTCTATCGGATTCCGATCCCGGAAGCGTTTCAGGCTGGGGGAAACGGTGAGCGCTGCATTCGCGTGACGCTGGCATTCGATCCACCGGTGCGTCACACCCGAAATGATTATGCAGGCGTTGGCATGAGCTTTCGGTTGGTTCGCGGATGCCAGCCTGACTTGATCTTCGATCATTATCGCAAGCGTGACAAGGACGACGGTCCGTTCCCTGAACTTGCACCGCGATACAATTGCAATCTCGTTCCCGGACCGCAATTGCGCGAGAAAGGCACCGTTCAGTGTGCAACTGTCACGTTCAAACGCGGTGTCGAAGAATACGGCGACAGCTACTATCTCGTCGTGCGCTGCGAAAGCGGCTGGGCGACCCATGTCGATCGGCAGCAATTCGCAATCGTGGTCGAGCTTCTGCAAAAGGCAGACGTCCAACTCTATGAAAGAGTGCGCCAGCGGATTCGCGTCCAAGCTTAGCACCGACACGCCGACCTTTGAATACAGTCGATCGAGGTGGGCGACAGGCGTCGGAGCTATCGTTCCTGCATAATCGCCAAGGGAATGTTGAACTCGCAATTTGATCCTCCCCCGTTTTTGTGGACACCCATGTTAGCTTTTGCGAGCTTCACAGGAGTGTTCGATGGGCACACGGCGTCGGGTGTTTCCAGAGGCGTTCAAGCGGGAGGCCGTTGAGCGGGTAACCTCCAGCGGTCTTTCCGCCGGGCAGGTGGCGCAGGAGCTGGGGCTGCACGAGACGGTTCTGCGGCGGTGGGTGAGAGACCTCGCACCCCAGGCGACGGGGCCGGCGCGGCGCCCGATCCTGCAGGCGGCGGCCCCGTCGCCGGCCGACCTTGCTGCTGAGAACGCCCGGCTCAGGCGGGAGAACGAGCGCCTGCGGATGGAGCGCGACATCTTAAAAAAAGCCGCGCTCATCTTCGGAGCGGCCTCCCGATGAAGTTCGGGTTCGTCGATGAGCATCGCGCTGTGTGGCCGGTCCGTGTGATGTGCGCGGCCCTCGGGCTGTCGGCCAGCGGCTATTATGCCTGGCGTGCCCGGCCGGAGAGCGTGCGCGCGCAGACCAACCGGGCGCTCACCGACGACATCCGGCTGATCCACGCGGAGAGCAGCGGGACCTATGGCGCGCCCCGGATCCATGCGGTCCTGAGGGGGCACGGTCGGCGCGTGGGCCGTTCCCGGATCGAGCGGCTCATGCGCCGCGCCGGCATCCGGGGCCTGGCCGCCGTGCCAAGGCGCACGCGGACGACCGACAGCCGCCATTCCTATCCGATCGCTCCCAACCGGCTCGCCCGCACCTTCATGACCCAGGCCCCGAACCAGGTCTGGCTGGCGGACCTCACTTACATCCCCACAGGCGAAGGCTGGCTCTACCTTGCCGGCGTGCTCGACATGCACACCCGCAAGCTGGTCGGCTGGTCCATGCGCGAGACATTGCACACACAGATCGCGCTGGAAGCCCTCGCCATGGCCATCGAGCGCCAGCGGCCGGCACCCGGCCTGATCCACCATTCGGACCGCGGCATCCAATACGCTTCCGAAGCCTATCGCGGGGCGCTTGCCACCGCGGGCATCACCCCATCCATGAGCCGCAAGGGCGATTGCTGGGACAATGCCCCCATGGAAAGCTTCTTCCACACCCTGAAAACCGAGCGGGTCCATCATCGCCTCTATGCCACCAGGGCCGAGGCGCGGCGTGACCTGTTCGGATACATCGAAGGCTTCTACAATCCCCGCCGCCTGC
This sequence comes from Roseixanthobacter pseudopolyaromaticivorans, assembly GCF_043195145.2. Taxonomy (NCBI): domain Bacteria; kingdom Pseudomonadati; phylum Pseudomonadota; class Alphaproteobacteria; order Hyphomicrobiales; family Xanthobacteraceae; genus Roseixanthobacter; species Roseixanthobacter pseudopolyaromaticivorans. The sequence goes on from NZ_JBAFWQ020000001.1 coordinate 4,046, forward strand.
ACTCAGCCCTCGGCTACATCAGCCCGGCCGAGATGGAACGCAGAGCGGCTTAACCCCGTCCACTTTTTCGGGGGAAGATCACCATTCTGCCCCTCATCTGGTTCAAGCGCCGTGGCTGGTTTTAGTCGCTGCGTGCTCGAACGATCGAAAGATATGAGGCGAGCCGCGCTATGTCAGCGATCCAGCTTTCCGCCACGCCGAAAGGCAATGGCTATCAGGCGACCGTGACATTTCCGGATGGCGTCTCGATGAACTCGGCGGAGACTTATCCGACGATCGCCGGAGCGATTGCCGCCGCGGCGCGAAAGCTGTTGGACATGACGGACCGCTTAGAAGCGCTGGAGCGGGAGGCGACCGGGAGAGACAGATATCGGGCGTGGGGGGTCCTTTAGTATGCCGACCATACGCCAGCCGACACCAGCGCCGATGCCCGTCGCTATCCCACCCGCCATGATCAAGGAGCTTCGCCACCTGCTGGCGTCGGCGATCTCTGACGCCAAAGCCTATGACGTACCGGGCTTGTGCCGTCGGTTGAATCTGGCGGACGGCGAGGAACAGGAGGCGTTCGCCAGCAAATACAAATATGCCCAGAAGCGGCTTGCGGATGTATCGGCCGAACAGGTCGTCGTCTCCGCTCGCGAGCTTGCCGCTGAAGAGCAGCGCTTCGAGCTCAGTGAGCAATTGGCCAAGATTGACGAGCTAAACGGCCCGGCGGTCACCACGCTCACGCGTCGACGTCTGATCGCGCTGTTCGAAGGCCGCCCGCTGGCGCGCGAGATCGAGGACATCGAGCTTATTCGCGGCCTTTGGCCGATCGGTTCTCTTCGCGCACCTCATCCCAGCGATGAGGCAACGCTCGAGGACTATCTCCATCGCCATACTATCCGCAACGACGACCTGACCCAGCGCGATGTGCTGGAGACGCTCGGGCTGCTAACGTGCTCACGCGCGCAGCTATTTAAATTCCTTGCCGCCGTCACGGCGCCAGATGCGTTCTCGGGGAGCGAGCAAATCGAGCTGGCCGAGAAGATCGACGGCCTACTGCGGCACGACGGCTATACGTTAGCCTTGGCGGGACGAATTTCTGGAAGTCCATTTTACGCCGTGAGAGTCGCACCAACCGGATCGCCAGCAGATGCCAGCATCTCCGCGACGCTGGCCGCCTTTGACCCGACGCAGGTGCACGCGCGTTGGACCATGGCCATGGAGCGGCGCGGCTCGGAACCGGCAGGCGCAATTACATTGGCCCGCACCCTGCTCGAAGACGTCTGCAAATGGATCCTCGAGGAGGCGGGTGAGACCTGGCAAGAAGCTGACGATCTGCCGGCCCTCTACCGCAAGCTCTCCAAAGTCCTGAAGCTCGCGCCCGACGACCATACGGAGCAGGTCTTCAAGCAGATTCTCGGAAGCTGCCAGTCTGTTGTCGAATCCTTGGGCGCCCTGCGCAACAAGCTCAGTGATGCGCACAGCCCTGGGCCGAAGCGCGCGCGCCCACAGCCAAGGCACGCGGAGCTGGCAGTCAATCTCGCTGGCGCGATGGCCACCTTTCTGGTCGCGACCTGGGAGGCGCGCAAAGAGGCGCGTGGCGGATCGTCATCGGAGGCTGCGCACGGCATAGGCCGGAAACCGCGGGGATGATGACAACGGCGGTCACAAGCGAAACGAACCTGCCGATGTCAGTCGACCTATCGATGGCGGAGGGCCGCTAGCGCGGTTTGCGGAACCGACCTGAGTGCCGAAGAATACTATGAGCACAACGGACTATGCGGCTATCACGCGCATATCGCGTCGAAGGACGACGCAACCCGGGATTAGAATGTCAACTCGGGAATCCTTGAGTGGTCTGGTTTCTGGCTCCGGCAACGTGGCGCCCTTCCTCCGACAGGCTCGCCGTGGCCGTCAGTCGCTCCTGAAAGACGTCCTGCAATAGGGTCAGAAAGGCACGCACGGCAGGGTTCGCGCGGCGGCTTTCGGGCCATACTGCAGTAATATTGTGCCGCTCTACCGCAAAGGCGGAAAGCACTGGGACGAGGTCGCCGCGCGTGACGTAAGGCGCCGCAATGAAGGAGGCGCTGATCCCGATGCCGCCACCGGCCGCGAGCGTCACGAGTACCGCATCGCTTACGTCGACGACGATGCTCGCGGTGGGTACCAGCTCGATCTCGTGACCGGCAATCTGAAAGGGCCAGCGAAAGCTTTGACCTGTGCTCTGATAACGAAGGTTGACGAGGTCGTGCCCCGCCAGATCGTCGGGGTGCAGCGGCGCGCCGCGCGCCGCAAGGTAAGCGGGTGACGCAAAGCAGCAGAGTCGATAAGGGGCAAGGCTCCGCGACAACAGGCGCGAATCCGCCAGATCGCCAATGCGTATTGCGACGTCGATGCCTTCCTCGATGATGTCCACCATCCGGTCAGTCAGTCTGAGATCGACCGTCACTTTGGGATGACTCTTTCGGAACGCAGGCAGAGCGGGCGCGATCACATGCAGTCCGATCGGCAGCGACGCCGCCACCCGCAAGTTGCCCGACGGCTCTGAGCGCGCGCTCATCGCCGCCTGCTCGATCGCTTCCGCCTCGCGCAGCAGACGCAGCGCGCGCTCGTGAAGATCGCGACCCTCTGGCGTGAGTGTCAGCGACCGGGTCGTGCGGGTGAAGAGTGGAACCCCCAGATGCCGCTCAAGGCGCTGGATGCTCTTGCTGACGGCTGAGGGTGAGACCGATAAGGAGCGAGCAGCGGCTGTGAAGCTACCCATCGAGCCAGCACGCGCAAACGCGATCAGGCCGGTCAACCGCTCCAAAAGCATTTGTTCCTTCATGGCACTATTGAAGCGCCATTGGAGCAGATTATCAATGCCGGGACCGGTGTTATATCGGTGTCTGAGCACCGAACGGCGAAAGGAGATCATGATGAGCGATACAATGAAGGCGATCCGGCAGCACGCGTTCGGCGGTCCCGAGGTGCTGGTCTATGAGGATGCCCCGAAGCCTGAGGTGAAGCCAGGCGAAGTGCTGGTCCGGGTTCACGCCGTCGGCCTCAATCCACCCGACTGGTATCTGCGTGAGGGCTACAAGATGCTTCCGCCCGAATGGCAGCCGCGGGTGTCGTTCCCGCTCATCCTCGGGACCGACATCTCCGGCGTCGTCGAGGCCGTGGCCGGCGATGTCGAAGGTTTCTCCGTGGGTGACGAGGTCTATTCGATGGTCCGATTTCCCTCGGGCCTCGCTGGCGACAGCAGGGCTTACGCCGAGTATGTCAGCGTGCCGGCTTCCGAAGTCGCGATCAAGCCGGCCGGGATCGACCATGCGCACGCCGCGGGGGCGCCAATGTCGCTGCTCACCGCGTGGCAGTTTCTGGTCGATCTGGGGCACGACGCGCCCAACCCGTTACAACCGTATCCGCATGTGCCGGTACCGTTGGAAGGCAAGACCGTTCTCGTCAATGGAGCGGCTGGCGGCGTCGGACATTTCGCGGTGCAGATCGCCAAGCTGAAAGGCGCCCATGTCATCGCCGTGGCGTCGGGCAAGCACGAGGCGCTTCTGCGCGATCTCGGCGCCGACGCGTTCATCGACTACACCAAGACGCCTCCCGAGGACGTGGCGCATGACGTCGATCTTGTGGTCGACGCCGTGGGCGGACCCGGCACCGGACGGTTTTTGCGCACGCTGAAGCCGGGCGGCGCACTGTTTCCTGTCTTTCCTCTTGGGTTCACCGGCGCGGAGGATGCGAAAAAGCTGGGCGTCACGGTCTCGGCGACTCAGGTCCGGTCGAGTGGCGCGCAGCTGGCGGAGATTGGAAGCTTGCTTGCTGCAGGCACGATCCGGGTCGTCCTCGACAGCACCTATGCCCTTGCCGACGCGCGGCTTGCGCACGAGCGAGCTGCCAAGGGGCACATTCAAGGCAAGATCGTCCTGGCGGTAAAATGACGTCAATCCCAAAGCCGCGCCTTGGGACGGCGCCTGGTTCGAGATGGTCGGCGCTTTGATGAGCGAAGCGGCAAGGCCGTCCGGGCTGCCGGCGGGGCTGAGTGTGTCGTTTGTCGAGCCCATTCGGACGGCGGCTCGCCGTCGGAGGTGTAGTTTACGGCATCCGCTCCGACGTCATCGATCCGGCTGCTTGAACGTAAACATCGTTCAAAAAATCTCGGTTTGCTCTCTTGAACTGAGTTTTTGGTTCTCCCAAATCCGTCTGCGTCGGGGCTTCGGCCCGACCAATAGGCGTCGCAGAGACGCTGTGACGCTGCTTGTAATCCATGTTGCTTTACGGAGGATATGGCTATGAGAAGCTTCGATTATAGGCCCCTTTACCGCTCGACGGTGGGCTTCGATCGCCTTCTCGACATGCTCGATACCAGCGTGCGCTCAGACTGGCCGCCTTACAACATCGAGAAGAAGAGCGACAACGACTACCGCATCACCATGGCGATCGCCGGCTTCAGCCCGGATGAGGTGGAGCTCACCCAGGACGGTCCTGAGCTCATCGTGACGGGACAGAAAAGGCCGAGCCAGGAGAATAGGCAGATTCTTCACCAAGGGTTGGCGATCGGCGATTTCAAACAGGCGTTCAAGCTTGCCGACCACGTCAAGGTCGCCAATGCTACGTTGGAGAATGGCCTGCTGTCGGTCGATCTGGTGCGGGAGATTCCCGAGGAGTTGAAGCCTCGCCGGATCGCCATCGGTTCGACGCGCAACGCCCCATCGGCGGGAGACAACGGCAAGACGAAGCAGATCAGCCAAAATACGGAGCCGCAGCGCAAAGCTGCCTGAGCCCGTCGACCAAACCTAAACCCTGCGATTTGCCTCCCGATCTATCCGGGTGTCACGAATTGCGGAGAAACGGAGATGACTGAATATAGCAGCTTTTCAAACATTGATCGCCATAAAGCACGCCGCAGCGCTGGACATCCGATATTCCAGCAGCCTGATGACGTTATAAATGATCCGGAGATGAGCCGTGCTGAGAAGCGGGCCCTGTTAGCCTCCTGGGCGTCTGACGCCCGCGCAGTTCCGGGCTCTCCATCGCTGCGTCAGCTAGAGGATCCCTCTCGCCGAAACGATCGACGGCTTTGAGGCGCTCAGAAGCGCCGGGAAAATACGCTATTGGGGTGTCGGAAATTTCCTCATCCGCGATTTGAAGGACCTCGCGGCCATTCCCGTAGGAAAATTGGTGCAGGTAAATCAGATCGCCTACAATCTGTGCCGGCGAGACATCGAGTGCGACCTTCTTCCATGGTGCAGGGAGCGCGGTGTTCCGATCATGGCACACTCTCCCATCTGCGGAGGTCATCTCGCCAGGGACGGGCGGCTTGCCCGCGCGGCAGAGCGGTACGGCTGTAGCCGCGCCCAGTTGGCCCTCGCCTGGGTCTTGAGACAGGATGGAATTGTCGCGATTCCGAAAGCTGGAAACGTACGGCATGTGAGGGAGAACCGCGACGCGCTCGATCTGCGACTTGCCCCGGCAGATCTGGTTGAACTCGATCGCATCTTCGCCATGCCGCGCAGCACGACTTAGCTAGGCGGTCTGTCAGGCTCACCGAACCAGCGCTCGGCCGCCTGGCGAACGCCTTGATCGTCTGCGGCGCTCTCAATCGCCGAGGCAACCATACCATCGGGACGGATGAGGATGGCGCGCAATCCCAGCCGGTTCTCGGCGTCGCCCGAAATGTAGTTGAACCGCCCCTGCCAGCGGCCGGCCAGCAGCCGTAGCGGCGCGCCTGGAGCAAAATCCAGCAGCAGGCCACGGCCGTCCTGCAGGAGCTTCCCGACCCTCGTTCCATCGATCAGAGTGAAATCGGGAGCGCTCCGGCCCACCAAAGGGTGACCGCCGCCGAGATCGTAGCGCAGCGACGGGCCCCATATCTTTTCGGCGAAGTAGGTCGCGCCGTCACGCGTTCCGATGAGATCGCGGATGATAGATTCGAGCGCTCGGGTGCTCGGAGTAGGGCGCATGAGCGCGACCTGCGCGCGGGACCAGTCGAGAATCCGCGCGCCCTCGGGATGGCGTTCAGCGAAATAGCTGTCGAGCAATCCGGCCGGCGCGCGCCCATGGATAGTGGCCGCCAGCTTCCAGCCCAGGTTTGTTGCGTCGCCGAGGCCTAGATTAAGACCCTGACCGCCCAGCGGCGAATGCGTGTGCGCGGCGTCGCCGGCAAGCATCACCCGTCCGTTGCGGTAGGCCGTCGCCTGGCGGGCTCGGTCTGTCCATGTGGTCGCGAGCCGGAGGGCGGTCAAGGTGACGTCGGCGCCGGAGATCCCGCGCAAAACAACCTGCACGTGCTCCATCGTGATCGGCTGTGTGCGGTGGAAGGCGCCGCGATCGAAGTCGACCATCGCGATCGTGCCGGGCTGCGCGTAGGTGTACATGCCCGTCCGCGTATAGGTACGTCCGACGCGGAGCGTCTCCGGGTTTGCCAGTTCCACCTCGACCGAGTAGCCGGTGAATTCGGGATCGGTGCCGGCGAATTCGAAGCCGCCAGCCTTGCGCACGGCGCTGCGCCCGCCATCGCAGCCCACTAGCCATCGCGAGTGGAAGGTCTGGCCGCCAGCGCGGACGATCACGGTGTTGTCGGTTTGGTCGAAAGCTTCGACGCCGACGCCACGCTGGATCTCCGCCCCCATCACGGTCGCCCGGGCAGCGAGGACGGTTTCCAGGGACTGCATGTCCACGGCTAGATTGACCCCGGCCAGACTCGGCAGGCGGTATGTCCACCGCGAGACGTCGATGTCCTCGTGAAAGAACTGGATGCCGGCGAAATGGCCGGCAGGCCGGCGCTGCTGTTGTTGCTGCATCCAATGCGCGAAGGCCTTGGTGGCGCCCGAGGCATTGTTCGCTTGGCTCGCCTCCCTGACGTCGTCGAGCAGGCCGCGGCGATCGAGGACCTCAAGGGTCGGCGCGGACAGACCGCGCATTCCGAACGGCAATGCCTTCAAAGGAGACAGCGGATCGGCAGCCTGCTCCAGGACAAGGACAGAGACGCCTGCGAGACGCAACTCGCAGGCAAGGAAGAGCCCGACCGGGCCGCCGCCGGCGATTACGACTTCGTAGATGGGTTGGGAATTGGGCATGAAACGCTCCTGTGTCGATCACGTTCGACCTGAGCGTTCCTCGAACGAGCGACCTCACGGACGAACAATCGGGACGCCGGGGAGCGTCCCATGCTCGTCGTGGGGATCTCCGACACGAGGCCAAAGACCAGAGCTTTCGTTACCGAAAGGACTTGGGCTTACCAAACCAAGTCTGCCTTTTCCGACACCGGCTGGATAGCGTCTTGGCGATCAATCCGCAACAGACCGAGATGATGTCTCAGCTTGAATTACGGCTCGTGACCCATGAGCCTTTCGCCTTCATCACTCGACGATGCGCCGCCCCGCTGGCCGCACCGTGGCGCAGGTAACGGTTCCGTCGTTATCGGTGCCAATGGCACATGTTGGCATGACAGCTCCGCTATTGGCGGCACGATCCGGCCGGTCATTTCCAATGTCGTCGATGTCGATCTTCATCCTGCAAACCAGGCAGGAGCGGAATCCGGAATTTCACCGGGATCGCCGCCGGCCAATGATGAGCTGGTGCGGTCACAAAGTTGCCCGCCACCCCGGGGGAGGATGGCGGGCAGGCAAGGCGGGTGGGGCTTGGAGCGGCGATATTAACCCGCCTGCACAGGGATGCGTTGAATACTGGGGATTGACTCAACCGTTTTCGGGACCTCGATGGTCAATATCCCGTTCTTGAATGTCGCGCTTGCCGCATCGGCATCGACACCGTCTGGAAGCTGCAGGGTGCGTTGGAAGGAGCCGTATGCTCGCTCGCGAACGATGAGCCCTCCGTCTTCAGTTTTTCGGTCGGTACTCCTTTCGCCGCGGATCGTCAGAGAGCCCTCACTGATCGAAAGCTCGATGTCATCCTCAGAGAGGCCAGGCAATTCGGCGGTGACCGTTATCGCCTTGTCGCTATCGCTGACATCCAGCCGGACGGAATCAGGTGCGGAGGGTGCGAACTCCGGAAATGGGGATGGAAGCATCCTCCAGAATTGCTCAAATGCGCGGTCAATGTCCTGCCGCAGCGCACGAAGCGGGTCCACCGGTCCCGTTTGCGGACCCACGTGCCGCCCGGAGCCGCTCCAAGGAATGAGGTCGGTGATTTTCATCGTCGCCTCACGCCGCCTTGACGGAAATCTTGGCAGCCGGCGCCGGCGTCGCCTTTGGCAGCGTCAGCCGCAGAACGCCGTCTTTGAAAATCGCTTCGATTTTCGCCACGTCGACTGGCTCTGAGATGACAAAACTCCGCTCGTAATTGCCATCCCAATACTCGGCGTGCTGCAGTGTGTAGCCTTCGGGGCGGCTCGGCACCGAGCGCGCCGCGATCCGCAAGAGCCGCTTGTCGAGCGTCACATCGAGGCTTTCGGGATCGGCGCCGGGGAGGTCCAAAACCATCAACAGGCTGGACTGATCCTCGATTATATCTGCTGGAGGGACGAAGACCGGCGCATCTCGTGTGGATTCGGCGGCCTCGCCTACACTGGTGTCCTGAGCGGCCATGACGGGTCTCCTTCAAGTCCGGCTTATTGCGATTTTGCGAGGCCGATCAGCGTCGGGGCGAGGGAGCTCGAGCCGAAGCAGCCCGTTCCGGAACGCTGCGGCGGCCTTCTCCCCATCTACGCGGAACGGAAGGACAAGGCTGCGGGCAAAGGAACCCGCAACGCGCTCTTGGCGATGAACAACGGCGCCTTCGGTGACCGGGTCGGAGGCTCGTTTGCCACGAAGGGTTACTGTGTTCTGATGGACTGCGATGTCGAGGTCATCGGCAGCGACGCCAGGAATCTCCGCAGTGATCACGGCGCCGTCGGGGCCGGTCCAAATGTTGATCGGGGGAAATTCAGACGTTGTGGGGGCTCGCAGGTTGTTCATCACGCGATTCACATCTTGTTGCATGAGTCGCATCTGCCGGAATGGATCGAACGTGCGCCCCGCATTTCCTGGATAGGCGAGCATTTGCCAACTCCCTTTACTGACGTTGAAGGGATCGTGGCGACTCTCCGCCAGATTGGCACTGATGACCGTCAGTTATTTCGCGATTTGGCTGCGCCGGGGCATTACCAAAGGGGACCGCCCATCGGCCTAGACGGGGTTGCCGCTCAAGGTTTGACCGAAAGGGGTAATTGTCCCAGGGTGCAAACAGGGCCGCGCCGGTGCTTGACTCTCGAGGTTCCCGGTCCGGCCCCAATTGTCGCTAGCCCGGCGTTAGCGGCGGACAAGATCGCCCCACGCGGGATCCCATAGGTCTTCGTGCTCAAGCACGATCACGATCCTACGGAAACCGTAACGCTGAAGCAGGCGCTGCGCCTGAGCGAGTGCAAGGCCTACATCGACCTCCTCGCTCTCGTCCGGGCCAACGTGCGCGCCTTCTCGTGAATGCGCCATCCATCCGAGGGTGGCCCGGATGGGGGCCTTCCCTTGCCAGTCAAAAATAGTGACGATGATCTCGTTCCCGGCAGCTGACCCGGGATCATCGAGGAGGGTATATCTGGGTCGCTTCTTCGCAGTCACGTTTGTGTCCAACCTCATGGTCTCACTTTCGGGTTCACACTTCTCGCCGCTCCGTCTGGACAGGCCCTAGCCGCCGCTGCAAATTTAGTCCGTGGAGCGAGCCTGACAACTGCCTGCTGCATCTGATATGGCTAGTTGCACTCGGCTGACACGAACCCAACTGTAGCCGAAAACCGATCCTGATTGTAGCAGGCAAGAGCCGATCCGCAGGATCTGTCAGACCCCTGATCGGCGGAGACGCGAATGCCTGTGGAGGAAAATCAAAAGCTGGTCCGCGCGCTCGACGACCTCTTTCGCCTATCCGCTCTGCAAGCGGACTGGAAGGACTTAGAGGAGGACGCAGTCGTCGAAAGCCTGGCCTCGGTCCTTGTGAAGACCCTCAACGCCGACTTTGTATATATGTCGATAGCGACGCTGCAAGTCGTGGTTGAGCTCGTGTATGGGCCCAACGGACGTCTTCCGCCGCCATTCGTTCCGACTGTCCGCAACTCCCTGTTGGCAGCCATCACGGACGGGGGAAAGATCGTCAGCCCAGTCAGCGGCAACAAGGTGACTGTTCACGCGACGCCAATCGGCAATCACGGCGAGGCGACCGTGATAGTTGCGTCGGACCGGCCCGATTTCCCAACTGAGGTGGAAACACTCCTTCAGCGCATGGCGGCAAGCCAAGCCATGTTGGAATTGCGACGGCGCGAAGAAACTGCTCCGAACGCATATCTCGCAAGGCTCATCGCCGCTTCGTCCGACTTCATCGGCATCGTGAATCTTCAGGGCCGGCCGCTCTTCGTGAACCACGCTGGCCTTGAACACGTCGGCTTGGCTGATTTGCGTGAGGCGTCCGAACTTCATATTGCCGATTTTCTGGCGCTCGGAGACCGCGATCAGCTGCGTTATGGCGTTTGGCATCGGATTCTCTCCGACGGGCGTTGGACTGGAGTGCTACGGCTGCTCCATACCAAGTCGAAGGATAACCCGACCTTTCCTGTTCGATTTCTATCGCCTCGATCTTCCTCCGGCTGGACCGGTCGCGATTGGCGTCGTCGGGAAGGAGGTTGCGAGAACGTCAAAGACGTTGACCGATTCAAAGGAGGGAGGATCCTCTGAGGTCACCGACGAGCGCGACGAGGCGGCAGCTCGTGTGCAAACGCTAAGCGAGCGTGAGCGGCAGGTGCTCGTCCGGCTCGCGGACGGTCAGGCACACAAGGAGATTGCCCACGAACTCGGCATAAGTATCCGAACCGTTGAAGTTCATCGTTCGCGCATGTTGCGGCGGCTAGGAGTGAAAACCGTCGCCGAGGCAATTAAAATCGCGGTTCTCGCTGGCTTAAAGGAGTAGTGCCAAGTGATGCTTCACATCTAAGTGCTGACAAACCCGTCGCGCAAGGATAGCTGTGGCTCCCGCCGAGCAACAAGCTGCCACGTCGACCACTCTCCGAGCGAGCCATTTCCTTATGCGAGAATTCCCATAAGGTGAATCCACAAATAGCTCCTTACCCGCGCGTTTTTCTATCGTCACCACGGTCGTCCAATTGCTTGGACGGTGCCGTTGTGAAGGGGTGTCGATGGAACGTTCAACGCGGTTTGACGGCTCGGACTGCGAGCCACGGATCAACAAGAGTCCGAGAGACCTAAACTCTATCGCCATCCTCAGGACGTTCCAGCGCGATCAGGACATCTTCGAACACCACCATCGCTGTGACTGGTGGTATCGCATCGTTTCTGGAGCGACACGCAAATACCGTATCCGCAGCGATGGACGACGGCAAATTGCGGACATTCGTAAGCGGTGCCCTTACCCCACCTTTCGCGGGCGAGGTTGAGGGGGTGATGTTCCGAGCCTGGAGGGCTTGGGCATATGACGATTTCAGAGCTTACGCTTAAATCGAGCGCCGAGGAGCCGGTCCGGCGGTTCGAGGTTTTCACTGGAGCGGGGCGCCGCCGGGAGTGGGCTGCCGAGGACAAGGCGCGGATTGTCGCCGAGAGCCTCGATCCTGGAGCCACGGTGAGTGCCGTGGCGCGGCGCCATGCCTTGTCGCCGCAGCAGTTGTTCACGTGGCGCCGTGAGGCGCGCAAGGCGAGCGAGACGGTCCCGGCGTTCGTGCCGGCTGTGGTCACGCCGGAGATTGCTCCGGCATCGGAGCCTTCGGCCACATGCTCACGGCCGAAGCGGCGTGGCCGGCAACGCCGGGCGGCGGCGATCGAGGTCGACGTCGCAGGGGTCAGGGTGACGATCGAGAACGGGGCCTCGCCGGCCACCATCGCGGCGGTGATCGGTGCGCTGAAGGGTAGATCATGATCGGCCCGAGCGGCGCGGTCCGCGTCATGGTGGCCACAAAGCCGGTCGACTTCCGCAAAGGGGCGGAGGGCCTCGCCGCCTTGGTGCGTGAGACCATGGGCGCCGATCCATTCTCCGGCACGGTGTACGTGTTCCGGGCCAAGCGGGCGGACCGGGTGAAGCTGGTGTTCTGGGACGGCACCGGGGTCGTTCTGGTGGCGAAGCGGCTGGAGGATGGGGAGTTCCGCTGGCCGAAGATCGCGGACGGCACCCTGCAGCTGACGTCGGCCCAGCTCCAGGCCTTGCTCGAGGGCCTCGACTGGCGGCGGGTACACGAGGCGCAGCGCACGACGACACCGGTCGCCGCCAGTTGAAGAGGCTCGCCGGCGCCCGGCGAATATGATTCACTTCCGGTCATGGCTTCGCTCTCCACCGAGCTTCCCCGTGATCCCGAGACGCTCCAGGCGATGCTGATCGCGCGGGACGCGGAGATCGAGCGCCTGCGCCAGATCATCAAGCAGCTGCAGCGTCACCGCTTCGGACGGCGGGCGGAGAGCCTGCCTGAGGACCAGTTGCTGCTGGCGCTGGAAGAGGCCGAGCAGGTCGAGGCCGCCGGCTTCGCTGCATCCGAGGAGCAGGCGCCGGCCGAGAAGGCCGGACGGGTCGCGAAGCGCCGTGCGAACCGCGGGGCGCTGCCCGCCCATCTGCCGCGGATCGAGACCGTGGTCGATATCGGGAGCGACATCTGCCCGTGCTGTTCCGGCAAGCTGCACCGCATCGGCGAGGACGTGGCCGAGCGGCTCGACATGGTGCCCGCCCAGTTCCGTGTCCTGGTGGTGCGCCGGCCGAAATATGCCTGCCGCTCCTGCGCCGACGTGGTGGTGCAGGCCCCCGCGCCGGCGCGGCTGATCGAGGGCGGCCTGCCGACCGAGGCAACCGTCGCCCATGTACTCGTGTCGAAATACGCCGACCATCTGCCTTTGTATCGCCAGGCCCAGATCTATGCACGACAGGGCATCGCGCTCGACCGCTCGACGCTGGCGGACTGGGTTGGGCGCGCGGCCTTCCTGCTGCGGCCCGTGCATGACCGGCTGCTGGCGGGGCTGAAGACCTCGCCCAAGCTGTTTGCCGACGAGACCACGGCGCCGGTACTGGATCCCGGCCGCGGCCGGACCAAGACCGGGCAGCTCTTCGCCTATGCCCGAGACGACCGGCCCTGGGGCGGCGCCGATCCGCCTGCCGTCGCTTATGTCTATGCCCCTGACCGCAAGGGCGAGCGGCCCGTCGCCCACCTCGACGGCTTCAGAGGCATCCTGCAGGTCGATGGTTACGGCGGCTACAAGGCGCTGGCCGGACGCAACGCCGTGAACCTGGCGTTCTGCTGGGCGCATGTTCGGCGGCGCTTCTACGAGCTCGCCCAGGCTGGCCCCGCGCCGATCGCCAGTGAAGCCCTGCAACGCATCGCCGAACTCTACCACGTCGAGGCTGCGATCCGGGGCCGGACCCCGGATGAGCGCCGGGCCACGCGCCAGGAGAAGAGCAAGCCGATCATCGACGCCCTCGAGCCATGGCTGCGCGCGAAGCTGGCGTTGATCAGCCAGAAGACCAAGCTCGCCGAGGCGATCCGCTACGCGCTCTCGCGCTGGGAAGGGCTGACCCTGTTCCTCGACGGCGGCCGCATCGAGTTGGACAACAATATCGTCGAGCGCTCCATCCGGCCCCTCGCCCTGACCCGGAAGAATGCCCTCTTCGCCGGCTCCGACAGCGGCGCCGAACACTGGGCCGTCATCGCCTCGCTGGTCGAGACCTGCAAGCTCAACGGCATCGATCCCCAGGCCTACCTCGCCGACGTCATCGCCCGCATCGTCAACGGTCACCCCAACAGCCGCATCGACGAACTCTTGCCATGGGCCTACCCGGCGCAGCCGGTCCTCAGCAACGTGGCCTGACGACGACGCTTACGGACATTCACCTCCCAGGTGACTTCTTTGGATTCTCGTCATCCGACTCGCACACGTCCTCGGTGCAAGCAATAGTGGAGGGAACAATAGTTGCCTGTTATCCGCGATCGGCAATTGAGGCTCTCGCGGACTCTGATCCGGCGACTGCCAAGCTCATCCGACTGGGAACCTTCGCGGCAATTGAGAGGCTGGAGCAGCAGACTTTCGTAGTGAGCACCATGTCGGCTCCTGAACGAGTACGAGCTTTCCTGGTCCATTTTAGAGACAGGATCGGCCGATCTGGCGAAAGCGATATAGCACTACCCATTACGCGCTACGATATCGCCGATCTGCTCGGGCTCTCGACCGAGACAGTCTGTCGAGCGTTTACGGATCTCCGCGAGCGGGGCGCAATTTCTCTGGAAGGTCCCCGAAACGTCACGATCATTCGGCCTTAGTGACCGGTCAAGTTACGGGACCTCTCTTCTCTATTCTTGATGAGGACGCAGCTCAGGGGCGCCATGCATATCCGCACCGGAGTCTTCAACAATTGCGCTTTCCGCCTCCTGCAGTTGGTCGACTGTAGTTGAGGTTGCCGCCGGCGCGACGCCCAAGCCGCTGAGCGTTGCCTCTGCCATTGCCGAACCCACGTTGTATTCGGCTGAAATTGCGCGGGTCGCACCGCGTTCTTGAAGATACGTGCGGTCAGCATCGCCGTGAGCCCGCACGAGAACTTCGGCGAGCGCATCTATCTCACGAGCGCGCTCGAGCACGCGCCGCGCTTCGTAGCCATCTGGAACGGCAATGACGATGAGTCGCGCACGCTTCGCACCCGCATCCTCAAGGACGCCCGGGGCCGCAGCATCGCCGTGCCTCACCGCCGCGCCCTCCTCACGAGCCTTTTCGGCACGTCGCCGATCTCGCTCAATTATAACATACGGCGTTCCCGCCTTGCGCAGCGCCGCGACGATTGTGCGTCCGACTCGGCCGGCCCCCACGACAATAACGTGGTCCGCTTGCGCCGTGGGACGATGTTCCACATGCAGACCGAACAAGGGATCGAAGAGACGACCCTCGCCACCTCCCGGCGTGGGTGCGGTCAGCAAAGGCGCCATGAGCTTCGCAGCCGCAAATGCAAATGGATTGACAGTGATCGAGAGCAACGCTCCGGCGAGGATCAGATCACGGCCCTCCATCGGCATAAGCCCTAGGGACACCCCGAAATCGGCGAGTATAAAAGAAAATTCCCCAATCTGGGCTAGCGCCGCGGATACGACCAAAGCGGTCGACATCGGATAGCCTAGTGCGAGCACGATCCCTGTAGCGGTAAGAGCTTTGCCGAGCACAATCACTAGGACGACTGCGATCACCGACAGCGTATCATTCACAAGGATTGAGGGGTCAAAGAGCATCCCGACCGAAACGAAGAATAGCACCGCGAACGCATCTTGCAGCGGCAGCGACTCGGTAGCGGCCCGGTGACTGAGCTCGGACTCGCTGAGCACCACCCCCGCGAAGAATGCGCCAAGTGCAAAAGAGACGCCGAACAGCGCCGCCGACCCGTACGCGATCCCCAGTGCTATCGCCAGCACCGCCAACGTAAAGAGTTCCCTCGATCCTGAGCGCGCTGCCTGCCTGAGCAGCCACGGTACGGCACGCCTCCCGAAGACCAACACGACCGCAACGAAGGCGCCGACCTTGATCAGCGTGAGTCCAAGCGCGAGCCCAACACCTGCCGTCCCGGCGCCGATCGGCGCTGCCGGGGCGTCGGCGCCGATCGGTGCCGCGAACGCGGGGAGCACTACCAAGGCCAACACCATGGCAATGTCCTCGACTACCAGCCAACCGACGGCGATCCTGCCGTTGGGGGAGTCCAGCAGACTTACTTCATCCAGCGCGCGCAGCAGAACCACCGTGCTTGCCACTGAAAGGGCGAGGCCAAACACCAGGCCCGCACTCCAATTCCAGCCCCATGCCCTCGATACGAGGGTTCCAATGAGAGTTGCGGTCACGATCTGGATCATCGCGCCTGGCACAGCGATCCGACGCACGACGAGGAGATCGTTGAGGGAGAAATGCAGCCCCACGCCGAACATCAGCAGGATGACGCCCAGTTCAGACATCTGGCGCGCCAACTCGACATTGCCCACAATGCCGGGTGTATTCGGACCAATCGCGACTCCGGCAAACAAATAGCCGATTAGAGCCGGCAGGCGCAAGAATCGCGCGGCCAGCCCGAAGCCGAAGGCAAGCACGACTCCGAGCGCCAGCATTGTGATAAGTTCTGTTTGGTGCTGCGGCATGGTTCCGGTCGAGGTCGGTTGGCAACGAAAAAAAGATAAGCATTCTCGCACGAGACTGCACTGACGATCGACAGCGTTATCGCCCGCTCGCGGCTTCCTGATTGATCTCGGCCCTCGTGAGTCACGACATTTAGAGGCTGCCGGCGCCATCAACCTTGCCCTCTAAACTCGCCCGCAGCCGGGTCAGGGGCTGGCCGGGTGACCAGCCATCAGACATCGCTCTCCGCGCCCGAAGCGTCGCAATCCCTCGCGTAGGTGCTCAAGCGGTGGCTTGCTTCATCAGGTGTCCCTTGCGGCCCACCTTGGCCCCCCGCGGGGGGCCGGCGTCGCGGCATCGCAAAAGCGTCCGCGTCTCTGGGACGGGGGGAACCAAGTAGAAATGACGACCGATAAATAGCCGAAATGGCTAGGACTACTATGTCGGTGATTTAGACCCATGACCGTGCCGAGTGGAGGACGTGCAATGAAACCGTTGCGCATCCTGGTTGTCGAAGACGACTGGCTTGTCGCGTTGGATCTCAAGCATATGCTCGAGCGACGCGGGCGCGAGGTTGTAGGGACGGCCGCAGACGCAACCGAGGCCCTCGCAGCGGCGCTGCGAACTTCGCCCGACTTGGCGCTCGTTGATGTCAATTTTCGTGACGGACCTTCGGGTGCGAGTATTTCAGCGGCGGTTGTTAGGGAGACGAAAACGCCTGTGATTTTGTGACCGCCAATCCGGAGGCCCTCCCGGGGGATTTTGCGTGCGCATTGGGCGCCATTGAGAAGCCATGGGGGCCGGAGGTCATCGACGAAGTTCTCCATTTTATAGGCCGATACCGAACCGACCCTATGACGCCACCTCCGTCACGAATGATCTTGCCGGCCTCACTGCGCGGTCCTTCTCGCTTCGCGCGTGCGACCGCCGCTTAGCATGCACCTGTGCGTACCTGAGTGCCTTCTCCAGGGGACGTCTGTTCCGCTAGCTCGGTGAGTTCGCTTTCTTCGAGAGTCTCTTTTTCGAGCAGCGTCCGGGCCACCCGGTCCAATGACTCGCGTCGCTGCTGCAACAGGCTGACGCTCCTTGCGAAGGCTTCTTCCACGATGCGCTTCACCTCTTCGTCAATTTCGGCGGCCGTCTTCTCAGAGTAGGAGCGTTCCTCCGGACCGTAGTAGGGCTGATCGGTTCCAATAAATGAGCGGCGGTCCTTTTCAAGAGCCACGTGGCCGAGTCTTTCGGTCATGCCATATCGCGTGACGATGGCGCGCGCGATATCAGTGACCTTGGCCAGATCGTCGGCGGCACCCGTTGAAAGGTGGCCGTAGATGATGTGCTCGGCAGCCCGTCCGCCGAGCAATACCGCCATCTTGTTCTCCAACTCTTCGCGGGTCATCAAGAAGCGATCCTCGGTCGGGCGCTGTATCGTGTACCCAAGGGCGCCCACCCCTCGTGGAATTATCGAGACCTTGTGCACCGGATCGACCCCAGCCAGCGCCATGGCGACCAGCGCGTGGCCTGTCTCGTGATAGGCGACGATCTCGCGTTCTCTCGGGTTGAGGAGCCGGTTGCGCTTCTCTAACCCTGCAACGATGCGTTCGACGGCGTTGTTGAAGTCTTCCATGCTCACTGCATCGGCTTTGCGCCGGGTTGCCAGCAGCGTCGCCTCATTTACGAGGTTGGCCAGATCGGCTCCGGTGAAACCGGGCGAGAGCGCGGCGATCTTATCCGCGTCAACGTCGGGCGCGAGCTTGGCTTTCTTCAGGTGCACGTTCAGGATCTGGATACGGCCGGCCTTGTCAGGCCGGTCCACCAAGACCTGGCGGTCAAAGCGGCCGGCGCGCAGCAGAGCAGGGTCAAGGATTTCCGGGCGGTTGGTCGCTGCCAAAAGAACGAGACCGGTCGACGAGTCGAAACCGTCGAGCTCGACCAGCAACTGGTTAAGCGTCTGTTCTTTCTCGTCGTGGCCACCCACAAGCGGTCCGAGACCCCGCGCGCGGCCGAGCGCGTCGAGTTCATCGATAAAGATGATCGCGGGCGCCTTGGCACGCGCCTGCTCGAACAGATCGCGCACCCGCGCTGCGCCTACGCCGACGAACATCTCGACGAACTCAGAACCTGAGATGGAGAAGAAGGGCACGCCGGCCTCGCCGGCCACGGCCTTAGCCAGCAGCGTTTTACCCGTTCCAGGCGGACCGACAAGCAGCACGCCCTTCGGCATGCGTCCGCCAAGCCGGCCGTACCCGCGGGGATCTCTTAGGAAGTCGATGATCTCCTTGAGTTCATCTTTGGCCTCATCGACGCCGGCGACGTCCTCGAAGGTGACGCCGGTGTCCTTCTCGACATAGATTTTTGCTCTGGACTTGCCGATCTGCATCAGCCCACCACCGATGCCGCCACCCACCCGTTTGAGCATGAACATCCAGATGCCAAGAAAGATTACGACCGGGACAACCCAGGACAGGAGGTCTCGCAGGAACGTGCTCTCGATCTGGCCGCTGACGACGGTACCGTGCTGCTGAAGGTCGCGGGCAAGGTCGGGCTCGACGCGCGTCGTGATGAAGAAGGATCGGCCCTCGACGGGCTCCTTGAAACGCCCTTGGATAAACCGGTCCGATACTGCCACCTCTGCGATCCTACCATCGCGAACATAAGTCTCAAATTGACTGTAGGGAATTTGAGCAACTTGAGTGGCGGTCGCGTAAAGGTACTGAAACGCCATCAGTAAAAAGAACGCGCCGATCCAGTACCAAATATTGAACTGGGTCTTCCTGTCCATCTCCATTCAGTGCGCTCCAATTACCTGATGATCAGAAGCATACGCGCGCCGTTGCGTACAAGTTCAACGGCGAGGGTGCTCTTCCGATCGGCGGTCCAGCGACGGACATCATTGATCGATGTCACCGGCGTGCGATTGATCGCCAAAATCATGTCTCCGCGCATCAGACCAGCGCGCGCGGCCCGGCTTCCCGGAGCGACGCTCTCCACGACAACCCCTCCTGCGCCAACGTCCCGCGCCTCCTCGGCGGAGGCGTTTCGCAAGTTTGCCCCATCAAAAGGCGTTCCAGTCAATTGCGACGAGGCCCGCTGCGCTCCTTCGATCCGCACACTGATGTCGTGCCTACCGTCATTTCGCACGACCGACAGCCTGACGTTCGAGCCGGCAGGTGTGAGGCCGATCCGGTTACGCAAGTCTGTGGAGCTGTGAAGGGCACGGCCGTCTACAGCGGTCACGACATCCCCAACCTTCAAACCGGCATGTTCGGCCGGCGACCCCGCCTCAATATTGCTGATCACCGCTCCGCGCAGGTCCCCGAGGCCAAGCGCCTCCGCGAGATCGGGGGTTACATCCTGAATGCCGATGCCTATCCTACCGCGACGGACCTCGCCATGGTCGATCAGCTGGTTCATCACAGCCAGCGCCATGTTGCTTGGCACGGCGAAACCTATGCCAACGTTGCCACCGGCGGGACTCAGGATTGCTGTGTTGATTCCGGCGAGCTTGCCGTCGAGCGTAATTAGCGCACCTCCCGAGTTTCCCGGATTGATCGAAGCGTCCGTCTGGATGAAATCCTCATAGCCCTCATTGTTAATCCCACTGCGCCCAAGGGCGCTGACGATGCCGGACGTCACCGTCTGACCGAGGCCAAACGGATTACCAATGGCGACAACGTAATCGCCGACTTTGAGACGATCGGAGTCGGCTATCTCCAAGGATACGAGGTTTCGGCTCTCCACCTTGAGAAGGGCAATGTCCGTGGCCTGATCGGATCCGACAAGCTCGGCACGGAGTCGGCGGCCATCCTTGAGCGTCACCGTGATTTGGCCAGCATTATCCACCACGTGGTGATTGGTGATGACATAACCCTTGCTGGCGTCCACGATCACGCCCGACCCTGCGCTCATGCGCTGCTGGGCCGGCGGCTGATCCGGAAGGTCAAAGTACCGTCGAAAGAATGGATCGTTGTAGAGTGGGTTGGAGGCGGTCGGCGTTTCCGAGATGACGGAGATATTGACCACCGCCGGGGTAACGCGTTCTAGCAACGGCGCGAGCGTAGGGAGTTGCCCTGCCAATCCGGGAACGACCTGTCCAAAGGCGCTAGGGGGAATGCCCACCGCGGCTACGAAGATCGTAAAGAGAACAATGATCGACCGATGTACGATTGTGACTCTCTTGCTCATGAATTCCCCCATGATAGCTCAACGACCGATTTCGTCCTTTCCGCTTACGGTCAGACGGGACGCCTGAAGCTCGGCCCGGAATGAACCCGGCCGAGCTTGGCAATTCGTCATACAGCGGACCAAGTACGGTTGTGGGCAAACCAGATGCAGGCGCCCGAAACCAACGCCACCACGACGCCTGCGATTACGTGGGCCCACATGGCGGGCGTCAGGGCCGAGAACCCAAGGGCCCATGGCGCCACGAGTGCCCACAGGCCAGCCACCCCGTTGATCCACTCCTCGGCCTCGTGGAACGCAAAAAGGGCTGAAACCGCGATCACCGAGATTGCTGCGCCGATGACCCAGGCATTCCAGGCGGCATAGGCATCAGAGGTGAAGCCTAGATACCAGGGCGACAGCAGAAGACCGAGACCGGCAACGAGACTAATGATATCGAAGGCCCGCGGGCCTTTTAAAGACACCGATTTCACCATTGGTTATTCCTCCTTGTTGGTTGGATCCATCATGCGCAGATCGTTAAATGCCCCACCGAAAAGTGATCCCGCGATGACGATCATCAATGAACGTTCCAGCCACGAGAGACCGCTGCAGTGGCCGCGCGGGCAGGGAGCTGGTGTCGGGCCGGCGACGGCAGCGACCGCGCGGCGTCGCGGTCAAGCTGGCAGAGGTCAAGCTCGTCCCTCGTGAAGACGCCGGCCGCGATCTCTTGCAGTGCGAGGTCGACGATGTCCGTGGTGGGCCGCTCGAGCCGAGGGTCGCTCCCCGTCTTGAGCGCCCTGCTCCGCGCTGCGGCGACGACCGTCAGCGCGAAGCGATTCCGCAAGACCTTCTCGCAATCGAAGACGACGAATGGGTCCATGGTCGCACCTCACGCCACCTTTCGTGTCGCGCGAGCATCGTTCGCAGCGACCCGACGTTCGAGCGCAAGCAACGCCTGTTCGACCTCATCAAGCCGCGTCGGGCGATTGTTCTCGGGCATACCCTCGTTGGTCGCCAGATCGATCAAGTACTCGGTGTAGGCCCAGTTCATCAGAATCGATCGTTTGGCCTCTAGCGACAGCGCGGCGTCAGCCAAGACATCCATTGGCGACGCCCATGTTTCCGGACCTGCAGGATCGTTCCGATTCGCGGCGCCCTCCAGAGCCTGTCCGTACTTTCGCTGCAGGTGCGACAACCCAAGCTTCGCCAGCGTCGCGTCGGAGAAGGGATGGTTTATGTGCGCCCCTGGCGTGCTCGTATGCCGGGGGGCCTGCCGCCCTCTCTCGATGACGTATGACAAGCCTTCCCGCTCCGCGTAATGAACCGCAGATTTCAGAGTTGGAAAGCTGAGCTCGACCTGCGTCAGTGTATCGTCACTGCCGGTCCAGCCCATGAGGGGCTCGATGAAAGGCGCGCTCCGCGGCTCGAAGCGCAGCTTCCAGCCTCTCGTGCGAGCCGTTCCCGACGTCATCACCGAGCGGGACGGCTTGTAGATGTGCGCAACCGCGTCTTCAGGGAACAACGAGCGCCCCATCGATGGTGGCGACGTGCGGTTGTCGTTAGAGAACTGTGACCGCGTCGGTCCAACAGATCCAGCATTCAGGGTGTGTCTGATATTCTCCGTCATTGCTATCCCTCCCAATTTGGCGAAGGATCGCGTCGGTGGCGGCCTGCTGGCCCACCACCTACGCGATATGCGTTAGCTCTTGATCGCGATACGCTTCACCTGCGACTGGGCCTTGGCGCTCTTGGGGAGGACGATGCTCAGCACACCGCTCTTGAAGCGCGCGTCGATCTTGTCCTCCTCGACCTCAACCCCGAGGGGGATGCGGCGCTCGAAACGTCCATAAAAGCGTTCGGAGAACTGTTTCTCCTTGTCCTCGGTCTCGGAACGCTTCTCGCCTTTCAGTGTCAGCACGCCGTCATCGATCAGAACCTCGACGTCCTTCTCCTCAAGGCCAGGGATCTCGGCGGTCACCTTGATCTCCTTGTCAGTTTCGGAGATTTCGACGCTCGGCCAAGCACCGGCGAAAGACGACAACGAACCAAGCGCCGGCAACCGGCTGTCAAAGCCGCGAAAAACGTCGTCGAACAGTCGGTTCACCTCGCGATGGAGGGACAGGAACGGATTGCGATCATCGTCGCGATAAACGGAAGGGGTCTGACTATTGTTGCGGCCCCAAGGGATCAAGTCACGGACACTCATGGTTCTTCTCCTTTCTGTTCATTAGTTGGCAAAATCCTCCCGCGGACGCCGGCCGCGCTGGCCGACGCCACGGAGTCACCACACTGGCGGACGCTTTAGGCGGCCAGTCGCTCGGGCTCAGCCTGCCCGACGTTAACCCTCGCCATATTGTCGCTGGTCGCGATGGCGATGCGGCGCGGCTTCATCTCGTCTGGAATTTCGCGCTGCAGGTTAATGGTCAGCAGACCGTTGACGAGGCTGGCGTCTACGACCTTCACGTAGTCAGCGAGCTCAAAGCGGCGCTGGAAGGTCCTTGCGGCAATACCGCGATGCAGGTACTGCGCACTCTGGTCCTCGCCGGACTTCTGTCCCGCCACCGTGAGCATATTCCGCTCCTGCGTGATGGTCAGTTCGTCTTCGGTGAATCCAGCCACCGCCATCTCGATGCGGTAATCGTCGTCACCCGCCTTGACGATGTCGTAGGGCGGCCAACCATCGAGAGTCGCGACGCGACTGGCATTTTCAAGGGTATTAAGCATTCGGTCAAAGCCGACGCTCGACCGAAAGAGGGGAGACAGATCAAACGCGGTGCTCATAGCCACATTCTCCTTTGAGCAACATGGATACAAGTTCAGTTCCGGATCGAGGCGACTTCGGCCCCTCGATCCCAACCGGCCCCGATAGTGGCGACCGGCGTTTGGTGATTTAGTTCAGCCTGTTACGGGTTCAAGGGGTGCACTGTCCTGATTTGCCCCCGCTCATGCTGCGAGGCGCTCGACCCACCCGCGTAGCGCTGGCGCGTCCGTCAACCCGGCCTGCCGCGCCACCACCTTGCCCTCCCGGAAGGCCAGCAAAGCAGGAATTCCCTGGATGCCATAGCGCCTTGCAGCCTGGGGATTTTCGTCAACATTTACCTTGGCGAACCGAACGCGCGGCTCAATCGATTTCGTAGTCTGGGCGTAGACCGGCGCCATCGCACGACAAGGGCCGCACCAGGGAGCCCAGAAATCCACCACAATGGGAATGTCTGAATTCGCGACGTGCCTCTCCAATCGCTCGGAAGTTAGATCGATTGGAAGGCCCTGGAACAACTTAGCGTGGCAACGCCCACACTTTGCGGCCTCGGCCGGCCGATCGGTCGGCACGGCGTTGATACTGTCGCAGTTCGGGCATACGACCCGGCGTTTCTCCGTCATCTTTGGTCTCCTTGCACAAGACGTCTTGCCTTCACACTTGGTCAGAAAATGCGTTGTTTCCTCGGGCAGCTTTATTGGCATGTGCCGTGGACCGCACTTATATCGATGTCGTGGTGCCGGCGGACAACCACGGCACTTCGTCAACCAACGGAAAGGATCTAATTGAAGAGGTTTAGCTATGGACAGCCACACTGGTCAGTTGAATGTCCGGCCGAGCCGTATTGAGCAGCTCGAAGCCGATTTCGCCGCACTCGCACCGAAGCTACCCGACGGCGCCGAAAGGAAGGCGCTTTCGCTGCTCCACGGCATGGTTCAGGAGCTCTGGCGGGTCCAGACGTTAGGCAGCGGGAACCACTCCCGGTCGGGACCTACCATCGAGGACATTGTCGACCTCCATGAGCACGCACCCGCGATGGAAGGTGACGCGCTCAACACCCCGCTTGCCGTGGGAGAACAAGCGCCCGACTTCGCGCTCCCTGATGCAAATGGTCGGACCGTGCGCTTGTCTGATTATAGAGGGCGTCGCGTCGTTCTCGCCTTCTATCCGCTCGACTGGAGCCCAGGCTGCAGTCGCCAGCTTGATCTCTATCAGCACGAGCTCGATGAGTTCGGCAAACGTGGCGCCGACGTGGTCGGGATTTCCGTCGATAGCCTGTACAGCCACGGTGCCTGGGCGGCTGTGCGGGGCTTGACCTTCCCGCTGCTGGCCGACTTCAATCCGAAAGGGGATGTTGCCCGGCGTTATAAGGTCTGGCGCGAGGCTGACGGATTCTCTGAACGAGCCCTATACGTCATCGATGAGAATGGGGTCATTCGCCACTCTCAAGTGTCACCCAAACTCCAGCACGTGCCGGACATCTACGATCTGTTCGACGCGCTGGATCGGCTGGCGACCCCCAAGGCAGCTTGAGGAGGATGCACCATGTATGCGTCGACGTACTCTCCTGTTCTTAGGCGGCCACAGACCGCAGATGTAGCGGTTTACGGCAGCAGATGGTGCGGCATTACCATGATGGTGCGCCGGCATCTCGATCGCGCCGGGGTACCCTATCGATTCATCGACTGGGAGGCCCATCCAGAAGCACGAAGTCAGCTCGAATGGATCGCGGGTGGCCGGATCGGAAGCCCGACGGTCACGATCGGGGGCCAGGTCCTCGTCCAACCATCGTTGCGTGAACTGGATTGGGCCTTGAGCCGTGCCGGCTACCGTTGATCGGCGTTCTATCAAGCAGATCGGCAGCCGAGATCAAAGTCTCGGCTGCTCGGGCCGGGCGTTGCGCACATCGCAGTGGCGGTGCGTGAATCGAAACGAAGGCGGAGCCAGCGATCTGTCGCCATCGGCTCGAAACAGACGTTGCGGGCGCCACGGGGCGTCAAGGACGACGACCGCGCTGCTTCAGGTGCTCCCGCGCCTCGCGTTCCCGGATCTCCTGTGCGGTCTCAAGACAGGCGAGCAGTTCCACATAGCTGGGCGTGGCACCCAGCGAGCTAAGGCTGACGCAACGGGAGCGATCCCGCGCGTCGAACTTCGACCATGATGCCTTCAGGCTGTTGAGTGCCTCACGCTCGCGTTCGATGCATCGCTGCCGGTAGTCAGGTTCTTGAAGAAGCTCCGCGATCCCGCGACAGAAGCGCTCGGCGCTATAATTCGGTACGGGCCCTCCCGTCAGGACGACAAGCGACACGGCGGCTCCTTGGAGCACAGACAGCATGATACTTCACCAGCAGGTGGCGCGACGTCTGTCGAAACGCGCCGACGTGACTTCGTGTAAGATCTCGTACCCAACACGCAGGTAATTGTTCTCTTTGCACAGGATACGGTACCGACGCCTCATGTTGACGCAGACAGTTCTAAACATCGTTTTCATCTCGCATATGAGCGTTGCCACAGCATTTCCGTGGTTTGCTCTGCAGAGCGTTTTGCTTCGGAGGTCTTTCTTGAGCCCAGAGGCGATCTGGGGCAGAGCCGACCTGGGGGCGCAACGCAATGTCTTTCCGGACGTGGGATGAGCGACTCCGGCGGTGCCAGATCGCGCTGGTGATCCAGCAGAAATCTCTTCGCTCTCGACATCAGCCATCGGCCTTCTCCTTAGCCACCGATACCCGCGCCGGTCGGAGAAGACGTCCGCCGATAGTAAAACCGTCCTCCAAGACCTCCGTTACCGTTCCTGGCGGATGCGACTGATCGGCCGATTCCATAAGGGCTTCATGAATGGTTGGATCGAAACGCGTCCCGAGAGCCGAAATCTTTTTGATTCCAAAGCGCTCGAGCGTTTGGAGAAAGAGCCGTAACGTAGAGGCCACGCCCTCCGTCAACGCATCGCCGGGCTGGCTTGGTGTGGCCGTCTTAGCATCGATTACGCGTTGGAGATTGTCGACGACAGGCAGCAGCTCTCGCGCAAACTCGGCGACCGCAAACTTGCGCGTCTCCTCAGCCTCTCGGTCAGCGCGTCGCCGAACGTTTTCAGCTTCTGCTAGTGCTCGCAGCAATCGATCTCGAAGTGCGGCGTTCTCAGCTAGCAACGTTGCAGCGTCTATAGCGTCAGTGGCGACAAGCTCATCTTCCTTGCTATGTGGCGATGACATGCTACCTCCCGATGCACCTCTCTTGGACCTGCGCGGCGGTCCCATCCTCTGCCGGCCGCCGCTCCGGTAGTTTGGCCGTGACGAAAGGGCGCCGCCCTGACGACCGTCAATTCTCACACGCCTGCGTGCTTCTGGGGGATCCCCGTTACAAAGAGCAATGTCCCTCCGGACCGGGGGGCGGAGACCCGATCATGTTGGACTGCCTTCCTGCTTGTCGACTTCATCTTTCCGATCCTGATCGCGAACAAGCCAATACACGGAACCAAGCGCGACGATCGCTGCAGCCAGAGAAAACACGTGGGCCGCCGTGGTCGCGGAAATATCGATTATGATAAACTTCCGAATGACGGCCAGCATCGCGATCAGGACTACGGTACGGACCTGGACCACGCCCTGCTGGCGTCGGACCATTATTAAGATCGAGTGTTTGAACTCCAGCGCGATGATAACCGTCAGAATCATTCCGAAGACGGTTTGGAAAACGGTGGGATCGGTCGGATCAAAACTCGATAAAATGAGGCTGAACAGCACTTTCGCCGCGAGATGCCAAACTGCCGAAGCGATCACGACAATGATCAACCCGGTCAGGATCAAGACGACGACTTGCTCGAATCTCTCGTAGGTGCTCGCTAAGCGCCATCCCGCGGTATTTATATCGAACCTTTCAAGCAGTTTCATAGCTTATCCCGTGCCATAGGTTTGATGTAGATCAGGCGTTCAATCGGAAGCCTCGCGACGCGGCTCGTTCCTTATTGATCGCTCTGGCCCCTTAAGCTGAATCGGGCGCTGGCTGCGCATCTCTGAAAGGATGCGGTGCTGCAGATCAGCCTGCTGTATCCCAATTGCTCCGCATAATTCGCGCAACGTCTTTCGCAACCCATGCATCTGGTCGATCAGGTCAAGTATGATCGCGACGCCTTCTTCATTTACGCCAAGGTCGCCCCGAAGGTCCTGTATCAGCTGAGCACGCGAAACATCGATCTCAGAGAAAGCCGGTCCTGTCCCCGTCCGTCGGGGGCGCAACCATCCTTCTGCGACCCACGCTTCGACTACGTCCTGACTAAGTTGCACCCGCACCAGAAACTCATTGAACTCCAGCATTCATCCTCCCATCCCGTTTCGCGGGTCCTGGGCCTTGCCGACGGCCCATCCCCGCACGAACTGCTCGAGCTCTGCGTCCGGCTTGTCGGGCAGTACGACTTTGAGTTTGACATATTCGTCGCCGCGCGAGCCGTCGTGGCGCGAAACGCCCTTCCCGCGTAAGCGCAAGATGGTGCCCGTATTGGAGCCCTTCGGGACGCTCATTGTCACGGCTCCAGTAGCGGTCGGGACCGAGATTTTTCCGCCTAGCACGGCCTCGGTTAGCGAAATCGGGAGCTCCAGATGGATGTCGTCTCCGTGTCGCGTGAAGAAGGGATGGGGATTGACGATGATCTCGATGAAGGCGTCGCCGGGCGGCCCCCCGCCGACGCCAGGGTTCCCTTTGCCCGCGAGCCTTAGCATTTGACCTTCCCGCGCGCCTGGCGGAACGCTCACATCGACAGTTGAGCCATCAGCTAGGGTGACACGGCGAACCGTTCCGTTGACCGCTTCAAGGAACTCTACTGGAAGGCGATAGCGCGCATCCTCGCCACGCATTTTCAAATTAAAGCGTCCACCCCGACCGAAAATGCTGGAGAAAAGGTCGCTATCATCGCTGAAATCGGAGAAACCTTCCGCCGTCGCATAAGGATGGTCCCCGGCGGCCGCGCCCGCATAGTCGCGATAGTAGCGCTGCCGCGGACGTTCCTGGCCGGAGGCATCGATCTCGCCGCGATCGAAACGCGCACGCTTCTCGGAATCACTCAGCAGGTCGTAGGCGGCAGATGCTGCCTTGAACTGCTCCTCGGCCTGCTTGTTGCCAGGATTGAGGTCCGGATGAAGCTTCTTCGCGAGCTTGCGATAAGCCTTTTGGATCTCGTCCTGGCTGGCGTTCTTCCCGACACCCAGCACTCTGTACGGATCTTCGTTCAATCCAAC
Organism: Roseixanthobacter pseudopolyaromaticivorans; assembly: GCF_043195145.2. NCBI lineage: Bacteria > Pseudomonadati > Pseudomonadota > Alphaproteobacteria > Hyphomicrobiales > Xanthobacteraceae > Roseixanthobacter > Roseixanthobacter pseudopolyaromaticivorans. Next base: position 32,224 of record NZ_JBAFWQ020000001.1, read on the forward strand.
ACTCCATGACGAGTCAATCGGGTCTGAATGTCGCCTCACGATATAAGTGGCTTAGCGGTTAACGCGAGACCGGTCCCCGACCAGGTGATGTGGCGATGGCTGCTCCCGAATATCCCGCCTCGCCGATTCACACGGCCGAGGCAATGACGGTCGTCAGTTCATCGCGGAATTAAACGCGGCACAATATTGAAAGCCCACCCCGCTTTCGGAATGCCCGGGAATTCAGAGGGAGAGCTCCACTCGGACTTGCGTGTCCCAGCGACATCATCGTCGCTATGGATTGCAGCCCCTGCATTGCGCCGAAGAATTCTTGGTCATGCTTTCGGATCCGGGAGGTCGAGCCGTGCTCGTTGCACACCGGCGCTCGTGTCGTGACTTTAGCGTTCTTGGCAAGGGTTGCCGCTGAAAACAGGAGATCTTGAATGGCCGTGCATCAACTTTCGAAAAGCGAATGGCAGTCGTACTGCAATCGCGTGTCAAAGGGATTGGAGGGAAAGCGTGCGCAGATCGAGGTCGCCGCATTGACGCTCGGTGACCAGATCGCGACAAAATGGGTGCCAATCTTTGGTATTACCTACGACCCTAAAGACGACATTCTCGAAGTCGCCGTCGAGGGCCTCGATCACCTCATCCGTAAGCCGCGCAGTGTGACCGTTGACGAGGGGCCGACCGGCCTTACAAGCGTGGAGGTCGTTGACGACGAGGGGCAAAAGCAAATCGTCAAACTCACGGAACCGCTTATGCTACCGCCGCCGGCGCGGTGATGTAAGGTGGGAGTGGACGCCGACATTTGATCTCCGGCGCGGTCACCGACCGCGCCGTGCTCGAGGGCACCGTCCGATGAGAATGCCGCGCCGCCGCTGGCCGCGTGGCGACGACGCGGAGAAGCGTCAAATGTCATTGCCCGACTTGGCGAACGGCTGTGGAATAGGGGATCGGCATCCACGCATAGCCAGCCCCGGAATGGACCATATGCCCTAGTCCGGGGAAGGAGATGTGCGGGCCTGCAATTAATTCGTGCGTGCTGGCGAGCTCACCCAGGGTAGCCGCTCTGGTCTTCGCCGCCAGTTTCTCGTCCGCGTCGAAGTCGATAGTGATATCGGGTCGGCGCAGCTGGATCTCGGCCACGTGGATGATGTCACCAATCACCCGCATACGCTGCCCGCGGCTCTCGATCTCATAGAAGCTATGGCCCGGGGTATGACCGGGCGCGGCTATGGCGCGGATGCCCGGAAACAAAGTAGTCGGCGCGGTGAAGGTCCGGAGGCGGCCAGCTGCCTGATACGGAGTCAGCGCCGCACGGCCCTCCTCAAACATTTTCTGATGGCTTGCCTTTGCGCGGGCCTTTGCAGCATCGCTCAGCCAGTAGTCGAGTTCGCTCTTCGCCAGATAGATGTCGGCATTTGGGAAGACCCGGCGACCATCCAGCGTGAGGCCCCCTGAATGATCTCCATGGACATGCGTGAGCAGAACGGCGTCGATCACCTCCGGCCCGTAGCCGGCCGCCCTCAGCGTCGCGGGGAGGCGGCCGCAGCAGTCGCCGAAGAGACGCCCCGCGCCCGCTTCGATCAAGATGCGACGGTCGCCGGTATCGATCAGATAGCTGTTGATCGAGGTCTCGCGATCAATCGGCTCGCCGGCTCGCCGGAACATCTCTGACAGCTTGGCCCGATCTGCGCCATGCAGTAGGTCGCCGAACGGCACCGCGGTGGTGCCATCGTTGAGAACCGTAACTTTGAAATCGCCGAGCATCACTCGGTAGAACGCGGGTGCCTGCGTGACCGACTGCTCCTCTATGGCGACAGGCCGTTCCTGGGCTGGAGCGGCTAGGGGCAGCAGGGAAGCCGAGACAGCTGCCATCAAGATCGAAAGTAACTTCATCTCGCATCTCCTTTTATCGTCAGACGCCGAACCCAAGTGGCGCGGCATCTTGCGCGCGAAGACATGTGGCCATACCTCCTTCCGAAGAAGTACGTACCTAGAGGTAAGTATGGAAAAAATCTCTGCTTTCCGTGAACTCCGCTGCGATGTGTTCCTTGCCGATTGTCCGGCAAGGAAGGTGCTTACTTTGCTAGCGGAAAAATGGACGCTGCTGGTCGTGCACGCGCTCAGCGAACGCACCTACCGCACCGCAGAACTGCGCCGGCGCATCGGCGGTATTTCAGAAAAGATGCTCGTTCAGGCGCTACGCCGTCTCCAGCAGTACGGCCTGGTAGAGCGCACCAGCTACTCGGAGGTGCCCCCTCGGGTTGAATATTCGCTCACGCCTTTAGGTTTCTCGCTGAGCAGCGTCATCCGTGAACTCGATCGGTGGGTCGAGACGCATGCCTTCGAGATCGAAGACCGGGTGGACTGCGTAGCTTCATCCGAGTGATCGGCGCCCCGGTACCGCTCGTCGAAACCGCCGCTTGCGCGCTCTCGGACATTTCCAGCACCCGATGCGAAAGGCTCGAGAGCAAGGACCACGATGCATCGGCCAGGCCTGGGAATGCTCCGGTCCTCGGCCATCACGCGCGCCGCATCGGTGACACGATCTCGTAATTTCGGGGTTGACGCGCGCGGAGTCCAGTCAATCCGAGTTCGCGCCGCGGTCGTCCCTTTTTGTGCCTACCAGGACAGCGTGACCCTCAAGCCAAAGCTCGGAAACCCGGCGGGAGGGTAGCCCGAGGCTGGATGCGACCTCCCCGACTGTGAAGCGATGAACATGACGGAAGATCAGCACTTGCCTCGCAAGCGGCGAAAGCCCTGACACGGCGCGATCGAACAGTTCTGGTTCTTCCACTCCGGCGGTGGCGTCGACGGCTACGATATCCTCCCATCGTAACGTCTCGTCCGGCTGATACCACTCCCAGAATGACTCGTCATCGTCGTAGATCGGCTCTGCGGGAGCCGGCGCTTCGAGCGAGACGGAGACCAAGTCGCGCCGTAGGAGCTCCTGCTTAACGATGCGCGTCAGAACGCGGAATTGGAGACCGAGCAGCCAGGGCCGAATATCGAGCGAATGCGGCCGACGACTGCGATCGCGCCACGCGCGAAGAAGCGTTTCGCCCACCAACTCCTCGGCGGAGATCTCGTCTTGCCTAATGTCGCCGATTGCAAAATGATACCGAAGATCGCGCCGCGCGGCAGCGAGCAGTTCCTCAAGGTGCGGATTAAGTAGTTGCTGAAAAGCGTCCCGATCACCGTGCAGGCTTGCTTGCCACAGGGACACAGCGGACGCTGCACATTCTTCCGAGGTGTCGCGAATTGAACCTGAAGCAGGGGTGATATCGTTGGCGGAAGACATCTCGCTCTTACCCTACGCTGGTGTCCTGTATCTCCATGTTGGTCCCGATTATGGGCCCACGAAAACGTAGTTTCCGCTGGCTAGCGTTCAAGTGCCTCTTGTTTGTAGCTGCCGTTAGGATCCAGACAGGCCGGCTGAAGGGCAGGCTGTGCGAAACTCAGCGACGTTCCACCGATCGCAGAAGACTGTCTTGCTCGCGTCCAGACGGCCGTGACGATCCTCACTTTTCCGTCCTGTCGGCGAGCGGCGAGATCACCAGTCGATCCAACAGAACTGCGACATCCGGCGGATCGCGATCCGGCTCCTCTCTCAGCCACCAATCAAGCAGTTCAATCGTGCCTGTCACCGCGATCCGCAGTGCCAGACGACGGGGCAGCCACGATTGCGAAAAATCGGGCAGGATCGCGACACGTTCGATTACTTGACGAGCCAATTCTGCGCGCAGCGTCGCGCCGGCCCCAGACAGCAAGGCGCGGAACACTGTCCGCCGCGCTTGTACCGCGTGGATCAGCACCGATGCTGCACCCCCGCTGTCGGCCGCCAGCAGGGCAGGCATCATGCCTTGCGCAAGCTCGTCGGTCAGCACGGCCACGGTGTCGACCAGCAGCGCGCGCATGTCGACGTAATGCCGGAAGAAGGTCGCGTAGCCGACCTTCGCCTGCTTTGCGATCATCGCGCCGGTAATGTCTTCGAGCGGCATCCGCTCCAACAGGGCAAGCAATGCCTGTCGCATCGCCGCCCGGGACCGCGCCACACGGGCGTCTTCGCGCTTCTCGCCGGTTGATCCTGGCATGCGCACTCCTTATTTATGAGTAGTGACTTATCATAAATGGAGATGCGCCATGTCAAGCGGCACACTGCAAGACGAGCATGCTCCGCCGCTGATGGTGCGGAATATGCGCGGGCTTGCGACGATCGTTGAGGAGGCGCGGTGATGCTGGGCGCGATCAAGAAATTTATGCGCCCGCCTGCTGGGATGGACTTTGATTTCCGTCGCCCATCGGGCGAGCCGGCGCTTGCGCCGGCAGATGGTGTATCCTGGCGCGTGTTCGCTAACCCCATTGCGCTGTATGTCGGCGGTGTCGCCGCAGTGCTTCTCGAACTGGCCGAGCCGTCCGTGCGGTCAGGCGTCTGGGACCACAGCGGCTTTCGGCGCGATCCCGGCTTGCGGCTGCACCGGACTGGCTTCGCCGCGATGGTGACGGTCTATGGCCCCCGCTCGGCGGCGCAGGAGATGATCGCGCATGTCGTTCGGCTGCACGATAGAGTGCGAGGCACCACGCCGGGCGGCATAGACTACCACGCCAATGACCCGCGCTTGCTGAACTGGGTGCAGGCGACCGCGACGTTCGGGTTCACTGAGGCGTATCACCGCTATGTTCGGGCGCTGTCGCCCAGTGAGAAGTCCGCCGCCTTCAGCGAGGCTGAGCCCGCCGCGAAGCTCTATGGCGCAACCGGCGCGCCGAGATCGTGGGCCGAGTGGGAAGCTCTGCTCGCGACTACGGCGCCGGGGCTCGAGGGATCGGACAACCTTGCCGAGTTCATTACTATCATGGGCAACGCGCCCATCCTGCCCGCGCCGCTGCGCTGGCTTCAGCGCCTCCTGGTCCGCGCGGCCATCGACATGACGCCCGAACCAGTAAGGTCATTGCCGCAGTTGAGAGGACACGGGATGCGTTTCGGAGACGCAATGCTGGTGCGAACGCTGGCGCGAGCCGCAGCCCTTGTTCCGCTTGGCGACATGCCACCCGCCCAGGCTGCTCTGTCAACGGCGGCGCAAAAGTCGACCACGGCGGCGGAGCAAAACCAGGCCAGTTGGTGAGGATGTGCGCCATGGCGCGCGCGCTTCCCACATAGCTGGCGCGTGCCATGGCGCGCTGGCCCGTCAGGGCCAGTAGTTGTAAGATGCCTGGATCTTGATCAGCGCCGCTTGCGGGCAGTGCTGTTGGCGAGGCGGTAACTTTCGCCGTTCATCTCGAGGATGCTGACGTGGTGGGTCAATCGGTCGAGCAGTGCGCCGGTCAGGCGCTCCGAGCCGAATGTCTCGGTCCATTCATCGAAGGGCAGATTGCTTGTGATGAGGGTCGATCCGCGCTCATAGCGCTGCGAGATCAGTTCGAACAGCAACTCGGCACCCGTTTTCGACAGGGGCACGAAGCCGAGCTCGTCGATGATGAGAAGCTTGTAACCGGCCATCTGCTTCTGGAAGCGCAGCAGGCGGCGCTCATCGCGGGCCTCCATCATCTCGCTGACCAGCGCTGCGGCGGTGGTGAAGCCAACCGAGAGGCCCTTCTGACAAGCGGCCCGCCCGATGCCGAGGGCGACATGGGTCTTGCCGGTGCCGGACGGGCCGAGGGCAATGACATTCTCGCGCCGTTCGATCCATTCGCACCGGGCCAGTTCCAGCACCTGCATCTTGTTCAGCTTCGGAATGGCCGCAAAGTCGAAGCTGTCCAGGCTTTTGACGGCCGGGAACTTCGCGGCCTTGATGCGCCGCTCGACCATTCGCCTTTCCCGGTCGATCAGTTCGAGTTCGACAAGCCGTGCCAGGTATCGGACATGGTCCAGCCCTTCCGCCGCGCATTGGCGGGCCAGCTTTTGATGTTCGCGCAGGAAGGTCGGCAGCTTCAGCGCTTTGAGGTGATGGGCGAGCAGGATTTCCGGGGCATCACTCATGCCGCATCATCCGACAGCAGCCGCATGTAAGACCCGGCCTTGGTCTTCTCGACCATCGCCTTCGGCAGGTAGGGATAGCAGTCGAGGTCCAGTCGCGGCGGACGACGCTCCACCCGGCACAGGAGAAGATGCTTCACCGCATCGAAGCTGAGCGCCCCCATCCGAAGAGCCTGGAGCACTGCCGCCCGCACGTCCGCCAGATCGAAGGCCTCCAACAGCCGCAGGACCTGAACATATTCGCGCCGACCCTGTCGGTTCATCCGCACCTCCATCAGGCGGCGCAAGGTGGCGAACTCCTCCGGCAGGTCCCAGCCCTGTAACGGGGCGGCTTGATCCAACGCATTGATCTTCTGCTCGATCAGCGGGAGGTAATGGATCGGGTTGAAGACCAGTTCGTCGCGATCCCAGCATCGGGGATGGCGGGCGATCACCTCGCCCCGGCAGCCAATCACCACCTCATGGATATAGCCCCGGATCCAGACATCCTGGTGGCCGTATGCAACCGGCACCGAGTAGTCGTTGGTCTTGTAGCGCACCAGAGATTGCGACGAGACCCGGCCGTTGTCCTGATCGCAGGCATCGAACGGCGCCGCCGGGAGGGCGCGCATCGCAGCAAGGTCATGCTGCAATCTCTCACCGATCGTCTCGCTTTCGCCGCGCAGGACTGCGCGCTGACGCTTGCGGCACTGCTCCTCCAGCCACAGATTGAACGCGTCCCAAGTGGCGAACTCCGGTAGCGGCACCATGAAGTTGCGCCGAGAGTAGCCCACCAGGCCTTCGACATTCCCCTTGTCGTTGCCCTTGCCCGGCCGGCCATAGCGATCCCGGATCAGGTAGTGCGACAGGAACCCGCTGAACAGCGAGGCACGCTTTCTGGTTCCATCCGGCAGGATCTTCGCCACCAGGCACCGGTCGTTGTCGTAGAGCACAGACTGGGGAACCGCACCGAAGAACGCGAAGGCATGGATATGGCCATCCACCCAGGCCTCGGCCACCGCTGCAGGATAACCCCGGACGTAACAGCCATCGCTGTGCGGGAGGTCCAGCACGAAGAAGTGTGCCTTCTGCTCGACCCCGCCGATCCGGACCAGGGCTTCGCCGAAGTCGGCCTGAGCGTGGCCCGGCGGATGCGACAGCGGCACGAACACCTCCTGGCCACGTCGCTCACGTTCCCGGATGTAATCCTTGATGATCGTATAGCCGCCGGTGAAGCCACACTCATCGCGAAGCCGGTCGAACACCCGCTTCGCCGTATGCCGCTGCTTGCGTGGCATGATCCGGTCAGCCTCCAACCACCCCTCGATGATCGGGATAAACGGATCGAGCTTCGGGCGGCGGACTTCGACCGTTCGACGGTAGCCGGGCGGAACCGAAAACGACATCATCTTCCGAACCGTGTCCCGCGACACATTAAACACCCGTGCCGCTTCCCGCTGGCTCATGCCCTCCGCACAAGCCTGACGAACTCTCAGATATAGCTCCACGCTGTAAATCCCCACGCCCTCCCTGCTGCCGCAGAAAGGGAAAACTGGACGACTTTTAAGCCGCCCGCAGCCGCATCATGCCGCCGCTACCGTGGACGAATTTCGCACCGCCGTTCTCAATCTCGATGGCCAGCTTCTCCGACGACTTGCCGTAGCGGTCCCGCCGCAGCGTGGCGAGTTGGACCTTTAGCTTCTCGATCTCGAAGGTCGCGTTGCGCAACTCGGCATCGCGCTCGGCCAGCACCGCGTCGCGTTCCGCCAGCAGCGCGCGGAGCGCTGCGATCTCGGCGTCAGGCGTGTCGAACGACGCAGCGTGCACATCATGATTCTACGCAACGCGATGGCCGCTGCAATGGCGGATTGGCTACACCGTGGCCTGCGGCCGCGCAGTCCAGGCGGGCATGCGCCAGTCGATCCCCTCGAACAGCATCGAGAGCTGCGCCGCGGTCAGCGAGACGACGCCAGCCTGCGTCTGCGGCCAGACGAACCTGCCCTTCTCCAGCCTCTTGGCGATGAGGATCAGGCCCTGTCCGTCCCAGACCAGAATCTTGAGCAGGTCGCCGCGGCGGCCGCGAAAGCAGAACATCGCGCCGCCGTAGGGATCCTGCGCCAGCACCGTCTGCACCTGCGCGGCCAGACCGTCAAAGCCCTTGCGCATATCCGTCGTGCCGCAGGCAAGGAACACTCGCGTACCCGGCGGCGGGCCCAGCATCAGCGCCCACCCATCCCGGCCAGCACGACGCGCAGCGTCGCGGCGTCGGCGCATCCGGTGATGCGAATGCTGGCGCCGGAGGGCAGCGTGATCTCGATCATGCCAGACGGCACGCAGCTGTCAGGCGACATGACCGGGCCGGGCGGCGGGAGCTGCGGCGCCTCCGGGACCACCTCCACCGGCACAAAGCCCGCCATCGCCGTGGCCAGCATCTGCTTGCGCCAGGTGTAGAGCTGGCCGGTGCTGACGCCGTGCCGGTCCGCCACCGCCTGGACGATCACGCCGGGCTCCAGCGTCTCCCGGACAATCCGCAGCCGCTCCTCCGTCGACCAGTTCCGGCGCCGGACCTCCCGCACACGAACCTCGACGCCGCGGCCCGCGCGGGCACCGGAGCCGCTCATACTACCGTCGTAAGAGGGGTTAGCGAGTGATGCCGTCGTCGTGCTGTCCGTCATGACAGCCACTTCGGCGAACCACCACCATCAACTCAAGGCCGGGATCGGCTGACGCATACTTTACAGGGGCTAGGGCGAGCATTGCAGATAGTTGGCAGAGGACATTATCCTCAGCCAACTGACGAGTTCTGGCTAGCGGCAGCCTCGCAGTGACAGTCCGAAGGCAATATGGTCCAAGCATGACCAACGATTTCAATCCTGCCGAACTCCCAAAGTCCGGTGCGGCGACCGAACTCCAGGCCGGCAAGCTGACGTTGCGCACTCGGACCGATGTCCCCTTCATCGCGGCGATCGGCGCGATGGTGATCGGCATCCTGCTTGCCGTCGCCGCCATCATTGGCGCTGCGCGGTCTCGTCGCTGACCCGCGATGTGCAATCTCTACAGCGCAACGACGAACCAGGAAGCGATCCGGCGCCTCTTCCGGGTCGACACCGATCTGACTGGCAATCTGCCACCGATGCCGGGCATCTACCCGGATTACGCCGCGCCTATCGTACGCACGGGCGAGAACGGGACACGCGCGCTCGGCATGGCGCGCTGGGGCATGCCGAGCAGCAAGCAAGCACTGTTCGAGGCTGCGAAGGCGAGGGCCGACAAGCTGCGGGCCAAGGGCAAGGACGTCGATTTCGACGAGCTCCTGCGCATGGAGCCGGATGGCGGGACGACGAACGTTCGCAACACGTCGAGCCGGCACTGGAAGCCTTGGCTCGAACCGGCTCATCGCTGCCTCGTGCCGCTCAACAGCTTCAGCGAGTTCAACAAAGGCGCGGGCGGGAACGTCTGGTTCGCCTTCGATGAGAGCCGGCCGCTGACCTGCTTCGCCGGGATCTGGCTGCCGCAGTGGACTGGCGTGCGGAAGATCAAGGCGGGTCAGGAGACTGCGGACCTATATGCATTCCTAACGACCGACCCGAACCGGGAGGTCCGGGCCGTCCATCCGAAGGCTATGCCGGTGATCCTGACGACCGACCAGGAGCGCGAGGCGTGGCTTCGAGCACCTTGGTCTGAGGCGGCTTCGCTGCAGCGACCGCTCGCGGACGGCTCGCTGCAGATTGTGGCGACCGGACCTCGGACGGACAGCGTGCCGGAGCTCGCACCGGCGTGAACTGCGCTCGCAAATTAGCTGATGCGGCCAGGGCGCCATGACTCGCTGCACGGCGCTTGGCCGCTTGGTTCGATGCTCGGTCACCGAATGACGGGAGCTCGCTCTACGATGATGCGGGCGCCCTCGACGATGTGGCTGATGGCGACCTTGACGCGGCGGACTGGGTGGCCGTCCTTGCCCGTGACCAGCGTTACCCTCCCAACCTAAAGCTGGCGCTCGCGGCGGTCGTGGCGGGGGGGCGCGCCAGAAGGGCTGATGCAGCGGGTTGAGCGCAGTGACCGAGCGACAGAATACCCATCGAGGCACAGCGCCGTTGGCCAGGTGCTACGACGCGGACCAGCGGGCCTGCTGCCTGCCAAGGGCAGCATGCTGTTCGGAGGTGAACGCGAGCTCTGAGAGCAAGCTGTCCACGAGTGCCACTGGCTCGTCGTAGGGATCAAAGCCTCGCTTGTTGAGCCAAAGCAGTTGTCCTGCCGGCGCCTTGGCCTGGACGGCCTTCTCGAACGTTGGCAGCAAGGCGTGAAGCTCTCGCTCGACAGGAACGATTGTCGCGCGGCAATAGCGGCGGGCGAAGTGGCTTCTCAGATCCTTTGCAACTTTGGCATCCGCACCGTTGTCCCTCTTGTTCCGCCACATGCGACCCGTGTTGTAGGCATGAGAGAACTTGTGGCTGCGGCCCTCTGAGCCTGTGACGTGTCGATTGTTGATCCGACCATGGAAACCGTGCGGGTCGACAGGTGTGATGCCGATGTAGCGCATGTCTCCAGCATGATCGTAGAGGGCGTAAATACCGTGCGTTCGGGGTAGCTCTGGAAGACGAAGGCGATCTTGCGTGACCAGAGCGTCGTAGACCGCAGCCGGATCGAGAACCATGTTGCTCCTTGAGACAGCGGTGCCGCCGCACGTTTATCTTTGCAGTATCGACGGGATCGAACGGAATGTGGTCGACCAACTGATCGCCTAGACGCGTTTTGCCACCCAATCACCTAACCCGCATTTCTCACTACGGGCAGGTGCATCGGGGCTCTGAGTGAGGCAAAGTTGTTGTGCTGCAACGACTTATGCTGAGCCAGAGGAGCTCCCCGATGCCGACACAGTGTAGCCCGGATCGGTTCGGCTTTGCACCTGTGGCGGGGCGGTCGGTGGTGGCCGGGTTCGATGGCGGCAAGATCACGTCGGATGCGGGCGCGCTGCTGCTGGGCGCGACGGATCGGGTCATCCGGCTGGTGGACCGGTTCGCGCAATGCTTCCGGGACGAACGCGCTCCCACCCGCATCGAGCATGGCGTGGCGACACTGGTCGGCCAGCGGGTCTTCGGGATCGCGCTCGGCTACGAGGACCTCGTCGACCACGACGAGTTGCGCCATGACCCTGCTTTGGCGGTGCTCGCCGGCAAGCTCGCGGCGCGACGCTCGGATTGCGCGCCGCTCGCCGGCAAGTCGACGCTGAACCGGCTCGAGCTCTCGGGGCCGGAGCCGACGCGGTATCACCGGGTCGGCTGCGACGGCGCGGCGGTCGAGCACCTGTTCGTGAGCTTGTTCCTGGAGGCGCATCGCACGGCGCCCAAACAGATCGTGCTCGATCTCGACGCAACGGACGACCCCATCCACGGCCAGCAGGAGGGCCGCTTCTTCCACGGCTACTACGACGGCTATTGCTACCTGCCGCTGTACATCTTCTGCGGGCGGCATCTGCTGGCCGCCAAGCTGAGGCGCTCCAACATCGACGCTTCGGCCGGTGCGATCGAGGAGGTCGAGCGGATCGTCGGCCAGATCCGGGCGCGCTGGCCGCGGGTGCGCATCCTGCTGCGGGCCGATTCCGGCTTCGCCCGCGACGCCCTGATGGCCTGGTGCGAAGGAAACCGGGTCGACTTCGTGTTCGGCCTGGCGCGCAACGAGCGGCTCGTTGCCGAGATCGCGGTCGCCCTGATCCAGGCCGAGGAGGAGGCCCGGCGAACCGGCAAGCCGGCCCGGCGCTTCAGGGACTTCAACTGGTCGACGCTCGATTCGTGGTCGCGCCGGCGGCGCGTGATCGCCAAGGCCGAGTGGACCGGCGGCGAGGCCAATCCGCGCTTCATCGTGACCTCGTTGAAGCCGGCCGAGGTCGCGGCTCGCCACCTCTACGAAGAGGTCTATTGCGCCAGAGGCGACATGGAGAACCGCCTCAAGGAGGCGCAGGGCGACCTCTTCGCCGACCGCACATCGGCCGCCACCATGCGCGCCAACCAGTTGCGGCTCTGGTTCGCCTCGATGGCCTACGTGCTGCTCTGCGCCCTGCGCCGCATCGGCCTTGCCCACACCCAGTTCGCCCAGGCGACCTGCGGCACCATCCGCCTCAAGCTTCTCAAGATCGGCGCCCTCGTCACGGTCTCGGTGCGGCGCATCAGGTTCGCCATGGCGTCCGGCTGCCCAAACCAGCCCGAATGGGCGCTGGTCCATGCGCGATTACGAAACGCCACCGCCTGACGGCCGCATCCACCCCGCCCCTTCAACCAACACGATCATCGTCGAGCCGGCACTCCGCAACGAGCGGTCGCACAAACGCGCGCCCTCGCCAGGCGCGCCACGCTAAACCCTATCCAACCTGCGCAGCCTCACACTGGTGAGAAATGCGGGCTAGCACAGGGCAGGCATTCCTGTCGTGTTCCCTGCGCCGGGGGCGCGTCCACCCAGCAATTCACCTGCTTGATCACGCCGGTGAGAGGCCGGTCGCGCCCTGGCTCGACCTGATCGTGGTCACACAACATCGGTGGAAGCGGAGCTACGAACCGACCGCTGACGGGCTTGCAATTTGATCTCCGTTCTGGCTTGGCGATCTACCGAAGCCGGTGGGGAACCACGATGCCACATGTCGATACGCTTCTGACCTACGTCGCCGTGGTTCTCGGTCTTTTCCTCATTCCAGGGCCAGCCGTACTTCTCGTGCTCGCTCGCGCGTCAGTCGGAGGACGGCGCGTTGGTATCGCCACCGGCTTCGGGATTGCAGCCGGTGACTTGCTGCACACGGTGATGGCCACGCTTGGCCTCTCCGCGGTCCTGATGACCTCGGCGCTGGCCTTCAGCGTGGTGAAATATGCGGGCGCCGCCTACCTCATCTATCTCGGTATCCGCGCGTTGCTGGAACATGGTGAGGACTTTCACCTAAGCTCTGCCCGGCTGGTAGATGCGCCGCTCGCGTTTCGGCAGGCGGTGCTGGCCGAGGTGCTGAACCCGAAAACGGCGCTCTTCTTTCTCGCGTTCCTGCCGCAGTTCGTGCACCCCGAGCAGGGCTCAGTTGTGGGACAGCTGGCTACACTCGGCCTTGTCTTCGTAGCCATGAGTGCCGTCTACACAGCCCTGATCGCGCTCGCCGCCGGGCATGTCGCTGGCTGGCTCGCACGTCATCGCGGCATCGGTCGTTGGCAAGGTCGCGTGATCGGCGTGATCTATCTGGGGCTCGGCATCCGATTGGCCCTGCAGGAAAGATGACCGGATAGCGGCCTCGCCATGTTGAGCTTTTCTGACCTCATCATCGACGAGCCGGCAAGGCTGGCAACCTCCTGGCGGATTGTCGATCTCGCTCCGTAGCGTGCGTGGAGGCAGGATTCTCGACTCCGGAAGTAGCGCGTAGCGGGTAGCGCTACCCTGCGACCACGACGGAATCCGCACGTTCCGCCATCGTGCTCGCCCGACTAGATGCACTTCAGCCGGAGATGTTGCGACCGTTCGTGGAGCGGCGATGGCGCGCGGTGGCTCCCAAGCGGTTGGTCGCCAGCGCCGCGCGCGAAAGCCTCGTCCATGCCGGACAGCCGGAATGACGTGATGAATGCCATGTCGCCGGCTACCCGACAGCTTGGGAGCCTAGATCCTGGACGCCGCTGGCGGCGGCATGAGATCCCTGACGCGGGACGCGAGCACTTCTATGGCGAACGGCTTCGTGAGCACCTGCATGCCGGGGTCGAGGTGGCCATGGCCGAACAGGCTGTTCTCGGCGAACCCCGTGATAAACAGCACCTTCAATCCCGGCCGGCCCGCCCGGCCGGCTTCCGCCATCTGACGGCCGTTCATGCCTCCCGGCAGCCCCACGTCCGTGATCAAGAGGTCGAGGCGCACGTCTGATCTCAGCACCTTCAGGCCGGCTACGCTGTCTGCCGCCTCCACGGCCGTGTAACCTAGATCCTCAAGCACCTCCGTCACCAGCATCCTGACGGACGGCTCGTCGTCGACGATTAGCACGGTCTCGCCCGACGCCGCCCGACCGACCGTGGCTAGCTGTCCGGAGATGTCGTCCTCGTCGGATGGTCCGTGGTGCCGGGGAAGGTAGAGGCACACTGTCGTCCCCTGACCCACCTCCGAGTAGATGCGCACCTGCCCGCCCGACTGACGCGCGAAGCCGTAGACCATGGAAAGCCCCAGCCCCGTACCTTCGCCGACCGGCTTGGTCGTGAAGAAGGGCTCGAAGACCTTGGCGATGATCTCCGGGGGCATGCCGGTCCCGGTGTCAGTAACGCTAACGCTGAGGTACTGGCCCGGGGGCATGTCGTGCCGCCGCGCGCCGGCCTCGTCGAGCCACTTGTTCGCGGTCTCGACCGTGATGCGCCCGCCCTCAGGCATGGCATCACGCGCATTGATGCACAGGTTGAGAAGCGCGTTCTCCAACTGCCCCGGGTCGATCAGCGCCGGCCACGCACCCGCGGCGCCGACTACGTCGAGGGTGACCTGTGGTCCGATGGTGCGCCGGATCAACTCCTCTACGCCGGCGATCAGCCGGTTCACGTTGGTCGGCTTCGGATCGAGCGTCTGGCGGCGGGAGAAGGCCAGCAAGCGGTGGGTGAGGGCGGCAGCGCGCTTGGCAGCGCCCTGCGCCACGCTCATGTAGCGGTCGAGGTCGCCGAAGCGCCCCTGGCCCATGCGGTTCTGCATGAGTTCGAGCGATCCGCTGATGCCGGCGAGCAGGTTGTTGAAGTCGTGAGCGATGCCGCCCGTCAGTTGGCCGATTGCCTCCATTTTCTGCGCTTGGCGGAGCGCCTCCTCGGCCCGGGCCAGCGAATCGCGCTGCTCCCGCTCAGCAGTTACGTGCCGTCCGTTCGCGTAGACGCACCCGTCCTCGAAGGCGGCCGTCCAGGCGAACCACCGATAACTGCCGTCCGCGTGCCGGAGCCGGTACTCGTACGGGACCGCGAGGGGCGCCTCGACGATGCCGGCGAACGCCTCCAGCGTTGCGGTCAAATCGTCGGGGTGAGTGAACTCCATGAAGGTAGAGCCCACGAGCTCCTTCTCGGGCCAGCCCAGCAGCATCGTCCAGGCGGTGTTCACGGCGCCGAGCCTACCGTCCGTGCCGGCGACGACGAGGAGATCCTGCGACAGGCGCCACGCCCGGTCGCGCTCGCGGGTACGCTCCTCCACTCGGGCCTCTAGTGTCGCGTTCAACTCACCAAGTTGAGCGGTGGCCGATTCTGCCACCCGGCGGGCTTCCAACATCTCGCGTTCGTAGCGACGCCGGTCGGTGGCGTTGAAGACGGTGATGCGAACGAACGACACCGCGCCCGTTTCGTCGCGTCGCTCTACGGCGTTGACGAGCACCGGGAGTGTAGAACCATCGGCTTTCACGACCTCAAGAGCGACTTCGTTGAAGAAGCCCTGCATGCGCAGCAACGGGGCGAAATGCGTCTCGAAGTAGATGCGGCCCGCGATATTCAGGATTTCGGGGAACTTGCGCCCGACGAGCCGGGCCACCGGGTGGCCCGTCCAGGCCACGAAGGTCGCGTTGGCCCTCGTGATGCGCCCGCCGGCGTCGGCGGAGAGGTAGCCGCAGGGCGCGTGATCGAAGAGGTCCTCGAAGTCGTCGACGGGCTGGCTCACGTCTCAGGTCGCCCGCCGCTCCCGCCCGAGGAAGGCCTGCATTTCGGAGACGGTCTCCTCGGGCGCACTCAGGTTGGGGCAGTGCCCGGTCGCCTTCATCTGGACCAGTTCGCTGTGCGGAAGCCGGGCGTGCACGTACTCGCCGACCGCTTGCGGGGCGATCACGTCTTCGGCGCATTGCAGGACGAGGCAGCGCGCGGTCACGTCCGCGAGGTCTGCGCGGTTGTCGGCGAGGAACGTGGTCCGGGCGAACCGCTTCGCGATCTCCGGGTCCGTGCGGCAGAAGCTATTGGTGAGTTCCTCGCCGAGTTCCGGCCGGTCGGGGTTGCCCACGATGACGGGCGCCATGGCTTGGGACCAGCCCATGTGATTGCTGTCGAGGAACTCCAGCAACTCCGCGATCTGGCCCTCGCTGAAGCCGCCCACGTAGTCGCCTTCGTCGACGTAGCGCGGGGACGGGCCGATCAGGATCAACTCATCGAAGAGATCCGGCGCCTTCTTGGACGCGAGGACCCCGACCATCGCGCTGACGGAATGGCCGACGTACACGCCCCCCTTTACGTCGAGGGCCCGGCAGAGTTCGACAACGTCGTCCGCATACCCTTCAAGGCTGTCGTACTTGGCCGGATCATACGCGGAGAGGTCGGACCCGCCCGCGCCGACGTGGTCGAAGAGAACGACGCGATGATCGTGCTCGAAGGCGGGAGCCACGAACCGCCACATGTTCTGGTCGCAACCGAAGCCGTGGGCGAAGACCATTGCCCGGCCGGCGCCGCGTACGACGGCGTTATGGCGGAGAGCGGCGGGCGGGCGGCCGCCTGATATCCCGCGCATGGGCGAGTTCCTCATAGACGATCTTATGACACGAGCCCGGCTCCCTCGCCATTGATGAGGGACGAGTTCGCTCCGCTGCCAGGCACGCAGGGCGCAGGAGCCGAAGTGGAGCTAGTGGTGAGAGTTAGACCCTTGGTACCCGAGGCCTACAGCCGCTTTGGGTGGTGAGCCGAAGTTGGCTGCCGGCCCGGAAGCGGCCATTCGGCCTCGGGCCCATGGACATCCCGCGAGGATGCGAACCTGCTCCGAAGTGGACACTATGGATTGAGCGTCAACATCTCACGACGGTGGCACGCGGACGTCAGTGCAACATCGCTCATAGCGCATCCGCGCCCAGTAGCACGGATCGAGTCTGCCGTGAGTGGGCCGGGGCTCGGGCAGGTTCAGGTTTGCTGTCGAGCATGGCCCTACCTTACCACTCGCCGACGAACGCATTTCGCCGAATGGAACGCGCATCCCTTATTTGTCGCTTATCATCGGGGCGATTCTGGAAACCGCCGCGTCAACGATCCGACCGGGCGCTCCGCGTCTACACCCCCGACCACGTTCCAGGGCGGAGCGCGTCGGCTCGTCCCAGGCGTGAAGCCCGGGGCGGCCGCGCGGCATCGCCGTGCAGGAGGCCAGAGCGGCAAGCACGCGCGCCCCCCCCCGGGATGGGCACGCCTGAAGCAGGGCAGCCTGCCGCCGGGCTCTCGCCACGCTCAGAGGATTCCCGGATATGCTCCGCCGTCTATGAGCAAGCTCTGTCCCGTGATGTAGCCGGCTTGCGTCGAGCATAGGAATGCACAAGCGGCCCCGAACTCGGACGGTTCACCGAACCGTTTTGCTGGGATTGCCTCACGCCGCTGATCGCGCACGACGCTGACGTCCAGCCCCTGCTGACGGGCAGCGGCTTCTTGTCCGGCCTTGAGCCGCCGCGTGTCAAAGGCGCCGGGCAGAAGGAAGTTGATGGTGACGTTGGCGTGCGCCACTGAGCGTGCCACGCCGGCGAGGAAGCCAGTGAGACCGGCTCGTGCCCCACTAGACAGGTCCAGCCCAGGCAGAGGCATCTTCACCGAACTCGATGTGATGTTGACGATGCGCCCGAAACGACGCTCGACCATCCCGTCGATCACGCACTGAAACAGGGCGATCGGCGTCACCATGTTGGCGGTCAGCCCAGCCAACATCGCCGCCTGATCGACGTCATGGAAGTCGCGAAAGGGCGGCCCCCCGTTGTTGTTGATGAGGATGTCCACCTGCGGAACGGCTTGGATGAGCGCCCGCTGCCCCTCAGCGGTGTCAAGATCGGCCGCGACTGGGATGATCTCGGCGCCTGTTTGGGCTCGCATCTCGGCGGCGGCAGCTTCCAGAGATGTGCGATCACGTCCGTTGATCACAACCCGGCACCCTGCCCGGGCCAGCTCAACGGCGCAGGCGCGTCCTAGCCCCTGGCTCGACGCACATACGACGGCGTTCCTGCCCGACAAGTTCAGATCCATGACACTCCTTCCAGCTTATTTTGGCGTTCAGCACTGTTGCGGGGCCGGCCCGCGCTGGCGCTCGAACTGCATTCCAGTGCAACCTCGCGGCCCTTACGATCGACCCCCTACGGCTCGCCCGATCCCGTCCAGGCACGCCTGCATCGCTTCGAGTGTCGTGGCTTCCGGCATGGTTTCGAACCGATAGCGTGGCAGGCTCACGCTGATGCAGCCGAGCGCCTGGCCGCCTCGTCCGTGAAGGGACATGCCATAGCAGCAGATATCGAGTTCGTTTTCCTGCAGGTCGAGTGAGTAGCCGCGCGCCCGGGTTGCCCCGATATCGTCCCGCAAACGGTCTACAGCGATGATGCTGTGAGGGGTCCGCGCGATCAGCGCGGCGCGATCCAAAAGCAGACCAACCTCCTCGTCCGGGAGGGTGGCCAGCCACGCCTTGCCGACCGAGGTCGAATGCAGTGACACGCGAGTGCCGATGCGAGAGGCCATTCGGACGGTGCGTCGGCTCTCCAGCTTGTCGATGTAGACCATCTCTCCTCGGTCGTGCACCGCTAGGTGCACGGTCTCGTCGAGGCTGTCCCGGAGACGCACGAGGTGCTCCTGCGCGGCCTGGCGCAAAAGCGACCCGTCCCAGGACTGAAAGGCCAGCGTGAGCAGGCGCGGACCGAGGCACAGACGGCCGTCGTCCCCTTCGGACAACATGCCCTCCGTCACGAGTGCGGCCGCGATACGGTGCACCGTCGGTCGTGGCAACTCCGTGATCTGGCAGAGGCGACCGACCGTCATTTCGCCCGGCCGGTCAGCCACCGCTTGGAGCACCCGCATGAACTTCGCGAAGGCCGCTGTTCCCGGTACGTCGGGTCGAGAGCCGTTCTGGTCCGGTTTTTGGGACAGCATCCAGGGCTCCTAGGCAATAAGATACCCACCATCAACGGGCAGGATCACCCCCGTCATGAAGCTCGCCGCTGGACTGACGAGGAAGCCAACCGCCTGAGCCACGTCGTGCGGCGTGCCCCAGCGGCCAAGCGGAGTCCGGGACAGGATCGGCTGCGCACGCAGCGGGTCGTCCTGAAGAGCTTGGGTCAACGGCGTCGCAATCCAGCCCGGAGCGACGGCATTGACCCGAATACCGTCCGGTGCGTAGGCGAGCGCCAGAGACTTGGTTAACTGAGCGATGCCGCCCTTGCTCGCGCTATAGGCCGGGACCAGGCTACCGCCGAAGAAGGACAGCATCGACGCCAGATTGACGATGCACCCTCCGCTTGACGCAAGCTTCGCGCGGGCAGCCGTGGAAACGCGCATCGTGCCGGTCAGATTGACGGCGAGCACCTGCTCGAAGACGTCAAGCTGGTGCTCATCGGCGCGCCGAATGATACCGGCGCAGTTCACGACGATGTCGATCCGCTCGCAAGCCTCGACCAAGTCCCGAACTCCGGCCTCATTCGTCACGTCCAGTTCCCGGGCCATGATGTCTATTCCGGCTGGCGCTCGGTAGGCTGCTGCGCCCAGCCCGGCAGCCAGAACCCTGGCACCCAACCCGCCCAACACCTCGGCGATGCCGGCGCCAATCCCCGTCGTTCCTCCGGTTACCAGGGCTGTCTTCCCAGCGAGGAGGTTCGGTTGAAAAGTCATGCCAGGCGCTCCGTCAGGGAAAGGGTGTTGGGCGATTCCAGGGGCTTGCGCACGAGGAGCAAGTAAGCGGCCGCGGCCGCGACTGCGACCACCGCGGAGGCGAGCAGGGCGTTTACGTAAGAGCCCGTGCCCTCGACGATGTAACCGGTGATCACAGGCGCGAAGGAGCCGGCGAAGTAGCCGCCAAAATTCTGAATGCTGCCCAGGGATGCAACCTGCCGCTTCGGCACGATCACGCTCACCAGCGTCCATGCCGCCGCACTGGCAAGATTGATGAAGAACATCGCAAGGCAGATGTAGACCACCGCCAGCGTGACGCTCGGGGTGTAAGCCGCCGGGACCGTGAAGGCGGCGCCGCCGAGTAGGCCGATGCAGACCGGCCATTTACGGCTGTTGACGATGCTCAGGCCGCGAGCGAGCAGCCGATCGGCGACCTGCCCGGCCGAAAGCATGCCCAAGGTGCCGAAGATGTAGGGAACAGCCACGACCCAGCCGGTCCGCGCCACGCTCAAGCCGCGCTCGTGCTCAAGGTAGGACGGCAACCAAGTCAAGTAGAGCCAGACCATGTAGATGACGCCCATGAACCCAAGGATCATGCCCCAGGTGGTGCCGTGGGCGAACAAGCCGCGCCACTCGGCCAGGGTCATGCTCCGCGCCACCGGCTCCGCTGTGCCACCCTCGTCGAGATGGGCGATCTCCTCGGGCAGCAGAGCGACCTCGTTGCGGTTGCGGTAGAGGAGGTACCAACCGACAGCGACAATAATGCCCGCCACCCCCGTCAGCATGAACATCCAGCGCCAGCCGAAGAGCAGCATCAGCGCGGTCAGCAAGGGTGGAGCGATACATGGACCAATGCAGGACGACGCCACGAAGATGCCGGTTGGCGTGCCCCGCTCGCGGACGTTGAACCACTCGCTCACCGTCTTAGCGCCAGCCGGGAATTGGGGCGCCTCGCCCAAGCCAAGCACCGCACGCACCACAAGGAACTGCTGGAAGGAACCGACGAAGCCAGAGACCAATTGAGCGAGCGACCAGAAGAACATTCCGGCGCCGAGCATGATGCGCGAGCCCAGCCTGTCCAACAGGGCCCCGATTGGAAGCTGTGAGAAGGCGTACGCCAGCGAAAACGCCGACAGAAGCCAGCCCATCTGGGCAGGCGTGAGGCTCATCTCGTCTCGGATTGCCGTGTTGGCGATGGACAGCGCAGACCGATCAACATAGTTGATAATACCGGCGGCGGTCAGAAAGGCCACTGCGATCCATTGAATGCTGCGGAGCCGCGCCGTTTTGCCGGTCTGCATGCTCGTTCCTCCCTTGTGACTAGTGTTTGCTTGATGGGGTCAATAAGTGGCGCGCCCGCCGGATAGATCGAACACGGATCCGGTATTGAAGGTGCAGCTCTCGGAACAGAGGAACAGCACGAGCTCGGCCACCTCATCCGGTTCTCCGAGGCGGCCCATGGGGCTCTTGTCGACCATCGTCTGCACATGCGCCGGGCTCATCTGCTCAAGCAGGGCGGTGCGTACGGCAGCCGGTGCGATAGCGTTGACCAGGACGCCGGTTCTCGCGAGTTCCTTCCCGAGCGATTTGGTCAATGCGAGCACCCCGGCCTTCGCCGCGCTGTAAGCGCTTGCGTTCGGCGTGCCCTCTTTGCCCGCCAGGGAAGCGAGGTTGACGATGCGGCCCCAGCCCCGCTCGACCAGGATCGGCGCCACGGTTTGGGACACCAGGAAAGTGCCCGTCAGGTTCACGTCCAGGATGCGGCGCCACTCGTCGAGGGGGTACTGGAGGACTGGGGTCGTGAGCCCCGCATAACCGGCGTTGTTCACGAGGATGTCGACCCGACCATGTTGGCGCAGGGTGCTGGTGAGGGCCGACGAGACGGAGTCCGCATTGGTGACATCAACCGCGATGCCGTTTCCGCCGTCCGCCAGCGGGTCGCGGTCCCAAATCACTGGAACTGCCCCGCAACGGCCAAGCGCCTTGGCGATGGCGGCGCCGATCCCGCGTGCGCCACCCGTCACGACGGCAACACGACCCGCGAGATCGAAGCGAGCTGACTCGGCCATCAGCGGATGAACTGGTCGACGTAATCTGCGCCGAGGCCGATCTCACCGAAATGCTTGCGGCACATGTCGATCTTCGTGAAGACGTCCTCGTATCCGGTGTGACGTCCCCACGGGTCAACGTAGTACATGCATCCGTTGACCTGGAAATGCGTGATCATCTCCTCCACGCCCTCGTCCACGACCAGCGTGTGGGTTTCACCCGGGGGCTCGAAGGCATAGGAGCCCTCGGTCGCGATCCAGTCATGCTCCAGATAGCGCCAGCTTCCCTTGAGCACGAAGGCGTGGACAGGGGCCGGGTGGCGATGTCGGCTGAGAATGCCCGACTTCCGCACTTTCAGAAGGTTCATCCAGTAGCCTGACGACACGTTCAGGCAGAGAGGCCGAAACCACACGTTCTCGGCCTGCGGCACCCAGATGCGCTCGTCGACCGGAACCGCCGGGGCGACCACCAGGTCGGGCAAGCATTCCCGAGGTTGGGCGAACTGGTAGGGCATGCGCTTGAGCGTGGCAGCATCCAATCCTTCTGCCGGGTCCGCTTTTAGCTGTGTGTCGCTCATGCGCCGCCTCCTGTCCATAATATGGACGATGTGTCCATGTCTGGATGATATGAGCGGAGTTGTTTGGCTGTCAAATGGGCGCAGGGCACGCCGGGCCTGCCAGCTGCACACCTCCAAAAACCTCGCGTGTTCGAGCCGAGCGTGATTCAATCGGGCTCGGCAGTTCGGAGGCTGGAGCTTGCACGGGCAGCCAGGGTTCTTCGACGTTGACGAGACGATGCCGGATCTCTGATGGTGCCGACGAGCCCCAGCATGCCGCGATGCAGCCGGTGCTTCGGCTAGAGGCCGCCTTAGATGAAGCCGATCGAGAACCAGGGTACGAAGGTGAGAACTAGCAGCCCCACGAAGAGCGCGCCGAGATAGATCCAGATCCGCCGCATACCCGACTCGGGCGAAACCTGCCCGATGATGCAGGCCGCATAGTAGCAGAGGCCAAATGGTGGCGCGAAGATGCCAATACCCATCGCGAGGATCACGATCATGCTGTAGTGCACTTCGTGGATGCCGAACTGCTTTGCGATCGGGAAAAGAAGGGGCCCGAACAGAACGATGGCCGGGATGCCTTCGAGGAGGCTGCCTAGCACTGCGAAGGCGATGAGCGAGACGAGCAGGAAGCCGGCTTGGCCGCCCGGAACTGCTGCCATCGCGTGTGCGAGGCTGTGCGAGAACCCGGATTGGGTGAGGGCCCAAGCCATGGCGCTTGCAGCGCCCACGATGAACAGGATGGCGCCCGAGAGCGAAGCCGTACGGGCCAACATTGGTATTGCTGCGCGCCAGCTAAGGCCGCCGCGGTACACCGCGAGGCCGAGAAGAAGCGAATACGCGATCCCGATGGTGGAAACCTCCGTTGCGGTGGCGAAGCCCTCGACGACGGCGGTACGGATGAGAAACGGAAGCAGCAAGGCCGGGAGGGCCACGACGAGGCTCTTCATCACCACAGACAAAGGGGCACGGGTTACCTTGACACGGTCATCATCCTTGCCGGCGCGATAACGCGCTACCAGCGCGAGTACGAGCGCCAACACGATCGCGGGCAGGATCCCTGCCGTGAACAGAGCCGCAATGGAGACGCCCGTCACCGATGCGATCGCAATCAGCACGATCGAGGGCGGGATCGTCTCGCTCATCGCGCCAGAGGCCGCGAGGAGGGACAGCAACTCGCCGTCTTGCATGCCGCGGCGACGCATCTCGGGAAAAAGCACCGGGGCGACCGCGGCCATGTCCGCGGTCTTCGAGCCAGAGATGCCAGACACCAGAAGCATCGCGCCCAGCAGCACGTACGACATCCCAGCCCTCACATGGCCTAGCAGGGACGCCAGGAACTCCACCATCACGCGAGCCATGCCGGTCACGTCAACGAGTTGACCAAGAAGGACGAAGAGCGGGATAGCAAGCAACATGAGGCTGCTCATGCCCTCGTCGATACGGCCGACGACGATTGTAAGCGGAGTTGATGTGACGGTCAGAAGGTATGCAGAGGTGGCGAGAGCGAACGAAAAGGCGATCGGAACGCCCGCGGTTACTGCAACCCCCAGCAGACCAACAAAAAAGACGAGAAGTGCCCAATTGCCCAAGCCGGCGAGCAGGGGAGAAGCTATCGAGAGCGCGACGGCCAACACTCCGAGGACGCCTGCGACACTCGCGAGATCAGCGAGACTATGTCGCGCCAGCCGGAGCGTGCAGCTAAGGAGCGCCAGTCCGAATCCAACCGGAACTGCCAGGGCCCTTACCGTTCCCGACCAGCCCAGAGCGGGCGTCTCTACGAAGGATTGGTCATCCGTGTAGTCGTAAGCCGGATGAAGCATCAGGATGACGAAGACGAAAACCGCACCGACCGCGAGCGTCTCGCACCAGGCTTGCGCGCGCGGGGACATGGACCCAACCACGAAGGTTAGGCGCATGTGCTCCCCGCGCTGGATTGCCACTACAGACCCGAGCATTGCAAGCCACAGAAAGAGCAGGGACGCGAGCTCGTCCGACCAGATGATCGGATGTCCGAGGGATCGAGCGCAAATCCCGGCAAACAGGATTACGACTTCCGCGATCACAAGTAGGGCGGCGGGCACCTCCACCAGACGGCGTAGCCAATGTTCGCCGACGCGAACCCAAACCGAATGGTGAGCCAACTCCGAGCGGGCTGCCTCGTGGGTGCCATCCACGGCGTTCATGCTAGGGGACCCGTCACTTCTTCCAGCGCCTTCCACGCTTCGGGGCCGAACTTGCCTTTCCACTCCTTGTAGAAGCCGGCCTGCGTCAAGGCCTTTCGGAAAGCGTCCTTATCGGCACTTTCAAAGGTCAGGCCCTTCGCCGTGAGTTGCGCCTTGAGAGTTCCGTTCAGCTTCGCAACGTCGTCTCGCTGTTCCATCGAGGCTTGGTCGAACTCTCGTCGAACGATCGCCTGGAGATCGCTCGGCAGCCGACTAAAGGCGCGCCGGTTTGCTACGAGCCAGAAGGGATCCCAGATGTGGTTCGTCTCCGAGACGTATTTCTGGACTTCGTAAAGCTTCCCAGCCTCAATCGCGACTAGCCCGTTCTCCTGGCCGTCGACGAGGTGCGTCTGAAGCGCCGTGTAAAGCTCGCTGAAATTGATCGATGTCGGATTCCCGCCAAGTGACGAGAAGAGAGAGGTGAAGATTGGCGAGACTGGTACCCGGATCCGATATCCCTTTAGATCGTCGGGTGTTTTGATCGGCTTCGATGCCGACGTGATCTGGCGAAAGCTGTTATCGGAGGCCTTGGCAGCGACAATAAGGCCTGCCTTCTCGATCTGTGCGCGAACGTAGACACCAACAGGGCCGTCGACTCCGCGCCAAGCCTGGTCGTAATCGGAGAAGGCGAAGCCAACATTCGTTATGGCGGCTCCGGCCGCCACAGTGGAGATGACCGAACCAGCGATGTTTAGGAATTCGATTCCGCCGGATCGTACTTGGGTGATGAGGTCCGTGTCGGTGCCAAGCTGGCTTGCCGGGAAGAATTTCAGTTCGATGCGACCATTCGAGCCCTGCTCAATCCGCTTGCATGCCTGCTCCAGGCGCGCATTGATCGGCTGGGTCAGTGATTGCCCCGTCGCGACCTTGAAGCTGAACTCGGCTGCCATAGCAGGCTTGGTGCTGATCGCCGCGAGCGAGATGCCGGCTGCGGCGCCGGTGTCAACGGCGGCGCAAAAGTCGACCACGGCGGCGGAGCAAAACCAGGCCAGTTGGTGAGGATGTGCGCCATGGCGCGCGCGCTTCCCACATAGCTGGCGCGTGCCATGGCGCGCTGGCCCGTCAGGGCCAGTAGTTGTAAGATGCCTGGATCTTGATCAGCGCCGCTTGCGGGCAGTGCTGTTGGCGAGGCGGTAACTTTCGCCGTTCATCTCGAGGATGCTGACGTGGTGGGTCAATCGGTCGAGCAGTGCGCCGGTCAGGCGCTCCGAGCCGAATGTCTCGGTCCATTCATCGAAGGGCAGATTGCTTGTGATGAGGGTCGATCCGCGCTCATAGCGCTGCGAGATCAGTTCGAACAGCAACTCGGCACCCGTTTTCGACAGGGGCACGAAGCCGAGCTCGTCGATGATGAGAAGCTTGTAACCGGCCATCTGCTTCTGGAAGCGCAGCAGGCGGCGCTCATCGCGGGCCTCCATCATCTCGCTGACCAGCGCTGCGGCGGTGGTGAAGCCAACCGAGAGGCCCTTCTGACAAGCGGCCCGCCCGATGCCGAGGGCGACATGGGTCTTGCCGGTGCCGGACGGGCCGAGGGCAATGACATTCTCGCGCCGTTCGATCCATTCGCACCGGGCCAGTTCCAGCACCTGCATCTTGTTCAGCTTCGGAATGGCCGCAAAGTCGAAGCTGTCCAGGCTTTTGACGGCCGGGAACTTCGCGGCCTTGATGCGCCGCTCGACCATTCGCCTTTCCCGGTCGATCAGTTCGAGTTCGACAAGCCGTGCCAGGTATCGGACATGGTCCAGCCCTTCCGCCGCGCATTGGCGGGCCAGCTTTTGATGTTCGCGCAGGAAGGTCGGCAGCTTCAGCGCTTTGAGGTGATGGGCGAGCAGGATTTCCGGGGCATCACTCATGCCGCATCATCCGACAGCAGCCGCATGTAAGACCCGGCCTTGGTCTTCTCGACCATCGCCTTCGGCAGGTAGGGATAGCAGTCGAGGTCCAGTCGCGGCGGACGACGCTCCACCCGGCACAGGAGAAGATGCTTCACCGCATCGAAGCTGAGCGCCCCCATCCGAAGAGCCTGGAGCACTGCCGCCCGCACGTCCGCCAGATCGAAGGCCTCCAACAGCCGCAGGACCTGAACATATTCGCGCCGACCCTGTCGGTTCATCCGCACCTCCATCAGGCGGCGCAAGGTGGCGAACTCCTCCGGCAGGTCCCAGCCCTGTAACGGGGCGGCTTGATCCAACGCATTGATCTTCTGCTCGATCAGCGGGAGGTAATGGATCGGGTTGAAGACCAGTTCGTCGCGATCCCAGCATCGGGGATGGCGGGCGATCACCTCGCCCCGGCAGCCAATCACCACCTCATGGATATAGCCCCGGATCCAGACATCCTGGTGGCCGTATGCAACCGGCACCGAGTAGTCGTTGGTCTTGTAGCGCACCAGAGATTGCGACGAGACCCGGCCGTTGTCCTGATCGCAGGCATCGAACGGCGCCGCCGGGAGGGCGCGCATCGCAGCAAGGTCACGCTGCAATCTCTCACCGATCGTCTCGCTTTCGCCGCGCAGGACTGCGCGCTGACGCTTGCGGCACTGCTCCTCCAGCCACAGATTGAACGCGTCCCAAGTGGCGAACTCCGGTAGCGGCACCATGAAGTTGCGCCGAGAGTAGCCCACCAGGCCTTCGACATTCCCCTTGTCGTTGCCCTTGCCCGGCCGGCCATAGCGATCCCGGATCAGGTAGTGCGACAGGAACCCGCTGAACAGCGAGGCACGCTTTCTGGTTCCATCCGGCAGGATCTTCGCCACCAGGCACCGGTCGTTGTCGTAGAGCACAGACTGGGGAACCGCACCGAAGAACGCGAAGGCATGGATATGGCCATCCACCCAGGCCTCGGCCACCGCTGCAGGATAACCCCGGACGTAACAGCCATCGCTGTGCGGGAGGTCCAGCACGAAGAAGTGTGCCTTCTGCTCGACCCCGCCGATCCGGACCAGGGCTTCGCCGAAGTCGGCCTGAGCGTGGCCCGGCGGATGCGACAGCGGCACGAACACCTCCTGGCCACGTCGCTCACGTTCCCGGATGTAATCCTTGATGATCGTATAGCCGCCGGTGAAGCCACACTCATCGCGAAGCCGGTCGAACACCCGCTTCGCCGTATGCCGCTGCTTGCGTGGCATGATCCGGTCAGCCTCCAACCACCCCTCGATGATCGGGATAAACGGATCGAGCTTCGGGCGGCGGACTTCGACCGTTCGACGGTAGCCGGGCGGAACCGAAAACGACATCATCTTCCGAACCGTGTCCCGCGACACATTAAACACCCGTGCCGCTTCCCGCTGGCTCATGCCCTCCGCACAAGCCTGACGAACTCTCAGATATAGCTCCACGCTGTAAATCCCCACGCCCTCCCTGCTGCCGCAGAAAGGGAAAACTGGACGACTTTTAAGCCGCCCGCAGCCGCATCATGCCGCCGCTACCGTGGACGAATTTCGCACCGCCGTTCTCATGCGCGCACGCCGTTGGTGGACCGGGCCACCAAGATCGAGGACCGCATGGCCATATCGCGCGCTGATCTGAGCCCCGGTGCCGGTTGCGAGCTCCCTTATCCTGGCCAGTGACAGGAGGTCGGAGTCATAATGGATACAGAGTTGTGGCGACTGATCGCCGATCGCCGGCAAGACATGCGCGTCATCGACGCCGTCGCGACCGCGAAGCCGTTCCAAAAGCCGCGAGACGCAGGCATCCGCCGCGTCCGGAATACCGGGCAGGATGACCGACAGGTCGAGCTTCATTTTGTCAGTCATCAACGTTTTCCTCAGTTCGATGCGCGTCCGATCAGCATTTCACAAAACATTGCGAAAGCGCCGTCGCAATAGAAGTGGTGTGGTGTCACTGCTCGTGAGCAGGGTCGCAACGCTGTCGCAGGCTCTAAACGCGTGGAAGCGACGATAAACAAACAGTGATTGCTAGGATACGGGGCGCATTATTCTAGAAGATCTCGACACATCACAGCGTTGTCGAGGTCATATTAGGTGAAACCCAAAGCCCTATATGGGCAATTTTCACCGAATGGAGGGATGACCTCGGCCCGCCCCTTGCCCTCGATCCATCCGATTATGCGCGGGGAGCCTAGGCTGTGCGAAACCCCTGCCGTCTTAGGATTTCCGGGTCAGGCTTCCTCTTCGATGGCGATCTGCGCGATTTGGCGCGCCCCGCTGTTGAGGTGCGAAGCGATTAGATGGCCCACCGCCACCGCGCCGATGCAAAGGACGACGGACGCCACGACGTTTACTGCCGCTCGCATCATGCCGCCCGATCGCATGAGGTCGAGCGTCTGCAAGCTGAAGGAGGAGAATGTTGTGTAACCGCCGCAAAGGCCAATCATCACGAATAGGCGCAGGCTTTCGGAGAGTGGGTAGCGGCCGCTAGCCAGCGTCAGCGTGCCGAAAAACCCGATAACCAGCGAACCGCTGACGTTGATGAAGATGGTGCCCCAAGGCAGTTGGCTGCTGACGGGAAGCGCCAAAACCGACACGACATACCGCGCGAGCGTTCCGATAGCGCCGCCGATCATGATCAGAAGACAGTTTGTGAAAGACATGCTCGATCCTCTCTGAGGCGAGCAACTGGCTCGCCTTAGCGGCAGGATCCAGACGGACTCCTACCGCGGTTTCCGCGGTAGGAGTCATCAGCCCTCACGGGCGGTTTCGGGAGAACTCCATTCCCATCGAACTCAATCTGCCCGGAGATTTGGGCGAACACAAGTGCTGGGATGGCAAGAGGAGTTGAGCGCGCATGACTGCGCAACTCTCATCCCGATCGCCGGCGACGCGCAAGCAGCAGCCCTCAGCGGATCATGTATCCGGCCGAAGTTCGATGGCATTCTTCGCCAAGTCGAACATATGGTCCGCCGCGGGTCTCCATGGGTCCCGCAAAGCCAATGCCTGGTTGAGATCGACAAAGGGACGCATCCGCGCCTCATATCGATCGAAGGCGCACGCATAATCGCCAGAGGCATGGGCAAGCTCGGCAGCAAGAACAAGGGATACATCGACTACCCGGCGAGCGAAGTCGCCGCGATCGCGTGATCGAGGCGGTGGCGGATCGGCGCCACTGATGAGGCCGGCCGACCGCGATCATCGAGGGCCCGAAAGCGATCGCGATCGTCGGCTTGGCGATGCGTGCGGCACCAGCAGCACCAGCTTGAAGTCCTGACGTTCCGTTGGGCTGAAGCTGTGCTGATCGAAGCTGAGCCGCCCGCGCTTTGGATGATCGAAGGTGCGCATGCCGCCGATCCGATGCTGAACGTCCTGATCATTCCACAGCCGCGCAAAGAGCGGACTCTCCTCCCTGAGCCCGTCGATGAACTGCTTGACTCGGGGATCGCGAAAAGTGTGGCCAAAATCGGCGCGAAATTCCGCCAGAAGCCGGCGCGCGCGATCCTGCAATTGCGGAATCAGCGAGCGGGCTTTGTCCTCAATGAAGACGAAGCGCAGCAGGTTGCGCTGATGGTCACCATCGAGCCAGCCGCAGAACAGGCTGGCGGCGGCCTTGTTCCAGCAACAGGCGTTCCACAGGCGATCGAGACCATAGGCCGGATGCGCGAAGGTCTGGACCGCAGCGACCAGCGACGCCGGCGCCGCCTCGGCGAGACCGGCAGAATCATCGGGATCAAGCCGGTCGGCGAGCTCGAACAGATAGGCGCGCTCCGCCCGCGTCAGCGACAAGGCCTCGGCCAACCGCCCCAGCGTCTCGGGCGAGGCCTGTACCGGACGTCCCTGCTCGATCCAGGCGCACCAAGTGATGCTGATGCCTGCGAGAGCTGCAAGCTCCTCGCGCCGCAAGCCCGGTGTCCGGCGGCGGCCGGCCGCAACGGCAGGTCTGACGCGCTCACGATGGGCGCGTACGAAATCGCCGAGAAGGCGGCGTTGGTCGGATCCGAGCATGGCGGGAATGATAATAGGATAAAGCTCTATATTGTAACAGTTTTAAAGCGTTGGCATCCTGAGGGGCAATCGTCGCAGGAAACGTCCATGGCAAACCATCATGACAGCGTCGTCGAGGCCCAGTTCGGGCCACGCGCTAAGGCCTATGTCGAGAGCGCCGTGCATGCGCAGGGCGCAGACCTCGAGGCGCTCGAAGCCATTGTGGCCAAGCGTCGGTCGGACCATGCCCTCGATCTCGGCACGGGTGGCGGCCATGTCTCCTATCTGATGGCGCGCCACGCGGCGCGGGTCACCGCCGCGGACCTCTCGGGCGAGATGCTGGCGGCCGTGACGGCCACGTCGCGCGAGAAGGGGCTTTCCAACATCGAGACCGTCGAGGCGCCGGCTGAGCGCCTGCCCTTTCCGGATGCCACGTTCGACTTCCTGGCCTGCCGCTACTCGGCACATCACTGGCAGGATTTCGACGGCGGCCTGCGGCAGGCTCGCCGCGTGCTGAAGCCCGGCGCGCCGGGCGTCTTCATCGACGCCTGCTCGCCCGGGCCGGCGCTCTTCGATACCCATCTGCAGGCCGTCGAATTGCTGCGCGACACCTCGCATGTGCGCGACTACAGCGTGAGCGAATGGATGGCGGCGCTGCATCGCGTCGGTTTCGCCGTTACTTCGTCCCGAAGCTGGCAATTGCGGATGGACTTCCCGGTCTGGACGGCGCGGATGCGGACACCTGCCGACAACGTCAAGGCAATCCGGGCGCTTCAAGCGGCGGCATCCGCCGAGACGCGAGCGCATTTTGCGATCGAGCCGGACGGCTCGTTCCTGCTCGACATCACGCTGATCGAAGCCGCGGCAGCCTGACGATCATGACCGCATCCGCCGCCAAATTCGACGCCACGCGCGCCGGCGAATATGCTGAGCAGAGCCGCATCGCGCTCGCCGGCTACGACGCCTGCCATGAGCTTGCCGCCTGTCTCCTGTCGGCGGATCTCGGCGAGAGCCTGGACCGACGGATCCTGGTCGTCGGCGCGGGCGGAACGGCGCAGGAGATCCTCGTCGCCGGCAAGCTTCGGCCGAGCTGGCGCTTCCTTGCGGTCGATCCCTCCCCGCCGATGCTGGCCGGGGCCATTGCATCCGTCGAGGCCGCCGGTCTTAGCCATCTGACGACCTGGCACTCCGGCTATGTCGACGAACTGCCGGTAGACAACCGCTTCGATGCTGTGACCGTTATCGGCGTTCTCCATCATCTTCGCGGACGCGAGGCGAAGCTTGCTCTGCTGCGCGCGGTCGCGGCGCGGCTTCACCCCGGCGGTACGCTCATTCTCGCCTGCAATCGCGGCGCCTATGCCGAAAACCTGCTCTTCCTGAAGGCCTGGGGCGAGCGGTGGCGGATGGCGGGCGCTTCACCGGAAGAGGTCGAGGTGAAGCGCGGCAAGATTCTGCAAGGCGCTGATCCGCCCGGGTCGGATGCTGCGGTCGAAAGCCTTCTCGCGGAGACCGGCTTCGAGCAGCCGCGTCTCTTCTTCTCGAGCCTGTTCTGGGGCTCCTGGATCGCGAGGCGTAGCGCATGAGCGAACGAGACGAGCCAGAAGCTGTGGCGCCTATACGGCACCACGTGGTGATGACGCGAGCCGCCATGATGGCTTTCGCCGAGGGCTGGATCGCCGCATGGAACGGACGCGACGTTGAAGCGGTACTGAGTCATTTCCGCGACGATGCCGTCTTCGTCAGTCCGGTCGCAGCCAAATATGTCGGCTCGTCTCGCATTGAGGGGAAAACCGCCCTCGCCGCCTATTGGCGTTCGGCACTTGACAAGCTGACCACGCTTGCGTTCACACTCGACCGCGCGACATGGGATCCTGTCCGACGAGAGCTCAACGTGATCTACGAGGCCGATCTGAACGGACAGCGTCGCCGGGCCTGCGAACTCATGATCTTCGACGAGCTCGGCGAGCAGATCCAGGGCGAGGCTTTCTACGGGGCGGAGCTTCCATAGTCTCCCGTCTCATCTCGTCCGGCACCCCCACCAGCAGCCGGCTTCTCGACCGGCTTCGAGCGCGAGCAGCCAGCCGAATCGAGGACCGGCACATCTTTGCGATCGTCTCGCGGCTCAGTCCGAACAATCCCGTGTTTTGGCCCGAGCTGTCTCGCAGGTCTCGTCGCCAATTTTGGACCTTGCCGCGGCGCCAGGCGCGAGAACACCATAGGCCCGGTGACGTTCGACGTTTCTGGACAACTACGTCATCCGCTGCGGTTTCGTCGACTGAGCCTGGGCCCCCTCGCTGGCTTCGATCTCACGAATGATTTGCTCTTGTTCGGCACGCAGCTGCGCGAGCGCATCGGTCTGAAGCAGCGTCGGCGACAGGCGGTCGGCCGGATGTTGCGCGAGCGATGCTGCTGCCTCGCGCGCCGCCGCCGCTTCCCGTGTCTCCTGCGCTGCTGACTTCTGCGCGCCGGCGACGATCGCCCGCTCGGCGCGGAGCTCGCGCTGGGTCGTCGGGTCGATGCCGACCGTGGCTTCCTCCCGACGCTCAGCGGCAATCGCGCGATCTGCCAATCTCGCGGCCGCAGCGGCCTCACGCTCTTCACGCTGCTGAATTCCGCTCGCCCGCTCGATGAGCCTGTCGGCATTGGCACCGGCGATCGCCTCGACTTCGGCGCGCGTCATCTGCTGGATGCCGTGTTCTGAAGCTCGCTGCAGGTCGACGCGGTTTGCGAGCGTCTCGAGATATCGCGATGAGGCCTCGCGAAATTGCTGTTTCGTCTCGCCGTCCAGCAGGTCGCTCGTTCGCGACACCGCGTCGTTCATGAGGCGCAGATCCTTTGCCATCTGCTCCGATGTCACTGCCATGGTCGAGTTCTCCTTCGTCAGCTGCTCCACGCGTTTCCCGATCGTCTGCACGATAGACCCGACCGTCTGGGCCATGAGCAGGCGCTCGAGCATGTCCTTTGCTTGCGGGTTCGCCGGCTGCTCGGCCGCAACCGTCCGCCAGGCCTGAACGCCCTCGTTCACGAGCTTCAGGTCCTGCGCCGTCACGGGCAGGCGAATTGGATTTGTCCGCGCGACCGCGATCCGCTGCCGGGCATTGTCGATGAGCCGCCGATTGGCTGGATCCGCGGCATAGGCGCGATCGCGTGCCTCGCGTGTCGGCCGCGGACGATCCGCCGCCTCGACGATCGCCTTGTCCTTCGGGCCGTAGCTTTGCGACGACGCGCGCTCGCGTGCGGATGTCGCGACGATCTTGAGACCTTCCGCCTGCGCATGCTGGGCATAGAACTGGCGCCACTCGCTGAAGGTCTCTCGACCCGGATGCAGCTTCTGCCCGGACTCGCTTTTGACGGCGACGACGGCGTGGACGTGGACATGGCCGTCGGCCTCCTTGTCGGTGTGGACGCCGAACATGAACTTGTGATCGGCAAAACGATCGTGCAGGAACGCGCGGGCAGACCGCCTCAGTGCGTCAACGTCCGTCCCGGCCTTCGCCGACACGATCAGATGCATGGTATCGCGCGAGGATTGCGAGCGTAGCGTCGGTCCCCATTCTCGCGCCGCGGTCCTGGTCTCGGCGACATTGGTGATCGCCCGGCCACGATCGTCAATCGCGGGCCCCTTCTCGATCAGCTTGTTCAGCCGATAGGTCACGCCGTCGCGGCCATGGCTCGTGGCGCCCGGAGCGATGGCGATTGCGTCCGGCGGCAGGCCGGTAGCCGCCACGATACGCTCCTTTGCACGCGCCTCGGATGCGAGATCGAGCCGCTTCTGGGTGAAGCCCCTGCCCTCTTCTCCGACGCGCTCTCCCCGAACCCGGAAGCGCTCCTTGCCCGCTCCAGCCATTGCGGTGACGATGCGCGCTTCGAGCTCGCCCTTCTGCGCGACGTCGAGGCGATAAGCATACCGGTGGCCTTCGAATCCCGCCGCGATCGCCTTCTCGTAGGTTTCCCTGCCCTCGGGCGTGTCGGCGACACCGTTCAGGGACAAGCGCACGGCGCCGACGTCGTGGCTCTCGGCGCGCTTGGCGAAGTTGCTCGACCAGGCCTTGATCTCGTCGGCGACGGCTTCGCGATCGGCGAGGATCCGCCCATCATACGTTTCGAGCGCGACATCCTCGCGCTGCACATATTGGCCGGTCGCCGTCGCGCGGGCAACGCCACGGGCATAGGACACCACCTTGATCACAGCGGGCTGGTAGCCGGCCGCCAGCTGACGAGCCCGGCCGACCGCCTCGCCCTGCCCCGCCGCGCGCGCGCCTCCTCCGCCAGGACCGCCGCCTCCTGCGACCTGATCGGGTTTCGAGCCCGACGGTGCAGACGCCCCTCCTCCTCCTCCGCCGCCGCCTGCGGCGGTCGGCAGGAACCGCGTCCGCTCTTCATCCCGGCCGCCGGTGATCGTCGTCCCGCGGATGATCTCCTGCGCGGTCGGCGCCTTGGGAAGCGGCGCCACGCGACCGCGACGGGCGCGCACCTCGTCATCGAGACCGGGGGATCGCCGGCGCCGCGTCTCGCCGGCATCAATGACCGCGCGACGCGCGGCCTCGACCTGCTCGACCCACCAGGCGATCTGCGCATCCCGGTTCATCGCGGCTCCTGACCAAAGAGCTCGGCCGGCAACGTCAGCCTGACCTCACGCCGCAGCTTGGACCCATAGGCGACGGTCATTTCGGTGAGCTCGTCGTTGATCGCCGAGACGATCTCGTGCAGGCCACGCCAGACCGGCTCGGTGTCCTCGATGCGCACCGCCTGACCGCGGTGGATGGCGCGCAGGACCTGCGAGAGGTTTCGGCCGACCATGCGGACCTGGCTCGCGAGCTGGACGACGGCGCGCGTATTCTCGGCCGACAGGGCAGGACCCGCCTGCACCGATGCGCGGATCAACCGGCGCACGACCTCGGCCTTGGGCAATCCGAACAGCGCGACGGCTTCCTGGAGCCGCTGCTCATCGAGCTCCGACAGTTCGGTCCGGAGCCTTGGCTTGCGTCGTGGTGTCTTCGCGGAGCGGGCCATCGGCTCTCCCCTTCCCTTCCGTTTGCAAGGCTCGGCGGCCGTTAGGCCGGAGCCAAGGCGTAGGCATCGACCCGATGACCACGAAGGCGCGTCAGCGCCCTTCGGCTGCCTTCAGCAGCCGTCCCCCGGTTTGGCCCACAAACCGGTATCTTGTCAACCAATATCTATTAAACCGTATGTAAGACTTCGCGCATGAAGAGCGCTCGCGTCTGGACAGCCGTCCCTTGAACCCGAAGGCCCGCTTGGCGCACAGCGCCCCGTTAAGACCGCAATGACGAATTACCGTAACGGCGCAACACTGCAACGCATTGCTCCGACAATAATGCACTACCGCACGAATGCGCTCCCGCCAGCACCGCATTGGCGACATCACGTACTACGGCAACTCGCTAGAACGACAATGCCGTATCAACGCATTACCTGAACACCGCATCAAGGCTTTCCGGTACTTCCGGAATGACGAATTGCAGCACAGCCATATGTATATTATAATGTATGTTGATTGCTGTTAGAGCGAGCGACGGAGGGCTTGACGGTGCCGAGTATATTCGCAGTGGCGAACCCAAAAGGCGGGAGCGGCAAGACCACGGTTGCGATCATTCTCGCTGGTGAGTTCGCGAAGCATGGCTACTCCGCCGCGATCGTCGACGCCGATCCGCAGGGCTCTTCATACCAGTGGCATGCTTCCTCCGTCGCGCGGGGGTTGAGCCCGCAGGGCGTCGATCTGGTCCGCGCCCCCGACGAATCCGCATTGGTTCAAGCCGTCGAACGCCTGGCCGGTTACGACGTTGTGGTGATCGACACGCCCGGCTATTACGGCGAGGTACTGATCCAGTCGGCGCTCCGGGCCGACCTCGTCGTGTTGCCGTGCAAGGTACATACGTTCGATGCGTCGCAGGTCGTGCGGACCCTTCGCAATCTCGAGCAGCACGCCGCCGCGGCACAGCTGCCGAGAGCCAGCATCGGGTTCTATTCAATGAATACGACAGCCTCGACCGCAACACGCGACCCCTCCGCGAGGTCGTGGCCTACCTCGACTCCGAGCACGTGCCGGTCTGCTCGACGGCGCTCTACCGGCGTGTGACCTACCGCACGATGACAAGCGGCTTCGGAACACTTTACCAGATGAGCGACAGGGACGAGTCGGTGCGCAAGGCCCGCTACAATGCCGATCAGGTCGTCCGCGAGTTGCTCGCAGCGAGCCAGGGCGCGGCGACCGGCGAGCCGGTCGCATGAGCGACGGAGCTCCCAGCGAGAAGTCTGACCGGCCTCCCCTTCCCCGCGATGCGTTCCGCGCCCAGCGCGCAGTCGCGCCGGCCTCTCAAAAACCTGTCCTTCAGCCCGTGGTCGTCACTCCTGCCTACGACGATCCCGTTACGCCGGCGCCGGCGCCAGGCAGATCGCCATCGCAAGCCGCCAATTCTATCTCATCCAAGCGAGGGGAGCGGCCACCACGAAATCGCGAGCGCAATCCGTTCGAGGCTTATGGCGAACGCGCCTCGTCGCGGCCCTACGCGCTTCGCCTTCCCGATCCAATCGACCTGGTGCTCCGCCAGCTTGCCGCCGAGCAACGCACGCAGCCGCTGCGCATTGTCGACCGCGCCCTCTATGATCTTTTCAAGCGGCTCGGTCGATTGCCGCCCGCCGACGACTCGTAGTCGCCATTGTGAAAGAGGCGTCACGAAGCACGAATCGCTGCTACGCGCTGTCGTCCGGGAAGGAAGGTCCTGCAGGTGTCTTCATCTCTGCTGGATCCTTTCCACGTTGCGCGCCGCGGAGAGCCATCAGCATAGGCCAGATAGAGAATTGGCCGGCTGCCGCACGTCGGGCGAGCGTCCTGAGGTAGCCGCCGGGATTTTTGATGCCGTTGCCGCGCTGGAGGATCAGCGCCAAGGTGACGCTCGCCGGCCCCTGCCCCATTGCAGCACAGGCCTCTTCCCACGCGCTTGGGCTGACGCCGAGAAGCGGGCGCACGATGACGGCGGCGTCCACCACGTCCCGTATCGTTCGTAGCCCGTGGCGGGCGTAGTCCACAAAATCAGGACACGTGTCGGCGACGAGCCGGACAGGGACTGCTGATGCGACATCGCGCTCGATGTCGGGCTGGAATGCATTGCCGGCGCTTTCGGCGCCGGCTTTCGGCGTCGGGTTCGTTGCTATGGACGCATTTGCGGACGGTTCGCGTATTGGCCTTGTGGGTTCGATATGACTCTCAAGAATTTCGAGGATCCGCCCCGACAGCTCGACCAGCGCCGCGGCGAGCGGCTCGAGGGCAGCGCGGCACGGCGTGCGTGGTCGGCCGTCGATCAGCCCCAGGAATTCGTGGTGCAGTGCTGGCCAGTCGGCATCGACGCCCCGTTCGACACCCAGCGCGAGCATCTTTGCGATGTCGCGGCGCGCGAGCGTGACCTGCTCGCGCAGCGCATCGAGAACATGTCGCTCCTCGACAGCGCGAGCGGCGAGTTCCGCAAGGTCGTCGACAGCCGCCACGAGCGGGCTGAGATCGAACCCGAATGCCAGCTCGATGTCGCCGCCTGCTGCGCGCCGAGCGTAGCGTTTGCCATTTGGGCTATCCCGACGCTGGATAAGACCCGATTTCACAAGAGCGGCAATATGCCTACGTAAGGTCGACGCAGGGATGCCGTGGGCGCGTAGCGAGAGCTCGCGATTTGATGGAAACACGACGAGATCAGTGGACCCGAGCGTGAGCACCGTGTCCGGGTGGAAGCTCAGCAGCGCATTCAGGACGGTCAGCGCGCGGTCGGAAAGGGCAAGGGCGGCCTTCGCTTCGCATGCGTGGCGAAACGTCTTCCATTTGTGGCAGGCCTTGCCGGGTTGGCACTGCCGAACGTCGCGTTGAATCCGAAGCGCGGCCGGGGACAGCGCGCCGCATCCAAAAGGGGCGATAGGATTGAAGCCAAGCATCTGCATTCGCGTCCTCTCGTTGCGAGAGCGCGTGGCAAACAAAGACCGTGGCGTGAAAACGCTGAGTCTCTTGAACTGTCGGATCGCGCGAGCTAAGATGCCTTTGCGTTTGGAGGCCTCGCTGGCGATTGCCGTCGCCAGCCCGCTGACCCTCTTGAGAGACCCGGCTCTGCCGGGTTTTTCTTTGTCTGAACGCACTTCTCCTGGTTGAATCAGATCAGTACATTATATTGAATGTTAGTCGGCCGTCCAATATGTAGGCTGCGGCCGCATGGGTATCGTTCGGATCATGGTTCGGAGGGAAGGCTCATGGCTGAGAAGTCATGCCGACGCAAAGCAGATCACGCAGCGAAGGGATGTTTGCTCATAGGAGCGTTTCAGTCGGGGCTCGAAGCACTGCGTCTCGAAGCACAGCTAACCCGTGGAGAGTTCGCGAAAAGCCTAGGGATCCCGAGATCAAGCTACTTCCACCTGATGACGACAGCAGCGAATCCAAGCCTTAGTTACATTGAACTCATCGCGGAACGAGCGGGCGTCGACCCTCTGACCTTGTTGCGGAAGCGGACCTCGGACCGTCGGCACGAGGGCGACTCAATCGGCTCGATGAAGGGAAGCGCATATTCAAAGAATTTACGGTAGGATTGACAACGTCCAATATACTAGACTTCAGACGTAATGTATGGTGAATCGGATGCGGAGTTTTGTCCGAAAGCCCTTTCGCCATGTCGCCTGTTCGCAAGCCTCAGCCAGTCGATCATTCGGTGCTGAATGAGATGCTGGCCATCCGTCTGCAGCAGCTCGAGATCGAAAATGGCGGCATGGAAGCATTCCTGCCGAAGACCGGACTGGCACGCGGGACCTACTATACGATCGTCCGCGGCATCGGGAATCCAACTTTGCGTACGATCGAAAGGATCGCTTCGAGCCTCAACATGAGCGTGTTTGAGTTGCTCGGCTTCGATGTGTCGGACGCACGGCGCGCGCTCAAGAAGAGCGGTGTCGATTACGACGAGTTGACGTCGGCGATCAGCAAGAAAAATCGCGCCGATCGCGCCTTGGCGCGTCAGACGCGATCGCGAAAGCTTCCTTCCTGACGGCGCCGGCGATCGATGCGGCGACCAACTGCTCAAGATCGATGGAAGAGGTGGGGAGGCTTTCGCCTCCCCACTGGATCGGTCATGCGGCTGAGCGCTCAACGGCCTGGGCGAGGCGGCCAAATTCCAGGGCGATCAGGTCGACGGTGTAGGTCCGCTTGCCGTCGCGCTCGTAGCTGTTCTGCCGCAGGCGGCCCCGCGCGTGGACGAGGTCGCCCTTGCTGACGTGCTCGTTCACGTAGCCCTGGATCGACTTGGTGAAGATCGTGACCTCGTTCCAGTGCTGGTCGTCGTTCCACTCGCCGCCCTTATCCTTGAAGGGATAGTTGGCGCAGACGGTGACACGGACTGTCTTGCCGACCTGCTTGATGGTCCCGACGTGGCCGATGAGGGTGAATTCGGCGATGTTGCGCATAGTCTCTCTCCATCTTGTGGGGCGGCGCCCCGTTGCGATGGCGATCCGTCATGGCCGGGAAGACGGCACAGAGCCGAAGCCCGCGAGACGCGGGCGAAGGGCGAGCGCAGCGCTGCGTCCCGTCAGGCCGTGAATTTTGGCGCCGCAGGCGCGTGCGCGAGGAATGCCGGTTGGGGGCCCCGCTCGCGGGGTGATCCGGCAGGGGAAAATTCTCGGGCGTAGGGCCCGCCGTGCCGGCGACGGCCATAGGAATCCAGCCATGCAACCGGGAGCGCCGCCCGACCTGTAGAGAGGAGCAATCGTCGTCGTGCTACCTGGACCACGCGCCGGCCCCATTTCGAGTTATGGAAAACCGCGAGTCGATGCCTGCCCATCCAGGATCGTGGGTCAGCGAGGAAGCGCCGCACGGATCGGGGTCGACCATGGAAATCAGCCATGGCCGGATCGAGCGGCAGCGGCGAACCGCCCTGCGACGGCTTCGACGGCAGGACCGTCGCACCAACGCCGGGTGCGCGAAACCCGAGCTCCGCCCCGCGGCTGCGACCTCACCGGCGCGGGACGCCCACGTCCCATCGAACCATCGAACCATCGGAGATGGCATGCCTTTTCGGACATCGCCCGCGCCATCATGCGGTTCGCTTCGTGCGCAGTTGTGCGTTGATTTGCGACATCAGGATCGGGCCGAGCGAGAATTCACCGACCTTGGCCCGTTCAGTCAGACCGCGCAGATAGCCGCCGGCGGAGCGGATTGCCGCGCCGCGCTGCAGGATGCACGCGACAACCACCGCGGCCTGCATTTCGCCCATGACGGCTTGCGCCTCCTCCCAGGCGCTGGGACTGATCCCAAGCATCGAGCGCACAACGGCCGTGGTCGCCAGCAGGTCGCGCCAGTTCGAAATTCCGCCTTTGGCGTAGTCGGAGATGTCCGGGCAAGCGTTTAATACCATTCCAAGCGGATAGGCCGTTTCCGCAATCCTCGGCGTTTGGGGTTCTGGCACCGCCCTCGCCGCCCGGCTTCCTCGAAAGCCAGGTTCAAGATCAATTAAGGGGTCTGGATTTGAATTCTGTATATGGCGCTCATTTCGGGACTCATTGGCGCTCATATCGTGTGTTTTGATGTGGCTTTCCAGGAGGTTGAGGACGTCGTCGGCCAGTTGTGATAGCTCCTCGGCCGCCGCTTCCAGCTGCGCGCGCGTCGCGGTGCGCGGAATCCCCTCGACGATCGAGCGGAAGCCGGCGTGGATCTGCGCCCAGTCCGCGGGTCCCTGCCCTCCCCTGCGTGTCGGCACGCCCTCCTCGATGCCGGTCGCGATCATCTTGGCGATATCGCGCCGGCACAGCGTGATGCGTTCCCGCGCGAGCTTAACGGCGCGCGCTTCGGCCTCCACGGCGGCTGCCAGGCTTTCGAATTCCTCCGAGCGGACAACAAGCGGCGAGAGGTCGAATCCGAACGCCAGCTCGATCTCGCCGGACGCACCTTTGCGCGCGTAGCGCTTGCCGTTGGGACTGTCGCGGCGGATGACGAGGCCCGCGTCGACCAGGACCGCGAGATGGCGTCGCAACGTTGACGCCGGCATGCCGTGCGCGCGCAGTGACAGGAGCTGGTTCGAGGGGAAAACGACAAGGTCGTCCTCGCCCGTCAGCGCCGTCTCGGGATGGAAGGTGAGGAGCGCGTTCAAGACCGACAGCGCTCGCTCTGTCACGCCGAGGCTCGGCCGTGCCCTGCAGATGGCGTGGAAAATCTTCCACTTGTGCACGACCTTCTCAGGCGGCCGGGATGACGCGACGATCTGTGTTGCCACATGGGCGAGCGTCAGCGATCGCCGCCCGAAGGGCGTCGTTGATTGATAAGGTTCCATGTCTTTGCCTCGTTCGGGCAAAGGAAATCTGCTCGCCAAAACGGCGCCGTCTCGCACGAGACACTTGACTGCGATTCGCGGAAGTGATTCTCTATCAGTCGCCAAACTAAGACAGAGGCTTCCGGGACGGTGACGTTTCGGGGGCCTTTTTCTTTTGCCTAGGTTTCTCCTGAGCCAGATTGCACCTGCCCAGCCGGCTCATTCCGGGTGGGTGTTCCTTCAGTCCTCGCCGGACGCGGCGCGGTATTCGTCGTAGAGCCTTTGCAAGTGCTGGCGAACGAATTCGCCAAATTGCGGGGCTACGCGGTCGTCGAAAGTCAGACTGAGCTTCTTGCCGGTTCGCATAACCTTCGCTGCGAGCGTGCCGTCGGCCGCCGACCAGCTTTCCGCCCGCGCCCGCGCCGCCTTGGTGCCCAACGCTGCGACGAGTGCTTCGAACCGCTTGTCGCTGTCTTGGTCAGCGAACCCTTCCTCCTTCACAAGCGCGATGGCGCGGTGTCGATTGCCGTCGCCATCAAGGAGATCGGTCAACTCCTGCCATCGAACGCGGCCATAGCCAGGCGCGGCGCCGATCGCCTCGACGACCTCGGTGGGGACGCGGGTCGCAACCGCAATGAGTCGCGATAGCGCAGCCTTGTCGACGTTCAACGCCGCCATGATTGTCTCGCGCGAAAACTTGCGCTCTTCGAGTCGGGCGGCAAAGCGGGCTCGCTCGATAAAGGTCAGGTCGGTTCGACCACTGTTCTCCTGGCCTTGGGCGACCACCAGCTCTTCGTCGCTCAGAGCGCGGACCACCGCCCGCACCTTTCTTCCGAGCGAGCGGGCAGCGCGTAGGCGCCTGTGCCCGAAGGCTACCTGAAAGCGGCTTGAATTCTCCGGGCTCGGGCGAACGAGGATCGGCGTGTTTTGACCGTGCTCGCGGATCAACTCTTGGAACGCCGCCTCATCGGCCGCGCTCGCCTCCATGCGGTCCGGTACGAAGGAATCGTCGACGAGGGCCGGATCGAGCTCGACGATCGTCTGCCCCTCGAGCAGCTGTCTCTCCAACTCGTCGGCCCGATCCGCTCGCTCCTTGATGCCGCCGAGGTTCTGCGAGATCGCACCGAGCGCGCCCGGTTGCTTGAGCGGCCGGTCCAGGCCCAGAAGCGGCCGGACCTGGTTGGCCGACAGTCGCGCTGGAGGTTCTTGCGACGCTTGTGGCTCGCTGGGCACGTGGTCGAAGCTTATCTTCCGAGCCATGCTCAGACCCTCTTCCAGACCTGCCTGATTAAACCCTCGATCTCACCGTTGACGAGGTCGAGAGATTCAATCGCACGGTCATAGGTCGGACGGGAGAAGCCCTTCCGATCGACCTCGTAGAGTGTGTTCTTGGTCAATCCGGCATCGGCGATGGCCGTGCTCTTGACCATCGGATGGGTCAAAACTCGTTCACCTAAGATCGAGCGCATCCAGCCCACCAATTTGGTCTGGGGCGCGTCGCTCGGTTCGTATCGCGTGACGAGATAACGCATCCAGTCGTAGTCAGTCGCCGCGCCTGCATTGGCGACGACGTCGAGCAAGCCAGCTGTCATGTTCAGGAACTGGGACATCGACATTACGTCCAGCATCTGAGGATGGACTGTGATGAGTACAGCTGTCGCGGCGCAGAGTGCCGAAAGGGTCAGGAACCCGAGTTGCGGCGGGCAATCGATGATGACGATGTCATAGGCATCGCTCACCTGCGCCAGTGCTTCACCGATGCGAGCGAAGAACATCTGGCCGCCGTCCTGCCGCGTCATCAACGCCTTCGGCGTCTCATGCTCGAACTCCATCAGTTCGAGTTGACCGGGGATCAAATGAAGCGTGGGAATGTATGTGGCCCGCACAATTTCGGCCATCTCGCGGCGATCGCTGTCGTACCGAATGGCGCCATAGATCGTGTCATTGTCGGCGACGTCGAGTTCGGGCTGCAATCCGAAGAGTGCCGTCAGGCTCGCCTGCGGATCCAGATCGATAGCCAGCACACGATATCCGCGAAAGGCGAGGTATTCGGCCAGATGCGCCGATGTCGTCGTCTTGCCGCTTCCCCCCTTGAAGTTCATCACCGCGAGGACCTGCAACTTCTCATTTTCGCTGCGGCGAGGCGTGTAGCGGCGTCCGCCCTTGCCAGAAGCGTCGAGCGATTGACGTAGCGCCTCGACATCCTCAAGCGAATACATTCGACGCCCATTGGGAAGGGGATCGGGCCCCTTCCCTTCAGAGGCGAGCTGACGGAGATAGCCGTCGGCTATTCCGATGAAACGCGCCGCCTCGGATGGAGAGAACGGACGCAACGTCTTTTTCGCCTCGGGGGGAAAGTCCTCAAGCTGCCTCGCGCGAAGCCGCATTGACAGCTCCGCCGCATCAGCGTTGATCAACGACCTGAGATCGCGAGGCGCATTGTCTTTCGGCAGAAGCGTAGCGGGCATCGGTTTCTCTGCATCTGCGGTTTTTTGAGCAGGTTGGCCCAAAAAGCGTTGAACCCAAGTTATGCCCGATTCTTTCGTTGCTGCAAGGACTAATGGGTTAATGAGAAGTTAACGGAGTGATCTC
Organism: Roseixanthobacter pseudopolyaromaticivorans; assembly: GCF_043195145.2. Lineage (NCBI taxonomy): Bacteria > Pseudomonadati > Pseudomonadota > Alphaproteobacteria > Hyphomicrobiales > Xanthobacteraceae > Roseixanthobacter > Roseixanthobacter pseudopolyaromaticivorans. The sequence continues at coordinate 76,309 of NZ_JBAFWQ020000001.1, forward strand.
CACCAAAGCGGAATTCGGTTTGGCGCGCTGCGGAGCGTATATTTTGCCCTTGCGCGAACCGTCGCACTTCATGTGGCTGGGTTGTACGCGGACAACTTAACGCACGGGCGGGGCGAGTTGAGGAGCGTTCGACGCTACCGCTCGGTTCGTTACTATCGGCGCTGGTTTGCGCGCGCGCCCGGCTATATTCGCGCCAGACAGACGCGGCTGAAGCCTGAGGGGGGTTGGCCTGCGTCGAGTTGTACGCGGACAACTTAAGCCACTCATTTCATCAGCCGCTACTCACACACCGAGCCGGGCAGCCCTGCCCTGCGCGCGCTCCGCCTCGTTGTAGTAGCTCGCCGCCTGCTGGACCGACCGATGCTGCGACTGCTGCATCGCCTCCGGCAAGCCGATGCCCTGGCGCGCCGCCTCGGTGAGATATCCCGCCCGCAATCCATGCGCAGCAAAGTCTTTGGGGTCGAGCTCAGCCATCGTGCAACGCCGCTTGACGATCAAATTGATCGATTGCGGGGTCAGCGCGCGCTCCTCGAGCGCCTCCCAACGGTCGATCGCGCGGAAGATCGCGCCTTTCCGGATATCAGCTCGGTCGAGCCATTCCCGCAACGCCTTGACCGGCGGGCCGACCAGGAACACCCTACGCTCGTCATCGGCGTCGCCGGTCTTCGTGCGACCGAGCTGGATCGAGACGCACGGCAGCGTCGGCGAATTCGGATCAAGCGGATCAAGCAGAACGCCGGGCTCGTCGCTCAGCTGCTCGACCCGCAGCCGCGCCACCTCGCTGCGCCGCCGCCCGCCGGAGGCGAACGCCAGCAGCAGGATCGCGAGGTCGCGCGTGTCGGCCAGCCGATCCGTCGTGCAAGTCGCCGTCAGCCGGTCGAGGACGTCGCGCGTCACGGCGCGCTTGCTTTTACGGCGGCGCGGCCGCGGAGAAGCGCGGACAGCCAGACGCACGGCCGAACGAAGACTTGGCGCGGTGAGCGGACTTTCGATCCCCTTCCAGCGATGCAGCGTCCCCCAGCTTGCAAGGCGCCGCTTCACCGTATTCGGCGCGTGCGGTCCCTCGGTGCGCAGCAGGCCCTCGGCGCGCAGCTCGCCAGCGACGTCGGCTGGCATGCCATGGCGTAAGTCGATCGCGCGCTGCGCGGGATCCCATAGATGATGCGCGACGAACTTTAGCGCGAGTGCTTCCGTCGCCGGCCACGGCAGCGCCTCGCCGGTGGCCGCGAGAGCCCAAGCTTCGAGGTAGGCCAGATCCGACGTGAGCGCGCGAAGACTGTTCTCGCCCATGCCTTCCTTGGCGAGGTGCTTGAGAGTCGCGACGTCGTCGTCGGTGAGCAGCTGCGCGAGCCGATCGCGCCGGTCCATCGGCAGGATGGCCGACAGCGTGTCGAGCGCGAGGGCGCGCTGCGATTCGGCGTCGAGTGCTCGGACTTTGACTATATCGTCCATCACGTCCCTCAGAAGCCGTAGGTCCGCGCGGCCCAGCGCAGCAGCACGGCGGCGTCCGGATCGGGCAGCCGCACGCGCTGGGCCTTGAGGGCGTCCGCGATCGCGAGGCCGACATCGGCGTCGACCCAGTGGCCGTGTATCATGAGAAAGAACCAGCCGAAGGGCAGGGCGATCTCGCGATCGATCGCCTCAATCCGATCCATCAATTGATGGACGGTCGTCTCAGGCGTCATGAGCAAGCGTTCGCCCGGCATCTTCAACGGGCGAGGAATGAAGCCGACTTCACGCTCGCCCTTGTGGGTGTAATCGCGAGCGTCGAGCGCCCAGTGCGCGAAGACGCGCTGCCCGGCCGCACTCGATGCCTCCCAGTCCCGGAAGAACCTCACCTCGCGCGGCACGAACTCGAAATAGTCCGGCACCAGCTCAAGGAACGGGGTTTCGCGCGTCGTCCCGTTGGGCATGGTTTCGCGGATGACCCGCCGATCCATCTCGGGCCGCTTCGCCTCGCGCTTCTCGTGCTCGACGCGGCCGCAACGGTCTAGAAAGCTGCGGATGTGAATGAACGCGCCGCCGGCGCGATCGAGAAGGCGGTAGATCGGGCCAGCGAGTCGGTCCGTGTCGGGCAGGGGATCCCGGCGAGGCCAGCTCGGGTCGAGCAATTCCTGCTCACCCCAGGGCCGGTAATCCGGATCGACGATGGAACCGGCGCGCCACTCGATCTCGCGGCCCAGCGCGATCTGGATGTAGTCGGCGGCTGCGGAACCTGTCGGCGCGAAGACGAAGGCACTGGTGCCGCGCCACTCGGTGATCTGCAGGCCGGTGTCTTTCAGGCGCGCCCACGTCGCCTTGACGTCGCCGCCGTCCCTGGCGAGTTCTGCCGTCATCCACGGTCGGAGCTCGCCGACGCGGGTGCCGTCCGGCCAGATGACCGAGCGCGTGTCGCGCCAGTAGTCGTCGTCCACGTGGGCGACGCTGAAATCGAAGCCCGGGAAGGCGGCGGCGAGGGCAACCACCAGGCCGACGTCGGCCGAGGTCGGGTCGAGCCCCGCCAGGACCGCTTCCAGCGAGGCCGAATCGGGCAGGCGGACGGGAGAAGGGGTCATTGATTGGCCTCTTGCGGGATTACCGGGATTTCCGTATATTCCGGAACAAAGGAGAACCGATCATGGCTTCCACCGTGACCGCCGCCGAAGTCTCCAAGAATTTCGGCGCCTACCAGGATGCCGCCGTGCGCGAGCCGGTGGTAATCACCAAGAATGGCCGGCCGCGCACCGTGCTGATGGCTTATGAGGACTTCGTTCGCCTGTCGAAGCGCGACCGCCGGGTCCAGCGCACGGTTGATCTGAGTGACGCCGAGATCGAGGCGGTCGAAACGGCCGAACTGACGCCGGACCCTGCGCAACTCACCGCCCCAGCCGGTAAGCATGCTGCCGACTGAGGTCCGCGTCGGCTGGATTTTTCGCTACGCCTATTTGTGGGACTGGCAGCACCGCGAGGGCCGAGAGGAGGGCGACAAGGACCGGCCCTGCCTGGTGCTGGCGATCGTCATGACGACGGAGGAGGGCGCGCCGATCGTGCGCGTGCTGCCGATCACCCACACGCCGCCGGTGAATCCGGCCGACGCGATCGAGATCCCGGCCGACGTCAAGGGACGTCTGCGGCTCGACGCCGAGCGCTCGTGGATCGTGCTGACCGAGAGCAACCGCTTCGCCTGGCCCGGGCCGGACCTGCGCAACATCGATACCGAGAGCGGCTACTACGGCGCGCTGACGCCGGGCCTTTTCGCCGAGGTCAAGCGCCGCTTCGTCGCGATCGCGCGCGGGGAGGTCACAACCCGCGCGCCGCATCGAAGCGTGCCGCGGACCGAGTAAGGACCGCTCGGCACGCCGGCGACGGTAAAAGGCATTCGGAGGAGGGGAGGGGGCTGCCAGCGGGTCGTCCTCTCGTCGATCGGAGGCCCGGCGGGCGTGATTTGCCGGGCTGAGGAAGCTCAGAATCGCTGATTTGCGAATCCATGTCCAACACTATCGATAAGGGACAGTTATCGATAGTGAGAAGCATGCGCCAGAAGGCATCGCTATGACGGAAGCCAACGCCGTGATAGCTTCCGTTTCACCGATTCACGTTAAGGTTATCAAGACCTTGCCCTCCGCCTACCAGATCCCGGATCCGCTACCTTGGAGCCAGATCGCCGGCCCGCTCGCGACGGCCGAAGACGCGCTGGCCCGCCTCGACGAGCGGCTGGCCAGGAGCCCGGTCCGCGACGGCTGGATCGCCCGGACCCACTTCTCAGACGCCGCTGCCGCCCTGTGGCTGGAAGGCGAGCTCGTCCATCTCGACGATCTCGTCCTCCACGACGCCGGCATGGACGTCCGCGCCCCGACCCACGAGCTCACGCGCGCCCACGCCGTTCTGCGAACGCGACGGCGCATCGCCGACGCCAAGCCCGACTGGGCGCTGTCGGTGGCCGGGCTGCGGGGCAGGGGAGAGCAGGGCGACCGGGAGGAGGAACGCGGCAACCGGAATGAGGAAGAGGATGAGGTGCGCGATCGCGAAGACGAAGACAGTGAGGCGGATGCGCCCGAGCGGTTTCGCGTGGCCCCAGCCGACGACCGGATGGCCGACATCTTCGCGGCCGTCGACGCCGCGATCGCCCAAGCCGACCGCACGCTGGCCGGCGAGACAACCGATCGGCGCCCGAAGCGACCCGAGCGAGACCCGCTGGTCTACGATCTCGACTGGGACGAAGATGAACGTCTCGACGCATGGCGAGCGGTCGTGGACCAGACACGCAACCTGCCGCCGGCGCTGGCGACGGCGATCGCCGCCGACGCGTGGCACGCGCTGGAACCGCTACAGCACGCGCCATGGCTCGGCCGGCTGCTCGCCGCCGCGCTGCTGCGGGCGCGGGGAAAGGCGCGCTCGCACCTGCCTTGCCTCCATGACGGCCTCAAAGCGATCCCGCGCGAGCGGCGGCGGCCACGCGACGCGGCCTCCCGCCTCGCCGTTCAGTTGGAGGCGATCGCGGCCGCGGCCGAGGCCGGTCTCAAGGATCACGACCGTTGGCAGACTGCCCGCACCCTGCTGGCCCGCAAGCTCGCCGGCCGCCGCTCCACCTCCCGGCTGCCGGCGCTGATCGACTATGTGTTGGCTCGGCCGATCGTCTCGGCCGGCATGATCGCGCAGGAGCTGAGGATCACGCCACGCGCCGCCCAGGACCTGGTCGGGGAGCTCGGTCTGCGGGAGGCGACCGGCAGAGACAGGTATCGGGCGTGGGGGGTGCTTTAGATGTCGCCCGACGATGGTGATTTGCGTTGTTTAAATCGGGCAGTAACCCCATCGTGAAACGCTGCATTTGCGGTTATGATTCGCCCAACAGGAGAAAGTAAAGCAGAGCCATGGCCCGCGGGGAGTTGATGAAAAAATTGCTGGCCAGCTACGGTCGGGACGATGAGTTCCGGGCCGTAGCGGAGCAAATCATCGGCGAAGAGGAAAAGAAGAACAACCGCGTGCTGGCGCGCAGCCTGCGCAAGACCCTTGAGGCCGGCCCAAGCCGGCCGAGCGGTCCGAAGGCGCTTGCGCCCCTGCTTCCGTTCCCCGAAGCAGCCGCCGACTTCATCGAGCGGATTGAACCGCAGCACACGCACAATGATATCGTGCTCGGGGCGACGAACGTGCGGGTGCTGCTCGGCCTCGTCAAAGAGTTTCGCCGCGCCGACGAGATCCGGCGTCACGGCCTCAAGGTCCGATCCAAGCTTCTGTTCTGCGGCCCGCCGGGATGCGGCAAGACGCTGTGCGCGGAGATTTTTGCAGCCGAGCTCGGTCTGCCGCTGTTCCTCGTCAAGCTCGATAGGCTGATCTCGTCCTACCTGGGCGAGACGGCTGGCAATGTCCGCAAGATTTTCGAGTTCGCCCGGAAACAGCCCTGCGTGCTGTTCTTTGACGAGTTCGACGCGCTGGCGCGCTCGCGCGATG